>NZ_JBAJHR010000001.1:442500-2420967 GCF_036867055.1 Qipengyuania sp. Mu-71 | reverse complement strand
CCGGCAATACTGCCATCGACAATCAGGCCGAAGCCCGACCCGGTCGCCGGAACCGCGCCGATTGCGATGTCGCGATCGGTGGCGCCGATCACGACTGCCGGCGCAGCGCCATAAGACACGACTTTTGCGCTGCCTTCCTTGGCGTCCTCGATCCCGTCCTTGTCCTCGTCGGGATCGTCCTTGTCGGCATCCTTGGGCGGGACCGCGAAGTAAATGCCCTTGGCGACATCGCCCTCGATCACCAGCGCGCTGCCGCCTTGCAGCAGGTCGTCGTCGTCGAGCTTGGACGGGTCGGTAGGTGCAGTGGTATAGCGGTAGCCGGTCGCCGCGATGTTGCCCTGGACCACCAGCGCGCCATCGATATCGCCGCCCAGATGCGCGGCGGAAGACCCTTCCCCGGCCGCTGATATGGTCCCCGCCAGCCGGACATTGCCGGTCACATCGCCGACCTCGACGCCAACGCTCTCGTCACCAAGGACGCTGGTCTTGCCATCGTGAACGAAGTCGCCATCAAGCAGGCCCGCCACGGAAATCCCGGCGGACTCGTTACCTTCGACATTGATCGTGCCGGTATGGCGGATATCGCCGACCAGATCTCCGCGAACGCGGATGGCTGCGCGGTCACGCCCGACCGCGAAGGGGCCGTCGAAGTCCTTGTCGTTGTCGATGTCTTCGGGCGTATAGGTTTCGTCGATCGTGATCGTACCCGAATTGACGATATCGGCCTGGCGGTCGCCGACCACCTCGATGCCGCTTGCGCCATCGGCATTTGTGACAACGATCTTGCCGGCGTTGGTCGTATCGTGATCGCCATCGACGGTAATCGCCGAACCGGCAGTCAGTTCGATCGAACCCTTGTCGGTCACCTTGACGGCATCGCCTGCCCCGCCCTTCAACTGCGATGTGCGGATCGGCTGCGTGCGCTTGTCTTCAATGAGCGTCTGCGCGGCGAGCGGAACGGCCAGGGTCGCCAGAGCGGTCCCGGCCAGCAGGTATCGATACATATGAAATCCTCCGTCTGGTTGCAGACGAGACGGAGACAGCGGCGCGATGCCTTGGAAAAAAGTGCCGCGCCGGACCACAGATATTGCCAGCGCGGCGTTCAGAAGGAGAAATCGACTCCAATCCGGATGGTGCGCGGCCGCAGCGGTGTCACCTGTTCACGCATGACGGCAAACGGCGTGCCGAGGGCGAAGCGATTGCCTTCGCTATCGGCCAGGTTGGTGATCGAAAGGGTCCCGCCGATCCGTTCGTTGCCGACGCGGACCAGCAGCCCGCTATCGAGATAGTCGCCCTGCAAATCGCCCAGTTCAGGGCCGATGCCGAGACGGGACTTGCCGATGTAGCTTGCCCATAAGCGGCCATCGAGATCGAGACCGCTGCCGAGGTAGCGCGCATATTCCAGTCCCAGACGGCCTGAGAATTCCGCGATATTGGGGACGTGGGTAATCCGGCTGAAGGCGAGCAGGACGGGTTCGTCGATCTCGCTCCGGTTGAGCGTCGCGCCGCCGGTCAGGCGCAAATCGTCGGTCAGGAACGCGCCACCCGACGCGCTGATGGTCCAGACACGGCCGTCACCGATATTGGCGGTGCTCGGAAGCCCGAGGTCGTCGATGAAGTCGGCCTGGATGTCGCTCCATCGGGTGTAGGACAGGTTCAGCGCCAGATCGAAGGAATCGATCCCGGCGCGCCCGTGACGCGCCCCCACTTCCAGCGTCCGGGCGTGGTCGTCGCGGAAGCGGCGGACGAATTCGCCCTCGATCGCCAGCCCCCCCGGACGGAAGCCTTCCTGATAGCGCGCATAGAGGCTGGTCTTCGGCCCCAGCGAGGCGAGCAGCGAGGCCGAGGGCAGGATGGCCGACTGGTCGCGGCTCGCCGTGGTCGCTGCGCGCTCCACCATCAAGGCAAGCGGCACGTCTTCGGCGCTTCCGCCGAGGCGGGCATGGGTGAAGCGGGCGCCCAGTGTCGCGATGAGGCCATCGCGCAAGCGGTAGGACCCTTCGCCGTAGAGCGTGGCTTCGGTAATCGTATTGAGCACGCCCGTCGTAGCGGACCGCTCGTTTTCCCGTTCGAGCGAACGGTTCAGCTGCGTGCGGTTGTCGATCAGGCTTATCCCGGCGAGCCAGCCGAACCGGCGCTCCTCCAAAGGCAGCCAGACCCGCGTCTCGTGCGCGAGCATGCGCGTTTCATTGCGCTGGATGAAGACCCGGTCTTCGGCACCCGGCATCGTGGCATCGTAGCGCTCCTCGAGCTCCTGCCGGGCAAGGCCGGTCGTGGAGCGCAATCCCAGCGCGCCGATCTGTCCGGACAGAACCAATTGCCCGTGAAGATAGTCGGCATCCGAACCTTCACGGACGCGCGCCGTGCTCTCGTAGCGATCCCCCTCGCGCGCGGCATACTGGCTGTCGGAAGCATGGGTGGATTGCGCGAGGCCGATTACGTCCACAGTCCATTGCGGGGCCAGTTCGAGCCGGGCGATCGCACGGCCCGCCACGATACTTGTGCGGTTCACGTCGCTTCTGTCGAGCAGCGGCTTGTCGATATACCCGCCCTCGCTGGCAGCATCGAGCGTGATGCGAAGCGCGGCCTTTTCCGCGGCCAGCGGGACGTTGGCGGTTGCGCTCGCATCGAGGCTTCCGGCCCCGTGCTGGGTTAGCGCCCCGCCCACAGTGGCGCGGAAATCCCGCCGGTCGAGTTCGGGCATGTTCGGCACCAGGCGAATGATGCCTCCGAGCGAACCCGCCCCGTAGAGCGTGCCCTGCGGCCCTTCGAGAACTTCGACGCGTTCGAGATCCGATAGCCTGAGGTCGGGATCGGGGGCATTGTAGCTGAGCCGCATATCGCCGAGGTACTGGCCGACCGTTGCCTGTGTCGGCCCGGTGAAGCTGGAATCGGCAATTCCGCGAATGAACAGCTTGTTGCGCCCGCTTCCAAGATAGGTCGAGGAGACGGTGGCGATCCGCTGAGTGATCTTTTCGGTCCCGCCGATACCGCCAAGGGCAAGTTCCTCGCCATCGACGATCGATACCTGCGCGGGGAGATCTTCGAGCCGTGTATCGCGCTTGCTGGCGACAACGACGATCTCTTCCATGGGGGCCGGTGGGGGAGAGGGCGATTTGGCAGCTGGCCGGGGCAGGGGCTCGGGCCGCCGCGCCGTGCGCGCGAACCGCACGGCCCTGCGCGGCTGCTGCTCGAGACGCCACGAGGAATTACCGATGGCAACGGCCTTCGCGTCGACGCTTTCGGCCAGTCGCCGGACGGCCTGACGGGCGCTCATACGGCCGCGGATGCGCGGCGCGGGTCGCTGGGCAAGCACCGGGTCGCTAACCACGATGCTCGTGCCGGTTTGCCGCGCGATGGCGATGGCCGAATCTGCGACAGTGCCCGGAGCTATGTCGATCGACGCGTCGCGCGCAGCGGTTTGCGCGGGAAGACAGGCCACCAGGGCAGCAAGGGCATAGGGAGCGTGCCGCATGGTCAACGAGACGCAAGGATCCATGTCTCGCCGCGCCGCTCGACCGAGACCCCGAGCAGGGGACCCAGCGAAGCCGGGTCCCTGCGCAGGGGGTCGAGGGCAATGCTGCCTGAAATGGGCCATTCGCCGCTGGTCTCGGAAGCCCGGTAGTCGATCCCGCTTGCCCGCGCGATGTCGGCGGCGACATCGGCCAGGGGCGCTCTGAGGAAAGTCAGTCGTCCCTCGCGCCACTCGCCGACCTGATCGAGCGGAATGCTTGCAAGTTCATAGGTTGCACTGGCCCTGTCGAAGGTAAGGATATGGCCCGGTTCGATCCGGGCGTTCTGTCTTGCCGGATTATAGATGACCGCGCCCTCGGACACGCCGACACCGACCTCGGAGCGCCGGATGCTGACGTCGAAAACCGTCCCGGCATCGACCAGCGTGGCGCTGCCGACATCGACCCGGAACGGGTTGCTCTCGTCATGGCGGATTTCGAACAGGGCACGGCCGCGCTCGAGGCGGGCGTAACGATCCCGGTCCGGATCGACGATCAACTCGGTGTCGCCGGCCATGACAATCACGCTCCCGTCCTCAAGCGCGATCTGGCGCGTTTCGCCGGGCACGGTGCGATAGACCGAGGTGGCATCGTTCACCTGCCAGACCCACAGCGCCGCCACCAGCGCGAGACATGCGGCAAGTGCGGGAGCGAACCAGGGTCGCCGGGGGGCGGGGCGCTCTTCGTCGATATCATTGGCAGGTTGGACTTCGAGCATGGCGGCGCCCTCTTCCGCTGCCAGCATGACATGGTCGTAGGCCGCCGCATGCTCGGGCGATTGTTCGAGCCAGTCGGTAAAGCGCGACCAGTCCTCGAATTCGGGTTCGGACGTCCTGACCGCCCAGGCAGCGGCCTCATCGAGAATGTTGCGATCAAGCGCCATAGATTGTTGCTCCTGCCCTATAGACGGAGTGCCTGCGTTCATTCCTCATCGAGCCGCTCCCTGAGTTCGGCGAGAACCCGGTAAATGGCGCGCAAATCACCTTCGACGGTACTGATGCTGACGCCGAATTCCTCGGCAATGGCGCGCTGGGCGATACCGTCGATGCGGCAGCGCCGAAAGATTTTCACGGCACGATCGGGAAATTCCGCCAGCGCGTCTTCCACCTTGCGGGCGAATTGCCGGCCGGCGATTACGCGCTCGGCCGAAGGGCTGTCGGATATGCCAGGAACCGGTCCGGAACTGGCTTCGGTCCATTCCTTCTCCCGCACGGCGGATTGCCTTGCGGAACGATAGCGATCGATCATCGCCATATTGGCCGCGCGGTAGAGATAGGCCATCGGCGCGCCGACGGGACCGGCCGGACGGCGGGCAATCTTCAGCCAGACCTCCTGCAATATGTCCTCGGCATCGTCACCGGCGCCGCGCGCCACGAGGAAACGCAGAAGCGGTTGCCGGTTCGCAAGGAAGACGGCCTGCAGTCCATCGTCCGGATCCTCGGTCACGGCAAGCTTCACCCTTCCCACTTCTCGATTCGCGCACAACCGCCACGCGTGCAGGTGAACCGCAATCGCTGAACCGGAGACAACGAGCCGCCCCGCGCGGCGCTGCCGACAGGTACGAACGGTTCCATCGCCCCGCAAGCGGCTGCGATCAAGGCAATTGAACGAGGACTCCGTCTCTTGGGCGAGGCGGCAGTCGAAGGCTGTCTCGCAAGTGATCCCGGCAAGCCGGGCAACTCGCGAGCGCATTCCCTCGCACCTCCGAGTTTATGAAAGGAAAGACTATGAAAGCTATTTTCTTGATCGGTGCTGCAGCCATGGCTCTGGCGGGTACCTCCGCACAGGCGCAGGACGTCTCTGGCTTCCGCATCGAGGGGCGCCTCGGGTGGGACAAGGTCGGTGCCGAAGCCGTGCTCCCCAACCCGGAAGACGACGAAGACGAAACCGGCGACGAATTCCTCGTCGGCAAGGACAAGGATGACGGCCCTGCCTACGGGGTCGAAATCGGCTACGACTTTCAGATCGGCGACAGCTTCGTCGTCGGTGCCTATGGCGGCGTCGACCTGTCGGACAGCAATATCTGTGTCGAACTGGTCGAAGACGATCTCTCCTGCGCCGAACTCGGCCGGACCTTCACCGCGGGTCTGCGCGCCGGCGTGCCGATCGGCAGGAATTCGCTCATTTATGCAAAGGGTGGGTATTCGAACGGCAAGCTCGACCTGAGCTACGATCCCGATGTCACCGACAATGATGACGAGGAGCCCGGCGAAATAGCTGCCTTCTCGGAAAAGCGCGACGGCTATCACCTCGGTGCCGGCGCCGAGATCGGGATCACCTCGAGCATCTATGCCAAGCTCGAATATGTCTACACCGACTTCGGCAGCGATTCCTATCTCCTCGACGAGGACGAAGAGACGTCGATCGATGTCCAGAGCGATCGCCACCAGGTCCTCATCGGCCTGGGCCTGCGGTTCTGAGCGGTGCGGCGGGGAGGGGGTATCCTCCTCCCCGCCCAATCAGGCGGAACGACAACCCATCCATAGGATCATTCTCAGGACATGGGATCGCATCCGCTGAAAGCCTTCGCCCTGTTGTGTGCAGGCATTCTCTTCTGGCTCCTCGCATCCCGGGTTGCGGGCGCAGGCAAGCCCTGGGAAAGCGATGCCTACTGGTACTTCTGGTACCCACTCTGTCTCGCCCTTGCGGGAATGGCGGGGTTTTTCCTGCGGGATGACGGCTGGATCGCGGGGGGAATACTCGTCTTCTCGCAGATCCCTGTGATGTGGTTGCAAAACGGCCTTGGGGCGGCCGGATTGTTCATCACGTGTATTCTGGCGATCCATGGGGTCGCGATTGCGATGCTCGCCGGTCGGATAGCCGTCCGGCTACACGCCCAATGACCGGTCGCTTCCGGGCGCAATTCGTCGCCTTTGCGAATGCATTCGTCGATTAGGTCGCAGGGCGCAGAGAAAATCCTTGCGCGCCCGGCCAGCGTCGCTAACACGCAGGATATGTTGTATCGTTCAAAGCACTCGCTTCGCCTTGTCGTCTCCACCCTCTCGCTCGCGGCCATGCTGGTCGCGGGTCCGGCGCTGGCCCAACAGGCCGATGCCGAACCGGAGGCGGAGCCGGACGCGCCCCCGGCCGAAGACCTGCACGACCGCCGGATCAACTATCAGGGCCAGATCATCGTCAGCGCGCAGGGCCTGCGCGAATTCGACCTCCTGGCAGGCACCAGCGTCGTCGAGGCAGACGAATTGCAGCGCAATATGGATGGCCAGCTGGGCGAAGTGCTCGCCAGCCTGCCCGGCGTTTCGGCATCGGGCTTTGCGCCGGGCGCCTCGCGCCCGATCCTGCGCGGCTTCTCGGGCGAACGCGTCAAGGTGCTGGTCGACGGCATCGGCGCAATCGATGCCTCCAACACATCCGACGATCACGCGGTCTCGATCGACCCGCTGACCGCCGAGAGCATCGAGGTATTGCGCGGGCCTGCCGTGCTGCTGTTCGGTAGTCAGGCGATCGGCGGCGCGGTGAACGTGATCGACAAGCGGATCCCGCGCCGGGTTCCGGACGAGCCGGTGCATGTCGATTTTGTCGCCCGCACCGACACCGCCAGCGATCTGCGCGAATTCGGCGGCTCGGTCGATGTGCCCTTCGGCACCAGCGGCCTCGTGGCGCATGTGGACGGATCATGGCGCGAAAGCGACGATCTCGAGATCGCCGGGTTCTCGGTGGCGCCTGCGCTGCGCGCCGAAATCCTCGCAGATGCTGCCGAAGAAGAGGACGAGGGCGAGTTCGAAGAGGCCGAGGAACTGCGCGAGGCCGCCGACCAGCGCGGCGTGCTGCCCAATAGCGCGACCGAAACCTGGACTGCCAATGCGGGCCTCGCCTTCTTCAAGGGCGATAGCAATCTGGGTGTCTCCTTCGGCGTCTACGACACCGCCTATGGCGTTCCCGGCCGGCCGGGTGCGGGGCATCATCATGGCGAGGAAGAAGACCACGAGGACGAGGATCACGACGAAGACGAGCAGGGCGAGGAAGAGCATGGCGAAGAGCAGGTCAGCATCGGCCTGCGCCAGTACCGCGCCGATCTGCGCGGCGATATCTTCCTCGGCGAAGGCTTCTTCGAGCGGCTGAAAATCCGCGCGGGCTATTCGGACTATACCCATACCGAATTCGAAGGCGACGAGATCGGCACGGTGTTCGAGGTCGAAGGCCTCGAAGCGCGGGCTGAGCTGGTCCAGAACACCTCGGGCGCATGGCGGGGATCGCTGGGCACGCAATATTACTTCCGCGACTTCGAAGCGGTCGGCGCGGAAGCCTTCGTGGCGCCCAACCGCACCGAACAGATCGCCTTTTTCGCGCTCCAGGAATATGGCGACGGCCCGTTCGAAGTCGAAGGCTCGCTACGCTACGAGAACACCAGGGTCGATGCGACCACGCTGGGTATCGAACGCAGTTTCGACACCTTCTCGGGCGCGATCGGTCTTGCCTACGAGGTTTCGCCAACCGTCCGGACGGGGATCAACCTGTCCCGAGTGGCGCGTGCACCGGCGGGCGAGGAACTGTTCTCCAACGGCCCGCATATTGCCACGCAAGCGTTCGAGATCGGCAATCCCGATCTTGATATCGAACGCGCCTGGGGTGCGGAAATCTTCGCCCGCGGTAGCGTGGGCGGGGCGCGCTTCAGCATCGCCGCCTATCGCAGCTGGTTCGACGATTTCATCTACCTCGCGCAGAATGGAGAGGAAGAAGACGATCTACCGGTGTTTCTCTTCCTTCAGCAGGATGCGACCTACACCGGGATCGAGGGCGAAGTGGCTTTCGACCTGATCGATACCGGCGATTTCACCATCGGGACCGAGCTGCAGGGCGACTATGTCCATGCCAGGCTCGGCGACGACAGCTTCGTGCCGCGGATTCCGCCGCTTCACCTCGCTGCCGCCCTGACCGCTTCGACCGATGCCTTCGACCTGCGCGGCGAAGTGGAATGGTATGACGACCAGAACGACATCGCGGCGTATGAAACGGCGACCGAGGGCTACACCTTCGTCAATGCCGCGCTCGCCTGGCGCCCGCTGCACGGGAACGAGTCGATCACGCTGATGCTCAAGGCCGACAACATCTTCGATGTGACCGCGCGCCGCCACACCAGCGTCACCAAGGATTTCGTGCCGCTGGCGGGGCGCAATTTCAGCGCGAGCATCCGCGCCAGCTTCTAGGCCGGGTCAGACACTGTCGGCGGGGCGATCGCTGCGGGCAGCCGCGGCGGTCGCCCCTTCGGCTTTCCCTTCGGCATGCGCGGCCTTGACCTCGGCATCATGCGCGCGGTCACGTTCGCGCCACAGGCCGACCTGGCCGCGGACCTGGCCATAGGCGAACACCATCAGCAGACCGCCGATAATGGCGACGTTCTTGAGCGCCATCGCCGCCTGCGTCTGGTCGGTCACCTGTTCGTGGAAGAACAGCGTCGCCAGCGCGGTGAAGACGAGCAGTGCGAGGCTGGCCAGCCGTGTCATGAAGCCGCTTGCCAGGATCAGCCCCGCCACGACCTCGAACACGCCCACGGCAAGCGCAAGGCTGCCGGGAAAGGGCGATTCGGCTTCCATGTAGGCAGCGGTTGCCGCCGGATCCATGACCTTGCCGAGCCCGGCCATGACGAACAATGCGCCGAGTAGGATACGCCCGATCAGTGCTGCGATGGTAGCCATTGTGTCTCTCCCCTGTGGTGTTGTTCGGCGCCGCCGGTGCGACCCCGCCCCCTACTCCTCGACTGCGAACCGCAATTCGGCGTGGTCGCGCAGGCGTTCGACCAGCGCTTCGCCGAGGAACGAACCGGGCGTGCCGACGCCGCCTTCGGCGTCGCTGTCGAGCAAGGCCATGCCGGTTTCGGCCAGCATCCGGCTGGTCGAGCCATAGCCCGGATCATACTTGCCCTTGACCCCGTAATGGAGCCGCTTGCCATCGGGCCATTCACCCACGAACAGCACGTCGTAATACCCGTTCTCGCGCTCGTCCTTGCTCGGCCCTTCGCCGGGCTTGGGGGGCTTGGCGCCAAACGGGTTCTTGAGCATGTCGACCACTGCATTGGCCGCCGCCTTGCCCGCTTCGCCGGGGCTGGTGAGCATCATCTCGTCATAGCGGAAGTCCTCGCCATAGGGATGCCCGCGCAGGAAATTGGTGCGATGGACGTTCTTGGTGTTGATCGTCGCCATGACGAACGGCGCGGCCCATTTGCCCAGTTCGTCCTCATAATGCGGGATCATGCCCGAAGGCTGGTCGGGGCCGTCGAAACCGGGGGCGAGGCCGAAGGGATCGTTGAGCACCTTGATGATCCCGGGATTCTTCGCCGCCGCCTTCATCGTCGCGGTCAGGCTCGCCGCGGTGCCGCCCGAGAAGGTACCTTGCATCGCGCGGACGCGGCCCTTGACCCGCGGCGCGGGCGAACCATGGCGGGCGACCGCTTCATGCTGGAGCATCAGCACGCCGAGATCGAAGGGGATCGAATCGAACCCGCTCGAAAAGGTTATCCGTGCGCCGCTCGTCTTGGCGGCTTCGTGGTGGAGATCGATCTGCTCGCGCATCCATGCCGGTTCGCCGCACAGATCGGCGTAGTCGGTGCCCGTCTTGACGCAGGCGGCAACCAGCTTGTCGCCGTAGAGCTGGTAGGGGCCGACGGTGCTGAGGACGACCTTGGTCCGGCGGCACATCGCTTCGAGGCTGGCGGGATCGTCGGCATCGGCGACCACCAGCGGCGTCGTGGCCGGTGCGCCGATTTCCTCACGGACCGCTTCGAGCTTGTCCATGCTCCGCCCGGCCATGGCCCATTTCGGCCCATCCGCCGCTGCGCCATATTCACGCACGAAATGCTCCGCGACGAGGCGCCCGGTATATCCGGTGGCGCCATAGACGATGATGTCGAATTCGGTGTCGGCCATGTGTCTCTCCTTTGCCGCCTGAATGCGCGTGGCAGGCAGGAGAGTCAAAGACGTTACGGCGCGCGCGCAATGCGCGGGAGAACGCCCGACTGGCTCGAAATCGCCAGCAAGCGTCCGTCTTCGGCGAAGTGCCGGGCGCTGCCGTGCACCACGCCGCGACCGAAGGCGGCAAGCTCGGTCACCGTCAGGACCCAGCCATCGTCCGCCGACTGGATATAGCGATAGGTATCGTCGAGGCTCGATCCGCCGCGCGAAGCAGGATGCGCGCCGAGGAAGAAGTCCGAGACGATCGCCAGCCAGCCCGAATCCGCTGCGAATCCCGCCTGCGAGCGGGACCACAGCGCCTGGATGCCGCGCTCGTCGTCCTGCATCGCCACGCGGATGTCGATCTGGTCGCCCAGCGTGCCGGGGACACCCCAGCCGCGGTCGCCCGGTTCGCATTCGGCTGCGGGCGGGACATCGGGCATTGCGGCGAAGATGCGCTGCTCGCTCGGCTCGCGCGCACCCAGCGCCGCGCTGGCGCGGTGGGTCAGCCGGCCGTTGCTGCGGATCTCCGCCTGCCATTGGCCGACCGACTGGCCGCCGCCGCACTGTTCGCAGGAAACGACCAGTTCCTCCGCATGCGTGGTCGGGGCGAGGAACTGGATGTTCGACCACAGCAGCTTCTGCCCGCTCGCCAGTTCGAGCGCGTCGACCGCCGCCGCCAGCGCGACCCCGCCCATTACATGCGGTGCGCCTTCGGGCCCGACCGTGGCAGGCGGCATGACCGGCAGGACGTATTCGCCCTCGCGCTGACCCGGCGCGACGCGCCAGAAGGGAAAGCGCGAAACGCTCATCCGATCGCGGTCACAGCCGCGGCAGCGTCACGCCGCGCTGACCCATATATTTGCCCGCGCGGTCCCGGTAGGTGGTCTCGCATCGCTCGTTGCCCTGCAGAAACAGGAACTGGCACGCGCCTTCATTGGCGTAGATTTTCGCGGGCAGCGGGGTGGTGTTGGAAAACTCCAGCGTCACATGGCCTTCCCAGCCGGGCTCGAGCGGGGTGACGTTGACGATGATCCCGCAGCGCGCATAGGTGCTCTTGCCAAGGCAGATCACCAGCACGTCTTCGGGCACGCGGAAATATTCGACCGTGCGTGCCAGCGCGAAGCTGTTGGGCGGGATCACGCAGATGTCAGTTTCGCGGTCGACCAGGCTGTCGCCGTCGAAGTTCTTCGGATCGACCACCGCGCTGTTCACATTGGTGAAGATCTTGAACTCGGGCGCCACGCGCGCGTCGTAGCCATAGCTCGACAGCCCGTAGCTGATCACCCCTTCGCGGCGCTGGGCCTCGACGAAGGGCTCGATCATGCCTTCGTTCTGCGCCTTGTCGCGGATCCACTTGTCGGAAAGAATCGCCATGGGAGAGGAATTCCCGAAGTGAGGGGCGGGGGCAAGCGGGAGGCGGGATTTATCCCGTATCGCGGAGATTGCCGGGTCTTCTTTCCATCCGCATCCCATCCGCTCGGCCTGAGCTTGTCGAAGGCCATACGCCCAGCTTATCCTCCAAGAATGGCCTTCTTCGCGTATATCCTGCGCTGCAACGATGGCAGCTACTACACGGGCCATACGGAGGACCTCGAAATTCGGATGGCACAGCACCAAACCGGTGCACTCGGAGGTTACACCGCCAAGCGCCTTCCGGTGGTGCTGCTATGGTCGCAGGATTTTCCGACGCGCGATGAGGCGTTCGAGGCCGAACGCCAGATCAAAGGCTGGAGCCGGGCGAAGAAAGAGGCGTTAATCGCGGGCGACTGGAGCAGGGTGACCGAACTCGCGAGGAACAGACAACATTGACGCCATAGCCGCGCGCGGCTGCGCGTGGCCTTCGACAGGCTCAGGCTGAGCGGAGGTGGGCGGCCCTAGTGCCTCATCTAGCTCGCCAACAGCGTGGCGTTGCCGCCGGCTGCGGTTGTGTCGATGCACACCACGCGTTCCGTCGCGAAGCGCGCGACATAGTGCGGGCCGCCCGCCTTGGGGCCGGTGCCCGACAGGCCCTCGCCGCCGAAGGGCTGGCTTTCGACTACGGCGCCGATCTGGTTGCGGTTGACGTAGAAATTGCCGACCTTGGCGCGCGCCTCCACGAAGGCGCGCGTGTCGTCATTGCGGCTGTGGAGCCCCAGCGTCAGGCCGAAACCGGTCGCGTTGATATCTTCCACCACGCGCTCGAGGTCGGACGCCTTCCAGCGGACCACGTGCAGGATCGGGCCGAAGTTCTCGCGCTTCAGGTCGAGGATCGAATCCATCTCGATGATCGTCGGTGCGACGTAGCAGCCCGCATTGGCCCCGCGGTGCAGGCGGCGGCGCCAGACCGGTCGCCCGCCCTTCTTGCGGCGCGCGACATGACGCTCGAGCGAGGATTTGGCATCCATGTCGATCACCGGGCCGACGTCGGTCGCAAGGTGTTCGGGATTGCCGATCGTCAGCGCTTCGAACCCGCCGCGGATCATCTTTAGCATGTCATCATAGACATCGTCCTGGATGTAGAGGACGCGCAATGCGGAGCAGCGCTGGCCCGCACTCTGGAAGGCGCTGGCGACGACGTCGCGCGTGACCTGTTCGGGCAGCGCGGTGGAATCGACGATCATCGCGTTCTGCCCGCCCGTTTCGGCGATCAGCGTGGCGATGGGGCCTTCGCGCGCCGCCAGTCCCCGATTGATCGCCTGCGCGGTCTGGGTCGAGCCGGTAAAGGCAACGCCTGCAATGCGCGGATCCGAAGTGATCATCTCGCCCACATCGCCCGCGCCGGGCAGGAGCTGGAACGCCGCTTCGGGAATGCCCGCTTCATGGCACAGGCGCACTGCGAGCGCGGCGATCAGCGGGGTCTGCTCGGCAGGCTTGGCGATGACGGTATTGCCCGCGGCCAGCGCGGCGGCGGGGGTGCCGATGAAGATCGCCAGCGGGAAGTTCCACGGGCTGATGCAGGCAAACACGCCGCGGCCATGCAAGCTCAGCCGGTTTTCCTCGCCGGTCGGGCCGGGCAGCGGGATCGGGCCGGTGAACTGGCGCCGCGCCTCATTGGCGTAGAAGCGCAGGAAATCGACTGCTTCGCGCAGTTCGAGCACTGCATCCATCAGCGTCTTGCCGGCTTCGCGCTGGCACAGGCTGAGGAATTCGTCGGTATGGTCCTCGAACAGATCGGCGGCGGCATCGAGCAGCAGCGCGCGCTTCTCGCCGCCCAGACGGTCCCAGCCGGGCTGGATCGCTTCGGCGCGGCTGATCGCTTCTTCGACTTCGAAATCGAGCGCGTCGCGCCGCGTGCCGACTTCGGCGGAGAGGTCGTGCGGCTTGTTGATCGGCGCCACTTCGCCCTCGGCCCCCGATACGAAGGTCGGCTCGGCTACCCAATGGCGGCTTTCGAGCGCGGCGAGGCGATCCTGCAGCGGTTCGAGCACCAGCGGGTCGGACAGGTCGATCCCCGCCGAATTGGGGCGGCCGGGGAAGATATCGGTCGGCAGCGGAATGGTCGGATTGCGATAGGGTTCGAGCAGCGCGAGGTCGGCCACCGGATCGGTCGCCAGCTCGGCGGCAGGCACTTCGGCATCGGCCATGCGATTGACGAAGGAGCTGTTGGCGCCGTTTTCGAGGAGGCGCCGCACCAGATAGGCGAGCAGGTCCTTATGCGTGCCGGTGGGGGCATAGATGCGCACATTGGTGCGATCACTGCCTTCCATCTGCGCGAGCGCGCCGTAGATGTCCTCGCCCATGCCGTGCAGCCGCTGGAATTCGAGCGGCTTGTTCCCCGCCAGCGCCTTGATCGCGCCGATGGTGTAGGCGTTATGCGTGGCGAATGCCGGATAGATCGCATCGTCTGCGGCGAGCATCTTTTCCGCGCAGGCAAGGTAGCTCACATCGGTCGCCAGCTTGCGCGTGAAAACGGGGAAATCCTTGAACCCGCCGACCTGGCTGAGCTTGATTTCGGTATCCCAATAAGCGCCCTTGACCAGCCGGACGAAGAACTTGCGATCGTATTTGCGCGCCAGCCGGGCGGTCCAGTCGACCATCGGCACGCCGCGCTTCTGGTAGGCCTGGATGGCCAGGCCGAAGCCTTCCCAGCGGCTGCCGTCGGGACGCGTGAACAGGCTGTCGTCGCGCGCCAGCGCCTCGATCAGGTCCATCGACAGCTCGAGCCGGTCGGCTTCCTCGGCGTCGATGGTGAAGTGGATATTCGCATCGCGCGCCGCAGTGGCGAGATCGCGCACGATCGGCAGCAGGTCGGCCACTGCAAGGTCGGCGTGGAGGAAGGTATATTTCGGATGCAGCGCCGACAGCTTGACCGAAATGCCGGGCGCGGTGCGGACATCGCCGGTAGCCTCCTTGACCAGCCGGTCGATCGCCTTGTGATAATTCACCCGGTACCGTTCGGCATCGTCATAGGTCATCGCGGCTTCGCCCAGCATGTCGAAGCTGTGCGTCAGTCCGCGCGCGCGTTCGGGCGCGGCGCGCTTGAGCGATTCCTGGATCGTGCGGCCATAGACGAACTGGCCGCCGAGGATGCGCATGGCCTGCAGCGTCGCGGTGCGGATCACGGGTTCGCCAAGCCGGTTGACCGCGCGCTTGAGGGTCTTGCCCATGCCCTTCTGTGCATCCTCGGGGCGGTCGAGCACTTCGCCGGTCAGCATCAGCGAGAAGGTCGCGGCATTGACGAAGGTCGACGAGCTTTCGCCCATGTGTTCGGCCCAGTCGATATCGCCGATCTTGTCACGGATCAGCGCGTCGGCGGTGGCGGCATCGGGCACGCGCAGCAATGCTTCGGCGAGGCACATCAGCGCCACGCCTTCCTCGGTCGCGAGGCCGTATTGATGAAGGAAGGCGTCGATCCCGCTCGCCTTGCGCTGACGCGCGTCCTCGATCAGGCGGATCGCAATCCGCGCCGCTTCCTCGTGTTTCGCGCTGGCGGTGCCGGCCTGTGCCATGCGTTCGGCGACGCAGGCATTTTCTTCCGCGCGATAGGCTTCGCGGAGCGCTTGGCGGGAAATGGGGGACAGGCGGGCAGGATCGTGCAGGGCCATACGACTCCGGGAGAACGAGGGATCAAGCAGGCCCCTTGGACCTGCGGTGGTTCCCTTTCAAGCATTGTGGAACGCGGTGGTTCCGTAGCGTCGTTCAGTCGCGCGCGGCGAACCAGTCGGTCACGGCCTGTTGCGCGTCTTCCGCCAGCTGGAGCCCCAGCTTGCTGCGCCGCCACAGCACATCTTCGGCGGTGCGGGCGTATTCATGCGCGACGAGGTAGCTTAGCTCGGCTGCATAAAGCGTGCCGCCGAAGTGCCGCCCGAGATCGGCGAGCGAGGTCGCCTCGCCCAGCACGAGGCCGAGCCGGGTGCCATAGGCGCGCGCCAGCCGCTGGAGCATTTCGGGCGGCACCCAGCCATAGCGTTCGTTCGCGCGCCACAGGAAAGCGGCGAAATCGCCATCGGGCATGTCACCCCCGGGCAGCGGCGCCTGCGCGGTCCACGCCGCGCCGGGCAGGTCGAGCACGGCACCGAGTTTTTCCAGCGCGTGTTCGGCAAGCTTGCGATAGGTGGTGATCTTGCCGCCATAGACCGACAGGATCGGCGCGCCGCCCTCGGCTTCCAGCTCGAACACATAGTCGCGCGTGACGGTCGAATTGCTCGCCGCATTGTCTTCGTACAGCGGGCGCACTCCGGCATAGGTGGAGACGATCTCCTCCTCGCTCACCGCGCTGGTGAAATAGCGCGAGGCCGCTTCGCACAGATAGGTGACCTCCTCGGGCGCAATGCGCACGTCGTCGAGATTGCCCTTGTACAGCTGGTCGGTGGTGCCGATCAGCGTGAAGTCGCGCTCGTAGGGGATGGCGAAGACGATCCGCCCGTCGGGCTGCTGGAAGATATAGGCATGCTCGCCAGGGAAGCGGCGCGAGACGATGATATGGCTGCCCTTGACCAGCCGCAGATGCGCCGGTGTGCTGCGGCCGAGCGCGGTCTTCGCCACGCGATCGACAAACGGGCCGGCGGCGTTGATCACCGCGCGCGCGGTCACTTGGCTCTCGCCAGAACCATCGCGGAGTGTTGCCCGCCACCCGTCGGCGGCGCGCGCCAGCGCGGTGCATTCGGTCCCGACCCGCACCTCGGCGCCGCGTTCCTCGGCATCCTTGACCGTCAGCACCACCAGCCGTGCGTCCTCGACCCAGCAGTCGGAATATTCGAACCCGGTCCTCAGCCGCTCATGCAGCACCCCGCGATGCGGGGCGACGCGCAGGTCAACACGCTTGCTGCGCGGCAGGCTCATTTTCCCGCCGATGCGGTCGTAGAGCAACAGGCCGAGGCGCAGCATCCATTTGGGCCGCATGCTCGGTTCGTGCGGCATCACGAAACGCAGCGGCCAGATGATATGCGGTGCATTGCGCAGCAGCACCTCGCGTTCGCGCAGGCTCTCCGAGACGAGCCGAAACTCGTAATGCTCGAGATAGCGCAACCCGCCATGGACCAGCTTGGTGCTGGCCGATGAGGTATGCGAGGCAAGGTCGTCTTTCTCGACCAGCAGCACGCGCAGCCCGCGCCCGGCGCCATCGCGCGCGATCCCGGCCCCGTTGATTCCGCCACCGATGACTAGGAGGTCGTAAGCCTGGCTCATCCCTGCTGGAGCAACCGCCCGGCAATGGCGTCGAGCTTGGCCAGCGTGGCACGATCATGCTGTTCGGTAGCGGTGATCACCGCGTCGTTCAGCGCGTGGTCGATCGGCGAAGGGCTGCGCTTGCGCGGCAGGCCCTTGCAGAACGCCTCGACTGCCTTGCGCGCCAGTTTGGAGTTCTGCTCCATCTGCTCGACGACCTGCGCCAGATCGACTGCCTCGCCCTCTTCGCGCCAGCAATCGTAATCGGTGACCATGGCCAGCAGCGCGTAGGGCAGTTCGGCCTCGCGCGCGAGCCGGGCTTCGGGCATGCCGGTCATCCCGATCACTTCGGCGCCCCAATGGCGGTAGAGCCGGCTTTCCGCCCTGGTCGAAAACTGCGGGCCTTCCATGGCCAGATAGGTCGCGCCTTCGGTGCATTCGCCGCCCGCGCCGGTGACTGCCTTGGCAGCGTGTTTGGCGAGCCGCGGGCAGACCGGGTCGGCCATGCTGACATGCGTGACGAAGCCGTCGCCGAAGAAGGTCGACGGGCGACGCTTGGTGTTGTCGATGAACTGGTCGACCGTGACGAAGCGGCCCGGCGCCAGGTCCTCCGACAACGAACCGACCGCGCTGATCGCGAGGATGTCGGTACAGCCTGCGCGTTTGAGCGCGTCGATATTGGCGCGCGCATTGATCGTCGAAGGGGCGATGCGGTGTCCCCGCCCATGACGCGGCAGGAAGCGCACGCGGACATGGCCGATGGTTCCGCACAGGACTTCGTCCGACGGCTGGCCCCAGGGTGACTGGACCGGGATCCATTGCGCATCCTCGAGCGCATCGATGGCATAAAGCCCCGATCCTCCGATGATGCCGATGGTCCAGTCGCTCATATATTCCCTTTCGCGTCGCAGGCCGATCCGTGTCCGGCAGCGCGGGTCAAGATCGCGTTAACATGACGGCGAGGCGTGGCGGGTGGCAGCGGCTAAGTCCACCCCTCAAATCGGCCAATGGTTCGCATGCGGGGTCGCGTGCAAGGCCCGCCCAGGCCATACGCATTGGTATTCACGCGCTACCGGTGGGCGCCCCGCTTGACACTGCGCCCGGTTTCGCGCGGAACCCTCCGCAATGCGGGGCATAGGGAATGATGATGGCCGAAACGAAGATCGAACCGACCCTGGCTAGCCTGAGCGACAGGTTGCGCGTGCTCCACAGCCAGACGCGCGAGACGCCGCTGTTCAACCCCGTGTTCCAGCTTTCGCTCGACATTTCGCGCAAGCTCGAAAGCGGCGAGCTGGGGATCGATGCGCTGGCGGGACTGGTTGACGAGCTCGAAGCGCAATCGCTCGATGCGCGGGCTGTGCGGCTCGGCAATCTGCTCGAACCGCAGGAGGCCGACCACCGGCTCGCCACGCTGTTGGCGGCAGGCGATGATTTCGAGCGCTTCCGCGCCTCGTGGGAGCGCCCGCACATGCACGCGGTGTTTACCGCCCACCCCACCTTCCTGCTGACGCCGCGGCAGAGCGAGGCGGTGGCCACTGCGGTCGCAACGGGACGCGAGGCCGATCCGCAGGGCCCTTCCGAGACGCCCGAAATCACGCTGCGCTACGAGCATGAATGCGCCATGGCCGCGCTGGCCAATGCGCAGGATGCGCGCGACCGGATCGTAGCCGCGGTGCTGCGCGAGGCGCGCGGGGCCTATCCCGACCGCTGGACCGAATTGCAGCCCATGCCGTTCCGCTTCGCCAGCTGGGTCGGCTACGACATGGACGGGCGCACCGATATCACCTGGTACAATTCGATCGCCTTCCGTCTGGCCGAAAAGGCGCAGCGGCTGGGGCGCTATGCGGATACGCTCGAGGCGATCGACGTGACGCACGGGGCCATCGCCGCGCTGCGCGCCGCCCGCGATCATGCGGCGGCGAGCGCGGCGGACTTCGCCGGGGACCTGTCCGATCCTTCGGCAATGTCGGCGGCCGCCAATCGGCTGACGGCGGACCATCCGGCCAAGCTGCTCACGCTTGCCCCGCTGATCGACCAGCTCGAGAGCGAGGCGGGCGACAGCAATGCGGAGGATGCAATCGGCCTGCGCACGCTAGCGGCCGCCATGCGCGCCGACGGGCTCGGCATGAGCTGGATCCATTTCCGCGTGAATGCCAAGCAATTGCACAATGCGATCCGCACCCGGCTCGGCGATGCGGCGGATATCGACTTGTCCAGCCGCGGCGCGATTGCCGCCTTGCGCGAACTGCTCGCCAGCGTTGAACCGCAAAGCGCCAATTTCGCCAGCCTCGCGGTCGAAAGCTCGACCGCGGTGCGGCAGTTCCTCGCGATGGCGCAGATCCTCAAGCATGTGGATGCCGATGCGCCGATTCGTATGCTGGTGGCCGAATGCGAGCAGCCCTCCACCGTGCTCGCCGCGCTCTATTTCGCTAAGCTGTTCGGGATCGCCGACAAGGTCGATGTCTCGCCGCTGTTCGAGACCGAGACCGCGCTCGAACATGGCGGACGGTTTCTCGACCTGCTGCTCGCCGAGCCCGACTACAAGGCCTATGCCAAGGTGCGCGGGCGCGTGGCGATCCAGACGGGTTTCTCCGATGCGGGGCGCTTCGTCGGCCAGATCCCCGCAAGCCTGGCAATCGAACGGCTGCAGGGGCGGCTGGCGGAGGCGATGGCCGCCAACGGGCTGACCGATGTCGCCGCGCTGATCTTCAACACGCATGGCGAAGGCATGGGCCGCGGCGCGCATCCTTCCAGCTTCGAAGACCGCATCGAATGGGCGCTCAGTGCCTGGGCGCAGCGCCGCTTCGCCCGTGCAGGCATCGCGCTCGAGCCCGAAGCAAGCTTCCAGGGCGGTGATGGGTATCTGCCCTTCGCCACGCCCGACCTCGCGCTGGCCACACTGACCCAGGTCATCGCGCACAGCCCCGCGCATACCGATGCCGACGTGCCCACCGATCCCTTCTATCGGCGGACCGATCTCAGCCTCGACTTCTACCGCGCGATCAAGGAGCACCAGCGCGACCATCTCGAAAGCCGGACCTATAGCCGCGCGATCACCGCCTTCGGTCTCGGCCTGCTCAACGAAACCGGCAGCCGCAAGTCGCGCCGGCAGAGCGACCTGTCCGCCGATCGCGAGATGAGCCTGCGCCAGATCCGCGCGATCCCGCACAACGCGATCCTCCAGCAACTGGGCTATCCGGTGAACATCATCGCCGGGGTCGGCAGCGCGGCCGAAGGCAACATCGAAGAGCTTGGCGCGCTGCTCACCGAGAGCGCGCGCGGCCGCCAGATCATGCGGCTCGTCCGCGCCTCGAATGCGCTGGCCAGCATCAAGACCGTCGCCGCCTTCGGCGAATTGTTCAATTCGGCCTATTGGGCGAGCCGCCCCTATCGCGGCACCGAACAGCATCTTGCGCAGTCCTGTGAAGCGCTCGCCGAATATCTGATCAAGGACGATCGCAACGGCGTGTTCCGGCGGCTGGCCTCTAGGCTGCGCGTCGATGCGCTCAAGCTCCACCGCCTGTTCGACCTCGTGCCCGATGACGATCCGCATCCCGAACGCGAAAGCGTGCGCCGCGCGATCGGCGTGCTTCAGGCGGTGCGCCTCGCGCTGCTCCAGCACATGTTCCTCAAGGTCGTTTCGGTGCCTGCCTTCAGCCGCGCCAACGACATCAGCCGTACCGATGTGCTCGAAATGGTGTTCACGCTGCGGATCGACGAAGCGCTGGCGCAATTGCGCCGCGCCTTCCCCATCAGCTTTCCGCGCAAGGGCGATTTCGCGCTCGACGAAGCGGGCGAGTATCCGCTGGGCGAGGGAGAAGGCTATGCCACGATCCGCGCCAATTCGATCGAGCCGATCGAGCAGGCCTATGCGCTGTGCCTGCGGATCTCGACCGCCATCGCCAACGAGTTCGGCGCACACGGCTGATTGAAATCGCCGCGATACGGGCGCATTGTCCCTCCCGATCAACTTGGGGGATGCGGTCATGGGGAATTTCCTGCTTGGAGTCGGCGCGACGATCGTGGCGCTTGGCGTGCTCGGCTATCTCGGCTTCCGGCTGTTTCGCCGCGGGCCGCTGACGTTCGAGATCGACGGCTTCTACAGCCATGTGGTCGATGGCGACGTCGGCCCCTTTATCCGCGATGTGCAGGCGGACGTCCCCGACGCGAAGATCTGCACGCTCGACGACCGCATGTCTTGTTCGATCCGCGATGCGGTGCAATGCCACAACCAGGCCGAACGGCCCGATTGCAATGTGCTGCTGCTGTCGGGCGGTGGCCAATGGGGGGCCTATGGGGCGGGCCTGTTCGACACGCTGAGCCGGCACAGCCCCGACGAGCTCGCCCTGCCGGGTATCGGCGTGATCACCGGCATTTCGACCGGTTCGCTGCAGGCGCTGATGCTGATGGTCGGGCTCGACCCCACGCAGACCCCGGACATGCGGCGTTTCGCGCTCGACCGGCTGGTGTGGGGTTATTCGCCCGAACGCGAAAGCGATGTGGTGAACAACACCAAGCTCATCTCCGTGCCGCTCTACGGCTCGGCCGCGGGGACTGCGCCGCTGCGCAAGCGGATCGTCGAAGCGCTCATGCCGGGCGGCGATCCGCGGCTGGTCGAGGCGATCGGCAATTCGAGCATCGAAGGGTTCGTCGGCTTCGTCGAGGCCGAACGCGGCGTGTTCCGCTATGCCGAGGTCAAGCAGTTGGTGAACGCTGCGCCCGATGCGGCGGCGGCGGCCCAGGCGCTGGCGGCGGCGTCGATGGCGTCTTCCGCCATGCCGGTGTTCCACCAGCAATTGCGGGTCGCGGGCAGCGATGGGAAGCCGATGACGCAATATGACGGCGGGGTGCGCCGCTCGGTGTTCTTCGACCGGGCGATGGCCGCGGTCGACCAGGAAGTGCGCAAGCAGATGGCAGCGCAAACCGGCCCGGAGGCGCTGGCGACAATGAAGCAAGCGAGCTTCGGCGACGATTACGAACGCAAGGCGCCGACCGTCTATGTCGTGCGCAACGGCCCCACCGCGCGCAAGCCCGACGCAGCGCTCAACACCACCTCGGGCCCGCTCAGGAACGGCCAGCGCGGGTATGATTTGCTGGTCAATGAAAGCGAGATCGGCGCGATTGCGGGGCTGCGGCTCAACAATCCCTATGGCAAGATCATGCTGACCAGCGCCGACCGCTACGACACCTTCCCGAGCGATGTGGGCGAGAACTTCAAGGATGACGAGATGTTCAAGCCCGCCTTCATGGCGCGGCTGCGCGACCTGGGCCGGCACAAGGCCGAACGCCCCACCGGGCCGTGGTGGCCGCTGAGCAAGATCGCCTAGCCTTTACGCTCCGGCCGCCCGGCGGAGGAGCGTCAATCTGCGGGGACGATCCGCAATTGCAAGCCGTCGCACGCCTCGGTGAGCGGAATCTGGCAGGACAATCGCGATCCCGCCTGGCGGTGGTCGGACCCGTCAAGCAACTCGTCCTCCTCGCTCGACATCGGTTCCGGCGCGACGAAGTCGGACTCCACGACAATGTGGCAGGTCGCGCACGAACAGCATCCGCCGCACAGTGCCAGCAAGTCCTGGAAACCACTGTCGCGGATTGCTTCCATCAGCGAACCATCCGGTGCGACCTCGACGGTTTGCTCGGTGCCCGAGAGATTCTTGATGTGCAGCTTGATCATGAATGGCGCTCCTTCCGGCGCGATGGCGGCTGGGGGTGTTGCGGGAGTGATTGACGGATGGGCCGTCGTCGGTGAGCTCGTCCGGGCCGTCAGACCTCGGCGGGGCGACCCGGTTCGGGCTCGGATGATTCGGCCTGGGTGTTCAGCACCTGGCGAAAGGTCCGCCTGACCAGCCATGGCTCGAGCACGCGGCCCACGAGAAACAGCGCGAAGAACAGCCCGGCAAAGACGAAAGCAGGCGTGGGCGAGTGCGTGCCCTCCTGCTCCTCTTCCTGCTCCTCCATCCGCTGCTTCTTTTGCTCGAGCGATTCAGGCGGCGGGGCACCAAGCATCTGGTCGACGATATTGTGCGGCCTGGGCTCTTCCTCGTCTTCCTCATCCTCCGCGTCGCTCGCCTCGGTTTCCGCGGCGCTTTCGAGCTCGGAGATGACGATGGTGGCCTGTGCAATCGCGAGGAACAGCAGCGGGGCCAGTGCACACAGCAGCAGTGCGGGGCTGAACAGATCGTAGCGCAGCTTGGCGGTCCCGCCTTCCTCCACGACTTGGAGCGTGCCGCGGCTGAAGGTGGCCAGCTTGTCCTGCGCGGCGGGGTTGTCCTTCACATAGGTCAGCGTGTCGCCGTCGATCTCGTGGCTGGCGGCGTCCAGCAATGGATCGAGCCGTGCGAACGCGCTTTGCGGTGTGCGCGGCGGGTCCAGTTCCACGACACCGCGCGCGCGCCATATCCAGTCGATGAAAGACAGTTTGGGCACGTGGCGGGTCTCCGGCAATTTCGGGCGGGCACAAGCCTTCCACGTCCTGAAGCGGATCGCAGGCAGGCACGTCGGAAGGATGGGTCGGGTTGCGACCGGATGAGGCCGCAATGTGGGGCTATTCTGCTGGGACGCCTGAGCGGCGGAAGCGTGCGGGGATCCGCTCCTTCACCGCCCTGACCCCTTCGGTGAAGGGAAAGACCATCGTCTCGTTGATCTGCATCCTGCGGCCGCCCTCCATCCCGAGCTTTTCAGCTTCGCCATCGACGCAGGTTCCGAAGATCCGGTCGAAGATGATCCAGGTGGCGCCGTAATTGCTACGGCTGCCCTGGAAATCCTGCGAATGGTGGACGCTGTGATGCTCGGTCGTGTTGAACAGGAAGCGCCACCAGCGGGGCGTGTTGAAGCGCACGTTGATGTGCTGATAGGTGCCGATGGCGAGGCCGAAGGTCGCGGCAAGCAGCGCGGCCCGCGGCAGGAAATCGAAGAACCCGCCGATCCCGAGGCCAATCAGGAACAATTCGATCGGGTTGCCAACCGCGCCTTTGTTGATGTTCAGCTGCGTGATGTAGTGATGCGGTGCATGCGTCAGCCACAGCGGATACCAATTGTGCATTCCGCGATGCATCCAGTACTGGCCGAAATCGAAGATCAGCGAGATCAGGAGCGCCTGCACCAGCAAGGGCATGCCGGTGAACCATTCAAGCTTGCCCCAGTCATAGGCGCCCTGGATGGCTTCGATGACCACGCCGGCGCCGATATAGACATCGACCATCCGCAGCAGCGTGTATCCCAGGCCGACATAGAACAGGTCGGTGCACAGTTCCTTCCACGTGAGCTGCCAGCTCTTGTGACGCGGGTTCACCAGCTCGATCCCGATCAGCAGGACCTTGAAAGATATGGCAATGGTGATCGCCGTCGTTGCCGTGGCCAGCGAATTGGGCGCGTAATACCAGAAGGCGATCAGCGAAAAGAGGAAGAAGGGCTGGAAATAGGTGAAGATGAACCGCTTCAGCGGGCCGCCTTCCACCTTGGGAATGTTGTCCCATCCGACCGTAACCGGCGAGTCCGCCCCGATGATCCTGTTTCCTACGCGTACACCGGCCATATCCGCTACCTCCCGTGCGAGACTGTGGGGATACGCCGGACAATGCGCAGGACCCTGGGCAGACTGCTGTCCGGCCTCCTGAGGTTCTGTGGGATGCGCACCGACGGACTCCCCCTTGCTCGGATCGAATGACCGATCCGGCTGGTTTCTGTGTCTCTCCCGGCGAACGTTTTTTGGCTATTGCGGCGAGGCTATCGATATTATGAAAACCGTCAAGGGTAATAACGGTCCTTTTTTGACATTTATGCGAAGCTGAAGGTCAGGTGCGAGCAATATAGGCGCGCCATCCGCCCAGCTCGGTGATATCTTCGGCTCCGGTGGTTGCACGGGGCTCGGCTACGAAGCCTTTGACATTGCTGCCATCTTCCAGCGTTACCGTGCCGATGGCGAGCGGGGCGGGGACTTCGGCGACGAAGCTGCCGAAGGCGGCCACGTCGAGTTCGTAGACCTCGACCGCGATCGCCGCGCCATCCTCGCTATGGACCAGCGCGGGCTTTGGCGGTGTGCTGTCGGCCATCGCATAGAGCCGGTAGGCGGGGGCGGTGTCGAACGCACCGACGAATCGCGCATCGCGCGACGTCAGTTGCCAATGCAGCGGCATGTCCTTCAGATGTGCGCCGACGACGGCAAGCTTAACGGTTTCCATTCTTCCCTCCAGATCGAGCGCGGGTCTCGCGGGCAAGTCCGCCTTGGCGAGATAGCTGTCGGCGGCGTCCATAAGGCCGCTGTCACTGCCTGCCGGACCGATCAGCGTGATACCGAAGCCGGTGCCATTTTCGCGCGCACCGGCCGGCACGGCGATCGCGGCCATGTCGAGCAGGTTCACGAAATTGGTATAAAGGCCCAGATTGCTGTTCAGCGCGACCGGCGCGGCTTGCAGTTCGGCCACGCGGTAGGTCGTGCCGGTGGTCGGGAAGGCGAGCATGTCGACGCTGGCCCACATCTCCTCGGCATCCCGTTGCAGCTGCGCGAGCCGATAGATCCCGTTGAACAGTTCGACCGCCGAAATGTCGAGGCCCGGCGCCACCACTGCGCGGACGGTGGCGTCGATCGCCTCGGGGTTGGCGGCCAGCAACGGGGCCAGCGCCGCCGCGCGCTCGGCTACCCATGGGCCGCTGTAGAGCAGGCTCGCGGCTTCGTTCAGGAAGGCGATATCAAGATCGCAGATCTCGGCGTCGCGCGCCAGAGTTTCGAGCGCGCGGGAATAGAGCGCTTCCGACTGGCCGTCGCCGAACCAGCCTCGCTGGTCGGGACGGGGGACGCCGATGCGTTTCGGGGTCAATTCCCGAGTGGGCAAGGCGCGAGAATAGGCATCCTGCGGATCGAAACCCGCCATGATCTGGTCGACCAGCCGCGCTTCGGAGATGTCGTCGGTGAAGACGCTGATGCAGTCGAGCGTACGGCACGCAGGTACCAGCCCCGTGGTGCTCCAGCGTCCCTTGCTCGGCTTGTATCCCACCAAATGGTTGAAGGCTGCGGGCACGCGCCCCGATCCGGCAGTGTCGGTACCCAGCGCAAAGGCCACGAGACCGGCCGCCACCGCGACCGCCGAGCCCGAACTCGATCCCCCGCTCACATAGGCGAGATTGTAGGCGTTGCGCGGAATGCCATAGGGACTGCGTGTGCCAACCAGCCCGGTCGCGAACTGGTCGAGATTGGTCTTGCCGACGCAGATCGCGCCAGCGTCGAGCAACCGCGCGACCGCCGGTGCGGTGGTTTCGGGTGTGTGGGAGAACGCGGGGCATCCCGCGGTTGTCTCGAAACCGGCGACATCGATATTGTCTTTCACTGCAAAGGGGACGCCGGCCAGCGGGAGCGTTTCTCCCTCGGCTATCCGCGCATCCACTGCGCGCGCGGCCTCTGCCACGCGTTCGGGCGAAGCGCGGCTGATCCAGACCTGCGGCTGGATTTCGTCATAGGCGTCGATCCGTGCCAGAGTCGCCTCGGCAATGTCGAGCGCGCTTGCCGTGCCGGTGTTGACCGCCGCGGCGATCGTTTGGACGCTCTGGCGTGCGAGGTCCATCAACACCGCCTCGTCAGCGCCATGAGCGGCGCGCCCGGTTCGATCGGCTGGCGTTCCTCGATATACAGCGAGGAAATCGTCCCGGCAGCGGGGCTTTCCAGCGGACACTCCATCTTCATTGCTTCGATGACGGCCACGGTGTCCCCCTTTTCGACCTCGTCGCCCTCGGCGACGAGCAATTTCCAGATGTATCCGCCAAAGGGAGATTCGACGACTTCGGCGCCCTCCGGCACGTCGACCGCCGGCGCATCCAGCGCCGCGCCGCCGATGTCGTCCGCCAGTTCGGAAAGGCGGTCGAATTCTCCGTTACGCTCCCATTCGCCCCGTTCGGCATCGAATGCCGCCTGCCGGGTCTCCTCGAACGCGGCGATCGATTGCGCGTTCTCGCTCAGGAAAGCGCGGTAGTCGGCCAGCCGGAATTCCGAATGCTCGACCTCGATCGACCGCCGCCCGGCAGGGAAGTCCCGCCGCCATTCCTCGAGCTCTTCGGCCGAGACTTCGAAAAAGCGGATCTGGTCGAAGAAGCGCAGCAGCCATGGCTTGCCGTCCTTGAAGGCGTCGGTCTGGCGATAGGTGTTCCACACCTGGATGGTGCGCCCGAACAGTTGGTAACCGCCCGGGCCTTCCATCCCGTAGATGCACATATAGGCGCCGCCGATCCCGACGACATTGGGCGGGGTCCAGGTGCGCGCGGGATTGTATTTGGTCGTGACGAGCCGATGCCGCGGATCGACCGGTGTGGCGACGGGGGCACCCAGATAGACATCCCCCAACCCCATCACCAGGTAGCTTGCATCGAACACGATATCCTGCACCGCATCGGCATCGGGCAGGCCGTTGATCCGGCGAATGAATTCGATGTTGTCGGGACACCAGGGCGCATCGTCGCGCACGGCCGCCATATATTTCTCGACGGTCGCAATGGTCGCGGGATCGCGCCAGCTGAGCGGCAGGTGGACGATCCGCGAGGGAATGGTGAAATCCTCCAGATCGCCGAGCTCGTCCTCGCATTCCATCAGCGCTGCGAGGGCGGAGCGCTGGTCGACCTGCTTGCCGTCGAAATGGAGCTGGAGCGAGCGGATGCCCGGGGTGATGTCGACCACCCCATGGAGCCCTTTCGCTTCGAGCACGGTCATCAGCGCATGGACGCGGATACGCAATTCGAGGTCGAGCACGATCGCCCCGTATTCGACCAGGATATTGCGATCGCCCTGCTGCCGGTAGACGGTTCGCGGACGATGCCCCTCGGCGGGGATTTCGGCGAGGATCGGGCTGAGATCGGCCGGTGCGCGCGACTCGCTGTCAGCCGGCACTCCGGTCGTTGCCCCGGCAAGGGGGGCGGCCTGGTCGGCGGCTTGCGCTTCGGCGATATCCACGGGCTGGAAGCGCAGGCGGTTCCCCGGAGCCAGTTGGCCGATCTTCCAGCGATCTGCGGCGATCACCACGAAGGGGCAGACGAAACCGCCCAGCGAGGGGCCATCGGGGCCGAGGATGATCGGCATGTCGCCGGTGAAATCGACCGCACCGATGGCATAGGGATTGTCATGGATGTTGGACGGATGAAGCCCCGCCTCGCCGCCATCCTTGCGCGCCCATTCGGGCTTGGGGCCGACCAGCCGGACGCCGGTGCGATTGCTGTTGTAATGCACCTGCCATTCGGCACTGGTGATCGCTTGTACGTCGTCCGGGGTGAAGAAGTCGGGCGCGCCGTGCGGACCGTACAGGACGCGCAAAGTCCAGCAATTGCCCAGCTCGGGTTCGGGCCCCGCGGGCATGTCCGTGGTCGTGGCGTTGCCGGCCAGATGCAGCGTGTCGCCAGCGAGAAGCCGCCGCGCCGCATGTCCGCCGAACTGCCCCAGTTCGAAGGTGCTACGGCTGTCGAGATAGGGCGGGATATCCAGCCCGCCTGCAAACAGGATATAGCCGCGCATGCCCCCGCCCGAAACGCGGCCCAGTGCCAGCGTCTGTCCGGCGACGACGTCGAACGGCGTGTCGCGCGCCACCGGATTGCCATCGAGCCTGGCCCCGAAATCCGCCCCGGCAAGACACAGGCGCGCGGGCGCATTGAAGCGCAGCGTCGGCCCGGTGAAGGTCACCTCGAGCCCCGCCGTGCCCTCTGGATTGCCCAGCCGCAGATTGCCCAGCCGGAACGAGCGGTCATCCATCGGCCCTGACGGCGGGACCCCGACCGACCATAGTCCTTCGCGCCCCGGCCAGTCCTGTACGGTAGTGGCAGTGCCGCCGGAGACGATCTGGAGGCTGCTGGGCGCATAGGGAATGGTATCGAGCAGGCGGGTCGTGACCGTGCCCGCGATGAAGGATTCGTCCTGCACGACATCGCGCAGCCAGCGCAGGTTCGTCTCGATCCCGTCGATCCGGCTTTCGGCGAGCGCCGCCTGCATCGCGCCAATGGCGCCTTCGCGCGTGTCGGCATGCGTGATCAGCTTGGCGATCATCGGATCGTACCATGCGCTGATCGTGGTGCCGGCTTCGCACCAGGTTTCCGCCCGAATGCTATCGGGGAACGACAGCGCCGACAGCGTGCCGGTGGTCGGGCGGTAGTCGAGCGCCGGGTCCTCGGCATACAGTCGCACCTGGACCGCATGCCCACGGGCGGTCGGCGCAGCGCGATCCATGAAGGCGTAGTCGCCCATGCCCCCACGCACCATCCATTCGACCAGATCGACGTCCATTACCTCTTCGGTGACCCCGTGTTCGACCTGCAGGCGGGTGTTCATTTCGAGGAAGAAGAATTCCTGCCGTTCGGCGTCGAAGAGGAATTCCACCGTCCCTGCCGAGCGATATTGTGCTGCCTGAGCGAGGTTGATCGCGGCCAGGATGAGGTCGCGGCGCAGCGCATCCGACAGGCAGGGGGCAGGGGCTTCCTCGACGACCTTCTGATTGCGGCGCTGGAGCGAACAGTCGCGTTCGCCCAGCGGCATGACGTGGCCTTCGCCATCACCGAAAATCTGGACTTCGATATGCCGGGCCCGCGCGATGTAGCGCTCGAGAAACACGCCCGCATCGCCGAAACTGCTCTCGCCCTGGCGTACCACGCCGGCAAAGCCGTCGCGCAGCCCGGCCTCGTCCGCGCAGATGCGCATGCCGATGCCGCCGCCGCCCGCGGTCGCCTTGAGAATGACCGGATAGCCGATGTCGGCAGCCGCGCGGGCGGCCTCGTCTTCCCCGGTTAGCAGGCCGGTGCCGGGCGCCAGCGGCACGCCCTGGTCCTCGGCCAGAGCGCGGGCGCTGTGCTTGAGACCGAAGGTGCGGATATGCTCGGGTCGCGGGCCGATGAAGACGATCCCTGCAGCCTCGCAGGCTTCGGCAAATTCGGCATTCTCGGCGAGAAACCCGTAACCGGGGTGGATATAGCCCGCGCCCGTCTCCTTCGCCGCGGCGATGATTGCGGCGCTATCGAGGTAGCTTTCGGTTGCGGGGGGCGGCCCGATGCACACCGCACTGTCCGCCAGCGACACATGCAGCGAATCGGCATCGGCTTCCGAATAGACCGCGACCGAACGCAGACCCATGGTCCGCAAGGTCCGGATAATCCTGGTGGCAATCGCTCCGCGGTTGGCGATCAGTACCGTCGGCGTGCTCATGCAGCGACGATCATCCGCACGGGAGTCGGGTTGAAGGCATTGCACGGGTTGTTGATCTGCGGGCAGTTCGACACCACCACGACCACATCCATATCCGCGCGCAGGTCGACCGTAAGGCCGGGCGCGGAAATGCCGTCCACAATGCCGAGCGACCCGTCTTCCTCGACGGGCACGTTCATGAAGAAGTTGATATTGGGCACCATGTCGCGCTTGCCGCGCCCCTCGGACAGATTGGCCTCGAGGAAGTTCTCGACGCAGGCGTGCTGCGCCTTGGTGTGGTGACCATAACGCAGCGTGTTGGATTCGCAGGAACACGCGCCGCCGATCGTGTCGTGATAGGCGACCGAAGTGCCGGTAATGGTCATCATCGCGCGGCCTTCGTTCGAACGCAGGACGCTGCCCTGGCGCAGGAACAGGTTCCCCTGCGCGGCCACCGTGTCCTGCGAGCTATACCGTTCGGCATCGTCGGGATCCGCGTAGAGCAGGAAATCGACCGCCTGATTGCCTTCCACATCGATAATGCGCAGCGTCTGCCCTGCCGCGATGTGATGCAGCCACGGCGCCCGGGCAGGCACGATTTCGTCATGGACGACGGCACCGGGCAGGCCCCCTGTTGCGGGATCAGCGGTCATGCAGTCTGCGCCCTTCCTTGCTAGCGGCGGTAGTAGTCTTCGACATTCTCGAAGGCGCGCAGGCCCTCGGGCGTGGCACAGCGGACCGGATCGTCCTGATCGGTCACGGGCCCGCGCCACGCGCTTATGCGCAGCGGCGAAACCTGCCAGTCGTCCCGCGGGTCGAGGACATGCGGGCAATTGGCCAGGACCACGATCACATCCATTTCGGCGCGCAGCACGATCTCGCGCCCCGCCTCGAAAGGGCCTACCAGCGGCGTGATGGCCCCATCGGCCTCGATCCGCGTGCCCTTGAACAGATTGACGCAAGGGTGGACATCACGGCGCTGCAGCCCGTGCTTGGCCGAGCCCAGCAGCAGCCGGTCGCGGCCATTGGGAAAGGCACCGCTGTTGCGGCCCTCGCCATATTTGGCTTCGTTGGTGGCGGCGTTCGATGTGCCGCAGAAAACGTCATGCGTGGCGGCGCCATCTTCGAGGATGCTCATCATCACGCGGCCCATGTCGGACAGCAGCAGCTTGCCCGCGCCGAGATAGCCGTTCCACTGCACCTTGACCGTGTCGGCCACGTTCAGCCGTTCGGTCGGCATTTCGGCATTGTAGATGAGCATCGAGGCACAGGCGTCGCCGGCAAGATCGATCAGCCGGACCCGCGATCCGCGCGCCAGGCTGCGGGTAGCATACCCGCCCGGGGCGACGGTTTCCTCCCATAGGAGGTCGTCCGGTTCCACGCCTTCGGGAAGGTCTGGCGCAACCGGCGGCAGGACGGGCATCGCGTCGACCACCGTGCCGGCCATCGCGCGGGCGTGGTCGCGCGCTGCCAGCGGGTTTGCCAGCCCCTCCGTCATGCGGCCGCGGACTTTGGCGGTTTGGGCTTCTTGCCTGCGCTGTTGTCGTTGGCGTCGGCTTCGCCCTGTTCATGCAGCGGCGGCAGCAGCGCGGTGGTGGTGACCAGCTGGAGCTGGTGAACCCCGCGAATCGAGCGCAGCGAATCGCACAGCGCCTCGAGCCGTACGGCTGGGCCTTGCACAAGCAGCACTTCGAGCGACTGGTCGTCCTCGAGGAAGACATGCTGCGAGGAGATGACTTCCTTCAGATATTGCAATTGCGTCGTCGCGAGCTGCTGGCGGATGCTGCCGCGATCGCCGACATAGACAAGCGTGATCGTGCCCGCGAGCATCTCTTCGGGCCGGGTCTGCGCTTCGTGCTCGGCGAGGGCGTGCCGGATCAATTCGGCGATCAGCTGCGAGCGCGACGGCAGACCCCGTTCTTCCACCATCATGTCGAGCTGGCGGAACAGGTCCGCGGGCAGGCTCATGCTGAGGCGGGCAAGGTTGGTGGGTTCGGATGCCATGGGACGGTCCTCTCAAGTATTATCTATATTGTCAATCGTAATACTACGATTTTTGTCTCATGCGGATTGGGTCAGGACAGCGCGGGTCTCCGCCCGCTGCGGTGCCTTCCGCGTGAGAGGAAGATCGTAGACGATGGAGGCACCATACCGATTTGGGGCGTGCGGGTCATGCCGCAGCTTATCGAGCGTGAGCACGCGATTGCCGAGCGCGAAGGCCTCGCCGATATCGTGCGTTACCATCATTACGGTGAGCGCATATTCGCTCCACAGGCTGGTAATCAGTGCGTGCATATCGGACCGGATCCCGGGATCGAGCGCGCCGAAGGGTTCGTCGAGCAGCAATATCCGCGGGCGTTTGATCAGCGCCTGAGCGATCGCCAGGCGTTGCTGCATGCCGCCCGACATCTGCGCCGGATACAAATGGAGGCTGTCCTCCAGCCCGACCGCGGCCAGCATTTCTTCCGCTTCGGCCAGCGCAGCCCGCCGCGCCGCGCCGAACAGCCGCCCGGCCAGCGGGGCGCGCCCGCATTCGATTCCGAACAGCGTGTTCTCCAGGACCGTCAGATGCGGAAACACCGAATAGCGCTGGAACACCACGCCGCGATCGCTGTCGCATTGGGGCTTGAGCGGGACGCCGTCGAGCGTGATGGTCCCGCGCGTCGGCGCATCCTGGCCCAGTACCACGCGCAGCAGGCTGCTCTTGCCTGCACCCGATGGCCCGATGACCGAGACGAATGCGCCTTCCTCGATCTCGAGATTGACGCGTTCGAGCACGATCTTGTCGCCATATTCGACCCAGACGTCGCGCAGGCTGAGGAAGCCGCTCATCTCTCGGCCCTGTGTGCCCAGCCGAACAGGCGGCGGCTGGACCATGACAGCAGCAGGTCGGTGATCGCCGCGAGGATGGCGATCCACGCTACATAGGGCAGGATGACATCCATCGCGAGATAGCGGCGAACGAGGAAGATGCGGTAGCCCAGCCCGATATCGGCGGCGATCGCTTCGGCCGAAATCAGGAATACCCATGCCGGGCCCAGCGACAGGCGCACTGCCTGGATCAGCCTTGGCATGGCCTGCGGGAGGACGACGCGCAGCGCCAATTGCCATGTGCTTGCGCCCAGCGTCTGCGCCTTGATGATCTGCTCGCGCGGGAGCGCTGCCGTATGCGCGGCGATATCGCGGATCATGAAGGGCGCAATGCCGATCACGATAAGCGCCACCTTGGCGGTCTCACCCAGCCCGAAGGCAATGAACAGGATCGGCAGCAGCGCGATCGGCGGGATCACCGCAATCCCGGTGACCAGCATGCCGAAGGTGGCGCGAACCGGTGGCAGAAGCCCCAGAACGAGGCCCACCAGCAGCGCGCTGGCGGTGGAAATGGCAAGTCCGAGACCGAGCCGCTGCAGGCTCGCCAGCGTATCGGCCCAGAACAGGTGGCGGCCTGAGAGCGGATCCCGCTCGAACACCAGCGCGCGCATGGCGTCGACCATCGCGCCGGGGAGCGGGAGGATCTTGTCGGCCGGGTTGATCTCGTTCCGCGCGACCGCGAGGAACAGATATACCAGGATCAGGAGCAGGATCGGGATCGCCCCCAGAAGCAGGGAATTGGTCCGCCCGATCCGCCGATCGACCCAGCGCACTACGCGCCGATCCCCGGTCCGCTGCCCGTCCGCTTCACCGGCCTACAGCTCGCCATCGGCAGCCATCTGCATGAAGCTGTCGTCGAAGCGCAATGTGATGCTGTTGCCATCGCCCAAGGTCTTGCCGCCCGGGAAGGCCATGCCCACCGCTTCGGCCGAACTGGCACCCTGGCCGAACAGGCCCTGCGAGAAACTGAAGTCGCGGACGCGGGTCATGGTTTCGATCAGTGCCGGATCGGTCGCCGCCGCTACCGCTTGCTCGGGCTCGACATAAAGATAGGTCGTCGCCACCTGCGCTTCGAACATCTCCGGCGTCGTACCCGCAAGCTGCGCCATCGCTGCACGCGCGGCTTCGCCCGCTTCGTCGTCCTGCTGCATCAGCGCGATGGTCTCGTACCAGATGCCCACCAGTGCCTTGCCCAGATTCGGGTTGGCTTCGAGCGTCGCGGTATCGACCACCAGCAGGTCGAGAATTTCACCCGGAATGTCGGCCGAGCTGAATACCTCATGCGCGCCGGCTTCCTGTTTCATCGTCAGGAGCTGCGGGTTCCACGCCACCGCGGCGGTGACATCGGGCGAGGTGAACGCACCGGCAATATCCGCATCTGCGGTATTGATCGTCCGCACATCAGTCATCGCGAGGTCTGCCGATTCAAGCGCCCGGGCGAGCAGATAATGCGACACCGACAGCTCGACCAGATTGACCTGCTGTCCGGCGATACCGGCGAGGTTGTCGGTGCCTTTGAGCAAGACCCCGTCATTGCCATTCGAATAGTCGCCGATGATCAGGGCGGTGGTATCCTTCCCGCCGGCGGCGGGGATGGTCAGCGCATCCATGTTCGCGACCGTTACCCCGTCAAGCTGCCCGGCGGTGTATTGATTGACCGATTCGACGTAATCGTTGACCAGCACGATATCGATTTCGATCCCGTATTTGTCCCCCCACTTCTTCACGATCCCGGCCTGTTCGGCATAAGGCCACGGCATCCACCCGGCATAGATCGACCAGCCGATCGTGAACTGCGTCTTGGGCGCGGTGGCGTCTTCGCCTGCGGGCGCGCACGAGGCGACGAATAAGGCACAGGCCAGCGCTGCGGCTGCCCCCACTTTGCGGATCCCGTTCAACATAGAGGTAACTCCTTTCGCATGTGCAGCATTGCGCCAAAAGAGCCCCCTGTCCATCACTTATTTATTACCATTGCCATTGTTGGTAATAATCATATGGTATTGCTCCAGAGCGCGGGGCCGTAAGGCTACCGACGCGCGGAGGACCGCCTGGGGGGGCATGCATCGAAGGCAGCCAATTGCCGCTGTCCTGGCGGCTTTGCCCGGAGCGCCCGATGTCGCAGACCACGCCTGCCCCCGCACCGCCCCCGACCCCTGCCGCATCGGTCCAGCCGACCTTCGCGGGGAATGGCGATATCGCGGCGGCGTATAATCCGCCGGGAGTGCGCAACACCGATTCCGCGCTGCCGCTGCATCCCCGCGAACCGATCGTGCATGACTATTCGAGCAGCGGGCCGGCGCCCGGGCGGCTCGGCTTCCGCTGGATCTACGGGTCGAATGTCGCGGCGACGAACTCCGATCCGCGCATCCAGGTGGTGCAGTATAACGAAGACACTTTTGTCCTGCGGCAGAACGTCTGCGTCCATTGGGAAGCGCCGTTCGTCTACCTGCTGTTCGGCAATGCCGGAGCCTTGCTGATCGACAGCGGGGCCACCGCCAAAGCGGCCTATTTCCCGCTGCGCGAGACCGTCGATGCGATCATCACCCGCTGGGAGCAGATGCGCGGCCGCAAGCGCATGCCGCTGACCATCGCGCTGACATCGGGCGAAGACATCGCGCAGAACCAGGGGCTGCGGCAATTCGCGGATCGCCCGCGAACCACCATCGTCCCCAGACCGATCGGGGCGATGCAGGCGCATTACGGGCTTGCGGGCAACTGGCCGGGCGGCACCGGGGTAATCGATCTCGGCGACAGGCGGATCGAGGTCATCCCCACCCCCGGGAGCCACCGTGACGGGGTGACCTTCTACGATCCCTATTGCGACTTCCTGTTCACGGGCGACCTGTTGTTCCCCGGACGGATCAACATCGGCAATGACCGGGATTACATTGCGGCGCTGGCGCGGTTGCAGGAGTTCGCCGCACGCAGTCCGGTCGAGGCGGTGCTCGGCGGGCATATCGACATGATGTTCGCGCCGGGCTGCTATTATCCCCGTTTCGCGACCTACAAACCCTATGAGCGCATCCTGCAGCTTTCGCCCGCCACGATCGACGAGGCCTTGCACTATGCGCGCGAGGTGCAGGGCCGCGACATGATGCTGATCCGCCCGGACTTCGTCCTGTTCAACGGGGTCAGTCCCGACCAGCGGACTCGGGTCTGGCCCGAAGGCGTCGCCCGCATCACTCCGCCGCACCCCTTTTGACGTCCGGGAGAACCGCTTTGGACCGTCGTACTTTCCTGTCGTACAATGCCGCAGCGTTGGCGGTTCCGGCTGCGCTGACAACCTATAGCCAGGCCGCGCAGGCCGCCGGGCTGCGGCCCGATCCGGTCGATTTCAAAAGCGACCTGCCTGCCCCCGGCAGTTTCCCCGATCGCTGGATCTGCGGTTCGGAATCGCTCAAGGACAACACCGATCCGCCGGTGCATTTGCACTGGTACAACGCACACACGGCCATCCTTCGGCAGAACAAGGCCTACAGCTTCGAGGCGCCTTTTGCCCCGCTGTATTTTGGCAATGATCGCGTGCTGTTGCTCGACGAGGGCTTTACCCAGTTGCGCACCGACTGGGACCTGCGCGGCGTGGTCGACGAGTGCATCGCGGATTGGTGCAGGCGCAACGGACGCGATCCTGCCGACCTCGAATTGCTCGTCGCCTTCAGCCACCTTCACGCCGATCACTATGCCGCGGTCAACCAGTTCGCCGACCGGCCCAATACGCGCTACATGGGGCTGACGCATGAGGAGATGCTCGGCTTCTGGGGGATGACCAACTTCCCCGAGGAACGCGTCACGCTCGATCTCGGCGGGCGCGATATCCTTATCTGGGGCTCGCCCGGCCATGTGGCGTCCGAATTCGCCTATTACGACAGCTACACGCAGATCCTCTACACTGGCGACATGTTCTATCGCGGGCGCTGCTACATTACCTTTTGGCAGCCCTGGTTCGACAGCATGACGCGGCTGATCGAGTTCTGCGACAGCCATCCCGTGTCGCATGTCATGGGGTGTCATGTCGAAATCAGCAGGACGGGGGAGGATTACCCCTACGGTCTGACCTGGCAACCCGACGAGGCGCCCGTGCAGATGACGGTGGATCAGCTTCGCGAAGCCTATGCCTATGCCCAGACGATCACCGAACCGGGCATCTATTTCACCGGCACGGTGTTCCTCTGCAACCAAACGCGCAGCCTCACCACCATCGACACCAATCCGTATCGCTACAGTTGACGCCGCCGCCGGGACGGCCCGGCACGCCCCGCCTGCCATGCAAGGACCAACGCCCATGACCCGATCGATCTGCCTCCTGCCCCTCATTGCCGCGGCCTGCGCGCCGGCGGCCGAAATTGGCCCCGAGCCCACATTCGCCGAGAATGTGATCGACGTCCCCGGATTCGCCGATTTCCTCCAGGTTGATGGCGATACCGTATGGACCACCAACGACGGCCGGGTGGAGCAGTGGTCGAAAACCGAGAAGCTGGCCTCGGTCGCGATCCCGCGCCCGTGCGGCACGATGGCGATGGAATCCGGATCGCTTTGGGTGGGCAATTGCGATGGGGGCGAGCTGTATCGCATCGGCCCCGAAACCGCGCAGGTACTGGCCACCATACCGGCGGGCATCGGACCGAGCGGCGAACAGAACGTGGTCGCCGGTGCCGGGTCGGTATGGGCCCCCAACCAGGCGGAGGGGACGATCTCCCGCATCGATCCTGCCACCAATGAAATCTCCGCGTCGATCGAGGTGGCGCCGGGTACGACTTTCCTCGCCTTCGGGTTCGACGCGCTATGGGCGGTAAGCGGAACCGGGGGGACACTGCAGCGCGTGGACCCGACTACCAACGCGGTCACCGACACGATCCAGCTGGGCGATACGCCCGGGTTCCTCGTCGCGGGTGAAGGGGCCGTCTGGGTGCAGGAGCAGGGCGACGGGACCGTCGCGCGGATCGACCCCGAAACGCGCGAAGTGGCGGGCCGTACCCTCGTCGGCGACAACCTCAAATGGGGCGATATCGACACGGGCGACGGGAAGGTGTGGCTGCGTACGACCGACGACCAGACCTTCGTCGTGATCGATGCGGCGACCGCCGAAATCCTCGCCCGCGTCGGACGGGCGGAGGGCAGCGGCGCGCTGCGTTATACGCCCGACGGGATATGGACGAGCGCGCATGACGTCCACTCGCTGACATGGTGGACCAGCGAAGCCCGGTGACGGCGCGGAATCGATTCGGGATAGCCGCACCTCGCAAGCCCTGAGGCTGCGAAGGGGACGATATGACGCAGCAACCACAGGGTTCGCGTGACTTGCCGAACCCTGTGAAAATCGTGTGAATTCAAATCCAAACGCCAGGCTCGCGGTGCTGTTCGCGCGATCAATTAATACTCTTGACGCATTCCGTAATATCTCTAGCGTATGTGTCATGCCGTCGTAAGCAACGGCAACGCTTGGGAAGGGGATCTGCAGGATTGAGCCGGCTATCGGCTCGATATGGAGATTGTCTATGGACCGAACATCGGGAGCCGGGACCTTCGCGAAGAGCAAGCGCTCTGCCGTCCGCGCTGCCGGTCCGGCCGCCTCCCTATCTTCGACACCTGCACATGATTTCTCGCGGCGCGCCCACGTGCGCTCGTTGCGGTCCCGTCGATACGGACCCGCAAAACACCCCTCTCCATATGAAAACACCGCGTTCTCATTCCCTCAATCGAGAACGAAGAACAATCGCAGGCGGGGCAATTCGGATAAATCCGAACAACCGAAGAAAAAGCAAGCGGGATCGTGCGAATAGGCGGGTTGGTTTCGTCGAGTCGATAAGGTGAATGCCTGAAGTCCGAATAACGGAGCACAGGCGCACCTCAGGTCCTCAAGTAAAGCTGGGTCGGCTGCGACATGCGTGTCGCGGCCCGGGGAAGCTCAACCGCAAAAGACGGGAAGAAAACGATGAAAAAATGCGCAAAACTGAAATTCGGTTTGCTGTCGGCAACCGTGTTTTCGACCACCACGCTGGCCGCACCGGCTTTCGCCCAGGAGGAGCCGGAAGAGGAGAGCGCGGCTCCGGTCACGATCGTCGTTACGGCCACCCGCCGCGCGACGACGCTGATGGATACGCCGATCAATATCACCGCCGTCAGCGCGGAAGAGCTGGCGCGGCAGCGGATCGACGACATTCGCGATATTGCCGATTTCACCCCCGGCATGACGATTTCGGACACCGGCCCGGGCTCGACCGGCACGGTGGTGCTCCGCGGTCTCAATGCCTCGGGCGTGGGTGACGGCGGCGCCATCTATGACGACGCGCTGGGCATCTATCTGGGCGAAGTCCCGCTCTATTACGATTTCAAGCTGGTCGATATCGCCCGCGTCGAAACCCTGCTCGGCCCGCAGGGCACGCTTTACGGGCTTGGTACGCTGGCCGGGGCGATCCGTTATATTCCCAACCGGCCCGATCCCAGCGTGGTCGAGGGCGAGGTCCATGCGCGCGCTTATGCCAAATCGCATAGCGACGATTTCGGCTATCAGATCGATGGCGTGATCAACCTGCCCATCGTGGCCGATCACATCGCGTTCCGCAGCGCGACGGGGTATTACTTCGACCCGGGATTCATCGACTATTCGCTGCTCGTCCAGGAACCCGGCGTGTCGTTGCCGCAGCCCGATGGCCCCGACAGCATTTCCGATGCGGGTTATGCAGCGAACCTCTACGAGGAAGAGGATCTCAATTTCGAGCGGACCTTCACCACGCGCAACCAATTGCTGTTCCAGGCCGACGAGGACCTGCAATTGCTGCTGACCTATGCGTATCAGCAGACCGAGACCGAAGGTGCGCAATCGAACAGCGCGGGCGTGCTGGGTACCGGACGCTATGAGAACGCCAGCCGGTTCAAGGAACCGGTCGACCGTCACGCGCATCTCGTCAGCGCCGAGATCAATGCCAATATCGCCGACATCGTCGATATTGTCGCCACCGGCGCCTACACCGAGATGGGCTATAGCGATAAGGGCGACGTCACCGACCTGCTGCTCGACCTCGATTACGATTACGAGCTGTTCCCGGCATTCGCGGGCCATTACGCATCCGACCGCACTCGCAAGCAAAAGAACTTCGAACTGCGGCTGGTGTCGAGCCATGGCGGTCCGTTCAGCTGGGTTCTGGGCGGCTTCTACAACGAGAACGATTATCAGAGCGACTACGCCGAACGCATTCCCAACCACCCGTGGGTCGACCCGACCACCAACCCCGAAGCGCTGGAATATGTCAGCTACATCACCTCCGAGGTGAAGGAGAAGGCGATCTTCGGCGAAGCCACGTTCGAGGTTACGCCGGATTGGCAGGTCACCGCGGGCGCGCGCTATTTCGACTATACATCGACGATCTCGGGTGCGGCGGCCCTGCCTGTCCTGGGCGATCCGCTCAGCCCCTATGATTTGCCGTCCAATGGCGGCGATGCCGGGGAAGACGGCTGGGTGTGGAAGTTCAATACCTCGTATGAATTCAGTCCCGACTTCATGGTCTATGCCACGTACAGCAAGGGCTACCGCCTTGGCGGGCCCAACCGGGTTGCGCCCTGTCCGGCCGATATCCAGCCGGGTCAGCAGATCATCTGCGCACTGCCCGACGAGCTGCAATACGGCCCCGACACGACCAAGAATATCGAGATCGGGATGCGCAGCCAGCTGTTCAACGACGTGCTGGCGCTCAACTTCAACGTCTTCGACGTTAAGTGGCAGGGGATCCAGGTCAATTCCTCCACGCTCTATGGCGCAACCGGGATCACGGTGAACGGCGGGTCGGCCAAGTCGCGCGGCTTCGAGGCCTCGTTCCAGCTCAAGCCGATCCCCGAGCTGTCGATCCAGGGGACCTATTCCTATACCGACGCCTATCTCACCGAAGACGTGCCGGGCATCATCACCATTCGCGAAACGCCGGGCGATTATTCGAACCGTTTCGTCCAGCTGGACGCGCTCGATGGCGACCGGCTGCCCGGCTCGGCGAAGAATTCGGGCAGCCTTGGCGTTACCTACGTCCAGCCGATGGGCGATGCCGATCTGGTGGCCAACTGGACGGCGACCTATCGCGGCAATGTCGTTTCGAGGATCGGGTGGGATCGCGCCTATGGCGATCTGATCCCCGGTTACACGCTGCACCGGGCTGCGTTGACCTACGAGATGGAAACCTACAGCATCAGCCTGTTCGCCAACAACATCTTCGACAAATACGCAGTTGTATCGACTGCCAACGATCGCTCGCGCATCGGCGTGAACGATGGTGTTGCGGTGCGTTACTATCGCCAGGCGGTAATGAGTCCGCGGGTCGTCGGGGTGGAAGCACGCATGTCGTTCTGAGCGACAACACCGTCCCAAGCAAAGGGCGCCTGCGTTCCTACGCAGGCGCCCTTATTCTTGCGCACTGTCGAAGTGCCCCTCAACCGGTGGAGATGCCCTGCTTTTCGAGCCAGGCGCGTGCCGGCTCCAGCGCGCGCTCATGCGTCCGCCAGCGGCCCACGGCATCGGCGTTGAGCGGCCGGCGCACCTGCGCCGCACTCGGCGTGGCCACCGCTGCCGTATTCTCGTGAAAGTGCAGGCAGGCATCGTCCCAGTCGAGCCCGCAGAAGTCGATCAATCGCCGCGTCTGCCCGTCCTGATCGGCGACCAGGCCTTCATAGCCCAGCTGCAATATCCGCCCGGGAAAGAGCGTCTCCCACTGCGCCATCAACCGGTCGAAGCGCGCATAATAGCGCGCCGTGTCGAGGAGGTCGTAGGAATAGGCGTAATAGGCCGACTGGCTCGCAAACAGATTTTTGTAATTGCTCCACACCGTATCCATCGGATTACGGCGCAGGCACACGATCCGCGCATGCGGCAGCGCCGCGGCGATATGGCCGATATACAGGAAATTGGCGGGGAGCTTGTCGACGAAGCGCGGCGTTCGTTCGGGCAAATGATGCGCAGCAGCCTGCTCGATATAGGCGCGGCCCAGCTGCGCTGGATCGATCGTGCTGCTGGCGGCAATCGTCTCTGCGTCGATGACCTTTTTCGATGCGGTTCCAGCCAGCCGCTTGACCGCCACCGGCATGGCCTGAAGCTCTCCCGCCGATACGACCTCTCGATGCGACGACAGGATGCGATCGATCAGCGTAGTGCCCGTTCGCGGCATGCCCACGACGAAGATCGGTGCGGTATCGGGATGGCCTGGCGCCTCGCGCAGCGCACCTGCGGGCTTGGTAAACACCGTTTCGAGCGCGTCGAAGATTTCTGCATCCTGCGCGAAATCGTAGCCGAGCGCGCGCTTCTGCTGCGCATTAGCTGCCTCAAGGTGCTCGAACGCGCTGGGATCGCCCAGATCCTCCAGCTCCTTGGCCAGAGCATAACGGATGCGCAGCGCATCGCCCGGGCCTTGCGCGGCAGCCAATGCGCGTTGCAGCCGGGGGAGATGGTTGGTCTCGGGCGTCTGGCGCGACAGGATGGCGAGTGCATAATGCGCGCGCGCATTGCCCGGATCGGCGCGAAGGATGTCCTCGTAATGCCGCCGTGCGTCTTCGACGCGTCCGGTAAAGCTGCTCGCGGCGGCAAGATTGTAGCGATAATCGAGATTGCCGGGTTCGCGGGCCACCGCCGCGGCGAATGGACCAAGGGCGCCTTCGTGGTCGCCCAGCCGGGTCAGAACGCACCCTATCGTATCCAGCGTATGCGCATCGGCGGGGGCGAGAGCGAGAGCGCGCTTGCTGGCCGCGGCGGCTTCTCCGTCACGGCGCAAGAGGCTGAGCAGCCGGGCCTGCTGGGCCAGATGCTCGGCCTCGGGGCCGCGCTGGACGGCCGCGTCCAACAACAGGACCGCATTGTCGATCTGTCCGGCCTGCTCGGCCGCAATGCCCAGCAGGAAATATCCTACCGGTGCATCGCGATCCTGCAGGACGATCGCCTTGGCAGCTTGTGTCGCTCCCAGGAGGTCGTCGCGTTCGAGCGCGTCGCGCGCCTGCCGCTCCAGGCTCACCGCCGCGGTCCTCGCGCGGTGGCCTGCTGTGTGGGGCCTACTGGCTCGAAGCGAGCCGGGTGGCCGTGTCCTGCAGCGCGACGCGCGTTTCGATCCGTTCGCGGATGCGGGCGAGGACTTCGGTACGGCACTCCTGCGAACGCGCATGCGCGCGCAAATGCACGGTGTCGAGGCCGTCGCCGCATACCGCGCGCGCGGCATCGTTCATCCGGATGGCCAAGCGGCGCTGACCGTCGACGGTCGCAAGATCGAGCCCGCCGAGGTGCAGCGTCGCGCTGTCCTGCACGAAGGGGTCGGAGGGGGTGGTTTCCGCCATGGCCGGCGCCGCAAGCGCGCACGCAGCCAGGGCCATCAGGCCAGCTTTCATGATCATCGTCTCCTGCGTTGTTATTGCGCCGCTCTCTGGCGGCTGCGCAGGGAGATATGCCCACGCGTCGGCGCTGGCAAGGTTCGCGGTGAATGGAAGCGAGGCTCACGAACCGGTGACCTCGAGCGCAGTCAGCCGGGTCGTGCCGCCCAGCAGCCCGATCGGCAGCCGCACACTGGCGGACGTCTCGTCGCCGGTGTCCGGATCGCGCAACGTCACCTCGACCGTCCGTGCGTGCAGCGGTGCGAGGCGCCTGACCGTATCGAGCGGAAGGTCCACGTGCCATTTCCGTGCACCCCGCGGGCTGGTTTCGTGGCTGTTTACAATCACCAGCACGCGCGCATCCTCGCGCTGGCCCGAGACCCGCAGGCAATCGTGAACGCCGCAGCGGACCAGCCTGGCCTCGGGGGCCGGTGCGGCGGAAATGGGCGGAGAAAGCGCGAGCAGAACACCTGCGATAAGAATCTGCGAGGTCGCGCGCATGAGGAGTCTCCTTTCCGCGCGCCGCAGGACCGGCGCGGGTTGCCGAAGCTCTCCCACGAATGTTTTTGTTCTTGCGTAAGGTGTTCCGCAAATCGGTCGCAGCGTCAAGCATGCGCCGATATCGGCGTCCTAAAGGGCAGTCATCGGGGTAAGGAGAGAAATTGGTGCCCAGAAGAGGACGAAGATGGGCACTCAAAACACTGGAAAATTCAACTCAGTCTGCCTTAGCTAGAGCAGCTTTGCGCCCCATCGCGGACATTCGAGATTGTCGCGCTGCGCCCCACAAGCTGCCATTCGTTCAGTACCGAGCGGATGACAGATACGTGCCTTCACTCCAGACATTCAACTTCGCGTGCAAATCTCCTCGAAGCGGACATGTGCGAGTTTCGCTGAGTGATCATCGGACTTATGCTGCGATTACGCGGTCGTAAGAAAAGTATTCGTCGAACTAAGGAAGCAGTGAATAGGATCTGGCGGGGTGGGCAATCGTGCTTCGGCGCCAATCAACCGTAGTTTGCCAACGATCCGCGTTGTCAGAGTGCACGGCAGCACGTTCGCCTATCACGGCGCGAAAGAAATGCGCGGCAAGCGGGCATTGTTAGTCATCGCGCGATCATCCGCGACTGTCCTCGGCATCGGTCTGCGCCCATTCTTCCATCGCCATCAAGACCGGCTTCAAGCTGACGCCACGGGCGGTCAGCGAGTAATCGACGCGGGGCGGAATTTCGCCATAATCCCTTCGCTCAACGAGTCCGTCCGCCTCCATCTCTCTCAGCGTTTTCGCCAGGGTCCGATGCGTGACTGCGCCGAGCCGGCGCTGCAATTCATTGAAACGCAGCGGGCCCTCCAAGAGCCAGAAGATCACCATTGGCCGCCATTTGCCGGAAAGGAAATCCAGCGTCCTTTCTGCCGGGCAATGCCAGCCGTGCTGTACCGCTGGGAATTGGGTCATTGCAGTATCCTTTCGGACCGTACTTGCCGAGGTGCGAGCGCCGCCTATTTTGCGCGCAATACTAAAGCAACGCCCCGGGTCTGGGTAGACGACAGGCCCTCCGAAAGGTCAATGTCATGAAGACAATCGACGCCATACTACGCAATGACAGCTCTCACTGGGTTGGCGACGGCTTTCCCGTGCGCTCCCTGTTCAGCTACCATAGCGATACCACCGCAATCAGCCCGTTCCTGTTGTTCGACTATGCCGGACCGTGGAACTTCGAACCCGTGGAGGGTCATCCGCGCGGCGTGGGTGAGCATCCGCACAAGGGATTCGAGACCGTCACCATCGTCTATGACGGGGAGGTCTGCCACCGCGATTCGACCGGTGGCGGCGGAACCATCGGAGCAGGCGAGGTCCAGTGGATGACGGCCGGTGCGGGCGTGCTGCACGAGGAATTCCACTCGCCCGGCTATTCGAAGACCGGCGGACCATTCCGCATGGTGCAGTTGTGGGTGAACCTGCCTGCGAAGGATAAGCTGACCCCGGCCAAGTACCAGGCGATCCCGCGCGATGCGATTGTGGACGTTCCCTTCAATGGAGGCCGCGCACGGATCATCGCGGGCGAGTTGGACGGAACCAAAGGCCCCGCCACCACCTTCACGCCGATCAATCTGTGGGACGTGCGGCTCGATGCCGATGCCGAAGTGACGCTCCCTCTTCCCAAGGGTCATACAACGATGATCGCGGTGCTCTCCGGACATGTGACGATCGATGGAAAGGGAATCGGCGAGGCCGAGATCGCGCGCCTTTCGCGCGATGGCGAAGGCGTGCCGGTCAGGGCCGATGGCGACGCCATGCTGCTGGTGCTGACAGGCGAGCCGATCGACGAACCCGTGTTCGGCTACGGGCCTTTCGTCATGAACACCGAGGTCGAGATTCAAGAAGCAATCACGGAGTTCAATTCGGGCAAGTTCGGCGTGCTGGCTCCGGCCTGAACCATGGTGCCCGGAGGGGAGCGAACTCTCCGGGTGCCCGTGTTCGCGGCTGTCACGCTCTCGTCGTCATATCGGCTCAAGCAATCCGTAGAAGGAAATCACCAATGATCGAACGCATCATAGACAAGCGCACGCATGACCTCGGCGGCGGATTCGAGGTGGGCCGCGTGCTGCCGTTCCACGCCCGCCGTACGGTCGGACCCTATATCTTCTTCGATCACATGGGCCCTGCCGACCTCGCCCCAGGCTTTCCGCGCGAGATGGACGTGCGCCCGCATCCGCACATCGGCATCTCGACCGTGACCTACCTTTATGATGGCGCCCTCACCCATCGCGACAGCTTGGGCGTGACGCAGGACATTCGTCCGGGCGAGGTCAACTGGATGGTTACCGGGAGCGGCATCACCCATTCCGAACGCTTCGACCACGCCCGCGAGCACGGCGCGCACATGCACGGTATCCAGGCCTGGGTGGCCCTTCCGACTGAGCATGAAGAGGCCGATCCGGCCTTCTATCACCACGAAGGCTCTGCCGATTTGCCGACATGGGAAGAAAAGGGCCTGCGCGGTCGCCTTATCGCAGGCAGCGCGGAAGGGATGCAATCGGCGGTCAGAGTCCACAGCCCCCAATTCTACATGCACTGGGATATGGTTGCAGGCGCGAGCCGCCCCTTGCCCGCCGAATACCAGGAGCGCGCGGTCTACGTCGCCGCTGGAAACGCGGAGGTCGCTGGCCAAGTCCTACGGACGGGACAGATGGCGGTAATCGAGCCGGGCCAGGACGTGCCTGTCACCGCCAAAGACGCGGCCACGATCATGGTGCTGGGCGGCGATCCGATCGGCGAGCGGTTCATGCTGTGGAACTTCGTCAGCTCGGCGAAGGACCGGATCGAGCAGGCCCGGGAAGACTGGATACAGGGGCGCATGAAATTGCCCGATGCGGACGATGAAGAGTTCACGCCCTTCCCGGAGGATCGGACCTATGCCTGACGAGCGGCCCGCAATCAGCGTCACGCTGGAAGATGGCGAAAAGCATGGCCGATATGTCGGCAGGATCGAAGGGATCGATGCGGAAGGCGAGATCGCCTTCACTCGGCTCGGACCGGAGCTAATCAGCGCCGACCACACGGGCGCTCCCAAGGAATTGAAAGGCACAGGTCTCGCGGCGGCGATGGTCGACTACCTCGTTGCCGATGCGCGGGGGCGCGGCTTCAAGGTCGTACCGCTCTGCCCCTTTGTTCGCGCACGATACGAAAAGCACCCCGAATGGCGCGACGTCTTCACGGTCGGTCCGGGCGAAAAGCCGAAGCTTACGCCAGCTTATCGCAAGTGAGAATGATTGTGCGGCCGGCGCCGAACAGTACTGCAGACAGATCAATAGGGCGGCGGGGTCGTCGCGCGCTGGTTCTTTGCAGCGGTGGTCCACCAGGCCAGGTCATCGGCAAAGCGCGAGAAGGCGCGGTCGAGCGCCTGACCGGCCTCGCCGACCGGCGCTCCATTATTATCGAGCGTCTTCGCGATTGGCCCGACCGCGACGGTGCTGGGGATGACCACCATGCCCATCTCGGTAAGGGTCCCGTGCCAGGCGAGATTGGCGCGGACCCCCGACAATCGGCCTGCAGAGTAACTCGCCACCGCAGCCGGGCGCCAGAACCATTCCTCGAGGAAATGGTCGGTAAGGTTCTTGAGGCCTGGCTGGACACCCCAGTTGTATTCGCCCGTCACGAACACGAAAGCATCGGCGCTACGGATCTGCTCTGCCAGGTTCTGCATCGGCTGCGGCGCCTCGCCCGCAGCGTATTCCTTGTACATCCGGTCGAGCATGGGGAGCCCGATTGCGCGGGCGTCGATCAACCGGGCGTCGTTCCCGCGGTCTTCGAGGCCACGCAGGACGTAGTCTGCCAGGCGGATTCCCATTCGATCGGAGCGATAGGAGCCGTAAAGCACAAGGACGCGGTCTTTCATCTGATCGGGCACCTCGATCGATCTTGGGCAACGGAAGGGTCCGTGATGGCCGGTGAGGGAAGTGATGGCAATCTTCAGACGCGAAGTTCAACCTTTCGCCAACGCGACGAAAGGGATTGCGCGGCGTTTGCAAGCGACTCGCTCTTAGCGAGCTTTCTGGTGCCGTGCGGCGCTCAGGCTGACGCCGTGGTGCCGATCTTGCGGCAATAGCACTGGGGTGGGTTCCTCGAATACTGACCAATCGCTATGATAGGCTCGATGCAAGGAGCGAATGCCCCTGTTCTTGCCGATAGGTTGCGAAAGCGCTCACCCACTTGGCCATCTTGTGCATATTGCTGCAACGCCACCGGGCTGGAATGACGGGTACCATACACCTGGGCGTCCACCGGACCGTATATATTCAGACCGAGACCACGGCCGCACCAATGGAGACATAGTGATGATGGTAGCGGCCAATTCGACCTCCTCGAACCGGGATCGCGGCGGGCACCAGACGTCCTATCGGCTCGCGAGGCACGATCCGGCTGGTCCATTGATCCCGATTTGCACGCCTGCGGTGCAGGAGGGGTAACCATGACCGTCCATGGCCATTCCTCATTCGCCGAGTGGCACAGGAACGGTCAGCATGCCTCCTACTTGCGCACCATGAAGTCCCCAGGTGCAATTCTCGACATCCTCGAGATTGAGCGACCGGCCGGCGACATGTCTCGCCCGGCCTTGTCGGACATTGTGCTGATGGAGGACATGCTTGGCTGCAGTCGGGTCCGCGGAGACCTGGGAGGAGGGCGCTTCGATGTGACGACCCGAAGAGGCACCCTCGCCATCGCTGCGCCCAATTTCGCGACTACGGTGATCAACGAAAAAAGACATCGGCTTCGCACGCTGGCATTTCCCTTGGCGCAGTGGCAGCACGTACTGGACGAGGCCGCCGATGGCCGGTTTTCGTTCGACACCTCATGCATCTACGGCCAAGTATTCGATTCATGGAAAATCCGCTCGGCCGTCCGGAACTTGTGGGCCCTCTGCGAGGAAGAGGGCGCGCCATCGCGGCTGCTGGCGCGGGCTGCGGGCTGCGAAATCCTCGCCGAACTGTGCCGGCTGGGCGGGGCTCCGTTCGCCCCGGCGAAGGGCGGCCTCGCACCGTGGGCACAACGGCGCTGTGTGGAACTGATGCATGCTCGGCTGGCGGAGGACCTCAGCCTCGACGAATTGGCGGCTGAGGCGCAGTTGTCACCCTTCCATTTTGCCCGGATGTTCAAGCAGTCCCTCGGTGCACCGCCGCGGGTCTATCTGACGCGACTGAGGGTAGAGAAGGCCTGCGAACTTCTCGAGCAAACGGACCTTCCGATCACCCAGATTGCCTTCGAGGTCGGATACTCATCGAACCAGGTCCTCGCCCGGGTCTTCCTCAAGCACATGCGCATGAACCCATCGGACTATCGGCGCGCTGTCCGGGAACCCACGCGATCTATCGCGTGACGTAACGTTCGCGGGCTTTCTGGTTCGCCAGAGAGCGCATCGACCGATCTCCCGAGCCCGGGGCGGTAAGTCTGCCTATTTCAACGCCTCGGAGGCTTTCGGGATCACGTTCGCCGAAGACCAAGTCAAGGTTGGCCGGAATGATGCTTGGGAAATACATCGCCGACTCCTTTCTGGCAGCTCCATCAGCGCAAAGTGCTCGGCACTGGCGTATTGAGCAACTGCTGCTCCCAGAGATAGGCGACGGCACTTCCGCCACTGTGGTATTTGAGGGCGTCGTTGAGCGGCATGGCAGTCCCGGCCCGGGCCCAGTCACGTTGCCATTCGGCCGATAGAGCGAGCCAGGTCATCACGTTGACGCCCGCTGCGATCATGCGCTGGATCGCGACCTCGTGGGCCTCGATCGACGTGCCGCCCGACGCATCGGTAATCACGGTCACATCCCATCCTTCGCCCGCTGCCTGGATCGCGGGCATTGCTACGCAGACCTCCGTCCACAGGCCGGCCATGACCAGCTGCTTGCGGCCGGTCGCCTTGACCGCATCGACGACCTTCGGATCCTCCCAGGTGTTAATCGTCGTACGGTCGATCACCTCGTTGTCGGGGAACACTTCGGTGACATGCGGGAAGATGACGCCGCCGCGGTCGGCAATGACGCTGGTCAATATCGTGGGCACGCCGAACACCTTCGCCACCTTGGCGAGCGCGGTCGTGTTGTTCACCACCATATGCGGATCGTGACTGTTCAGGTTCGCGAGCTGGTATGGCTGGTGATCGATCAACACGAGGACCGAATCTTCGGGGCGAAGGAGCGAGTCGAGGCCATTGCGGAAGGTCATTGGGTCATCCTTTGTGTCTTGGGAGGAGCCGAGCTCTGGTATCCGGACCTAGAGAAGATGCCCGAACAGCGCGGCGCGGAAGCTGCCGCGAACGCGCCAATCTTGCGGTGATGTAGAGTCCCAAGCGCAGGAGTCCTTTCTTTGGTGAGGCAGAAAGGCCGCAAGATCGGCACTTTCGCGGCAGCTTCAGAACCGCAGCGCAACAGGACGCTCGTTAAAGCTCGTTCGCCCGGACTTTTCACACGGCAGAAGCAACGGCAGCGAGAGCCTTTCGGCCCAGCCGAGATCACGGGTTGGAAAGGGTAGAAAACCATCGGGCGAGCACGCCGCCAGCCGACAGCACACCGGAAGCCCGGGCCCTTCTGGTCAAGTGCGGAACAGAAAGGACAAAGAATCCATGACCACACTGTATTACGCCGCTGGCGCTTGCTCACTGGCGCCCCATGTCGCTCTCGAGTGGATCGGCGAACCTTACGAGGCCGTCAGGGTTCAATACGGCTCAAAAGACCTTCTCGCGGTCAACCCCGCCGGGGCCGTACCAACGCTTCAGGAGAATGACGGCTGGTCGCTGACACAATGCGGCGCGATCCTCGACTACCTGGCATCGAAGCATCCCGAAGCAGGGCTTGCCGGCGGCGATAGCATCCGCGCCAGAGCTGAGGCCCATCGGTGGTCAGCCTTCTTCACCTCGGACCTGCATGCCTCCTTCTGGCCGATCTTCGTGCCCTTTCGCTATACGACTGACGACAGCGAAGCGGCCCTGCGCGCGGTGGTCGAGGCGGGACACGAACTGGTCGCAAAGAAGTTCGGCATCCTGGAACACCACCTCGAAGGGCGCGACTACATCCTCGATGGCGGGCGTTCCGTGATCGACGCCTACGCCTTCCCGATGATCCGTTGGGGGATCAATCTCTTGCCGCACGGCCTCAAAGAGTATCCCAATGTGAAGGCCCTGCATGACAAGTTGGATGCAGATACCGCTGTAAAGAAAGTTCTCGCTCGCGAGGCAGGTGCGTCCTCCTGAGACCTCCGATCCGTCAGCTGAATGAAAGCAACCAACAGGATGGACTTGAGGCCTGTGCGACATCGCGAACGAGGCCGTATCGGCGGGAAACCGCAACCTCCGGGGTTGATCTGGATAACTTTGGGGCTCGGACATCCCGAGGCCATCATGCGAATCTGCCCCTGTTGGAGCGCCTAGTCAGTCGCGGACGAAGGTCAGCAGGTCGGCGTTCACTACCTCGGGGTGGGTGGCGAAAAGACCGTGTGAAAGACCCGGATAGGTCTTCAACGTTCCGTCCCGCACCAGCCTGACTGCCTTGTGGGCCGAGTTTTCGATCGGGACGATCTGGTCGTCCTCACCGTGCAGAAACAGTGCGGGTACGGTGATCGCCTTCAGATCCTCGGTGAAGTCGGTCTCGGAAAATGCCTGGATGCAGTCGTAATGTGCCTTCGCACCGCCCGCCATTCCCTGGCGCCACCAATTGTCGATCAGGCCCTGACTCACTTCCGTACCCTCGCGGTTGAAGCCGTAAAACGGGCCGCTCGGGATACCCTTGTAGAACTCCGCGCGATTCCGGGAGAGTGCCTCACGAAATCCGTCGAACACCTCCATCGGAATACCGTCCGGGTTCTTGTCGGACTTGACCATCACCGGCGGAACGGCACCGATCAGCACCGCCTTGGCGACTCGGCCGCGCTCGGCCATGGCGGCATAGCGGGCGACCTCGCCCCCTCCGGTCGAATGGCCGATATGGACGGCGTCGTGCAAGTCCAGTGTCTCGACGATGGCGGAGACATCGGCGGCGTAGGTGTCCATCTCGTTGCCGGTGTCGGTTTGCTCCGATCGGCCATGGCCGCGCCTGTCATGGGCGATCACGCGATAGCCTTGGGATAGAAAGAACAGCATCTGGCCGTCCCAGTCGTCGGAACTTAGCGGCCAGCCGTGATGGAACATGACGGGCTGCGCGTCTTCCGGCCCCCAGTCTTTGTAAAAAAGAACGGTACCGTCAGAGGTAGTGATTGTAGCCATGACCAAATTCCTCGGGTTTATCTTTCGCGGTGTCGCGAGAAGTGTCGGCGCTCTGCTGTCCTGCACTTCTCCAAATGCATATCTTTCCGGAAGAAGGCGTTCGGTGGTTCAAGCACGATGGTCCTAGCAAGCGATTGCGCAAGGCGCGGCGCGGATACTGCGGCTGCGGTGCCGATCTTGCGGGCCAAGCGCTGCTGGCACGACCACATCGCCATGTTCAGCACGCGCACCGAGCGGGGTGAGCTTCATTTTCACACACCGGCGATCGAGCAGCCCGCCCAAAATTTGAAAGAGGAAGAGCGCAATATCGGCACCTGCGCAGCATTCTTAGCAACGCGTTGCTTGGGCGTCTGAGTAAAGTCTCCACTTCGCGCCATCACCACCACTGGCAACGCGTGGTGGCGCTAAACATGCAAGAACTGGTGCGGGGTGCGCGGGATTGCGATTGCGTCTCGGTTTTGACGTATCGACGTGCTTCAATATGATGGAAGGAAGACGATATGTCCGACGCAATGAAGGCTGTCGTCCTGACCCGCTTTGGCGGTCCCGACGCGTTCGAGGTTCAGAGCCTTCTTGTCCCCTCGGTCGGCTCGCGGCAGGTTCGCGTTCGCGTCCACGCCACCGCGATCAATCCGCTCGATTTTCAGATCCGTCGCGGCGATTATGCCGATTACGTACCGCTGCCGGCCGTCATCGGATATGACATTTCCGGGGTCGTGGATGCCGTCGGCGCGGAGGTCACCGAGTTCGGCCCCGGCGACGAGGTCTATTACACACCGCAGATATTCGGCGGCGCCGGGTCCTACGCCGAATTCCACGTTGCCCACGTCGATCTGGTCGGGCGCAAGCCCCGCAACCTGTCACACGTCGAAGCAGCGAGCCTGACGCTCGTAGGCGGGACCGTGTGGGAGGCTCTGATCAGTCGCGCCGGACTTCGCGTCGGCGAGACGATCCTCATCCACGGCGGTGCCGGCGGCGTCGGAACGATCGCGATCCAGGTGGCCAAGGCGATCGGGGCCCGGGTCATTACGACTGTACGCGCCCAGAACCATGATTTCGTCCGCGCACTCGGCGCGGACGATGTGGTCGACTATTCCGATGCCGATTACGTCGAGGCCGTGGACACGCTCACCGGCGGACGCGGGGTCGACGTCGTTTTCGACACGATCGGCGGCGACACACTGACAAGGAGCCCGCTCGTGCTCGCGCCATTCGGGCGCGTCGTCTCGATTGTCGATATCGCAACGCCGCAAAACCTGGTCGAGGCCTGGGGGCGCAACGCCTCCTATCACTTTGTCTTTACCCGCCAGAACCGCGGCAAACTCGACCAACTCACGAACCTCGTGGAACGGGGGCTGGTGCGGCCGGTGATCGGCGCCGTTCTGCCGCTCGACCGCCTCGCGGAGGGTCACGAGGTGCTGGAGACGGGGGCGCGCCGCGGGCTGCGTGGGAAGGTCGCAATCGATGTCTCCGGCGAGACAGAAACGATTGTGCCGCCCCTCGCCGCCGCAGAATGATGCGGGGTTCCGAGACTTGCAGTGCTGGTCCATACCGAACGGAGAACGCAACATGACGAATAGCTGGCCCCCGCTCGACTACCTTAGCTGGCGAGAAACCTGTTCGGCCCTTCATCTCTACCTGCAGATAGCAGGCAAATACCGGCTGGCTCATAGCCCGTGGCTCAACCATTCCTGGAACGCCACGTTCTACATCGCGCCCAGCGGACTGGTATCTTCGCCTATCCCGGACGGCCCGGGGATCGAGATCATGTTCGATCTTCGCGCGCACGAGGTCGTGGGAACCTGCGGCGGCGATGGCGGGAAGGCGGCATTCCCGCTCGAGCCGATGACGGTGGCAACGTTCCACGCCCGGTTCACCGAGATGATCTCAAGCCTTGGCGGCACGCCGAGCTTCGATGGGCGACCAAATGAAGTGCCCGACCCGGTGCCCTTCAAGGACGATCATCGCGACCGGCCCTACGATCGCGAAGCGGTTCAGCGCTATCATCATGCACTCGTATCGGTCGACAGGGTCTTCAATCGGTTCCGGACGTCGTTTCTCGGCAAATCCAGCCCCGTTCATCTGTTCTGGGGCGCCCTGGACCTGGCTGTTACCCGGTTTTCGGGCCGGCGCGCACCGCTCCACCCCGGCGGCATTCCTGCCTTGCCGGACGACGTGGCGCAGGAAGCCTACGACCGCGAGGTCTCCTCGGCAGGCTTCTGGCCCGGAGGCGGTCCTATCGATTACCCCGCTTTCTATGCATATGCCTATCCTGCGCCGAACGGTTACCGCACCGCGCCGGTTCAGCCCGATGCCGCATTCTGGCACGAGCAACTCGCTGAATTCGTCTTGCCATACGATGCCGTCCAGACGGCACAGGACGGCGATGCTGCGTTGTTATGCTTTCTGACATCGACTTACGAAGCCGCAGCCGATCTCGGGGCCTGGGACCGCGACTTGCTAGAATGCGAAATTGGACGCCCTGCTACGGTGCGACCATCGGATCCGATATCGGGGCGATCCAAGGTGCCATTACCCGAAGAACCGGTTGAGCGAGAGGATGGAGCCTCCAAAGGGCGCTACCATATGCTCGTCGATGGAGCCGAAGCAGAGATGACCTACAGCCGCGCCAGCGAAACGCTCATCATCATCGATCATACCGAAGTGCCCGAAGCCTTGCGCGGCCGCAGGGTCGGCGAACGGATGGTGCGCCAAGCGGTCGATGATGCGCGCCGCGAAGGCTTCGCGATCATTCCGCTATGTCCCTTTGCAAAAGCGCAGATCGACCGGAATCCCGAACTCCGGGACGTTCTTCATCAGCGCAGGGCGACAGGCGAACCTGCGCCGACACGTTGATCAGCAAAGCAAGCAGCACCCCCGCTACAGATCATTATTGGTAAGGACGCAGGTTTTCCCATGAGCACCAGCCAAGCCATCTTTCCCGCCGATCGGCACGCACTTTACGAGGAACACGGATATTCCGCCGCGATCCGCTCCGGCAGTCTCCTGTTCGTCTCCGGACAGGTCGGCAGCCGGAACGACGGCATGCCAGAGCCCGACTTCGAAACGCAGGTCGAGCGGGCATTCGCAAATCTGATCGCGGTCCTTGCCGCTGCAGAGTGCGAACTCGCCGATATCGTCGATGTGACGACCTTCCACACCGATCCCGAACGTCAGTTCGATGCGATCATGAAAGTAAGGCGCCGCCATTTCCGCGATCCGCCCTATCCGAACTGGACAGCGGTAGGCGTGAACTGGCTGGCTGGTTTCGACTTCGAGATCAAGGTTGTCGCACGAATTCCTGCAACTCCTGATTATCTCGAGTTTTGAATGGCTGCGTTGGGGTCGCGGCGGTGCCTCTGCCTCACAAACGGCTAAGCCGATACTGCCTTCCGGCGCGCGGAACCGGCAGTTTCGCACGGCTTCCACCGAAAGCCGCGATTTAGCCCTCGGCCCAGAAATCGCACCTGAGTGGGTGTGAAAGAACGGCAGTCGTAAGGGGACGTCAAAGCCGGTAATGGCTGCTTTGCGGGCGACTTTCACCGGTCCGGCGGAGCGTCAGCTTCTCGTCTTTTGTGCTTGAGACCGGACAATCTGCTACCGGCCCAGAAAGCGACATCAGAGCCCAGCTTTGACCCGTTTGCTGTTTTGAGTCAGCGTGTCTCTATCCATAATTGAAAATTGGTGCGGTCGAGAAGACTCGAACTTCCACGGCCTTGCGGCCACAACGACCTCAACGTTGCGCGTCTACCAGTTCCGCCACGACCGCACACAGTCTGCATCGGGAGCGAATCCGCGAACGGGCTCCCGCCGGTAGGAGCGCGCCACTAGCAGCGAGGCTGCGGCCTCGCAAGCATCTTTGTTGCGCGGCTGCGCAAGCTAGCGCGGGGCCCAGCCGATATCCGCGAAGACCGCCGATTTGGGCACGTCGGTGACCGCCTCGTTGATGGTCAGTTCCTCGCCCGGTGCGAGCGTCGACTGCGGCGGCTGGACGACCCAGCTATAGACCTGCCGTTCGCGCTGGTCGCGCAGGACGATCAGGATTTGCGGGATCGGGCGCGATTCGCGCGCGGTATTCTTGACGATCACGCGCGCGCCGAAGAATTCGGTGCCATTGGGCAACGTGCGGCGTTCCTGCTGCTCGACCGGGAAGGACAATTCCAGATCGGGCTGCGCTGCCCCGAACAGCGGGCGGCTGACCGGCACCCAGTCGGGTAGGCCGGCATAATTCACCGCGGCAATCGTGCCGATCGCGATCACTGCGAAAATCGTTGCCGCCCAGGTCCACAGCTTGGTGAGGTTGCGACGCGGACGGAACGGCGGCGCGTGGTCGAAACGCGAGCGGGCATCCTCGCTCTCGGGCGTGGGCGCGGGGGGCAGCTCGTCCTGAACTTCGCCATAGGGCGGGGTGGTTTCGTCGAAATCGGGCCCGTCGCGCCGGGGCGCGTCGCGGGTGGGGGCATCGCGCACAGGCGCCGCGGTGGCGGTTTCGCCATAGCTGAAGCCGGGTTGCGCCTGCGGATCGGGGCCCTCCGCCACGGGGGGCGGTGGCGGCGCAGGCGGCGCCGGTCTGGGAGCGGATGGCGCAGTGGGCGGCGGAACCGGGACGGCAGCAACCGCGGCGAGCCGTTCGGCATCGGGGCCGTCCTGGAACCAGCTGTGTTTGCATTTCGCGCAGCGCACGGTGCGCCCGTCGATCCCGATAGCGCTGTCGGGCACGACATAGCGCGTGGAACAAGCAGGGCAGGCAATGATCATGGTGACCCAAGGCCTTAGGACCCGTTGCGAATCACGACAAGCGACAGCTCTGTTCGCAAACCCCGAGAGCGGCTTTTTTCCACATGCAAGCGCGGTTATAGGCAGTTTCCTACAATGACGGGTGCAACTTTCCTCTTGAACGACCGGGCTAGGCGATGAGCGCGCCCGAGGACGAGGTCGTCCGGTTCGACAATGTCGGGCTGCGTTACGGCACCGATCGTGAAATCCTGTCGAACGTTTCCTTCACGCTGTTCCCCGGCCGGTTCTATTTCCTCACCGGCGCCAGCGGGGCGGGCAAGACCTCGCTGCTGCGCCTGCTTTATCTCGCGCAGCGCCCGTCGCGAGGGGCGATCAGCATGTTCGGGACCGATGTCATCACCCTCCCGCGCGAGCGCCTGCCTGCCTATCGCCGGCGGATGGGGGTGGTGTTCCAGGATTTCCGGCTGGTCGATCACTTGTCGGCCTTCGACAATGTCGCGCTGCCCCTGCGCGTTTCGGGCGTACGCGAAGCCGATCTGCAGGGGCCGGTATCAGACATGCTCGACTGGGTCGGGCTGGCCCACCGCGCCGATGCGCGCCCGGCGACGCTGTCGGGCGGCGAGCAGCAACGCGTTGCCATCGCCCGCGCGGTCATCGGCCGCCCCGACATGCTCGTGGCCGACGAACCGACGGGCAATGTCGATCCGGAAATGGCGCTCAAGCTGATTCGCCTTTTCGAAGCGCTCAACCGGCTGGGCACCACCGTGGTGGTGGCGACGCATGACGTCCACCTGCTGCGCAAGGTGCCCGATTCGCTGATCATGCGGCTCGACAAGGGGCTGTTGTCCGATCCCACCGGCGCGCTGCGCTATCCGCCGCGGCGGGTGGGGGCGGGCGAATGAAGAAGCCCCCGGTCCCGCCGCGCATGGTCGAGCGTGGCCGCTCGCCCTTCCAGGGTCGCCGCGCGGCGCATCTGCTGCCGCAGGCGCGGCTGGGCGGACCGATGCCATGGGTGATCGCGATCATGGTCGCGCTGACCGTGCTGGCGGCAGGGGGCGGGCTGGCGCTCGACAATCTGGCGGACCGCGCACGCGGCGAATTGTCCGGCAGCGCGACGGTCCAGATCGTCGAGGCGGATCCGCAATCGCGCGCGCGGCAGGCGGAGGATGCGGCGACCATCCTGGTGCAGGACCGGGCGGTCGCCGGGCTCGCGGAGGTCCCGCAGGAATCGGTCGAGGCCTTGCTCGCCCCGTGGCTGGGCACCGACACGCCCGAGGATACGGTGCCGATCCCCGCGCTCATCGATCTGCGGCTGCGCGATGGCGCGGACGCCGCCACGCTCGACCGGCTGCGCAGCCTGCTCGCCGACCGCGTTCCCGCGGCGCGGATCGATGCGCAGGCGCAATGGCTCGCTCCCGTGCTCGCTGCGCTCTCGGCGCTTGGCTGGATGGCGCTGGGGCTGATCGGCCTGCTCGCCTTCACCGGTGCAGCGGCGGTTTGGTTGGCGGCGCGCAATGCGCTGGGCAGCAATCGCGACACGATCGAGATCGTCCATCTCTTGGGCGGCAATGACGACCAGATCGCGCGAATCTTCCAGCGCTCGATCCTGGTCGATGCGCTGGGCGGGGGCGTGCTCGGCCTGGCGCTCGGCGCGGCGGCGGTCTGGGTGATGGGCGCGCAATTCGCAGCGCTCGATTCGGGACTCGTGACGGGCGGCGGGCTCGAAACCAGCGATTGGCTGGTCTTGGCCCTTGTCCCTGTGGGGGCGGTTGTTCTAGCGGTCTATACGGCGCGGTTCACCGTGCTTGCGTCGCTCAGGAAAATGTTGTGATCCTCCGCCTCTTCGCTGCCGTCATGCTCGTCTATGCGTTCGGTTTTCTCGGCTTTGCCGTCTCGCTGCCCCAGCCGGCGGCGGATGAGAAGACCGATGCGGTGATCGTGCTGACCGGCGGACCGGGCCGGATCGCGCGCGGCCTGGATGTGGTCGAGCAGGGGCTGGCGCGCGAAATGTTCGTCTCGGGCGTCGATCCCGATGTGACCCCCGCCGAATTCGCCGCCGAATTCGATGTCTCGCGGCGGGTGATGCAATGCTGCGTCAAGCTCGGCTATCTCGCGGTCGATACGCGCAGCAATGCCGGCGAAGCGGCGCAATGGCTCAAGGAAAACGAGTTCACCTCGGTGCGCCTCGTGACGACCGACTGGCACATGGCGCGCTCCGCCGCCGAATTCAGCGAAACGCTGCCGCCCGACATGCTCGTGGTCAAGGACGCGGTGGTCTCGCACCCGCAACTCGCGACGCTCTATCTCGAATATAACAAGCTGCTGGCGGCGGCGATCTCGCAGGGGTTGCCGCGCTGACGCAGCCCATGCTCTTTCTCCGCAACCTCGCCTTCTATCTTGCCTTCTACAGCGGCTCGCTGCTGATCACGACGGCGTCGCTGGCCTCGCTGCCCTTCAGCGTGACCGCGTTCCGTGCGCGGGTGCGCAATTGGTCGCAATGGCAGCGCTGGTGCGTCACCCATATGCTCGGCTGCGAGATCGTCCACGAGGGGGCGCCGCTCGACGAGCCGGTGCTCTATGCGATCAAGCACGAGAGCTTCTTCGAGGCGATCGATGCGCCCGCGCTGTTCAACTGCCCGAGCGTCTTCGCCAAGCAGGAGCTGTTCAAGATCCCGCTATGGGGCCGCGCCGCGGCCGCCTTCGGCCTGGTCCCGGTCGAACGCGAGGCGGGCGCTAAGGCGCTGATGAAGATGATCCGCCACGCCAAGGCGCTGATCGCGGATGGCCGCCCGCTGGTGATCTTTCCCGAAGGCACGCGGGTGCCGCATGGCGAACGCAGGCCGCTGCAATCGGGGTTTGCGGGGCTGTACAAGATGCTTGGCCTGCCAGTGGTGCCGGTGGCAGTGGACAGCGGGCCAATCTACCATCGGCGGCTCAAGCGGTCGGGGCGGATCACTTACCGCTTTGGCGAGCCGATCCCGCCGGGCCTGCCGCGCGCCGAAGTCGAAGAGCGCGTGCGCGAGGCGATCAACGCGCTGAACTGAGCGCCCGCCGTCCGACCGGCTGTCAGCCTCCGATATCGCTCAGTGATCGGTCCGCCCGAAGTCGGGCCGCGCGTCGTCCTGGCCTTCCTCGATGATCGAGCGGCGGATCGCGCGGGTGCGTTCGAACAGGTCGAACAGCGTCTCGCCATCGCCGTCGCGGATCGCGCGCTGGAGCAGGCTGAGATCTTCGGTGAACCGGCCCAGCACTTCGAGCACGGCGTCGCGGTTGGACAGGAACACGTCGCGCCACATCGTCGGATTGCTCGCGGCGATGCGGGTGAAATCGCGGAAGCCGCCGGCCGAATATTTGATCACTTCGCCGCGGGTTACGTCCTCGAGATCGGATGCGGTGCCGACGATCGTATAGGCGATCAGGTGCGGGATGTGGCTGGTCACCGCGAGCACGAGGTCGTGATGCGCGGGGTCCATGATTTCGACCGTGGCACCAAGCCCTTCCCAGAACTGCGTGAGCGCCTCGACCGCTGCGGGCGGGGCCGTGTCGTCCGGCGTGACGATGCACCAGCGATGGCGGAACAGTTCGGGGAAACCGGCATCGGGTCCGCTGTTCTCGGTCCCCGCGACCGGGTGCGCGGGGATGACCACTGCCTCGGGCAGCGTCCTGGCCAGCGCCTCGCCGACGCGGCGTTTGGAGGAGCCGACATCGCTGACGATGGTGCCGGGGACAAGGTCGGCGGCAATCGCCTCGGCCGCCGCATTCATCGCGCCGACGGGTACGCACAGGATCACCAGTTCGGCCTCGCGCACGGCGTCGCCCGCGGTTTCGCAAATGGTGCCGGCCAGCCCGCGCTCTGCAGCGCGGCGGCGCACGGCGGCATCGGCATCCCAGCCGGTGGTCGCCACGCCGGGCAGCATCTCGCGGACTGCCAGCCCGATCGAACCGCCGATCAGGCCCAGCCCGATGATTGCGACGCGCGAAATCGTCATCTGTCCGCACCGCACAGCGTGCGCAATACGCGGGTGATGTCGTCCATCTGGCGCGCGGTCCCGATGGTGATGCGCAGCGCCTGCGGCAGCCCCTGTCCGGGCAGGTGGCGCACGGCATAGCCAGCCTCGGCGATTGCCTGCAGCGCGGTTTCCGCCTCGAGGTCACCTTCGAACAGCACGAGCACGAAATTGGCCTTGCTCGGCACTGCGCGCAGCCCGTGATTGCCCAGCGCCTCGATCGCATGGACGAACCGCTTGCGCTCCTCGCGGTTGGCTTCGCGCGAGCGGGCGAGGAAGTTCGTGTCAGCCAAGGCCGCAAGCGCGGCGCGCTGGCCGCTGGCGGTCACGTTGAACGGCCCGCGGATGCGGTTGAGCACATCGACCAGCCCCGGCGCGCCGGTGGCCCAGCCGATCCGCTCGCCCGCCAGGCCGTAGATCTTGGAGAAGGTCCGCGTGACCAGCACGTTGGCGTGGTGCGCGGCGAGATCCAGCCCGCCGTCGTCCTCGCCGGGCTCGAGATATTCGGCATAGGCCTGGTCGACTACCAGCAGCACGTCGCCCGGCAATCCGGCATGAAGCCGCTCGACCTCGTCGCGGGGCAGGCAGGTGCCGGTGGGATTGTTCGGATTGGCGAGGAACACCACCCGGGTGCGCTCGGTCACCGCGGCCAGCAGCGCATCGACATCGGTGCCGTAATCGGCGTCGGGCGCTTCCATCGGGGTCGCGCCGCAGCGCCGCGCGGCGATATCGTAGACCGCAAAACTGTAGCGGCTGAACAAGACCTCGTCGCCGGGACCGGCAAAGCCCTGCGCGGCAAGATTGAGCAATTCGTCCGAGCCCGTGCCGCAAACGATCCGCGCGGGATCGATGCCGTGCTGTCTGCCCAGCGCCGCGCGCAATGCAGCGGCGTCGGGATCGGGATAGGCCGCCGGGGCATGGTCGACAGCCAGCGCCGCCAGCGCGTCGGCGCTGCACCCCAGCGGGTTCTCGTTTGCCGACAGTTTGACCAGCTTGCGCCCGTCGGCACTGGTCGATTTGCCCGGGACATAGGCATGGATACTTTCGATCCAGGGCTTCATGATGGGTGTGTCTGCCATTTCAGCTTCGCCGCATGAAAGAAATACGGCCCTTCGACAAGCCGGAGGCTTGCCGATAGAGACAGCGTTTGATTGTTTCATCCCAAGGTCCGATTTGAACGCGCAACCCCAATCGCTGCTCCTGCCCGACCCGCTGCCGCTCGATGGCGGCGCCGAACTGGCGCGTGTCGAGGTCGCATATGAGACCTATGGCACGCTGGCCGACGACGGATCGAATGCGATCCTGCTGTGCCATGCGCTGACCGGCGACCAGCATGTCGCCAGCGTGCATCCGGTGACCGGCAAGCCTGGCTGGTGGGAGCGCATGGTCGGTCCCGGCAAGCCGATCGACACCAACCGCTTCCATGTCATCTGCCCCAATGTGATCGGCAGCTGCATGGGCTCGACCGGTCCCGCCAGCGCAGCCGGCGACGGGCGGCCCTATGCGATGCGCTTCCCGGTCATCACCATCCGCGACATGGTCCGCGCGCATGTCGCGCTGCTCGATGTGCTGGGGATCGACCGGCTGCATGCAGTGGTCGGCGGGTCGATGGGCGGGATGCAGGCGTTGAGCCTTGCCGCGAACTGGCCCGAACGTACCGAGCGCGTGCTCGTCATCGCCTCGACCAGCCGCCATTCGGCGCAGAACATCGGTTTCCACGAATTGGGGCGGCAGGCGATCATGGCCGATCCGCGCTGGCAGGACGGCGACTATTACGGCGGCGAAGCGCCCGACAGCGGGCTCTCCGTGGCGCGGATGGCGGCGCATATCACCTATCTGTCCGAAGAGGCTCTGACTGCGAAGTTCGGGCGCAATCTGCAGGACCGCCCCGACGGGACGAAGGGCGCGAAGAGCTTCGGCTTCGACGCCGATTTCCAGGTCGAAAGCTATCTGCGCTACCAGGGCAGCGGCTTCACCCGGCGGTTCGACGCGAACAGCTATCTCTATATCACCCGCGCGATGGATTATTTCGATCTCGCCGAAGAGCATGGCGGACGGCTGGCCGATGCCTTCGCCGGGACCACCGCGCGCTTCTGCCTCGTCAGCTTCGACAGCGACTGGCTCTATCCGACAAGCGAGAGCCGCCATGTCGTCCATGCGCTCAATGCCGCGGGGGCCGCGGTGAGCTTTGTCGAACTGTCCGCCCCGCATGGCCATGACAGCTTCCTGCTCGATGTGCCTGCGCTCGACCGGGTCGTGCAGGGGTTCCTCGGATGAGCCTGCGCCCCGACCTTGCCGTGATCGCAGCGCATGTCACGCCGGGCAGCCGCGTGCTCGATATCGGCTGCGGCGACGGGGCGCTGATGCTCGCTTTGCGCGATCTGGGCTGTGATGTGCGCGGGATCGAGATAGACGGCGCCAGCGTCGAGCGCTGCGTGTCGCAGGGCCTGTCGGTGGTGCAGGGCGATGCCGATCGCGATCTGCACGATTACCCCGACAAGGGCTTCGACTATGCCGTGCTCAGCCAGACGCTGCAGACCGCAGTGCGGCCCGACCGGATGCTCGACGAGCTGCTGCGCGTGGGTACGCGCGCCTTTGTCAGCTTCCCCAATTTCGCGCATTGGCGCACGCGCGCCGCGCTGCTGGTCGGCGGGCGCATGCCGGTGACGCGCAGCATCCCGGTGAGCTGGTATGAAACGCAGAACATCCACCACGTCACGATCGCGGATTTCCGGGACCTCGCGCGTGAAAAATCCGCGACGATCGAACGCGACTGGTATTTTTCGCATCAGCGCCCGATCGCGCGCATCGGCGCCAATGCCCGCGCCGAATTCGCCGTATTCGAGCTGTCGCGCTAGGCGGGCTTCAGCCATGCACGGCGGGCGGGCACGCTCGGTGCTCCGCCGCCGCCGTGCTGCATCTTATGCCGGACGATGCAGACCGCAGATCTTGTGGCCGTCGAGATCGCGGAAATAGCAAAGGTGCAGCGCACCCATCGAACTTTCGCGCAGGCCCGGCGGGTCTTCGATGCTGGTGCCGCCCGCGGCGATCGCGGCATCATGCAGTTCCTTCACCTGTTCGGGCGAATCGCATTTGAAGCCGATGGTCATGCCATTAGCGCAGGTGGCCACCTCGCCGTCGATCGGCTGCGACAGCGCGAGCACGTCGCCGTCATGCATGAAGAATACGCGCTTGATTCCGCTGTTGAGCGTGTTGTCCATTGCCCCCTCGACACCGACGACCTTGAGCACCTTTTCGTAAAAGGCCTTCGATTTGTCGATATCGTTCGTGCCGATCATGATGTGGTTGAACATCGTATCTCTCTCCTGTGAGTTTCGTTTCGCCACCTTAATCACGCGCGGCATCGTGACAAGCGAGGATCGCATCTCGTCGCTTGCGGTTCAGCGCGGCGGGTATAGAAGCATGCCATGCACCTGCTTCTTGCCCCGCTCGCCCTGTCCTTCCTGCAAGCTGCGGGCGGTGCGCCGACTGCCGCCACCGAGCTCCCCGATCTGACGCTCGAACAGTCCAGTTCGCTGCGCTGTTCGGTCGCTTTCGGGCTGGTCCACCGCGCGCAGAACAGCGGCGACGAAGCGGCGGCGTCATATCCGGTCATGGCCGAGCGCGGACAGGAGTTCTTCGTCCGCACCACCGCGCAGTTGATGGACGAACTTGGGGCCAGCCGCGAGACCATCATGGGGCTGGTGATGCGCGAACACGCAGCGCTGAAGGAGAGCCCCGAACGGGTCGACGAGGTGATGCCAGCCTGTCTGTTGATGCTCGACGCCGCAGGGCTCTGACACCGCGTTCAGCACAGGGTCAGCGCCAGTGCGCCAGCTTGGCGGCCATTCGTTGATCGCCTCATCGATCGCTTCAGGGGCCCCCCATGCGTAACTTCATCCTGCCCGCCGCGCTTGCGGCCTGCACTCTGCCCGTGCCCGCGTTGGCGCAGGATGCGCCTGCTGCACCGCTGGCCGATCTGGGCGAGCAGATGCGCGATCCCGCCTATCAGCGCGACATGGCGCTGATGCTGCAGGCGATGACCGAAATCTTGCTCGACATGCCGATTGCACCGCTGGCGCAGGCCGCTGCCGAAATGGCGGGCGAGAAGACCCGTGACATCGATCCCGACCTGACCTTGCGCCGCGCCGTGCCGCAGGCGGACCGGGTGGGCGATGAGGTCGCCCGCACTGTCCCGCGCGCCATGCAGGCCGCGGGGACCATGGCGGAAGGCCTCGCTGCGATGGCACCGTTGCTGCGCGACATGGCGGGGCGGATGCGCGACGCCACTCCGCCGCGCAACTGATCCCCACGAAAATCAGCGAGAGCCCCCGGCACGCCAGTGGACGCGCCCCCGCGGCTTGTGGCAAGGCGACAGAATCCATGTGGCAGCTCTACCAATTCCCCCTTTGCCCGTTCAGCCGCAAGCTGCGCCTGCTGATGGGCGAGAAGAACATCGCCTACGAACTGGTGCGCGAATATCCGTGGGAGGGGCGCGACGAATTCTGGCACCTCAACCCGGCCGGACGCACGCCGGTCCTGCATGACCCGGCGCGCGGGGTCAGCCTGTCGGACAGCCAGGCGATCTGCGAATTCCTCGAAGAGACGGTCGAGCGTAGCCCGATGGTCAATGGCTCGGCCCTGCAGCGCGCGGAAATCCGCCGCCTGGTCGCGCTGTTTGACGAAAATCTCTATGCCGATGTAACCGGGCCGCTGCTGCACGAACGGATGAAGAAACGGCTGGTCCTGCGCCAGCCGCCCGATTCGCGCATGCTGCGCGAGACGATGAAGAATGCGCATGCGCATCTCGATTATATCGACTGGCTGGTCGACAACCGCCAATGGCTCGGCGGCGCTACTCTGAGCCTGGCGGACCTCGCCTGCGCGTCGCAGCTGTCGGTCGCCGACTATCTCGGCGGGATCGACTGGAAGGGCCACGACCAGACGCGGCACTGGTATTCGGTGATGAAAAGCCGTCCCAGCTTCCGCCCGCTGTTGAGCGAGAAGATGGAAGGCTTGCCGCCGCCGCCGCATTACGCGCTGGTCGACGCCTGACCGGCTACTTCTGGCACATGGGGCAGAACCAGGTGCTCCGCCCACCCTGCACGATCCGCCGGATAACGCCGCCATCCTCGCGGTGGCAGGCTTCGCCCTCGCGACCATAGACATGGAAGCGGGTGGCAAAATAGCCGAGATTGCCGTCGGGCTGCGCGAAGTCGCGCAGCGTCGAGCCGCCGTCTTCGATCGAGCGCGTGAGCACATCCTTGATCGCGGGGACGAGCCGCCTGAGCTGCGGCATGGTCACCTTGCCGCCCGCCTTGCGCGGGTGGATTCCGGCCTGCCACAGCGCTTCGCAGACATAGATATTGCCCAGCCCCGCCACGATCCGCTGGTCGAGCAACAGCAGCTTGATCGCCTGCTTACGGCCGCGCGTTGCGTCGCGCAGGTGTTCGGGCGTCAGCGCCTCGCCCAAAGGCTCGGGGCCAAGCGCGGCAAAGGGCGGCCACAGGTCGAGTTCGGGTTTCAGCAGCAAATCGACCGAGCCGAACCGGCGCGGATCGTTGAGTGCGAAGACATGGCCCTCGGTCGCGAGCACCAGATGGTCGTGCTTGTCCTCGTCCTCGGGATCGATCCGCCAGCGCCCGCTCATGCCGAGATGGAACACCATCGCATGATCGCGGTCGGTGTGGATCAGCCCGTATTTCGCGCGGCGCGAAAGACCCGAGACAGTCGCCCCGGTCAGCGCCTGTACCAGGTCGGGGGGAAAGGGGCGGCGCATGTCGGGCCGGTTGACGCGCACGCTGACGATCCGCTCGCCCTCGAGGAACCGGGCCAGCCCGCGCACGGTGGTTTCGACTTCTGGGAGCTCGGGCATGTCGAGTTTCGCGTAACAGCGGTTTCTCGTGGCGTCTATTCGCTCCCTTCGGTCGCTGCGCCCTGTTCCGTTCCACGCCCCCTCCCGGCCACCCACGGCACGGTATTCTATGGGTGGCCGGGAGGGGGCGTGGGACGGAACAGCAAGGGAAGCGCGGATGCGCTTCCCGCACCCGACAAAGACTCCTCCAACCCCCCTTTGCCCCGGCCACAATTCCCCCTAAGGCCCCCGCATGAGCGAAACCGTTTCCTTCGGCTACGAAGATATCGATGCCGCGGAAAAGACCGGCCGCGTGGGCGAGGTCTTTTCCAATGTTGCCGCCAAATACGATGTGATGAACGACGCCATGAGCGCGGGCATGCACCGGTTGTGGAAGGACCGTTTCGTCAAGCGGGTGAAGCCGCAGCCGGGCGAGACGATCCTCGACATGGCGGGCGGCACGGGCGACATCGCCTTCCGCATGGCCCAGCACGGCGCCAGCGTGACCGTGTCCGACATCAACCAGGACATGCTCGATGTCGGCATCGAACGCGCGATGGAACGCGGGATCGACGGCCTTGTCTGGTCGCGCCAGAATGCCGAGGAACTGAGCTTTTCCAGCCGCATCTTCGATGCCTATACGATCGCGTTCGGCATCCGCAACGTCACGCATATCGACCGCGCGCTGAAGGAAGCGCACCGCGTGCTCAAGTTTGGCGGGCGCTTCTACTGCCTCGAATTCAGCACTGTCGAATGGCCCGGTTTCAAGGAAGCCTACGACCTCTATTCGCACAAGCTGGTACCGCAGATCGGCAAGGCGATCGCCAATGACGAGGACAGCTATCGCTACCTCGTCGAATCGATCCGCCGCTTCCCCGACATGCCTGGATTCGAGCGCATGATCCGCGATGCGGGCTTCGAGAATACCCGTGTCGAGCCGATCATGGGCGGGCTCGTCGCGATCCACTCGGGGTGGAAGGTCTAAAGGGTGGCCAGACCCTCGACGCATATCCTGCGCCTGCTCAAGTGGGGCCGCACGCTGGCGCGCCACGGGGCGCTGCGCGGGATCGAGAACGATCCGAACACGCCGCCGCAGGTCAAGCGCCTCGCGCGGATTGCCCGTTTCGGCACGGTGCAGCCCAAAGAGCCCGACTATGCGGGCGCCTTTCGCGATATCGGCCCCGCCGCGATCAAGCTGGGGCAGACGCTGGCCACGCGGCCCGACCTCGTCGGCGAGGATGCCGCGCGCAACCTCCTGACCCTGCAGGACAATCTTCCCCCGGTCGATTTCGAGGAGATCAAGTCGAGCATCGAAGCCAGTTTCGAACAGCCGCTCGAGACGCTATGGGCCGATTTCGATCCCGTGCCGGTGGGGGCGGCGTCGATCGCGCAGGTCCACCGCGCGGTGACGAATGACGGCCGGCAGGTCGCGGTCAAGGTGCTGCGCCCCGGCGTGCGCGAACGCTTCGCGCGCGATATCGGCACTTATGAATGGGCCGCCGCGCATCTCGAACGCTTCGGCGGCGAAGCGGCGCGGCTGCGCCCGCGGCTGATCATCGCCAATTTCAAGCGCTGGACCAATCGCGAGCTCGATCTGCGGCGCGAAGCGGCCAGCGCGTCCGAACTGGCCGAGCATATGGTCGGCACGGCGGGCTATGACACTCCGGGGATCGACTGGGACCGCACCAATGGCCGCGTGCTGACGGTCGACTGGATCGATGGCATCAAGATCAGCGATGTCGCCGCGCTGAAGGCTGCGGGACACGATACCAAGGACCTCGCCAGCCGGTTGGTGCTCGCATTTCTCAAGCAGGCGATTGCGGCGGGTTTCTTCCACGCGGACATGCACCAGGGCAATCTGTTCGTGAAAGCCGACGGCACGATCGCCGCGATCGATTTCGGCATCATGGGGCGGATCGACCGCCGCGCGCGGATGTGGCTGGCGGAAATCCTCTACGGGCTGACGACGGGCAATTACAAACGCGTCGCCGAGATCCATTTCGAGGCGCAATACGTGCCCAGCTATCACAATGTCGACGAGTTCGCGACGGCGCTGCGCGCGGTAGGCGAGCCGATGCGCGGCAAGCCGGTGAGCGAACTTTCGGTCGGCCAGATGCTCGACGGGCTGTTCGCGATCACGCGCGATTTCGACATGCAGACGCAGCCGCACCTGCTGTTGCTGCAAAAGACCATGGTGATGGTCGAAGGCATCGCCACCCAGCTCGATCCCACGATCAACATGTGGGATGTCAGCGCGCCCTATGTACGCAGTTGGATCCGCGACGAGCTCGGTCCCGAAGCGGCGATCGCCGATCGCATCCGCGAGGATACTGCGACCTTCCTGCGGATTCCCGAACTGGTGCGCCGGATCGAGGACCGTTTCCCGCCCAAGGGCGGCGCGCCCGAGCCGCCCCCGCTTCCCGATATCGAATTGATGGGGGAAAGGCGCCGCCGCAAGGAGCATGATCGCGGCTGGCTGGGCTATGCCGTTGCGGCAGTGGCAGGGGGGCTCGCTACATGGGCAGCGATAACGCAGGGGTGGATCGGCTAGGCAGCGGCGGCGCGGTGCCCGCCTGGGACCGCTTCGCCCATTGGGGCGCATGGCCTGCGCGGGTGTTGCTCGCGCTGGCGGCGATCCTGCTGGTGCTCGCCGCGCTGACGCCATTGGCAGTCGATCGCGATGAGCCGGCAGCGCCCGCATCGAGTCCGGTGCAGGGCACACCGGCAGCCAGCACCGAACCCCCGCGCGACGACGATCTCGCCTTTTACGATACGGTGATCGAGCGGATCGCGCGCGGCGAGGCCTATTACGACTTCATCGTCGAGGAACAGCGCGCGCACGATTATCCCGTGCGCCCCGGCTTTGCCGTGCGCCTGCCGACGCTCGCCTATGTCCATGCATGGCTGGGCGAGGGGGGCATGATCGCGCTGGCAATCGCGCTGATGGCGGCGACCGTCTGGGCATGGTGGCGGCGGCTGGGCGAAGAACCCGGCGGCCTGCGGATGCGCCGGGTCGGCGCCGCGCTGATGCTGATGGGCGCATCGCTCGGCCTCAACCGCTATTACTTCGTCCTGCACGAGCTATGGGCGGGAATGCTGGTGGCGCTGGCTTTCGGGCTTCATCGGCCGGGGCGCTGGGGCTGGTCGCTGGTGGTCGCGGCGCTGGCGCTGGCGATCCGCGAACATGCGCTGCCGTTCGTGCTGTTGCTGGGGGCAATGGCCGTGTGGCGCCGCGACTGGAAGGAAGCCGCGGCATGGGGCGCGCTGGTCGCAGTCTTCCTCGGCGCGATGGCGTGGCATTGGACGCAGCTTGCGCCGCAGATCGCGCCGGGCGATCCCGCCAGCCCCGACTGGCTGGTGCTGCGCGGGCTGTCGGGCTGGCTTGGCAATATCGTGCTGAGTTCGAACCTGCGCTTCTTGCCGCATGCCATCGCGGGTCCGCTGGTCGTGCTGATGGTGCTCGGCTGGGCGGGGTGGAAATCGCCCGCAGGGACCACGGGCACTTTGCTCTACCTTGGCTATGGCCTCGCCTTCATGCTCGCCGGGCGGGCGAACAATTTCTACTGGGGCGCGGTGGTCGCGCCGGCCATGTTCATCGGTCTCGCTTTCCTGCCGATGGCGTTGTCCTCGCTGCTGCGCTCCGCGCGGGGGCGGGCATGACCTTGCCCGCACGGCCGCTGTCGCGCCTGCCGCGCTGGGCGGCGCTGGCGCTGGTATTGGTGACGCTGCTTGCCGCTGTGTGGAACAGCTTTGCGCTGGAAATGCGCAACACTGCGCATGAGGCGGATGTCGCCGAGCGGCTTGGCCGCGGCGAGCGGGTCGATATGGACCTCTACCGCGCAGTCAATGCGCGTGTTGCCGCTGGCGAGGGTTACTATGCGGCGGCGGCGATCGAGCATCGCAGCTTCGCCATGCCCACCAGCCCCTTCGTGACCGTGCGCACGCCCGTGCTGGCGTGGACCAGTGCGCTATGGGGTGAAGACGGCTGGCGGATCATCGCGGTGGTCCTGTGGGCCGCCAATATCCTCGCCTGGTTCGTGGCCTTGCGCGATCGGGGGCGGTTCGAAGGATTGGCGGGGGCGGGCCTTGCCGGTCTGTTCGGTATGGTCGCGTTTATCGCCGATATCCCGTTCAGCCATGAAATCCTCGCCGGGATGATGCTGTCGCTCGCGCTGGCGCTTGCCGCGCGCAATGCCCCGATAGCCGGGCTCCTGCTCGCGACCTGCGCGGTGGCGCTGCGCGAACTGGCGCTGCCTTTCCTGCTCGCGTGGGGCGCGGTTGCACTGGTGGCGCAAGACCGGCGACAGGCGCGCGCGATCGCCGTGGTTCTCGCGCTGCTCGCGCTCGGACTGACGCTGCATGCTGCAGCGGTGGCGAATATCCGCCAGCCCGGCGATCTCGTGTCCTCCGGGTGGCACGGGCTGCTCGGCCCCGCCTTGCCGCTCTACGGCATCCATATCTCCACCCTGCTGCAGACACTCCCCACCTGGATCGCGGGACCGCTGGGCGTGCTGCCACTGCTCGGCTGGTTTGCCGCGGGCGGCAGGCTGGGCGCGCTGGCCAGCCTGTGGTTCGCCGGCTTCATCGCCGCCGCCGCGATTTTTGCGCGGCAGGAGAACCTTTACTGGATGGGGCTGTTCATTCCCGCCTACGGGGTCGGCCTCGCCTTCCTGCCGCGCGCTGTCGCCGATCTCGCCGCCGCGCTCAGGCGTCCCTCTTCGGCCAGCCCCAGGCCCGCATCGCCAGGACGATGACGAGGCAGTGGAACGCCTCCACGCCTACTGGCACGATCCAGCCCTCATAGGGGCCCTGCGCCACCAGATTGATAAGGCGACCGGTCAACGCGATGCCGAACAGGCCGAGCGCGGGCAGCATCACGTCGCCGCGCCGCTTCCACGCGCCCCAGGCGAGCGACAAGGCCGTGACATAGAAGAACGCGGTCATATCCCCGCGCAGCGTCGATTCGCCGTGCGTCGTGACGATCGCAATGCCGAAATCGGCCGCCGCACTGTCCGGGTCGACCAGGAAGCTCGTCCCCAGCACCAGGTCGAGTATCGCCAGCGCGAGTAGTATCGCGCTTAGAATCACATGCATCGGAACCTCCCCCGTTTCCGTTTTTTTCACCTCGTAAGGTTAAGGTGTAATGGGAAAAACGCCAGCGCAACCCGCTGGCCATGATCGATGGGGGGCGCTAGCAAGCGCAGCGATGACACAATGGGTATCCATTCGCCGATCCGCGCGGACCCGCGCGAGCATGCCTCAAGCCGCAGGGCGCACCGCATGAGCGGTCCGCGGATCCTGCTCGTCATCGGCGGGGGCATCGCGGCCTACAAGGCGTGCGAGCTTGTTCGCCTGATCCGCAAGGCGGGCGGCGAGGTGACCTGCGTGCTGACCGAAGGCGGCCAGCAATTCGTCACTCCGATGGCGCTCGCCGCGCTGAGCGAGAACAAGGTCTATACCTCGCTGTTCGATCTCAAAGACGAGGTCGAGATGGGTCATATCCAGCTTAGCCGCGAGGCCGATCTGGTGGTCGTATGCCCCGCCACCGCCGATATGCTGGCGAAAATGGCGGCGGGCATTGCCGACGATCTGGCGACCACGCTGATCCTCGCCACCGACAAGCCGGTGCTGACCGTTCCGGCGATGAATGTGAAGATGTGGGAACACCACGCGACCCAGCGCAATGCCGATTGGCTGCGGCAGGCGGGCGTCGCGGTGATGGATCCCGACGAAGGTCCGATGGCCTGCGGGGAATTCGGTCCCGGGCGGATGCCCGAACCGCCCGCGATTCTCGGCCGCATCGCCGCGGAACTCGATCTCGATATCGAAATGCCCGAACTGGCCCCGCCTGCAGCCGCACAGCTCGCCGCGCCGGAGGCGCAGGCGCCTGTGGGCGATGTCCTCACGGCGCGCGAACCCGAAGCGGAAGCGGAGGTCGAGGAGCAGGCCGAAGCTGACACCGAAGCCGATGGCGACGAGGGCGAAGCCGAACAGGGCGGCGGCGGGCTGGGCGAACTGCTCTCGATGATCATCCCGCGCTCGACCGAGCAGCGCAGCCATGACGAGATCGAGGCCGATCTCGAAGCCGAGCCAGAATCCGAAGCCGAACCGGAGCCGGATATGCCCGGTCCGCAGGATCCGCTCGACGTGCCTATCCCCGAGGGCGCCGATGCCGGGCCGATCCTTGCCAAGAAGGGCAAGGCGTCGTCCGCCCCGCCGACCGATCCCGCAGCGCTCGGTTTCGATCCGGCGGCGCAGGAAGCGCGCGCCATGCCGCAGCAGATCGCCAATGATGTGCAGACCGCGGAAATTGCCTTCGACGATTCGCCGCTGGCCGGGCAGGCCGCCTTCGATCCCGATCCCGAGCACCGCCCGCTTTACGGCAAGCATGTGCTGATCACCGCCGGGCCGACGCATGAACCGATCGATCCGGTGCGCTATATCGCCAACCGGTCGAGCGGAAAGCAGGGCTTTTCGATTGCCGCGATGGCCGCTGCCGCCGGTGCGCGGGTCACGCTGATCGCGGGACCGGTGCATTTGCCCACACCGGTGGGCGTCGACCGCGTCGATGTCGAAACCGCCGAAGATATGGCCGAAGAAGTGCGCCGCGCATTGCCGGTCGATATCGCCTTCATGGTCGCCGCGGTCGCCGACTGGAAGAGCCGCCATGTCGCGGGCGAGAAGATGAAGAAGCGCGGCTCCGCACCGCCCGCGCTGATCCTGGCGGAGAACCCCGATATCCTCGCGGGCACTGCGGCAGGGCGCAAGCGGCCGACCTTGCTGATCGGGTTCGCCGCCGAGACCGAGAATGTGATCGAAAACGCCAAGTCGAAGCGCAAGCGCAAGGGCGCCGACTGGATCATCGCCAACAATGTCTCGAGCAATGAAGGCAACAGCGTGATGGGCGGCGATCTCAACCAGGTCCATATCGTCACGTCCGGCGGGGTCGAAAGCCTGCCCGAAATGCCCAAGGAAGACGTCGCGCGCGAACTGGTGCGTCGCGCCGCTGCCGCGCTCGCCCCCGTCGAGGACGACCATGACTGATCCCGTCGGTGTGCGTCTCAAACGCTTGCCGCATGGCGAGGGGCTGGCCCTGCCCGCCTATGCCACCAGCGGTGCGGCGGGGATGGATGTGCTCGCAGCCGAAGATTGCGTGATCGCGCCTGGCCAGCGGCATGCGGTGGCCACCGGTCTCGCCGTGGCAATCCCGCAAGGGTACGAAATCCAGGTGCGCCCGCGTTCGGGCCTCGCGCTGAAACACGGCATCACCGTGCCCAACACGCCGGGCACGATCGACAGCGATTATCGCGGCGAGCTCAAGGTAATCCTGATCAATCACGGCGCCGGCGACTTTGCGATCCAGCGCGGCGACCGGATAGCGCAGCTGGTCCTTGCGCCGGTCACGCAGGCCGCGTGGGAAGAAGTCAGCGAACTGGACACCACCACGCGCGGCGCGGGCGGGTTCGGTTCCACCGGCGGTCACGCCAAACTCGCCTGACCCGCGCATGAAAAAGGGCGGCCCGATCCGGAACCGCCCTCTCTCGTATCATCCCGTCCGGGAAGCTATCGTCAGTCTTCAATCCGGCGCACGGTGGTCTTTTCCGGCGCGATCGAGATGCGCACCGTTTCGCCCGAATTGCCGGGGAAGTCGGTGAACATCGCTTCGACCAGGTTCGGCACCAGATATTGCAGCCGGTTCGAGGTCGAGACGGCCTGCGCCTCGCCTTCGAACAGGCGCTCGCCGGTGGCCGCGCGGTCGATCTTCAGATCGATGCCGCTGGTATAGACGGTGTAGCTGCGCACTTCGGGCCCGCCGAACCACGGATCGTTGAAGCCGTAGCCCCAATGGCTGCCGTAATAGCGCGGGCTGTAATAGCCCGGACGCGCGCGGTAGCCGCGTGCGGTGTAGCCGTACCAGGGCGAATAGAACGGATCGCGGAAGCCCGTCGAACGCACGCGCTCGCGGCCCTTGTCGACCGTGTAGTCGAACCGCACCAGCAGTGATGCGTCATCGACCGAAGCCGCCTGCGAATAGCCGAGGCGCGTCATCTGCGCTTCGACGAGATCGGCATATTGCGCGAATTCGAGCCCGCCGGCGAGCGCCGGGTCATCGGCAACCACGGCATAGCTTTCGCCCTGCGGGGCGGGCAGCTGCGACTGGAAGCGCGAAACATCCGCTTTGAACGGGGTGGCACAGGCTGCAAGGCCCGCGAGGATCATGGGAACGGAGGCGAGCTTGAGTTTGCGCCCCCAACCCTGTTTCAGGTTGGTCATACTCAATACCTTTCGAGTAACGGGCGGGGAATACACGATTTTCCACGCCCGTGCAGCCCGCCAATCTGCCGCGCTGGATTAGCGGCGAATGTCCGGGGATTTAGCGGTACGTCGATGAACCCGGATTGAATATCCCGATTCACATATGTTGCACCGGTGCGCGCGTCAGCGAACCAGGCCGAGCGCGGTGTAAGCCGCATCGAGCGTCGGGCGGCCCAGCTCGCGCGCATGGCTGGCACCGCGCGCAAGGATCGCATCGAGCGCCTCGCGATCGCCGAGCAGCTCGTTGAAGCGCGTCGAGATCGGACGCAGCGTCTCGACCAGCAATTCGCCCAACGCGGGCTTGAATTTGCCAAAGCCTTCGCCGCCGAACTCGCCCAGCACCGCATCGACCGTCTTATCGGTGACTGCGGCATAGATGGTCACCAGGTTCAGCGCTTCGGGTCGGCCGACCAGGCCCTTGGCCTCGCTCGGCAGCGGTTCGGGGTCGGTCTTGGCCTTCTTGACCTTCTTCATTACCGTGTCGGCGTCGTCGGCAAGCTCGATCCGGCTCATTTCGGAGGGGTCGGATTTGCTCATCTTCTTCGACCCGTCACGCAGGCTCATGATCCGCGCAGCCTGCGGCGGAGTGATCGCTTCGGGCAGGGTGAAGACCGGCGCATCCTCGCTGGCGAAATCGTTGTTGAACTTCTGCGCGATGTCGCGCGCCAGCTCGAGATGCTGTTTCTGGTCCTCGCCCACGGGCACATGTGTGGTTTGATAGAGCAGGACGTCGGCGGCCTGCAGGACGGGATAGCCGAACAGCGCGACCGACTGGCCTTCGCGGTTCTTGCCCGCCTTGTCCTTCCACTGCGTCATGCGGTTGAGCCAGCCCATCCGCGCGGTGCCGTTGAGCAGCCATTGCAGCTCGGCATGCGCGGGCACCTGTGCCTGGTTGAACAATACGCTGCGCTGCGGGTCGATCCCGCAGGCGACAACCGCCGCGGCCATTTCGAGCGTGGCCTTGTGCAGCTCGGCCGGGGTGTGCGGCATGGAAATGGCGTGCATATCGGCGAGGAAGAACAGGCATTGTTCGCCGTCCTTCATCTCGTCCTGCATGCGCACCCAATTGCGGATCGCCCCGAGGTAATTGCCGAGGTGGAGATTGCCGGTGGGCTGGATGCCGGAGACTACCCGCATTTCAGGGCGCATGAATTCTCTCAATCAAGTTCAGGTCTGGCGGCGCAGCAGCCGGGCGATCGTGTCCCGGTCGAGGACCCCCAGAAGGAAGGCCGCGATGCCGTAGACCGCGCTGCCCGTCAATGTCACCGCGGCAATCCCGCCAGTGCGTTCGAGCACCGTGCCGTCGAACCACGGATCGAGCGGGTCCATCAGCAGCCACAGCGCCGCCCCCATCGCCAGCGCGGCGATGGCGATCCGCACGATGCGCCCCGCGATCCGCGTGGGCAGGCGGAAATAGCCCCGCCGCGCAAGGATCGCATAGAGCAGCGCGACATTGCACCATGCGCCGATCGATCCCGCTATCGCCAGCGCCAGCACGCCAAGACGCGGGACCAGCAGGATGTTGAGCCCCACCGTGATCACCAGCGAGACCGCGGCAGTGAAAACCGGGGTGCGGGTGTCCTTGCGCGCGAAGAAATTGGGCGTCAGCACCTTGACCAGCACATAGGCAGGCAGGCCGATGACCAGCCCGCTGACCACCGTGCCGGTAATCATCGCGTCTTCCACGCTGAACGCGCCGCCGGCGAAGAACACGCGGGTGAAGGCGCTTCCCGCAACGAACAGCGCGACCGCGGCCGGCACGGTCAGCAGCATCGCCAGTTCGATCGCATTCGATTGCAGGCGCTGCGCCTCGGCATCTTCGGAGCGCGCGAGATAACGCGACAGCGCGGGCAGGATCGCGGTGCCCAGCGCGATGCCGATGATGCCCAGCGGCAACTGGTTCCAACGGTCGGCCATTGCGAGATAGGTATAGCTGCCGACCTGCAGCGTGGAGAGGAAGAACAGGTCGACGAAGCGGCTGATCTGGTAGATCCCCGCGCCGAACACTGCGGGCACGATCAATATGCCCAGCTCCTTCACCCCCGGCGACACGCGCGGCAGAACCATGCGGATGCGGAAGCCCGCGCGGTGCATCCAGAACGACAGCCAAACCAGCTGGAGCAGCCCCGACGCGCTGAGCGCGACCGATTGCCAGAAGGCGGTTTCGCGCCGCGCCATCACGCCTTCGCCGAGCGAGGCGCCATAGAGCAGCGCGGCGATCAGGCAGAGGTTGAGCAGGATCGGTGCCGCCGCCGCCGCGGCAAAGCGCGAGAGCGAATTGAGCACTGCGGCGACCAGCGTCGCGAGGCTCATGAACAGCAGGTAGGGGAAGGTGATCTGCGCCATCATCACCGCGATCGGCAAGGCCTCGGGATCGCGTTCGAGCCCCTCGGGCGCGAAATAGGCGACCACCCATGGCATCACCATCATCGCGATCGCGCCGAACACGATCAGGATCGGCAGCAGGATCGACAGCACGCTTTCGGCAAAGCGCTGCGCTTCGCTTCGCCCTTCGACCATGCGCCGGTTGAACAGCGGCACGAAGGCGCTGGCGAAGGCGCCCTCGGCAAACAGCCGGCGGAAGATATTGGGCAGCATGAACGCGAGCTGCCACGCATCGCCCATCGGCGTCGCGCCCAGCACGCGCGCGACCAGAATGTCGCGCACGAAGCCGAACACGCGGCTGACCGCGGTCAGCCCGCCGATCGTCCCGACGTTCTTGAGCAGGCTCACGCGTCAGAGCCCCGGCTGCGGTTCAGCGCCCTATGCCTCGCCGGCGGGCGGGATCGCGCCTTCGCCCTGCTGCTGTTCCTGCGCGCGCGCGGCCAGCTGCTGCTGGTAGAGCGCACCGAAATCCATCGGATCGAGCATCAGCGGCGGGAAGCCGGCATCGCGGCTGGCATCGGCAATCACGCGGCGGGCGAAGGGGAACAGGATGCGCGGCGCTTCGGCGAACAGGAACGCATGAGCGTGCTCGTCCGGCAGGTTGCGCATGCCCATCAACCCGCAATAGTCGAGGTCGATGAGGTAGAGATTGCCCTGGCTGGTCTTGGCGGTGCAGGTCACCTTGAGCGTGACTTCATGGACATCGTCGGCGACCTTGTCGGCGGCGATATTGACCTGCACGTCGAGCTGCGGCTGCTCGGTCCACTGGAAGCAGGCCGGGGCGTTCGGGTTCTCGACCGAAAGGTCCTTGATATATTGCGAGATCACGCCTGCGCTGGGCTGCGTGTCGGCCCCATTGGCGCCGGCTGCGGGATCCATGTTGAGGTCGGTGAGAACGTCGCCTTCGTCGGCCATGAGAATTCGCTTTCCAATTATCCGATTTTGCTGGTCGCGCGCGCTGCCATGGGCCGCGCCGGACCGTCGGTGCGCGCGACTAGCACTGTCGGGCGCGCGTAGCAATCCGCAGCCCGCGACCGCACGCCGGGCGGCGTCCCGTTCATCGCAGGACCATTGTCGGTTTGTATTTCTTTCCTATCTAGGGCAGGACAAATGTTGGACTGCCGGGGGCGTTGCCGCCGGAATGAAGTTGGGAAGCAGGTTATTACCGTGATCACCGAGATCGTTATCCTCGCCATGATCGCCGCCTTTCTCGGGCTGCGGCTCTATTCGGTGCTCGGCCGCCGGTCGGAGCACGAGGAAGAGGCGATTCCGCACCGCTTCGAACGCAGCGATACCCCGCCGCAGGCAGACAATGCGCCGCGCGCGGTCCGTCAGCCGGTGGTGCTGCGCGCGGGCGACAACCGCGCCCCGGCCAATGAAGCGGGCATCCGCGCGATTGCCGCCGCCGAACCGGGCTTCGACCTGCTCGGCTTCCTCGACGGGGCGAAGAGCGCTTATGGCGTGATCCTCGAAGCCTTCTGGAAGGGCGACAAGGACACGCTGCGCCAGCTGACCGATGACGATGTCTATGACAGCTTCGCCGGTGCGATCGACGCGCGCGAGGCAGCGGGCGAAACGCTAGACAACCGCCTTATCCGGATCGAGGATGCGACCGTGCGATCGGCCGAACTCGATGGCCGTACCGCGCGCATCGCGGTATTGTTCGTCGCCGATATCGCTGCCGTGACACGCGACAGCGACGGCACCGTCATCGCCGGTTCGCTCGACGATGCGATCGAAAGCCGCGACGTGTGGACTTTCAGTCGCCATGTCGGTGCCGCCAATCCCAACTGGATCCTCGACGAGACCGACGAGGGCTGACGCTCCGCGCAACCCGGGGAGGGATAATGCGCTATCTGCTGGTGATCGCGGCTACCATGATGTTGGCCGCCTGCGTGCGCATGGTGCCCGACACCGCGCCCAAAGTGGCGGTTCCGCTGCCGCCGGGTACCGTATCCAGCGCCGCTTTTTCGCCGCTGGTGCGCGGGGTCGATGTCGATGCGCTGGGAATTACCCCCGATGATGCGGGCACCGCGCTTGTGTCCTTCCTCGAATCCTGCCCGGCCGTGCTCACGCGCGAGGACCAGAGCGGGCTGACTTTCGCCGAGGACTGGCGCCCCGCCTGCGAGGCCGCGACAAGCTGGCCGGTGTCCGATGCGCGGCGCTTCTTTACCAGCTATTTCGAAACCGCGCGGGTCGGCGATGGCGCGGCCTTCGCCACCGGCTATTTCGAACCCGAGATACGCGGCAGCCGCACGCGCGCGCCCGGCTATGACGTGCCGATCTACGCCCCGCCGCCCGAACTCGTCCGCGCATGGCCCGAAGACATGCCCGAAAGCGAACGCACCGGCCGGCCGCCGCTGGGTCGGTATGATGCCAGCGGCAAGTTCGTACTGTTCTACGACCGCACCCAGATCGAGCTCGGCGCGCTGGCCAATCGCGGGCTCGAGATCGCCTGGGCCGCTGATCCGGTCGAATTCTTCTTTCTCCAGATCCAGGGCTCGGGGCTGGTCCGCCTGCCCAATGGCGAGTTGATGCGGATCGGCTATGCGGCGCAGAACGGGCGCGAATATGTCGGCATCGGGCGCGTCATGCGCGAACGCGGGATGATCGGCGAGGGCACGCCCTATGCCACCTCGATGCAGGGCATCATGGAATATATCCGCGACAATCCTGCCGACGGCCGCGACATCATGCGGCTCAACAAGAGCTGGATTTTCTTCCGCGAACTCAACACCGATGGCCCGCTGGGTTCGCTCGGCGTGCCCGTGCGGCGCGAAGCCTCGGTCGCGGTCGATCCGCTGTTCGTCCCCTACGGGGCGCCGGTCTTCCTCGACATGGATCGCCCGGTCGCCGACGGCCTGTGGATCGCGCAGGATACGGGCGGCGCGATCAAGGGCGCCAACCGCTTCGATACCTTCTGGGGCAATGGCGCCGATGCGCGCGAGATCGCGGGCGGCATGAGCGCGCGCGGGTCGGCGCTGGTACTCCTGCCACGCGGCACGCTCGACCGCCTTGAAACTCGGCGGTGAGTTCCCCGCGCGGTTTATCTTCCGAAGAGGCGGAGGCGTGGGAAAAGCTGGCTGCCACCGTGGCCCCGCTGCATCCGCGCAAACCGGTGCAGCCGAAAGCGGTTGTCACGTCCAAACCGCCCGCGCCGCCCAAGCCGGTCAGGCGCGCGCCCGTGGCGCCACCCCGGCCCGCGCCGGTAGCGCCGCCCAAACCGGTCGCGATGCAGGACCGCGGGCTCGATTCGCATTGGGACCGGCGGCTCAAGTCGGGGACACTCCAGCCCGAGCTCACGCTCGACCTGCATGGCCACAATCTCGACGCCGCCTATGACCGCCTGATGAGCGGGGTGGCGCAGGCCCGGGCCATCGGGGCGCGCACGATCCTGCTGGTGACAGGGAAAGCGCGTCCGGTCGAAGCGGCGGACCGCGCGTCGCGGCGCGGGGCAATCCGCGCCAAGGTGCTCGACTGGCTCGCCGCCTCGAGCCACCATTCCGCCATCGCCGCCGTACGCCGCGCGCACCAGCGCCATGGCGGCGACGGCGCGCTATATATCGTCCTCAAGCGCGAACGCTGATCGGACGGCCCAGGGCCGGCGACTGCGCGGGGCAACAACCCACGAAATGTGACAAATTGTGCGCCAGAGGCGCGAAATAGCTGGGTAGTTAGGTAGCTCGTAGCGGCACTGGCGCCGCTTGCGCCCGCTTGGGCTGCCTTCAGACCGCGCTCGGTCCCGTTCACCTACTCGCGGCGATTCGCGGGCAAGTTGTTGAGAAGACAACAAAAAAGCCCCCGACACGTGGTCGGGGGCTCTCGGTGGACGACCAGCCAGGCCGTCTGTCCATCAATTATGATACTTCTGATACATGATGTCAAAGCGATCGGCGTCCATGACCTTGGTCCAGGCCGCGACGAAATCGTCGACGAACTTCCGCTCGTGCCCGTTCTCGGCATAGACTTCGGCGACGGCGCGCAATTGCGAGTTCGCGCCGAAGACGAGGTCGGTGCGGGTGGCGTGCCATTTGACATCGCCCTTGAGACGGCACTTGCCGACGAATTCCTCGTCGCCGCTCTCGTCGATCACTTCCCAGACCGTGCCCATGTGAAGCAGGTTGACGAAGAAGTCGTTCGACAACACGCCGGGGCGCTCGGTCAGCACGCCGATGTTATTGCCGTGCTGCGTGTGCTTGGACACTGCGCCCAGCGCGCGCATGCCGCCGACCAATACGGTCATTTCGGGCATCGACAGGCCGAGCAGGTGCGCCCGGTCGACCAGCATATCCTCGGTTTTCACCTCGGCCTTGGTCTTGAGATAGTTGCGGAAGCCATCGGCGAAGGGCTCGAGCGGCTCCCAGCTCTCGGCATCGAACTGGTCTTCACGGGCATCGCCGCGGCCGGTGGTGACCGGTACGGTGATGTCGAAGCCGCCGTCCTTGGCCGCCTTCTCGATCGCGGCTGCGCCGCCCAGGACGATGGCATCGGCCATCGAGATATCGCCGCGCAGCTCGTCGAGCTTGGCCAGCACCTTGCCGAGTTCCTCGGGATCGTTGATCTTCCAGTTCCTCAGTTCATCGAAGCGGATGTGCGCGCCGTTGGCGCCGCCGCGATGGTCCGAATTGCGATAGGTCGAAGCCGAAGCCCAAGCTGCCTTGACCAGTTCGCGAACGCTCAGCCCGTTGCCCAGCACGGCCTTCTTGAACTCGGCCACGGCGCTGTCCGAAGGCGTGGTTCCGGCGGGGACCGGGTCCTGCCAGATCATTTCTTCGCCAGGGACGTCGGGACCCAGGTAACGGACCTTGGGGCCCATGTCGCGGTGGGTCAGCTTGAACCACGCGCGGGCAAAGGCATCGTCGAGCGCCGCCTGGTCGTCGCGGAAGCGTTCCGAAATTTTGCGATATTCGGGGTCGCGCTTGAGCGCCATGTCGGCGGTGGTCATGATCGTCGGGACCTTCTTGTTCGGGTCCCGCGCGTCAGGCGCCATGTCCTCCGGCTCGGGGTTGATCGGGGTCCACTGGTTCGCACCTGCCGGGCTCTGGGTGAGCTCGTAGTCATATTTGAACAGCAGGCGGAAATAGTCATTGCCCCACTGCGTCGGGTTGGGGGTCCAGGCCCCTTCGATACCCGAAGTGGTGATGTGACCCTTGCCGATTTCCTCGGGGTCGGTCAGCCAGCCGAAGCCCATCGAGTGCAGGCCTTCGCCTTCGGGACCGCCGCCGAACGTGTCCGACGGGGCTGCGCCGTGGCACTTGCCGAAGGCGTGGCCGCCCGCGGTCAGCGCGACGGTTTCCTCGTCGTTCATTGCCATGCGGGCGAAGGTTTCGCGCATGTCGCGCGCCATGCCCTCGGCATCGTGCGGGTTGCCGCCCGGGCCTTCGGGATTGACGTAGATCAGGCCCATCTGGATCGCCGCGAGCGGGTTTTCGAGCGCCTTGCCCTCATCGGGGATGATGCGCGTTTCGACGCCCTCGTCGACCCACTTTTCTTCCGAGCCCCAATAGACCAGTTCGGGTTCGAACACGTCCTTGCGGCCGCCGCCGAAGCCGAACACCGGCCCGCCCATCGATTCGATCGCGACATTGCCGGTAAGCACGAACAGGTCGGCCCAGCTGAGGTGCTTGCCGTATTTCTGCTTGATCGGCCACAGCAGGCGCCGGGCCTTGTCGAGATTGCCATTGTCGGGCCAGCTGTTGAGCGGGGCGAAGCGCTGCTGCCCGCTCGAGGCGCCGCCGCGGCCGTCGCCGGTGCGATAGGTACCCGCCGCGTGCCACGCCATGCGGATGAAGAACGGGCCATAGTGCCCGTAATCCGCCGGCCACCATTCCTGGCTGTCGGTCATCAGCGCGGTCAGATCGCGTTTCACCGCAGCATAGTCGAGCGCGTTGAAGGCCTCGCAATAGTCGAAATCGTCGCCCATCGGGTCGGGATTGCGCCCGCCCGTCTGGAGGATTTCGATCTGCAGCTGGTCGGGCCACCAGTCGCGATTGTTGCGACCGAGGAGGTCACGCGTGCCCCCGTTGCCACTGAAGGGGCAGCCACTCATCTCACCGGTTTTAGCGTCCATCGTTCATCTCTCCATCTAGACTCGGAAAATCTTACAGATGAAGGAATGGGCCAATCCCTGTAATTCGTCCAATCGATTAATTGCGTCGAATTGATTGTCTTGTGCGATCACTCGTCGAGGCGCGCGAAGCACGGGACGACCCGTTATGCCTCGCCTGGACCGGATTTATTCCGTCCCCGAAACAGCTGCCAGATTTTCCACCCCATTACCGTGGTAAATATCAGTCCGACTGCGGCAAGGAGCTGCTGCCACAGTTCAAGATCCTTGATCCACGCTATTTTCCAGTCTTCCACCTCAATCTTGAACGGGCTGGGCGGGACCGTTGCAGTGGCGAATTCGCGGCCATCGCGGACATACACCGCACTGACGGAGATTTGCCGCTCACCGGATTTCAGCGGCTTCACCTTCCACTTGGCGGTGTAGGGAATGGAACCACCCCGGTATTCCGGGCAGCTGCGATCTGCCGCCACGTTGAATTCCTGCGGGTCGTATTCCAGAACGAAACAGGTGTTCTCGGTATAGGCGATTGCGTTTTCGACGCGTGCGCGGCGGTCAGGATCGGCCTCGGTCGGAGAGGGCACGGTGATGTTGCGCCGACCCGGATCGAACCCGAGATCGGTCGATTTTATCGACACCAGCCAATCAATCCGCTCGGACTGGCGCATCTGGAGAGTGGCCGGTTCGGCTAGGCCGATGTTCTGGTCCCGGACGTACCGGGCGTCCTCGATATCCTGCCGGCATTCCCCGAGAGTTTGCGATGCGCTGCATTCCCGCAAGAGCAGTGCTGCCTCTGCAGCTGCCTCATCGCGCATGGTCTCGAAGGGACGGGTACGATTGACAATTCTGGAAGCACAAGCGCGGGGGCGGACATTCAATTCCTCGCACGCCCCCAGGATCGACTGCAGCCCTTCTTCCGTCAGCGTGCCGCTGTCGCCTCCGGTGAGCCAGTTTGCGGCCTCCGAATGGGCCTGCACCAGCATCGCGTAGCTATCGTATCCGGAACTTCCCGCGACAGTCGGCTCGATTTGAGCGGGCTGTACGCCTGTGCGCGGCGGCAGGACCGGCGAACCCGTCCACGTGGGTGTCGGTGAGGGTGGCGGATCGGGAACTGGCGGCGGTGGAGGTGGCGGAGGAGGAGGTGGTGGTGGTGGCGGCGGCGTGGGGACGGGCGTCGGGGTTTCTACCGGTACGCTAGCTGGGCCACGCCCGTCATCCCCGGAACCAGTGCAGGATGCGGCAAGTGCCGTCACGGCCAAAGCCGATATAAATTTTCTATTATTCGTCAATTTGCCCCCCTCCCAGCTCGCGAATACTACTTCAATTCTATATATTCGCAAGTCAGGGAGGGGAAAGGCGGAAGTCTAGGCCGCTTGCGCGATGTCCTCGACCGGTTCGGTGCGGATCAGGTAGTCGAAAGCCGACAGGCCCGCTTTCGAACCTTCGCCCATTGCCACCACGATCTGCTTGTACGGTACGTCGGTCACATCGCCCGCCCCGAAGATACCGGGCAGATTGCTGCGGCCTTCCTCGTTGGTGGCGATCTCGCCATGCTTGGTCAGTTCAAGCCCGCTGTCCTGCAGCCACTCGGTATTGGGCACGAGACCGATCTGGATGAACACGCCTTCGAGTTCGATACGGCGTTCGTCGCCGGTTGCGCGGTCCTTTACGATCATCCCGTCGACCTTGCCGTCACGGCCGGTGATCTCGGTCGTCTGGCCGCTGGTGACGATCTCGACATTGTCCATGCTGCGCAGCTTGGCCTGCAGCACTTCGTCGGCGCGCAGCTTGTCGTCATATTCGACCAGCGTCACATGGCCGACGATCTTGGCCAGGTCGATCGCCGCTTCGACGCCCGAATTGCCGCCGCCGATGACCGCGATGCGCTTGCCCTTGAACAGCGGACCGTCGCAATGCGGGCAATAGGCGACGCCCTTGTTGCGATATTCGGCTTCGCCGGGCACGCCGAGATTGCGCCAGCGCGCACCGGTCGCGAGGATCAGGCTGCGTGCTTTCAGGCGCGCGCCATTGCCCAGTTCGACCGTGTGCAGGCCGCCTTCCTGCTTGGCAGGCACCAGCTTCACTGCGCGTGCGAGGTCCATCACATCGATGTCGTATTCGCCGACATGGCGCTTGAGCTCGCCCGCCAGTTTGGGCCCTTCGGTATAGGGCGTGCCGGGCAGGTTCTCGATGCCGAGCGTATCGTGCAACTGCCCGCCGAAGCGTTCGGCGGCGATGCCGGTGCGGAAACCCTTGCGCGCGGTGTAGATCGCGGTCGCCGCGCCTGCGGGCCCGCCGCCCACCACCAGCACTTCGAACGGATCCTTGGCGGCCAGTTTTTCGGCTGCCTTGGCTTCGCTGCCCTTGTCGATCTTGGCGAGGATTTCGGCCAGTTCGAGCTTGCCGTTATAGAAGGGTTCGCCGTTGAGGAAGGTCGCGGGCACCGCCATGATATCGCGGCGCTCGACCTCGTCCTGGAAGGTGCCGCCCTCGATCAGCGTGGCGGTGATGCGCGAGTTTTCCAGCGCCATCAGCGTCAGCGCCTGCACCACGTCGGGGCAATTGTGGCACGACAGCGAGAAATACATCTCGAAATTGAAATCGCCCTCCAGCCCGCGGACCTGTTCGAGCAGGTCGGCATCGACCTTGGGCGGATGCCCGCCGGCCCACAGCAGCGCAAGCACCAGCGAGGTAAACTCGTGCCCCATCGGCAGCCCTGCGAAGCGGACCCATTTCTCCGCATCGCTGCCGCGGCGGATCACGAAGCTGGGCTTGCGCTCGTCGGTTCCGTCGAAGCTCGCGCTGACGAGATCGTGCAGCGCGGCAATTTCCTCGAGCAGTTCGCGCGTCTGCGCGCTCTTGTCGTCATCGCCGAGCGAGGCGACGAGCTCGACCGGCTCGCGCAGATTGGCGAGATAGGTCTTGAGTTGCTGGGTCATCGTTGCGTCGAGCATGGGCGGACTCCGGGCGGGAAGGGAAACGGACATTCGAAAATTCGGGGAAGGAAAAGGCCCGGGGCGGGGGGAGGGGGGTGCCCCGGGCCTTCCAGTGACCCGGGACGAATCCCGGGCTCTTGTGCGGGCGCCGCTAGGACGCCCGATCTTTCGCTTGGCTTAACGCCTAGATCTTGCCGACGAGGTCGAGCGAGGGAGCCAGCGTGTCGCTGCCTTCTTCCCAGGCTGCCGGGCAGACCTGACCGGGGTTGGCGCGGACGTACTGTGCCGCCTTGATCTTGCGCGCGAGTTCGTTGGCATTGCGGCCGACGCCTTCGCAGGTCTGTTCCATGATCTGGATCACGCCATCGGGATCGACCACGAAGGTCGCCCGGTCGGCAAGACCGACGCCTTCACGCAGCACGTCGAAATTGCGTGCGAGGACGTGGTTCTGGTCACCCAGGAAGGGGAACTGCAGCTTGCCGATCTTTTCCGAGGTGTCGTGCCAAGCCTTGTGGCTGAAATGGGTGTCGGTCGACACGCCATAGACTTCGACGTCCATCTTCTGGAGCATCGCATACTGCTCGCCGAGGTCTTCGAGCTCGGTCGGGCATACGAAAGTGAAGTCGGCCGGGTAGAAGAAGAAAATGGCCCACTTGCCCTTCACGTCTTCGTCGGTGACTTCGAAAAAGTCCTTGCCGGCCTGGAAGGCGGTGGCGGTGAACGGTTTGATCTGCGATCCGATGATACCCATGGGTGTACTCCGTTGTTCGGGTTGAAACTCGAGAGTGTCAGATAGGCATTGTTGCGATGCACAAAAGCGATATGTTGCGATTGCGAGCATCGGAATTTTCTATCACAGACGTGGAACGATGTTTTCCGGCTGCGAAAGCTTCGACGCGCGGCTCAGCTGTCGTCCTGACGCTCGCCGCGTAGGGTCAGCTGCATCCCGCCATCCACCGCACGCCAGGCAGGTTGCGCGCCGATCGAATGCGCGAGCGAGGCGATCACGCGCGTGCCCAGACCCGCTCCCGCCGCTGCGCGATCGGCCGCCTCGTCATCGGCGCCGCCATTGTCGCTGCACACCAGCGACCAGCCTTCGGCATTGACCGCGATCCGCGCCGCAATCGTCCCCGTGCCATCGGGAAACCCGTGCTTCAGTGCGTTGGAAACGAATTCGTTGACCGTCAGCAGCAGCGCATTGGCCAGCTCGGCGCTGGCCCGGTCGCCCTTGACCGTGATGGCAAGCTGGATGCCCTTGGGCAGCAATTGGCGGAAATCGGTTTCGACCCGGTTGAACAGCGACGAGATATCGACGCTGCGGCCATCGTCGAAGCCGTGCAGCTCAGCATGCAGCGAGGCAAGCGCGCGGACGCGCCCGCCGGCTTCCTCGAGCACTGCGCGCACCGCGGGGTCGTCCGAGCGCCGCGCCTGCATCGCGAGGATCGCCCCCAGCGAAGCGAGCGAGTTCTTGACCCGGTGGTCGATCTCGCGGCGCAGCGCGGTCTCGCGCTCCAGTGACAGCCGCAGGTCGAGCTCGCGCATCACCTGCCGCGCGAGGACCTTCATCACGCGGCGCTGGGTGTCGTTGAGTGTGCCGGGAGTGTGATCGAGCACGCAGAGCGTACCCAGCGGCAGGCCGTTCGCGCCCTTGAGCACCGCGCCCGCGTAGAAACGGAACCCCGGCTCCTCGGTGCACAGCGGATTGTCCGCCATGCGCGGATCGGCCAGCGTGTCGGGGATCTCAACGAAATCGTCCTGCAGGATCACATGGCCGCACAGGCTGGTGTCGAGCGGGGTCGAGCGCACGCCGAGGCCGACTTCGGCCTTGAACCACTGGCGGTCGTCATCGATGAAATTCACCACCGAGACCGCCTTGCCGCACAGTTCGGAAGCCAGTTCGACGATCTCGTCGAAATCGCGCTCGCGTTCGGTATCGAGAATGCCATAGCGGCGCAGTTCGCGCAGCCGTTCCTCTTCCTGGGGATGCTTGCCGGGTGTCACAGGGCCTTCCTACCCGCTTGTTCGAACAGGGCAATAGGGTTGCCATATGGAGCAGCCCACGCGCGTTTCAGCCGCATTGCGCCCGGTGCAGCAGCTTGTGGTCGGCCAGCACCAGCGCCATCATCGCTTCGACCACCGGGGTGCCGCGGATGCCGACGCAGGGATCGTGGCGCCCCTTGGTGCGCACTTCGGTCGCCTCGCCGCCGCGTGTGATACTGTCCACGGGCGTGAGGATCGAACTGGTCGGCTTGAACGCGACGCGGCAGGTAACCGGCTGGCCGGTCGAAATGCCCCCGGCGATCCCCCCGGCATGGTTGGCGGCGAAACGCGGGCCGTCATTGCCGGGTTGCATCGGGTCGGCGTTCTGTTCGCCGGTCAGCCGCGCCGCGCCGAAGCCGTCGCCGATTTCGACGCCCTTGACCGCATTGATGCTCATCATCCCTGCCGCCAGATCGCTGTCGAGCTTGGCATATATCGGCGCGCCCCATCCGGCGGGCACGCCGGTGGCGACGCATTCGACCACCGCGCCCAGCGAGGACCCCGCCTTGCGTGCCTCGTCGACCAGCGCTTCCCAGCGTTTCGCGGCGACCGCATCGGGGCACCAGAAGGGATTGCGCGCGATCTCGTCGGCATCGAATTTCGCCGGGTCCACCACATCGCCGCCGATTTCGGCGACATAGGCGAGGATCGAAACCTCGGGGATCACCAGCCTCGCCACTGCGCCCGCAGCCACGCGCATCGCGGTTTCGCGTGCGCTGCTGCGCCCGCCCCCGCGATAGTCGCGCAGCCCGTATTTCGCATCATAGGCGTAATCGGCATGGCCGGGGCGGTAGGTATTGGCGATCTCGGAATAATCCTTCGACCGCTGGTCGGTGTTCTCGATCAGCAGCGAGATCGGCGTGCCCGTGGTGGTGCCTTCGAACACGCCTGACAGGATGCGCACCGCATCGGGTTCCTTGCGCTGGGTGGTGAACTTGTTCTGCCCCGGCTTGCGCGCATCGAGGAAGGGCTGGATGTCTTCCTCGGCCAATGCCAGCCCCGGCGGGCACCCGTCGACCACCGCCCCGATCGCGGGTCCATGGCTCTCGCCCCAAGTGGTGAAGCGCAGCGTCCGTCCGAATGTATTCCAGCTCATGCCTCGTCTCATGCCCGCAACTGTGGGCGCCTGTCCATTCTCGCTGGACCAAATCCTTCTTGAAGCCCAAGAACAAACCATGATTGCGAAGCTGAAGGGCCTGCTCGACGAAACCGGTACCGACTGGGCGGTGATCGACGTCGCGGGCGTCGGCTATCTGGTGCATTGCTCGTCCAAGACGCTCGCCGCACTGGGCGAGGTGGGCGAAGCCTGCACTGTCTTTACCGATCTGCAGGTGAGCGAGAACGACATGCGCCTGCTCGGTTTCGCCGAGGCGGTGGAGCGCGACTGGTTCCGCCTGCTGACGCAGGTGCAGGGCGTGGGCAGCAAGGTCGCGCTGGCGATCCTCTCGGCGCTGTCGATCGGCGAAGTGCAGCAGGCCTGCGCGCAGGGCGATGCCGCCACGGTCGCGCGCGCCAACGGCGTCGGGCCGAAACTGGCGGGGCGGATCGTCAACGAACTGAAGGACAAGGCAGGCGCGCTGCCGGGTGGCGGGACGGTGGGCACTGGTCCGGGCGCAACTCCGGCGGGCGGCGCCAGTGCCGATGCGGTGAGCGCGCTGGAGAACCTCGGCTTCAAGCCCGCAGTCGCCGCGCGCGCAGTGGCCGCGGCGCAGGGCGAACTGGGCGAGGGTGCGGGCGAGGGCGAGTTGATCCGCGTGGCATTGAAGAAGGCGGCAGGATGACGATGACGGCGATACGCTTCACGATACTGGCGGCCGCGGGCGCGCTGCTTGCCAGCGCGGCAGGCGCGCAGGACATGAGCGCGTTTCGCACCGGGCCGATCTTCGAGGAGTTCGGTGCCCACGCTCCGGTCGAAGGCGTTGGAACCTTCGCTCCCGATACCGAATTCGCGATTGCCTTCGACGTCGCCGACCAGGCCAAAGCAGGCACGCGCAACCGCGGGTTCGAAAGCGCTGCACGGTTCATCAACATGCACGCCTCGCACGCGGTCGACCCGGCGAACATGCGGATCGCAGTGGTGGTGCATGGCGGCGCGGTGAAGGATTTGCTCGACGCCGAGGAGAACGGCTCGCGCGCGATGGTCACGCAACTGCTCGATTACGGTGTGCGCTTCATCGTCTGCGGCCAGAGCGCGGCGGTCCATGGCGTGGCCGAGACGGATCTCATCCCGGGCGCCGAACTAGCGCTCTCCGCCATGACCGCCCATGCGCAATTGCAGCAGGCGGGCTATACGGTGAACCCGTTTTGATGACCCGCGCTCCAGATAATTCAGAGGCAATCGCAGCAACAACTGAGATAATTTGGCAGAAGTGCGAGGTCCTAATTGAAGAGGCTGCGAATCAAGGGTCGCACTTTCGTGAACAGGGGGCAGTCCTCTTAAGGTGGTCTGTGACCACCTGTCTCACAATCAATGCCGGTGCGCTAGTCGCCTCGCTCAACGCAATTGAATTTGACCCACAATCACGGCTTTGGTCAGGAATATGGCTTCTTATAGGGGCGCTATTAGCGTTGATCGTTTCCGCGATTTTGGCTTCAGCATTCTTGAAGATTGCACATACCAAGTCTCTTCTTGCGAAGGACATCAAGCTTGCCCTGAGGCTGAGGGATCTTGAGAAGCTCGAAACCCTTGATGCTACAAAAATTCGCGATGGAGAGGCGCTTGGCGGCTTTGGGTTCCTCCTCTCTGTTTTGTCGGTCATCTCATTTGTCATCGGCGCAGGCATTATGATCGAGGGCGCGCAATGACCGAACCCGTCCCCATCCACTCCCCCGAGCGCCAGGCCGAAGACCCCGACGCCGCGCTGCGCCCCAAGAGCCTCGCCGAATTCGTCGGGCAGAAGGCGGCGCGCGAGAACCTGCGCGTCTTCGTTGAGGCCGCGAAGGGCCGCGGCGAGGCGATGGATCATGTGCTGTTCTTCGGCCCGCCGGGGCTGGGCAAGACCACGCTGGCGCAGATCGTCGCCAAGGAATTGGGCGTGGGCTTCCGCGCCACCAGCGGGCCGGTGATCGCCAAAGCAGGCGACCTCGCCGCGTTGCTGACCAATCTCGAGCCGCACGACGTATTGTTCATCGACGAGATCCACCGGCTCAATCCGGTGGTCGAGGAAGTGCTTTACCCGGCGATGGAAGACCGCGCGCTCGACATCATCATCGGCGAGGGACCATCTGCGCGCAGCGTGCGGATCGACCTGCCGCCGTTCACGCTGGTCGGCGCGACCACGCGGCAGGGCTTGCTGACCACGCCGCTGCGCGACCGCTTCGGCATCCCGGTGCGGCTCAATTTCTACACCGAGGACGAACTGCTCCGCGTCGTCACGCGCGGTGCCGGGCTGCTCGGCATGGGGATCGACGAGGGCGGCGCGCGCGAGATCGCCCGCCGCAGCCGCGGGACGCCGCGCGTGGCGGGGCGGCTGATGCGCCGCGTGCGCGATTTCGCCAGCGTGCTGGGCGAGGCGGTGGTGACCAGCCGCGTGGCCGACGATGCGCTCACCCGGCTCGAGGTCGACAGCCTCGGTCTCGATGCGATGGACCGGCGCTATCTCACCATGATCGCCACCACCTACAAGGGCGGGCCGGTCGGGGTGGAAACGCTCGCGGCGGGTCTCAGCGAGCCGCGCGACACGGTCGAGGAGGTGATCGAGCCCTATCTCATCCAGCTCGGCCTGATCGCGCGGACCGCGCGCGGGCGCTGTCTCAACGATGGCGGCTGGCTGCATCTGGGGCTGGCCCCGCCCTCCACACCGCAGGGAAACATGTTCGACAAATGAGGTTACCGCAGCGGTAGGAAAGCACCGCTGGACGGTCCCGAAACGGGACGGGGCTTGCGCAAAGCTCGCATTTCGGCGAAAAATTTACTTTCTAGGCGTACCGCGAAACGTAAAGATTGGCGAGTCCCCGAGGAAGGGATTCGCCGGAGTACATCCGGATCGTGGTAAGGGACGGAAAAAGAACCCTTTTCCTCGGTCGCAACAGGAAGTCACAGTTATGTCTGTCAAGTCAGCTCTCGCCAAACTCTCGGCCACCGCGGCGGGTGGCGCGCTGCTTGCGGGCGGTGCGGTGCATGTTGCCGAGCGTCCGATCTCCGACAATCCGCAATATAAGTCGAAGGCGGTCAAATACGTCAAGCAGGCGACCCCGCGCGCCGTACCCCGGCCGACCGTGCCGCGGGCGCGGACGATTCCGCGCCCCGTCGAATGCGTGCCCGCCGATTCGCCCGCAGCGGCCAACAGCCCGAACAATATCTGCCCGCCCGTCTATCGCCAGGCGATGGCGCCCGTTCCCGTCCCGCCGCTGCCCGCAGCCGCGCCGGTACGCGGTGGCGGCGCATCGCGCTCGATCGGCGGCAGCAGCACTTCGGGCGGCGGCGGCTTCGGTGGCGGCGGTTTCTTCGGCGGCTTCTTTTCCGGATCGAGCGGCGGCGGCAGCGTGATCGTCAATTCGACCACCACCACCGGCGGCGACACGCCCGATGTGATCGTCGACGTCTCCACGACCACCTCGACCGGCGGCACTTCGACCTCGACTTCGACCGGGTCGATCTCGACCTCCACCGGCGAAGTTTCCACCTCCACCGGCGAAGTGTCGACTTCCACTGGCAGCGTCTCGACCTCGACCGGCGAAGTCTCGACTTCGAGCGGCAACGTCACCACCAGCACGAGCAGCTCGTCCTCGACGAGCACGTCGAGTTCGACTTCGTCTTCCACCTCGACATCGAGCTCGACCTCGTCCTCGACCAGTTCGTCGACCTCGGGCAGCAGCAGCGGCACCGATGTGCCCGCCCCGCCGATGATGGCGCTGTTCGGCTTTGCCGCTGCCGCGATCCTCGGGCGCCGCAAGTTTCGCATCAAACGCGCGGCCTAAGGCCCACGCCGATCGCGCTCAATCGCGCTGGCTGAGGCTCCATTCGCCTTGCCGATACCACTGCGTTACGACGTATTTCGTGCCTGCGCCAACGGCTAGCGCGGCATGGCGCGTCGCGCGGTTGGGCTGCCCGCTGCGGTCCATATTGTCCCACATCACCAGCAGGCCGGGTTCGGGAACGATCTTGAGGTCCAGCTCGGGAAATTCGGTTTCGCCGCCGCTGTCTACCGCATTGAGATAGACCATCGCGGTCCAGCTGCGCTGCCCGCCGCGTCGCCGCTCGACCTGCCAGTGCGGGCGGTCGGGGCGGAAATGGTCGCGGTGGTGGCGATATTCCTCGCCTTCGCGATAGCGCTGGCCTTGCAGTGGCTCGGCATGGACCGGCGCGATGCCGGTAACCGCGCCGATCTTGCGCGCCAGCGCCTTCGTTTCGGGCATGTCCTTGGCGAAGAAGTGGGTCGAGCTGGTGCGTCCGCGCGGCGATGCCTTGTCCGAAAACAGCACCGAAGGCTGGATGCGGCTGTCGATCACCGCGATCAGCTTGCGGCATTGCTGCTGCGTCAGCAGTCCGCGAATCAGGAACAGGTCGGCTTTCCCCCCGCCGCGCGGTTCGACACGCGGGTCGGCCAGCAGCCGTTCGCGAACCGTAGTGCCGATCGCGCGCATGATGGCGGGATCGGCCTGCGGATCGGGTTCGGCGCGCCCCAGCAGCTGTGACAGGCGGTCAAAGACCGACATGCTACCGGAGCGCTACCGTACCTGTCGGATCAGGCCGCGGCGAGCTTGCGCAGGACGTAATGAAGGATGCCGCCATTGCGGTAATACTCCATCTCGTTCGCAGTATCGATGCGGCACAGCGCCGTGAAGCTGAACGTCGAGCCATCCTCGCGGGTCACCTCGACTTCAACGTCCTGGCTCGGGCTGAGATCGGCGAGGCCCTTGATCGTGAAGCTGTCGGTCGCGGTCAGGCCCAGCGTGTTGCGCGTATCGCCATCCTTGAACTGCAGCGGCAGCACGCCCATCCCGATCAGGTTCGAGCGGTGGATACGCTCGTAGCTTTCGACCATGACCGCCTTGACGCCCAGCAGGATGGTGCCCTTGGCCGCCCAGTCGCGGCTCGAACCCGTGCCGTATTCCTTGCCGGCAACGACCACCAGTGGGGTGCCGTCTTCCTTGTGCTTCATTGCCGCATCGTAGATCGGCATCTGCTCGCCATTGTAGGTCGTCACGCCGCCTTCGACGCCGGGGACCATTTCGTTCTTGATGCGGATGTTGGCGAAGGTGCCGCGCATCATCACGTCGTGGTTGCCGCGGCGCGAGCCGTAGGAGTTGAAGTCCTGCTTGGCGACCTGGTGGCTCTGCAAATAGGAACCCGCAGGGCTGTCTTCCTTGATCGAGCCGGCGGGCGAGATGTGGTCGGTGGTGACCGAATCGCCGAGGATCGCCAGCGGCTTCGCGTCGGTGATGTCGGTCACCGGCGCAGGCGTCATTTCCATGTCTTCGAAGAAGGGCGGGCTGGCGACATAGGTGCTGGTCGGATTCCAGCGATAGGTGTCGCTGGCTTCGACATTGATCGCCTGCCAGTGCTCGTCGCCCTTGTAGACGTCGGCATAGCGGGTGACGAACATCTCGCGGTCGATATTGGCGGCGCGATGTTCGCGCACCTCGGCATTGCTCGGCCAGATGTCGGCCAGCATCACGTCGTTGCCCTGCTGATCCTGGCCGACCGGGGTGTCGGTGATGTCCTTGGTCACCGTGCCGAGGATCGAATAGGCGACCACCAGCGGCGGCGAGGCAAGGAAGTTGGCGCGCACGTCGGGCGACACGCGGCCTTCGAAATTGCGGTTGCCCGACAGAACGCTGGCGGCGACGATGTCGTTATTGTTGATCGCCTTGCTGATCGGCGGGGCGAGCGGGCCCGAGTTGCCGATGCAGGTGGTGCAGCCATAGCCGACAAGATCGAATCCCATGGCGTTGAGGTCTTCCTGCAGGCCGGATTTGACCAGATAGTCGGTGACCACCTGCGAACCGGGTGCGAGGCTGGTCTTGACCCACGGCTTGGGCTTAAGGCCCTTTTCATGCGCCTTCTTGGCCACGAGGCCGGCAGCGATCAGCACATCGGGGTTGGAGGTGTTGGTGCAGCTGGTGATCGCGGCAATGACCACGTCGCCATCGCCGATATCGTGATGCGTGTTTTCGACTTCGACGCGGACCGGCGCGCTCTTCTTGTAGATCTTCTCGAGATCCGAATTGAACAGCTCGTCGACCTCCGGCAGCGCCACGCGGTCCTGCGGACGCTTGGGCCCCGCGAGGCTGGGGACGACCTTGGACACGTCGAGATCGAGCGTCTTGGTGAAGACCGGCTCGGCCTCGGGCGTGAACCACATGCCCTGTTCTTTCGAATAGGCTTCGACCAGCGCGATGGTTTCCTCGTCGCGGCCGGTGAGGCGCATGTATTCGAGCGTCTTCTCGTCGATACCGAAGAACCCGCAGGTCGCGCCGTATTCGGGCGCCATATTGGCGATCGTGGCGCGGTCGGCGAGGCTGAGATTGGCGACGCCGTCGCCGTAGAATTCCACGAAACGGCCGACCACGCCGACTTCGCGCAGCATCTGCACGCAGGTCAGCACGAGGTCGGTGGCGGTAACGCCTTCGGCCATCGCGCCGGTCAGTTTGAAGCCGACCACTTCGGGGATCAGCATCGAGATCGGCTGGCCGAGCATGGCAGCTTCGGCCTCAATCCCGCCGACACCCCAGCCCAGCACGCCGAGGCCGTTGATCATGGTGGTGTGGCTGTCGGTGCCGACGCAGGTGTCGGGATAGGCGACTGCGTTGCCGTCGGGGTCGTCGGTCGACCATACGCCCTTGCCGATATATTCCAGGTTCACCTGGTGGCAGATGCCCGTGCCCGGGGGCACGGCGGAGAAGTTCTCGAAGCTCTTCGATCCCCATTTGAGGAAGTCGTAACGCTCCGCATTGCGGGCATATTCGAGCTCGACGTTCTTCTCGAACGCCTTGGGGTGGCCGAATTCATCGACCATGACCGAGTGGTCGATCACCAGGTTCACGGGAACCTGCGGGTTGATCTTGGCGGTGTCACCGCCGAGCTTGGAAATCGCATCGCGCATCGCGGCGAGGTCGACCACGCAGGGCACGCCGGTGAAATCCTGGAGCAGCACGCGCGCGGGGCGGTACTGGATTTCCTTGCCGGTCGCCGGGTTCTTCTGCCAGTCGGCGATCGCCTGCGCGTCATCGGTCGAGACGGTGAAGCCACCGTCCTCGAAGCGCAGCATGTTCTCGAGCAGGACCTTGAGACTGAAGGGCAGCTTCGACACGTCGCCGATCTTTTCTTCCGCCTTGGCGAAGGAATAATAAGCGTAGTCCTTGCCGTTCACGGTGAGGGTTGAGCGGGTTCCGAGCGTGTCCTTACCGACCTGGGTCATGCGCGCGTTGATCCTTTCTTTTGAGAGCCGTCACCTGCCCAATGGCCGGGACTGCAGAATGTGCCGCGCACCTGCGCCGGAACGCCGCAAAAATCAAGTGTGCGGCGGTGCAACATCGCGTATTCGCAGGAACCCTTGCGCGATTTGTGCGCTTGGTGTGCCAGAATCGGGGCGTTGACCCCGCACCGGCACCAGGGCCGCATGAGGAGTAATTTGAATGCCTTCGTTTTTCGATGCCGGCGACAGGTCTCGACGGTCCTTGCGGATCGCCGTCACCGCGGTGGCATTGGGCGTGGCGGGATGCTTTACCGCCGCTTTCACCTTTGCCGACCAGCCGGTTCGCGCCGCTACAGTCGAACAGGCGCGCTAGGGCAGCTGGGGCATCGCTGCCGCGCGGGGCCTGCGGGTCGCCAGCCAACACGATGCGATGATAATCGCCGTTCCGATCACGGTCGGCAGAGTGAGCTGCTCGGCAAAGAACAGCCAGCCGAACAGGGAAGCCCACAGGAAACCCGAATATTCGAGCGGGACCAGCACTTGCGCCTCGGCGCGGGCATAGGCCCAGGCAAAGGCCATCGCCCCGGCCACGGTCAGCGCCGCGGCGGCGCCAAGATCGATCAAAGTGGCTCTATCGGGCATTTCGAACACGAACGGCGCGGCCACGCCCAGCAGGACCACCGAGACACCCGAATGGAAGGTGGCGATCTCGGCCGGGCCGGCAACCTGCGACTGGCGCCGGATAAGGATGAACCCATAGGCATAGAGCAGTGCCGAGAAGAGCATGGCGGCGAGCCCCAGCGCCGCATCGCGGTCGAAATCGGCCTGCCCGATCTTGCCGCCGACGATGACCAGCGTCCCCGCGAAACCGAGCAGCGACGCCGCGATCGCTTCCCTGCGAATGGTCTCGCCTAGCAGGATGCGCGCGAGATAGAGCGCGATGAGCGGGGCAATGAAGCTGATCGCGATCGCTTCCGCCAGCGGCAGCTTGGTAAGCGCATAGAAAAAGGCCAGTGCCATGAAGGTGGCGACCACCGAGCGCTGCAGATGCAATTTGAGCACATGCCGCTGCGGCCAGCGGCCGCCGCGCGCCAGCCATAGCGGCAGCGCAATTCCCGTACCGATTACCGACCGCAGCCACGAAGCGGTGAGTGCCCCTACCGCCAGTGCGGCGCTCTTCATGAAGGCATCCATCAGCGACAGGCTGGCAACCGCCAGCGCGGCCATGAAGACAGGAAGCAGGACATGGTCGCGGGTCACCGCACGGCTCTATCCGCGCATCCTGCAACCGTCACCGGTAATTCAGCACTGCGAAAGCCGGGATATTGGATTAGCTTGGCGCATTGGACTAATATCCCCCCATACGCGCTACAGGGGCGCGGGGTGCATCTGGTAGGACTTATGACACGCTTCCGTCTGATTTTCGGCTCCGCAATGGGTGCGGCGCTGTGTGCAACTTCGGTAATGGCGCAGGACAATGCGCCCGAAGACCTGCTGCCGCCCGAACCGGCGAAGGTGACCGAGAAACTGCCCGATTACACCGCGGGGACCCCGACGGGGGCGACCTCGCCGAGCGTCGAGGACAGCTTCGGCGATATCCGCACGGCGTCGGGCGAGGTGGTCCAGAAATTGCCGGTGATGGTCCGCGAATGGAGCATCCCGCAGGCGAAAAAGCTGCTGGCCTTCATCCCCACTGTCGAAGCCGAGGGGCTGGTGCCTGCCGATTACCGCAGTGCCGAGCTGTCCGCTGCAATCGCCGCGGGCGAAGGCGCGGCGCTGAATGACATCGCGAGCCAGATCTTCATCTGGCTGGTCGAGGATCTGCGCGACGGGCGCACGCCGATGGACGCGCGGCGCCAGTGGTTCGTGGTCGATCCCGACCCCGATGTCCTGCCCTCGCATCGCCTGCTCGAACAGGCGGTCGAGAGTGGCGATATCGCGGGCACGCTGGCTGCGCTCAACCCGGTGTCGCCCGACTATGCGCGGCTCAAGACCGAGCTGGCGAAGACCACCGATCCGGCAAAGCGCAAGCTGATCCGCGCCAATATGGATCGCTGGCGCTGGCTGGCGCGCGATCTGGGCAAGCAGTACCTGCTGACCAATGTCCCCGAATACCAGCTGCGACTGACGGTGAACGACCGGATCATCAAGAATTATCGCGTGGTGGTGGGCAAGGCCGGTCGCACCGCCACGCCGCAACTCTCCGAAATGGTCGAGGCGGTGATCTTCAACCCGACCTGGACCGTTCCGCAATCGATCGTGAAGGGCGAAGGACTGGGCGCGAAAGTGCTCAACAACCCCGCCTGGGCGCGCGCCAATGGCTACAAGGCGACCAAGGGCGCGAATGGCTGGGTCAGCGTGGTGCAGCAGCCGGGGGCGGGCAATTCGCTCGGCCTGATGAAGCTCGACATGCCCAACGAGCATGCGATCTTCCTCCATGACACGCCTGCCAAGGCGCTGTTCAACCAGGACAATCGCGCGCTCAGCCACGGCTGTATCCGCGTGCAGGGCGCACGCGAACTGGCGATGACGATGGCCATGCTGGGCAATGCCGAAACGCGCGAGGACCTGCCGGTCATCCAGCAGGAAGTGTCAGAAATCACTGCCAGCGGGACCTACACACGCTATCCGATGGAAAAGCAGTGGCCGGTCTACATCACCTATTTCACCTATGGGGTGGACGTGAACGGCAATCTGACCAAGTTCGCCGACATCTACGATCGCGATGCGCCGGTACTGGCCGCGCTCGACGCCCCGCGCGAGCGTGACCGGGCGCGCAAGACAAGCGAAGAAGTGGTGGAGATCGTCGACGACCTGCAGACGACCTGACGGGGTTAGTAGACGCCCGGATTGGTCCGTTCGAATGTGCCGCCGTGGTCATTCCGCAGCAGGTCGTATTGCGCGACCGGCGGAGTGACGCGGCTGCCGTCTTCGGCAATGCCATAACTGCCCGCGACCAGCAGGCGACCGCCCGACAGGTCGATCAGCGCGCGGTCGAACTGTTCGGGCCCCATCGCGAAACACCCGTTCGAGCGGCCTAACCGGCCAAAGCGATCGACGTGGCCGGGGGTGGCGTAATTCGCCTGGTGCATCACGATCGCGCGGGGCAGCGCGTTGGAATTGGTCGGGTCGAGCCCGTCGAGCCGCAGCGAGGTGCCGTAGCGCCCGACATACCAGCTGCGCGTCATGAACGCGCCGCGGCTGGAGGCTTCGCTGCCCTCGATATTGGAATAGCGCTTGAGCCAGCCGTCGTGTTCGCCGTCGGAACCGGTACCGTGGCTGACGTGGAAACTCTCCACGCGCTCGTTCGCGAGATCGACGAAATGGAACCGCTTCTGCGCCGAATGCAGCCCGAAATCGGCGATGCCGACCACATCCTTGCGCCAGATGCTGCTGCCCGTCCGCGCGAGTTCATCGCACGCGATCGCCATCAGCTGCGCATCGCGCGCGGCGGTGGGATTGACCTGTGCGAACAGGCGCGCGGGCAGGGTCAGCGCCGCACCGGCGGCAAGCGAGCCTTTGAGAATATCGCGACGTTTCATCTTGGGCACCTTAACAGCCTTGTGCTGGCTACGTCATGAATATTGCGGCGAAACGGCGCAGCTATTCGCCCAGCACCATCCGGTCGTGTTCGATGCGGACCGGGTGGATGGTCGACAGGAAGCTTTGACCAAGCAGCGACACGCTGAGGCCTTCGGGCACGACAATCGCCGCGACATCGCGCGCCTCGTGCCCGCCGAGCGTGACGCGGTCGAGCGTGACGCTGACGCCATAAACAGGTCCCGAAGCCCCGCGGGCGACCTCGTGCACGTCGGCATCGGACCAGTAGAGCCCCGCTGCGCGCGCATCGGTGCCGGTCAGTGCGACCTTGGTCGCGCCGGTATCGACCAGGAATTCAACCTGCGATCCGTTGATCCGCGTTTCGGTATAAAAATGTCCGTCCGCTGCACGCGGCAGTTCGGTCGCACCCGCGGCCCAGCTGGCATAGCTGGCGCTGCTGTTCGAATGGCGGACCAGAGCGGCGGGGGCGTTGGTCTTTTCGCTCGCGAAGTCTTCTGCGCCTTCGGTCGCCGAATCGATTGCGCCGCCGGGCACGAAAGCGGCACCGACGAAGGCCAGCATGGCAATGGCAAGAAAGATGGCCTCGCGCATGGCACCAGCATGCGCGATGGGGCTTAATTTGGCGTAAAGTCCCTATTCCGCCGCTTCGGCCGGCTGCGCGGCGTGCGGATCGAAGGCAACCGCCTCGCCCGCCTCGATCTGCGAGGCCTTGGCTTCGACCAGCGCAACGATGTGGTCGAGCATGTCTTCGCTTTTCACATGGTGGTCGGTCACGCCCGAGAGGAACACCATGTGCTTGCCCGCGCCGCCACCGGTGATGCCGATGTCGGTTTCGCGCGCTTCGCCGGGGCCGTTGACCACGCAGCCGAGCACCGAGAGGCTCATCGGCGTCTTGATGTGCTCAAGCCGCTTCTCGAGCGTTTCGACCGTGCGGATGACGTCGAACCCCTGGCGCGAGCAGCTCGGGCAGGACACCACGCGGACGCCGCGGGTGCGCAGGCCCAGCGCCTTGAGCATTTCGAAGCCGACCTTCACTTCCTGTTCGGGTTCGGCGGAGAGCGAGACGCGGATCGTATCGCCAATGCCCGCCCACAGCAGGCTGCCGATGCCGATCGAGCTCTTGACGGTGCCGCCGATCAGCCCGCCCGCTTCGGTAATGCCGAGGTGCAGCGGGCAATCGACCGCTTCGGCGAGGCCGTGATAGGCGGCGACCGCGAGGAATACGTCACTCGCCTTCACCGCGACCTTGTATTCGTGGAAATCGTGGTCCTGCAGCAGCTTGATATGGTCGAGCGCGCTTTCGATCAGCGCCTCGGGGCAGGGCTCGCCGTATTTTTCCAGCAGGTCCTTTTCCAGGCTGCCGGCATTGACCCCGATGCGGATCGCGCAGCCATTGGCCTTGGCCGCGCGGACGACTTCGGCGACGCGCTCGCTGCTGCCGATATTGCCCGGATTGATCCGCAGGCAGGCGGCGCCCTTGTCCGCCGCTTCGAGCGCACGTTTGTAGTGAAAATGGATGTCGGCGACGATCGGCACATTGGCCGCCGCGGTGATCCTGTCGAAATGTGCGGTCGATTCCGCCGTGGGGCAGGACACGCGGATAATGTCCGCGCCGGCATCCTCGCAGCGACGGATCTGGTCGATCGTCGCACCGACATCCTCGGTCGGCGTATTGGTCATGGTCTGCACGGTGATCGGCGCATCGCCGCCGACGGGGACGTTGCCAACCATGATCTGGCGGGACGGGCGGCGCTCGATAGTGCGCCAGGGACGAATTGAAGACATGTGCGGCAATATAGAGCCCCCAGTGTGAAGGGGCAATGACGCTGCTAGGCCAGGGCGTCGCGATAGCGCCGACTGCCGCGCACACGCTCGCCATTTGCCAGCGTGACGGTGAAGTCCCCGCTCTGTCCGCTCTCGATCGCGCGCACGGCATCGCGGCGGATAAGGCGGCTCCGGTGGATGCGCGCGAAGGCGGGGCCCAGTTCGGCTTCCACCGCCGCCATCGTTGCGCGGTATAGGTAGGTCTCGCCCTGCGCGTGGATTTCCACGTAATTCGCGGCGGCCTCGATCCGGTCGATAACGGCAAGCGGCACGCGGATGCGGCGATTGCCATCGGATATCTCGAGGACGCGCTCGGCGCCGGCCCCGTGGCCGGCGGTGGAGGCCGGACGCAGCATGTACCAATGCAGTGCCGCGGCAATCGCAGCCAGCAGGGCATAGTCGGCAATGTCCTTGCGCAATTCATAGGGGAAACCGCGCATCCCTTCGGGGAAGTGGTAGTCCCCGCCCGCAAGCGCCCAGGCGATCTCGCGCAGGCCGACCATGAGACCCACGTGAAGCGCCGAGGCGATGGGGGCACCCACCACCAGCAGAACCGCTGCGACGGGCCAGCTGCGGCGCGGCGGCAGCATATGCGGGATCGCGCGCCACAGCAGCAGGACGACGATGCACCATGCGGCAAAGCTGGACAGTTCGAGCGTCCAGACGGTCCGCGGATCGGCGCTGCCTTCGCTATCGGTCAGCTTCGACCCGACATTGGCCCACAGCTGCAGCGCCGCATAGACCAGCAACGCCGACACCACGCCCAGCAGGACGAAATAGCGATTGCCGTTCGTCCCTCGTGGCCCGCCGCTTGTCCCCGGTCCGGTGCCATCCATCCCTGCCGCTCCCCCGTTCATGGCCTAGAGATAGCAGAGAGGGCGGCGCTTCGCCTAATCTTCGGAGCATGGACACAAACTCGCTGCCCGACCCGACATCCGGCCGCCATTTCGGCATGGACTGGCTGCGCATCGCGGCCTTCGCGCTGCTCATCCTCTACCATGTCGGCATGGCTTTCGTGCCCTGGGGCTGGCATGTGCAATGGAACGAGATCAGCGAGTTCTCCCGGCTGCCCATGCTGGCGCTGAACGGCTGGCGGCTGGCGCTGCTGTTCGTGGTGTCGGGATATGCCACCGCAGCCCTGCTTGCCCGCAGCGAACGGCTTGCCTTCCTGCGGTCGCGCAGCGCGCGCCTGCTGATCCCGACCGTCTTCGCGATCATCGTCGTCATTCCGCCGCAGGTGTGGATCGATCTGATGTACAACCATGGATATGCGCAGCCCTTCGCGGCGTTCTGGCGCACCGATTACTTCCGCTTCGGCACGCTCGAGGGCATCGTCATGCCGACGTGGCAGCACCTGTGGTTTGTCGTCTATCTGTTCGCCTATACGCTGGTCGTCCTCGCGCTTCATGCACTGCTCCCCGCCCAGGCTCGGCGCTGGATCGTCAAACTGCTGGGAAAGGTGTTCGCTTCCGCGGGCGGTCTGCTGATGATCCCGGTGCTGTGGGCCGTGCTGCGCCCCCTCTTCTTCTTCCCCGGGGTCGAGGATACGCATGCGCTGCTCGACGATTTCGCGGCGCATTACATTTTCCTCGCCGCTTTCCTGTTCGGTTTCCTGCTGCGCCATTCCGCGCCGCTGTGGTCGGCCATCCGCGCCACTTGGCAGCTTGCAGGACTGGTCGCCCTAGCGGCTACGGCGGCCATGCTCGGACAGGTCTGGTGGCTGACCGGGCAGGAATGGTCGGACGAGGCGGCGGCGATCTACGCCGTGGTGCGCGCGGTGCAATCATGGTGCACGATCCTCGCCCTGCTCGGCATCGCCGACCGCTTCTGGAACCGCGACGCGCGCTGTCGGACCATGCTCAACGAGGCGGTCTTTCCCTTCTATATCATTCACCAGACCATCATCGTCATGTTCATCTGGTATCTGCGCCCGGTGGCCATGCCCGCGATGGCGGCGTTCCTGCTGACCGTGGCGATCACCGCGATCGGATGCTGGCTGTTCTACCGTATCGGGCGCGCGGTACCCGGCCTGCGGTTGCTCATCGGGCTGCGCGGGTGGCGCATTCCCCCTTCCACCGCCCCGATGGATGCGGCATTCAGGCGGGTATGAGCCAGACAACCGAAGCCGCCGAGACCGAAACACCGCTGCTGTTCGGGCGGGTGCTCGATGGCCAGGGCGGCGCCCGGCCGATCGCCTGGGCGGAGGCGCTGGAATGGCAGCCGGCCGCGGCAGGCGAAGTGCTGTGGGTGCATATCTGCCGCAATCGCCCCGGCGTGCTGGAATGGCTCGAGGGCGGGTTGCACATTCCCGAACCGACTGCGGAACTGCTCGTCAGCGACCAGACGCGTCCGCGCGCCTTTCGCGAAGGCGAAACGCTGGTCGGCACGCTGCGGGGGATCAACTTCAATCCCGGCGCCGAACCCGAAGACATGATCTCGATGCAGTTCTGGTGCGACGGGCGGCGGCTGGTCACGCTGCGCCGCGACCCGCTGCAGATCCCGCGCGAGGTCGTGGCGCTGCTCGATCGCGGCGAGGGGCCGCCCGATGCAGGGGCAACGATCACGCTGCTCGCCGAACTGCTGATCGCGCGAATGAGCCAGTCGATCGTGGACATGAACGATGTGCTCGACGTGCTCGAACACGACGATCCCGAAGAACATGCCGAGCGCATGCTCAAACGGATCTCGACCATCCGCCGCAATTGCCTCGGGCTCAAGCGGCATATGGCGCCGCAGCACGAGGCGCTCGAACAGATCAGCCGCGATGGGCCTTTCTGGTTCGAGGAACACGACCGGCGCGAGATCGCCGAGAGCATCGCCCGCCTGCGCCGCTATCTCGACGATATCGACATCAGCAAGGAAAGCGCATTGGTGCTGCAGGACGAGATCCGGGCGCGCAGCCTCGCCTCGAGCGAGCACGCGACCTATATGCTGACCATCGTCGCGGGCATTTTCCTGCCCTTGAGCTTCCTCACCGGCCTGCTCGGGATCAATGTCGGCGGTATGCCCGGGATGCAGGACCCCGACGCCTTCTGGGCGGTGGTGGCGCTGTGCGGGCTGCTGTTCACCGCACTGATCGTCGCCTTCCGGCGGTTGCGCTGGCTCTGACTACCAGCGCACCAGCGGCGGCATGGTGACGCGCGCGCCCGCCGCGCCCGCCTCGGTCAGTAAGCGAAACGTTCGCCGACCAGGTCCTCGCTCATCGCCCACAGCTGTTCGGCGCTGTCCGGGTCGAGTGCATAGCTGCGCACGCCGCCCATCGGGCTTGCATCGTCTTGGTCGGCGACATGGCAATCCTCGCAATAGAGCCCGCCGCTACCGGCAACCGCGTCGCTCGTCGCCGCCCAGCAGGTGGTCGCGGCGCCCTGCGGAATGGTCTTGAAGCCCTGACCCGGCTGGCCCGATTCCTCGGCCGACTTGCGCATCCGCTCCATCATCCATTCGCGGTCCTGCTCGGTCATGTGGCGTCCGAGGTTCGTCATGATCCCGCCCGGATGCACCGCATAGGCATAGATGCCCTTGTCCGCGAGCCGTCGTTCCAGCCCGACCGAGAACAGGATGTTGGCGGTCTTCGACTGCCCATAGGCCTCCCATTTGTCGTAATCGCGCTGCTCGTAATTGGGATCTTCGAAATGCATGCGGTCGATATGATGACCGCGGCTCGACAAATTGACGATGCGCGGTGCCTCGCCCCGTTCGACCAGCGGCATGAGCAGATTGGTCAGCAGGAAATGACCGACATGGTTGGTGCCGAACTGCATTTCGAAACCGTCGGCGGTGCGATCGAGCGGGGAAGCCATCACCCCGGCATTGTTGATCAGCAGGTCAATCTTGTCGAAGCGATTGGCGGCATCCTTGGCTGCCGCGCGCACGCTGTCGAGCGAGGCGAGGTCGCAGACGAGCGTGTCCACCCTCGCGCCGGTTCCCTCGGCAATCTCGTCGGCGGCGGCGGACAGCTTGGTCGCATCGCGCCCAGCCAGGATGACATGCGCGCCCTTGGCCGCCATCGCCCGCGCGGTTTCCTTCCCGAGTCCCGAATATCCGCCCGTGACCAGCGCGGTCCGCCCGTTCAGATCGCGGTCTGCAAGGACCTCGTCGGCCGTGCTTTCGAACCCGAACTCGCTCATACGCTCTCTCCCTCTGCAAGGCGGCGTAGCACAGAAAAAAGGGCGCGGGATGATTAATCCCACGCCCGTAATTTGCGAGACCGAAAGGTCGGTTGGCCTAGGCCCCCGGGGGGAGCGGATCGGCCGATTTGGACGCGGCCTTGCGGCCCGGCTTGGGTGCGGAGGTGCCGCCCAGATCACTGTCCATCTGTTCGAGCTTGCGCGCTGCCCAGTCGCGGCCACCGAGGCCGAAGGCAAGCGCACCAGCCACCGCGACGCCGGCGATGAGGATCGTCAGCGCATTGGCCGGGATCATCCCGCCGATGCCGGTGAACTGCAGGCCCATGAAGACGAACAGGATAATGGTCGCCCAGCGCACGATGGTGCCGGCGGTCGACCCGCCCGCATCGCCGGCGATGAGCCGTGCGAGCAGGTTGGCGATCAGGAAGCCGAATGCGATGACCACCGCCCCGAAGATCACCCGTCCGCCCAGTTCGAGCAGCTGGTCGAGGATTGCGGTCAGCTCGGGAAAGCCGAGCAGCCGCGTCGCCGCGATCGCGAAGAACAGGATGATCGCGACCTGTGCGACCCGCGCGATGATGCTCGATGCGGTCGTGCCTTCGGTTACCAGCCCGCTTTCGGCCATGGCCCGGTCGACGCCCAGCCCCGGCAGGACTTCCTTGGCGATCTGGACCACGAACTTGCTGATGAGATAGCCGATGCCGAGCAGGACCGCCGCAGCGATGATGTTCGGAATGGCAGCGAAGATCATCCGCAGCATTTCGCTGGCCGGCGCGCTGATCGAATCGATCCCGAGTTGTTCGAGCGCGGCGATCGCCACCGGAATGGCGATCAGGACATAGATGATCGTGCCGATGGTCTTGCTGATGGCGCTGTTGCCGGTGACACCTTCGACCCCGCCGCGATTGGCCCATTTGTCGAAATCGACCGTCTGCAGCATGGTCACGACGAGGTCGCGGACGATCCGCGCCACCATCATCCCGATGAAGAAGATCAGCCCCGCCCACAGCAGGTTGGGGAGGAAGGCGACGACGTTTTCGAGCAGGCTGTCGATCGGGCCGGCTACTCCGCCGAGTTCGAGGATGTTGAGAATGATCAACAGCCCGAACAGCCAGACCAGCAGGCTGACGATCTTGCCGAGCGATTCTCCCAGCGACTGGCCGCTGCCGGTCCCGCGCTTGAAGAAGTCGACGGTATCGACGAGTTTGGCGAAAGCCCATTTGGCCCCGCGCGCGATAAGCCAGGTGATGATCAGCGCGACGACGGCGAGGAGAATCTTTTCTCCCAGTTCCATCGCCACCTGTTCGTCGAAACGATAGCGGTCGAAAATCATAACCCCGTCCCCCAAGTGGTTTCCGTAAGGGAAGGGCTATCACGCAAACCGTTATTCTCCAAAACGCATTAACGGATGAAGTGGAAAAGCGGTCATGCTACCGCTTTTACATGAGAGGATTTTCCACCCGCATCGCCCGCGCATTTGCCGCGCTTTTCGTCTTCATTGCTGCACCTGCCGCGGCTGAGGACGAGCCCGGCTGGTCGATCGCCATTCATGGCGGCGCGGGGACCATCGCGCGCGACGATATGACGCCGCAGCAGGATGCGGCCTATCGCGCTGCACTGCAAAGCGCGCTCGACGCGGGCGCGCAGGTGCTTCGCGAAGGCGGCAGCGCGATGGATGCGATCCAGGCCGCGATCGAGCCGATGGAAGACGATCCGCTGTTCAACGCCGGGCGCGGCGCGGTATTCACTTGGGACGGCGACATCGAACTCGACGCTTCGATCATGGATGGCCGTACCCGCGATGCGGGCGCCGTGGCAGGGGTCAGGGGCATCCGCCACCCGATCGCGCTTGCGCGCAAGGTGATGACCGACAGTCCACATGTCATGCTGGCCGGGGCCGGAGCGGCTCAGTTCGCGGCCGAGCAGGGTCTTGCGACCATGCCCCCCGAATGGTTCGAGACCGAACGGCGCCAGAAGGCGCTTGAGCGGATGAAGGCCGAGCGGCTCTCCGCGCTCGATGTCGATATCAAGTTCGGCACGGTCGGGGCAGTGGCGCTCGACCGGGATGGCAATATGGCGGCGGGCACATCGACCGGCGGGATGACCGGTAAACGCTGGGGCCGTATCGGCGATGCGCCGATCATCGGCGCGGGCACCTATGCCGACAACCGCGCCTGCGCGGTCTCGGCCACCGGCTGGGGCGAGTTTTTCATCCGCGTCGGCGTGGCGCATGAAATCTGCACCCGGCTACGCCATCGTTACCGTACCGAAATCGACAACGCGCAGACCAGTGTACCGCTCGATGACGAGGGTCTTCCGACCTATATCGTCCACGCCAGCGAATTCGGTCTCGACGCCGCGCAGGCGCAGGAGGAAATCGACGCGGTCATCGCCGATGTCGGCAGTCTCGGGGGTGACGGCGGGGTGATTGTGGTGACGCGCGACGGGCATCCGCTGTTCAGCATGAACACTTCGGGCATGTACCGCGGGCGCGCTACCAGCGACGGGCTGCGCGAAGTGGCGATCTACGGCGACGAGTAGGCGTTCAGCCGCGTGGGCGGGCCTGCGCATAGCTGCCGAGCAGGCGCACGCCATTGGTCTGGAAGGCGAGTTCCTCCAGCGCCGTGTCGACCCGGGCATCGCCTGGCGCGCCCTCGATGTCGGCAAAGAACATCGTCGCGGCGAAACTCGCGCCCTTCTGGTAGCTTTCGAGCTTGGTCATGTTGACGCCATTGGTCGCGAAGCAGCCCAGCGCCTTGTACAGCGCGGCGGGCGTGTTCTTCACTTCGAAGATGAAGGTCGTCATCGCCTGCGTGTCCGCCAGCGCGGCCGGATCGAGTGCCTCGTTCGCCAGCACCACGAAGCGTGTCGTATTGTCGGGCGCATCCTCGACCTCGCGCTCGACGATTTCGAGCCCGTAGAGGTCGGCGGCGAGCGCGGGGGCGATGGCGGCGATGTCGGACTTGCCGCTTTCCGCCACGAAGGCGGCCGCGCCCGCCGTATCGGCATGGGCGAGGCCGACGATGCCCCGCTCGCTGAGGAATTTATGCGACTGGCCCAGCGCCTGCGGATGGCTGTAGGCGGCCCCGAACGGGCCCGCGCCCAGCGCCATCAGGCAGTGGGTGATGCGCATGAAGTGTTCGGCCACGATCGACAGCCCGCTTTCGGGGAGCAGGAAGTGGATATCCGCCACGCGCCCGTGCTGGCTGTTCTCGATCGGGATCATCGCGCATCCCGCCGCGCCGCTTTCCACCGCTTCGAGCGCGTCCTCGAAACTGAAGCACGGCAGCGGCAGTGCCTCGGGGGCGAATTGCATCGCCGCCTGGTGCGAATTCGATCCGGGGGCCCCGCCAAAGGCGATGGCGCGCAGCGGTTCCTGCGCAGCAGCGGCGCGCATCGAATCGACAAGGGCGAGGGCAGGCTTGGCAAACTGGCGCATGGTCTGCGGGCGTTACGGCTGCGTTCCGGTCGCATCAAGCGCTATTGCGGCTTGCGCACTTGCGAAAGGCGGCGGTGCACACTAGAGCGGCGCGCAACCATCTGACCAACCGATTTTCGCCGGGTATTTTACGCAATGGACGATCGTTTCAACACCGCTGCAGGCTGGGTCCTTGCCGCCGGTATCGTGGCACTGGGCAGCTCCATCGTTTCGGGCATGTATTTCCATGCCGATAGCGCCGAGCACCCCGAAGAGCCGGGCTACTTCATCGAAGGCGCAGCCGAAGAAGGCGGTGCCGATGCGGGCCCCGACCTCGGCACGCTGCTCGCCAGCGCGGATGCCGCGGCGGGCGAGAAAGTCTTCGCCAAGTGCACCGCGTGTCACACGATCGACCAGGGCGGCGCCAACGGCATTGGCCCGAACCTTTATGGCGTGATGGGCAAGCCGATCGGCGGTCACGCCGCGGGCTTCGCCTACAGTTCGGCGCTGGCCAGCAAGGGCGGCTCCTGGACCTGGGAAGCGATGGACGAATGGCTGACCAGCCCGCGCGCCTTCGCCAATGGCACCAAGATGAGCTTCGCCGGTCTGGGCAAGGCTGAAGACCGCGCCAATGTCATGGAATTCATGTCCACCTATGGCGGTGCGCCGGCCAAGCCTGCGCCGGTCGTGGCGGAAGAGCCGGCCGAGGGCGAAGACGCGCCCGGCGCGGGTGCCGGACCGGTCGAAGGCGCGGAAGCCGGGGCCATGGAATCGGCTGGCAGCATGGGCGCGGACCAGCCGGTCCCGGCGGGCAATGCCGCGACCAACAACGATGGCGCGACCAAGGTCGACGAATAAGCCTTCCCTCGCGGGATAATCGAAAAGGCCTCGCTGCAGCGGGGCCTTTTTCGTTTCAGCCGTTGTCCTTGAAGCCTTGCGCGATGACGTACCACTCGCTTGAGTCCTTGCGACTGGCGGGCGGCTTGGCGTGCTTCACCGTGCGGAAATGCTGCTTGAGCAGCGTGAGCAGATCGTTGTCGGTCCCGCCTGCGAGCACCTTGGCAAGGAAGGTCCCGCCCGGCGCGAGGTTCTCGATCGCAAACCATGCCCCCGCCTCAACCAGCCCCATCGTCCGCAGGTGATCGGTCTGCTTGTGGCCGACGGTATTGGCCGCCATGTCGCTCATCACCAGCTCGGCCTTGCCGCCCAGCGCCTCTTCGAGCACGCGCGGGGCGTCGTCGTCCATGAAATCCATCTGGAAGATCGTGACGCCCTGGATCGGCTCGACTTCGAGCAGGTCGATCCCGACGACCAGCGCCTTGGGCTTGAGCTTGCGCACCACCTGGCTCCAGCCGCCCGGCGCAATGCCGAGGTCGACCACGCGGGTGACTCCCTTGAGCAGGTCGTATTTCTCGTTCAGCTCGGTCAGCTTATACGCCGCGCGGCTACGATAGCCGTCAGCCTTGGCCTGCTTGACATAGGGGTCGTTGAGCTGGCGCTGGAGCCAGCGCGTCGAACTCGCGGTGCGTTTCTTTGCGGTGCGCACGCGAACGTCGCGATCCTTGCCCGATCTAGACATCCTGTTCTCGCATTCTTTGTACTGTCGCGCGGCTGCGTTCGCCCTCGGCATCGGCAGCGATCAGGCTGCGCAGGATCCCTTCGCGGATGCCCCGGTCGGCCACGCCCAATTGTTCGGCGGGCCAGATGTCGAGGATCGATTCAAGGATCGCACAACCCGCGATGACCAGATTGGCGCGGTCGTCGCCGATGCACGGCAGGCACTTGCGTTCGGCGCTGCTCATCCGCGACAGGCGGGTGGAGATATCGCGCATCGATTGCGACGGCACGATCAGCCCATCGACCGCCCGCCGGTCGTATTGCGGCAGTTCGAGATGCAGGCTTGCCAGCGTCGTTACGGTGCCGCTGGTACCCAGCAGGCGGATCGGTTCGCGCGAATGCGTATGCTCGCGGATGCGCTCGGCGAATTCGGCGAAGCTGCGCCCGACGGTGCGCCGCATCTCGCAATAGCGTTCGAGCCGGGTGGTTTCGGTGTCGTCCGATCCCTCGACCGTGTCGGTCAGCGAAACCACCCCCCAGGGCACGCTCAGCCAGTCGACGATGCGCGGCACGTTCTCGCCCGGCTGGACCAGCACAAGCTCGGTCGAACCGCCGCCGATGTCGAAGATGATCGCGGGGCCGTTGCCTTCCTCGAGCAGGACATGGCAGCCGAGCACTGCCAGCCGCGCCTCTTCCTGCGCGGAAATGATGTCGAGCATGATCCCGGTTTCGCGGCGCACCCGTTCGATAAAGGCCGGACCGTTGCTGGCGCGGCGGCACGCCTCGGTGGCGACCGAGCGCGCCAGCCGGACATTGCGCCGGCGCAGCTTCTCCGCGCAGACCTGCAAGGCGGCGAGCGTGCGCTCCATCGCTTCGTCGGACAATTTGCCGCTCGCGGCCAGACCCTCGCCCAGCCGGACGACCCGGCTGAAGGCATCGATCACGGTGAAATTTTCACCCGACGGGCGGGCGATCAGCAGGCGGCAATTGTTGGTCCCGAGGTCGAGCGCGGCATAGGCCTGGCGGCGCGCGGGAGGGCTGGCTGCAGCAACATTCGGGCGGGGCGCGAAGGTGCCATCGCGGCGTGACGCATTGCGCCGGTCGCCGTGCTTGCCGTCGGGCCGGGAGGGGCGCTTGTAGCGGAAATCGGCTACCTTGCCGGACTTGCCGCCCCGTTTTGTCCCTGGCCCCCTGTTCGTGTCCGGCGGAGAATGATCCGCCATATCGAGAGCTTTCTTGTTCCTCCCGCGCAAACCAGCGTGCACGGGGACTTGGCGGCGATGCTAGCGGTGAAGCGGAGACGGGGCAAGGGCAGGCGGCGCGCGCGGGGTTGACCTCGCGCCCCGGCAAAACTAGATGCGCGGCCTCTGTTCCGGAGCGGCCCGCGATTCTCGCCCGCCCGGCCAGCTGATGCCCCGTCGTCTAATGGTAAGACTACGGACTCTGACTCCGTCAATTGAGGTTCGAATCCTCACGGGGCATCCAGTTTTCGCACATCCGTTGCCAAAGCCGTCTTCCCGCGCCAAACAGGTTGCAATGGGAGACGGACATTTGAGTGAGACCTTTCCGGAAATCCGCGAAGCGGTGCGCCGGCTGTGCGCGCGCTTCCCCGGCGAATACTGGCAGAAGCTCGACCGCGAGCGCGCCTATCCGAGCGAATTCGTTGCCGCGCTGACCGAGGCCGGCTTCCTGTCGGTACTGATTCCCGAGGAATATGGCGGCTCGGGCCTCGGGCTCGAGGCAGCCTGCGCGGTGCTCGAGGAAATCCACCGGTCGGGATCGAACGGCGGTGCCTGCCATGCGCAGATGTACACGATGGGCACCCTGCTCAAGCATGGCTCGGACCGGCAGAAGCACGAATACCTGCCCAAGATCGCCAGCGGCGAATTGCGGTTGCAGGCCTTCGGCGTGACCGAACCCGGCGCGGGTACCGATACGACGCGGATCAGCACCTTCGCGCGCCGCGATGGCGACGATTACGTGGTCAACGGCCAGAAGATCTGGATCAGCCGCGCGGAGCATTCGGACCTGATGGTGCTGCTGTGCCGCACGACCCCGCGCGAGGAATGCGCCAAGCCCTCCGACGGGATGAGCGTGCTGCTGGTCGATATGCGCGAGGCGGTGGGCAACGGGCTGACCATCCGCCCGGTGCGCACCATGCTCAACCATGCCACCACCGAACTGTTCTTCGACGATTTGCGCGTGCCCGCCAGCGCGTTGATCGGCGAGGAGGGCAAGGGCTTCCGCTACATCCTTTCGGGGATGAATGCCGAGCGCATCCTGATCGCCAGTGAATGCATCGGCGACGGGCGCTTCTTCATCGACCGCGCGGCTGCCTATGCGAAGGACCGCAGCGTGTTCGGCCGCGCCATCGGCGAGAACCAGGGCGTCCAGTTCCCCATCGCGCGCGCCTATGTCCAGCTATCCGCGGCGGCCGAAATGGTGACCAAGGCGGCGCGCATGTTCGATGTCGGCGAAACCGGCGGGACCGAAGCGAACATGTCGAAGATGCTGGCGAGCGAGGCCAGCTGGTTTGCCGCCGACATGTGCATCCAGACCCACGGCGGGTTCGGCTTTGCCGAGGAATACGACGTCGAGCGCAAGTTCCGCGAGACGCGCCTCTACCAGGTCGCGCCGATCAGCACGAACCTGATCCTGAGCCATGTCGCCACACATGTGCTGGGTCTGCCCAAGAGTTTCTAGAACACACAAGTTTCCGAGGAGAGAGTAATGTCGAACGGTCCGCTGACCGGCCTCAAGGTCGTCGAATTCCAGGGCATCGGCCCGGGCCCGCATGTCTGCATGATGCTGGCCGATATGGGCGCGGAGGTCGTGCGCATCGAACGCGCCGGCCACCAGCCGATGAACCCGGTGGTCGAACGCGCCCGGCACCGCGCGGAAGTCGATCTCAAAAGCGCCGAAGGTCAGGCCTTCGTCAAGCAGGCGCTGGCGCATGCAGACGTGCTGGTCGAAGGCTTTCGTCCGGGCGTGATGGAACGGCTGGGGCTGGGCCCGCAGGAATTGCTCGAGGCCAATCCGCGGCTGGTCTATGCGCGGATGACCGGCTGGGGGCAGGACGGCCCGCTGGCGCAGGCCGCCGGCCACGATCTCAACTATATTGCCATCACCGGCGCGCTCGACGCGATCGGCAAGCGCGGCGAACTGCCCGTGCCGCCGCAGAACCTCGTCGGCGATTTCGGCGGCGGATCGATGTATTGCGCGATGGGCGTGCTCGCGGCGCTGTTCGAACGCGAACGCAGCGGCAAGGGGCAGGTGGTCGATGCCGCGATCGTCGATGGCGTGACCAGCCTGATGAGCTTCTTCTACGGCCAGCCGCATAGCGCGCTGCGCACGGTGGATCGCGGCGCCGGCCTGCTGGGCGGGGCGGCGCATTTCTATCGCTGCTATACCTGCAAGGATGGCAAGGAGATCAGCGTCGGCGCGATCGAACCGCAATTCTACGCCGAACTGCTCCAGCGCGCCGATGCGCCCGAGCATTTGCGCGAGGCGCAGATGCACCCGGCGAATTGGGACAGCTATGCCGAGGATATGGCCGCGCTGTTCGTGACGAAGACGCAAGACGAATGGTGCGAATTGCTCGAAGGCACCGACGCCTGTTTCTCGCCCGTCGTTCCGCTCGATCACGCCAAGGACCATCCGCATATGAAGGCGCGCGGGGCTTTCGTCGAACACGGCGGACGCTGGCACACTGCCCCCGCACCGCGGTTCGACCGCACGCCCAACACGATCCGCGACAGTGCCAGCGATGGCGAAGAGGTGGTGGCGCGCTGGCGTCAGGAGAGCTAGAGGCGCGCGCAAAGGAGAGTTTCCGATGCGCGATTGCACCAAGTTCTACATCGACGGCCAATGGGTCGACCCGGTCGAGGAAAACACCGTTGCGGTGGAGAACCCCGCCACCGAGCAGACCATCGGCCACATCAGCTTCGGCACCGCGGCCGATGTCGACAAGGCCGTGGTCGCCGGGCGCAGGGCATTCGAGAGCTTCAGCCAGACCAGCAAGGAAGAACGGCTGACGCTGCTGCGCGCGATCCAGGCGGAGATCGAGACCCGCAAGGAAGAGCTGGCGACTGCGGTCAGCGACGAAATGGGCGCGCCGCTAAGCCTCGCCAACGGGCCGCATGTCGGCCTGCTTGCGGGCCATTGCCAGAAGGCCATCGAAGTGCTCGAAGGCTTCGCATTCGAACGGCTCGACGGGCCGACGCTGCATGTGTGGGAGCCGGTCGGCGTGGTCGGCATGATCACCCCGTGGAACTGGCCGCTCAACCAGATCGCTTGCAAGGTCTTTCCCGCGCTGGCGACGGGCAACACCATGGTGCTCAAGCCCAGCGAGATCGCGCCCTTCAACGCCTATATCTTCGCCGAGATCATGCATGCGGCGGGTGTTCCCGCGGGCGTGTTCAACCTGGTCAATGGCGACGGGCCGGGCGTCGGCGAAGCGATCAGCGGGCATCCCGACATCGACATGGTCAGCTTCACCGGTTCGACTCGCGCGGGCATCGCGATCGCCAAGAATGCCGCCGATACCGTCAAGCGCGTGGCGCAGGAACTGGGCGGCAAGAGCCCCAATATCGTGCTCGACGATTCCGCTTTCACCAAGTCGGTTGCCAAGGGCACGGTGGCAATGATGGGTAATTCGGGTCAGACCTGCACCGCGCCCAGCCGGATGCTGGTGCCGCATGCGCGAATGGCGGAAGCCAAGGCCGCAGCGAAGGAAGCTGCCGAGGGCGTCATTCCCGGCGACCCGAAAGGCAACGCAGCGATCGGGCCGGTCGTCAGCCGCGCGCAGTGGGACAAGATCCAGGGCCTGATCGAGAAGGGCGTCGAGGAAGGCGCGACGCTGGTTGCGGGCGGCCCCGGCAAGCCCGAGGGGCTGGAGACCGGGCACTACGTCAAGCCGACCGTCTTCGCCGATGTCACCAATGACATGACCATCGCGCGCGAAGAAATCTTCGGCCCGGTGCTGTGTATCCTCGGCTACGAGGATTACGACGACGCGATCCGCATCGCCAACGCCACCGAATACGGCCTCGCCAGCGCGATCACCGGTGAGGACATCGAACTCGCCCGCAGCCTTGCCAAGCGCATTCGCGCGGGCCGCGTGGCGATCAATGGCGGCTACGATCTCGGCGCCGCCTTCGGTGGCTACAAGAAGTCGGGCAATGGCCGCGAATGGGGCGAATGGGGCTTCCACGACTTCCTCGAGGTCAAAGCCGTCATGGGGCACGGCTGATGGTGGGGAAGTATTTCGACGAATGGCAGGTCGGCGATACGCTGACGCACGACATTCGCCGGACGGTGACCGAGACCGACAATCTGCTCTTCACCACCATGACGCACAACCCGCAGCCGCTCCATCTCGACGCGGAAGCGGCCAAGGCGAGCGAGTTCGGGCAGATCCTCGTCAACGGGACCTTCACCTTCTCGCTGATGGTGGGGCTCAGTGTCGGTGACACCACGCTAGGTACCCTTGTGGCCAATCTGGGTTACGACAAGCTGGTCATGCCCAAGCCCGTCTTCATCGGCGATACGCTGCATGCGACGAGCGAGGTAATCGGCCTGCGCGAAAGCAAGTCGCGCCCCGATGCGGGCATCGTCACCTTCCTCCACGAAGCGGTGAACCAGCGCGACGAAGTGGTGTGCCGCTGCGAACGCTCGGCGCTGCTCAACAAGCGACCCGCCTGACACCGTCCCTTTCTGCGCGCGTAACCTTTTGGCTCCCGGCGCGTTTATGGCGCAAGGGAGATGGCTCTGGTGCAACACGAACCGACCAGCATGGGCGAAGTGCTCGGTGAGCTCGACGAGCTGGCCTCGACGCATGACGAGGTCTGCGTTGCCGATGTGCTCGACGATTTCGGCGAACGCAGCTTCGGCCCGTTCATCATGCTCCCCGCGCTGCTTGAAATCACGCCCATCGGCGGCATCCCCGGCCTGCCCACCGCGCTGGCGCTGTTTATCGCGCTGATCGCGATCCAGCTGCTCGTGGGGCGCGACCATGTATGGATGCCGCGCTTCGTCCAGCAGCGCTCGGTCGGCTCGAAGAAACTGCACAAATCGGTCCGCAAGCTGCGCGGGCTCGCCAATTTTCTCGATCACCATAGCGAAGGACGGCTGGAAAGCCTGACGCAGGGCGCGGCGATCAGGCTGGTCGCGGCGGCGGTGATCCTGCTGTGCTGCACGGTTCCGCCGCTCGAGTTCCTGCCTTTCGCCAGTTCGGTTCCGATGCTCGCCATAGCGGTTCTCGGGCTGGCCCTGACCGTACGCGACGGCGCGCTGGTGCTGGGAGCGCTGCTGTTTACCGCGCTTGCCACCGCTCTGGGGCTCGCCATGTACTTCAATTCCTCGGGCGACGGCGCGGGCTTGCCGTTCCTCTAGCCAGCGCTGCCGCCGGTCCGGCCGCGCCCGCAGCGAGCATAACGGGAATTCCCTTGGCTCGGCGCAACTTGCCATTCACCTGTCGCACCCTACATAATCGGGAACGAAAGGACTCCGTGCATGAGCGACCAGAATTCCCCGCCCGAGCCTGAGGGCAACGGCCCGAACCCCTGGGTGAAGAGCCTGATGATCTGGGGCGGCATCTTCCTTGCCCTGCTGATGGTCGTTTCGGTCTTCGGCGGCGGGTCGAGCGGCGGTGGCGCGCAGATCCTCTATTCCGACTTCCGCGACAAGGTCGCCGAAGGTTCGGTTGCCAGCGTGCAGATTTCCGACACCTCGATTGTCGGCGAGATGAAGAATGGCGAGCAGTTCTCGGCCATTCCCGTCCCCAACGACACCACGCTGCCGCAGCTGCTCGAAGACAATGGCGTGCGCTATTCGGGGGTCGAGGCCGATAGCGGCAATCTCCTGCTTTACGCGCTGATCCAGATCCTGCCCTTCGTGCTGATCCTCGGCATCGCCTTCTTCGCCCTGCGCCAGGTCCAGAAGGGCGGCGGCGCGGGCGGCGCGATGGGCTTTGGCAAGTCCAAGGCCAAGATGCTCACCGAACGGCAGGGCAAGGTCACCTTCGCCGATGTCGCGGGGATCGACGAAGCCCGCGAGGAACTCGAGGAAATCGTCGAATTCCTCAAGGATCCGCAGCGCTTCTCCAAGCTCGGCGGGCAGATCCCCAAGGGCGCGTTGCTGGTCGGGTCGCCCGGTACCGGCAAGACGCTGCTGGCGCGCGCGATCGCGGGCGAGGCGGGCGTGCCCTTCTTCACCATTTCGGGTTCGGACTTCGTCGAAATGTTCGTCGGCGTCGGCGCCAGCCGCGTGCGCGACATGTTCGAACAGGCGAAGAAGAACGCGCCCTGCATCCTGTTCATCGACGAAATCGACGCAGTCGGCCGCAGCCGCGGCCACGGCCTCGGCAATTCGAACGACGAACGCGAGCAGACGCTCAACCAGCTGCTGGTCGAGATGGACGGGTTCGAAGCCAATGAAGGCATCATCATCATCGCGGCGACCAACCGCCCCGATGTGCTCGACCCCGCGCTGCTGCGTCCGGGCCGGTTCGACCGCCAGGTCGTCGTGCCCGTGCCCGACATCGAAGGGCGCGAGAAGATTCTTGCCGTCCATATGAAGAAGGTGCCGCTGGCGCCCGATGTGAACCCGCGCACCATCGCGCGCGGTACTCCTGGCTTCTCGGGTGCCGATCTCGCCAACCTCGTCAACGAGGCGGCGCTGCTCGCTGCGCGGCGCAACAAGCGCCTTGTCGCGATGCAGGAGTTCGAGGACGCCAAGGACAAGGTCATGATGGGCGCCGAGCGGCGTTCGATGGTCATGACCGAAGACGAAAAGCAGATGACGGCCTATCACGAGGCCGGTCACGCGCTGGTCAGCCTCAACGAACCGGCGTCGGACCCGATCCACAAGGCGACGATCATCCCGCGTGGCCGCGCCCTGGGCATGGTCATGCGCCTGCCCGAGCGCGATAACTACTCCTACCACCGCGACAAGATGCACGCGAACCTCGCGGTTGCCATGGGTGGCCGGGTCGCCGAGGAAATCATCTTCGGCCACGACAAGGTGTCGAGCGGCGCTTCGGGCGACATCCAGTATGCCACCGATCTGGCGCGCAACATGGTCACCAAATGGGGCATGAGCGACAAGCTCGGGCCGCTGCAATACGAGGCCAGCCAGGAAGGCTATCTCGGCATGGGCCAGACCGCGCGCACCATGTCGGGCGCGGAGACCAACAAGCTGATCGATGCCGAGATCAAGCGGCTGGTCGAAGAAGGCCTGGCGCGCGCCAAGGACGTTCTGACCAAGCAGGAGGACAAGCTCCACCTGCTTGCGCAGGCTATGCTCGAATACGAAACGCTGACCGGCGACGAGATCGACCAGCTGATGAAGGACGGCAAGATCGACCGGCCCGACGAGCCCAAGGGCCCGGTCGCGGTCAAGCCGGTCGGGGGTATCGCGGTGCCCAAAGCAGGCCGTAAGCTTGGCGGAGGGCCGGCACCGCAGAGTGCCTGATCCGCTCGATCCATTACAGGAAACGCGAAGGGCCGTCCGGGATAACCGGGCGGCCTTTTTGCTGTGTCAGTAGAGCCCGAGCAGCGCCAGGAGCGCAGTGAACAGTCCGAGGATTACCACGATTGCGCCGATAAGCACCGACAGTCGCCAAAGGGCGGAGAACCGCGACAGGCCGTAAGTACCGCGCAGGTGCTTGTAGATGTGGATCGGGGGCACGAAGACCGACACCATCGCCACTGCTCCAGTCGCAGCGCCAGCCAGTCCGGCAAGCACCACGCCCAGCGTGAGCAGCGTCATGAAGCTGAGCGAATAGGTCACGAAGATCGCGTGATCATAGGCCCTGAACCTGCGTTTCCAGGCGAACAGGACCCACACGAACGGGATCGAGAGTGGAATCAGCAACCAGCTGAACTTGTAGAAATTCGTTTGCAGTTTGTAGAGCATGAGCCCGGGGTTCATGCGCCACTTCTTGACAGCCGCCTCGACCCACGAAATCTGCTCGAGGCCCGTTTCCCACTCTTCCAGCTCGCGCAGGTTGGCTTCATCGCCAGCCACCACCTCTGGTGCGTCGGTAGCCGGGGTGTCCGCTGCAGCGGCGGTAGCGATGCCGCTGGGTGCCGCGGTTGCGGGCTGTCGATCGGTGGTGTCGGCAAGGAAGGGCAGTTCCTTGCGCGCCATCACCAGCGCATCGAGCTGGCGTTCGACATCGGCGAGCGATTCGCGCGCGCGGTCACGCCGTGTGTCGCTGATTTCTGGATCGTCGATGCGGTCGGACAGCACCTCTCGGCGCTCGAGCAGCGCGGTTTCCTTTTCGCTGGCCAGTTCGTTGAGCTGCGTGTCGGCATCGCCGGCCATATCGGTCGGCGCGCTGATCCCGGCGATCTGAAACACCGCGAACATCAGAAAGATCGAGAACAGGAACAGCGCCATCGGACTGACGAAGCGCTTGCGTTCGCCGTCGATATAGCGCCGGGTCAACTCGCCCGGCTTGGCTATTAGCAGCGGCAAAGTGCGCCAGGTCTTGCCATCGAAATGCAGCGCCCCGTGGAGCAGGTCGTGCATGAATGCGCCCAGAGTGCGGTGCAGATGCGCCTGCTGGCCGCAGGCATGGCAATGGGCGCCAATCAGTGCGGTCCCGCAGTTGAGGCAGGACCCTTCCGCAAAATGCCCGCGTTCGAGCGGCGTCGGTTTGCCCGCCCCGCCCGATACGGCCTTGGCAAACAGTCCGCCTTCGACCGCCGTTCCCAGACCTTCAACGATATCGCTCATCATCCCTCCTGTTGCTGGGCAGGATAGGGAAGTCAGGCGTCATGCTGCAATGCAAAAAGGCCGCCCACTGGGCGGCCTTTTCATCACTACACCGATGTCGCGAACGGCTCAGCCGTCGTAATCGGCGCCGATCGAGGTCGAGCGCGTCGGCGCGGAAGCGGTGATCCGCAATGCTTCGGCCGACTGGCTGAGCGAGCCGACTTCATCCATCTCGTCATCGTCGTCGGGCAGGATCTTCTGCAGATTGGTAACCGCGGCTTCGTGCAGTTCCTTGGGCTTGATCGTCTGTTCGGCGATCTCGCGCAGCGCGACGACCGGGTTCTTGTCGCGATCGCGATCGACGGTCAGCTCCGCACCGCCCGAAATCTCGCGCGCCCGCTGGGCAGCCAGCAGGACGAGATCGAAACGGTTGGGGACCTTGTCTACGCAGTCTTCGACGGTAACGCGCGCCATGGGGCACTCCGATGCAAATCAAGTGATTCCGGGAAAGCGCGCCACATAGGTTCCGCGCGCGAAATAGTCAAGGATTTGCGCGGTGCGGACAAGCGGCTAAGCCCTCCGCGATGGGAACTGCCGAAGCCGCCGACCGCAATGCGGATTATGCCGAACCGGCGCCGTTCGAGGCCGAGGCCGCGGGGCAGCGGCTGGTCTTCTATCCGGCGGGGGCGGACCGGCGCGCAGCGCTGTTCGACCTGGTCGAAAGCGCGCGCACGCGGCTCGATGTGTGCTTCTACATCTTCGCCGAGGACGGTGTCGGCGCGCAGTTTCGCGATGCGCTCGCGGCAGCGGCGCGGCGCGGGGTTCGCGTAACGCTGATCGTCGACCAGTTCGGTGCGGGTGCGAGCGATGATTTCCTGCGCCCGCTGACCGATGCCGACGGCATATGCCTGCGCTTTTCCGCCAAATGGACGCGGCGCTATCTGATTCGCAACCACCAAAAGCTGGTGATTGCGGATGGCGTGCGTGCGATGTTCGGCGGGTTCAACATCGCCGATGCCTATTTCGCACCGCCAGAACAGAACGGCTGGGCCGATCTCGGCATCGTCATCGAGGGAACGGCGGTCGAAGGCCTCAACGACTGGTATGCCCGGCTGCGCCACTGGACCGAGCGCGAGGAACAGCATGCGCGCGAAATCGCGCGGACGGTGCGCGACTGGCAATGGCAGCAGCCGGGGGTCACCTGGCTGGTCGGCGGGCCGACGCGCGGCCTGTCGAGCTGGGCGCGCTGCGTGTCGGACGATCTGCTGAACGGCGAACGGCTCGACATGTTCATGGCCTATTTCAGCCCGCCCAAGCGGTTGCTGCGCCGCATGGGCGCGATCGCGCAGAAAGGCGCGACGCGGTTGGTGATGGCGGGCAAGTCGGACAATGGCGCGACCATCGGGGCGAGCCGCTCGCTCTATTCCTACCTGCTGTCGAAACGCGCGCAGATCTGGGAGTTCGCGCCGTGCAAGCTGCACACCAAGCTGATCGTGCTCGACGATGCCGTCTATCTCGGCAGCGCGAATTTCGACATGCGCAGCCTTTATATCAACCTGGAACTGATGCTGAAGGTGGAAGATGCCGCGCTGGCCGACCGGATGCGCGACTTCGTCAGCCAGCAGATCGCCGCGTCGCAGCGCATCACCGTCCCCCTGCACAAGCAGCGCGCGACGCTGTGGAACCGCATCCGCTGGAACCTCAGCTGGCTGCTGGTTTCGGTGATCGACTACACGGTAACCCGCAGGCTCAACCTGGGCATCTGACCTATTCGTAATCGTCGTAGTGGCGCACGTCGGGACTGCTGAACTTGGTGAACTCGCTGTGGAACAGCAGCGGGACGTTGCCGGTCGAGCCGTGACGCTGCTTGGACACGATCAGCGTGGCCTTGTTGACCAGTTCGAGATGGCGCGCTTCCCATTCGGCATATTTCATCCGCACTTCTTCCGAGGAGGTTTCGTCGGGCGTGTCGGGCTTGAGCGCATTGTGGTAATATTCGGCGCGGAAGATGAACCACACCATGTCGGCGTCCTGCTCGATCGAGCCCGATTCGCGCAAATCGGACAGCTGCGGGCGCTTGTCCTCGCGCTGTTCGACCTGACGGCTGAGCTGCGACAGCGCGACCACCGGGACATGCAGTTCCTTGGCCAGCGTCTTGAGGCCCCGGCTGATCTCCGAAATCTCGTTCACACGGTTGTCGCTGGCGCGCCCCGAACCCTGCAGCAGCTGTAGATAGTCGACGATGACGAGCCCGATATTGTGCCGCCGCTTGAGCCGCCGCGCGCGGGTGCGCAGCGCACCGATAGTCAGCGCGGGCGTATCGTCGATATACAGCGGCAGGTCGGTCAGTTCCTGGCTCGCGAAGCTGAGGCGCTGGAATTCCTCGCGGCTAAGCTTGCCCGAACGTAGCTTCTCGCTCGAGATTTCGGCCTGTTCCGCGAGGATACGCGTGGCCAGCTGGTCGGCGCTCATTTCGAGGCTGAAGAAGGCGACGCCCGCGCCGGGCGACTTGTCGGGCTCGATCCCCGCTTTCTGATCGTCCATCAGCCGGCGCGCGGCATTGAAGGCGATATTGGTGGCGAGCGAGGTCTTGCCCATCGCCGGACGCCCGGCGAGAATCACGAGGTCCGAATTGTGCAGGCCGCTGGTCTTGTCGTTGATCGTGTCGAGACCGGTGGTCTTGCCCGAAAAGCGCCCGCCCGAATTCATCGCTGCCTGGACGACTTCCAGCGCGCCGAAGGCAGCCTTGCGGAAGGTCTGCGCTTCATTGCCCGAACTGGCACCCTCGGCCACGCGGTAGAGATCGGCTTCGGCCTGCTCGATCTTGCGCAGCGGCTCGACCTCGTCCGAAGTGTCGAGCGCGCCTTCGACGAGATTGCGCCCGACGCTGACCAGTTCGCGCAGCAGCGCAAGGTCGTAGATCTGTTCGGCCAGCTGGCGCGGGTGGAGCAGGCCCTGCCCGTCGGCGGTCAGCTGCGCGAGATAGGTCACCCCGCCCAATTGCTTGAGCGCTTCGTCGGCTTCGAAATAGGGCCGCAGCGTGACCGGCGTGGCGACCGAATTGCGATCGAGCAGCCGCAGGACGCGCTCGTAGATGCGCTGGTGCACCGGCTCGTGGAAATGCTCCGCCATCAGCGGCGTGGTCAGTTCCTCGATCACCTTGTTGTCGATCAGCACCGCGCCGAGGAACGCGGCTTCGGCTTCGAGGTTGGCGGGCAGCACGGGGCCCTTCGCCGGTTTCGTGGAAGTCGAATCGTCGGCGGGGACAAGAAGGTCGGTATCGGGCATCGCGCCCTGATGCGCTTCGCCGTGCATGGATGACAAGGAATTTGGGCAGCTAAATTTTTCGTGCGGGTTGTGGATAGTGGGGACACATCGCCAAGCCCTTGCCGCACCCTGCCTATCTCTGCGAAAGCAGCGCCCAGCCATGACCGATTCCGCAACCTCCCCGGGCGACCATCGCATCGCGCATATCGAGCTCGACGAGGAGACGATCATCTGGCGCAATGCCGATATCGAGCAGGAACGGCGGATCGCGATCTTCGACCTGATCGAGGAAAATACCTTCAAGCCGCTGCGCGCGGCCGAACGCGGCGCCGATGGACCCTATCGCCTCAAGCTCGCCGTGCGCGATGGGCGATTGCTGATGGAAATCGCCGACGAACAGCAGCAATTGCTCGAGGAATTGCTGCTTGGCCTGGCACGTTTCCGCCGCCCGATCCGCGAATATTTCGCGATCTGCGACAGCTATTACCAGGCCATCCGCAAGGCCACCCCGTCGGAGATCGAGACCATCGACATGGCCCGCCGCGGCGTCCACAATCAGGCCGCCGAATTGCTCATGGAGCGGCTCGAGGGGAAGATCGAAACCGATTTCGCCACCGCCCGCCGCCTGTTCACGCTGATCTGCGTGCTGCATATCAAGGGCTGAGGGGGGGCGCATGGCCAAACGCGGACGCAAACGGCGCACGGTTCGCCTGCCCCCGGTGCTGTCGCGCGCGGGCAAGACCGCCATGTTCCTGGTGCTCATCGCCCTGATCGGGGCGGCCTATGCCTGGCACGAAGGACGCGACTGGCGGCCGGACGAGGAGCTTTGGCCCGACCAGGGCGCGCTGGTAAGTGCGGGCGACGGCGCGGTCGATTTCGACACGCTGGCCGGGCTCGGTGCCCAGTTCGTCTATCTCGAGGCGAGCGACGGGGCCGCGCGCAAGGACGCCGGTTTCGGGCCGAACTTCGCCCGTGCGCGCAATGCCGGTCTGCAGGTCGGCGCGGCGCATCGCTTCGATCCCTGCGCCGTGGCCGATGGACAATCGGGCAATTTCGTCACCATGGTCCCGCGGGATGCCGAGCTGCTGCCGCCGGCGATCCTGCTCGAAACGACCGCTGACGATTGCCCGACGCGGGTATCGGACGCCGCGGTGCAGAGCGAACTGACGACGCTGGTCAACCAGATCGAGGCGCATGCGGGCAAACCCGCCATCCTGGCCCCGGTCGAGGATTTTGAGGCGGCCTATGCCCCGTCGCGCCGGTTCGACCGGCAATTGTGGCTGACGCGCAGCTGGTTCGAACCCGAATACGCCACGCGCCCCTGGCTGATGTGGACCGCCAATCGCTGGTACCAGACCGAAGCGGCGCAGGAGCCGTTACGCTGGGTCGTGGTCAGGCCCTGAGGATAGTGTGATGACCGATGAAGAGCTGATCGCCGCCGCCCGCACGGCTTCGCGCCATTCCTACTCGCCCTATTCGAACTTCGCGGTGGGCGCCGCCCTGCGCTTTGCCGACGGCAGCGTGGTGACCGGAACCAATATCGAGAATGCAAGCTATGGCCTCGCGCTGTGCGCCGAGGCGGTCGCGGTCTCGAAGGCGATGGCCGATGGCGTGCGCGGCGGGCTCGAATCGGTGGCGGTGACCGGGCCGGGGGCCGATCCCATCACCCCCTGCGGGCGCTGCAGGCAAGTGCTCAACGAGCTCGCACAGCTAGGCGGGACCGATCCCGAAGTGCTCTGCGTGGGGCCGGATAACGTCCGCAAGGTGCGCCTGTCCGACCTTTTGCCCGACGCTTTCGGACCCGCGAGTCTCGGATGATCGCGCGGCGTACCGCGCTGGGCCTGCTCGGCGGGCTGGCGGGTGCAGCGGTGACGCCGGGCCGACTGGCGGCAGCGCCTCCTCGCAAACCGCCGCGCCTGCGGCAGGGCGATACGGTGGGCCTCGTCGCCCCCGCGAGCGCCGTGACGCTGCCCGACGAACTCGACCGCGCGATCCACTGGATCCGCGGCATGGGGCTGGTCCCCAGGCTTGGCGCGCATGTTGCGGACCAGGAAGGCTATCTCGCGGGCAATGATGCGGACCGGGCGGCGGATATCGCGGCCATGTTCGCCGCGCCCGACGTCCGCGCGATCTTCGCGGTGCGCGGGGGCTGGGGCGGGGCACGCATCCTCCCGCTGCTCGACTGGGACACGATCCGCGCCAATCCCAAGCTGCTGATCGGCTACAGCGATACCAGCGCGCTGCATCTCGCGATCGCTGCACGTGCCGGGTTCCCGACGCTGCATGCTCCGAATGCCGCGAGCCGGTGGGACGCGGCGAGCTGGGACAGCCTGTGGCGCATCGCCTTTGCCGGGGGAACGCCGGTGCTCGGCGGCGGGAGGATCGAGGAAGCGACCGGCCGGCCCGCACGCACCCTCGTTCCCGGCACCGCGCGCGGGCGGTTGCTGGGCGGGAATCTGACGATCCTCTCGACCTTGATGGGAACGGGCTGGCTTCCCGACCTCGATGGCGCGATCCTGTTCCTCGAGGATATCAATGAAGAGCCCTACCGCGTCGACCGCATGCTTCAGCAAATGCGGCTGGCGGGGGTATTCGAACGCGTGGCGGGCGTGGTCTTCGGCCAATGCACCCGCTGCACGGTGCGCGATCCCGACTATATGGGGTTTACGCTCGACGATGTGCTCGACCGGCATCTGGGCGATCTGGGCAAGCCGGTGATCGCGGGCTTCAACACCGGCCATGTCCGCAACCAGCTGTGCCTGCCGGTCAATGTCCCCGTCGAACTGGACGCCGCTTCGCGGACGCTGCGGATGCTCGAACCGGCTGTTGCCTGAAGCCTGCCGATCGTGATCGCTTCCCTGGCGGTTTCGGGCTATGGCGGGAGGGTCAGGAGACACCCCCCATTATGAAATTCGTTGCCCTTGATTCGCGTGGCGGAAACTACCTCGTAGTTGCGTCCAACATCGCATGGCTGCGCGCGGCCGAAAACGGCCAGACCACCGTCGGCATCGTCGGCGGCCAGCCCCTGCTGGTCACCGGCACGATGGACGAGGTGTCGCGCAAGATCCTCGACGACTGAAGGCTGCGCTCAGCTGTCCTGCGTTTCGATCAGTTCGAGCAGTGACGCGAGGCAGTCGCGTGCGAGCATCTTGCAGCGTTCCGGGCTCCAGCCCTGCGCGGGCTCGGGATTGGCCTTGTTGTCCTTATAGGGCATTTCCAGCGTCATCGCGGTCGCGCCGAAGCGTTCGGCGACCTGGTTGGTGCTCATCGACAGATTGGCCCGGCCCGGTGCCGATTTGGTGTAACCCAGCTCGGTCTGGAAATCGGGGGTGCGGCGGTCGAGGATCGCTTCGTAGCGATAGTAGCGTTCGCCCTGTTCGTCGGTCCAGCTGGGGATGCCTTCGAACCCGGCAAGGAAGCTGACGGGGATCGCCTCGTCGCCGTGGACGTCCATGGCGAAATCGACGCCGGTCTTGTCCATGTGGTTGCGGATCGCGAGGACTTCGGGTGATTTTTCCGCGGTCGGGTTTTCCCATTCGCGGTTAAGGTTCGATCCCGCGGCGTTGACGCGCAGATTGCCGCGCTTCGAGCCATCGGGGTTGCAATTGGGCACCAGATGCAGGCGGCAGCGCTTGCGCAATTCGCGGCCCACGCTGTCGGCGGGATCGGTCAGCACTTCGAGCGCGCCTTCCATCCACCATTCGGCCTGCGTTTCGCCCGGATGCTGGCGCGCATAGAGCCACACGTTGAAGCGGCCTTCGCCCATCTCGAGGCAATCGAGCGGTTGCCCGTCGAGCGTCGTGCCCAGATGGACATGGTCGACGCCTTCGGACGACGCGGCCTCGGCGATGAGATCGTGATGGCGCTCCATCGAATAGGGCGCGAAATAGGCGAACCAGGCGATATCGCTGGCGGGCGTATAGCGGATCGTCAGCGTACCGCCGTCGGCATCCTTGTCATAGGACGAGACAGCGCGGCCCCAGTAATCGCGATCTTCGGATACGCAGGCGTCGTAATCGGGCCACCCGCCGGGGTAGGCGCTCTGCTCGAGGCCGGTAATCATCAGCACCAGTTCGCGTCCCGCAGCGCCTGCGACCCGGAAATGGAACCACTGTTTGAAATCGCTATTGGTGTCCTTCGGGATCGCCAGCTTCGCGCTGGCACCATCCACCGAAAGGACCTCGATATTGCCACTGTCGAAGGCAGAATCGATCCGGATATCGTTCACTCGGTAACCTCTACTTCTATCGTTTCGCCATTGTTGCCGGGGAACTCCCGGAACAGCGCTGAGGCGACCGTCTGGGCGTTCGCCTGGCCCCGCGCAAGGGGTGAATTCTCGGGCGGCTGGAAATCGGCGCGGCCTTCCCAGATGCTCTGCCCGGTGGCTTCGTCGCGGATGGTTACGGCAAGCTCGGTACCGAGCCGATCCTTCGCCCCGCCGCCCAGATTGATCCCGATCCCCACGCCGACGCCCGAGCCATAGCTGCCGGTCGATCCGCCCACACCCACGCTGACCGGGCTGCGCTTTCCGCCGCTGCCGATAACGTATTGCGACAGCGATACTTGCGCGATCTGGCGCGCGCCGCTGCGGTCGCTTTCGCTATACCCCAGCCGGCGCAATTCCTCGGCGACGGCAGCCTTGTAGGGGGCCAGCGCGAGGCTGTCGCCGCCGGTGCCCTGTGCGGTTTCGACGAAGATGCTGCCCTGGCCCAATTGCGCCGCCTGCTCAGGCGCAACGAAGCGGGTCACCTCGACCGGGCCGACCGGCGTGGTGCAGCCCGCGAGTGTCAGGGTGGCGGCGATGCCGAGGGCGAGGGGGAAGCGGTTCATCTCTGGCGATCCTTCTAACGTCGTAGCGGCCTGAATGCCTGCCCCTGCAACGCATGACGATGCAAATCCGCACCGGGGCGTTGGGCCGCAGATCTAGAAAGTTGCCGTTACCATTTGGTATGCTACGTCCGCTGGCCATGAGCGAGACGACGAAAGTGCCCGTGCTGGTAACCGGCGGGGCGGGCTATATCGGTAGCCATGCGGTCCTTGCGCTGCGCGATGCAGGCTGGCCGGTGGCGGTGATCGACAATCTGTCGACCGGCTTCGCCTTTGCGGTGCCTGAAGACGTGCCGCTCTACGAAGGCGACATATCCGATACCATCCTGCTCGAGCAGATTTTCGCCGAGCAGGGGATCGAGGCGATCATGCATTTCGCCGGTTCGATCATCGTCCCCGAATCGGTCGAAGATCCGCTCTCCTATTACGACAACAACACGGTGAAGAGCCGGGCGCTGATCGAGGCGGCGGTCGAGGGCGGGGTGCAGCATTTCATCTTCAGCTCGACCGCGGCGACCTATGGCACGCCCGCAAGCTCGCCGGTTTCCGAAGACAGTCCGCGGCAGCCGATCAACCCCTATGGCTGGTCGAAGCTGATGACCGAACAGATGCTCGCCGATTCGAGCGCGGCCTATGGCTTCAACTTCTGCGCGCTGCGCTATTTCAACGTCGCGGGAGCCGACCCGCAGGCGCGCACCGGCCAGTCGACTGCCGGCGCGACGCATCTGATCAAGGTCGCCTGCGAGGCCGCAACCGGCAAGCGCGACAGCGTGGCGGTATTCGGGACCGATTACGACACCCCCGACGGCACCGGCGTGCGCGACTATATCCATGTCAGCGATCTTGCGGCCGCGCATCTGCTGGCGCTCGAGGCGCTGATCGAACAGCCCGAGCGCTCGCTCACGATGAATTGCGGCTACGGGCGGGGGTTTTCGGTGCTCGAAGTGCTCGACGCGGTGGACCGCGTAACCAACCAGACGATCGAACGGCGGCTCGAAGCGCGCCGCGCGGGCGATCCGGCAGAGCTAGTCTCGGACCCCTCGCGCATCCGCGAAACGCTGCCGTGGCAGCCCAAACATGCCGATCTGTCGCAGATCATCACCCATGCGCTGCAATGGGAGCGCAAGCTGTCCGATCTGCGCGGCGAGTGACCCGCTTCCGGCTGGTCGCTCGAATATGTCGTTTCGTCGTTCTGCATTGCCGCGGGAATGGCGGCTCGTCTAAGGGGCGCGCTTGCATATGACCTTGCCCACCTTCCCCGATGGCACGCTCGACGGCGACCGGCACTTCTATGCCGTGCGCGTCTATTACGAAGACACCGATCTTTCGGGGATCACCTATCACGCCAATTACCTGCGCTGGTTCGAACGCGCGCGCAGCGATCTGCTGCGCCAGCTCGAGATCGACCAGCGTTCGGCGATCGAGGCAGGAGTGGGCGCCTATGCGGTGTCGGAGGTCAATCTGAAGTACCTTCGCCCCGCCAAGCTCGACGACGATGTGCTGATCGAAACCCGCTGCACCGAACTGCGCGCGGCGTCGTGCCGGATGCACCAGCTTGCGTTCAGGTTGGCGGGTCAAGAGCGCGAACTTCTGGCCGAGGCACATTTGCGCGTCGGCTTCGTTTCACCCGAAGGCCGGCCCAAGCGGCAGCCGGAGGAATGGCGCGCGGCCTTCGCGCGTTTTGCCGATCAAGGGAACCCATGAGCTCGCTTACACTCCTCGCCGCTGCGGCACCGACCCGGCTCGATCCGATCCGCCTGTTCCTCGACGCCGATATCGTCGTCCAGCTGGTCATGGCGGGCCTGCTTCTGGCCAGCATCTGGGTGTGGATGATCATCGTCAGTTTCAGCCTGCGGATGCGCAAGCTGCGCAGCCGGACGATCGCTTATGAAGGCGAGTTCTGGGAAGCCGACAGCTTCGACCGGCTGACGTCCGAGCGCGGCAACAAGGACATTCCCGCCGCGCGCGTCGCGCAGGCGGCGGTGGCGGAATACCGCCGTTCGACCAAGAACCCGGTCCGCGATCCCGAGGCCCTGCGCGGACGCATTGCGACTGCCATGGACAGCCAGATCGCACTGGAAGCCGATGACATTGCCGAACGGCTGAACTTTCTCGCCACTGTCGGGTCGGTTGCGCCCTTTGTGGGGCTGTTCGGTACCGTGTGGGGGATCATGAACAGCTTCTTCCAGATCGGTGCGCAGGAAAGCTCCTCGCTCGCCGTGGTCGCGCCCGGTATCTCCGAAGCGCTGTTCGCTACCGCCATCGGCCTCTTCGCGGCCATCCCCGCCGTGATCGCCTACAACCGCTTCAGCCACCGCGTCGATCGCTACGAGGCGCGCCTCCAGCGGTTTGCCGACAAGCTGAATGCGACTTTCAGCCGCCAGCTGGAAACGCGCTGATGGCGATGGGTCTGGCCTCAGCGCGGGGGACCCGGCGCGGGCGTGGCGGGCATCGCCGGCCGATGTCCGAAATCAACGTCACGCCCTTCGTCGATGTCATGCTGGTGCTGCTGATCATTTTCATGGTCACCGCGCCGTTGCTGACCGCGGGTGTGCCGATCGACCTGCCCGACAGCCGCGCTGCGCAATTGTCCAACGAGCAGCAGCAAGTGACCATCAGCATCGACCAGGCGGGGTATGTCTATATCGATGACACCGAGGTTCCGCTCGGCGGCCTGCCGCAGGCGCTCGAAAGCCTGCCGCGCATGGGCGGGGACGGGCCGGATATCACGCTGCGTGCCGACCGTGCCCTCGACTATGGCCGGGTGATGGCGGTGATGGGCGAATTGAACCGCGCCGGGCTCAATCGTATCTCGCTGATCACCAACAGCGCCGCCCCGGCGGCGGTCAACAACCGTTCATCGGACGAATCGTAGCGGCGAGCCATGGAGAGGACAGGCATCAGCGCAGAGGAGCGGACCGGACTGGCGGTCGCGGTCGTGCTGCACCTTGCGCTGTTCGCGATGCTGATCGTGCAGGGCCTGTTCCCCGCCCCCGTGATCGACCCGCCGCAGCGGATGACGGTAAGCCTCGCCGAGGACGTCGGGATGGAAGCCACCGCACCCGATCCGGTCACCGAAAGCCGCGCTTCGACCGCGCCGACGCTCGACATCAATCCAGCGCCTGCGCCTGCGCAGGACCAGCCCGCGCCGCCGCAGATTACACGGCCGACACCGCCGCAGGTCCAATCTCCCGTTCCCTCGCCCAATGCCCGTGCCGATACCAGCCCGCGGCGGCGCCCCGATCCGCCGCGCACGCAGAGCCCGGCACAGCGTAGCGAAGCGCAGCCACAGCGCAGCCAGAGCCAGCCGCAAAGCAGCCAGCGCAGTGGCGGTTCGCGCCTGAGCGACAATTTCCTCGAAGGTTCTGGAAGCAGCACGACGACCGATGAAACGCGCGTACCCGCATCGCAGATCGGTGCCAGTGCCAAAGCATCGCTGTTCCAGGCCGTCGCCCGTCAATTGCGTCCGCATTGGCGCCCGGTGGACGGCGCGGATCGCGAGAAGCTGGTGTCGAGGATCCGTTTCCGGCTCAATCCGGACGGGACACTGGCCGGGGCGCCGAGCCTGGTCGGCCAGCGCGGCGAAACCGAAGCCAATCGCGCGCAGGCGCCGCGCCATGCGGAAAATGCTATCAGGGCGGTCCAACTCGCCGCCCCTTTCGACCTCCCGCCCGAATATTACGAGGCGTGGAAGACCGTAACCGTTGATTTCGACTGGAACCTGTCCCGATGAAGCAATCAGCCCTGTTCGTCCTATCGCTCCTGATCGCAGCGCCGCTCGCAGCGCAGAACCAGGACCTTGGCCAGCCGGTTCTCGAAGGCGGCGAGGTGGAAACCATCGACGAGGGCGAAGGCCTTTCGGGAACGGTCAGCTTCGATGGCAATCTCGACGATCTCGGCATCGCCATCCCCGGTTTCGCCACCGATCGCGATGTCGCGACACCGGCGAGTTCATCGGGCACTGCGGCGCTCGGCAAGGAGCTGGCGCGCGTCATCACCGCCGATTTGCGCAACAACGGCCTGTTCAAGCCGACCGGCCCCGACGCGTTGCCGCAGCCGAGCTTTGGCGAGATCACCGCCCCCAACTGGTCGACATGGTCCAACCGGGGCGCGGAAATGCTGGTCCATGGCTATGTCCGCGGGCGCAGCGACGATCGCCTGACGGTCGGTTGCTATCTCTACGACATGGCGCTGCAGCAGGAACTGGTCCGCGAAGGCTGGGTGGTCCCGCCGGCCGACTGGCGCCGCGCCGCGCACAAATGCGCCGACCTGATCTATGCGCGCCTGACCGGCGAAAGCCCGTTCTTCGACAGCCGCATCGCTTATATCGCCGAAACCGGCCCCAAGGATAACCGCACCAAGCGGCTGGCGATCATGGATAGCGACGGGGCGAACCACCGCTTCATCACCACTGGCCGCTCGACCGCGCTGACGCCACGCTATTCGCCCGACTACAAGCAGCTCGTCTATCTCAGCTATGTCGACGGCAATCCGCGGATTTATGTCTATGACATCGGTACCGGGCGCCAGACGCTGGTGACGGAAAGCAGCAATCCCACCTTTGCGCCGCGTTGGAGCCCCGACGGACGCTGGATCCTCTATTCGATGGCGGTCGGCGGCAATACCGACATCTACCGCGTTGCCGCGCGGGGCGGGGAAAGCCAGCGGCTGACCGATACGCCGGGGATCGACATCGGCGGGTCCTATTCGCCCGACGGCAGCCAGATCGTGTTCGAAAGCGACCGGTCGGGCAGCCAGCAGATCTACATCATGAATGCCGATGGCACCGGCCAGCGCCGCCTGTCCTTCTTCGGCGGACGCGCGGCAACGCCAGAATGGAGCCCGCGCGGCGACCAGATCGCCTTCACGCACATCGCGGGCAATTTCAACGTCTCGGTGATGAGCCCCAATGGCCGCAACCTGCGCTCGCTGACCAATGGCTGGCAGGACGAGGCCCCGACATGGGCGCCCAACGGCCGCATCATCCAGTTCTTCCGCACCGAGCGAAACAGCGGTAAGACATCGCTGTGGCAGGTCGATCTGACCGGCGACAATCTGCGCCGCCTGCCAACCCCGGTCGATGCGTCGGACCCCGCCTGGGGACCGATCCTGCCGTAACTGCATTGAACTACAACAGGGACCGAATTCGGGGGGCAAAACCGATTTCACCACGCTGTTTAAAAGGGGACAGCCTATGAATACCCGTGTTGCTACCGGCCTGATGCTTGCATCGACCATCGCGCTTGCAGCCTGCCAGAAGAAGGCGCCTGAGGAACTGCCGCCGCCGCCGACCGAAACGCCTGCCCCGGCCCCCGCGCCGAGCGGTCCGTCGGTCGGTTCGCAGCAGCATTTCGTCAATGCCGTCGGGCAGGAAAATACGGTCGTCTATTTCGATACCGACCGCTTCAATATTGACGCCGAAGACCAGACAAAGCTGCAGCGCCAGGCGCAGTATTTCAGCCAGTATGCGCAGGTGACCTTCACCATCGAAGGGCACTGCGACGAACGCGGGACGCGCGACTACAACCTCGCGCTGGGTGAACGCCGGGCCAATGCGGCGAAGAACTACCTCGTCTCGATCGGCATTCCGGCAAACCGTATCCGAACGGTGAGCTATGGCAAGGAACGCCCGGTTGCGCTGGGTTCGAACGAATCGGCGTGGGCGCAGAACCGCCGCGCGGCGACGATCACCATCAGCTGATCAAATGGAAAGGGCTCCCGGATCCCGGGAGCCCTTTCAAGCCTGCAATGTGCGGGCGATGCCTATTGCGCGGCGGTAAGGCTCACCAGCGGCGCCTGGGCGGCCATCTGGTCGGGAGTGTCCGCATGGAGCCCGCCCCGGCCGGCGATCAGCACGAAGACCGCCATCGCGAGGATCGCGGCGGTTGCGGACAGGCACAGCTGTTTGCTCATGGTCGATTTCATCGGTCGGCTTCCTAGGGCGAAAATATTAAGCATTGCTTGCAGTGCAACATTTCAATTTGAAACTGGTTCCTGAGCGCTTGCACCTTTCGCCTATCCTCCTAGATTGACGCCATGCTTACCCGAAAAATGATTGTCCCGGCGCATGGCTAAGCCGCGCCGTTCCAACGACTGGGGCTTCCCGCGCTGGCGGGGCTATGGCTCGTCGCGTGAGGCGACGACCGTGCGCCTGTGCGATCGGCACGGCTGCGAAGAACCGGGGGCATGCCCCGCGCCCAAGGCCCCGAACAGTCCCGAACGCTGGATGTTCTGTCAGAAGCACGCGGCCGAATACAATCAGAAGTGGGACTATTTCGAAGGCCTCGACAAGGCCGAGAAGGAAGCCCGCACCACTGCCGAACGCAGCGAGAATGCGGGCTATGCCGAAGCCCAGCATTATGGCTGGAGCGGGAGCGGCGACGGATCGCGCAGCGCCGACGAAATGCGCGCGCTCGACGTGCTCGAACTTGAATCGGACGCCGAATTCGTCGCGATCAAGAAGGCCTGGCGCGACAAGGCGAAGACCGTCCATCCCGACGTCAAACCGGGCGACAAGGAAGCCGCGGCCGAATTCCAGAAGCTGCAGCTGGCCTATGAAGTGCTCAAGGCGGCCGAAGAACGCCGCGAGTGGAAGGGCTAGCCGCCAAGGCGGCTATTTCGATTTGGTATCGATCGCCGGAATTGGATTGTCGTTCCACCACGGGGCATCAGTAAACGGTCGGACATCCACTTCGTGGGTCCAGCAATTGCGCGGCTGGTGCGCGAGGTGCCAATAGGTTTCGGCAAGCGCGCTCGGATCGATCACACCGTCTTCGCCTTTCGCGGCCTTATAGGCCTCGAACCTGTCGCCGAGCAGCTTGCCGAGCGTATCGGGTGCATCGACCGATCCATCGACCACGACATGCGCGATATGCACACCCTGCGGGGCGAATTCGGCATTGAGCGTCTGGCACAGCATGCGGCGTCCGCCCATCGCGGCGGCGTGGCTGTGTTGGCCGGCATTGCCGCGTACGGCGGCGGTGGCCGACGTGACGAGGATGGTGCCGCTCCCGCGCGCGACCATCAGCGGGGTCACCGCATGCGCCAGCCGGAACAGGCCGAAACAGCCCAGCCGCCAGCCCAGTTCGAAGGTCCGATGCGGGGTGTCGCCAAGCGTGCGGTTCCCGATCTGCGCGCCGAGGTTGTAGAGCACGGTGTGGATCGGCCCGATCTCGCGCTCGACGCGGTCGACCAGTTCCTCGATCGAGCCATCCGCCGCCGCGTCGAGCAAAGTGCCCGTGGCCTTGCCGCCGTCTTCCTCGATCGCGTCGACCAGCCTGGCCAGCCCCGCGTCGTCGGAACGCCGCGCCAGCACCGCGTGGTAGCCCCCGCGGGAGAAGCGCGCGGCCGCATGGCCGCCGATCCCCGCGCCCGCGCCGATTACCAGGAATACCCTCTCCGTCATGCTCGCCTCCCTACAGCCGGGCGACGATAGCCGCTGCCAGCCTGTGGCCCAAGTCCGGTCCCTGCTCGGGGTAGAGATAAGGCTCGATCAGTTCCGCTTCCATCACCGCCAGTTCGCCTGCTGGCAGCCGCACCATGTCGATACGCGCATAGAGCAGGTCGTCGAGCGGCAGCGCGGCGACGATGGCCTCGGCCTTCGCGCGGTCCTGCGGCTCGGGTGCATAATCGCGCTCGTAACCGCCATAGAGCGACTGGATGCGATAGTCGTCCGCGCCCGCGCGCTTGAGCACACCGTGGCTGAAAGCGCCGTCGATGAAAACGAATGTGTACTCGCCTTCCGCGACCACGCTCGGCAGGAAGGGCTGGATCATGCAGGGGCGGCCCATTGTCCAACCGGGATCGGGCAGCGCGTCGCGGGTGAAGCTGTGCTGGCCCAATCCGCCCGCGCCAACCTGGCGTTTGACCACGACACGGTCGGCGGCGAATTGATCCATCGCCGCAAGCACATCGTTCGGGCCCGCATCGTCAAGCCAGAGCGTCGGTACGGTCGTTGCCCCGCGTTCGGCCAGGTCGCGCAGATAGCGCTTGTCCGCATTCCAGCGGACCACCTCGGGCGGATTGCAGACTGCCACTCCCTTCGCGGCAAGCGCCTGGAGCCGGGCGAGGAACGCCTCGGGATAATCCTGATAGTCCCACGCAGTGCCCAGCAGGACCAGCGCGATGTCGCCGAATGCATCCAGCGAAGCGCGCCAGTCGATCTCGACCAGCTCCAGTCCCGCCGCCTCGAACGCGGGCCGCAGCGCGGCGACCTCGAGATCGTGCTCGAACGCGTCTCCCCGGCGAGGACCCTCGCCGGGGAGCGTTTCGGGACAGGCGAGGAAGCCGATCCGGGTCAGACCGCCTCCAGTGCCTGCGTGAAGTCGGCGATCAGATCGTCGGGGTCCTCGATGCCGATGCTGATACGCACGAGGTTGTCCGAGATGCCCAGCTCGGCGCGCCGGCCTTCGGCAACCGAGAGATGCGTCATCGAGGCCGGGTGGCTCGCCAGCGTCTCGGTCCCGCCGAGGCTGACCGCCAGCTTGGCGATCTTGAGGCTGTCGAGGAAGCGGAAGCATTCGGCCTCGCCGCCCTTGAGCAGCAGCGAGAAGGTACTGCCCGCGCCCTTGCAGTGGCGATCGTAAATGTCCTGCTGGCGCGCATCCTTGATCATGCCGAGATAGCCGAGGCCTTTGACCTTAGGATGCTGGGCGAGGAAGTCGCAGACCTTGGCGGCGTTCTCGCCCGCGCGGTTCATCCGCAATTCGACCGTCTCAAGGCTGCGCATCAGCATCCACGCGGTGTTCGGATCGCAGATACCTCCCATGGTGTTGCGCAGCATACGAACCGGATCCATCCATTTCTTCGCCCCGGCAATGCTGCCCGCGACGAGGTCCGAATGGCCGCCGACATATTTGGTCAGCGAATAGACGACGATATCCGCGCCCTGGTCGAGCGGGCGCTGCCACAGCGGGCCGAGGAAGGTGTTGTCGATCGCGATCGGGCAATCGAGCTGCGCCGCATCGACCGAGGTGCGGACCGCTTCAATGTCGACCAGCGCATTGGTCGGGTTACCCGGGCTTTCGAGATAGACCATGCAGACCTTGCCGCCCTGCTCGTCGGCCTGCGCCTGCGCCTTCTCGATCACGGCGTCGATCTCCTCGCGCGTGGCACCGGCGGGGAAGTCGACATAGGTCACGCCGAACTTGGCGAGCACCTTGGCGACGAAGCCCTCGGAGGCGGCATAAAGCGGCCCCGAGTGGACGATCACGTCGTTCTGGCTGGCATAGGCGAGCATCAGCACGCAGATCGCGGTCATCCCGCTGGAGAAGCTGAGCGCGTCTTCGGCGCCGTCCCACACCGAGAGGCGATCTTCGAGGATTTCCTGGTTGGGGGCATTGAAGCGCGAATAGACGAGACCGTCCGCGCCGCCGGGGCGCTTGCCGGTGATGCCTTCGAAATGGCGCTTGCCGTCGGCGGCGCTGGGGAAGGCGAAGGTCGAGGTGAGGAAGATCGGCGGCTTGAGGCTGCCTTCGGACAGCACCGGGTCATAGCCATATCCCATCATCAGCGTGCTGGGCTTGAGTTCGCGCCCGTCGATCTTGGTGACTTCGGGCTTGGGCGCCATACGCGGCGAGGTCGGGTCGATATCGTGGTCGCTCATCGGCGAACCTCCTTCCTGATCAACGCTCCCAGGAAGGCGGGAGCCAAGTCGGATGGGCCGGGGCGCCCGTTCCTAACCTCCGCAGGAACGCTTCTCCACCGGCCGCCACTATTGGGCATTCCATATGGTGGACCGAAGTTGGTTTCAACTGCGACGATCCCCACAGGATGGAACGCATGGAACACGGCCCGATGCAGAAACGCGCGGTCCGCCAATAAGTCATGGCAAAAGGGGCGGAAATGCGATGCACCGGGCATGCGGCGGGCTCTAGCGCGCAGGGGCCAAGGCAGGAAATTCTCGCAAGCCCGCGCCGCGCGTCATCGCGCTAGACCAGCGCTGCCATGCCCCACACCACGGCGACGATCATGAATATGCCGGCGATGTCGAGCAGCAGCCCGGCCTTGACCATGCGGTCGATGCGGATGTGCCCGGTCGACCAGGCGATCGCATTGGGACCGGTGCCAGCGGGCAGCATGAACCCCCAACTCGCCGCAAGCGCGGCGGGCATGGCAAGCAGGATCGGATCGACGCCCAGCGCCACCACCAGCGCGGCGATTACCGGGATGATCCCGGTGGCGGTGGCGACATTGCTGGCAAACTCGGTGATCAGCACCACCATGGCGACCACGGCAAGCGCGACGAATACGAGCGGAAAGGCCTCGAGCGGGAGCAGCGCATAGCCCAGCCAGTCGGCCAGCCCACTTGCGCTCATGCCCGCCGCCAGCGCCAGCCCGCCGCCGAACATCATGATGACGCCCCACGGCGCGCGGTTGGCCTCTTCCCACACCAGCAGCGGCCGTCCGGTGCCATCGGGCAGCAGGAACAGCGCCAGGCTGGCAATGATGGCGATCGTGCCATCGGTCCACGATCCTTGCGGCAGGTAGGGTCCCAGCACCAGCCGCGTCATCCAGGCGGCAAAGGTCAGCGCGACGACGATCATCAGCCGCCGTTCCGCGGACCCCATCGGCTGTTCATTGGCCACCGCGGCGCGTGCCGCGGCGACATCGAAGGGGTGCGCCGAAACACGCTGGACCCGCGCCACGAGGAAAGCCGCCAGCGGGACGCCGAGCAGCACGATCGGCAGGCCGTAGAACGACCATTCGGCAAAGCTGATCTGCGTACCGATCATCGTGTCCAGGAGCCCCACCGAAATCGCATTGGTCGGCGATCCGACCAGCGTGCCGAGCCCGCCGATGCTGGCCGCAAACGCGATCCCCATGGGCAAGGCGCCCGCCAGCCCGTCGCGGTCCCCGGCCAGCACCCCGCCGCCCGCCAGGACGGCGACGGCCATGGGCATCATGATCAGCGTGGTGGAGGTGTTCGAAATCAGCATCGACAGGATCGCGGCGGCGATCATGAAGGCCAGCAGCAGGCCGGCCTGTCCGCCGCGCCCGCCAAGCAGGCTGAGGATCCCCAGCGCAAGGCGCCGGTGAAGGCCGGTGCGTTCGATCGCCAGCGCGATGAAGCCGCCGCCCAGCAGCAGGAACAGGATGTCGGAATAATAGGCGCTGGCGGTTTCCTTGGCGCTCATCACCCCGGCAAAGGGCAGCACGACGAACGGCATCAGCGCGGTCGCGGTCAGCGGCAGCGCCTCGGTCATCCACCAGGCGGCCATCAGCACCACCAGCCCGGCGACGATGAATGCCTCGCGCTGCATACCCGCGGGCGTGGGCAGGAAAATGCTGGCCAATAGCGCCGCAGCGCCCACCAGCAATCCGATATGTCTGGCCGCCATGTGCTGCGATCCCCCCTTGGCGCGAACTGCTAACAGCGGCGCGCGGGCGGGGCAACGCGCCAGGCGCATGGATGCCCGATACGAAAAGGGCGGCCCCGAAGCGCCGCCCTTTCGCAATGCAGTGTGGCGTGCGCCTTACTTGGGCGCGAGCACCATGATCATCTGACGCCCTTCGAGGCGCGGGAAGGCTTCGACCTTGGCGATTTCCTCGACATCGTCGCGGACGCGGTTGAGGAGATCCATGCCGAGCTGCTGGTGCGCCATTTCGCGGCCGCGGAACCGCAGCGTGCACTTCACCTTGTCGCCGTTCTCGAGGAACTTGACGACATTGCGCATCTTCACCTCGTAATCGTGGGTGTCGATGTTCGGGCGCATCTTGACCTCTTTGATTTCCTGGGTCTTCTGCGTCTTGCGGGCGAGGTTGGCTTTTTTCTGCGCCTCGTAGCGGTGCTTGCCGACATCGAGGAACTTGCACACCGGCGGGTCCGCATTGGGGGACACTTCGACGAGGTTGAGACCAAGTTCATTGGCCTGCTCGACCGCTTCGCGGGTGAACATAACGCCGATGTTTTCGCCTTCGTGGTCGATCACGCGGACTTTCGGCACATTGATCATGTTATCGTAGCGCGGGCCGCTTTTCACGGGCATTTGCATGCTGCGCCGGGGTGGACGGGCTATGGGGCACTCTCCTTTGGTGGCCGTATTCGGAACTGGTTGCGGTAATTGGAAAGCCAGCATGTAGGCATTGTTCCGGGGATTCGGAAGTGTGTTATGCGAATGGGGCGCATATTTGCGCGCTGTTGTTGCCCTCAGGCAGCGCGGTTCCACAGGTTGAAGCGCGCCAGCTGGCCCTTTGCCGGGACCACCGCATCGATCCGCTGCGCTGGCTGGAGCGCATTCAGGATCGCCGGATCGGCGGCATCCATCCCCCCGGTAAAGGCGCCGAAGGCGGGCAGGATCATGCGTCCGCCCGGCTTGCCGCCGGGGCCATCGTTCGCGCTGACCACCGCGCAGGGGCGGCGGATATGGCGCTGGCGCACCTTGAGCTGGAGGCGGGGGTGGTAGTGGCCCGACAGTTCCGGGCGGATTTCGCCGGCCTTCGCGCGGTGGCGCAGGATCAGCCCGCCGAGCTCGAGTTCTTCCGCCAGCGTGCCGCCGCAGCGGGCCTCCATTTCAGGATCGTGATTGCCGGTGATCCAGACCCAGTCGACCGTGCGGGTCAGCGCGTGGAGCATCCCTGCAGCGTGCTCTTCGAGCCGGGTCGATCCGGCCGAATCGTGGAAATTGTCGCCCAGCGTTATGACCCGCCGCGCGCCCGTTTCGCGGATCGCCAGCGCCACGCGTTCCAGCGTTTCGCGGCTGTCATAGGGCGGGATCAGCTGCCCGTGGCGTGCGAAGAAACTGCCTTTTTCCAGATGCAGGTCGGCCACCAGCAGCGCGCGTTCGCGCGGCCAGTACAGCGCGCGGCCTTCGGTGAGGAGCCATTCCTCGCCTGCGAACGAAAGGGGAACCATGGCTCGCTATTGCCGTAGCGAAGTGGGGATGGCAAGGCTTTTGCCATGACCGACTGGACCCAGCAGACCGAGACCGCCCGCACCTGGTTCGAAAGCCTGCGCGACCGCATCTGCGCCGAATTCGAAGCCATCGAGCGCGAAGCGGGCAGCGATGCCGGCTTCCAGTACGACAGCTGGAACCGCGAAGAGGAAGGCAATGCCGATCCCGGCGGCGGGACGCGCGGCTTGATGAAGGGCAAGGTGTTCGAAAAGGTCGGCGTCAACGTCTCGACCGTGCGCGGCAATTTCGCGAAGGAATTCGCCGCCACGATCAATGGCGCCAGCGCGGACAGCCCGGGCTTTACTGCCACCGGCATCAGCCTGGTTGCGCATATGGCCAATCCGCATGTGCCCGCTGTGCATATGAACACGCGGTTCCTGACCACCGGCAAGGCGTGGTTTGGCGGCGGGGCCGATCTCAATCCGCCGATCCCCTATGCCGAGGACACGGACGAATTCCACGCCTGTTTCCGCGCGGCCTGCGCGGCACACAACCCGACCTATTACGAACGCTTCAAGAAATGGGCCGACGACTATTTCTACATCCCCCATCGCGGCGTGCACCGCGGCGTGGGCGGGATCTTCTATGACCACCTCGAATGCGAGGATCCCGCTGTCGACGAAGGCGCCGCGTTCGACCGCAATCTCGCTTTCACCAAGGACGTGGGCGAGGCTTTCCTCGACATCTTCCCGCGGCTGGTGCGCCGCCGGATGGACAGCGCGTTCACGGCGCAGGACAAGCAGACCCAGCTCGAATGGCGCGGGCGCTATGCCGAGTTCAACCTCGTCTACGACCGCGGCACGCTGTTCGGCCTCAAGACCGGCGGCAATATCGACGCGATCCTGATGAGCCTGCCGCCCGAGGCGGTCTGGAGCTGATCACTCCTCCGGCGCGTAGACCCGGACCCAGTCGACCAGCATCTCGACCTCGCCCCGCTCGACCGCGTCGACGGTTTCCTGCGGGATGCCGACATAGGGCTCCTGGATGCCATTGGTCTTGACCGGATACGCACCGCCCATGGCGAAGTTGAGGATCAGATATTTGGCATTGTCGAACCGCCAATCGCCGTAATGTTCGACCATCGGCCTAGTGGCCCGATACAGCACATGCCCGTCGACCATGAAATCGACCTGGCGGTCGGTCCATTCGACCGAATAGGTGTGCCAGCCCGTCACATCGAGCCCTTCGGGGAAGAAGAACTTGTTCACGATCGGGGTCTCGCCCGAATAGCCCGGGCCGTGCAGTGCGACCCCGATCCAGTCCTTCTCGCCGACATATTCCATGATGTCGATTTCGCCCGTGTCGGGCCATTGGCCGTTGCCGAGCAGCCAGAAGGCGGGCCAGACGCCGACATTGTCCGGCAGTTTGATGCGCGCTTCGGCGCGGCCATGGGTGAAGTCGAACTTGCCCTGGCTTTCGAGCCGGCCCGATACGAAGGGCGCGTCACGGTCCTTGTTGGGATCAGTGCCCGGCGTGAACAAGGGCCGCAGCACCAGCACGCCGCCATCGGCACCCGCTACACCATCGCGAAAGGCGATGGTCGAAGGGTCGTCGATATAGGCCTGCTGCTCGTTGTTCACCCAGAAGTCGGTCCCGATCACGATCCATTTGTCGCGGTCGAGCGTGCCGGTATCGAATTCGTCGGCGAACAGCAGCTCGCGCTCGGGCGTCATGGCCTGCGCGAGTGCCTCCCCGGTGTCGGTGGCCTGTGCCGGGACAGCGCAGCCCAGCGCAAGGGCGCAGCCAAGGCCAAGCATCGAAAAGCGGTTCATAGGATCCTCTCCGAATCGTTGATAACGTTACCATTGCGCATTGGAGCGCGTTTCGGAAGTCCGTGGATAGGTATTCGCTCTGCGGGCTGGAAAGGTTTGGCGGGATCGTTGATATAGCGCGGCGAATTTCCGATCTGTCGCCGTTCCGGTGCGCCCATCATGCAAGAGAGAACCCAATGCGCAGCCATGTCTTCAGCCTCGCCATCCTGCTTGCCATGACCGCCTGCGCGGGTGTGCCGGGCGAACCGGTCGGATCGACCGCGCCTTCCGCAGCGATGGTCGCGCCGATCCTGACCTCGCCCGAAGCGGTCGATACGCTGACCCATGCGCTGCCGCAGATCGCGCGGGTGACGCATGTCGCGCTCGATCTCGACCTCGATTTCGACGCCAAGCGTGTCGGCGGGACGGCCGAACTGAGCGTGCTGGCCGCGCCGGGGGCCGAGGAAATCGTGCTCGACACCAACGGGCTCGAGATCGCGCAGGTCACCGACGGGCAGGGCCGCGCGCTGTCTCATGCGGTAGGCGAAACGGTGGCCGAAGGCGGCAAGGGCGCGCCGCTGACGATCCGCCTCGACGGCGCGGAGACGCTGCGCATCGCCTATCGCGCGCCCGCCGACGCCAACGCGCTGCAATGGCTCAGCCCCGAACAGACCAAGGGCGGGGAGCATCCCTTCCTCTTCAGCCAGGGGCAGGCGATCCTCAACCGCAGCTGGATCCCGACGCAGGACAGCCCCGGCATCCGCCAGACATGGGAAGCGCGCATCACCGCACCCGAGCCGCTCGATGTGGTGATGAGCGGCGTGCGCCAGGGTGAGCCTGAGGATCTCGGCAACGGCCGCCGTGCCTTCACCTTCGTAATGGACAAGCCGGTGCCGCCCTATCTCATCGCGATCGCGGCGGGCGATATCGATTTCCGCGCGATCGGTCCGCGCACCGGCGTCTGGGCTGAACCCGCCACGCTCGACCGGGCATGGCGCGAAGTGAACGACACCGAGGAAATGGTCGTCGCGGCCGAGGAACTCTACGGCGAATACCGCTGGGGCCGCTACGACATGATCGTGCTGCCACCAGCCTTCCCTTATGGCGGGATGGAAAACCCCGTCATGACCTTCCTCACCCCGACCTTCATCGCGGGCGACCGATCGAACAACGGGCTCGTCGCGCACGAACTGGCACATAGCTGGTCGGGCAATCTCGTCACCAATGCGGTGTGGGGTGACAGCTGGCTCAACGAGGGCGTGACCACCTATTTCGAGAACCGCATCGTCGAGGCGGTCTATGGCAAGCAGCGCGCCGAGCAGGAAGCCGCGCTGATGTTCGCCAATATCCAGGAAACGCTGGCCGAGGTCGGCGAGGATGCCCCCGGCACCGCCCTGAGCACCGATGGTGGCTACCAGCTCGGCAGCGCGATTGCCTATGACAAGGGCGCGTTCTTCCTGCGCACGGTCGAAAGCGTGGTCGGCCGCGAGCGTTTCGACGCCTGGCTGCGCCAGTGGTTCGACAACCATGCCTTCCAGCCCGCCACCAGCGAGCTGTTCCTCGCGGATATGATGGAAAACCTGGTGCGGGGCGAGGCCGAGGCCGACCGGCTGCAACTCCGCGAATGGATCTTCGAGCCGGGCCTGCCCGCGAATGTGGCCAAGCCCGACCCGGCGGCATTCGCTGCGGTCGATGCCGCGGTGTCGGCCTATGCCGCCGAGGGCACGATCCCGGCGGGCTATGCGCAGTGGAGCAGCGCCGAGCGCCAGCGTTTCCTCGACAATATCCCCAAGCAGCGTACTGCCGGGCAACTCGCCGCGCTCGAGGGCGCGCTGGGCCTGTCGGGCACGGGCAATAACGAGGAGCTGTTCCTGTGGCTCGAACTGGCGCTCGCCAACCGCTACGAACCCGCGGTGCCGCAGGCGGAGGAATTCCTCGCCGAGGTCGGCCGCGCGAAATTCGTGCGCCCGCTGTTCCAGGTGCTGTGGGACCAGGACGAATGGGGCCGGCCGATCGCGCAGCGCATCTATGCCGAGACCCGCGATAGCTACCACGCGGTAACGCGCGGCGGGGTCGACCGCATTCTCGGGACCGAGGGCTAGGTCACACCATATCGGCGGGGCGGACGAGGCGGTCGAAGGTCGGCTCGTCCACCAGCCCCAGCTCGAGGCCCGCCTGCTTGAGCGTCTGGCCGGTCTGGTGTGCATGCTTGGCAATCTTGGCGGCATTGTCGTAGCCGATCTCGGGCGCCAATGCCGTCACCAGCATCAAGGACCGTTCGACCAGCGCGGCGATCTGTTCAGTGTTCGCCTCGATCCCCTCGACGCAGCGGGCGGCAAAACCTTCCATCCCGATTGCGAGCAATTCGACCGAGCGGATCACGTTCGACCCGATCAGCGGCATGAACACGTTGAGCTCGAAATGGCCCTGCATTCCGCCCACCGTCACTGCCTGGTGATTGCCGATCACCTGGCCCGCGACCATCGTCAGCATCTCGCACTGGGTCGGGTTGACCTTGCCCGGCATGATCGAGCTGCCCGGTTCGTTCGCGGGTAGCGACAGTTCGCCAAGGCCCGAGCGCGGACCCGATGCGAGGAAGCGGATATCGTTGGCGATCTTGTTGAGCGCCACTGCGAGCGTGTTGAGCGCGCCCGAGAAGGACACCAGCCCGTCCTTCGCAGCGAGCTGTTCGAAGGTGTTGGGCGCAGGCTCGAAGGCGAAGTCGGTGATGTCGCTGATCGCGCGAGCCATATCCGCGGCCCAGCCATCGGGCGCATTGAGCCCGGTGCCGACCGCGGTGCCGCCGATCGCGAGCTTGCGGATGTCATTCTCCAATGCGCTTTCGATCCGCACCCGGCAGCTTGTCAGCTGCGCGACATAGCCGGAAAATTCCTGCCCCAGCGTCAGCGGGGTGGCGTCCTGCGTATGCGTGCGGCCGATCTTGACGATATCGGCAAAGGCCCGCGCCTTGGCATCGAGCGCTGCCACCAGCCGGTCGAGCGCGGGCAGCAGCGCATCGCGCGATGCCAGCGCGGCGGCGACATGCAGCGCGGTGGGGAAGCTGTCGTTCGAGCTTTGCGAGCGGTTCACATGGTCGTTGGGATGGACCGGCTCCTTGCCGCCGCGCGTGCCCGCCAGCGCTTCATTGGCAATCCCGGCGATCACTTCATTGACGTTCATATTGGTCTGCGTACCGCTGCCGGTCTGGAAGATGGTCAGCGGGAACTGGTCGTCATATTCGCCTGCCCGGATCGCGCTGGCGGCACTCTCGATCGCCTCGGCGAGCGGTGCCTCCAGTCCATGCTGGCGGTTGATCCGCGCCGCGGCCTGCTTGACCGCCGCCTGCGCGTGGACGATCTGGATCGGCATGCGCTGGTGCGCGGGGAAGGGGAAATTGGTCAGGCTGCGCTGCGTCTGTGCGCCCCAATAGGCGTCGGCAGGGACTTCGATGGGGCCGATGGAATCGGTTTCGGTGCGCGTCTGGGTCATGGCCTGTCTCTCTCCGAATGATGTGATGCACAGGTAGGATCGCTGCACGGCGCATGCCACCCGCAGCGGCCCTGCGTGAAGATTCCATCTGTTCAGGCGGGTGAAGCGCACCTATCTCGAAGACATGCTGCGCCAGTACGAACTCGTTGAGCGGGTCAAGGAATACGATCCCGACGCCGACGAGGCGATGCTCAACCGCGCCTATGTCTATACCGTGCAAAAGCACGGCACGCAGACCCGCGCCAGCGGCGATCCCTATTTCAGCCATCCGGTCGAAGTCGCCGGGCTGATGACCGATCTCAAGCTCGATCAGGAAACCATCGCCACCGCGCTACTCCACGATACGGTCGAAGACACGCTGGCGACGATCGACGATATCGAGAAGCACTTCGGCAAGGATGTCGCGCGGCTGGTCGACGGGGTGACCAAGCTGTCGAAGATCGAGCAGATGCCCGAGAACGAGCGCGCGGCGGAAAACCTGCGCAAGTTCCTGCTGGCGATGAGCGAGGATATCCGCGTGCTGCTGGTCAAGCTGGGCGACCGGCTGCACAACATGCGCACGCTGCATTTCATCAAGAAGCCCGAGAAGCGCCAGCGCATCGCGCGCGAAACGATGGATATCTACGCCCCGCTGGCCGAGCGCATCGGGCTGTATGAATATATGCGCGAGATGCAGATGCTCGCCTTCGAGCAGATCGAGCCCGAGGCTTACGAGACGATCACGCAGCGGCTCAATCAGATCCACAGCGAGGACGGCGGCCAGGTCGATGCCATCGCGCTCGACATGAAGCATGCGCTGCTCGAGGCGGGGATCACCAGCGAGGTTTCGGGGCGCGAAAAGCACCCCTATTCGATCTGGCGCAAGATGGCCGAGCGCCATGTCTCGTTCGAACAGGTCACCGACATCATGGCCTTTCGCATCATCTGCGAGGACGTGGCCGACTGCTACCGCGCTCTGGGGGTGCTGCACACGACCTGGCAGTTCCTGCCGGGCAAGTTCAAGGACTACATCTCGACGCCGAAGAACAACGGCTACCGGTCGCTCCACACCTCGCTGATCTACGGCAAGTCGATGCGTGTCGAAGTGCAGATCCGCACCCGCGAGATGCACCGCGTGAACGAATTCGGCTTTGCCGCGCATTGGGCCTACAAGCAGGATGAACGGCCTGACGGGCAGGTCGGCTGGCTGCGCGATTTGATCGAGATCGTCGACGCGAGCCACGATCCCGAAGAACTGCTCGAACACACGCGCCTGGCGATCTACCAGGATCGGATCTTTGCCTTCACGCCCAAGGGCGCGCTGTTCCAGCTACCCAAGGGTGCGACCCCAGTCGATTTCGCCTTCGCCGTGCACACCGATCTGGGTGCGCAGACGGTGGGCGCGAAGATTAACGGGCGGCACATGCCGCTGCGGACGCAGCTCAACAATGGCGACGTGGTCGAGATCATCAAGAGCGACAATGCCGATCCGCAATTGAGCTGGCTGGGCTTCGTCGTGACCGGCAAGGCGCGCGCTTCGATCCGCCGCGCCGTCCGGCTCAAGGAACGCGCCGAAGTGGCGGAGATCGGGCAGAAACTGTTCGACGAAATCGCGCTGCGTGTGCCCGCGAAGGTCGGCAAGAAGGCGCTGCGCGAAGCCTTGAAACGGCTGGAGATGGAAGAGGAAGAGGACCTCTTTTACGCCATCGGTGCGGCCAAGATCGAGGATCGCGCGGTCATGGAAGCGCTGGTCCCCGGCTGCACTGCCGAGCTCGAAAACGAGCCCGACTGGGCCAAGAGCGGCAAGGCGCTGTCGATCCGCGGGCTGACCCCGGGGGTCGGCTTCCAGCTCGCCGAATGCTGCCACCCGGTTCCGGGTGACCGGATCGTGGGCCTGCGCAAACCCGGCGAAGGCGTCGAGGTCCATACGATCGACTGCAACCACCTTGCCAGCGGGATCGACAGCGACTGGCTCGACCTGTCGTGGGGCAAGCGCTCGCGCGGCGCGGTCGGGCGGCTGCGCGTCACGCTGTACGACCGGCCCGGAACGCTGGCGGAAATGGCAGGGATATTCGCGCAGAACCACGTCAATGTGACCAGCCTCGAGCAGACCCAGCTCGACCATCCCTTCACCACTTACGAAATCGACCTCGAAGTGCAGGACGTGCCGCATCTTACCCGCATCCTCAGCGCGCTGCGGGCCAGCGATTCGATCGCGCAGGCCGAACGCGTATGACCGGCGTGCTGGGCATCGACCATGTCCAGCTGGCCATGCCGCATGGCGGGGAACCGCATGCGCGGCGCTTCTGGATCGATCTGATGGGGCTGGAAGAGGTCGCCAAGCCCGCGCAGCTCGCGGTCAATGGTGGCTGCTGGTTCGAAAGCGGCGAGGTGGCGATCCATTGCGGGGTGGAGGATGCCTTCCTGCCCGCGCGCCGCGCGCACCCCGCGCTGATCGTCGGCGACCTCGCCGCGCTGGTCGCGCGGCTGGGCGAAGCGGGTATCCGCTTCAAGCCGGGCAAGCCGCTCGAAGGCTATGTACGCGGCGATATCGCCGATCCCTTCGGCAATCGCATCGAATTGATGCAGCGGGTCTAGAGCGGGCGCAGCGTCACCGCGACCGGGTCACCCTCGGCAATCCCTGTCGCCTTGCGCACCGCTGCCTTGACCGGCAGCAGCCAGCCGCCCTCGTCGCGCGGGAAACACGATGTCTGCCATACGGTTGCGCCAATCCTTGCGTCGACCTTGAGCGAACGGAAACCGCGCTGGCCGCCCAGCTCGAGCCGCCGCATCGCTTCGGTCGCCGACAGCTCCTCGCCTTGATCGCCGTCGATGGTCACGAAGAACCAGCTGACGCCGTTCTTCGCGGTCCACCGCCACAGCGGCGCGGTAACGGATACGCTCTCGCTCAATCGGCTACCCGGCGCACGGGGACGGGGATGTTGCAGATGTCCGCGCCGCCTGCGGGATGGATGAAGAACGGATCGCGGCGATTGGCGCGCGCATCGGCATAGCGCGCGAAGGCCTCGCTCTCGGTCGAAAGATATTCGAAGGCGGGGCGTGCTTGTTGGCCTACCGCTTCGCTGCTTGAAGCCGGGTCGCCCTCGGGCAAATCGCTGGCGACGCGCACGGAGAGGATCGGCGTGCGTTTGTCCGCTTCCTCGGCAGTGTAAAAGCCCAGCGCGCCCGAACCACGCGGCAGCGAGGACAGATGCTCCATCCCCTCCACGATCCGCCCGACAAGCGCGATGTTGCGGTCGAGGTGGCGCGGCGCATGGCCGATCACGGTGTAGAGCTCTGCGCCCGATCCGGTGTCCGGCGAATAGCCGCGTCCAACGCCGACCATGCCGTAGCAGTGGACGGGCCAGCGTCGCAGAACTTTGCCCTTTTCGGCAATCTCGATACCGATGGGCCACCCCTCGTCAAAGCTTGCGTTGTCAGCATAACTGTCGCTGAGAGCCGGTTTCGGATGCCAAAGCACGATCGCGTCTTCATCGGATTCTGCCGCACGGGCCGAGTCGACATAGTCGCCTACTGACATGGTCCGGAGACCTTCCGGGAGCGGCTTTGCCTCGCCCTCCGCCTCGGGATTGTCGTAATTGGGATCGCCCCACTGGACGACGTAATTGTCCTGCACCCGGTTGACGGTGATGCCGTCGTACCACCCGGCGCGCGCAAGCGTGCGCATGTTTTCGACCCAGCCTTGCGAGAAAGGCGCGGGCATCAACTGGATCACCACCCTGCGCGTGCTGCCGTCCGCTGCCGGTGCTAGCGTCATCACGAGCAGGTCTTCGGACGCAATCGCCACCCATTCCCCGGCGGGAGCCTGTGCAACGATCTCGCCCGGCGAGGGCGGCGGGGCTTCGTCCTGCGCCTGTGCGGGGACGGCGAGCGCAAGCAGCGCGGCGAGCGAAATAAGCGGTTTCGTCATGGGCGGAGGAGTGCCACCCGCCCGCATAAAACAAAAGCCCCCTCTCGCACATTGAAGGGACGGGAGGGGGCTTCGAGACGGTGTTCGCAGGGGATGCCTGATCCGCGCAGCACCGTCGTTGAACCGGCTTGTACCACGAAAAACGCCTGCCCGACCATCCCGGTTCCGCAGCGGCTTGCGATTCCCCCGCAGCGCCGCTAGACGCGCGCCTTCTTGTCAGCCCAATCGCTTCACGGTTTGAGCGCTGGGGTCGGGTCTCCGGATCGCGGCCTCGATGAACGCGAAACGCGGTGGGCCGGACGGGAACGCGGAGCAGTGGCCGAGTGGTCGAAGGCGCACGCCTGGAAAGTGTGTATACGGTAACCCCGTATCGAGGGTTCGAATCCCTCCTGCTCCGCCATTCGCCTTTTTCGGTCGATTTCACCTCATTTCAATTTGCTAAATTCATCCCTTAAAACAGGCATTTGGCCCCCTGTGGCTTGCTTTCGATTTCATTCAATTGCACACATGATGTGGGAATGGGTGTGGGAGTAAGCGGTGAAGCTAACTGCTCTACAAACTAAGAACGCGAAGCCTGGTCGTCATGCAGACGGCAACGGCCTCTACCTCCTTGTCAGTCCGGCTGGATCAAAAAGCTGGGTGTTGAGGATTCAAGTTGATGGCAGAAGGCGAGATTTCGGCCTTGGTGCGTTGCAAGAGGTTTCCTTAGCCGAAGCCCGCGAAAAGGCTCAGGAATGGCGAAAGCTGGCAAAGGAGGGCCATAACCCCTCTGCCGAGGCAAAGCGCCAGAAGGCCTCTCAAACGACATTCGAAGATGCAGCGCGCACCTTTTATGAGGAGCGTAAAGGCAGTTGGAAAAACACCAAACATGGCCAGCAATGGATCAACACGTTGGAGGCCTATGCTTTTCCTGCCCTAGGCAAGCTTAGCGTCGATAGGATCGATGCTGACGATATCGCGCAGGTCCTGCTGCCTATCTGGCAATCCAAAGCGGAAACGGCCCGTAGGGTCAGGCAGCGCATCGGAAGTGTGCTGGATTATTCCAAAGCGAAAGGGTGGCGGCAGACTGAGGCCCCAATGCGAGCGGTCAACACGCTGCTTAGGGGGATCAAGCAGCCGAAGGTGAAGAGCTTTGCTGCAATGCCTTACAAAGATGTTCCGGCATTCATGGCTAGGTTGGATCAAGGAGGCGCGACGCTAGGACGGCTGGCTCTCCAATTCCTCATACTGACTGCTGCTAGGTCAGGTGAGGTTAGGGGTGCTGTGTGGGGCGAAATAGACGAGGAGCAAAAGCTCTGGACGATACCAGCCGATCGCATGAAGATGGATCAAGAGCACCAAGTGCCACTCACGGAGGCTACGCTATCCATCTTACAGGAAGCCAAAGAGCATTCGCTGTTGAGGCCGGATGATCTGGTGTTTCCTGGCCTACGTCGACGGTCACTATCCGACATGACGCTAGGCAAGGTCTTAAAGTCGAATGGCGGTCAGGGTTTCACCGTCCATGGCTTTCGGAGTTCTTTTCGCGATTGGGCAGCGGAAGAGGGCTACTCAAACGACTGGGCGGAAGCAGCCTTAGCCCATACCGTGACCAACAGAGTAGAGGCAGCTTATCGGCGCACAAAGTTCCTGAGACAACGGGAGGGCCTTATGGCGAACTGGGCCATTTTCTGCACCTCCGTTTCGCAAACAAAAATTTAGCACCGCTTGCCACGTGGTTGGATCGCTGCTCCTCGTTAAGGCTATGAAAAGTCGAAAGAATTTAGTTACTTTAACGCTTAGAAATATCTAGATAATAAACGACAAGTAGACGTTACATATTTAAATTGTAACGGGCCGGCCGCTTCTTACGTGCGCTCCTCCACCAACGAGGAGTCTTGTCGATGATCATCTCCAATACTGAACTGTCCAAGCGCGTGAGCCTCAGCAAACCGACAATCTGGCGCTATCGCCAACGCTACGCGGACTTCCCCAAACCGATAGTGATCGAAGGCAGTGGCGTTTTGCGCTGGGTAGCAGAGGAAGTCGATGCTTGGTTTCTTGCGCATCGCCAGTGCGAAGGGGGGGAATGATCATGAATCCCGCTATGCTGAGAGTAAAGCTTGCTGGTCACGCGCATACTGCGTTGCGGAAGCAAGTTGATAACTACCTCACCCATTCTAGGGGATTCAAAAAGCAGGTGAAGCGCCGGAAATTGGTCAATCACTTTATACGGTCCAAAGAACTTTCTCCCGAAGAATGCACGGATATTGTGTCGGGATTGTATGCCATTCAGAAAGCATTTGGTCCCAGCGCCTGTATCAAAGAGGTCATTATAGATTGCTTTCCGGATATATCCCTTCGCCTCTCTTGTAAGAGCTGGTCGTAGTCACCTCCTAACCCCTTCTTTCCATTTAAAAAGGGAGGAAGGGGGAAGGAGGGGGAAGGGCTATACTAGAAACACTTTGGGAATTGTCGGTGGAAACAGAACGGGAGAACGCGTCCTATTTGAGCATGCGCTCGGAACCATACTCAGATGAGGCCAAGACGCTTGTGCGCAAGGTTTCAAGCGCGACTTGGGCTCTAGGTGAAAGCAAACGTGCCAAGCCCTCTAGCCTACACACAGAGGCTGTAGGAGCATTCATAGGTGATTTGCTCGCTTGCCATGCTCAAAGCCCCGCGAAGTATCTCTACCGCCCTATGATGGCATCGAGCTTCACAGGGGAGCGCATTGGATATCGTGTCTTCAAGCGGCTGGTAGAAGGCGCACAATCGGCAGGGCTTGTGTCAGTTGTAATCGGCACTGGTGGAGGCAACGAGATTGGAGTGGCAACTCGATTCAGGGCTGAGGCCACGCTGATTAGCCTAGCTTCGGACTATGACATCACACTTAAAAAGTTGGACGCCCATTTCCGACCTATTGCCCGGCCTGCCCGTGTCGCGCATCCCTTGCTGCTGAGGGGCGCGTCAAGGTATGTTGGGTGGAAGAAGCAGCAGGGGCGAAACATCCCGATCGGTTACGGTAAGCCTCAAGCTGCTGCGCTTGCAGAGCAGGTGAACGCTCTGAACGCCTTCTTTGCGAGCATTCAGATCGAACCTGCAGGCGACCACTATGCTTTCCACCGTATTTTCAATGAAGGGGATGCTCCCGGCTTTGATTGGAACAAGGGTGGGCGCCTGTATTCCATCGGGGATAGCTACCAGCAAAGGAAGTCGGCTGATCGCGCATCCATGAAACTTAACAGGCAGCCTGTCATCGAAATCGACATACAGGCTAGTCACCTGACAATCCTGCACGCACTCTTGGGAAAGCCGCTCGATCCCACTTCACACGATCCATACCAGCACCCGTCGATCCCAAGGCGTATCTTGAAGGGGTGGGTGGTTATGACTCTTGGCCATAACCGTTTTCATCGGGCCTGGTCGGCTGACATGATAGCGGATTACCACGAGCGCACCGGTGGGAAGCTTGGCAATGATTACCCAATCAAGAATGTGCGTGAGGAGGCGCTTAAGCTTTTGCCATTGTTAAAGGATTGGGAAAGCTGCCCGATACGGTGGGGTGATCTCCAATTTATCGAGAGTTGCGCAGTGGTTGATACCGTTCATCACCTTTCCATGGAGCACGGTATCCCAGCACTACCAGTTCATGATTCCATTATTGTGCCGTATTCCAAGAAGGAAGTTGCGACTTCGGTTCTCCGGACCATGTTCAAGAAACATGTAGGAGTGGAGCCTACGCTAACCGTTAAATAATCGAACGGTGGTCGCCGCATAGAAAGAACGAGCATGGAAAATACGACGCTAGTTACCCTGACGACAGACATTACCGCAGCCTACGTTGCGAACAATCAGGTCGACGCCGACGAAGTGGGACGGCTGGTCACCAGCGTTCATGACGCGCTATCTTCGCTGGGTCAGCAAGAGGCGGATTATGGTCGGCCGGAACCTGCAGTGTCGATTCGGGCGAGCATCAAGAAGGATCACATTGTTTGTCTTGTTTGCGGCAAGAAGCTGAAAACCCTTAAGCGCCACCTGAGGGTTCAACATGATATGCAGCCGCAAGACTATCGGGAAGCCTACAACCTGCCATCGGACTACCCTATGATTGCACGTGAGTATGCCTCACGGCGCAGTGACCTTGCCAAGGAAATTGGACTCGGAAAACAGCCGGGGCAAAAGCGTGGTCGGAAAGCCACCTCAAAGAGTAGCGGATCGAGCGCCGATAGTAGGTGACGCCAGAGATATGGCCTGTAGGCCCGTAGAATGGCTCAGGAATGCAATTTCACAGTCCCTGGCTACATGGGTGGCGCTCAAGAAGAAAGCGCACGCAAGCCCCATTAGAATGCTACTGACGTAATGCAACCTAAATGTCTTAAGTAATCGACGTGGTCGTTTCATCTCGAACCGAAGTCTTAGAGGTTTTATTGAATGTGCATACCATCCCATTTAGGGAAATGGTATTTAGATATCTTATCCTCACAAACCACGTGGTCTTCACGTAAGTTAAGGTATGTTTTGGTAAGTTTAATGGTTGAAGCTCAAATTAGTTCACAAAGGCGCTCTCTCTCCATAACTTTAAGCGTAAGACTAGGCTGATAGGTTTGATGAGTGTCAGCAGCTACCAAACTCTTCGGTCTTCACACTTTGGATGTCTTTTGAGGATTGTGTTTACAAAGCAGAACGAAAGCCTGGCGCGCATGCGACCCTAGCAGCACAACCGTAAACGTTTGCAATGTCGTCGAATGCAGGGGCTCACTTTCCGGTTGGCCCCTTTCTCCTATTCACCTCTTTGACCTTCTTCGCGATCACCTCGAGCCGTGTATTGTATAGCTTGTTGAGGACGACATCCATCATTTCGAAAGCCTCGAGAACGTCCGTGCGCGTTAGGCCGGACGAATGACTGCCGCTATTGCCAAGCCATTTGATCGCAAGAAGGTAGTCAGCGGTCACTGGGTCCTTCTCTTTGAACAACTCAATGCGTCCATGAAGCGTCAGCCGATTCTTGGAATTTTTCGCGGCCTTGGAGTTCTTCCATTTCTTAACCCTCCGATCGTCCATGAGGTATTCGACAGCGGTTCGGATTTGGTTTCCTGCGGCCTCACGACTTTGCCAAAATAGACCAGCGGCAAGACGCAACGCCTGATTGACATCTCCGGGTGTCTCATCTGGGATATGGATCGGGAGCGGAGCGGGATTGAATGCGGTCGGGTAATAAATACTCCGATAAGACCCACCTTCTGAATAGATTTCCTCGGTCAGGACATCCCCGATGATAGCTACCCTCTCATTGCATTTGTCGAAGTTACATTCGAGAACGCCGCTAAATCTCTCTTCCATCCACTCTGGGTCCCAAGCTTCGTGGTCGCGGGCTTTCTTACTCGGGCCGGTTTCAACGACGTTGAACGTTTCGCCATCCATCAGCAGGTGGCCTTTGCCGCAAGTAGGGCAGGTCCACGCGGGCAACTCAGGATAGCAGTCTTGGAATAGGGAATGATCTACTGACATGCCGAAGAGATACCGAAGGCGAGTGCGGTAGTGTAGGTTAGTTGCACACAAGTCGGGGAAAACTACTTGCGGCGGGAGCTGGGTTCTCTGGTGGTCGGAGAGGAATCTCAGAACCAGCCAAAGAGCCACTGGACATAATTGGGCGGGTCCATAGGCTCGACTTTCCTGATCCCTATCACGCGGCTTTCCTCCAAGATCAATTCAAGCCCCAGCTGGGGGTAGATAAGTGTCTTTTGAGGATTGAAGATTTCGCCGTTTTTGCGACTTCCCGGCGTTAGCTTTTCTCTGGCTGGTTCGCCCAGAAGACCGCGGACATCATCTTCGCTGTCTGAGGTGCCAACTCCGAGAATTTGCCCGCATCTATAAGCAACGTCTGCAAAGCAAATGATCTCTTCGAGCCTATTGGTCGCAGGGTTAAAGGTCAAACCAGCGTGATTATATTGCCAATAATCGTAGGCATATGGATCGATAGTTGAAAGCTTTGCATCATGCCATTCGCCCGGAGCGTCAACGACCATCGAGGGGAAGCCGCTTTCATAAGCGACGACCTGCTTAGTCGCGCCTATCGTCGCCCCTTCGAAGCTGGAAAGGTTCCTCTTGAATTCGTCAGGCGCAATGTATCTTTCATGCCTATTCAAATACTCATAGGCACCCCCACTGGCGATGGTAATGACGCTGACAATCAGGAACCAACCGAAGGCCTTAACTAGCCTACGCTGAAGCGTGTTAGCGTCGTCTTCCGTTGGGATATCCGTCATCCATAACCCCCTGCTTTCATAGGGCTTCTAAGGCATCTCTGACAGAAAGCCACACAGAAGATGTCTCAGGCTGGTTTCGCGCAAGACAGGAGGAATTCTCAGGTTGGGTTTGGTGGGTTTGTGAATGGTTGAGACCACGGACTGCTCCTATCGTCAACCCCACCACCAAGGGACGCACGCGGCTCACATCTTGTAAGCATTGAGCCATCCAAAAAGTAATACCCCTTAGTAGCTCAAAAGATACTGGACTCTATTCTGAGCCTAGCGCATAAAGTAACACATAACTTATGAGCGAGTCGGAATTGAATATGAGCCGCATTGCATATTTCAGGGTTTCTACCGAAGGTCAGTCGATTGAAGGCCAGCGCAAGGCGCTTGGCGGCAACTTCGACAAAGAGTTCAAAGACGAGGGCGTCTCAGGTTCGATAAGGGCTGTAGATAGGCCAGGCTTCTCAGAGCTTCTTTCCTATGTGCGTGAAGGCGACACGGTATGCGTAACCGCAATAGACCGATTGGGCAGAGACGCTCTTGATGTTCAAAGCGTTGTTAGAGGCCTTATCGGCAAGGGCATCATAATCGATGTTCAAGGCCTTGGGCCAATCGCGAAAGGGGTTGGCGAGCTTGTAGTAGCTGTGCTTGCCCAGATTGCCGATATGGAGCGGCAGCGCATCAAAGAGCGTTGTGAAGCTGGTAGAGCAGCCGCAAGAGCTTCACTGGCTGCAAATGGAAGAACCCATAAAGGCAAAGCTAGCCTAGGGCGTCCATTCGCCGCTGATGCTTCTGCCGTGGCCCAATGGCGCAAGAACAATGTTGCAAGCATAGCAGAGACAGCGCAGGAGTTTCGATTGTCGGCTGCGACTGTAAAGCGATATTGTGCCAAGCAATCAGCGAAAGATTGACTTCCGATCTTACCACGGTTCCGACCGGTCAACGAACTGGCGAAATCGCCGCAACCTATATACAGATACCAAGATAACAGGATTTGCGGGGGCACGATGGGGGAAAACACTCAATATAAAGAAGTTCAGCGGACACTCCTGAAGGGTGAGCCGTCCACAACCGACAAGTTTTCAGGCGGTGGGCACGAAAGAACAGCACGCTCTTTGAGTGCAGCAATAAATTCATTTCGAGGTGAAAACCGATCAATCGGATTGGAAGGTGCTTGGGGGTCGGGTAAGTCGACAATTGTGGAGATTGCCAATAAACATCTTCAGGGGAACCAAGACGGTTTCAAATACCATATTTTCACGTTCGATTTGTGGGCTAACCAAACGGGACACTTTAAGCGAGCGTTTCTCGAAAGCTTCATAACTTGGGCTATTGATCGATTTCCCTCTAAGAAACAATCTCTTCTAAACAAGTTAGGTGACGTTAGAAGTAGGAAATCTAAAGTTGTTTCAAGTCACTACCGTAAAATTAGTTTATTCGGTATGGCAGTTATCTTTCTACTTTACCTAACGCCCGTGATTTATGCATGGCTAACACCATCTGCGTTTGAGGATGGTGGTCTAAAGGTTTTCGGACTGACTACTATATCAGGCTCGACCTTAGCGCAGTTCGCTCTGATTTTGTTCACAGGTCTCTTCGTAGTCCATGCATTGATGAAGATGCCCCGACAAGGTGACCTGTCGCAACGCATGACCGAGGGTTTATCCAGGTCGTTTTCACTATTTAACAAAGAGTCCGATCAAACGCATACGGAACAAGAGGTCCGAGATGAAGACCCGACACAATACGAGTTTGCGCGCCTTTTTCGGTCAATCGTCGGTCTCTTGCAGGATGATCGCAACACACTAGTCGTCGTTTTTGATAACATAGATCGCCTGCCCCAAGCTCACGTGGCTGAGACGTGGGCGGAAGTTCGTGCAGCTATAAATTGCGAGAATTATGAGCGGCAGCAATATTCTTCGGTTGTGAGTATTGTGCCGTATGCGAGGGCGAAAGTGCGTAGCCATCTTAGCGATGGTTCCGAGACGCTCATATCCGATGATCTTTTTCGAAAGTCCTTTGACGCTATCTTTTACGTAGCCCCTGCAATTTTGACCGAAGCTTCAGAATTCTTCTGTGATCGATTTTCTGAAGCGACCAATCATCATTTCTCCTCTCAGATTGCTACCTCAGTATATCGTATTTTCGAATTGCATGTCCGGGCGAGTAAGCGACCTGCGACGCCGAGGCAGGTGATAGCGTTCATCAACGACTGTACCAGCTATTGGGTGCAGTGGAATAACTCAATCCCCATCCAGACCATTGCGATCTTTGTAGCTCATCACGAAAAGCTATTTGAGAACCCAGAAGTTCTACGGAATCCGGAAGCAATAGACTCGCGAATGAAAGACTTCGCGGACGTCGCAGGCATCTTGCGAGATTTGGCCGCACTAGCATACAACGTCGATCCCAGTATCGCTCTTCAGGTATTGTCGCGAGATTTGATCGTCGAGGCATTGGGTATGACAGAGCCGGGTAAGCTAAAGGACATTCAGCGTGGCGCAGATCAAAATGGATTTTTTGAACTATTGCCGGACATTGTGCGGAATGGCCTTGATGATTGGCTTGCTGATCCCCTTGGAACATTCGGACGCGTAGCCAGCAACACAGCGGTTTTGGATGAGAGGGCTCCTGCCGTCGCCCATCTACGACGGCAGTTGATAGGCCACGCAAACAGGTTGGAGCCTGCCACACCAAAAGCGATAATTGACAATCCTCAAATTTGGGGAGTTCTCAGGTTGGCGTCCAAAGAGCAGACTCTTCCCTTAAGTCGCCATTTGATGGTCTGGGTTGAAGCAAGTTTGGAAAATGATGAAAAATCTAAGCCATTCACCGACGGCCGGAATTGGATAAAGATTGTCGGAGCTATGCTTGCTGCGATTTCAGAAGTTCATGACGTCGTCTTTGCGCGACAGATCGCGAAGGTGATAAAAACCCCAAACCTTCCTGAGAAATTAGTCGGAGCAGCATACGACTGTGATCAAACCAAATTCCACATTGAGGACTTCACAGTTGCATCCGACAAAGTAGCCGTTGCCAGCGCCTTAGCTGAATTCGCTCAGGATGGAGAGGAGTTCGGCTATGCGTGGCCGGAACTGAGGTTCCTACTAGAAGACCAGCAGAAGCGCGTCGTTCTAAGTTCAGTCGTTGATTACCAAAAAGAAAAAACGCTTGAAATAGATTCGGACCAAATAAATTGGAGCTTCGATAATCTCTGGTTGGCCTATGAGAGCCTTCCTCACAGAGATAGTAAGAAACGAGAAAAAATCGAGGAGCTATTCGTTTCCGGTTCAGGATATTATTACGCTCACCTACTTCATGAAAGGGACGACGATAGCTCGAGGGAGATTCTGGCGTCTATCCTCGCTATTGGAATCTTGGAGTTCAACCTCAATTTTCCTGCGGTGCCATCACCGCAAGGCGTTGCTCATTTCGGAAATGTGCAAGCTGCAATGCGATGGATGCAGGGCCTGAAGAATTCCGCCTTAAGCGACCTGAAGTTGGCTAATGTTATCGCGGCGAAGATCGTTAAAGCTAAACGAGTGGAGCAACTCATCGAAATCTATTCTGCTAATGCAAACTTAGCGGATTATTTGAAGCCAATAGTTGCGAAATGCTTGAAGGACAGCGATCTTGCGTTGCCTGCCTTTGTTGTGATCGCCAAGAACTTCGAGACTTTGCGAGAGGAATTTGCTGATGAATTTCCGACCCTGACAGCCAAACTAGGTGGCCACAATACCCCAGAATATTGGACGCAAATTGGCTTACCAAGCTGGAGTCCCTCCTTAATCTCTTATGCACTTAGTCAAGATGGTGATGGCTGGAAGTTGGCGGCATCCCATCTCGATAGGGAATTGAAGGCAGTTGAAGCGAAAGATTGGACCGAAGCTCTTGCCGAAGGAGGAAAGCTAGTCCGTCAGCTATCGGCCAGAAACGAGACCTCCCCCCTGAAGTTGGCAGTTGGAAAGTTCTACAAGCCTATCAGGGGACACATTTTGAATGTGATTAGCGGTAAATCGTCAATTCTGTCCAAGAGCGTAAAATACACGCAACTTCTCAAGGCACTTCCTGAAAGTCATCGTCGTGGCCTTGGAGCTGAAATTTTTGAAAGGAACAATGATCCTACCGATAAAGTTAGCGATTGGGTAAATCACCTTGAATTCCTATTTTCTGAGTTTCCTTTTGATAAAGATGCGGACAAGGCAATAAGTCGATTCCTGCTCCCGCTTCTCACGGAATCCTCTTCAAACTGTGACCAAATTATTTTGGATACTGGCGATTCCTTCGCCCAAGTTCTCAAGGCTGCTGATCAAACTCTGATCGAGCAAGTTGAAGAGGTGCTGCAAGGAAGAGAAGACGACCCATCAGACGTAAGCCACGAATCCGCAATGAGGCTTAGGAAAGCGCTCAGAATTTTCAACTCATCGGAAAAGGTCAAAAGTGCTGTGAGCGATGAGGCAGGTGACCCAAAAGTAGATAAGAAGGAGGATTAAATAGCGGCCTAGATCGCCAACCGACCGAACCGAGGTGCGATGTGAGAAGACCGTCCGTAGAGGTAACCGCTTCGCTAGCCGTCGCCCGGACATCCTATCGGGTGTGATCGATGTATAAAGTGGTGTATAAATAGGCTCGACACCTTAGCTTTAAGTCGTTGAAAAAGGGCGCTAAAAATGAATTGGCCGGGCAGAGAGGATTCTAGCCGCATCGGATCAAGCGCTACAGCCTCAGCGGTGTGGGAGCGGATGAGGGAACGGAAATAGGATATCTGGAAAATATCACGAAACCGAAGTGACTTATGGAGCCGAGTCTTGCTCCCTCCTGCTCCGCCATTTGCTTTTGCGTGGGCAGCGTTGACGGACAAGACGGCCCGCGCGACCTTTTCTTCGCCGGCCGAACAGCGCCAAACCGCCGTACCAGACGGTTTGAGCACTACATGACGCTGCAAGACCTCCCAATCGCGAAAAGCCGGTGTTGGCCTCGGCACTCGAGGACCTTTCTGATCTGCTGCAAAGGCCGCCCTCATCCTGTCAGGTGCTGCCCCCGCGTGGTCAGACTAACGTCGACACGCCAAATGGCGCCAGTCGTGCTATCGTGGCTGAATGGTCAGCGAGCTGAGCGATATCCGGTCTTTCCTCGAGCAGACGGCCCCGTTCGATACCCTCGACCGCGACACGCTGGCCTCCGCCGTACGCCGGGTGACGGTGCGCTATTATCGCTCCGGGAAGGAAATCCTGGCGAGCGGCGGACACAATGAACATCTTTATGTCGTGCGTTCGGGATCGGTCGAACTGCGGCTGGCGGGAAAAGACCTGACCGCGCATCTCGATGCGGGAAGCTGCTTTGCCTTTCCCTCGCTGCTGCGCGGGGGCGAGGTGCGCAATACGACCGTCGCGCTCGAGGATACGCTCGCCTATCTCTTGCCGGGGGACCTTTTTCGCGAGCTGCGCCAGAAGTCGACCGCCTTTCGCGAATTCTTTGCCGAGAACGAGAGCGCGCGCATCCGCAACGCCGTGCGCGACCTGAAGAGCAGGCACTCCAGCCTGCTCGGACAGCGCAGTATCCGGGAACTCCTCACGCATCGCCGACCGGTCTCGTGCAATCCGGATACGCTCGTTTCCGATGCCGCCACGCTGATGAGCCACCATGATGTGAGCACGCTGGCGATTTGCACGAACGACAAGCTCGTCGGGATATTCACCGACAAGGACCTGCGCAACCGGGTGGTCGCGACGGGGCGCAGTTTCGATACGCCTATCAGCGCCGTCATGACCCCGGCGCCATGTACGCTGCCCGAAAGTGCGAATATCTCGGAGGCCATGGCGATGATGGCCGCCGGCGGGTTTCGTCATATACCCCTGCTTGGCCCGGACGGGGAGTTGTTCGCCATCTTGAGCGCGACCGACATCCTGGCTCATCTCGGCGACAGCGCGATCGACACGGGCATGCTTGTCGCGCGAGCGGCAACGCCGGAGGCGCTGGTCGCCGCGGCCGAGCGCATACCCGAGGGTTTTACGCGAATGGATGCGGGCGGCTTTCACGCCGAGCACACCATGCGCTTCACCTCCGCTCTGGGCGAGGCGGTGCATCGGCGTGCGGCAGAGCTGGCGGAGGCAGAACTCGGCCCGCCACCCGTCCCCTATGCGCTGATGGTGTTCGGTTCGCTGGCAAGGGGTGAACAATTGGTCGGGTCCGACCAGGACAATGGTCTGGTGATCGACGACCGGGTCGATGCGGCTGGCCGCGCCTATTTCGAAGCGCTGGGCACGCGCATTTCCGATACGCTGCATCAGGCGGGCTTCGTTTACTGCAATGGCGGGATCATGGCCCGCAATGCCGACCAGCGGCTGACCATGGGCGAATGGCAGTCACGTTACGACGACTGGATCGACAACCCGGACGAGGACAAGATCCTGCGCGCGACGATCTTCTTCGACATGCGCGTGGTCCATGGCAGGCTCGAGGTGGAACGCGACTTGCGGGGCTATGTCCTCGAGAAAGTCGCGAGCAACCGGCTGTTCCTGAGCTACCTCGCGCGCGATGCGCAGCGCAGCCGCATTCCGCTCGGCATCTTCCGCAATCTCGTGCTGGAAAAAACCGCCGACGGGACCAAGGGCTTCGATGCCAAGGCACAGGCCATCCTGCCGTTGATCGCGATCGCGCGCACTTTCGCCCTGTCCGAAGGCATATCCGCGGTCGGCACGCTCGAAAGGCTCGCTGCGCTGGCCGCAGCGGGGCGGATGGCGAAGGGCGATGCGGAAAGTCTCAAGGATGCGTTCCTGCTCGTCAACGAGCTGCGGATTGCGCACCAGGCGGCGCAGCTTCGCCGGGGCAAGGCGCCGGACAATGTCATCGACCCCGCCTCGCTCTCCCCGCTCGAGCGGGACTATCTCAAGGATGCCTTCTCGGTAATTCGCGGCGGGCTGGAATCGCTCAAGCGCAATTTGGCGGGCGGCATTGCGTGAGGCGCTGCGGTCGTGGCGCTTCGCGCGCGGCCTCAAAGCCTGCGCGGCCAAGGACGATGCGCTGCTCGCGCATTATGCGCAGGCCGACTGGCCCGATGCCGACACGCCCATCGGCGATGCATCCTTGCTCGCGCTCGATTTCGAGCTCGATGGTCTCGCAGGCGATGCGCATGTGCTGCAGGCCGGTTGGCTGACCTTCGACGCGCGCGGGATCGATCTCGGCACCGCGCGATCCTTCGACGTCAAAAGCGCTCGCAGGCTCGATGACGATGCCGTCGCGGTCCACGGGATCGGCGAACAGCGGGCCCGGGCGGGGGACAGTCTCGGCAGCGTCGTGGACGAACTGGTCGGCGCGCTCGCGGGGCGCGTCATGGTCGCGCATGGCGCGTTGATCGAACGCGAGGTGATCGCCCGCGTGACCCGGGCGCACTTCGGCATTGCGCTCCCGGTGCGGTCGATCTGCACGCTGGCGCTCGAGCGCAGGCTCAATCCCACCCTCGTCGGCAGCGGGGCATATCGTCTCGCTGCAACCCGCGCGCGGTACGGCCTGCCCGCCTACAGCCAGCACGACGCGCTGTCCGATGCGCTGGCGGCCGGCGAACTGCTGCTCGCGCAGCTCTCGCGCATGCCCACGGACACCCGCCTCGGCCGCCTAGAGGCGCTCTAGCGCCACCCCATTAGACTTTTGTCGCGCTCGCCGCGCGGGGCGGCGCGGCATAGCCTCCCTTCGCAAAGCTTCCCAATTCCTGGGCGCTTTGCACATACGAAAGGGAGGGGGATTCCATGTCCGACGAGAACGAAACCCATCAGACCAGCGAAGCGGAGGGCGCCTACTGGCGCGACAATATCCGCCTTCTGGTCACGCTGATGGCGATCTGGTTCGCCTGTTCATTCGGGGCCGGAATCTTGTTCCGCGACTTCCTCGACCAGTTCACGGTCGGCGGATACCCGCTCGGCTTCTGGTTCGCCCAGCAGGGCTCGATCTACATCTTCATTGCGCTGATCTTCTACTACGTCGTCAAGATGAGGAAGCTCGAGCGCAAATACGATCTCGACGATTGAGGAGGCGACGATGGACACGCAAACTCTGATCTATCTCTTCGTCGGCGCCAGCTTCGCCCTATACATCGGCATCGCCCTGTGGAGCAGGGCGGGTTCGACGAAGGAATTCTATGTCGCCGGCGGCGGGGTCAACCCGGTCGTCAACGGCATGGCGACCGCAGCCGACTGGATGAGCGCGGCAAGCTTCATCTCGATGGCCGGTCTCATCGCTTTCCTCGGCTATGACGGGTCGGTCTATCTGATGGGCTGGACCGGCGGTTACGTGATGCTGGCGCTGCTGCTGGCGCCGTATCTGCGCAAGTTCGGCCAGTTTACCGTGCCCGATTTTATCGGCACGCGGTATTATTCCAACGCAGCGCGCGTGGTCGCGGTGATCTGCCTGATCTTCATCAGCTTCACCTATATCGCGGGCCAGATGCGCGGGGTGGGAATCGTGTTCTCGCGCTTCCTCGATGTCGACATCACCATGGGCGTGATCATCGGTATGGGCATCGTTTTCGTCTATGCCGTGCTCGGCGGGATGAAAGGCATCACCTATACGCAGGTCGCGCAATATTGCGTGCTCATCTTCGCCTATATGGTGCCGGCCTTCTTCCTCAGCTTCATGATCACGGGCAATCCGATCCCGCAGTTCGGCCTCGGTAGTCAGATCAACGACGGGTCGGGGCTATACGTGCTCCAGAAACTCAACCTGGTGCTCACCGATCTCGGTTTCGGTGAATATACCGACGGGTCGAAGAGCATGGTGGATGTGTTCTGCATCACGCTGGCGCTGATGGTCGGGACCGCGGGTCTGCCGCATGTGATCGTGCGGTTCTTCACCGTTCCCAAAGCGTCCGACGCCCGCAAGTCGGCCGGCTGGGCGCTGGTGTTCATCGCCCTGCTCTACACGACCGCGCCGGCCGTGGGTGCCTTCGCTCGCCTCAACTTCATCGATACGGTGAACGAGACGAGCTATTCGGAAGCACCCGGGTGGTTCAAGAACTGGGAGCGCAACGACCTGATCGCCTTCCAGGACAAGAACGGCGACGGCGTGATGCAATATCGCAGCGGCGATGCCTTCGAAGGAGCCCCCGCCTTTGGCGAGGACACCGGACCCTCGGGCGAGCGCGTGGTCACCAACGCACCCTTCGCCGACAGTGCGAACGAGGTCTATGTCGACCGGGACATCATGGTCCTCGCCAACCCGGAAATCGGCAATTTGCCGGGCTGGGTCATCGCGCTGGTCGCTGCCGGGGGGCTCGCTGCAGCGCTCTCGACCGCAGCCGGCCTGTTGCTGGTGATCTCCAGCTCGGTCAGCCACGATCTGCTCAAGTCGACGTTCAAGCCCGATATATCGGAGAAAGGCGAACTGCGTGCGGCACGTCTCGCGGCGACCGCGGCGATCGTGGTTGCAGGCTATCTCGGCATCTACCCGCCGGGCTGGGTGGCACAGGTGGTGGCATTCGCCTTCGGCCTAGCCGCAGCCAGCCTGTTCCCCGCCATCTTCATGGGCATCTTCTCGAAACGGATGAACAAGGAAGGGGCGATTGCGGGCATGGTTACGGGTCTGGCCTTCACCTTCGGCTACATCTTCTACTTCAAGCTGGCCAATCCGGCGGCGAATGTGGCGGAGAACTGGCTGTTCGGGATTTCGCCCGAAGGGATCGGCGTGGTCGGCATGGTGCTGAACTTCGGTGTCGCGATCGCGGTCTCGAGGATGACGGCAAGCCCGCCGGTCGAGATCCGCAAACTGGTCGATTCGATCCGCGTACCGCGCGGCGCCGGAGATGCCCACGCACACTGAGGCCCATCGGGTCGCGCGGGAAAGGGCGGTGCCGCCGGGCGCCGCCCTTTCTTGCATGAAGCGCCAGTTGCGATAGTCTGGCACGCGGAGGGAGATAGCCATGCTGTTCGGTGCAGCGATCATCGCGGCGACGCTCTACCTGGCACTGCTGTTCTGGATCGCCGCGCGGCAGGACCGGCTGGCCGACGCGGGACAGGTCGTCTCCGCGCGCAGGCGCGACTGGACCTATGGTCTCAGTCTGGCAGTCTATTGCACCAGCTGGACCTTCTTCGGCGGTGTGGGCTCGGCCGCGAGTTCGGGCTGGCACTACCTGCCGATTTATCTCGGCCCGGTGCTGGTCTTCACTCTCGGCTTCGGCCTGGTGCGGCGCATCCTCGCGCAGGCCAAGGCGCAGCATTCCACCTCGATCGCCGACTTCCTGTCCGCGCGTTATGGCAAGAGCGCCATCGTCGCGGCGCTGGTGACGATCTTCGCCACGATCGGCTCGCTTCCCTACATGGCATTGCAATTGCAGTCGGTCGGCGCCTCGCTGCTCGCGCTCGACCCGGAACTCAAGGCCAGGGTTTCGGCCAACGAATTGGTGCTGCTGGTAGCAGGCAGCATGGCGCTGTTCGCCATATTGTTCGGCTCGCGCCGCGTCGGCCGGGCAGGTGACAATGCCGGACTGGTACTCACCATCGCGGTGGAATCGGCGGTCAAGATCCTTGCATTGCTGGCGGTGGCGGCATTCGCGCTGACCATCGTCGCGGACCGGCCGGAGGTGATTGCGCCCTCGGTTTCGCCGTTTTCCGCCCGCCAGTTCGATGCGCGGTTTGCCGTGCTTACCCTGATCGCGGCCTGCGCCGCGCTGTGCCTTCCGCGCCAGTTCCACATGAGCTTTGTCGAAGCGCAAACAGACCGTGCCGGCCCGAGGATGCAGTGGATCTTCCCGGCCTATCTGGTGGTCACTTCGCTGGTCATCGTGCCGATCGTGCTGGCGGGGATCGCCGTGCTTCCCGCGTCGACGCCCGCCGACCTGATCGTCATGGAACTGCCGCTCAAAAGCGGGAATGCGGTGCTCGCGCTATTCGTCTTCATCGGCGGGTTTGCCGCCTCGACCGGCATGATCGTGGTCGCCAGCGTGGCTCTCTCGACGATGATCACCAATGATCTCGTCTCGCCGCTGGTGTTCCGGCGCGAACTCAAGGGCCGGGGCGACCGGACCCGGCTCGCGACCCGCCTGCTGATGATCCGCCGGCTCGTCATCGCCGCGCTGCTATTTTTTGCCTACCTCGTCTATCTCGGCTTCGGCAACACTGCGAACCTTGCCGGGCTCGGGACATTGGCCTTTGCCGCCATGGCGCAATTCGCGCCCGGCCTCGTGCTCGGCATGATCACGCGGAACGGCAACAAGGTGGGTATGGTCTGCGGCTTGCTGGCAGGTTTTGCCTGCTGGTTGGTGCTGCTCATCCTCCCGCCCGCTACGGGGCAGGTGCCGATCTTCCTCATCCATCCCGATCCGCTGGTGTCGGGCGTGTTGGTGAGCCTCGGCGCCAACACAGCGGCCTTCTGGGCCGGTTCGGCGCTGGGCCGCGAGACGCTGGTCGATGCCGCGCAGGCGGCGGCCTTCGTCGGCACGGCTGCGCCGGGAGCGCGGCCCGCCTTCACCACCGCCAAGCGTATCGCCGACGTCCGCCTGCTGCTCGCCCAGTTTGTCGGCCAGAAGCGGGCGAGCGAGACGCTCGGCGCAGGTTATCGCGACAGCGATCCGGCCGATCCGCAGATCCTCGCGATGGCCGAGCGCACGATTGCGGGCGTGGTCGGCACCCCTTCGGCACGCATGCTCATGTCGAGCTGGGCGCAAGGGGATCCGGTGCCGCTCGAGCAGGTCGTCGCCATGTTCGACGAGACCAACCGCCGGCTTTCCTTCAGCGGCGACCTGCTACAGCTTGCGATCGAGAACATCGACCAGGGCGTCGCGCTCGTCGATCTCGATATGAACCTCGTCGCCTGGAACAGCCGTTACCAGGACATGTTCTCGCTGCCGGACGAAATGGCCAGCGTGGGCACGCCTATCGCCGACCTCATCCGCTACAATCTCGAACAGGGCGGCGTGCCCGAGGAGGAAATCGAGCTGCAGGTCGCCCGCAGGCTCGAGCATATGCGCGCCGGTCGCACGCATCGCCTCGAGCGCGAACAGCATGACGGGCGGATCATGCGCATCATCGGCAATCCGGCACCCGGCGGCGGCTATGTCACCAGCTATAGCGATGTGACGGCCGATCGCCGCGCCGAGCAGGCGCTTGAACAGAAAGTCCTGGAGCGGACCCAGCAGCTGAGCGAGGCGAATGCCAAGCTGGAAGCTGCGACGCGATCGAAGACCCGCTTCCTCGCCGCGGCCAGCCACGATCTCATCCAGCCGCTCAACGCCGCGCGGCTCTTCGCCTCGGCGCTGGGCGAGGAAGTGCGGGGCCGCGAACAGCTCGAAGCACTGATCAAGGACCTCGACGGTTCGATCACCTCGGCGGACCGGCTGATCCGCACGCTGCTCGACATCTCCAAGCTCGACGGGGGCGGGATCGAGCCAAAGCTCGAGCCCGTCGCGGTCGACGATGTCTTCGACGAGATCATGCGCGAATTTGCGGTGCAGGCGGAGAACAAGGGGCTCACTTTCCGCCGCGTCCCGACAAGCGCATGGATACAGACCGACCGCGCGCTGCTGGCAAGCGTGGTGCGAAACCTGATGAGCAATGCGATCCGCTATACCGAGAGCGGGGGCGTGCTACTCGGCGTGCGGCCGGCGGGTGCCGACATCGAGCTTTGCGTCTTCGATACCGGGCCGGGCATTGCCGGGGAAGATGTCGAACGGCTCTTCGGTGAGTTCCAGCGAGGCCGGACGCCCGACCGCGAGGGACTTGGCCTGGGCCTGGCCATCGTACGGCGCATCACCGCGCTGCTTGCGATCGACGTGGTGACCCGCTCGGTCATCGGGAGAGGAAGCAGCTTTTCGGTTCGCCTCCCGGTCCTGCGCTGGGGCGCACGCGCAGAACCCGATCAGCGGCGCAAGGTGTCGACGATTGCGAATGCGCGCATCCTCGTGGTCGACAACGATCCGGCCGCACTCAGCGCGACCGCCGCGCTGCTCGACCGATGGCAGCTCGACGTGACCTGTGCTTCGGGCGAGGCGGAAGCGCTCGCACTCGCGCCTACCGCGCCCGATGTGGTCATTATGGACTTCCGGCTCGACGACGACACGCGAGGCGCCGGTGTATACGAAGTCCTGTGCGCTGCATGGGGCACCCGCCCGCCCGCGATCCTGCTAACCGCCGAAGCGAGCGAGGAAACCGAGGCCGCCGCGGCACGCATGGGTGCGAACCGGCTGCTCAAGCCGTCCTCGCCAGCCGCGCTGCGGGCGCTCTTTTCGGATTGCGTCGCGCGCAGTACGCCCGAAAATCAGGCCGAGGTCGGAGCCGTTACGTCCTGAGCAACGTCCAGCTTGCCGGCCAGCAGGACCGCCTGCGTACGGTTCACCACACCCAGCTTGCGGAAGATGGCGGTGATGTGCGCCTTTACCGTCGCCTCGCTTATGTCGAGTTCATAGGCGATCTGCTTGTTGAGCAGCCCTTCTCTGAGCTGGCCGAGAATCCGGCGCTGAGCGGGCGTGAGATTGGCAATCCGGGCAAGGTCATCGTCGGTTGCGCCGTCGCTTTCGGGAAACCAGTCGTCGCCCTCGCGCACGCATGACAGCGCCTCGCGCATGAGTTCGAGACTGGCCGACTTGGGAATGAATGCCGCCGCGCCCAGCTGGTTGGCTGCGTCATAGACGCGGGGTTCCTCGCTCGCCGAGATAATTGCGACCGGAAGTGCGGGGAAGTCCTGCCGGAAGTCCATCAGCGCGCTCAGTCCGTTCGAATCCTCCATGTGGAGATCCAGCAACAGGACCTCGGCGCCCCGTTCCACTTCATGTCGTGCTTCGGTCGCGCTCGACGTTTCGACGATCTCGGCCCCGGGCCACACCTTGGCCACCGCGTGGCTCAGCGCCGTGCGGAACAACGGGTGATCGTCGGCGATGATGATGCGACTTGCCATCTTGGTCAGCGGTTCTGCCTGCCTTCGATCAGGCGATCAACCAGGCCGGGATCGGCCAGCGTCGATGTATCGCCGAGCGAGCCGTAATCGTTCTCCGCAATCTTGCGGAGGATGCGGCGCATGATCTTGCCCGAACGCGTCTTGGGCAGGCCGTCGGTGAACTGGATGTGGTCGGGAGAAGCGATCGGGCCGATCTCTCGGCGGACATGGCTGCGCAGCTCGGCATAGAGCGCTTCCGATCCCTCCTCGCCCGCGTTGAGCGTGACGTAGCAATAGATGCCCTGTCCCTTGATATCGTGCGGGTATCCGACCACCGCCGCCTCGGCGACCTTGGCATGGCTGACCAGCGCGCTTTCGACTTCGGCGGTGCCCATGCGGTGACCCGAGACATTGATGACGTCGTCGACGCGGCCGGTAATCCAGTAATAGCCGTGCGCGTCGCGGCGGCAGCCGTCGCCGGTGAAATACTTGCCGCTGTACGTACTGAAATAGGTCTGCTGGAAGCGCTCGTGGTCGCCATAGACCGTGCGCGCCTGACCGGGCCAGCTGTGGGTGATGCACAAATTGCCCTCGGCTACGCCGTCGAGCACCGCGCCCTCATTATCGACCAATTGTGGCCGAACACCGAAGAACGGCCTGCCCGCGCTGCCCGGCTTCATGTCGTGGGCAGACGGCAGGGTGGTGATCATCACGCCGCCGGTTTCGGTCTGCCACCAGGTGTCGACGATGGGGCAGCGCTTTTCGCCGACGACGTCGAAGTACCAGCGCCAGGCTTCCGGGTTGATCGGCTCGCCCACCGTGCCGAGCAGGCGCAAAGACGACCGGTCGTGGCGGGTCACGAAATTGTCGCCCTCGCGCATCAATGCACGGATGGCGGTGGGCGCGGTGTAGAGAATATTGACCTTGTGCCTGTCGACCACATCCCAGAAGCGGCCGTGGTCCGGATAGCTCGGCACGCCTTCGAAAACGACCTGCGTGGCGCCGTTCAGCAGCGGGCCGTAGGCGATGTAGCTGTGGCCGGTGATCCAGCCGATGTCGGCGGTGCACCAGAACACTTCGCCGGGCTGGTAATCGAAGACATAGGCGAAGGTCGTCGCGGTCCACACACCATAGCCGCCGGTCGTGTGCACGACGCCCTTGGGCTTGCCGGTCGAACCCGACGTATAGAGGATGAATAACGGGTCTTCGGCATCCATCGGCTCGCACGGGCAAGCGGCATCGCTGGCGACTTCGTGATACCAGTGATCGCGGCCTGCGGTCATCGCAATGTCGGCGCCCGTATGACGCACCACCAGCATGCCGTCGATCGGCGTTTCGTGATCGGGTTCGGCGATCGCTGCATCGACATTCGTCTTCAAGGGGACGCGCTTGCCGCCGCGCAGGCCCTCGTCCGCCGTGACCACGAAGCGGCTGCCGCACCCTTCGATGCGCCCGGCCAGTGCTTCGGGCGAGAAACCGCCAAAGACCACCGAATGGACCGCGCCAAGGCGGGCACAGGCCAGCAGGGCAAGAACGCCCTCCACGATCATCGGCATGTAAATGGTAACGCGGTCGCCCCGCTTTACGCCGATCGCCTTGAGCGCATTGGCCATGGCAACAACTTCGGCGTGAAGCTGGCGATACGTCAGCGTGCGGCCATCGGCTTGCGGATCGTCGGGTTCGAAGATGATCGCAGTGTCGTCACCATACCGGTCCAGGTGGCGGTCCACCGCATTGTGGCACAGGTTCAGCTTGCCATCGGCGAACCAGGCGATTTCCACCGGTTCGTAGGACCATTCCCCTGCCCTGGACGGCTCATCGAACCAGTCCAGCCGCTTTGCCTGTTCGAGCCAGAAGCCGTCGCTGTCCTTGATCGACCGCTCGTACAGCGTGTCGAACCGTTCGAGCGTGCACCGGCTTGCGTCGGCGTTGCCAAGGCGGCGGACAACATCGAGCATGCAATATCTCCTTAGTCTGCCGACCCAAATAGCAGTTCCGGCACCATACGCGCTGTCAGACCAAGGTCTTACGACCATCTGCCGATTTATCTGCTCGACCCGATGCGCGCATCATCCGCCTGATACTATCTGAGGGAGGCAAACATGGGTGGCAGCGCAATCGGGAAATTCATCCGCGCAGGACTTCTTGCCGGGACCTGCCTTGCGGCGGCACCGGCGGCAGCGCAGGACGAGGATGTCGAGGCGCGGCTGGACCGGCTCGAACGGCTGGTCACACAACTGGTCGAGCGGCTCGACGCCAAGGACGGCGAACTGGATGCCCGGCAAGCCGAAACCGTTATCCAAACGCAGCAGGCGCTGGCCGAAACCCGTGATCTTCATGAGCGCCAGGAAGCACTCGCGGCGCAGATCGACGAATCGCAAAAGCAGGACGGCAAGGGCTTCCGGGTCGGCAACACGCGCGTCTCCTACGCCGGCTATGTAAAGCTGGATGCGATCACCCAGCGCACCAGTGCCGGGCAGGTGGGCTCAAGCAGTATCGTGCGCGATTTCCTCATCCCCGGCGCCATTCCGGTGGGCGGGGAGGCATCGGGGTGGGACACCGATTTCAACGCCCGCCAGAGCCGCCTTGTGTTCAAGACCGCGACCAATGTCGGGGGCGAGCATACGCTGGGCTCGCAGATCGAGCTCGACTTCATGGTCACCCCGGATGGCGATGAGCGGATTTCGAACAGCTACCAGCCGCGCCTGCGGCAAGCCTTCATCACTTATGACAACTGGCTGTTCGGCCAGGCATGGTCGACCTTCCAGAATGTCGGCGCATTGCCGGACAGCTTGGACTTCATCGGGACTACGCCGGGCACGGTGTTCGTCCGCCAGCCGATGATTCGCTATACCGCTGGCGGCTTCATGTTGGCGGCGGAGCAGCCCGAAACAACCGTGACTGCGAGCAATGGCGCGCGCGTGCTGCCCGGCGACGACACCATTCCCGACATGGTGGCGCGCTACAATTTAACCGGCGACTGGGGCTCTCTCACGGCAGCGGGCATCCTGAGGAACCTGCGTATCACCGACGATGATTTCGGTACCGGTTCGGACAGCGCGCTGGGCTATGGCCTGAGCGTCTCGGGCAGGGTCCAGCTGGGAGAGCGCGACGATTTCCGGTTCATGGGGACGGCAGGCGACGGGCTGGGCCGCTATATCGGGCTCAACATCGTCAACGATGCCGCGGTTGGCGCCAATGGCAATCTCGACCCGATCTTCACCTATTCGGGCTTCGGCGCCTTTCGCCACCAATGGTCGGACCAGCTGCGTTCGAGTGTCGCGGGGTCCTATTTCAAGGCTGACAACCCGGTCCTGCTGACCTCGGGCGCGGTCACGGACGAAAGCTGGAACGTATTGGCAAACCTGATCTATTCGCCCATCCGCCCGATCGATATCGGCATCGAGTACATGTACGCCGAGCGGACCACCGAAGACGGCCAGTCGGGCAATCTCCAGAAGGTCCAGGTCTCGACCAAATATTCGTTCTGAGGGGTATCCGCCTGCTAGACTTCCTGCTTCCGCTCCTGGTCACGCGCCCAGGCGGCGGCGCAGTTCAGTGGTCGAGGTGCGGGAGACCGGGACCGGCACCGGCGCGGTTGCCATCGGCAATCTGAACAGCGCGGTGGGCAATGGCGCGATCGCGCTGGGCAACGCAGCCTCCGCCAATGGCGCGGGCGCGGTCGCGATCGGCAGTGGCGCGGTTGCGACGATGGACGGACAGGTGGCCCTGGGCGGCAGCGACAGTACCTATACTTTCGCCGGGCTGAATTCGGCCGAAAGCGCTGCCCGCCAGTCGGGGCCGGTGTCGCTGGTGACCACCGATGCCGCGGGCAATCTGGGCGTCAGCACGCTCGATATCGGCTTGCTGCAAAGCACGGCCGGGCGGATCGGTTCGCTCGAAGGGCGGGTCGATACGCTGTTCGACCTGGCCGCCGTCGAGCGGCGCGAGACCAATCGCGGGATCGCCGCAGCGGTGGCGCTGACCCCGGCGCCGATGCCCTCCGAAGTCGGCCGGGTCAGCTATGCGGCCAACGCCTCGGTCTATCGCGGAGAGCTGGGTCTGGGCGCATCGGTGGCGGCGCGGGTCAATTCGGACACGCCGCTCGCGGTCACGATGGGCGTTTCCTACAGCGGCGGCAAAAATACCGCCGCGCGGGTCGGCGTGGCGGGCAGTTCTGATCGCTTGACCTCGGGGAGGGGCGGGCGGCTTGGGACCGGCGATGCGCCGGTCTCAAGACGCTTGCCACCGAACTGTCGCTAATCCAGCATAGGGGGCCGGGCACGGGCTTGGTACCAGCGCAGCGTGTTGCCCGGGGCTTGCGAGGAGAAGCGAAGTGCAGATCAATCGTCGAGGATTCATGGGCGCGACCGGCGCGGCCTTCAGCGGATTGCTGCTGAACGGGTGCGCGGGCCGGACCGGCTCGGCGATGACGGCGCCCACCGCTTTTGCAGATTACGGACCGCTGGTGACCGATCCGGCGGGAATGCTCGACCTGCCCCGCGGGTTTACCTACCGGCTGCTATCGAGCCTGGGCGATGCCATGGCCGATGGCGGGACGGTACCCGACAAGGCGGATGGCATGGGCTGCCTGCCGCTTGGCGGCGATGAGATCGTCCTTGTCCGCAACCATGAAATGGTCCCGGGCGACGACGCGGGCGGCCCGCTCGCCCATGGCTATGGCACACACAACGGATCGATCGTCCCCGGCGGCACGACCAATGTGGTTCTCGATGCGCGCACGCTCGAAGTGAAACGCGAATTCCGCACGCTGGCGGGCACGATCCGCAATTGTTCGGGGGGCATTACCCCATGGGGCAGCTGGCTGACCTGCGAGGAAGCGCCGACCGGCCCTGGACAGCGCTATGGCGACGGGCTCGCGCTCGATCATGGCTGGGTGTTCGAAGTCCCGGCAGCTGCGACGGGGCTGGTCGACGCGGTGCCGCTGAAGGCGATGGGCCGGTTCAACCACGAAGCTGCCTGCGTCGATCCGGCAACGGGCGTCATCTATCTGACCGAGGATCGCGGCGACAGCGTGCTTTATCGGTTTATTCCCAAGACGCCCGGACGGCTGCACGACGGCGGACAGCTGCAGGCCATGGTCGTCGATGGCCTTGCGGATACGCGCAATTGGTCGGCGCCCGATATGCCCGTCGGTACGAGCTATCCGGTCCGCTGGATCGATTGCGATAATGTCGAAGCGCCCGCGGATGATTTGCGCCACCGCTCGGCCGCGCGCGGCGCCGCGCTGATCGCCCGGGGCGAAGGTATCCACATGGGCATGGATGAACTGTTCATCTGCTCGACCAACGGCGGGCAGCGCAAGCTCGGCCAGATATTCAAGCTCGTCCCGGGGCGGGGCGGGAGCCATGACACGATCGAACTGTTCTTCGAGAGCGAGAGCGAGGACCAGTTCAATTACGGCGACAACCTCACCGTCGGCCCCAACGGCCACCTGATCGTCTGCGAAGATCAATATACCGATGTCGTGGACAACCATTTGCGCGGGATCACGCCCGATGGCCGGGCCTATACGTTCGGCCGCCTGCGGATGCAGACCGAACTGGCAGGCGGGTGTTTCTCGCCCGACGGCAAATGGTTCTTCGTCAACGCCTATTCGCCCACCCGCACGCTGGCGATCACGGGCCCCTGGGCAGTGTGAGCGGGCTGCCCAGTGGTAGCGAAGAGGGCTGAGAGACTGTTGCCTGTACCAGAAACGGCAACCTAGCCGTGTTCCGCAGCCTCTAGCGCGGCACCGGCGGCCAGCCATTTCTCCTCGGTCGCGGCCAGCGTATCGGCGGCCTCGGCGCGAGCGGTGAGCAGGTCCTGCATCTTCGCGCCGTCCTGCGTATGGTCGAGGATCAGCCGGTCGAGCTTTTCCAGCTCGGCGGTGAGCCGCGCCATCGCCTCTTCCGCCTTGGTCAGATCCGCCTTGGCCGAGCGGGCCTGCGCCGCTGTGTCCGCGCCATTGGACCCGCGTTTCTTGCCCGCCCCGCCGCGCCGGTTTTCCTTCGGTTTGCGGCCCAGGACGAAGTCGATGTAATCCTGCATGCTGCCGGCATATTCGCGCGCCGTGCCTTCATCGACCAGCACCAGCCGGTCGGCGGTCAGTTCGACCATATGACGATCATGGCTGATCAGGATGACTGCGCCGGAATAGTCGTTGAGCGCCTGGATCAGCGCCTCGCGGGCATCGACATCGAGATGGTTGGTCGGTTCGTCGAGGATCAGGAGGTGCGGCGCATCGCGCGTGATCAGCGCCAGCGCCAGCCGCGCCCGTTCCCCGCCGGACAATCTGTCCACGCGCGTCTGCGCGCGCGAACCCGAAAAGCCGAAACGGCCCAACTGCGCGCGTACTGCGCCCTGCGCCGCGCCTTCCATCGCCCGGTTCATGAGGTCGAGCGGCGTGTCTTCGCCGGCCAGTTCCTCGACCTGATACTGCGTGAAATAGCCCACTTTCAGGCGCCCGGGCGCATTGACCTCGCCCTCTGCGGGCGCAAGCTGCGATGCGAGAAGCCGCGCCAGCGTGGTCTTGCCATTGCCGTTGCGGCCAAGCAGCGCGATGCGGTCGTCCGCCTCGATGCGGAAATTGAGCCGTCGCAGGATGGGCGGCGCTTCGCCATAGCCCACTGCCGCCTGCTCGAGCGTGATCATCGGCGAACGCAGCTCTTCGGGATCGGGAAAGTCGAAGCTCAGCGTAGGGTCTTCCATCAACGCTGCGATCGGCTGCATCCGCGCCAGCATCTTGGCGCGCGATTGCGCCTGCTTGGCGGTGGAGGCACGCGCGCTGTTGCGCGCGACGTAATCCTGCAGCCGGGCGCGCTGCGCATCCTGCGAGGCCTTTGCCGCCGCCAGTTGCGCGGCGCGTTCGGCGCGCTGCTTCTCGAACGCATCGTAGCCGCCCGAGTACAGCGTCAGCTGGCCGCCCTGCAGGTGCAAGATGTGATCGACCACCTTGTTGAGCAGGTCGCGTTCATGGCTGATGACCACCAGCGTCGCGGGATAGGAGCGGAGGAAATTCTCGAGCCACAGCGTCGCTTCCAGATCGAGGTGGTTCGACGGTTCGTCCAGCAGCAGGATCTCGGGCTCGGAAAACAGCAGCGCGCCCAGCGCGATGCGCATCTTCCACCCGCCGGAAAAGCTCTCGACCGGGCGCTGCTGCATCTCTTCGTCGAAGCCCAGACCGTTGAGGATCTTGGCCGCGCGGGCAGGCGCGCTGTAGGCATCGATTGCCAGCAGGCGGTCATGCACATCGCCCATCCGGTCCATGTCAGTGCAGGTTTCCAGCTCGGCCAGCAGTTCGGCGCGTTCGGTGGCCGACGCCAGCACGACTTCCTCGGGCGTCATCGTGCCGCTGGGCGCTTCCTGCGCGATATAGCCGATCCGCGCGCGCGACGGTTTGGTGATGTCGCCGTCATCGGGTTCGATCTCGCCGATCAGCGCCTTCATCAGCGTCGACTTGCCCGCGCCGTTGCGGCCGATCAGCCCGACGCGCGCGCCCACCGGCACCGTCGCACTGGCGCGTTCGAGAATGGTCCGGCCGCCAAGCCGCACTGTGACACCGTCGATGGTAAGCATGCGCGGCCCCTTAACAGCCAATTGCGCTGTGCCCAAAGGAAATAGGGGGCGGGGAGTATGCAGCCCGCGCCCGGTGCGCTAGCGCGGGGAAATGGAGATGCAAGATCTGTTGCAGCGCTATTTCGGGACGCCCGATCTGGCCAAGGTCGACCCGGTCGCATTGCCCGCCGGGATCGATCGCATGCGCGTCGATTTCGGGCTCGAGCGCGACAGCGGTCGCCGCTTTGCGCTGTGGACGCTGCTCTATATGCTCGACGCCGCTCCCGATCTGGATGTCGCGTTCGAGGATCCGGCCGAGCGCGAGGCGGCGCGCAATATCATGGATATGATCGCCAACGCCTCACCGCCCTGACGCGGGGATCAGGCGACGCGCCTAACCGGATTGGACGCGCTGCTTTTCCAGTTTCCGGTAGATCGTCGACGGGTTCACGGCCAACTCCTTGGCGGCGCGGGTTACATTGCCGCCGTGGCGCTTCAGTGCCGCCTCGATTGCGAGGTGCTCGATCTGGGCCAAGGTCATGCCCTCGAAGGCCAGTTCGCTCTGCGGGATGACGGGTGGCGGCGCGGGCGTGCCCGAAGGCTCGGCAAAGGCCGGCTCGAACGAGGCAGGGGGCAAAGCCTCCGGAATTGCGGCGTGACCCGTCGGCACCGAGATGTCGATCTCGTCGCCTTCGCCGATCACCACCGACCGCCGCAGCGCGTTCTGGAGCTCGCGCACATTGCCAGGCCAGGAATGGGCGCGGATTTTCGCCCGGCTCGCTGCACTCAGCTGAAGCCCGGGGCGGCGTTCTTCCTGGGCGATCGATTCGGTCAGCCGGTCGGCCAGCAGGACGATGTCGTCGCCCCGATCTCGGAGCGGAGGCAGGTGGATGGGGATGACGTTGAGGCGATAGAGCAGGTCTTCGCGAAAGCGCCCCTCGGCGACTTCGCGCAAGGGATCGCGATTGGTGGCGCAGACGATGCGGACATCGACGGGTTCGGCCTGTGCCGATCCGACCCGCTGGATCATCCCGGTCTGGATGAACCGCAGGAGCTTGACCTGGAGCTTGAGCTCCATTTCGCAAATCTCGTCGAGGAACAGCGTTCCGCCATCGGCGGCCTTGGCCGCGCCGATGCGGTTCTCGATCGCTCCGGTGAAGGCGCCTTTGACATGGCCGAACAGCTCGCTCTCGAGCAGGTTTTCGGGAATGGCGCCGCAATTGATCGCGACGAAAGCCTTGTTCCGGCGGCGCGATTCAGCATGCAGCGCCTCGGCAGTCACTTCCTTGCCCGTCCCGCTCTCGCCGGTGACAAAGACGCTCGCGCGCGAATCGGCGACCTGCTCGATCGTGCGGAACACGGCGCGCATGACGGGCGACTGGCCGATAAACCCATGGAAGCGTGTGCCGTCCTCGACCGGCTTGATGACGGCCTTGGCCGGCGCGGTTTTCGATTGTTCGACTGCGGCCCGGATCGTCGCCAGCAGGCGCGTTCCCGCAATCGGCTTGACGAGGAAGTCAAAGGCCCCGAGCCGCATCGCCGCGATCGCGCGCGACAGCGAACCGTCCGCGGTGATGACGACAAAGGCGGGGGACGTCTCGTCGCGTTGCTCGAGCAGCGAAAGACCGTCCCCGTCGGGCAGTTGCAGGTCGAGCAGCGCAGCCGAAAACCGCGTGTTCGCCAGCGCATCGCGCGCTTCGGCAAGCGTGGCGGCAAGCGCCACTTCGTAACCCGCCTCTTCCAATTGGGCGGCAAAGCCGAGGGCGAGCGAGGCGCTGTCCTCGATGATCAGAATGGCGGGTTTCGACATACTTATCCCGTCAGTGCGAATTCGGCGCGCGAGCCATCGTCATTTGCGCCCACCCAGTTGAGCGCGCGGTGGTCGCCGAAATGGGTCATCGCGCCGGCCACCAGCCCATGGGCGATATGGGCGAAGGGGCGGTGCGAGGCATATTCCACGCGCAATACGTCGCCTTCGTCATGGACGGTAACCTGCGGCGGCTGCGCATCGGGATAGAGGATCCTGACCTCTTCGTGGATGTGATCCCCGACATGCGAGAGCAGTTCCTCTGCGCTGGCATAGCGGCCGACGATATCGCCATAGAGCACGGTGAAACGCTCGAAAAGATAGGCGCCGAACTGGTGGCACAGATCGGCAAATTCGGCCCCCGTCTCGCGCGAGGCGGCTTCGACCACGCGGACGGCTTCCTGCCACGGATATTGGCCAACGCGCGTGTAGGCACCGCCATGCGGCAGGCCGGCATCGGCCAACACCTTCTCGGCGAGTTCGGGCCCGCCGGCGCGGTCGAGAAAACCGACCAGTTCCGAAAAGATAATGCCTTTCACCGTAATCTCCGAATGCTGTGCTGCGATGTGAGTGCATCGATGCAAAGGCCGTGCCGGAATGAGGACAGGCGTATCGGGCGATAACGGCGTCATGATTGCCGTAATATGCAGCATTCCCTTGCAATTTGCAAAAGTCACTCTTGCATATTGCAACGATGCTTTGGCGATCTGGCTGTTCTGGAGGGTTCGCGATGCAGCACATCGCTTAATGCTCGCGGCGCTTTGCGCTGTGGCGGTCGCCGAGGACATGAGAGCCTCTTGGCTGACCGGGTAATCCGAAAGATTTGGTGGCCCGCACTGCGCTTGCAGTGCGGGCCACCCGGGGGGAAGCTATTCGACGTTGATGCTGACACTGTTGCCGATAGCGGCCGCGGTCGCGGCGGCGTTCGTGCTGGCCGCAATGTTGGCAGTGACCTTGGCGATCTGACCGGCACCGTTCCACTGGTTCAGCGAGCTGGAAACATTGCCGGCAATACCGCTGTCGAGGCTGGTCAGGGCGTAGCTATTGCCGATCGACGCCGCGGTCGCGGTGTAATCGACGGTGGATGCGATCATGCCCGTCAGATCGGCGATCATCGTACCGGAATTGCTCTGTGCTGCGGTCAGCTTGCTGCCGCCGGGCATTTCCACGGCCAGGGAATTGCCGATCGATGCTGCCGTGCTCGTGGCCTCGGCGACCATGTTCTGGATGGTAACCAGATTCGAAGTCTGACCGCCAAGATTGTTCTGATCGATCGACAGGTCGAGGAGCGCGCCGTCGGCGTTGAACGATCCGGTGTTCCCGATCGAAGCGGCGGTTTCGGTCACTTCGCTGACGGCGTTGTAGACGGTCGCAACCGAACTGGTGCCGTAGCCTTGGTTGATCTGGGCCAGATCCGCCACGACATTCGCAGCCGCATCGAGCGCATAGCTGTTGCCGATGCTCGCCGCGGTTGCATTCACGCTGGCAACCGAGTTTGCCGTAGCGCTGAGGATTGAATCCTGAGTGGCGGAATTGGACTGGTCCGTGACATAATCGGCGGTACGGGCCGTGGTGCCGACGAGACTTTCGAACGCGCTGACCAGTTCCGGGCCGCCAAGCGTCTCGAGGGCCGTCAGGATCGATCCGTCGAGCAGCTGGAAGTTGGTCCCGCCGGTCGAGCCTTCGAGCAGGCCGAGATAGACGTCGAGCAGCTCGCCGCCGCCAACTTCGACGACGGCATCGAGCACCGACTGGTCACCGAGGAGCGCGCCCGTCGAAAGATCGACATCGACTGCAACCAGCGGGTCGGGTTCGGCCGGCAGCGAGACCTGTGCGGTTGCAGGGGCTGCGGCCATGGCGAGCAGGCCCGCCGTAGTCATCAGGTAAAACTTCGTCATTTTCAGTCTCCTTCAAATTGAGTTTGCGGGCTCGCCGCTTGTTCTACGGCGTAGCTCACCGATTGAACGTTGGTTGGACAGCGGGGCGCGTCGGCGCCCCTTTGTTCGCGCATCAGGTCAATCACCGCCTTTTCGATGATCGCCCTGATCGCTCCATGCACCGGCTCCTGGCGGCGGCGTCCGACGCCGAGATCCAGGGTGGTGTTGCCGATGAATTCGAAGATGCCGGCGCGGATTTCGCGGCCGCGGATCTGTTTCTGCAGGCTGGCGACATTGACGACGCGAAGGCTGCGCGCATCGATCAGGCGCAGGTCCACACCGACCGACATGACATAGGAACGGGCTCCGCCGCCCACCGGCCCGATCGAGGCTTCGGCCACGTCGCTGCGGATGTTGAAATCCAGTTCGGTGATGCCGCCCAGGACAATCAGATCGGCTTCCGCAATCGACCCCGAATAGATCCGGCGATAGTCGTCGGTCGGCTGGCCGTCAGGGCCGAGCAGCTTGCTGTTGGCGTAATCGAGTTCCTGCAAGGCAATCCGCAGGTCCAGTCTCTCGGCAAGCGGGAAGCCTGCCTTGGCCAGCGCGGAAATCACCATGAGCGCAGCCCCCTGGGGAGCGACCGAGCCGTTCAGCCCGTCAAGCCGACCGGTGTAATCGGCAACTTCCCCCACTGCGATCCGCGGCTGTGCGATGGCGCTTGTGTGCGAAGCCATGCAGCGCAGAATGCCCGAATAGGCGGTGTCACCATCGGTAACGCGCGCGCCGCTGAGGGGCGTGATCCGCTGGGGCGGCGTGTCGGCAAAGCTTGCGCATCCCCCCAGGGTCAGGCCAGTCGCTGCCAGAGCGATAGCCCGATGAACGAGTTTCTTTCCCCCGATCATAACCTTACCCTCCCTGTCCGAGCGAGGAAGGGCTGGCCGCGACGACGGCCTTCTGATTGCCCGAGCTGGCTTGACGCGCGTTCACGACAACCGTGTTGTTGCTGCCGTGAATCGTGACGTTGATCATGTTGGCGATCGCAATCGCACGGCTATCCTGGCGGTGCCGCCGAGCGGGATTGGCCATCAGCCTACTGCCCTGCGAGGCGGAGCCCGAGATGATGACGCGGTTGTGGTTGGCATCGCGCTCGAAGGACATCGGAGCGCTCTGCGGGCGGCCGGTGTCGGATGCCTGCGCGCCTGCCAGAGCTGCTGCGTTTGCGAGAACTAGAAGTAGCATGTGTTGTCCCCATTCGAAGTGTTCGGGACTTTGCTTTTCACGACCCGTGCCAAAATCTAAAAAGATTTAGAAACAACGGTTTAATGGCAGTGCCCCGGCGGCCGACTGCATTCCGCACCTCCAGCTTTGCAAAATGCGGCAGGCACGCACTGCAGATTGCGAAACGCGCATCGTGCCAACCGCCGAAACTGTAGCCCGTCGGAGAAGCTGTCAGATTATCAGTATCTTGCCGTGACCGGCGCGGGGTGCCGGTTCCAGGCCACCCTTGTTCGATGAGCTCCGCGCCGATCTCAGCCGGGTGCGCGCCGCGCTTGGCCTTTTGCGTCGCCCCCAAAGGAAAACCGCCCCGCCCCCATCCGCATAGCGGAGGGAACGAGGCGGCCCTGCGGCGCCTGGGGTCGCAATTCAGGCGCCGGCAGCCATGGCCGGTTGCACACCGGCTTTCTTTCGGAGGGGTTCGGCACGGCGTAAAACCGCCTGCCAACCCGTGATGATTTCATCGTGCTGCTGCATGACCCCGGCGCGTGCGGCCCGGCCCATCGTCGGCAAGTCCGCACCTTTCAGCCGGATGATCGCGCAGGCGATCTCGGCGGCATTGCGCATGGGTGCGGCAACCCCGCCGCCGCTGCGAACCTGTTCGGGCAGGCCGTCGATATCGGTGACCAGCACCGGGCGGCCCGCCATGCGGGCTTCGGTTGCGACCAGGCCAGAGGCTTCGTAGCGCGACGGAACGACCACCGCGGAACAGGCCGCAAGCCGAGCGTCGATCGCATTGGTGGCAGGCAGCAGCCGAACGTTGTCACGCTCGCTGGCGAGTTCCACCAGCCGTTTCACTTCGGGGCCCGAACCGGCCAGCGTCAGCGTGACCTCGTCGGCACGGAACGAACGCATGGCTTCGATCAGTGCGGCGAAGTTCTTCTCCGGGGCCAGCCGCCCATAGGCGAGCAGGCGAAGAGGGCCGCCGCGCGGCTCGAGATCGGGAACCTTGTACAGATCGTCGCGGCCGCTCCACGGATGGATCGTGTGCAGCTTTCTAGAAGGAACGCCTGCCTCGGCAAGCCACCGGCGCTGCGCGCCCGACATGGCGATCACTTCATCGACCGGCCGTGCGGCAGTCTGCAGCAGCGTGCGGAACCGCCCCGGGGAGGACACCGCCTCCGCTTCGAAAGCGCGAGTGTAGGAATATTCGACCTGAATAATCCGGGCATGCGGGTTCTTGAGCCTGAGCGCCGCCAGATAGGGCAGCCGGCCCCATGAGGGCGGCACATGGATGACGATGAGATCGCTATCGAGCCGCACGGCGCCGGCCGGTCCGCGGCCCATGCGGATGGCCCGCGACTCGGCCTCGCGCGTCATGCGCGGGTCGTCGAACAGCGATAGCGCGTGGGTGACCACGCCGATGTCGACATCGTCGAGGAGATGGGTGATCCGGATCATGCCGTCGCCTTGGGATACGGGCGCGCGAGGCGGCGGAAACGTTCGGGGCCGGTCAGCCGGGCGAGCTTGATGGCGCCCCAGGTCACCGTCGATTTGACCGGTTCCTCGAGAAAGATCCGCGGGGCGAGGCTGGCGGCGCGGCTGATCAGATCGTTCGCCAGATCCGCATTGCCGAGCTGGACCGACCGGCGGGCAAGGTAGCGCAGCTGGTAAGCGCGGGCCGCGTCACCGTGTTCCGCCACCAGTTCGGGCGCATTGTCACGCGCGATGTCGAGCATGCGCGACCAGCTAAGGTACTGCTTGACGACATTGGCGGAAAGCGCGCCGCCAATGATCCGGCAATCGGTCAGCAACCCTTCGATGCCTTCGAAGCTGACCTCATGCAGCGAGGCAAGGCGCACCCATAACTCGATATCTTCCGACTGGCGGAAGCTTTCTTCGAACCAGCAGGTCCGGGTCCGCTCCTGCGGGTGCGGAAATGCCGCGCGGTCGAGTGCTGTCCGGCGCAGAACCGGCGCGCTGCAATTGCCGATCGGATTGCGGCACAGAATGTCGCCAGCGGCGACATCGGTCAGCTTGGGCCGCATCGCGGCCGAGATGACCGTGCCGTGCTCGTCGATCATCCGCGAGCCGGCAAAGCTCACCCCGATATGCGGGTTCGCCTGCAGATGGACGAAGTGCAGCTTCAGCTTGTCCTCGTGCCAGCGGTTATCGGGATCGAGCAGTGCGATATAGGGCGCCTGCGCTTCGGCGATGCCGGTATTGCGCGCGCCGGCGAGGCCGCGATTTTCCTGCGAAACGATGCGGATACGCGGATCGTCGAAACTGCGCGCCAGATCCATCGACCCGTCCTGCCCACCGTCGTCAACGACGATCAGTTCGAAGTCCTCGAAGGTCTGGTCGAGGACCGACTCAATGGCTTCTGCGATATAGGCCTCGACATTGTAGACGGGCATGACGACAGACATGCGGGGGGCGGTCATGGCTGGTCTCCTTGAAACTGGAGCAGGCGACAATTGCGCCGCCGCGGGTGCGGGCCCGGACGGCACTGCTCGCCAGCGCGGCGTCGGCTGCGCTCAGCGGGTAACCGGCGAGCGTTTCGTGTATGCCGCGCGGCGGATGGCCGCGTGCCTTCGCTACGGCCCGGATTGTGCGCGGAGACGCCTTGGTGGGTCTGCGAGGCGGCGAGTGGGTGAAAGGGAGGGCAAAAAGAAGGGATGGGGGCCTCGGCGTATGGTTACCGAGAATTATTCAAGGTCCGTGCCAAACCTAAAAATCACGCAATTCCGCGGTTCTGGAGCGTCGCTCAAGAACAGTTTCGCAATTTGCGAGGATACAACTTGCAAATTGCGTGACTGAATGCCGCAAATTGCGAAATGCCCTAGCTGATAAGCGTCATCGTCTTGCGGGACAGAAAAACATCTTCAATCCAGATGGACGGAGCGTCTTTGCATGGTGTTCGCCGCTGCGGGGACAACCAATTCCACGGACTCTCCATGCTCGCAGTGTTCGGCGGGCGCGGCGCCTACTGATCCCTCGCGATCAGCGCTTCGTAGAGGTCGTCGACTGCCAGCAGGCAGGCGGCGACCGCCTCGCGGAAGGCCTCGATCGATGCCTCGCCCTGCGCGCGCGCCTCGCGGTAATGCGCTAGCTCTTCGACGATTCCGACCGCCCCGATATTGAGCGATACCCCGGTCAGCGCATGCGCCGCGCGGGACAGGTCTTCCTCATCGTCGGCCTCGACCGCGGTCAGCACTTCGCCCGCATATTTGGTGATGTCCTTCTTTGCGGCATCGCGCATCCGGTCGCGATAGGCGTCGGGCAGATCGGTGAAGGTCCGGCGGAAGAGGTCGTGATCGAACCGCGCCTGGTTCTGGCGAACGTCGCGGCCCGAGATCAGCGCGGTGCGGATGGCGGTTTCGAGCGCTTCCTTCTTGACCGGCTTGGCCATGCAGGCGGTCATCCCCGCCGACAGCAACCGTTCGCGCTCCGACTGCAGGCTATGCGCGGTCACCCCAATGATCGGCGTGCGTGCGGCCGGCCCGCTGAGCCCGCGGATCGCCTGCGTGGCCTGCTCGCCATTCATGATCGGCATCATCACATCCATCAGGACGAGATCGAAACTCTGGCGCCTGATCGCCTCGACCGCGGCGGCGCCGTTTTCAACCGAGGTGACGAGGCAACCCAGATCGACGAGCATGCGCTCTGCGACATAGCGATTGCTCTCGGTATCTTCGGCCAGCAGGATGCGCGGCTGGTCGGGCAGCGCCGATGCGGTTTCCGGTGTGGGCGTGCCGACCCCTCTGGCATAGGCGACCGGTTCCGCCGCGCCATCCGAGGCCGCTTCCTCGATCAGCCGGGAGGCCAGTTCGCCGAGCTGCTCCGCCGCCTCGCGCGCGACCGACAGATCCTTCTCGCCGTCCTCGCGGACCTTCGAGCGCAGCAGTTCGAGCCCGCCGCTCAACGCCGCAAGCGGCGTGCGGATGGCATGCGCCATTTCGGAAATGAACCGGTTGCGCGCGCTGAGTGCCTCTTCCACCCGATCCTTCGCACCGGCTAGCTCCAGCTGGAGGTGCGCAAGCTCGCGCACCCTTCGCTCGGCTCGCAATTGCAGCGCCCGCACACCGCGCTCGTTCTGGCGCTCCTCGGTGATGTCGCGCATCGTCGCCATCAGATGGCCGGGACGATCCTCGGTGCCGGTCTCGCGCGTGATCGACCATCTGAGCCAGCGGGTCGCCCCCGTGTCCTGCCGGACGATGCGATGTTCATAGGCATGCGCCACCCCCGGCTCGGCCTCGCTGAAGAACGCCAGCCCCACACGCATGATCCGGTCGCGATCGAGCGGATGGAGCGTCGCGGCGAGCTTCTCGATCGTGGGTTCCTCGCCATCGGCCAGGCCCAGGATCGGTCCGGCACTTTCGGACATGGTGAACCCGCGCTCGCGTTCGCCATACAGCGTGGCCATCCGAATGGTCGACAGGGCGCCGAGCAGGAGCGCGCTTTCGATCTCGAGCTTTCGCGCCAGTTCGCTCTGGCGCAGGCTGAGGTCCTGATTGGCGCGGAAGAGCTGCTTCATCCGCTTTTCGAGCGCGGCTTCGGCATCTCTTAGCGCACGTTCGCTACGCTCCAGCCGCGTGGCAAGGATCTCGGCGCGGCGCTCGGCGGGGATGTCGTCCATCTTATCCATCGGCGATCTCGTCGAGGATGCGGGGGAGCATGTCGAGCAAATCCGCTTCGCTGGCCACGATGTGTTTGCCGTCGCGCGCGCTGTCTGCCGCTTCGGCGAGCTGGATGCTCCATTCGGCACCGCTTTGGGCGATGAATTCTGCATCGTCGCTCACCACGATATTGACGGTAGCCCCGGCATCATCCGAAGCAGTGTCGATAACCGTGAACCCCTCCGCATGCGCGATGACTTCGACGCGCACGGCGAGCGAAGCGCGCGCCAGTCTGATCGCGATAGTGCCGCGGGCGGGGGCTTGTTCCTTGTCAGGCTCGGCCGTCTGCAGGGGCAGCGTCAGCGTCATCCGCGTCCCGCCGCTTGCCGAACTTTCGGCCGCAACCGTGCCGCCCATCTGCTGGGCGAGATCGCGCGTGATCGACAGGCCCAGCCCGCTGCCCGAGGACCGCCCGAGCGTATCGGGTGCGCTGCCGGAGAATGGCTCGAAGATCGTCTTCATCCGTTCGGGATCGATCCCGCCCCCGGTATCCTCGACGCAGAATGTCCAGAGGTCGGAACCGGGTTCGGGCGCGCTGAACGAGAGGGTCACCTTGCCGAGCGGGGTGAACTTGATCGCATTGGAAACGAAATTGGCGAGCACCTGCTGGATACGCGCCGGCTGGCCGCACGCCCGGCCAACGGAACCCGCCAGCACATCGATGGCGAGGCCCTTGCGGCGGGCCAGCGGGCGAAACAGCTCGGCTACCCGCTCGACCAGCGCGGCGGGATCGAACTCCTCGTTTTGCGACACCGACTGTTCGCGCTCGGAGCGGGTCCGCTGGAGCGTCGCATCGAGCGTCTTGAGCAGCGCTTCGGAAGAATCCTCCACCAGCGTGAGTGCGCGGCTGCGCTCGCTTTCGGACCGCTCGCGGCGGATCTGGTCGATCAGGCCGAGAATACCCGAAATCGGCGTGCGGATTTCGTGCGAGATGACCGCGAGGATGTCGGTTTTGGATCGCGCTTCGGCGCGGGCCTCGTCGCGCGCGCGCAACAGCGCCTCGGCGGCTTTCTTCTGCTCGGTGATATCCTGCGCGATACCGTAGAAGCCAGCCAGCTCTTCCATATTGTCGGCATCCTGGAACACCGCCGTCCCGCGCACGATGATGGGCAGGCGGTCTCCCTCGGCACCGATCGCCAGCGTTTCGAAGGAAAATTCGGTGCGCGCTTCGATCGCCGCGGCGATTTCCGCCATGGTTTCTTCGCGCTTGCTCTCATCGATCAGCGCGGCAAGCTCCGCGAGTGGGATGGTTGGCGTCTCAACGCCCAGCTTTTCCCGCAGCCAGCCCGAAAGCGACAGTTCCATCGTGTGCGGATCAAGTGCGAAATGCCCGGCCTGCGCGCTCGACTGCGCCAGTTCGAGATAGAGCAGGTTTTCCTCGATCGCGCGTTGTGCGGTGTGCTTTTCGGTAATGTCATGGCCGATATATGCCGTCCCGAACGGCGCGCCGAGGTGATCCTCGAGCGAGATCAGGATTTCCTCGAGCCAGACTTCGCGCCCGTCGGCCAGCTTGCGCGCGATGATCCGCGGCTGCGGTCCGGGCCCCGCCGGATGACCCGTCGCTGGCGCGGACTCGGCCGACAGGCCCCATTCGCTCAGCAGCTTGACCAGTTCCTTTTCGCCGAACAGGTCGAGCGCGCCCTTGCTCGCCCGGATCAGCTGTCCCTGGTCGTCGAACAGCACCATCGCATAGCGTTCCGCCGCATTGACCAGCACGTCGAACGAATGCTGCTCGCGCGAGCGCGCCGTGGCCAGCCGGTCTTCCATCTTTTCGAAGGCATGCTCGAGCTGGCGGATCTCGTCCCTGGTCCCCGCATCCAGCGCCACGCCTTCGGTGGCCGAGACTCGGTCGATCCGCGTCGCGAGCCGGGCAATCCGCGAGGCGACAGTGCGGTGGAAGATCGCCGACAGTACCAGGCCGAGTGCAAGCGCCCCGGTCAACGCGATAAGGATGACCCGCTGCGCCAGCGACCATGCGCGCGCGCTCAGCGCCTGTTCGGGCAGCACGGTCAGCACATACCAGTCGGGGGCCTGCAACTCGCGCGCCGAAACATAGGCATCGAGCGGCTGCGCGAAGACCGTCTGGTCGTCGATCCCCGCGTTTACATAATCCCAAATGGCGCGCAGCAGCGGCTCATTCGAAGTAGCGAGGTCGACATTCGCCTCGAGCCGCCGACTGTCGTCCCCGGCCACGCCCGAGTGATGGATCAGCTTGCCGTCCCGACTGACGATGATGGTGAAGGCGTCCTCGGGCGGGGGTGTCAGCCGCCGGGTAAACTGGTCCAGCGGGATGCTGATACCCCAAGCGCCGACATGCCGATCATCGACACGGATGGGCAGCATGCACCCGGTGGTCCAATTGTCGCCCGTCTCGTCATACAGCGGGCGTTGCAGGCTGGTGCAGCGCAGCACCCCGGCGAGATTTTCTGCCGGCGAGGTAATCCGGCTGAATTCGGCGTCCTGGAAATCGAAATCGGCCGGGGCTGTGCGATAGAAGGACAATTCGTCGGGCCGCTGCGGCGCGTAGATCAGCAGGTCGTTGGCGGGCGAGAAGAAATAGAGGCTTTCGACATCGCTCGGCAGGCCATTGCTCATCTGCCGCAGCGTATCGAAGGCGGCAAGGATGGCCGCGCGGCGGTCGTCGTCCGGTTCGGGCGGGGCGAGGAAGCCGCCGATGCCGCGCAGCTGGATCGCTCCTGCGGATGCGCGGCCGCCCCACAAATCGTCACGGCTATGGAAGGCCCCGTCTGCCGCAGGGACGAAGATATCGCCGAGCGTAGTCGGGCTGCGCTGCTCCAGCTTGCGCGCCATGGTGGCGACCGCCTTTTCCTCGGTCTCGGCGATCAGCGAGATCTCGCGGCGGAGCGTATCGGCGGCGGCGGCATTGGCGATGTCGAGTTCGCGCAGTGCATTGGCGCGATCGTCGTCGATGCTGCCGGCATAGATGCTCCAGGCCATGGCACCGATGACCAGCGCGACGATCGGCAGCGCGATGAACAGGCCTCTGAGCGAGAGCGACATCGCTCAGGTTCTCGCCTATTCTTCCACGCGGCACAACGCCGTTAAGAAACGGGCGCGGCTGCGGCGCTGAGTATCGCCGCCATTCGGGACGTTCACCACGCAGCCCATCTATTCGGCCATCGTTCTTCGGACAGGTTTCGATACGCGGAGGGGACTTGCCTGCTTCGCGGGGCCTGTCCCAATCGGTTTTCAACCCTTGCTGCGCAGGGGCAGGCCCTTGCGCAAATCGTCTCGCCACCAACTCGGGCCCATTTTTTGTCAACGTTGACAGGAATGCGCTGCGCTCCTAATTTCCGCCCGCGCCAGCCCGCACCTTACAGTGGATGCGGGCGGCGAATTGGGAGAACGATACGTGGTGACGGCAACGGGGGCCGCGGCGGAAGCCGCGCAGCATTATTCTTCAAGCGATCCCGTGGATGAAGAGGCAGAGGGCCATGTGCATGCGCCAAGCCTGCCGCCCTTCGTCTTCGCGCTGTTCTTCATCTTCGGCGGGATCACCAGCCTCAACGATGTGCTGATCCCCAAGCTGAAAGAGCTGTTCACGCTCAATTACACGCAGGCGATGCTGGTCCAGTTCTGCTTCTTCGCCGCCTATCTGGTGATCGGCATTCCGGGCGCGAAGCTGGTCAAGCGGATCGGCTATATGCGCGGCGCGGTGGCGGGCCTGCTGACGATGACACTGGGCTGTCTGCTGTTCATCCCCGCCAGCACCACTGCGACCTATCCGTTGTTCCTGCTGGCGCTGTTCATTCTCGCGAGCGGGGTGGTGATCGTGCAGGTGGTGGCCAATCCGCTGATCAGCCTGCTCGGCCCGCAGAAGACCGCGCACAGCCGGCTCACTTTCGCGCAGGCATTCAATTCCTTCGGCACCTTCCTCTTCCCTCTGGTCGGTGCGGGGCTGATCCTCGGTACGCTGGCCGATGTTTCCGCAGAAGATTTCGAAGGCGCCGCGCTGGCGGCCTATCGCACAGCGGAATCGGCGATGATCGTGAAGACCTATCTCGGCATCGCGATCGCGATCACCGTGGTGGCGGGCGCGGTGTGGCTGTTCCGCAACCGGCTGGAGGGCGAAAAGCACGAACCCTCGAGCGGGCTCGCGGGCTTCGACCTGCTCAAGCGGCCGCGGTTCGGCTTTGGCGCGCTGTCGATCTTCCTCTATGTTGGCGCCGAAGTGGCGATCGGCTCGATCGTCATCAATTACCTGATGCTCGACGACGTGCTCGGCCAACCCGAAAACATCGTCGGCTGGATGGTCAGCCTGTACTGGGGCGGCGCGATGGTCGGGCGCTTCATCGGCTCCGCGCTGTTGCGCATGGTGAGCCCCGGCCTGATCCTGACCGCAGTGGCGATCGGCGCAATCACGCTGATCGCGATCTCGACCAACAGCAGCGGCACGCTGGCCGCCTACAGCTTGCTGGCGATCGGGTTGATGAATTCGATCATGTTCCCGACCATCTTCTCGCTCGCCTGCGAGCGCTTGGGCAGCCGCGCGGCGGACGGTTCGGGGATCATCAATGTGGCGATCTTCGGCGGTGCGGTGGTCCCGCTGGCCACGGGCGCGCTCGCCGACCTGACGGGCAGCCTTGCGCTGTCGCTGATACTGCCCGCATCCTGCTATGCGATAATCGCGGTGTTCGGCTTCTACGCACGGCGGCCTGCGACCGCTTAACCCGCGCAACGCTAGGCGCATTGCCTTCCGCCGGTGCGGGGGGCAGGTTGCCGCGAGATGGAGCGGCCCTTGCCCAAGATACGGACCAATCCCCTGCTGGCCGCGGTCGCGCTGGCGCATGCCGGCGGTGTGGTGGCCTATATGCCGCTGGTAACGCTGCTGCTGCCGCTCCAGGTCGAGGCGCTGGACAAATCGGCGAAGATCGACTTGCTCACCGCTGCGGTACTGATCGGTGGTGTCGCCGCGAGCGTGGCCAATATCCTCTTCGGCTGGCTGAGCGATCGATCGGTCGAGGCGGGCGGCGGGCGGCGGCGCTGGGTCGTGATCGGCCTGTGCGCGCTGGCGCTTTCCTATCCGGCATTGGCGCTGGCCCGAACACCGGCGCAATTGCTGATCGCCGTGGCGCTGGCGCAGGCGGCGATCAATGCGGTGCTCGCCCCGCTGTTCGCGATCATCGCGGAGGAAGTTCCGAGCAGCCAGAAGGGCTTGGCGGGCGGGCTACTCTCGCTCGGCAATCCGGTCGCGGCAACCTTCGCGGTCATGCTGCTGGCGGTGCCCGCACTGTCCGATATGGCGCGCTTCGCGTTGGTTCCGGTCGCTGCGGTGGTGCTGCTGCTTCCGCTGCTGGCGCTGCGCACGTGCCGCTTCGACCCTATGCCGGAACCGGTGCAAAGCTGGGACCGGCGCGATCTCCTCATCGCCTCGGGCTCGCGCCTGCTGGTCCAGCTGGCCTGCGCCACGCTGGGACTATATCTGCTCTATTACTTCCAGACGATCGTGACGGACGATCTCGATGTCGCCGCGGGGGTGGGGACGCTGCTGATGGTCTCCTACATCATTCCCCTGCCGGTAGCAGTGATCGCCGGGCGGTGGTCCGACCGTTCGGGTGTGCGCCGCCCGTTCCTGTTTGTCTCGGCAGCGGTCGGGGCGATGGGCCTGCTCGGGATGGCCGCGGCGACAGATGCCTGGCAGGGAGCGATCGCCTTCTGCGTCTTTGCTGCGGGGACGGCAGTCTTCCTGAGCCTGCATGCGACCTTTGCGATGCAATTGCTGCCCAAACCCGATCGCCGGGGCCGCGATCTGGGGCTGGTCAATCTGGCCAACACGCTGCCCTCGATGATCGGAACGCTGATCGTGTGGCAGCTGGCCACGCCCGAGGACTTCACGCTCGTGATGCTCGCCTTTGCCGTGCTGACGTTTGCCGGGGCAGTGATGATCCTGGCGGTGCGTGAGCGCCCCGCAAGCCTGGCCGCCTAATCGCGCCGGTGCCCCGCGCAGCAAGGCGCGCGCCTTGCCGCCGTCCTTACTCGGTCGGGCATTGCGCGATCACATCGGCCTCGGACAGGCTGCCGAGCGCAATCCGCGCGAGGCTGAACTGCGCCGCGTCGCTGGTCGTCAGACGGAACGGCGCGGTGATCCGCGTCATATCCGCGCCCGCCGCCCGGAAGCATTTGAGCAGTACGCCGACGGTCTGCCACTGACCCACGGGCAGCGCACCGAATTCGGCAATCGAGACATCCGCCCCGCACGATGCTCCTTCGCAGAGGACCGACATGCGCAGCGGCGCGGCAAGCGGTGCGTCGAGCCGGACCGCCGTCAGCAGCAGCACATCGCCATTGGTTTCGCGCGACAGGTCGACCGCGTCATGAGTCCCGAGTTCGACGGCGGCTCCTGCCGGATGCGCATCGATGGCGAAGCTGCGCGCGCCTTCCTGCACGTCATGGTCGGTGGCCGATATGCGCGCGCGCCCCGACAGCGCGGTCGCGGGGACGGTCGTCACGCGAAGCGAATCGCTGCCATCGGCGCGCGCAACGGTGAGCGACCACGACGAAGCCGGTACGCCCTTGTCGAAGAAGACCCCGCCGCCGCTACCATCGTCATCGACACCATTGTCTTCCGCCAGCGTCGTCCATGCCCGCGCGCCTTCGGCATAGCGGAGGCCGTAGCCGAAGGGGAACAGCGTGGGCCCGCCGTGCTGCGCGGTCGCGGGCCAGGCGGTCGGCAGCCGTCCCTGGAATTCGAAAGCGGGTTCGCCGTCCACCCCGGCGAACAGCATATCGGCAACCCCGGCGCCCTCCGACCCCGGAAGCCAGGCGACCACGAAGGCGTCGGCACTGTTCAGCGCTTCGTTCACATAGAGCGGGCGACCAGTGATCATCACCGCCACGGTCGGAATGCCTTCCGCCTTCAGCCTGCGCATGGTCTCGATCGGACGGCGCAGCTCGGGGCGCAGCTGGAGCGAGGCGATGTCGCCCTGGAATTCGGCATAGGGCGTTTCACCGAACACGACGATCGCGACATCGGGTCGCTGCTCGTACTCGCCATTGGGCGCCAGTTCGGCGCTGCCGCCGCTGGCCTCCACCGCCTGTTCGATCCCGCGCCACAGCGAAGTCGCGCCGGGGAACTGGCTGTTGTCCATGCCGGTTCCCTGCCAGCTCAGCGTCCAGCCGCCCGATTGGCGCGCGATATCGTCGGCCCCATCACCTGCAACGAGGATGTGCCCGTCCGGCTTGGCCGGCAGCACACCGTTGTTCTTGAGCATCACCAGTGATTTGCGGACCGCCTCGCGGGCCACCGCGCGGTGTTCGTCGGCACCGAGCAGCTCGTACTCTCCCGACAGCGCACGCGCGGAAGGCTTGCCCGCCTCGAACAGTCCGAGGCGCTGTTTGACGCGGAGAACGCGGGCAACCGCGTCGTCGAGCCGCGCCATCGAGATCGTGCCGTCGCGCGCCTCGGCCAGCGTACTGTTGTAGAGGCTGCGCCAGCTGTCGGGCGCCATGAACATGTCGATCCCGGCATCGACTGCCTTGGGGCAACTGGCGTTGCTGCAGCCTGCCACCTGACCATGCGCATTCCAGTCGGTGACCACCAGACCGTCGAAATTCATGCGCCCCTTGAGAACGTCGGTCACCAGTCCGCGGTGCCCCGAAAGCTTGACGCCGTTCCAGCTCGAGAAGCTGGTCATCACGGTGGCAACCCCGTTTTCCATTGCCGGCAGATAGGGCGCGCCATGGATCAGCCGCAGCTCTAGTTCGGAAATGGCGGCATCGCCCTGGTCCTTGCCGTCGGTGGTGGCGCCATCGGCAAGGAAGTGCTTGGTGCTGGCCGCGACGTGCGGGCCCGAAAGGATCGGCTTGGTCGATGGCGGTCCCTGCAGGCCGCGGATCATGCTGCCGACATAGGAGGCAACCAGCGCGGGGTCCGAGGAATAGCCTTCATAGGCGCGGCCCCAGCGGTAATCCTGCGGCACCGCGACGGTCGGGGCAAAGGTCCATTCCTGCCCGGTGACGCGGATCTCGACCGCAGTAACCTGCCCGATCCGCTCGATCAGATCGGGATCGCGCGCCGCGCCGAGCCCGACATTGTGCGGAAAGATCGTCGCGCCGACGATATTGCTATGGCCGTGCACTGCATCGGTGCCCCAGACGATCGGGATCGCGGGTTCGCCCGGTGCGGTATCCATCGAAGCGGCATAGAAAGCGTCCGCCAGCGCCAGCCATTCTTCCGCGGGGGCGAGGTCATCGCCGCCGGGCCCCGAATTGCCGCCGTTGAGCACCGAACCGAGCCGGTATTCGCGAACCTCTTCAGGAGTCACGCTGGCGATATCGGCCTGGATGATCTGACCGACCTTCTGCTCCAGCGTCATCTGAGCGAGCAGCGCCTGGACATGCGCTTCGCCTTCTTCGGTCAGGACCGTGGGAAAGGCGACTTCGGGCCATTGCTCCGGGTGGACGATGGCTTCCGGTGCCGGAGCCGTTATCGATTGGTCCGTCGCCGGTTGGGCCGACAGTGCCGACACTGCGAACGCCGCCGTGGCGGCGCCAGAAAAGATTGTTTTCGAAAGCATAAACCCCGTCCCATCATCCGGCTCTGGCCGGTACACTCGAGGCCGGGTCGCCTCTGACAACCTTGACAGAAAAGTCACACAAACGCCCGGCTTCAGTCCAAATGTGAGGCGATGTTTGACAACGTTGACAGAAATATGCAACCAGTAAGTCGCGAACGGAAAGCTGCCCCGCGAGTCGTGGGTCAAGCTGCCGATACGTACGAAAGTCCGCACGCGAAGATGCGGCTTGGGAGGGATAGAGAGAGATGAACAGCGGGATTTTGCGCAACCGTGCGGCCTTGATGGCCGCCGCGTCGATATTTGCAATGGGAGCAACCGCAGCGCCAGCCTTGGCGCAGGATGCAACCGACACTGGGCCCGAGGCCGCCGACGAGACGGACAACGTCATCATCGTCACCGGCTTTCGCGCATCGCTTGAAAACGCGCTGAATGCCAAGCGCGATTCGAACCTCATCATCGAATCGGTGACGGCGGAAGACATCGGCAAATTCCCCGACCAGAATGTCGCGGAATCGCTCCAGCGCCTGCCGGGTATCCAGATCGACCGTGAAAACGGGCAGGGTTCGAAAGTCCGCATCCGCGGGCTCGACCAGAACGTCACGCTGCTGAACGGCGAGCTCTTCGTCAGCGGCCTCGAGGTCTACAAGGTCGGCGAAGGCAATTATAACCGCAACGACAGTCTCGAAGGCGTGCCGTCGGAACTGATCGGGGGGATCGAGGTCTTCAAATCGCCCAATGCATCGCTGCTCGAAGGCGGGCTTGGCGGGATCGTCAACCTCAAGACGCGCAATCCGCTCGACCTCAAGCAAGGCTTCACGCTGGCTGGCAACGTCAAGGGCAGCAAGGGCAGCGAGATTTCGGGTTGGGAGCCGGCGGGCGCCGCAGTTCTCGGCTACAATTTCAACGACCGCCTCGGGGTCATTGCCACTTTCAGCTACGAAAAGACGAACAATCACGTCAATGTGCTGGGCGGCGACAATCGCGGCAACTGGGCCTTCGACGAGGGACGCCGCGACACCGCGACCGTGCCGACCAATTATTATGCGCCCGAATATCGCTACGTCACCGACCGCGACCAGTATCGCCGCCGGTGGGGTGCTTCGATCGGCATCAATTACCGCGCGACCGACGAGCTCGAGGTCAGCGCGCAATATTTCCACTCGGACCTGAAGATCGACACGCGCGAAGCCTCGGTCAAATTCCCCTTCGGACAGGGCGAATCGCAGGGTCTCGTCGGAGACTATTCGATCGATGGCAACGGCGTGCTGACCGAAGGTACGGTCCGCGCGCAATCGGCCGAGGCAATTTCCTTCGTCGATGTGTCGAACATCAAGTCGGACAATGTGCAATTCGGCCTCGACTGGGACAACGATACCAATTTCCGCGTCTCGATGATGGCGAATTACTCCTCGTCGAGCATGAAGCGTGAGGTCGCCAATAACGACGTGCGCTACACCGCCTATGGCGTGCGCGGGCCGGGCACTTCGGGACCGCAGCCTGGATTCACACCCAATTCGGCTGCGCCGCCGACTTTCGACTTCACCTATCGCAATGGCGAGTTTCCCAGTTTCGGCATCGCGCCGGGAAGCCCGCAGGACCTGTTCAACAATCCCGATTTCGGCTTCTTCAAGTCGCACTGGGCGTTTGGCGACCGCTCCGACATCGAAGGTCACTCGCTTCGCGCCGACTTCGCCTATGATGTCGACAACGATTATACCAATACCGTCACGATCAGCGCGGGCTTCCGTTATGGCCAGCGCACGGTCGACTTCGCATCGGGGCGCTATCTCGCCGATCTGAGCGGCAAGGGCGAACTCGACGCCACCGCGATCCCCGAATCCGAACGGGTCGACGGCTTCTCCTACAACTGGACGCCCTATAGCTACTTCCAGGACGGGGCGATCGGCTTCAAGATCTGCGATCTGCCCGAGGTCAACAAGCCTGCGGCGTTTGCCGGATGCAGCCGCTTCGGGGATTCGCCCGCAGTGTTCACGCCCTATGAAACCTTCCTGAGCAATCCCGAACGCGTCGAGGCGATCACGAATTTTGCCGGTGGTGGTAGGATCGAAGGCGATACGGTGCTCGTCGCCGACCGGTCGCGGATGACCAATGCGCTCGAGTGGATCCAGGCGCTCTATCCCGACACGCCGTTCAGCTTCTTCGAAGATCCGCTGCAGACCTATCGGGTGAAGGAAGAAACCAAGTCGGGTTACATCATGGCCGATCTGGGCGGGGTCGACGATCCGTACCACGTCAATGTGGGCCTGCGCATCGTCAACACCGACCTGACCATCGACCAGAACCAGCCGGCCAATGCCGATCCGAGCTATTGGGGCACCGATAGCTGGAACGGCGTGCTGCGCGATTTCACCACCAATACGGTGATGCGCAGCTACACCGACTTCCTGCCGAGCGCGAACGCGGTGTTCGACGTGAGCGAGAACAGCAAGGTTCGCTTCTCCGCAGCGCGCGTGGTCGCACGCCAGCCGCTGGTTTCGCTGGGTCAGGGCTTCTCGACCGACTTCACCCGCGATCCCGCCGACGATCTGTTCAAGTTCACCAATGGCGCGCGCGGCAATGCCGAACTCGATCCGTTCCGGGCGTATCAGTTCGACCTCGGCTTCGAGCACTATTTCGGTAGTCAGGGACTGCTCTCGGCAGGCCTGTTCTGGAAGGAGGTCGACAGCTTCATCGTCAACGAAACGGTCGCCGTTTTCGTCAACGACCAGGCCGGCGGACGGCTCGGACCCGTGTCGCAGCCAGCCAATGGCTCGGGCGGCCGCGTGAAGGGCTTCGAACTGGCGGCGCAATATGCCTTCGACTTCGGCCTGGGCTTCACCGCGAACTACACCTTCTCGGACACCGAGACCGATTTCAGCACCGATTTCACCGACAACCTCCCGCTGCCGGGCGTGTCGAAGCATTCGGCGAACGGGCAGGTCTATTTCGAACGTTACGGGTTCGCCGCGCGCGCATCCTATAGCTGGCGTTCGAAGCAGTACCTTGGCAATTTCGGTTTCGCCGACGGGTCGGTTACTCGGACGCTGGGGATCTACCAGAAATCCTTCGGCCAGCTCGATGGGCAGATCAGCTACCAGCTGACCGACAATTTCGAGGTCTTTGCCGAGGCGATCAATATCACCAAGGCGGATACCAGCGTGTACCTGCAATTTCCCGAATTGCCCTTCCGCTTCGAATCCGGTTCAAGGCGGATCTATGGCGGGGTGAAATTCAACTTCTGATTTCGGTCCCTCCCGGAACTGATGGCGGCCCCGATCGGTACGGGCCGCCATCGATTTTCCGACGACGCATGTGGGAGACCGGGTGATCAATCACACACATACGGGCGAGGCCTCGCCGCAAGCCCTGCGATCGATCTGCATCGTCGGCGGCGGCACCGCGGGCTGGTCTGCCGCTGCATTGCTCTCGCGCGTATTGCAGGGCAGCGGCTGCCGCATCACGCTGGTTGAATCGTCCGATATCCCGACCGTGGGGGTGGGCGAGGCGACCATCCCGCCGATCTTCGATTTCCTGCGCAATATCGGCGCGGACGAGGTTGCCTTCATCCGCCGCTGCCAGGCGACTTTCAAGCTGGGTATCCAGTTTCGCGACTGGCTGCACCGCGGGCACAGCTACTGGCATCCGTTTGGCAATCTGGGTGTCACCATCAACCAGCGGCCGTTCCATCACTACTATTGGAAGAACCTCGCCGAGGGGCATGACGAGGGACTGGCCGATTTGTGTCCATCGGTCGCGCTGGCGGAAGACGACAAGTTCGCCTTCCCTTCGCCCGACGGCAACTGGCCGGGCGGCGCGGTCGCCTATGCGCTGCATTTCGATGCCGGTCTGGTGGCCGCCTTCCTGCGCGAACATGCCGAGGCGGCGGGAGTCGAGCGGCTCGACCGCCGCATCCTGCGTGCCGAACGCGGCGAGGGCGAGCAGATTGCCGCGGTCCATTTCGACAATGGGGAATCGCTCTCGGCCGATTTCTACATCGATTGTTCGGGCTTTCGCGGGCTGCTGATCGAAGAGGCGCTGGAGGCGGGCTTCGATGACTGGCGCCGCTGGCTACCCTGCGATCGTGCGGTCGCCGCACCGACCGCTGCGCAATCGGTTCGCACGCCCTATACGGTGGCCACTGCGCGATCGGCGGGGTGGCAGTGGCGCATCCCGCTCCAGCACCGGACGGGCAATGGCCTCGTCTATTGCAGCGACTTCATCAGGGATGACGACGCGGCCGAAGAACTGCGCGAGGGTCTGGACGGTCCGCCGATTGCCAATCCGCGCGTGCTGCGTTTTACCCCGGGGCTGCGCAAACGCGTGTGGATCGGCAATTGCCTCGCGCTCGGCCTGTCGGCGGGATTTCTCGAACCGCTCGAATCGACCAGCATCCATCTCATTCACACCGGGCTCAATCGCCTGCTCGACCTGTTTCCCGACCGCAGCTTCGACCCGGTGCTGATCGACAGCTACAATCGCAACGTCGAACGCGAATATGTGCACATCCGCGATTTCCTGCTGCTGCATTACTATCCCAACCAGCGCGAGGGCGAGCCGTTCTGGGACCATGTCCGCAACATCGAGCTGCCCGATACGCTGGTAGAGAAGATGGCGCTGTTCGAGCGCACCGGGCGGATCATGTCGAAGCACCGCGAACTCTTCTCCGATATCAGCTGGTTCTATGTCGCCGCCGGTATGGGGCTGCGCCCGGCGGCGATCGACCCGCTGGTCGATGTCGCACCGTTCGAGGAGGTGCGAAAGGTAATCGTGCAATTGCGCGACGCGATGGGCGCCTTTCGCGCGGCGGCGCCGTCGCATGATGCGATCCTCGACCGACTGCTCGATCCAAAAGAGACGCGGCGCCCCAATTTCGGTGCCGGAGCAGGCTGGGCCAACCGTTAGAGGCTGACGGGCCTACAACGGGCACTGTGATCGCGTCTAAGCCGGCGGCGGACCGACGGTCAGCCGTTCGATCAGCCGGTGGGTATGGATGACGGTGGGGCCCGGGTCCTCGCCCGCCAGCAGGCGCAGCAGCATGTCCGCAGCGGTATGCGCCATTTCGACGACCGGCTGCCGCACCGTCGTCAGCCGCGGCCACACGACGCGGGCAATCTCGGAATCATCGAAGCCGACCACGCTGAGATCGGCGGGGACATCGAACCCCAGCTCGCGCGCGGCCGACATCGCGCCGACCGCCATATCGTCATTCTCGGCCAGAATGGCGGTTGGGCGCAGCTTGCGCGAGAGGATCCGCTTGGTCGCCTCGTAGCCCGATTCAAAACTCCAGTCGCCCGTTTCGATGAGCTCGGGCAGGTAGTCCACGCCCGCTGCATCGAAGGCCGCGCGATAGGCGATCAGCCGCTGTGCGCTTACCGGGTGGTCGGGATCGCCCTTGATGATCGCGATCCGGCGATGGCCGTAGCCCAGCACATGATCCGCAATCTCGCGGGCCGCGGCAATATCGTCCATCGTCGTCGCGAGCCCCACGCCTTCATGCGACTGCGGGGTGATTCGGGCGAACGGAATGCGCGCCTGCGTGAGCCCGTCGAGAACCTCGGCATGGTCGGACGCGGGCGGCGCGAGGATGACGCCGTCCAGCGCGGCGGAGCGGATGGTGCGGACAACGTCCTGCGGATGGTCGGCGACGGATTCGACCGGCAGCACGATCAGCCGATACCGCTCCCCATGCAGCCGCTCGAGCGCGCCGCGCTGCAATTCGACGACATAGCTGGGGCTCGGCTTTTCATAGACGAGTCCGATCAGATAGGATTGCTGGCGCACGAGGCCCTGCGCCATCACATTGGGGTGGTAGTTGAGTTCCTTGGCCGCGCGCAGCACCTTCTTGCGCAGCGCGGGCGTGATATGCGGTTCGTCGTTGAAAACGCGCGATACGCTTTTCGGCGACACTTCCGCCAATTTGGCGACATCGACGATCGTCGATCGCTTTGCTCCGCGGGCCATCGGCAATTCCGTGGCCCGATTGTCTTGCGTTGTCAACGGCGGGCTCCGGCGGTGTCTTGTAGTCAAACCCCAGAAAACCACTTCTTCCGGTCGGTGACGCGCCTCCGCCGCGCGCAGAACCTGACGGGCCCGCCGGGAGTTCCGCTCGCTGGTTCCCAATCCGATTGACTTCTATAGCCGTGAGCCACACCCACGGAGAGGATGCGGACGGCCGGACCCAAACTCATGCTCATCGGTGGCGGGCATGCGCATCTCGGGGTGTTGGCCGATTGGGTGCGCCGCTGCGCTCCCGAGGCGCGCACAACATTGATTTCGCCGCATCGCTACACGCGCTATTCGGGTATGATCCCGGGAACGGTTGCAGGCGAATATGATGGCGAGCACGGACGCATCGATCTCGTGGCGCTTACCAGGCAGGCGGGGGCCGAACTGATCCTCGACCGCTGCGCCGCGATCGATCCGGAGCAGCGGACGATCACCACGGGCAATGGCCAATCGGTCGGTTTTGACATCTGTTCGATCGATGTCGGCGGCGTGGGGCGAGCCAAGACTGTTCTCGGCATGGATCCGCGGATCGTCGAGGTCCGGCCGATCGGCAGCTTCCTTGCGCGGTTGACCGAGTGGCAGAGCACCGCGCGCGATATACCCAAGCACATAGTGGTGGCTGGCGGCGGTGCGGGCGGGGTGGAACTGGCCTTCGCCCTGCGCCGGCGTTTCGCCAGTGGGAACGCGCGTATCACGCTGGTAGCCGGGCGGGCTGGCCTGCTTGATAATCTCGGACGCCGGACCACCGTACTGGTGCGGCGTGAACTGGCGCGGCAGGATATCCTTTCGATCGAAGAGGATGCGCGGATCGAGGCCGGTGCGCTCACCGCGGGGGGGCGCAGCATTGAGCCGGTCGACCTCATTGTCGCCTCGCTGGGCGCGGCGGCCCCGCGATGGCCGAAAGAGGGCGGGCTCGCAGTCGACGACGACGGGTTTATCGCAGTCGACCGCTATCAGCGCTCGCTGTCGCATCCCCATATCCTTGCGGCGGGCGATGTCGCGGCGAGACAGGACCGCCGGGTGCCGCATTCGGGCGTCCATGCCGTCCATACGGGCCCGGTCCTCGCTGCCAATTTGCGCTGCCTCGTCGCCGGTACGGGGCGACTGCGCAGCTACCGCCCCCGGCCCGCCAGCCTTTATCTTCTCTCGACCGGATCGGGAAAAGCGATTGCAAGCTATGGCCCGGTTGCTGTGCAGGGGCGCTGGGCAGCCGCGTTGAAGCGCTGGATCGACCGGCGCTGGGTGACATCTTTCGCCAAATCGACCGATCCGGTGTAACCCGCTCGCCCACGCGACGAACAGGCGAGCGACAGAAAGAACACATGAAAAAGATTCTCATCATTCTGGCCCTTGCCGTGTTGGTCGCGGCCTACTTCTTCTTCGGGCTAGGCGACTATCTTACCGTCGACGGCATCAAGCAGGTCGCTGGCGAGATCGGCACCTATTACGAGCGCAATCCGCTGCAGGTCATTGCGCTGTTCTTCCTGACCTATGTCGCAGTGACCGCGGCCTCCTTGCCCGGTGCAGCGGTGATGACGCTGGCGGCAGGCGCGCTGTTCGGGGTCGTGATCGGCACTATCGTGGTCTCCTTCGCCTCGACATTGGGCGCGGTGCTGGCCTTTCTCGCTTCGCGCTATGTCCTGCGCGATACGATCGAACAGCGTTTCGGCGCGCGGCTCAAGACGGTGAACCAGGGGCTCGAACGCGACGGCGCATTCTATCTCTTCACCATCCGCATGATCCCGCTGTTTCCGTTCTTCGTCGTCAATCTGGTTATGGGGCTGACGCGGATCAGAGCTCGCACTTACGCCTGGGTGAGCCAGGTAGGCATGCTGCTGGGCACGATCGTTTATGTAAATGCCGGCACGCAGCTGGCACAGATCGACAGCCTTGCAGGCATCGCTTCGCCTGCAGTGCTGGCCTCCTTCGCCCTGCTCGGTATCGCCCCCTGGATTGCCAAGGCGATCATCGGCTGGATCAAGCGCCGCAAGGTCTATGCCGGCTTTGCCAGGCCGAAGAGCTTCGATCGCAATCTGGTGGTGATCGGCGCCGGGTCGGCCGGCCTTGTGTCCTCGTTGATCGCCGCGACAGTCAAGGCCAAGGTGACGCTGGTCGAAGCGAACAGGATGGGGGGCGACTGTCTCAACACCGGCTGCGTGCCCTCCAAGGCTCTAATCAAGAGCGCCAAGGTCGCCGAACAGATGCGCCATGCGGATCGGTATGGCCTCGAGCCGTCCGAACCCGAGGTTCCGTTCCGGCAAACCATCGCCAGGGTGATGGGTGCGATCAAGACGATCGAGCCGCATGACAGTGTCGAACGTTATACCGGTCTCGGGGTCGATGTGGTCGAAGGCTACGCCAAGGTGGTTGATCCCTGGACGGTCGAGATCGCGCGCAAGGATGGCGCGACGCAGCGCCTGACCACGCGCGCCATCGTGATTGCCGCGGGCGCAGAACCCTTCGTCCCCCAGATCGCGGGGCTGGAGGGAAGCGGGTATCTGACCAGCGACACCATGTGGGATGCCTTCGCGCAGATGGACCGCGTGCCTGCCCGCATCGCAGTGCTGGGCGGTGGGCCGATCGGCTGCGAGCTGTCACAGGCGCTGTCCCGGCTGGGATCAAGCGTGACACAGGTCGAAATGGCGGACCGGGTGCTGGGCCGCGAAGATCCCGAGGTGTCCGCCGCCGCGAAGATCTCGCTGGAGGCGTCGGGCGTGTCTGTACTGACCGATCACCGGGCGATCAGGGTCGCGGACGGGACCCTTTTTGCCGACCACAAGGGGGCGCAAGTCGGTATCGATTTCGACTGCCTGATCGTTGCCGTGGGGCGCGCCGCCCGGCTTACCGGCTACGGTCTTGAAGACATTGGCATCGACACGGCCAAAACGGTGGTCACCGACGAATTCCTCGCAACCAAGTTTCCCAATATCTACGCCGCTGGCGATGTGGCGGGTCCGTTCCAGTTCACGCATACGGCCAGCCATCAGGCTTGGTTTGCCAGCGTCAACGCGCTGTTCGGTCAGTTCAAGCGGTTCAAGGTGGACTACCGCGTCATCCCCGCGGTCACCTTCCTCGATCCGGAGATCGCGCGGGTCGGCATCAACGAGACCGAGGCGGAAAAGCAGGGCATCGCTTATGAAGTCACCCGCTACGATCTCGACGATCTCGACCGCGCCATTGCAGAAAGCGAAACGCGCGGTTTCGTCAAAGTGCTCACCCCGCCCGGCAAGGACACCATCCTCGGTGCGACCATCGTCGGCGCGCATGCGGGCGAGTTGCTGGCCGAATATGTGCTCGCAATGAAGCACGGACTGGGGCTCAACAAGATCCTCGGCACGATCCATTCCTATCCGACCATGGCGGAGGCGAACAAATTCGCTGCGGGCGAATGGAAGAAGGCGCACAAGCCCGAGACGCTGCTCGCGCTGGTCGAGAAATATCACAATTGGCGCCGCGGTTGAGCGCGTCCAAGCGGACTGGAGAATACCATGCTCGGCAAGATATCCCTGCTCATCATGCGTGTCGGAACCGGCATGCTGCTGGTCCTGTGGGGCAGCGTCAGGCTGTTCGGCGACGGCATGGGCACCAAGCTTGCAGAGAAGTATTACGGCGGGGTCGGCGCGGCGAGCAATATTCAGCTCGCCTTCGCCAGCGCAGAGGTGGTGATAGGCGCACTGGTCGTCCTCGGCCTGTTCCGGCGCGTGGCGCTGGTCGGCGCTGCCATTATCCTCGTTGGCGGCGCCTTCCCGATCTGGCGCCACTTTCTCGATCCCTTCGGACGGTATTTGTTCGCCAGCCCCGAGGACGCAAACCTGCTGTTCTTCCCGTCGATCACCGTGGCGGGCGCCGCGCTTGCGCTGATCGCGTTTCGCGAACATGACACGCTGGCGCTGGACAGCCTGGTCAAGCGAAAGGGCTGAACGGCCAGCGAGGGGCGGCAGTGGAGATTTTCGACCAGTTTCGCGGCCTGATCGGCATCGCCTTGCTGATCCTGCTTGCCTGGGGTCTGTCCGAAGACCGCCGCGGCCGCCCGTCATGGGGGTGGATCGCAGGCGCGGTTGCCTTGCAGGCGTTCCTCGCGCTGCTGATCGTGCGTGTGCCGATCGTCTGGGATGTGGTCACGCTCGCCAATGAGGTCGTGGCTGCGATCGAGCGCGCGACGCTCGACGGCTCGTCCTACATGTTCGGTTATCTCGGCGGTGCCCCGCTGCCTTTCGCGCTCAAGGAAGGCGTAGCCGCCCCGGTGGTGATCGCCTTTCAGATCCTGCCGCTGGTGATCGTCTTCTCCGCGCTTGCCGCCTTGCTGTGGCACTGGGGCGTCTTGCGCTGGCTGGTGAATGGCCTGTCCTTCCTCCTGCGTCGAACGCTTCGGGTCAGCGGCGTCGTCGGTCTATCGGGCGGTGCGAACATGTTTCTCGGCGTGGTCGAAAGCCCGCTGGTAGTGCGCGCCTATTTCGCCCGGATGAGCCGCGCAGACCTGTTCCAGGTGATGGTGCTCGCGATGGCGACGATCAGCGGGGCGATCCTGATCCTTTATGCCACCACGCTCTCGCGCACCGTGCCCGATGCGGTGGGGCATATGATCTCGGCCTCGCTCATCTCGCTTCCAGCAGCACTGCTGATCGCGAAGCTGATGGTGCCGGGTGAGGCTGCGGTCGACGGTGAGAACGAGGGTGAGGCCGCGCTCAAGGCGCCCGGGTTGCGCTACGAATCCAGCATCGATGCGATCATCAAGGGGACGATGGACGGGATGCAGCTGTTCCTGGCGGTGATCGCGGTGATCATCGTGGTTTTCGCGCTGGTTTCGCTGGCCGACCAAGTGCTCGCGCTCTTGCCGCTGGTCGACGGCGATCCGCTGACGCTCAAGCGCGGGTTCGGGTGGCTGTTCGCCCCGCTGATGTGGCTGATCGGCGTGCCGTGGGGCGAGGCACAGGCCGCGGGTAGCCTGATGGGCACCAAGGCGATCCTCAACGAATATGTCGCTTATCTCGAACTCGCCGCTTTGCCGGGCGGCACCTTCGCTCCGCGCAGCCTGCTCATCGTGACCTATGCGCTGTGCGGCGTCGCCAATCTCGCCAGCATCGGGCTGCTGGTTTCGACGATCGGCACGTTATGCCCCGAGCGGCGCGGCGAAGTGGCGGGACTGGGCGTCCGCAGCTGGATCGCGGGGAATATGGCGACGGCGATGACCGGTGCCTGGATCGGGCTGATCACCTGGGCATGAGCTGGAAGGAGGCCGACCGATGTTCGACGCCAGGCTGCGCCCGCTGATCGACCCGCCGCTGAATCGCATCGGACGTGCGCTGGCAACGGGCGGCGTGACGGCAAACATGCTAACCTTTACCGGTCTCGTTCTCGGGCTGGCGGGCGCAGGTGCGATCGCTTTTGGCCAGCTTGCAATCGGATTGGCGCTGATCATCGCCAACCGGTTGCTCGATGGGCTCGACGGCGCCGTCGCGCGCGCCAATGGCCCCACTGCGCTGGGCGGCTATTTCGATATCGTGGCAGATTTCGCCTTCTACGTGTCGGTCCCGCTGGCCTTTGGGTTTCTCGATCCCGCCAACACGCAAGCCGCCTTGGTGCTGGTCGCTGCGTTCGTGCTGACCGGGGTGAGCTTCCTGGCCTTTGCGGTTGTCGCGGCTGAGCGCGGCGAAGAAACCCGCGCGCATGGCCGCAAGAGCTTCTTTTATTCCACCGGACTTGCCGAAGGCGCGGAAACGATCGCGGTGTTCATCGCCTTCGCGCTGTTCCCGGCATGGTTCGTGCCGATTGCCTATGGCTATGCCGCACTCTGCGTGTTGACCGTGTTCCAGCGTAGCGCGCTGGCGGTGATGCACTTCAGGGATTGAGGCGCGCGGCGACCGCGTCGCGCAATTTCGCGATCCGCGCCGCATTGGCGCCCAGGTCGCTCATCCCGACGCGCGAGACCGAACGGAAATCGATCTCGCCATCGGCAATGCGCACCACCATGTCGTCCTTGAAGCCGAACCAAAAAGTCTCCGCGACACCTTCGACGCGCCCGGCTGCAGCATCGGCCGTGACATCCACGAAGCCCAGCTCCTCCATTGCCTCCGCCACGGCCGCGACAGCTGCCGCGCGGTCGGCCGTGCCGATGGGCAGCGATACGAGATCGGGATAGGCTTGCGTGATGACCTGTGCATGTGACTGGTTCGCGAGCGGCGCTTCGGTTTGCGCCCACATATCCAGTTCGCCGAGCGGGGTGGTGTAGTCGTTGAGCGGATTGGCACCGCTCGCATTGCGGCGATCGACTGCCGCTTGCGAGAAGGCCGGAGGATTGGCGACATCGGTGGCGATGTCGTGGATCGGCGGAATATCCGCGGCCTGACCGCGAACATAGCCCAGCGCAGCAAAAATCCCGAGCGGCACAAGCAGCGCGATCAACGCAAGCAGCCAGCCGCGGCGCGGTTTGCGCAGCAGCGTGGCGACCAGTGCCACCAACGCCACCAGTGCGACGATGCCCAGCAGGATGGGCCCCGCCTTGATCGTCATCGTCAGCAGCCCCGTCTGCCAGCTCCACAGCCCGAACTTGGTGCCCAGCGCGGCAACCGCGAAATAGACCGGCAGCAGAAGCGCTAGGGCAAGGGCGAGGCGGCTATACCAGGGCGATCGTGTCATGCAGGGTTCCTAACGCGGCGAAGCGATCTTGCCTACGCGGGATTCGCTGGGGCCCGGACCGCGGGCCTCACCTAGCCGCCGGTCACGCTCATATGGCGGGCGAGCGCGGGTTCGCGCTGCTCGACGTCGAAGGCATGGCGCAGCGGCTTGCCCGCGAGCAGCCGGTCGAGCGCCGCGTCGAGCGCCTGTTCGCCGCCGGCGCGGATGATATCGCGCAGTTCGACCTTCTGGTCGTGCCCGAGGCAGCCATAGACCGTCCCCGTCGCGCCGATCCTGATGCGATTGCAGCCCGCGCAGAAATTGTCGCTCAGCGGCGTAATGAGGCCGAGCCGGGTGCCGGTCTCCGCGACATCGAAATAACGTGCCGGTCCGCCCGTGCGGTGGAGCGAGGGGACGAGCGTGAAGCTGCGTTCGATCTCGGCGCGGACGTCGTCGAGCCGCAAATGCGTCGATTGCCGGTCGAGCGACACTTCGCCCAGCGGCATCGCCTCGATCAGGCCAAGGTCCAACCCGCGCTCGCTGCACCAGCCGAGCAGCGCGGGCAGTTCGTCATCGTTGAGGCCGCGCATCGCCACGGCATTGATGCGGATCGCGAGGCCTGCCGCGCGGGCCGCCTCGATCCCGCTGATAACCCGGTCGAACTCATCACGCCGCGTCAGCTGGGCGAAGCGTTCACGGTCGAGCGTGTCCAGGCTGACATTGATCCGCCGCACGCCCGCATCATACAAATCCTGCGCCATTTCGGGCAGGCGGGAGCCATTGGTGGTGAGAGTGAGTTCCTCGAGGCCGTCCCCGCGCAGCCGCGCCAGCCTGCCGACCAGATCCATGATGCCCTTGCGCACCAGGGGTTCGCCGCCGGTCAGCCTGATCCGGCGGACGCCGCGCGCGACCAGATGCCGCGCGAGCGCCTCGATTTCCTCGAATGTCAGCAGGTCGCGGCGGGGGAGGAACTGCATGTCTTCCGCCATGCAATAGGTGCAGCGCAGATTGCAGCGGTCGGTCACCGACAGGCGAATATAGTCGATCTGGCGGCCGAAAGCGTCGCGCATGGCGGTGCCCTACACGCTGGCGGACGAAGCCGAAACGGAATTCTTGGCGCTTTGGGGAAGGCTGCTAACCGACGCTGCGCAGTTTGCCGAACAGGGCCGGCAGCGGTTCGGAGGCGCGCGCCTTGCCCATCGCGTCGGCGACCGCTTGCGGAACTGCGATCTCGATCGCGTGGGCGCGGTCTTCGCTCAGCCCGACCGAGACTTCATAAGTGCCCGGATCGATCACGAAGCGTCCGTCGCGTTCGAACCGGCCAAGCTGGTTGCCGCCGACTTCGAACAGTATCTGGCGGGTTTCCCCGCCTCCGAGCGAGACCCGCTGGAAATCGGCCAGTTCGGTCCGCTCCTGCCCGCGTCCGCCGGGGCGGCGCAGGTAAAGCTGGACGGTTTCAGTGCCCTCATGGCCCCCGACATTGTGCAGAACGGTACTCACAATGAGCCGGTCGTGCCCCAGTTCGGTCGTGGTCTGGCCGAGCCCGAATTCGGAATAATTGAGCCCGTGCCCGAAGGTCAGGCCCACCCGCCCGCGGTCGACCAGCGGTATCGGCAGGCGGCCGCAGGGCGCGAATTCGCCGGTGAGGACATCGGTGATGGCATGGCCCGACATACTGCCCAGCTGACCCGCGTGGATAATGCAGGGCAGTTTCGCGCCGCTGATATCGGGATCGAGCGGACGCGCTCCGAGCGTGATCAGCACGATGCTCCGGTTGACCGCATAGAGCGCCTCGAGCAGCGTCTGCTGCGCTGCGGTCAGTGTGCTGGTTTCGCCGAGCGTGACAATGACCGTCCCCGCGCGGCGGGCGGCTTCGCTGGCCATGCCGATCGCCATATGGTCCGCATCGATCAGATCACCCGATGACGATCCTGCCTGATCCCGGCGCAAGGCCAGCCCGGGTACGAAATTGTGCGCCAGTTCACGGGTGTCGAACCCGTCGATCAGGCTCGCCCCTTCCTGCGGCAATCCGCCGGTGGGCAGCGACCGGTCGCCGGCAGCTTGGCCGACGACGAGGATTTCGCCCGAATCGATGCTCAGCGGAAGCAGCGCAGGGTCGTTGCGAAGCAGGATGATCGCGTGGCGCGCGGCATCGAGCGCAACGGTTCGCGCTCCCGCCGCCGACCGCTTCGGCGTTTCGGTTTCTTCCGGTCCCGCGCTGCGGAACAGGCCAAGGTCGTATTTCGCGCCCAGCACCTTGCGCACGGCATCGTCGAGCTGGAGCGGCGTCACGCGCCCGTCTGCAACCGCTGCCACCACTGCGGCGACAGAGATGTCCGCATAGGGTGCGCCGGTCAGATACTGTCCCGCCGCCTTGGCGATTTCCGTCCATTCGGCGAGGTCGATCCCTTCGAAACCGCCAGGCCCACCAATGGCAAAGGTCGCACTGGTCGACTGGTCGCCGTTGTCGAGCGAAGAGGCAATCCGGCCAAGCGCGATACTGGCCGGGGGCGATTCGCGCAGCACACCTGCAACCAGGCGCAGCTGGTCTGCGGGCAAGTGCGCGCCGCGGCGACCCGTCCACGAGGGGTTATCCACGCGCAGGCAGGCGAGCATGCTGCCGCCGTCCTGATCCTCAAACTGCAGCCCGCGCACGGTGGCCGATGCCAGGCACCGGGCCAGCAGCCCCGATGCGCCCCAGCTCGCGGAAAGATCCTTGTCGGTATGCGATGTGCTCAGTGCGACGGAGGGCCCGAGCAGCCAGTTCTTGCCTCTATCCCGCGCCTCGGCGGCGACGATGCGCGCGGCGCGCTCGACCACCTCGGGTGCCCAGCTTGCGGCCAGCGCGAAGGGGCTGGGCATGATGACCGCTTCGCCGCGACCGGGGGTGGCGGCGTAGAGCAGGGGAATGCCCAAGCGGGTTTCTTCGATGGCCATACTCTGGAGAGTAGCAAACTCGGCGGGCGAGCCGGGACCCACGAGACCGCTCAACTGGCCCTGGCGGAGCTGGTCGCGCACGCGATCGATTGCATCGGTATCGGCTGGATCGGGCGCGCGTTCGAGCGCCAATTGCCCGACCTTCTCCTCCACCGACATGATGGCGAGCAGGTCTTCGACGAAACGCTCGCGTTCGGCGGCGTAATCGGTGGGGCGGCGTGCCATGGCAGGTCCGTGTCCCACAAATAGGTAAACATCTTGTTTTGGTAGGTTCTTCGCCTTGCGGGTCACGCCGTCAGCCGCTTGTGGAGGGAGGTGATTTACAGATATAAAAATATCTTTATATCCATCCTGCAATGCGCACCGATACTCTCTTCCGGGCCTTGGCCGACCCTACCCGTCTCAGGATCATGCGCCTGCTGGGTTCGATGGAACTGGCCGTGGGCGAAGTGGCGCAGGTGCTGGGGCAGAGCCAGCCGCGCGTATCGCGGCATATCGGCATCCTGTGCGATGCGGGCCTGGCCGAGCGCCGCCGCGAAGGCAGCTGGGTCTTCCTGCGCGCTTGCGCGAATGCCAGCGAGGCGCCGCCGCTATGCGCGGCAGTCGCCGATCTGCTGGTCGAAGCCGAAGCGACCGACGCGCCATTTGCCGAGCAATGCGAGCAGGACCGCCGCAAGCTTGCAGCGATCCGCCAGCATCGCGAAAGCGAAGCGCAGGTGTATTTCTCCGACCACGCGCACGATTGGGACGAACTGCGCCGCCTGCATTCCTCTGACGAGGCGGTGGAGGCAGCGCTGGGCAAAGCTCTGGGCACGAGGTCGCTCGGACGCTTGCTCGATATCGGGACCGGCACAGGGCGTATGGCCGAACTTTTCGCCGAACGCGCCGAGCGGATCGTGGCGCTCGACAAGAGCCTTGCGATGCTGCGGGTGGCGCGCGCCAAATTGCAGCATCTGCCGACCGAACGGGTCGAACTGGTGCAGGGCGATTTCGCTTCGCTTTCGTTTGCCGCGGAAAGTTTCGACACGGTGCTGTTCCATCAGGTCCTGCATTTCGCGCAGAACCCCGGCGCGGCGCTGGCCGAGGCGGCGCGTGTGGCGCGCCCCGAAGGACGGATCGCGATCGTCGATTTCGCCGCGCATCAGCGCGAGGAATTGCGCGATCGCCATGCGCATGCCCGGCTGGGCTTCGAAGATGGCCAGATGGCCAGCCTGCTCGACGAAGCAGGGTTCGAGCCAGCGGCCCCGATGGCGCTGGAGGATGGAGAACTGGTGGTGAAGATCTGGATTGCGCAGCGGCGCGCCGCAAACAGGAAGGCTGCATCATGAGCCCGACGATGGACCAGATGCGCGAAGCCCAGCGCGCGCTCGACGCCCCGCTGTTCTCCGGCCTGCCCGGCGATGTCGAGGTGAGCTTCGAATTCTTCCCGCCCAAGAACGACAAGATGAATGAAACGCTGTGGCACAGCGTCGAAACGCTCGCCCCGCTCGGGCCGCGCTTCGCCAGCGTCACTTATGGGGCAGGCGGCTCGACGCGCGAACGCACGCATGAGCAGGTCGTGCGGATCCAGAACGAAGCCCATATCCCTGCCGCTGCGCATCTGACCTGCGTCGATGCAACGCGCGAACAGGTCGATGCGGTCGCGCGGCACTATTGGGAGGAAGGCATCCGCCATATCGTCGCGCTGCGCGGCGACGCGCCCGACGGCCAATCGCGCTACACGCCGCATCCGGGCGGCTATGCCAATGCGGTCGAGCTGATCGCCGGACTGAAGCAGATCGCCGATTTCGAGATTTCGGTCGCCGCCTATCCCGAGGTTCATCCCGATTCCCCCGATGCGCAGGCCGACATCGCCAATCTCAAGGCCAAGTTCGATGCCGGCGCGACCCGCGCGATCACGCAGTTCTTCTTCGATCCGCAATGCTTCTTCGAGTTCCGCGACAAGGCCGCCGCCGCCGGGATCGAGGGCGAGATCGTGCCCGGGATCATGCCGGTGATGAGCTTCGCCGCGGTCCAGCGGATGTCCGGGCTTTGCGGCACCGCGATCCCGCACTGGATGGAAGGGCTGTTCGAAGGGCTCGACGACCAGCCCGCCGCACGCCAGCTGGTCAGCGCGACCATCGCCGCCGAAATGTGCCGCCGCCTCTATGCGGGCGGGGTGCGCCAGTTCCATTTCTACACTCTCAACCGCGCCGAGCTGAGTTATGCGATCTGTCACATGCTCGGCCTGCGTCCGAAAGCGAAGCCATGACCAAGCGCGAGCAATTCGAGGCTGCCGCGGCGCAGCGGATCCTGATCAAGGACGGCCCCTATGGCACCGCGATCCAGCAGGCCGGGCTAAGGCCTGAAGACTATGCTGCGGGCACCGCACTGGAGCAGGACCAGAAGGGCAATAACGACCTCGTCAACCTGACCCAGCCGCAGGTGATCCGGGCGATCTGCGACAGCTATATCGATGCAGGCGCGCATATCCTCGCCACCAACACCTTCAACGCCAACCGGATCAGCCAGGCGGATTATGGGGCGGAGGACCTGGTCCATGAGATCAACGTCGCCGCAGCGCGCATCATCCGCGAGGCGATCGACGCGCGCACCGATGGCGTACCGCGCTTTGTTGCGGGGGCGGTGGGGCCGACCAACAAGACGCTGTCGCTGTCGCCCGATGTCGAGGACCCGGGCTTTCGCGAGGTTACCTTCGACGAAATCGTCGCGGTCTATGTCGACCAGTGCCGCGCGCTGGTCGAGGGCGGGGCCGATTTCATCCTTATCGAAACCGTGTTCGACACGCTCAATTGCAAGGCCGCAATCATGGCGGTGAAACAGCTCGAGCGCGAGCTTGGCCGCGATCTCCCGTTGATGATCTCGCTGACGCTGACCGACTTGTCGGGGCGCAATCTGTCGGGCCATACGGTCGAGGCGTTCTGGTACACGGTGCGGCATGCCAAGCCGCTGACCATCGGACTCAATTGCAGCTTCGGCGCCGAACAGCTGCGCCCGCATGTCCAGCTGCTGTCCGATATCGCCGATACCTATCTGATGGCCTATCCCAATGCCGGCCTGCCCAATGATCTGGGCGAATATGACGAGCTGCCCGAAACCACCGCGGCGCTGACCCGGGTCTGGGCGGAGAACGGCCGCATCAATGCGCTGGGCGGCTGCTGTGGCTCGACCCCGGCGCATATCGCCGCGATGGCCGCAGCGGTCGAAGGGCTGGCACCGCGTATCCCGCCGAGCACGAAGCCCGACATGCGCCTCGCGGGGCTCGAGCCGTTTACGGTGGCGGCATGAGCGATTCGCTTGCGAACCGCGCGGTCATCCGCACCGCAGGCGTCGCTGACGCCGGGCGGCTGTCGTTGATCGCCAACGCCACCTTCCTCGAAACCTTCGCCGGAATGATCGCGGGCGACGCGCTGGTGGCGCATTGCGAGACGCAGCATGCACCCGCCTATCTCGCCCGGCTCCTGGACGCAGGCGCGCGGGCCTGGCTGGCGGAAGTCGACGATGCCCCTGTCGGCTACGCCCTGCTCAACCGGCCCGAACTCGATGCCTCGCGCGATGGCGATATCGAGCTCAAGAAAATCTACCTGCTGTCGCGGTTCCACGGCAGCGGCATCGCGCGCGACCTGTTCGATGCGGCCAAGGCCGGTGCGCGGGGGCATCAGCGTCTGCTGCTCGGCGTAAAGGACGACAATCGCCGCGCCATCGCCTTCTATACCAAACAGGGTTTCAGGAAGATCGCGACGCGCCGCTTCGACGTCGGCGGCACACTTTACGATGATGTCGTGCTCGCACGCGAACTCGACCGGGACTGAGCAATGACCGACCAATCCACCGCACGCTTCGTCAATATCGGCGAACGCACCAATGTGACCGGATCTGCGCGGTTCAAGAAACTGATCATGGCGGACGATTACGATACCGCGGTCGAAGTCGCGCGCCAGCAGGTCGAAAACGGTGCGCAGGTGATCGACGTCAATATGGACGAGGGCCTGCTCGATGCCGAGCATGCGATGACCACCTTCCTCAAGCTGATCGCCGCCGAACCCGACATCGCGCGCGTGCCGGTGATGATCGACAGTTCCAAATGGGACGTGATCGAGGCCGGGCTCAAATGCGTTTCGGGCAAGCCGATCGTCAATTCGATCAGCATGAAAGAGGGCGAGGCGCAGTTCCTCGACCAGGCCCGCAAATGCATGGACTATGGTGCGGCGGTGGTCGTCATGGCGTTCGACGAGACCGGGCAGGCGGACACCAAGGAGCGCAAGGTCGCCATCTGCGCGCGCGCCTACGACCTGCTCACCGGGATTGGCTTCCCGCCCGAGGACATCATCTTCGATCCCAACATCTTTGCGGTCGCAACGGGCATCGAGGAGCATGACCGCTACGGGCTCGACGTTATCGAGGCGCTGGCCGAGATCAAGGCGCAGCTCCCGCATGTGCGCACCAGCGGCGGGCTGTCCAATCTGAGCTTCAGCTTCCGCGGTAACGAGACCGTGCGCCGCGCCATGCATTCGGTCTTCCTCTACCATGCGATCCCCGCCGGGCTCGACATGGCGATCGTCAATGCGGGCCAGCTCGACGTCTACGACCAGATCGACCCTGTCCTGCGCGAGGCGTGCGAGGATGTGATCCTCATGCGCCGCCCGGATGCGACCGAGCGGCTGATCGACCTTGCCGAAAGCTACAAGGGCAAGACCGCGGCCGAGGAAAAGGCCGCCGAGGAATGGCGCGGCTGGCCGGTCGAACGCCGGCTCGAACACGCGCTGGTCAAAGGCATCGACGCGCATGTGGTGGCCGACACCGAAGAGGCGCGCCAGCGGTTCGACCGTCCGATCGAAGTGATCGAAGGCCCGCTGATGGACGGCATGAATGTCGTCGGCGACCTGTTCGGCAGCGGCAAGATGTTCCTGCCGCAAGTGGTCAAATCGGCGCGCGTCATGAAAAAGGCGGTCGCGCATCTGATCCCCTTCATCGAAGCGGGGAAGGAAGAAGGCGCGCGCGCCAAGGGCATCATCATCATGGCGACGGTGAAGGGCGATGTGCACGACATCGGCAAGAACATCGTCGGCGTGGTGTTGCAGTGTAATGGCTATGAAGTGATCGATCTGGGCGTGATGGTGCCCTGGTCGCAGATTCTTGCCGCGGCGAAGGAACACGATGCCGACATGATCGGCCTGTCGGGTCTCATCACCCCTTCGCTCGACGAAATGGTCACCGTCGCCGAGGAAATGAAGACCGCCGAGATGACCATGCCGCTGCTGATCGGCGGGGCGACCACCAGCAAGGTGCACACCGCGCTGCGCATCGATCCCGCCTATCCCGGGCCGGTCATCCACGTGCTCGACGCCAGCCGCGCGGTCGGCGTGGTCAGCCGGCTGCTGTCCGACACGCAGCGCGATGAATTCGTCGATACGACCGCCGCCGACTATACCCATGTCCGCGATACGCGTGCGGGCAAGGGGCAAAGCGAATTGCTCAGCCTCGCCGATGCGCGGGCGAATTTCTACGACGCGTTCCTGTCCGACAAGGCCGCCCCTCCGCTGCACCCGGGCGTGCATGTGTTCGATGATTGGGACCTTGCCGAACTGCGCAGCTATATCGACTGGACGCCGTTCTTCCGCGCGTGGGAATTGCACGGCACCTATCCCAAGATTCTCGATGATCCGGTGGTCGGCGAAAGCGCGCGCAGCCTCAAGGCCGATGCCGAGGCGATGCTCGACCGGATCGTGACCGAGAAATGGTTCACCCCGCGTGGGGTCGCGGGTTTCTGGCCCTGCGCGCGCGATGGCGACGATGTCACGCTGCACCTGGCCGAGGAAGAGCGGCATGTGACGCTGCCCTTCCTGCGCCAGCAGGTGAAGAAATCGCGCGACCGCGCCAATATGTGCCTCGCCGATTTCATCGATCCGGCGGGGGACTGGCTGGGCGGCTTCGCGGTCGGCATCCACGGGATCGAGGAGCATTCGAAACGCTTCCTCGCCGACAAGGACGATTATTCCGACATCCTGCTCAAGGCGCTGGCGGACCGGTTCGCCGAGGCTTTTGCCGAGCGGCTGCACCAGCATGCGCGCACCGATCTGTGGGGCTATGCCCCGCAGGAACAGCTGACCAATGAAGCGCTGATCAAGGAGCAATATCGCGGTATCCGTCCCGCGCCGGGCTATCCCGCCTGTCCCGATCACAGCCTCAAGCCGATCCTGTTCGAACTGCTCGATGCCGAGGCGAATACCGGCATCAGCCTGACCGAGAACTTCGCCATGTATCCCACCGCCGCGGTCAGCGGGTTCTATTTCGGCCACCCCGAAGCGCAATATTTCGGCGTGGCCCGCGTCGGGCGCGACCAGCTGGAAGACTATGCCGCCCGCCGCAATGTGGATATCGCCACGGCGGAACGCTGGTTGCGGCCAAACCTGGATTGACCGCGCTGCGGTAATATCGCAGTGCAGCACAGGTCGGCGGCAGAAGCGATTCTGCAGCAGGCGCGCACGGGAGAGCCCGGATGGCGACGTCCATCTGGCGCCGAAGGAGCAACCGCCCCGGAAACTCTCAGGCTAAACGGACCGTGCGCTCCATCGGCACTCTGGAAAGCGCCATGCGCCTGCGCGTGGCCACCGAAGGGGTAAGCGCACCCATATGTGCGCCAGTCTCTCAGGTTTCCCGACAGAGGGGGCATGGTTTTCGGCGCACCGCGAGGGCGCGCCCCATGCTTGTGAGGGACGGGACTTGAGCGACGACACCGAAGACATGATCGCCGAAACCGAAACGCTGCCGCTCGATGCGTGGCATCGCCGCAAGGGCGCGCGGATGGTACCCTTTGCGGGTTACCATATGCCGATCCAGTACGAAGGCATCGTGATCGAGCATGGCTGGACCCGCACCCAGGCAGGCCTGTTCGATGTCAGCCATATGGGCCAGCTCATGGTCACCGGCGACAAGGCCGCCGCGGAACTCGAAAAGCTGCTCCCTGGGGCGATCGCATCGCTCGAGCCGGGCAAGGTGCGCTATTCGCTGTTGATCGGCGAAGACGGCGGCATCCTCGACGATCTCATGGTGACCAATGCCACGCCGTGGATCGAAGGCGACGAGGAAGCGGGCACCGAGGGACGCTGGGGCGAACCGGCCTATTACCTCGTGGTCAACGGCGCGATGAAATGGGACGACATCGCCCATCTGCGCGAACATCTCGATGACGATGTCACGCTCACCCACATGGACGAACACGCGCTGATCGCGCTGCAGGGGCCCAATGCCGCGACCGCGCTCAACCGCGTGATGCGCAACGTCATCGACGACATGGTGTTCATGGAAAGCGTGGTCCACGACTTCGGCGAATGGCCGCTGCGGATCACGCGTTCGGGCTATACCGGCGAGGACGGGTTCGAAATCTCGGTCCCGGCCGAATTCGCCGAAAGCCTTGCCGACCGCCTGTGCGCCGAAATCGAAGTGCGCCCGATCGGTCTGGGCGCACGCGACAGCTTGCGGCTCGAAGCGGGCCTGCCGCTCTACGGCCACGACATCACCACCGAAACCGATCCCGTCTCCGCCGATCTCGGCTTTGCGCTGACCAAGCGCCGCCGCGAGGAAGGCGGCTGGATGGGTCACGAACCCGTGATGAAGGCGTTTACCGAGGGACCCGCCCAAAAGCGCGTCGGCCTCGCCATCGACGGCCGGATGCCCGCCCGCGAAGGCGCGCTCGTCTATTCGGGTGACACGCAGGTCGGCCGCATCACCAGCGGCGGCTTTTCGCCCACGCTCGAACGGCCCATCGCCATGGGCTATGTCGATACCGCGCTTGCCGCCGAAGGCACCGAACTCGAAGTCGAGGTGCGGAAGAAAAGGCTGCCTGCCACGGTCGCCTCGCTCCCCTTCGTCCCCCATCGCTACCACAGAGGGAAATGATCGAAATGGCCCGCTATTTTACCGATGAACATGAATGGATCGACGTCGAGGGCGACACCGCCACCGTCGGGATCACCGATTACGCGCAAGGCCAGCTGGGCGACATCGTCTTTGTCGAACTGCCCGATGTCGGCAGCGTGATCGAGAAGGGCAAGGATGCCGCCGTGGTCGAAAGCGTCAAGGCGGCGAGCGATGTCTACGCGCCGATCAGCGGCGAGATCATGGAAACCAACGACGCGCTCGAAGACGACCCCGCGCTGGTCAACACCGCCCCGGAAGAAGACGGCTGGTTCTTCAAGATGACCATCGGCGACAAGTCGGAGTTCGACGGTCTGATGGACCTGGCCGCCTACAAGAGCTTCTGCGACGGGCTTTGATCCGCTGATGCCCCGCGGGGCGTGAAGGAACCACGATGCGCTACCTACCCCTGACCGATACCGACCGTTCGGCCATGCTCGAGACAATCGGCGCGCCCGATATCGATGCGCTGTTTGCCGATGTGCCCGAGGCAGCGCGGCTTTCCGGCCCGATCGAAGGCCTGTCGATACACGCCAGCGAAATGGCGGTCGAAAAGCATATGCGGCGGCTGAGCAAGAAGAACCTCGCCGCAGCCGATGCGGCGTTCTTCCTCGGGGCAGGGGCGTACAAGCACCATATCCCGGCCAGCGTCGACCACATCATCCAGCGCGGCGAGTTCCTGACCGCCTATACGCCCTACCAGCCTGAAATCGCGCAGGGCACGCTGCAGATGCTGTTCGAATTCCAGACGCAGGTCGCGCGGCTCTATGGCTGCGCGGTGGCCAATGCCTCGATGTACGACGGCTCGACCGCGTGCTGGGAAGCGGTGGCGATGGCGGGCCGTGTGGCGCGAGGCAAGAAGCGCAAGGTCGTGCTCTCGGGCGCGCTGCACCCGCATTATGCCGAAGTGGTGCGGACGATGGCCAAGTTCACCGATGACGAGATCGCCGGTGCGCCGCCCAGCCTGACCGCCAGGCCCGACGACGACGGGCTGATTGCGCGGATCGACGGGGACACCAGCTGCGTCGTGGTGCAATATCCCGATATCCTTGGCCGCCTGCCCGACCTCGCGAAAATCGCCGAGGCCGCGCATGACCAGGGCGCGCTGCTGATCGCGGTCAACACCGAACCCGTGGCGCTCGGCGCGATTGCATCACCCGGTGAACTGGGTGCGGACATCGTGGTGGGCGAAGGCCAGTCGATCGGCGTCGGCCTGCAGTTCGGCGGCCCCTATCTCGGCCTGTTCGCCGTGCGCGATGAAAAGCACGTCCGGCAGATGCCGGGCCGCCTGTGCGGCGAGACCGCCGATGCCGAGGGCAAGCGCGGTTTCGTGCTGACGCTGTCGACGCGCGAACAGCATATCCGCCGCGAGAAGGCGACCTCGAACATCTGCACCAATTCGGGGCTCTGCGCGCTGGCATTCAATGTCCATATGACACTGCTCGGCGAGAAGGGGCTGCGTCGGCTGGCGATGGAGAACCACCGCCTTGCCTGCTTTGCCGCCGACCGGCTGACCAAGGTGCCCGGCGTGAAGCTGCTCAACGACGCGTTCTTCAACGAATTCACGCTGCTGCTCGACGGCGATGCGCGCAGCATCGTGCGCGAGCTGACGCAGCAGGATATCCTCGCGGGCGTCTCGCTCGCGCGGCTGTTCCCGGGCCATGATGCGCTGTCCAACGGGCTGCTCGTCGCGGTGACCGAAACCACGACCGAGGAGGACGTGGAAACGCTCGCCTCCGCCCTTGAGGAGGTGCTGGCATGAACGCGCGCAACGCATCGGGCTGGAAGCCCGGCACCCCCGTCGAAGGACACAATGCGATGAGCGGCCCCGACACCGCCACCGGCAACCGCGCGCTGATGCTCGAGGAACCGCTGCTGTTCGAGATCGGCCATGTCGAAACCACCGGGGTGGACCTGCCCGAACCGCAAGCGGGCGCCAATCGCCTCGGTGGGTTCGATCGCAAGGATCCGATCGGCCTGCCGGGCCTGTCCGAACCCGAAACCGTGCGCCACTACACGCGCCTGAGCCGCCAGAATTATGCGATCGACCTCGGGCTGTTCCCGCTCGGCTCGTGCACGATGAAGCACAATCCGCGGCTCAACGAGAAGATCGCCCGCATGCCTGGCTTCGCCGATGTTCATCCGCTGCAGCCGGTCGATACGGTGCGCGGCGCACTCGAAGTGATCAACGAATTGGCGCATTGGCTGATCGATCTGACCGGCATGCACGGCGTCGCTATGAGCCCCAAGGCCGGAGCGCATGGCGAATTGTGCGGCATCCTGTGCATCCGCGCCGCGCTCGAAGCCCGCGGCGATGCGCGCGAGGTCATCCTCGTCCCCGAAAGCGCGCATGGCACCAACCCCGCCACCGCGGCTTTCGCCGGCTACCGGGTCGAGGATATCCCCGCCAATTCGGACGGAAGGGTCGATCTCGAAGCGCTGAAGGCGCGTCTCGGCCCCGATGTCGCGGGGGTGATGATCACCAATCCCAACACCTGCGGCCTGTTCGAACGCGACATGAAGGCGATTTCCGACGCGGTCCACGAGGCCGGCGGCTTCGTCTATTGCGACGGAGCGAATTTCAACGCCATCGTCGGGAAGGTGCGCCCTGGCGACCTCGGCGTCGACGCGATGCATATCAACCTGCACAAGACCTTCTCCACCCCGCATGGCGGCGGCGGCCCGGGTTCGGGCCCGGTCGTGCTGTCCGAAGCGCTCTGCCCCTATGGCCCGCTGCCGTTCACCGCGCGGACCAAGGATGGCACGGTCCACCTGGTCGAGGAAGAGAACGCTGGCGAATTCGACCACACCAAGGCCTTCGGCCGGATGACCGCGTTCCACGGCCAGATGGGCATGTTCACCCGCGCGCTGGCCTATATCCTCAGCCACGGTGCCGATGGTCTCAAGCAAGTGTCCGAAGACGCCGTGCTCAATGCCAATTACATCCTGCGCAGCCTCGAAGACGTGCTCGATGCACCCTTCGGCCACAGCGGGCCGTGCATGCATGAAGCGCTGTTCAGCGACAAAGGCTTCGCCGACGACGTCTCGACGCTCGATTTGGCCAAGGCCCTGATCGACGAGGGCTATCACCCGATGACCATGTACTTCCCGCTGGTGGTGCACGGCGCGATGCTGGTCGAACCGACCGAGACCGAAAGCAAGGCGGCGCTCGACCAGTTCATCATGGCGCTGCGCAGCGTAGCCGGGCGCGCCAAGGCGGGTGACGAAACGCTCAAGACCGCGCCGCATTACGCGCCGCGCCGCCGGCTCGACGAAACGCAGGCCGCGCGCAAGCCGGTGCTGGCGTGGAACGATCCCGATATGGCGTGACGCTAACGGGGGTTGCGGCATTGCGTTACTGCTCTACAACCGCCGGATAACACAATAAAAATGGGTCGTTCGATGGACCGCGGGGAGGCGGGGGTTGAGCGAGGACAGGGACGACAATCTGCTGATCCGCGGCTGGCGCAATGTGCGCGAGGCCGGCCCGCGTCGTCTGGTGTTGACCGCGGTGCTGGTGCTCATGGCGCTGCTGATCGCGCGCTACAGCTGGAACATCCCGCATGAGGTGGTGCCCGACGAATGGCGTATCGAAGGCGCCGAGAATGTCGACATCACCACGCCGGGTACGGGCGACGCCGAACGCGCGCTCTATGACTGGCGCAGTTCGATCCTGGCGGACAAGATCGAGCAGGACGATCGCATCACGATGGTGGTCTATGACGACCAGACGCTGATCGCCGCGCGCAAACGCTCGCCGCTCGATCGCGGGATGCTGTCGCGCGCGCTGCAGATCATCGACGGGATGGAGCCCAAGGCGATCGGGCTCGATATCCTGTTCGACCAGCCGCAGGACGAGGATGCCGAACTGCTCGCCACCTTGCGCGGCATGCAGACCCCGACGCTTGTCGGCTATGCCAATTTCGCGACTAACGAAGCCGATATCGTCTACGACCAGCAGGTCTATCTCGAGGAGTTCCTCGCCCAGCTCGAAGGGTCGAATGCGACCCCTGCCAGCATCCGGCTCGACAACACCAATGGCGTGACGCGCAAATGGCCGAGCATCGAACCCGACCTACCGCCGGTGCTGGGCCGCGCCATGCTCCGCGCCGCGGGCGAGGGCGAGCTGGCACTGCCGGGCTACGAAGGGGCGTTGCGCTATCGCCATCCCGCGTTCGAGAACGAGCCGATGTACGGGCGTCTCCAGATCGACAATTTCCTCGATCCGGTGCTGATGGAAATTCCCGAGGTGCGCGCCATGCTGCGCGAACAGATCGAGGGGCGCTATATCCTCGTCGGCGGCGACATCATCGATTACGACCGCGTCCAGACCACCCTCTCCAGCGTCATCGGCGAAAATCCCGCCGGGCTGCGCGTCCATGCGGATATGATCGCGCAAATGCTCGACGGCGACCGGCGCGGGCAGGTGGGGGGGCTCACCCTGTGGTTGATGGCGATACTGGTGGTCGCGACTGCCGTGCTCACCGGTCTGCTCGAATGGGGTAGCTGGCGCATCTACCTGCTGCTCGCGGCGCAGTTCGGCACCTTTATCGGCGTGCCTTTCGTGATGGAATGGCAGGGGGTCGATACGCTCGGCGTGCCCGCTGCCGGCTGGCTGCTCGGCTGGATCATCGCCTTTACCGCAGTGGTGTCCGCCGCGCGCGCGAGTGGCGCGGTGCAGCGGAATTTCGCGCAAGGCGCGCTGGGCAAATACCTCCCGCGCGAAATGGCGCAGGAAATCCTCGAAAACCCGCAGCTGCTCTCGCTCCATGGCGAGAATAAGGAACTCTTCGTGCTGTTCTCGGACCTCGAGGGCTTCACCAAGATGAGCCATGCGATCGAACCGGAAATGGTCGCCAAGCTGCTCAACCGCTATCTCGACATGCTGTCGGACGTGGTGCTCGATCATGGCGGCGTGATCGACAAATTCGTCGGCGATGCGGTGGTCGCCTTCTGGGGCGCACCGATCGCGCGGCCCGACGATGGCGAGCGCGCCGCCCGCGCCGGTTATGCCCTGTGGCAGGCGGGCGAGGCGTTTCGCGAAGAAGTCGCGGCAATGGACGCCGGGCTACCCAAGATCGGCAAGACCCGCGTGGGGCTGCATTTTGGCGAGGCGGTGGTCGGCAATTTCGGCGGCGAGAACCGCATCCAGTATACCGCGCTGGGGGACAGCATGAACACTGCCGCCCGGCTCGAGGCGGCCAACAAGGCGCTGGCATCCAGCGTCATGGCCAGCCGCGAATTCGCCGACCGGGCGGGGCTCGACTGGTGGCGTCCGATGGGCCGCGTGGTCCTGCGCGGACGCGCGCGCGCCGTCGAGCTGATGGAGCCGGTACCCGATTTCCCCGCTGCCGATCGCGCAATGCTGGCGGATGCATACAAGCTGGTCGGGACGGACGATGCTAGGGCAGCGGAAATCATCGCCGATGTCGTCAGCCGTCATCCGGCTGACACGGCGCTGGAAAACCTGTTATATCGAATTCAGAACCTGGATGATGGAGGGGCTTATGTCCTCGGTTAGGAACATACTCGCAGGGGCCGCGCTCTCGTTTGCAGCGCTCGGTTTTCTCGGATCGGCACCCGCGCAGGCCGGGGTGGTGGTCAAGTCCAGCGGGCCGTCTGCCGAAACCTATCCGGTGGGCAAGAAGCTCGACGATGCGGCAAGTGTTACGCTCCGCACCGGCGACAGCATCACCGTGCTGACCGGCAGCGGGACACGCGTCATCTCGGGTCCGGGCACGCACCGGGTGGGGGCACGCGGCGCGAGCAAGCGGACCGCCTTTGCCATGCTCACCCGCCAGCAGTCGGGCGCCCGCGTCCGGACGGGGGCGGTGCGCGGCGGGGCTACCGGATCGTCCACCAATTCGAATCTGTGGAACATCGACATCAGCCGCCCGGGCAAGGTCTGCCTCCCGGCAGGCGATGCCATCACCTTCTGGCGTCCCTCGATCGAAGGCGGGGAAACCTGGGTGCTGGGTTCGGCGATTTCGGATTTCCACCTCCATTTCACCTTCGAGGACGGCTCCGCCACCGCTTCGCTCAGCGCCGACGAACTGCCGCTGGCGCAGAACCGGCTCTACGACCTTTCGGGTCCGGCGGGCGGGGCGAAGCAGCGCCTCGAGTTCATCGCGCTGGACGAAACGCCGCAAGATCCCGAAGATCTGGCCGTCGCGCTGGCCAATCTCGGCTGCATGGGCCAGCTTGACCTCCTGAGCGAGAAACTGGCGAGCTAAGTATCTACCGGTGGCCCCGCGGCACGGGGCATGGCGGCTGCCGCGGGGGGCGGCAGCAGCAGATTAGGGCAATCGGGGAGGGCCGATGAAACGCCGGGCAGCACGCTGGCAAGGGGGACGGGGCGGAGCCGTGCGGGCGTTTGCGCTCGCGCTGCTGCTTGCGCTGGCCGCTGTTGCGCCCGCGAGCCCCGATTCCTCTGCCGCCAACGCCCAGTCCTCGACTGCAAACTTCGAAGGCGTGGCGACCTGTGCCGGCTCGACCTGCCATGGCCGCTCCGAAGGCAATGGTGCGGTCGTCCGGCAGGACGAGATCGCGACCTGGCAGGCCCCGTCTTCGGCCAGCGGGGCGCACAGCCGTGCCTATTCGGTGCTCGCCAGCCGCCGCGGCCGCCAGATCGCGCAGACCTTGGGGCTGGGGGCAGCGACCTCCGCGCCAGCCTGCCTCGGCTGCCATGCAACCTATGTCCCACAATCGCGCCGCGGCGCGCGCTTCCACATCAGCGACGGGGTGGGCTGCGAAAGCTGCCACGGCGCGGCAGAGGGCTGGCTGCAGGTCCATTACGAGAAGGCAGCCAGCCATGCTTCCAATGTGCGCGCGGGACTGGTGCCGCTCGAAGACCCGCAGGTGCGCGCGAAAATCTGTCTCGATTGCCATTACGGCAGCACCGATACCGGCCAGTTCGTCACCCATTCGATGATGGCCGCTGGTCACCCGCGGATTTCGTTCGAACTCGATCTTTTCTCCTCGCTGCAGCAGCATCACACCGAAGATGCCGACTATGCCCGCCGCAAGGGGCGCAGCGACAGCGTCCGGCTGTGGGCGGTGGGCCAGGCGGAAGCGGTCGCGCGGGCGACCGATCTGTTCGCGCGGCCCGGCTTCGGCATGCGCGGCATGTTCCCCGAATTCTATTTCTACGACTGCCACAGCTGCCACCGCGCGATCACTGACGGGCCCGCCCGGCGGCTGACGTTCGAGACCAATCCCGGTCGGCCGATTCCCTTCGGCAATGCGCCGTTCAACGATGAAAACATCATCATGCTGTCCGCAGTCGGCCGGGCGCTGGCCCCCGGCGCTGGCGAGGCATTCGGCACCGCGAGCGTGGAATTCCACCGCGCGATGGGCCGCGACCGGGGCAGCGCGCAGCAAGCCGCGATTGCCTTGCGCGAGCGGGCGCAAGCGCTGTCCAATGCGCTGGCCGCGCGCTCGTTCGGCAGCAATGATGCCTATCAGGTGATCGCGGCGATCGCCTCGCAGGCGACCGCGCCGCGCTTTACCGATTACGCCGGGTCGGTCCAGGCGGTGATGGCGGTCGATACGCTGCTCAATGCGCTGGTCCGCGAAGGCCGCGTGACGGTCGGCGCGGCGGCTGCGATCCGTGCCAATATCAATCGCGCTTATGCCGCAGTGGCCGCGCCGGAGACCTATCGTCCCGCCGCATTCCGCAGCGCGCTGGCCAGCGCGACATCCGCGATCGGGAGCCTGCGATAATGCGCCGGCGCGCGCTTGGCTGCCTGACGGGGGCCCTCGCTCTGGTCCTGGCATCCTGCGGCGGCGATGGCGGATCGACGGGCGGCGGTGGAGGCGGCACGGCGTCTCCGACACCCAGCCCCACGCCGACCACCGGGGGCCGGCTGTTCACCGATCCGGCGCAGCGCGCGCTGTCGGTCGGAGATGTCCAGCAGATCATCGCGCAAGCCGTGGGCGAGGCACAGGCGCGCGGCCTGCCCGCCACCGTCGCGGTGGTCGACCGGGTGGGCAATGTCCTCGGCGTCTTCGCCATGACCGGCACGCCGGGCAACACCCGCATCAGCCGGCGCACGATCGCGGGGCGCGCCGCGCCGGGTGACGAGGTCGGGTTACAGGGCGTCCAGGTGCCCACCGCCGCCGCCGCCATCGCCAAGGCGATCACCGGCGCCTATCTCTCGAGCGGGGGCAACGCCTTTTCGACCCGCACCGCCAGCCAGATCGTGCAGGAGCATTTCCCGCCCGCCGCCTCGACCGTGGGGCTAGAAAGCGGGCCGCTGTTCGGCGTGCAGTTCAGCCAGCTGCCCTGTTCGGACCTGTCCACGCGGATGAGCGACGGGATGATCGGCCCGCAGCGCTCGCCGCTCGGACTGGCAGCGGACCCGGGCGGTTTCCCGCTGTACAAGGACGGCGTGGTGGTCGGCGGCATCGGCGTTGCCGGCGACGGCAATTACGGCTTCGATCCCGATACGATCGATGTGGACCGCGCCGCCGAGGAATTCGCCGCACTTGCGGGGACTCAGGGATTCACCCCGCCGCGAGAAATCGAGGCGGACCGGATCCCGGTCGACGGGACCAGCCTGCGTTATAGCGATATCGCGGCCAGCGACCTGGGGCCGCTGCAGCGCAGTTTCGGTGCGGTCAACGGCCCCTTCGGTACGCTGGTGCCGGTGTTCGGCTACAATAACGGCACGATCCGCGCGGGGACCGCCTATGGCACCAATGCTTCGGGCATCCGCCGCAGCACTGCGGGCGAGTTTGCCAATCGCGATGCCTATGTGCTGGTCGACGCGGCAGGAACACCGCGCTTCCCGATCCGCGCGGGGACCGACAGCGCAAGCATTGCCAATCCGCTGAGCGCGGCCGAAGTGCGCGCGACGATGGAGGAGGCATTCACCGTCCTCAGCCGCGCGCGCGCGCAGATCCGCCGTCCGCTCGACAGCCGGATGCAGGCGTCCATCAGCGTGGTCGATACGCATGGCGCGGTGCTCGGGATCGTGCGTTCGCCCGACGGGCCGATCTTCGGCACCGACGTATCGCTGCAGAAGGCGCGCACCGCGGCGTTCTTCTCGAACCGTGTCGCGGCGGCGCAAATGCAGGCTGCCGGACCCGCGGTGGCGGACTATGTCCAGCGGGTGCGCAGCTTCCTCGGCGACGCGAATGCGTTGACCGGGACCTTTGCCTTTGCCGATCGGTCGGGCGGCAATTTGTCGCGGCCCTATTTCCCCGATGGCGAGGTGGGCGATGTGGCCGGCCCGCTCTCGGTCGAACGGCCGGGCCAGTTCAGCCCGTTCATGACCGGGCTGCAGACCGAGCTGATCGTCCCCAATCTCGTCCAGCATCTCGGCTTCGTGATTTCGGGCGGGGCCAGTCCCGATACGCCGCGCGCCTGCACGCAAGTACCCGATGCGCCGGGCGGCGGGAAGCGGCTGGCCAATGGCATCCAGATCTTCCCCGGTTCGGTACCGATCTATCGCGGGGACCAGCTCGTCGGCGGTATCGGGGTTTCGGGTGACGGGATCGACCAGGACGACATGGTCAGCTTCCTTGGCCTGCATAATGGCGGGCAGCGCACGGGCGGTATCGGCAATGCGCGCTTCGAAATCCGCGCCGACCGGATCGTGGTCAACGTCAACGGGCGCAATGTGCGGCTGCGCTACGTCAATTGCCCCTTCGCGCCGTTTCTCGACGATCCCCGCCAGAATGTCTGCGAGGGGCTGTGATGGCGGCGGCCGCGCTTACTCCGCTGGCTTTGTTGCTCGCTGCCCAAGCGGAACTGCCGCCCGAGCCCGCGCCTGCCGAAGCGCCGCCGGCGGTCAATCCCGAACCGGGCGAACCCGCCGCGGTCGACCCGGCGATCATCGATGGTCGCCGCCGTCCCGATTATACCGAACCGCTGCCCGATGCGGTGTCGCAGACCAACGAGGGCGCGGTGCGCGCGCCGCCGCCCGAGGCGTTCCCGGTCGACCAGGTCCCGATCCCCGACCGCTGGCGGCTGGTCGAAAGCCTCGGCCTCGTGACCGAACGCTGGTGGGACCCCTATAACCAGAACACCTACAAGGGCGACCGGCCGATTAATCCGGACAAGGTGCCGTGGCTGCCGATCACCGGCGACGACTGGTTCTTTATCGTCAATGCGATAAGCGACACGGTGTTCGAACCGCGCACCTTCCCCATACCCATGGGAGTGCAGACGACCGAGAGGCCCGACAGCATCGACGTCTTCGGCAAGGACACCAGCTATGTCCTGTCGCAGAGCTTTATCGTCGGCGCCGCGCTGCTCAAGGGCAGCACCGCCTACAAGCCGCCCGATGTCGAATACCGCGTCACGCTGGCGGCCAATCTCAATTATGTCGATGTGCCCGAGCGGCGCGTGCTGTTCGTCGAGCCGAGCAAGCCCTCGCATCGTTTCGACCACTTCGTCGGCGTGCAGGAAGCCTTCTTCGACTATCACTTCCGCAATGTCTCCGACCGCTACGATTTCGATAGCGTGCGGATCGGCATCCAGCCGTTCCAGGCCGATTTTCGCGGGTTTCTGTTCAACGACAACCAGCTTGGCGTGCGGTTTTTCGGAACGCGCGACAACAACCGCTTCCAGTATAATTTCGGCGGGTTCTGGCGGCTCGAGAAAGACACCAACAGCGGTCTCAACGCGGTCCTGCAAACGCCGCGCGATGATTACGTCTTCTACGTCAATGCCTACCGCCAGGATTTCCTGATCCCCGCGCTGACAAGCCAGCTGACCTTCGTGTGGAATGCCAATCGCGAGGCCCAAGACGTCCAGATCGACGACAATGGCTTCCCGGTGCGGCCCGCCTTGCTGGGGTCGCTGCGCGGGCGCGATTACGATGTCTTCTACCTCGGCTACAATGCCGACGGTCGGATCGGACGGATCAATCTGACGGGCAGCGCCTATTATGCCTTCGGCGAGGATCGCAATTCCTTCTTCACCGACCGGCCCGCCGACATCAGCGCCTATTTCGCCGCGCTGGAGGCGAGCTACGACCGCGACTGGATCCGCTTCCGCCTTTCTGCCGCTTATGGCAGCGGCGACGGCGATCCCTATGACGATGTCGAGACCGGCTATGACGCGATCTTCGAAAATCCCGTCTTTGCCGGGGCCGATACGTCCTACTGGATCCGCCAGACGATTCCCTTTGCCGGCGGCGGCCGCGCGATCAGCGTCAACGGGCGCAATGGCATCCTCAATTCGCTGCGCAGTTCGAAAGAGCAGGGGCAGTCCAATTTCAACAATCCCGGGCTGATGCTGCTGGGCGTGGGCGCCGATTTCGATATCACGCCCGAGTTTCGCCTTTCCGCCAATGCCAACCACCTGTGGTTCGAGAACACGGCCACGCTGCAGGCCCTGCGCAACGAAGGTTCGATCCCGAAGGCGATCGGCTGGGACCTGTCCGCCGCCGCGATCTGGCGGCCCAAGGCGACGCAGAACATCGTTTTCCGCCTCTCCGCAGCGACGCTGATTTCCGGTGACGGTTTCGACGACCTGTTCACCTCGCTCGGCAATCCGCGCGCCTATTATTCGGTGCTCGCCAACGCGGTGCTGACCTACTGATGCGCAGCCTTTCCCGCCTCCTGCTGGCCATCGCCGTCATGCTTCTCGCCGGGGCCGTGGGCCTGCGCGCGGCGGAGAAGGAAAACCCGGTCAAGCGCGACTACAGCCTCGTCACCGCCGCGCCTGCGCCGCGGGTCCAGACCGAGGCGCAGATGACGGCGAAATCGGCGGGCTGCGTTTCCTGCCATGTCCGCACCGACCAATCGACGATGCACGAAACGCCTGCCGTGCGGCTGGGCTGCATCGATTGCCATGGTGGCAATGCAGAGGTCTTCGGCGACAGCGACCTGCCGCATAACGACCCCGCCTATACTGCCGCGCGCGATGCGGCGCATGTGCTGCCCAAATATCCCGAAAGCTGGCACTGGCCCTCGTCCGCCAATCCCAAGCGCAGCTATGGCCTGCTCAACAAGGAAGACCCGGTCTTCGTTCGCTTCGTCAACCCGAGCGACTATCGCGTGGTGCGCGAAGCCTGCGGCGCTTGCCATATCGAGACGATCGAGGCCTCCGAACGCTCGATCATGGCCACCGGCGCGATGCTGTGGGGCGGTGCGTCCTATAACAACGGCATCCTGCCCTTCAAACGCTACATCCTCGGCGAGGCTTACACGCGCGACGGTGAGCCCGCGAAGATCGAAAGCCCCGGCGCGCCGGTAGCCAGTGTGACCGACAATCAGGAGGCGCGCGGTGCGCTGGCGGCGCTCTATCCGCTGCCGACCTGGCATGTGATCCCGCCGGGCGACGTGTTCCGCGTGTTCGAACGCGGCGGGCGCAATGTCGCCAGCCAGTTTCCCGAGGTCGGCATTCCCAATCCCACCGGGCTGATCCAGCGGCTCGAGGAACCCGGGCGGCCCGATCTCAAGCAGTCCAACCGCGGTGCGGGCACCGGCCTGCGCGTGGCGATTCCCGTGCTCAACATCCACAAGACGCGCCTCAACGATCCCTTCATGTGGTTCATGGGGACCAACGACCAGCCGGGCGATTATCGCCATTCGGGCTGCGCGAGCTGCCATGTGGTCTATGCCAATGACCGCGAGCCGCGCCATTCGCTGACCTATGCGCAATATGGCCGCGACGGGCAGAGCGCGACTGTCGATCCGACCATCGCCGGGCTCTATGAAGGCGCGCGCGGGGACGCGCATGGCGGGGGTCACGGCGCAGGCGACGACGCGGGCCATGGCGCGGTCAAGCAGCCCGGGCATGACGATCATGCGGTGGATCGGCCAGCCGATGGCCCGGAGAAGGAACGCGGCCATCCGATCCGGCATACCTTCACCCGGTCGATCCCGACCGCGCAATGCATGAATTGCCACATGCACCAGCCGAACATCTTCCTGAATTCCTATCTCGGCTACACGATGTGGGATTACGAGAGCGATGCGCCGCATATGTGGCCGAAGGAGCAGAAGTATCCCACCGCCGAAGAAGTGCACGCGGTGCTCGATCGCAACCCCGAAGCCGCCGCGCCGAAGGGCAAGTGGGCCGATCTCGATTTCCTGCGCAATGTTTACGACCTCAATCCCGAGCTCAAGGACACCCAGTTCGCCGATTATCACGGACACGGGTGGAATTTCCGCGCGATCCTGAAACGCGACCGCGAAGGCAATCTGCTCGACAAGGACGATAATATCGTCCCGCCCGACGATCCGGAAAAATGGCGGCGCGAGGGCGAGGGCAAGTTCGTCGAACCCGGCATCAATCCGGGCAAGACCGTCCACATGATGGACATCCATGCCGAAAAGGGCCTGCAATGCGCCGATTGCCATTTCGCGCAGGACAGCCACGGCAACGGGCTGATTTATGCCGAGGTGGCCAATGCGGTGGAGATCGGCTGCAAGGATTGCCACGGCACACCCGATGCCTATCCCACGCTGCTGACCAGCGGCCCCGCCGCGCCGCCCAAGGGCAACGATCTCTCGCTGCTGCGCAATCCGGATGGCAAGCGGCGATTCGAATGGACCTATGGCGACGATGGCCGGCGGGTGCTCGTCCAGCGTTCGATCGTCGATCCCGAGCTTGAATGGAAAGTCAGTCTGGTGCGCGACAGCGTCGATCCGGTCTCGCACGAATTCAATGCCAAGGCCGCGCGCGCCAAGCTGATGAGCAAGCAAGGCGCGGAAACCGGATTGTTCGAATTCGGCACCGGCATCGCGCCCGAAGACCGCGCGCATGGCACCGAGGAAATGGCCTGTTTCACCTGCCATTTGTCATGGACGACAAGTTGCGGCGGGTGCCACCTGCCGATCGAGGCGAACTGGAAAACCAAGTCGCACCATTACGGGACCGAGGAAACGCGCAATTTCGCGACCTACAATCCGCAGGTGGCGCGCGACGAGATGTTCCAGCTCGGCCGCCACCAGACCACCAAGGGCAACCAGGTCGCACCGATCCGTTCGACCAGCGCGCTGGTGCTGTCCTCGACCAATATCAACCGCGAGCGGATCTATGTGCAGCAGCCCCCGGTCGCGGCCTCGGGCTATTCGAGCCAGGCCTTCGCGCCGCATTTCCCGCATACGGTGCGGCTGACCGAAACCAAGACCTGCACCGACTGCCATCTGTCGGCGGCGGACGACAACAATGCGATCATGAGCCAGCTGCTGCTGCTCGGCACCAATTTCGTCAATTTCGTCGGGCTCAACGCCTGGGTCGGGCTCGATACCGGCTTCGAGGCGGTGCGCGTGACCGAATGGGACGAACCGCAGACCGTGCTGGGCAGCTATCTGCACAAATACGCCTATCCCGATTACTGGCGCATGCATGTCGAGGACAATGATCGCGAACTGAAGGACTGGATCCGCGGCCAGACCTTCGATGGCGATGCCAGCGGTGAAACCAAGCCATTCGAGCAATTCGCCAATGTCCACGAGGGCACGCGCGATGGCGTCGGCTGTCTGCAGCTGCGCGGCGAATACATGTTCGTCGCCGAAGGGAAGGGCGGCTTCCGCGTCTACGATGTCGCCTCGATCGCCAATAAGGGCGTCTCCGAACGCATCCTCACCGCGCCGTTCAGCGCTATGGGACACGACACGCATGTGAAGACGAAGAATGCCACCTGCATGGCGCTGGCGACCACCCAGCCGGTCCGGCCCGACCGCAACCGGGCGATGGCCGCGACCCCCGTCAACGATGCCGCGGGCAATCCGGTGCTCAATGCCGACGGTACGCCGATGACGCTGCTGCAGGTCAATGAAGAACAGCCGATGAAGCCGATCTACGACTATGCGGTGGTCACCGACGCGGTCGAAGGGCTGGTGCTGGTCGATATCGTGACGATGGCCGATGGCGAATTTCGCAACAACCAGCTCGAGCGCACGCGGTTTGCCGATGGTAGCACGGCGTGGAACCCCGATGGCGTGCTCGCGGGCGCGCGGCATGTGACGCTCGCCGGGGACATCGCCTTCATCACCGCCGACGCCGGGCTGGTGGTGGTCGATCTGGCAACCCCGACCGACCCGCAGTTGATGGCCGTGCGCGCGCTTGCCGATGCCCGCGCCTCCACCATCCAGTTCCGCTATCTCTGGGTGACCGATGCCGAGGGGGTGAAGCTGTTCGACGTCACCGACATGCGCAATCCGGTCGCCATGCGGCAGGCGAGCGTGCCGCTGGCCGATGCGCAGCGGGTCTATGTCGCGCGCACCTATGCCTATGTCGCGGCCAAGCAGGACGGGCTGGTGATCCTCGATGTGACACGACCGCTATCGCCCCGCATCTACCAGAAGGTCACGCTGGGCGGGACGCTCAATGATGCCGAGGACGTCATCGTCGGTTCGACCAATGCCACGCTGTTCGCCTATGTCGCCGACGGGCGCAACGGGTTGAAGGTGCTGCAGCTGACGACGCCCGACAGCCAGCCGAACTTCTATGGCTTCAGCCCCGCGCCCAAGCCCGAACTAATCGCCTGGGCGCGGACCAAGGGGGCCGCGCGCGCGCTCAGCAAGGGGATCGACCGCGACCGCGGGGTCGATGAGACCGGCGGTCAGATGGCGGTCTTCGGGCGGCTCGGATCGCGCCCGTTCAACCGCGAGGAGATGGAAAAGCTGTTCCTCACCCGCGCCGGCGTGCCGTGGAAGGTTTCGGACGAGCCCGATATGGGCGCATGGGTCGGCGGGCGCGGACCGTGGCTGGACCCGGACCGGGCCGCGCTGGGCGACTGAGCGCCCCGGAATATTCCCCGGATCAGGAAGTCACATTGCTGTGCGTCGCCCCATCAGGGGGCTTGGCCAGACTACCGGCGCTCGGCCTTCATCTCGCGCACCATGGGTTTGAGATGCTCGCCATAATGCGCGAGCACTTCCCATTCACCGCAGCTTTCGTAATGCGTCACCAGGTCCGTGCCGTCCCAGTAATGCAGCGCGTAGCTGGCCGGCTCGGTGGTGATCAGCGCGCGATTGTCCGCCGCATGCTCGTCGATCGGGCGCAGGTCGAGCGCCACCAGCGGCGCGACCGAAGGCGTGATGCCGAGCGGGATGCCCCTGAACCGCGCGGCGACGCGGCGATGCAGATGCCCGCAATGAATTGCCTGGATCGTATCCTGGTGCCCGTCCACGGCGGCGGCGAAGTTGGCAATCCACGGCTCGTCCGGCGCGGGGTCCATCCAGTCGATCCCGGCGACGATCGGCGGGTGGTGCATGAAGATGACGCAGGGCTTGCCGTCGCCGCTCGCCAGCGCCGCGCGCAGCCAGTCGCGCCGTTTTTCGCAGAAGGCGCCGCCATGACGGCCCGGCTCGAATGTATCGAGACAGATGATCCGCAACCCGTCCTGCTCGACCACATACTGCAGGAACTCGCCTTCGCAGGGCGTGTCGGGAAATGCGCGGAGCAGCTCTTCGCGGTCGTCGTGATTGCCCACCAGTGGGAGCATGGGGCAGGGAATATCGGCCAGCACCGCGGCGATCTTGGAAAAGCTGTCGCGGTCGCCATGGTCGGTGAGATCGCCCGACAGCACGAGGAAATCGAGCGTGTGCGGGGTCTTTGCCAACCGTTCGAGCACCGCGCCGAAGCGGATGCGGTTGAGTTCTTCCGGACGCGCGTCCGGATCGAAACCGATATGGACATCGGTCATCTGAGCGATCAGCAAAGCGTCTCTCCCCCTGATGCCACGCCGACCCTCATTCGCTGCCCTCGCGCTGCCGCGACAGGCGGGCCACCCGATCGGGCACCGGGCTTTGCGGGCCGTCCTCGCGGCGCTGGAAGGTCGGCGGGTGATAGCTGTGGCACATGGCACAGGTCGACGGCACATCCGCCGCAACTGCGTCGGCCCCCTGGTGGCATTCGCGGCAGCTGGTCAGCGTCGGCAGCAGCAGGTCGGCGGCGCTGGCGGAGGTGTCGGCGGCGTGGCAGCTGCTGCATTCCTCCTGCTCATGCGCCTTGTGATCGAACCGGCCATTGAGGAAATAGTGGCTGCGCTGGAACACCGGCACGACGCTTGGCTGCCCGTCGACCGTGGTGGGGATATGGCATTCGCCGCAGACGCCATCCTCGGACAGCGCCCGTGCGACGCCGAGATAGTTGCGGGCAGGCGCGCCGAAATCCTGAAAATAGCGGCCGCCGCGCTTGAATTCGCCCGGGCGCCTCAGCCCGCTGGTGATCGGTTCACGCGGCGCCCGGTCCATCGCGACCAGGTCGGCGCGCATCTGCGCGACATCGCCATGGCGCAAGGACCGGAAGGTCGTGCCGACCTTGTCGTAGACGAGGCTGTGGCAGCTCTCGCAATCGCTTTCCATTTCCACCGGCAGGAAGCCGATGCGGTCGGCGGTCGGGCGGTGGCAATCGGCACAGACCAGCGCTTCGCCATAATCGGGCAGCGTCCCTGCCATCCGCGCGACGCCATTGGTCTGCGAGAGATGCATGTCATGCGGGAAGCGCAGCGCGCTGTTTTCGCGCGCCTTGCCGTCGAGCGTGACGCGCGCGGTGCGATCGCTGCCTGCCTCGGTGAACACCAGCGCCTGCAGTTCGGGGTGGTCGGTGCCGAAATCATGCGCATTGCCGAGCGCGGTATCGCCCAGCCGCGTGTCCATCGCCTCGTGGCAGCTCGAGCAGAATTGCTGCGCCGCAGGCTCCATCCGCCCGGCGCCTTCATGCTCGGTATGGCAAGTGGTGCAGGCTTCGGGGCCTTCCTTGCCGAAAACCCCGGCGACGTCCCACAGCAGCGCTTCGCCCGTACCCATCGGCCCGCGCGAGGCGGCGAGCCGGTCCATCGCGGCATGGTCGCCGATATTCTCGTGGCACGACCGGCAGGTCTCGTCGCGGACCGAGACGAAGGGCTCGACGTGGCAGGCCTCGCAATTGTTCTCGAGCGAATGATGCGCGAGGCTCAGCTTGCCCGTGCTCCAGCTGTCATCCCATGCCACCTGGTCCACGCCATGCGCGCCGGGCTGCTTGTCCGCGCGTGCGAGATTGGTCCAGATCGGCACGGCGAGGAAGGCGATGAGGATCACCAGCACGCCGATCCACGCGGCCGCGCGCTTGCTCGGCATGACGCTGGCGAGATCGAAGCCGCGCACCGCATCGCGATTGCCGAATTCGCGCTCTTCCTGCGTCACCGTGACCAGCGTGCGCCCGTCCGCCTCTAGCCCGAAGGTCAGCGTATAGAGCCCGAGCGTCAACGCACCGCCCGCTGCCGGGTCGATGCTCACCGATTTGCGCTTGTGCCCGTCGAAAGTGAAATCGCGGCTGCCCGCGGCCTCGATCGCCAAATGGCCGCGGTCGGTGCGGGTGACAGAGACATGGTGCTGCTCGACCGCAAGGTCGGCAACCACCACATCGTTGGTCGTCGCGCGGCCGATTGCCAGCGTGTCGCCTTCGACAACGCGGTCGCGCACGATTTCACGCCCGGTGGCGGTGAGGTCGATGGTGCGGATGAGGAATGTCATGATCCGTCCGTCACCAATAATAGAACACACTGACGACATGCGCCGTCAGTGCCGCGAGCAGCGCGATGGTCAGCGGCACGTGCACATAAAGCCAGATCTGGAGCAGCGCCTTGGTCTGCATCTGGCGGCGGATCTGGTCAATCTGTGCGGCGCGCTTGCCCAGCAGCGAGCGGACCTTCTGCTGCGCGAGGTCATGCGTGTCGTCGTCATAGGCGCGCCCGGTCGAGATATGCTGCAGCGCCGCGCGTGTCGCATCGCGGCGGCTGGATCCGCGGAACCGTGCGGCGATCCCGGAAGAGAAGACATCCTGTTCGAGTGCGGCGATCACCCGGTCGGCATCGTCGCGCGACAGCGGCTGAGCAGCGGCCTCGAGCTGCTTGTCGATCGCAGCGAGGCTTTCGATCATCTGCTCGCGCGTCATCTCGCGGCGGTTTTCGGACAGGGCCTGCGGCAGCGAGGCATAGACCGCGATGCCATAGGCGCCCGAGATGATTACCAGCATCATCAGCACCCAGGCCAGCGTATGGACGTTCCAGCCGAGCTGGAAGCCGGTGTGCAGCGTCCCGATGATCACCAGCGACAGGCCGAGATAGACATGCGCGCTGGTCCACGCCTTGAGGCTCCAGCTGCCCGGCGTCGGACGGCGCTTGCGAATGCCCAGCCACGCCAGCCAGACGATCAGCCCCGCGCCCAGTGTGCCCAGCGTATAGCCGTACCAGCTCCCGCCATTGTGCCGCGGATCGACGTCGATCAGCACATAGGTGAGAACCACGAAAAGCCCGAGGAAGGCCGCCACCCGGGCCCAGTAATAGGCGCGGTGGGCGAGGAAGCTTTCGTGATTGGCCGAGCGGCGCTGCTCGATTGCGGCATGGCCCGTGGCATCGTCGCTGGAGGAGACGGTTGCCATCAGTCGGCCCCTTCTTCGAGCCGCGCGACGGTGAGGAAGCGTTCGGGGCTCACGCGGATCGCCGCGCCCGTCGGGCAGGCGCGCACGCAGGCGGGACCGCCCTCGATCCCGCTGCACATGTCGCATTTGATCGCCAGCTTGGCGGTCTCGCCCACTTCGGCGGCCTTGCGCGTGCGCCAGGCGTAGCTGGCTTCGCCGGGGCCGGGTCCCGCGCCGAACAGCAACCAGCTGAGCAGCCCCGGCTTGGGCGGCGGCTTGGCATCCATCCGGATCACGCCATAGGGGCAGTTGCGCTGGCAATTGCCGCAGCCGATGCAGGTCTCGTCGATCACCACTTCGCCATCGGGACCGCGCTTGATCGCGTTGGGCGGGCAGTCGGCCATGCAATGCGGATGCTCGCAATGGCGGCACGAGGTCGGCACGTGCAGATGCGCATAGGTCCGCCCCGCCTCGCGATCGAGCCGGCTGAGGCCGTCATGGCTGTCGGCGCAGGCCTTCTCGCAATTGTCGCAGCCGACGCACAGCTTCTCGTCGATCAGCAGCACGTCGGTCGCTTCGCCAAGCCCGTTCTCGACGAGGAATTGCGCGGTCTGCGAATACATGTCGACCGCGCCGCCGAAGCTCGCCTTGCGGCTTTCGACGAAGTCGTTGATCTCGCGCCGCGCCGCCATGTCCTTGAGCGCGCGGGTGCGGATATCGGGCTTGGCGTCGAGCAATGCGTTGAACATTTCGCCCGGAAAGCGGATCACCTCGCTCTTGATTGCAGCGCGGACGCTGGCGGCGCGTTTCGACCCGTCGATCACGGCCATTTCGCCGAAATAGGAACCGGCCGGAAGGTAGGAGAGGAACACCGGCTTGCCGCCGAGGTCCTTCTCCACCACCATCGACCCGACGCGGACGATATAGATGTCCTTGTCGTCGGCGCCTTCTTCCACCACCACTTCGCCCGCGGGGACCGAGACCACTTCGGCGGCCTCGACCAGTTCGGCGATATCGGCCGGGGTCAGGCCCGCACCGAAGATCTGCAGCACCTGCCGCTCGATCGAAATGCGATTGACCGCGCGGTTGGCCGAGGTCGCGGTGGCGAGCAGCTTGAGCGCGGCGAGGCGCGAGAATTCGACCACCACCGTGGGTTCGGCAGCGCGGATGGTGGACCCGCGCTTGCGGCCCGAAATCAGCCCGACCTCGCCAAAGATCGAGCCCGTCTCGATCGGCACGGTGACCGAACTGTCTTCGGAATCGACCTCGACCAGCACCGATCCCTCGGCAATCGCGAACATCGACGAACCCGGCTCGTTGCGGGTGAAGATCACTTCGCCGCGGTCATAGGCATGGACCCGGCTGTCGAGCATCAGCTCGCGCATCTGCAGCGGACTCAGCTCCTGCAGGATGACGACCTGCGACCGGAACGCCTCGAGCCAGTCGTCGACCGAACGGCCGCCCGGAAGCGCGGCGAATTTCTCCGCCAGGATCGGTTCGTCGGCCGGTTTGAGATCGGTGTTGCCATCGAGAAACTCGATGACGTCATAGCCCTGGTTCATACAGTGCTTGATCAGCGGATAGCCTGCCAGCGCGCCGATCACATGGATGCCCGGCTGCGTGGTCTCGAAGCTGGGGGTCAGCTTGGGGAAAGCGGTGCGGTCCTCGCTCGCAAACTCGACGCCGCATCCTTCGACGAAGGCGCGCGGTGGCTGCGAGCCGGTGCGCGCGATGATCCGGTCGCAGCGTATGGTTTCCTGCCCGTCGCGCGTTTCGAGCACGATTTCGCCCGCGCGGACCTCCAGCGGGCTGGTTTCGCGGCGTACCGAGATGCGTCCGTCGGCCTCGCCTTCTTCGAGCAGCTTGACGTTGGCGCCCTTGGCGCGCGCGAAATCGGCGCGGCGGTTGAGGATCGTGACGACATTGCCCTGCGCCTCGTCGGCGGCGAGGCCGAGCGCGTTCTCGATCCCCGCATCGCCCGAACCGATCACGGTGATGTGCTCGTCGACATATTCGGTGGGATCGTCGAGCTGATACTGGACGTGCGGCAGGTCGCCGCCCGGCAGCCGGAGCAAGTTGGGATTGCCCTGCGTCCCGATCGCCAGCACCACCGCTTCGGCCTCGACTGTCGAGCCGTCCTGCAAGGTCAGCGTGAACGCGCCCGCCTGTCCCGCAATGCCGGTGACATCGGCATTGGTGCGCACTGCGACCTGGCCCTCCGCCACTTGCCGGTCCCAGGTGTCGAGGATCACCTCGCGCTTGCCGGCATCGAAATCCAGATCGCTGCGCAGCACCAGATTGCTGGGCGTCGCCATGACGTGCTTGCCCTTCTGGTATTTGTAGATGGTGTCCGACAGATGGTCGGTCTTTTCGAGCAGCACGTGGCTCATGCCGCGCTCTGCCGCATGCGCAGCCGCGCTCAGCCCGGCGGGGCCGGAGCCTACAATCGCTACACGAACTCTATCGCCCAAACCGCAATCCCCCCCGGAGGCTTGCGAACCCGTATTTTGTTATGAGGCGGCATCATAGGCAAAACTCAAGCGGTGGCAATTGCTTGTCGGGCCCAGCCGCGATAGCCAGCGGACAAGGGGGATGTGATGGGCGAGAAACAGACCGGTAACCGCGTGACCGGGGGCGTGCTGCTGTTCGGGCTGGCGCTGGCAGCCATCCTTGCAGCGGTCGGCTACCGCGCGCTCGACGGGACTGATGCCGATACGGACGAATCGCCCGCGGCCACACCGCTCGAGGCCCTCGAAGCGCGCGTTGCCGAGGAACCCGGCGATGCCGCGGCATGGCAGGAATTGGGCTTCACCCGCTATGGACGCGGTGAATTCGGCGCGGCGGCCACCGCCTACCGCGAAGCCACTGCGCTCGAACCCGACACTGCAGTACTGTGGTCGGCATACGGTGAAGCGCTGGTGATGGACAGCAAGCGCGATCCGCTGCCGCCCGAAGCGCTCGCCGCTTTCCGCCGCGCAATCGCGCTCGATCCGGCAGACCCGCGGGCGCGCTATTTCCTTGCCGTGAGGCGGGATCTCGATGGCGACCACGAAGGCGCGATTATCGCGTGGCTGGAACTGCTCGAAGACACGCCGCCCGGCGCGCCGTGGGAAGCCGATCTGGCGCGGACGATCGAGCAGGTGGCGACGATCAACAAGCTCGAGGTCGCTCCGCGGCTCGAACGCGCGCAGGCTGCGCGGTCAGTCCCGGCAGCGACGGGCGCGGGGCTGACCGCGACCGGCGCGATTCCCGGGCCGAACGCCGCACAGCTCGCCGCCGCTTCGCAAATGCCCCCGGGCGAGCAGCGCCAGATGGCCGAGGGCATGGTGGCCAGCCTCGAACAGAAGCTGGTCGCCGATCCGTCGAACCTCGACGGCTGGGTGATGCTGATGCGGTCGCGCACCACGCTGGGTCAACCCGATCGCGCGCGCAAGGCGCTGAGCGATGCGGTCGCGGCCAATCCCTCCGCCGCCGCTCGGCTGCGCGCCGAAGCGGAAGCGCTCGGAATTCGCTAGCCCTTGGGCGGCAGCTCGGGTGCGGGCTTCACGGTGATCGTGATCTGCGCCAGCGAGATGATCGCCACCCAGAAACCGAGCACCGACAGGGCGGATGCGCCCATGACGGTGAAGGCGGCGCCCTTCAGCCCGTTCCAGCCCATCGCCACTTCGAGCAGCGCCAGGCCGATGATCGTGGGAATCGCACGGATCAGGAATGCGGTGCCTGCCCGGCCGGCGCTGACCAGCAGCGATTCGAGACTGGCGCCGACGAGTTCGATCGCGCCGGCGATCGCAAGGATCACCATGGTCCAGAACACGCGAAATTCGGGCCCCGCGATCAGGACCAGCGCGGTCCGCCCGAAGAACAGCGTTACCAGCACCGCCAGCACCCCGGCGATCAGCGCGATATTGGCCATCCGCCGGGCCATGTCATGCGCCGTTTCCCGGGCATGGACCAGCTCGGGATAGATCGCCTTGGAGACCGTCTGTGCGAGGCTGACGAGCGCCTGTCCCAGCTGGCTGGCAACGCGGTACCCGCCTGCCGCGGTTTCGCCGCCGATTGCGCCGACCAGCAGGATCAGCACTTGCTTGGCGCCGACATTGAGGCTGCCCGACATGTTGGTCGACCAGACGAACCGCCAGGCACCCGGATGTGCGCGCGGAATATGGCGCAGGCTGATGCGCGAGAGGTTGATCCGGTCGAGCCGGCCGGCCGCGATCCACAAGGATATGGCCACCGCGATTTCTGCGGCGGCCCAGGCGAGGATAAAGCCGGTCACGGTCGGCATAGCGATTGCGGCAGCTGCCGCGCCCGCCGCGCGCACCACCGGCTGCACCGCTTCGGCCGCGGTGGTGCGCGCATAGGCGAAGCGCAGCCGCAGCAGGCCGGTGGGGGTGGTGCGGATCGCCAGCAGCGAGATCACGCAATAGCCGAAGGCGACCGGTAACAGCTCGTCGGGCAGCGGCAGCCAGAGCGGCGCGCTCCCCACCAGCAGGGCTGCCAGCACGAGTCCCAGCGCAACCGACAGCAGGTCGAGCGCAATCGCGAAGCCGGTCGCATCGGCGGGCCCGTCCTCGTCCGCGCCCCAGCGCACGACGAATTGCCAGGTCTGGAAATTGGCCAGCCCGGTGACGGTCTGTCCCAGCGCGAGGATGATCGCGAAATAGCCGAAATGGTCGAGCCCCAGCGTCCGCGTGGCGAGCGCCAGGTAGATGATGCTCAAAACGGCGTTGAGGCCGCGCCCGGTCAGCAACCAACCGATATTGCGGAGCAGGCGATGCATCGTCCGACCGGCGGCGTCAGATAGTGGCGAGCCGCTTGGTCAGCAGCTTTTCGGTGACCTGGAACGTCCGCTCGTTATCGACATCGATGGCGCAGTGCCCGTGGCTCATTTCGATCGGCACCATGGCGAAGCCGAACCGGCGCGAAACCTGCGCGAAGAGCTTTTCCTTGGTGCCCCAGCCGAGGAAGAAGCGGATCAGATTGATCACGCCGAAAGCCTTGGCGATGCGCTTCGGGAATTTCACGAACTGCCCGCCGCCGCGCATGATTTCAGCGGCAGCGAGCGCCTGCGGACTGCCGATCCAATAGGCATTGCAGTTGGAATAGCCGCCATCGGAAAATTCGTAGAACTTCTTCTGCCCTTCGGGGTCTGCGGCCTGCACGTCTTCTTTGTGCGCCAGCGCAGCCGCAGCGCCCGCACCGCTGGCAATCGCCTTGTCGGCGAATTCGTTGAAATCCTCGGGCAGCCACAGGCAATTGTCGGCAGTGGTGATGAGGATCGGGTAGTCCGCACCCTCGGCCCCGGCAAAGACGCTGTCGACGAGATTGAACGCGCCGGGCTTGAACACCAGCCGCCCCTCGGCCTGCAGCTTGGCGATCGAGGGAATGGCGGCGATCTCGTCCGCCTCATGCGCCACCACGCGGATTTCGCCGATGCGCGGGCTCGCGGCGACATTCATCACCACGCGTTCGATCATCGGCATGCCGCCGACGGGAACGACGCATTTCTGGGCCACATTGGCACGCTCGGCGAGTGGATCGAGCACGCCCGAACGCTTGCCCGCCATGATCAGCGCGGTGACCTTGCCATTGTTGTCTTGTGTCATGGCCGCGCAAATAGGGCCGAATGGTGCGGTTGTCACTGTCGCGCGCTTAAGGCACGGGGATGGCGTGCGAATTATCTTCTCCCGCAAAGGGTTCGACAGCGCCTCGGGCGGCGGCCCATCGCCGATTGTCGAGAGTCGGCCGGTCAGCCTGCCGATCCCCGCAGGCACCGCCTCGCGCACCACCTATGGCGATCTCGGGCTGGGCGAACATGCCGCACGTGCCAGCCGCGGGCGGGTCGATGCGGGGACGCTGTGCCACCACGACCCGATGTTCCTCGCCGATGGGACCTGCCTGTTCGGCCAATGCGGTGCGGCGCAGACACATCTGGCGAACCGGAGTGTGGGGCCGGGGGATGTGTTCCTGTTCTTCGGGCTGTTCCGCGAGGAAGGCGGCGACCTCCACCACCGCATCTTCGGCTATCTCGAAGTGGCCGAGATTACCCATCTAGCGCAGGGGGCACCCGACTATCTGGTCGCGCGCGGGCATCCGCACGCGCTGGCGCTCCATGCGCGCAACGACGTGATCTATGCAGGCCCCGGCGTGGAAGCCCGGCAAGCGAGCGATGCGCTGCGCCTCACCGTGCCCGAGGGACCGCCCTCGCTATGGCGGCGCCCCGCTTGGCTCAAACACGGCGGGCTGAGCTATCACGACCGCGCCGACCGCTGGCTGCGCGGCGGACGGCTCAAGAGCGTGGCGCGCGGGCAGGAATTCGTCGCCGATATCGGCCGCCGCAAGGCCCCGCGCGAATGGCTCGCGCGGGTGCTTGAGGAGATCAGAGCGTTTTGATGATCGCGCTGAAATCGAGCCCCGCATTGTCCTCGGCGAATTGCTCGTAAAGCTCCTTCGCGTGGCGACCCAGCGGGGTCGAGGCATCGGCGGTCTCGGCCGCTTCCATTGCCAGCTTGAGATCCTTGAGCATCAGCCCGGTGGCGAAGCCGCCCTGGTAGTCCTTGTCCGCCGGGCTTTCGACGCCGACGCCGGGCAAGGGGGTGTAGGCATTGAGCGACCAGCAATAGCCCGAGGACTGCGAACTGATCTCGTAGAATTTCTGCGGATCGAGGCCGAGCTTCTCGGCCATTTTCATCGCCTCGGCAGTGCCGATCATCGAGATGGCGAGCAGCATGTTGTTGCAGATCTTGGCGGTCTGGCCCGCGCCGGCATCGCCCGCGTGGATTACGGCCTTGCCCATGGCCTGAAGCACTTCCTCGGCGCGGGCGAAGGCCTTTTCGGTGCCGCCGACCATGAAGGTCAGCGTGCCGCCATTCGCCGCAGCGATGCCGCCCGAAACCGGCGCATCGACCATGTCGTAACCGGCGGCTTCGGCCTTGGCGATGACCTCTTTCGCGGTGGCGACATCGATGGTCGAGCAGTCGAGCAGCACCGCGCCTGCGGGCGCCTTGCCGATCACGCTGCTTTCGTAAACCGACTTCACGATCCCGCCATTGGGCAGCATTGAAACCACCGCATCGACGCCTTGTACGGCCTCGGAAGCGTCGGTGAAGGGCGTGCAGCCGTTGTCCTTAGCTGTCGCGAGTGCTCCTTCCGAAAGGTCGAAGGCATTCACGGCATGCCCGGCCTTGACGAGGTTGGCGGCCATCCCGCCACCCATATTGCCGAGGCCGATAAAGGCGATTTTCATGATCTATCCTCTCGCAAATTGCTGTGCCCTGGCGACATTCGGGCGACAAGGGCGACAGTGTGTCGCCCCAATCCAACATCGCAAGGTGCTGAATTATGATATATTTTTGGGGCGGAGGCGACAGCTTTGCCAATATGACGCCCCCCCCCCGGTCCAGGTGGCGACCGCCCCGCCGGAAACGGGCTTAACAGTTTCGCGGGGACGTAGGAAAGCGGTGCTTTCGCACCAGTGGCTTACCGCCCCTTCCACTTGCCTTCGCGCTTCTCGACGAAGGCGGCCATGCCCTCCTGCTTGTCCTCGCTCGCGGCGAGGATCTGGAAGATACGGCGTTCGATGATCAGGCCCTGGTCGAGGCTGGTTTCGAAGGCCGCATTGACCATTTCCTTGTTCGCGATCGCGGCCATCGGCGGCATGCTGGCGATCTGCGCGGCGGTTTTCAGCGCTTCGTCGAGCAGCGTGTCATGCGGCACGACGCGCGCGACCAGATTGCTGCGCTCGGCTTCCGCGGCATCCATCATCCGGCCGGTGAGGCACATTTCCATCGCCTTGGACTTGCCCACCGCCCTGGTCAGGCGCTGCGATCCGCCCATGCCCGGCGCGACGCCCAGCTTGATCTCGGGCTGGCCGAACTTGGCGTTTTCGCTCGCGATGATGAAATCGGCCATCATGGCGAGCTCACAGCCGCCGCCCAGTGCGAAGCCGTTGACCGCCGCGATCCATGGCTTGCGCGTTTTCTTGACGATCTCGCTGGTCCAGGGGCTGAAGAAATCCTCGAGGTAGAAATCGGCCGCGGCCTTCTCGCTCATTTCCTTGATGTCCGCGCCCGCGGCGAAAGCCTTGTCGCCCGAACCGGTCAGGACTGCACAAAGCTGGCTCTTGTCCGCCTCGTAAGCGGCAAAAGCCTCGGTCAGTTCCGCAAGAATCGTGCTGTTGAGCGCATTGAGCGCCTTGGGACGGTTGAGCGTGATCAGCGTGACCGCGTCCCGCTGTTCGACGGTGATGGTTTCGTAAGCCAATGTTCTCTCCACGTCTCTCCTGCGAGGGCAGGAGCCTAGATGACTTGTCGGCCGCGCGGAACCGCAACGGCGTATGGGCCCCTGCCTGCGCAGGGGCGACGGATATCACCGTTCGAGCGGCGTCCATTCCTCGCCTTGGGGCAGCGGGGCGAAGATGCTGTCGATCAGTTCTTCGCTCACGTCCTCGGGCGTTGCCGGGTTCCATTGCGGGTCGTTCGTCTTGTCGACGATCACCGCGCGCACGCCCTCGGCGAAGTCGGGGCGGGTCAGGACGCGGCTGGCGATGCGATATTCCATGCGCATATTGTCGGCGAAGCTGCCGAGCTGTTCGCTCTCGCTCAGCTGGCGCAGCGCGACCTTGCAGGTCTGCGGGCTCTTGCCGCGTAGCGTGGCGAGCTCCTTCGCCGCCCATTCGCTGTCGTCAGCCTCGAGACTGGCGAGGATGTCCTCGTAGCGATCCGAGGCGAAGTGTTTCTTGATCAGCGCGGCATTCTCTTCCAGCCGCGCTGGCGGCGGGGTGGTGGAAAGTTCGGACAGGATACCGCCGATCCGGTCGGGATGCTCGATAATCCGGGCCTTGGCTTCGGCGAGTTTCTCGGCCGGCAGGTAATGCGTGGCGATACCCGCCCAGACGCATTCCGCACCGTCGAGCCGCGCACCGGTCAACGCGAGGAACTGGCCGAGCCGCCCGCCCAGCCGCGACAGGTGCCAGCCGCCACCCACGTCGGGGAACAGGCCAATGCCGCTTTCGGGCATGGCGAAGCGCGTGTTCTCGGTCGCGACACGATATTTGCACGGCAGCGCGATACCGACGCCGCCGCCCATGGTGATGCCGTCCATGAAGGCCACGATCGGCTTGCCGTATTCGAACATCTGGTGGTTGAGCCGGTATTCGTCGTGGAAGAATTCGCGGCCGCTCTTCCCGCCATCGTTGAGCGCGGAATGGCGCAGCAGATTGATGTCGCCCCCCGCGCAGAAACCGCGCCCCTCGGCATGGTCGAGGATGACGGCCTCGACACCGTCGTCGCCCGCCCAACCGGCGAGCGCCGCGCTCATCGCGTGGCACATGTCGAGCGTCAGCGCATGCAGCGCCTTGGGTCGGTTGAGCGAGAGATGGCCGGTGCGGCCATGGGTGTGGGTATGAATGTCGACGGTTTCGGTCATTGGCGTAGCATCTCCCGGCCCACGATCATGCGCATGACCTGGTTGGTGCCTTCGAGGATCGAATGGACGCGCAGGTCGCGCCAGAAGCGTTCGATGGGGTATTCTTTCAGATAGCCATAGCCGCCGAACAGCTGCAGCGCATTGTTGACGACATTGCTGCCGCTGTCGGTCGCCAGCCGCTTGGCCATGGCGGAAAATTTGCTCTTGTCGGGCGCATTGTCGGTGACCTTCGCAGCCGCGAGATAGAGCAGCGCGCGCGCCGCTTCCAATTCGGTCGCCATGTCGGCGAGCATGAACTGCGTGTTCTGGAAATCGGCAATCGCCTGGCCGAACTGCTGGCGTTCCTTGGTGTAATTCACCGCCTCGTCGAGACAGCGCTGCGCCCCGCCGAGCGAGCAGGCGCCGATGTTCAGGCGGCCGCCGTCGAGCCCCATCATGGCATAGCGGAAGCCGTCGCCTTCGGGGCCGACGCGGTTGGCGACGGGCACCCGTGCATCCTCGAAGATCAGCTGCGCGGTCGGGCTGGCATTCCAGCCGAGCTTCTTCTCCGGCTTGCCGAAGGACACGCCGGGGGTGTCCTTGTCGATCACCAGGCAGGTGATACCCTTGGTCTTGTGCTCGCCCGTGCGAACCATGGTGACATAGACGTCGTTGAAGCCCGCACCCGAGATGAACTGCTTGGTGCCGTTGAGCACGTAGTGATCGCCATCGAGCCTGGCATTGGTCTTGAGCCCCGCCGCGTCGGATCCGCTGCCGGGTTCGGTCAGCGCATAGCTGGCGATCTTCTCCATGGTGACGAGCTCGGGCAGATAGCGGCCCTTCAGATCTTCACCCCCGAACCGGTCGATCATCCAGGCGGCCATATTGTGGATCGAGATGAACGAGCTGGTCGCAGGGCAGCCATAGGCCATGGCTTCCATGATCAGCGCCGCTTCGAGACGCCCCAGGCCGATACCGCCGGCTTCCTCGGACACATAGATTGCGCCGAAGCCGAGCTCCGCGCTCTGCTTGATCACATCGACCGGGAAATGCGACGTCTGGTCCCATTCGCCGGCATGCGGAGTGATGTTGTCGGCGGTAAAGCGCTGCGCCACTTCCTGGATCGCGAGCTGCTCTTCGGTAAGCTGGAATTGTCCTGTCATGGCGGGTGACCTAGCGGTGGTGGGGGGAGGTGAAAAGGGCTGCGGCGGTTAGCCTTCGATGATTGCTTCGGCCTCGATTTCGACTTTCCATTCCGGTCGGCAGAGCCATGCCACACCTGCCATCGTTGCGGTGGGCGGGGCCTCGCCAAAGAACCGTGCGTGGACTTCGCCGACCGCTTCCTGGTCGGCCGGATCGGTCAACAGCATCCGCGTGCGCACGACATCCTTCGCGCTGCCGCCCAGTTCCTCGATCGCGCGCAGGATGAGCACGAAACAGCGTTCGGCCTCGGCCGCGGCGCCGCCCTGGGTGGAACTGCCGTCATCTTCGATCGGTCCCGTCCCGGCGACAAGGATGCGGTTGCCGTCACGCAGCGCGCGGGCGAAGCCGAACCGCGCTTCGAACGGGGAGCCGGTGAAGGCGCGGCGGCGCGTCATCCGCAGGTGATCTCGGTGATCAGCCGCGCTTCGTCATACCGCACGTTAACGCGATTGGTGCGGTAATCCATCGTCCATGCCGAATTGGGCGGGCCCCAGCGCAGCACTTCGGCGCCGCTTTCCGCCAGGATCGCGGCGCCCGCTTCCTCGGTCGCTTCACGGCCGACATGCGCCTGCGCCGGAGCTGCGTCGCAGGCCCCGAACATGGCGTCGCGAGACGGGGGGGACGGTGCGGGTGCGGGTTCGGAATAACCGGCGCAGGCGGCCAGTGGCAGGGCAAGCGCGGTGAAGATCAGGATACGCATGGCAACACTCCTATTCGCATTTCTTGAGCGGCATCGGTTCGAATTGCTCTTCACCGACAGCCGCGGGGGTCAGCGTGCGCCCGTCGTCGGACAGCGTGAAGCGGCGCGCCATGTCCCATGTTTCGCCTTCGCCTTCCATCGCCAGCGACACGACGATGTCCTGCGGGCTGCCGACTTCGACCCCGGTCACATCGCCATGCGATTCGTAGAACTGCATGGTCTTCGGCCCGATCTCGACCCGCATGTCGGACGCCGGATCGCAGCTTCCCTCGACATAGTCCCACACGCCGCGGAAAGCGGCGGGGATGGTTTCTGCAACGACGGGTCCGGGAGGTCCGGCGCCGTCGCCGATCCCGCCATCGGGTTCGACCGGCATCATCGTTTCGGCAGGGTCGGGCGCGGCCGCCTCGTCCGCGCCGCCCGAACAGGCCGCGAGCAGTACCGCGAGCGGCAAGGCGGCGGGGAACAGTATGCGTTTCATCGTTTCTCTCCCAAGTTCGCCTGGCGCGGCGTTTAGCCCATCGTCGGGATGACGAAGGCGTTCGATCCGTCGCCGCCGCCATCGGGCCAGCGCTGGGTGACCTTCTTGGCCTTGGTCCAGAACTTCAGGCCTTCCTGGCCATACTGGTCGGTGTCGCCGAAGCCCGAACGTTTCCATCCGCCGAAGCTGTGATAGCTGACGGGGACGGGAATCGGAACGTTGATCCCCACCATGCCGACATTGACGCGGTGCGCGAATTCGCGCGCCGCATGGCCGTTGCGCGTGAAGATCGCGACGCCATTGCCATACTGGTGCTCGCTCGGCAGCCGCAGCGCATGCTCGAAATCGTCGGCGCGCACGATCTGCAGGACGGGTCCGAAGATCTCTTCCTTGTAGCTTTCCATGTCGGTGGTGACGCGGTCGAGCAGGGTGGGGCCGACGAAGAAGCCTTTCTCGTGGCCCTGCAGGGTGAAACCGCGGCCGTCGATGACCACCTCGGCACCTTCCTGTTCGGCAGTGTCGATCCACTGTTCTACCCGCGCCTTGTGCTCGGGCGTGACGACGGGGCCGTAATGCGCGTCGGGATCGGTCGACACGCCGATGCGCAGCGCATTGATCGCGGGGATCAGCTTTTCGCGCAGCCTCTCGGCGGTGTCCTCGCCCACGGGCACGACCACCGGCAGCGCCATGCAGCGTTCCCCGGCAGAGCCGAAGGCGGCCCCAGCGAGATCGCCCACCACCTGGTCGAGATCGGCATCGGGCATGACGATCCCGTGGTTCTTCGCGCCGCCCATCGCCTGGACACGCTTGCCCGCAGCGACGCCGCGCTTGTAGACGTAATGCGCGATATCGCTCGACCCGACGAAGCTGACCGCGGCGATGTCTTCATGGTCGAGGATGGCATCGACCATTTCCTTGTCGCCGTGGACCACCTGCAGCAGCCCCTCGGGCGCGCCGGCCTCGACGAACAGTTCGGCCAGCCGGATCGGCACGCTGGGATCGCGTTCGGACGGCTTGAGGATGAAGGCATTGCCCACCGCGATCGCCATGCCGAACATCCACATCGGGATCATGGCGGGGAAGTTGAACGGGGTGATCCCTGCGCCGATGCCCAACGGCTGGCGCATCGAATAGACATCGATGCCGGGGCCCGCGCCTTGCGAGTATTCGCCCTTCAGCGCCTGCGGGATGCCGCAGGCATATTCGATGACCTCGAGCCCGCGCTGCACATCGCCATGCGCATCGTCTACGACCTTGCCGTGTTCGCTGGCAAGCAGTTCGGCCAGTTCCTGCTTGTTGGCTTCGACCAGCCGTTTGAATTCGAACATCACCCGCGCGCGGCGCTGCGGGTTGGTGGCCGCCCATTCGGGCTGGACCTTCTTGGCGGTAGCGACCGCGCGGTCGAGCAAGACGGCGTCGCCCAGCGGAACCTCGGCCTGGACTTCGCCCGTCGAGGGGTTCCAGATCTTGTGAGTGCGGGCCGCGGGAGCGCTCGCTCCGCCGACGATGAAATGGTCAAGCTGACGCATGAAAGTTCCTCTCTTTTCTTTGCAACGGCCCATACGCGCGCAAGGTCCGAAAGCAACCGGTATCTGGTGAAACCTTTGCCGCGCGCGGCTAGCCGACGCCGGCCATCATCTGCGCGCACAGGATCGCGCCATAGGTCCCCAGCGCATAGCCCAGCACGGCCAGCAGCACGCCGACCGGGGCAAGTGCGGGGTGGAACGCCGCCGCCACCACCGGCGCCGACGCCGCGCCGCCGATATTCGCCTTACTGCCCACCGCGACGAAGAAGAACGGCGCCTTGATGATCTTGGCCACGCCCAGCAGCAGGATGACGTGGAACAGCATCCAGATGAAGCCGATGGCCATGAAAGCGGGCGCATCGGCGATCTTGGTCACGTCCATCCGCGTGCCGATCACCGCCACCAGCAGGAAGATGAACAACACGCCGAACTTGCTGGCGCCGATACCTTCCAGCTCGCGTGCGCGGGTGAAGCTGGCGGCCAGCCCCGCGGTGGTGGCGATGACCACGACCCAGAAGAATTCGCTCGCCAGCGTCGCGTCTTCGCCCTGCATTGCAGCGAACCAGCCGCCCAGCCAGCCGCCGAGCAGATGCGCGAGCCCGACGATGGCGAAGGTCGCGCCGAACAGCAGGACATAGTCATTGGCCTTGGCGACGCGTTCGATGCTGGCGGTGTAATCGGCCATCGTGTCGCGCAGCCGGGCAATCGACGAACTGTCCGCGCCCAGCCATTTGTCGACGCGCTCATGCGCGCCCGCGCCATAGAGCAGGAACACCATCCAGATTTCGGCGACGATGATGTCGACCGCCAGCAACGCGGCAAAGCCCTCGAGCGGGTAGCCATAGACCTCGAGCATCGCGGTCTGGTTGGCGCCGCCGCCGATCCAGCTTCCCGCCAGCGTCGCCAACCCGCGCCACGCGGCCGTATCGCCCGAACCGATGATCGACGGTTCGAACTGCGCCACGATCCACAATGCCAGCGGTCCGCCGAGGACGATGCCCACCGTGGCGGTCAGGAACATGACGATCGCCTTGTTGCCGAGGCCGAGGATCCCCTTGATATCGATCGACAGCGTCATCAGGAACAGCGCGGCAGGCAGGAAATAATCCTTCGCCACCGGCCACAGATTGCTTTCGGATACGTCGATCAGCCCGAAGGTCGTCATCAGGCTGGGGACGAGATAGCAGACCAGGATGATCGGCACGAAAACGTAGAAGCGCTGCCAGCCGGGCCGGTCGCGCGTCGCAAATACGAAGCCCAGAACCAGGGCCAGAAGCCCGAAGATAATCCTGTCGTCGCTGATCATGGTATCGCGGCCCGTCCTTCAGATATACGTTTGCGCGCGGCCTAGCGCGGCGGCGGGGGAAAGCCAATCGGGGCGCAGGGATCGTGCCCGACTGCGCCGCATTCCCGAACGCTCGCCCCTCTTTAACGCAAGCTAACGCATGTCAGTCTCGGATCAACGAGCGCGCAAGCGCGTTTGGTCGGTAGTGATACGCGCGTCCGACCGGGCGCGTGGTTGCATACGTGGGGCTGGCGCGGCGCGCGGGCCCTGCGGCCGTATGATGGGCTTAACGCGAGGTTTCCGGTGTTCACGCAACTCAATCCACCGCTTCCGGTGCTGGTGACCGACAAGGGTGCGGGGCTGGCCTTTGCCGTGATCGACTATGGGGTCGAACACAATCTGATCTGGGTCACCGCGCTCGACGGGTCGGGCGAGATCTGGTGCGCGCCCAATCCCAAGGTTCGCCTACAGGCCAATTGGTCGATGGGCCGCACGAAGGACACAAATCTGCAATTCGTGCCCGAGGGGGTGTCGTCGCAATGAAGCCCGGCGTCATGGCGGTCGACGATAGCGTTGCCCGCGACATCGAAGCGCAGTTCCGTGCGCATATCGCCGATACCGCGTTCCCCTGCGTCGGTGCAAAATCGGCCCAGGCGCGCGACCTGCTCGACGTGCTCGTCGCGCACGACATGCGCAGCGGCTGGGATGATCTGCGGATCCACGACCGGCTGATCGAATGGGCCGAGCGGTATCGCAATGATCCCGAAGGCCTGCGCAGCATGGCGGTGGTGTTCGAGCAACCCGGCTCGCTCGACGAGAGCGAATATGAAAGCCTGTTGTGGGAACGGCTCCAGTCCTTTGCCGAAAAGGACAAATGGCTCGGCCAGAGCTACGATCCCAGCGTCAGCCCCGATCCGACCGATCCGCATTTCTCGCTCAGCTTTGGCGGCGAAGCCTATTTCGTCGTCGGCCTGCACCCGCATGCCTCGCGCCCGGCGCGGCGCTTTGCCTATCCGACGATGGTCTTCAACCTGCACAACCAGTTCGAAGCGCTGCGCGAGGACGGGCGGTACGAGCGCATGCGCGAGGCAATCCTCGAGCGCGACCGCACTCTGGCAGGCGATATCAACCCAATGCTCGCCCGCCACGGCGAGAGCAGCGAAGCGCGCCAATATAGCGGCCGGGCCGTCGATGACGACTGGTCCTGCCCGTTCCGCGATCCCCGAATGGAGAAGCAATGAACCGCATAGAACCGCGCAGCGGCGTGGCGTTCGAACTGCCGAAAGGCGCGCAGCTCACCGTCTGCGATCCCGAAGGCAGCCAAGTGTCCGACCTGCTGGCCTACAACGCGCAGGACGTCCGCGAAGTTATCTCCAACGGGCGCACCTTCGATTATGAAGAAACCATCCGGCTTGGGCGGGGGCACCGCCTGTGGTCGAACCGGTCGAACCCGATGCTGACGATCACGTCGGATACGGTCAAACGGCATGATTTCCTGCTGACCCCGTGTTCGGAAGACACGTTCAAGCATTTCTATCCCGACAAGCCGCTCCACCGGGGCTGCTTCGGCAATCTGGCCGAGGCGCTGGAGCCCTATGGCATCGGCCCGGACGACATTCCGACCGCGTTCAACCTGTTCATGAATGTCCCGGTCGATGGCGATAGCGGTGTGCTGACGGTCAAGCCGCCGCTGAGCGAGCCGGGCGACACGATCGTCATGCGCGCGGAGATGGATTTGATCATCGGTCTTACCGCCTGTTCGGCCTACGATTCCAACGGCGGATCGTTCAGGCCGATCGACTATGAGGTGAGCGCGAGTGGCTGAGGCCATCAATTTCTGGTCCGGCTGGCCCCGGATGCTCGAAATCGCCGGCAATGCCTTTCTCTTCTACGTCCTGATCATCATCATGGTGCGCCTGGTCGGCAAGCGCACGACCAGCGAGCTCAACAATTTCGACTGGATCATCAACGTCGCAGTTGGCAGCCTGGCGGCGAGCGGCATCCTGCTGCGCAATGTTGCGACGCTCGATGCGGTGACCGCGATCATCGTGCTGGCAGCCTGCCAGTATCTGACCACCCGGATGGTCCAGCAAAGCGAGACCGTCGCCGACGTCGTCAAGGCCGAGCCGACGCTGCTGACGCACAAGGGCGACTATCTGCGCGACGCGATGGAGCGTACGCGGATTTCGGAGGAAGAGATCCGGTCCGCATTGCGGCAGAACGGTATCACCGCCAACGCCGATGCCAATTGGGTGGTGCTCGAAACCAATGGCGAGTTGTCGGTGATCCCGCGCCAGGATGTGCGCTGGGGCGATGCCGAGGCATTGTCCGACGTTCACTGCCCGGATGACCTGAAAGACTAGTCCCAGTCTTCCTTCACCTTCAGCGGTCCGTCGCCATAAAGGTAATCGGGGTCGAACTGCGCATAGCGTTTCAGCGCGGCCCAGTCGCTGGTGTACAAATCGCCGCGCCGGATTTCTGCAATGCCCAGTTCGCGTAACTTGCCCACGGCGCGGTTCGCGTGGATCGCGCTCACCCCGCACATGTCGGCCATGTCGAACTGGGTGAAGGGCGTCCGCAGCGCGCGCGTCACGCCGCGCCCGACCAATTCCAGGCGCGTGTGCAATTCGGCATAGAGATGCGCGATCCGCTGCGGCGCATCGAGCTGTTCGAGCGTCTGGATCCATTTGCGATGGATCGCCGCATCGAGCAGCGTGGCGAACCACATCGCCCGCGCCACGCCCGGCCGGTCGCGCATCACCGTGCGCAGCGTCTCATGGCTGACCGAACCCACCTTCACCTTACCTGCGGCGTCGATATTGTGATCGAGCCGCTTGAGCGCAAAGCCGTGCAGGTCGACGAAGTCCCCCGGGACATGGACACCGGTGATGAACCGCTTGTTGCCGCTCTCGATGGTGCGGAAGATGTATCCCTCGATCAGGATCGTGCTGCGATCGGTCTTGATGCCGCGGGACAGCAGACGCGCACCGTCGTCATGCTCCTCGACGCTTTCCACCAGCCCCTCGATATATTGCAGATCGTCGAGGCTGAGGTTGTGACGCAGGCGTCCGGCGAGGAAATTGCCGGTCAGGGGGAAGCTTGCCGTTCCCAGGAGTTCGGTGGTCCCGTTCATCGCGCGCGGTAAAGCAAGTCGCGCAAACACCGTCTATTAACGCATGTTAGCTTTCTGTTCTTTTTGCGCCCCGGCATCATTTTTCGCCCGCTTGCGCGGTCAAGACCCGCGCGGTTGCTTCTTGGACCCGCCGCAGGGGATGCGCGCAGAGCGGGGTGAAGTCCGCGACCTTTCCGCCGACGCCATAGCCCCAGTTTGTGAGGCGCCCGGCAAGGTCGCCGGTCGCGCGGTGTGCGGCTGCATAGTCGGCATTGCCATCGCGCAGTGCAATGCCGGGGTCGTGATCGGCGAGGTCGAGAAAGGCGAACAGCGCCTGCCGCGTAACATCGGGGCGGGCGACGAGATCCTCGTAGCGAATGACCAGCGCGGCATGCAGGACAGGCAGGTCCCCGGCCACGAGATCATAGGCATCGAGCGCGTAGCGGATGAGCGCATGCGGCTCGTGATCGACCCATTTCTCCAGCGCTGCCGCCATCATTTCGGGATGGCGCAGGATCACGATGAATTGCGAGGTGGGAAACAGCTGCTGGTACAATCGCATCCGGGTCAGGTTTACCGGCGATTTCTCGAGCCACCAGGGCTTGCCCCGGTCCAGCCATGGCGACCAGTCCGACAGCATCCGTTGCTGCGTTTCCAGCGTATTCCAGCGCGACCCTTCGGTATGATGCTGGCGCGGGTCGGTCGCATAATGCCCCGGTCGGCCGTCGCATGCGGTATGCGGGATACCGCCCTGCAGATAGCATCCCTCGTTCTCGGGCACCGGCGCGCCTTCGATGCCGCCGACCGCCGGATGCGCGCCGAGAATACGCGCCAGCAGGCTCGTTCCGGTCCGATGCAGCCCGGCGACGAACACGAAGCGATTGGGGCGGTGGCTCACGCGAATTCGCGCAGCGACAAGGCGCCGTCGCCATACAGGTAATCGGGGTTGAAGCCGGCATAGGCCTCCAGCCTCGTGCGGTCCGCAATCCGTACCTTGCCGCGCTGGAAATCGGCCAGCCCGTTCTTCCTGAGGTCGGCCAGCGCGCGGTTGGTGTGGATCGAGGTCGCACCGCACATATCGGCAATGTCGCTTTGCCGCAGCGGGGTCTCGAAGCCATCGGCATAGCCGATGCCGACCATTTCGAGCCGACGCCAGATTTCGGCGAAGATATGCGCAATGCGCTTAGGTGCGGTGAGCTGTTCGAGCTTCATGATCCATTCGCGGTGCATCGCCGCGTCGAGCAGGGTCGAGAACCAGAACAGGCGCGCCAGATGCGGGCGGTTCCCCATCACGTCCGCGATCGCTGCATGCGGCACCTGACCGAGCGTCACCGACCCCACGCAATCGATATTGTGATCGAGCCGCTTGAGCGCGAAGCAGTGCAGGTCGACGAAATCCCCCGGCACGTGAAAGCTCACCGCATAGCGCCGGTCCTCGCTTTCCAGCGTGCGCAGGACGAAGCCGTCGATCAGCAGCGTGGAGCAATCGCATTCCTCGCCGCGCGCGATCAGCCGCTCGCCGTCTTGCAGCGTCAGCGTCCGCGCGACCAGACCTTCGAGTTCGGACTTCTCGGCATCGCTCATGTCGTGCCGCAAGCGCCCGGTCAGGAACCGTCCAGTCTTGGGATAGCGGTCCAGCTCGTCGGTGAGCGCCATCATGTCCTCCTGTCGACAAAATGCAATGCGGTGTCGGCCGTTCCGGTAGCACATTGTATAAATGTTAGCTTTGCCGAAGCGCGGCTCATGGCGCGTTTGCCTGACATGTCTTTCACCAGCCCGATCCGCCTATGAAAATCGCGGTCCTCGCCCATATCCGCCATGCTATCGCCGAACCCTTCGGGGGCGGGATGGAGGCGCATTGCGACATGCTGTGCCGCGGGCTGCGCGCAGCCGGGCACGAGGTCGATCTCTTCGCCGCCGAAGGGTCGCATGACGAGAACCTGGTGCCGATCTGCGCGGCGCCCTATGACGAGGTGCTGCCCTGGCGCGTCTATCGCGGCACCAGCGAACTCGCCGCCTACCAGCGCGCCGCCTTCGAGCGCGTGCTGCTGAAAATCGGCGGGGGCGGGTATGATGTGGTCCACAACAACTCGCTGTTTCCCGAAATCATCGCCTGGTGCGCGCAAGCGGGGATTCCCTGCGTAACCTCGCAGCATGTCCCGTCTTTCGGGACGATGTTCGATGCCGTGGAAGCGGCGCGCGTGCAGCCGAATATCGGCTTCACCGTGACCTCGCATGACCAGCAATCCCTATGGGCCGATCGCGGGTGTCCCGGTCTCGAGGTGATCCCCAACGGTATCGATACCGATCGCTGGGTGCCCGCGGGTGAGCCGGGCGACTATCTGACATGGGTGGGCCGTATCGTCCCCGACAAGGGGCTGGCCGAAGCGATCCAGGCGGCGCGCAAGGCGCGGGCACGGCTGAAGATTTTCGGACCGGTCGAAGATGCTGCCTATTTCGCCGCCAAGGTAGAACCCTTCCTTGACGGGGGAATCGAATTTCACGGACACCGCAGCGCCGAACACTTGCGACAGGAAGTCGCGCAGGCCCGGGGCGCGCTGGTCACGCCCTTGTGGGACGAACCGTTCGGCCTGGTGGCGGCAGAAGCGCTGTCCTGCGGCACGCCCGTCGCAGGGTTCGATCGCGGGGCGCTGTCCGAAGTCGTGGGAGACTGCGGGATCCTGGTCAAAGGCGGCGATGTCGGCGCGCTGGCGCACGCCATCCGGCGGCTTGGTTCGATCGATCGCGCGGCGTGCCGCGAACGGGCTACCAGCACGCTCTCGATCGGGGCGATGATCGCAGGCTACGAGCGTTGCTACGCCAAGGTCATCGCCGGTGCGCGGCTCGCTTCCTTGCCGCGGCTCGCCTGGGCCTCGAGCTCTTCGAGCACGACCGAACTGCTCGCATAGGGCTGGTGTTCCTGTTGCCGGGTGAGTGCAAAATGCGCTTCGCCCGGTTCGCGCAGCTTGATCCAGCCGCCGTTTCCATCGGGCTCGATCAGCCCCATGAGGCGGAAAGCGCGAAGCCAGTGCTGCATCGTCGGCTCGCCCCATTTCTCGGCAAAGATCTGCGCATTGGCGACCACGCTGTCGAGATGGTGGACCGGCGGCATGTGATGCTTGTGATATTGGTGATAGGCCTTCGCCCCGCGCGCCCACCACAGCGGCACGTCATGCGCAACAATCGTGCGACCGAAATCGGTATCCTCGCCGCCATAGCCGACATAGCGCGGATCGAACCCGCCGAGGTCGCGGAAGGTTGCGGCGGGCAGCGCAAAATTGAGCGACCAGAAGCAGCGGTAGTCGCCGCAGTGCCCGACCATTCCGCGCGGCGGACCGGCGCGGTCGCGATGCGTGACCGCGAGCCGTTCGAACCGCGCATAGTCGATGCCCTGCTCGGTCGCGCCCTGCGGGAGATAGCCGACCTCGCCCATCAGCACGCCTTCGTTGAAGGCACAGGCGGCGGCATAGTCCTCGATCAATCCCGGCGATGGGATGCAGTCGACATCGAGGAAGATCAGCAATTCGCCGCGCGCCTGTTCGGCGGCGGTGTTCCTCGCCTCCGCGAGGCAGATGCCCTGGCTGCCCAGCAATACCTGCCGGACCGGGAAGCTCGTGCTCGGAAGATCGTAGCGATTGTCCTGCATGACCGCGACCACCAGTTCGCACGGCGGGCGGCGCGAATGGTTCAATCCGCTGACCAGGTTGCGCAGATGGTCTTCGCGGCCATGCGCGAGTGTGCAAACCGATATCTTCATGCCACGATCTCCAGCGCGGGCTTGCCTTCCGTCCCCTGCCACAGCTCGGTCGCGAGCGTGTCGAGCCAGGTCGCTGCGGCTTGCGCGGGGCGCGGTTCGATGATCGCCCGCTGCTGCTCGACATCGATCAGCGCCGCGGCCGACCACAGCCGCTCCCACGCGGCGGGGTGCGAAGGCCAGTGGCGCGAGACCGCTGCAAGCCCTTCGCGATCGAGCACTTCGGCCTTGCAGAACTGTTCGTCGAAATAGCGCCATTCGGGGATCACCACCCAGGGCTTGCCCGCGGCCAGCACCATATGGACGGTGGTATTCCCGCAGGACGAGACAACGCGGTCCGCCGCGGCGATCCAGTCGCGCGGGTTTTCGACCCAGCCGCGATGGTCGAGATTGCCCGGCGGGGTCTCGTGCCATTCGCTGCGGACCTTGCCGATGGTAATCCAGCGAGCCTCGGGCTCGGCGCGCGCGCCCAGCGTCAGCGGTGTTGACGGGGTGCCTTCCCCGCCGCCGCCGGCGATGACCAGCACGATCTCGTCCTCCTCGCCCAGTCCGAGCTTGCGCCGCGCCTCGCGCTTGGCGGGGAACGGCGAACAGTCGATCCCCACGCCCGAGGCGTACTGCGTCTTGCGGCGCAGATAGGCAGGGCGGTCGTGCTGTTCGATCCGTTCCGAATAGGGAGCCAGCAGGCCGACCGCGCTATCATAGGCCGCCAAATGCCCCGCATCGCCGCGCTCGCCATGCTGGAGCACCGCGACATGCGGCACCGAACACAGCCGCGCCAACTGGCCCAGTTCGGCGGAGACATCGGTCACGAAGAGGGCGGGGCGGGCCTGCGCAAACCACCCCGAAAGCGTGGCAATGGCATCGGTAATCGTCGGCCAGCCGAGCGGGGCGCAGTGAACCGTCGCGGGCATCGGGAGCGCTGCCATGGCGGGCGCTTCCTGCCCGGTGGGTTCGAACAGCGAGGGGATTTTCCGAATTTCGATCCGCTCGTCGAGAACGGGGAAGATGTCGTCCCGCGCGCAGAACAGCGTCACGCCGCGCGACCCGATCAATTCATTGGCGATCGCCGCCGCGCGCTCGGCATGGCCGCGCCCCTGGTGATGGACGAAATAGCCGATGGGTCCGGTCATGCTCATGCTGAAATCCTCGTATCCCGGCGCTCGCGAAGTCGCTGCGCGCGGTGCTGTGCAAGAATGCCCTCAAGCGTGCCGGCTGCGTGGCTGCGCCGCGCCAGATAGACATTGGGGCGCCTCGCCAAGGCGGCGATCTCCGCCGCGTGATTGCCTACCATGATCGCATTCTGGCAGGCAGTCAGCATATCCTCGTCATTGCCGCTGTCGCCGGCCGCAAAGACTTGCTCGACCGGCACGTCGAACATGCGGGCAACATGCCCCATCGCCGCTGCCTTGCCTGCCATGGGGGGCAGGACGTCGAGCAAGCGGTCGTGGCTGAACACGACGCGCGCCGGAATACCGTGGCTGCGCAGCCGGTCCTCGACTTGCCCCGCCATCTCGGGCGAGTTGGCAAAGTAGCTGCGCTTGAAGGGGCGTTGCTCGTAGCTCGCCTGCGGGATCAAAACCGGCAGGTCGTCCAGCGCATCGTCGATGGCAGTCGGATGCCATTCATAGCCGATGCCGTCGGCATAGTCGGTGTCGAGCACCAGATCGCCGCCACGTTCGACATAGATCTCGGTCCCCACCGAAGTTATCCAGGCGCGCGGGTCGGGCAGCTTCCAGTCGCGCACCAACCGCCGCGCTTCGACGATCGAGCGACCGGTGGCGATGACGAAGCCGAACTGCGCCTGCCGCTGGAAGAACCGCCCGATGCGCGTTGCACCGCGGTCGCACCCGGTCAGCGTGTTGTCGAGATCGCTGACCAGCAAATGGGCAGGCCGCGGGCGCAGCGAGGTGGCGGGCGCGGTGACCTGCCTGGCGATTGCCATGAAGCCGCCCGCATAGGCATCCCAGTTGACCTCCCGGCTGTTGGCCTGTCCATTGTGCGAGCAGGTTTCCCACAGTTGGCGATCGGTTGCCAATCGCTCGATCGCCTGGCTGATTTCGCGCTCGTTCGCCGGGTCGACCAGCAAGCCATGCTCGAGCTCCCCGACGATGTCCTGCGGGCCGCCGATTTTGCTGGCGACGACGGGAACGCCATGCGCCGCAGCCTCGACCAATGTCAGGCCATAGGGCTCCATCAGTGCCGGATTGACGAATACGCCGCGCGTCCGGGCGGCGAGAGTATAGAGTTGCTTGACCTGCCGGCGCGTGTGCGACTTGGGATAGGCGACCTTGCCATAGAGATCATGGCGGTCGATGGCATCGACGAGACCGCGCAGCACATCCTGCTGCTCCGCTTCGCCCGATTGCAGATCGTCGCGCAGCCCGGCGAGAACCACCAGATTGCACTGTTCGCGCAGCGTAGGCGACTTGCCAAAGGCTTCGACCAGCCGGACGAGGTTCTTCTTGTGGACGGGGCGGGCGATCGCCAGCACCACGGGCTTCATCGGTTCGCGCAGGAACGGGGAAACGAGTTCGATCGCCGACGAGATTTCCCCGCCCGCGGCGCTGCGGTCGATCCCCGGGATCAGGCGATGGATCTTGCCGATCCGGGCCGAAGGATAAGCCGCAAGCTGCCGTTCGCATTCGTCGCGCGACGAACCGATGATTGCCCGCGCACCCGCGATCGCCCGGTCCTCTTCCGCGATCCGCGCCTCGAGCGCGGCGCTGGGCGCAGGCATTGCCATGCGCTTGTCCATGCCGAGAGAATGCGCGGTGTAGATGAAAGGAATGCCCAGCGCGTCTTCGACCTTGCGCGCCACATCCGCTGCATCGGCGAAATGCGCGTGGATGAGGTCGGGCAAGCGCTCGCGCTGCCCCAGCTCCGCAATCAGCGCTTCGGTAAAGGCGGCGCGGTCGGCGCTCAGCGCTTCCTTCGCCAGATAGCGCCGGTTGCCGCTGTCGATCCGCCGTATGACCAGCTTGGGACCAAGCCATTCTTCGGCCTCGGCATGGATCGCGCCGAGCCGCGGATCGTCGAACCGCCGTGTAATGACTTCCGCCATTTCCACATCGCCGCGCCGGGCAAGCGCTTCCATCTCGCCCAGGATGTAGGTGATGTGCCCCCCCGTATCTTCGGTGATCCCGTACCGGACCGGCTCGCCTTTCAGGCAGCCGCCGAGTGCGAGCGATACGATATGCAAAACTGGTCCCCTTGATTGGCTTCCCCCGGCTAACGGGCGAGGCGGCATCGCTGCCTCCCAACCATCATTGCGTAAGCTGGGAACACGGGATGGCCGAAGGGGTTAGCGGCGCCCGGCAGTGTGCCGCGACGAGAGCGTGAGCAGGTCTTCGGGCGTATCGATGTCCGCCAGCGCCGCGGCGCTGGCCGGGGCGATCGTTGTTGCGTCCGGCAGACCGAGGCTCCGCGCACCAGCCTCGCCCTGCAAGGCGCATAGGCGATCGAAGACGCTGCGCGGAAAGCCTGCGGGGGATCCTTCGACGCCGCTGGCATAGCGGGTGAATACCGGGCCAGCGGGTTCAGCCAGCAGGCGGAGATGGGCAGGCTCGACCAGCGGCATGTCGGCCAGCGCAATGACCACGCGCGAGCAATCCTGCGCGGCGCGCACACCCGCAGCAATCGAGGTGCCCATGCCCTCGGCGGCATGGTTATTCGTTACCGTATGCCAGCCGCTCCGCTCCGGGATGGCCGAATGCGGGCCGCTCACGATGTAGCGCTGCGCAAATCCCGCTTCTTCCGCAGCCAGCGCAACCCACGACCATAGCGGCTGGCCGCGGAAGTCCTGAGTGAGCTTGTCGCGGCCGAACCGTTTTCCCCGGCCCGCGGCAAGCAGGATGAAGCCCACCTCGGGGTCAATCGGCGGCACGCAATCGCTCATATTCGGCAACGATCTCCGCCAGCGCGGACAGCGCCAGCGTGGTGGGCGACTTGCAGGAAGGGATCAGGCCAATCGGGCTGCGGATGGACGCGATGGCCTGCTCGTCGACGCCGCGCGCGGCGAGCGTCAGCGCGCGTTCGATCCGCGCATTCTCGCCGCCCTGCGCGCCGATGTAGAATGCCTGGCCCGAGGTCAATTGTTCGAGCAGTGCGGCTTCCCATTCGTGATCGTGGAATAGCAGCAGCGCGGCGGTCCAGCGGTCGAGCGTGACATGCGGGGCGGGCGAGCCGAGCGTGAGGTCGTCCTTGCGATGTAGCGCGACATGCAGTCCCATCGCGTCCCCGAGCCGAGCAAAGGCGTCGAGTTCGGGCCCCTCGCCGATAACCGCGATTTTCAGGCGCGGGTGATAGCGACGCTCAGCCAGCGGGGACGGGGATGGCAGCGGGAGTATGGCCGGGCGGCGGCTGTCGAGTGCTTGTACGGTCTCGCGACATGCGAGGCGGTCGGGTGCAGGATCGAGCAGGATATCCAGCCCGCCGCCGCAGGGCAGGCGAAAATCCACCATCGCCGAACCGCTTCCATAGCGGATCACGCGCGGGCCCGCTCGCGCGCGCAGATCGGTTGCGAGTTGCGCCTCCAGACAGCCATCGGACAGGCTGCCTATTGTCGTCCCATCGGGACGCACCGCCAGTTGCGCGCCCAGCCGCCGCGAGAAGCTGCCCTCGATCCCGACAATCGTACACAGCCCGACGCCCGGCTCGCAGGCTGCGACCAGCGCGGCATGGTCCTCGTCGGCGGAAAGATGGAGAGCCGGGTCGGCCAGCATCAATCGGGCATGCACGCCAGCACGCGGTCGGGGGTCATGGGATAGTCGAACAGCCGTGCGCCGCTGGCGTGGTAGATCGCATTGGCAATCGCCGCGGCGCCGCCGCACATGCCCAGCTCGCCAATGCCCTTGGCCTGGATCGGGCTGGCCGCGGGATCGCGTTCCTCGACCATGATGACCTCGAGATCGGGCACGTCGCGGTGCACCGGGACATGGTATTCGGCCAGATCACAATTCACCAGATGGCCATCGCGCGGATCGAATTCGAGCGCTTCGGTCAGCGCCGCTCCGATGCTCCAGGTGATCCCGCCAAGGCATTGCGAACGCGCGGTCTTGCGGTTGAGCACGCGGCCGAAACCGAACGCGCCCAGCATGCGATCGACGCGGGTTTCGCCGGTATAATGGTTGACCCGCACCTGTGCGAAGAAGGCGCCAAATCCCGCCGCGGTAAAGTCGTCGTCGATCGCGCCGGGTTCGTAATGGCCTTCCTGCGCGAGGTCCTCACCACCCAGCAATTGTACCAGCGTCTGGCCGCCGACGACCTGGCCATTGGCGAGATCGAGCTCGGTCTCGGCCACGCCGACACGCGACGCCAGTTCCTCGCGCAGCGCCTTGCACGCCACATAGACCGCCGAACCGCTTGAAGACGCGCCCCAGCTGCCGCCCGAACCCGGACCGCGCGGATGGCGGGTGTCGCCAAGGTCGACCAGCACGTCGGCGGTATCGAGACCGAGCATTTCGCCTGCGATCTGGGCGAGGATCGTATAGGTCCCGGTGCCGATATCGGTCATGTCGGTTTCGACCAGCGCGGTGCCGTCGGGCTTGAGCGTGACGCGCGCCTTGGCTTCGCCGACATTGTGAACGCGGGCGGCGCTCGCCATCCCGGTCCCGACCCACCATTCGCCCTCGCGCGTCATCCGCGGCTTGCGCGGCCCCGCGTCCCAGCCAAAGGCCTCGGCGCCCTGCCTGAGGCATTCGGCCAGCTTGTGCGACGAGAACGGCAGGCCCTCTTCAGGATCGTCTTCGGGGATATTGCGCAGCCGCAGTTCGACCGGATCGATACCCACCTCCTCGGCAAGCACGTCCATCGCGCCTTCGAGCGCGGGCATCCCGACCGCTTCGCCCGGTGCGCGCACCGAGCCAGCGGTCATAAGGTGGATCCGCGCGACGTTGAGCATCAGCTCGCGATTGTCGGCGCCATAGAGGAAGTGCGAGGATTGCAGCACGGGTTCGGCGAAGGTTTCGCCCGGCAGGTTCGAGACCAGTGCTTCATGGCCGAAGCCGACCAGTCTGCCATCCCCATCCGCTGCCAGCCGGAGGCGCTGGGTCGTTTCGGACCGGCGCATGATGCATTGGAAAACCTGTTGCCGGGACATGACGACGCGCACCGGGCGCTGGAGTTCGATGGCCGCAAGCGATGCGGCGACGGTTTCCTCGCTGATTCCCAGTTTCGAGCCGAACCCGCCGCCGACGAAGCGCGAGACCAGCCTGACCTTGTCTTCCTCGAGGCCCAGCGAATCCGCCAGCTCGGTGATATTGTAGTTCAGCATCTGCAGCGATGCGTGGACGGTCAATTTCTCGCCATCCCACTCGGCAATGGCGGCATGCGGTTCCATCGCCGCGGAAGCATGCCCCTTGGTGGTGTAGGTGACCTCGACGCTATGCGCGGCGGCAGACATGGCCTGCGCCAGATCGCCCTGCCGGACGGTCTCGTCCTCCTGTTCCTCCGCCTCGACCTCGGCGGGGAACAGCGGCGCGCCCGGCTCTTCGCGATATTCGACGACGAGATGCTTCGCCGCATCGCGTGCCTGTTCGAAAGTCTCCGCCACCACCAGTGCAATGGGCTGGCCCCAATAGCAGACGGTTTGCGGCGATTGCTGGGGCGCCTCATTCGCAGTGCCCTGGGCGGCGCGCGTGGTCAGCCGTTCATCGTCGATCACCGCAATGACACCGGGCCGGTCCAGCACGCTGTCCTTGTCGATCCGGACAATCTCGCCGCGTGTAATCGTCGCCGTGACCAGCACACCTTCGGCGCAACCATCCACCGGGTATTCGGCAGCGTAGGGGGCGGTCCCCGTGACCTTGGCCAGCCCTTCGACGCGGGTAAGCGGTTTCCCGATCACGCCCTGTTTCATCGAATCCAGCCGGTTGGCGGTATCGGGCTCGTCCTGCTTGAGATGCGCGCTCATGCGGCGTCCTCCGTCGCTTGCGACAGCACCGCATGCAGGGTGCGCCGTGCCAGGGGGATCTTGAAGTCGTTCTCGCCGTAGCCGCGTGCGCCTTCGAGCAGCACGTCGGCCGCGGCATCGAACAGTTCGGCAGACGGGACCTGCCCGACCAGCGTCTCGGCAATCCGCGGATCGTGCCACGGCTTGTGGGCAAGGCCGCCAAAGGCGAGATCGGCGCGTGCAATCTTGCCGCCTTCCATTTCGACCACCGCCGCGATCGACACCAAGGCGAAGGCATAGGACGAGCGTTCGCGCACCTTGCGGTAAAGCTGCGTTCCGCCCACCGGGCGCGGCAGCGTAACCGCTGTGATCACTTCGCCGGGTTCGAGGACATTCTCGATCCACGGCGTATCGCCCGGCAGGCAATGGAAATCGCGCACCGGGACGCTCCGCTCGGTATCGCCGTCGGCAATATGGACCGTCGCATCGAGCGCGCTCAGCGCCACCGCCATGTCCCCGGGATAGGTGGCGATACACTCTTCGCTGGTGCCGAGGATCGCATGCAGCTTGGCAATCCCGTCGATCGCGCCGCAGCCGCTACCGGGTTCGCGCTTGTTGCACGGCTGGTCGATATTCATGAAATAGAAGCAGCGCGTGCGCTGGCACAAATTGCCGCCGGTGGTGGCCTTGTTGCGCAATTGCTGCGTCGCCCCGGCCAGGATCGCCCGCGCGAGCACGGGATAGTCCGCGCGGACCCGCGGGTGCACCGCGGTCGCCGTATTGGTGGCCAGCGCGCCGATGCGCAGCCCCCCATCGTCGGTGTCCTCGATCTCCGCAAAGCCCACCCGGTTGACGTCCGCCAGTTGCCCGGGGGTCTCGACCTGCAGCTTCATCAGGTCGAGCAGATTGGTCCCGCCGGCGATTGCGGTGGTTTCGGGTTCGGCGAGCATTTGCGCCGCATCCGCCAGCGTCCGTGCGCGGCTGTACTGGAAGGGCCTCACGTAACCTCCTCCTCGGCCACTTCGCGAATCGCGGCAACGATATTGGCATAAGCGCCGCAGCGACACAGATTGCCGCTCATCCGCTCGCGGATTTCGTCGTCGCTCAGTTTGATGGCGCCGAGATCGCCGCTCGCATCGCTCGGCCATTCATTCGCCAACTCCTCGATCATCGCGGTGGCCGAACAGATCTGCCCCGGCGTGCAATAGCCGCACTGGAAGCCGTCATGCTCAAGGAATGCGCGCTGCAAGGGCGAGGGCGCGTCGGGCGTGCCGAGTCCCTCGATGGTTGTCACGCTGTCGCCATCGTGCATCGCGGCGAGCGTCAGGCAGCTGTTGATGCGGATGCCGTTGACGATGACCGTGCAGGCCCCGCACTGGCCATGATCGCAGCCCTTCTTGGTGCCGGTCAGGCCGACATCGCGGCGCAGGAAATCGAGAAGAGAGACCCGCGGGTCTTCGGGGATCGGGTGCTGGGTTCCATTTACGGATATTGTCTCGGCCAAGGACGCCTCCTTTACCCGATTAACCCTTTCCGCGCGAAAGGTGTCCGCATTTGCGCAAATTTATGGATTCGCCGAGGCGCGGCCTACAGGTCGGGCAACCGCTGGTCGGCGAAGCCCCAGCCGTGGAGCGATTTCGATTGCGCGCGATCGAGCAGGGTCTTGGCATCGTCGATCGAATAGGGATGTGCGTTCTCCATCGTCTTGAGCTCGTTCCAGGCCAGCGGAATGGCCACCGGCGCACCCGAGCGCGCTCGCGCCGAATAGAGCACCACTGCCGTCGCCCCGCGCTGGTTGCGCAGCCAGTCGATGAAGATCCGCCCCTTGCGCTTGGCCTTGCTCATGGTGGCGGTGAAGCGGTCGGGCTCGGCCATGCTCAGCGCCTCGGCGAACCGGCGCGAGAAATCCTTGTGCGCCTCCCAGTCATGGCCGGGCGTCAGCGGCACCACCACATGCACGCCCTTGCCGCCAGTCAGCATGGCAAAGCTGGTCAGGCCGAGATCGGCCAGCTGGGCGCGGATGTCGCGCGCCGCCTGTTTGACCTCGTCGAACCCCAGCCCCTCGTCGGGATCTAGATCGAAGATCATCCGGTCGGGCCGTTCGACCGCATCGGAACGCGCGCACCAGCCGTGAAATTCGATCGTCCCCATCTGCACGCATTGCAGCAGCCCGCGCGCATCGTCGACGAACAGGTAATCCTCGTGCCCGCCATCCTTCTCGCGGATCGGCACGGGGTGCACTGCATCGCCAAAGCTGCCGCTATCGTGCTTCTGGAAGAAACACTTCTTCGCCCGGCCCGAAGGGCAGCGCACCAGGCTGATCGGGCGCCGCGCGGCGAAGGGCAGCATGATCGCCGCCACCGCTTCGTAATAATCCGCCAGCGCGCCCTTCGTCTGGCCGCTGTCGGGAAAGATCACCCGGTCGCGGCTGGAAATCCTGACCGCGTCGCTGGTTTCGGCCGGTTTGGCAGGCGTTTCCGGCTGCACGCTGCTCGCATCCTTGTCGCCGCGCAGACCCAGATAGCTGCCGTGTCGGACATTCCCGTCCGCAGTGAACTCGGCAAAGGCGATTTCCGCGACCAGCTTCGGCGTGACCCAGGTGACCCCGCGCGACGAGGCCCTGTCGACTTCCGCCGGCGGGGTCTTGCGCGCCAGCCGCTTCATCTTGCCCGCGAGTTCGTCGAGATCGTCGGCGGAAAATCCGGTGCCGACATTGCCTTTGTAGACGATGTCGTCGCCCTCGTGCTGCGCGACCAGCAGCGAAGCGAACGGGCGTCCCTTCGCGCTCGACTTCTTCCACCCGATGATCACGAATTCCTGTCGCCGCGTGCATTTGACCTTCACCCAGGCCTTGCTGCGGCGCCCGGCATATTTGCCATCGACGGTCTTGGAGATAATCCCCTCCTGCCCCGCATCGCACATTGCGCGGTAGAGATGTTCGCCCGCGCCCAGCACGTGTTCGGCGACATGGATCGGCGGATCGGCGGAATCGAGCAGCGCTTCGAGCCGTTCCTTGCGTTCGATATTGGGCAGGCTGGCCAGATCCTCGCCGTCGAGTTCGAGCAGGTCGAAGGCATGCAAGGCGAGCTTGTCCTTCTTGCCCTGCGATCCGTGCCCGCGCTTGAGCACCTGTTGCAGGGTGGAGAAATCGGGATTGCCCTTGCCGTCGTAAGCGACGACTTCGCCGTCGATCAGGCACGAGGGCAGGTCGAGCGCGGCAATCGCTTCGACCAGCGGACCGAACTTGTCGGTCCAGTCCTTGCCGTTGCGGGTGAACACGCGGACGGTATCGCCCTTGACCGCCACCAACGTTCGATAGCCGTCGAATTTGATCTCGTGCATCCAGCGATTGCCGGCAGGCACGTCGTCGACCAGCGTCGCGAGCTGCGGCTTGCGGTAATCGGGCAGCGGGGCGGCCTTGCGGCGCTTGGGTTTGGATTTGCCGGCATTGCGCGCAGAGGCTTTCTGCATCTGCGCAAGGAAGGCATCGTCCTTCTTTCCCGCCAGCGGGTATTCGCCCTGCTTGTCGGCAGCGATCTCGGCCATCGAACGCCCGGTCAGCACGCTGGTCAATTCGCGCTGGACCAGCCCGTCGCCCGCTTCGGCATTGTCGTCCTGCAGTTTGCGCAGCAGCCAGTTCTCGCGTTTCTCGCCGGGTTTCTGCTTGAGCCGGATCAGCAGCCATTCGCCTTTCATCCGCTCGCTTTCGAGACAGAAGTGCAAATGCCCTTCCTCGAGGTCGCTGGCGCTCTTGCCCTCGATCGGCTGCCACGTCCCGCGGTCCCACAGCATCACCGTGCCGCCGCCATATTCGCCCTTGGGGATTACCCCTTCGAAATCGGCATAGGACATCGGGTGGTCTTCGGTCCGCACCGCCAGCCGCTTGATATCGGGATCGGGCGACGGCCCCTTGGTCACCGCCCAGCTCTTGAGCACGCCATCGACCTCGAGCCGCAAGTCCCAGTGCAGGCGGGTCGCATCATGTTTCTGGACGATGAAGCGGTTGCCGGTCTCGCTGGCGAGCGGCTTGCCCGCCGGTTCGGGGGTCAGCGAGAAATCCCGCTTGGCGTTGTATTCGGCGAGGGGGTCCTTGCGCGCAGCCATAGCCTAGGCGGACTTCTTGCGCCGCGAGGTCTTCTTCGGCTTCTCCTCCCCGACCGACTTCTTCAGCGCCGCCATCAGGTCGATGACGTTGGAGCCGCCACCGGAATCTGGATCGTCGACATCCTCGATCACCGCGGTCTTGCTCTTCGACTTCGCCTTCTTGTCGATCAGCTTGCGCAGCGCCTGACCATAGCGATCCTGAAACTCGCTCGCGTCGAAGGGCGCGCTCTTCTGCTCGATCAGCGTGTTGGCCAGCTCGAGCAGTTCCTTCTTCGGCTTGGCATCGTCGATATCGTCGAAAAACGCCTGCCCTGCGCGCACTTCATCGGCATAGCGCAGCGTTTCGAGCAGCAGTCCCTTGCCGCAGGGCTTCACCGCGACCAGCTTCTCGCTGCCGCGCACCGAAAGCTGGCCCAGCGCGACCTTCTTCGCCTTGCGCAGCGCCTCGCGCAGCACGATGAACGCTTCTTCGGCAAGTTCGTCCTGCGGCGCGACGTAATAGGGCTTTTCGAAATAGAGCGGGTCGATTTCGCAGGCATCGACGAACTGCACCAGTTCCAGCGTCCGCTTGCTCTCGATCCTGACCGCGTCGATCTCGTCCTCGTCGAGCAGGACGTAATTGCCCTTCGAAACCTCGTAGCCCTTGATGATCTCGTCGCGATCGACGGGTCCGATCCCGGGCACGACCTTCTCGTAGGAGATGCGCTTGCCGCTGGGTTCGTGGATCTGGTTGAACCGGATCTTCGCCCCCGATTTGGTCGCCGAGTAGATTTCGACCGGGATCGAAACCAGCGCCAGCCTGATCTGCCCCTGCCAATATGCGCGTGCTGCCATGTGCCTTCCCTTCAGGCGAAACAGCGCTCCGGGCGCGTATGCGTTCCTAACCGCGCGTGGGAAGCGGCGCGGGTGGCTCCTCATCCCCGCGGAGCGCGGGTGCCGTTCAGTCCCGTATTGACCAAATGCCGGGGATCGTGGCAAGCGGCCCGCGCATGGCAGGCAGCGTGAGCGAGCCGACTGACGACCCTCGCGGTTGCCAGCTCGATTTCTCCGCGACTGCCAATGCCTTGCGGGTGTAGCTCAATGGTAGAGCAGCAGCTTCCCAAGCTGACGACGAGGGTTCGATTCCCTTCACCCGCTCCACTCACCAGGTCCGGTTTGCGGGGGATCGGCGGCGTCGGCGGTATCGCCGCCGGGCGCGATGCATGCGAATGGGGGCCATGCGCGACAAGACCGACAACTACTGGATGGCCGATCTCTACGGCGAGCTCCAGCTTGAGCCGCCCGGAGCGAAACGTTCGTGGCTGGCGGTGGTGCCGGGGCTGTTGCTGGTCACAATCGCCGCCTGCGCGGCGCTGTGGCTGAGCGAGCATTACGGCGCGCCCGCGATCCTGATCGGGCTGTTGCTGGGCTTTGCGCTGAATTTCGCAAGCGAGGATGCGCGGCTCCTGGCGGGGCTCGACCTCGCTTCGCAGACATTGCTGCGGGTCGGCATCGTCCTGCTTGGCCTGCGCGTGACCTTTGCCGAAATCGCCAGCCTCGGGGCGGGACCGTTCCTGGCGCTGCTCGCGATCATGGCGTGCGTGATCGGCACGGGCATCCTTGCCGCGCGGCTGGTCCGGCTCGACTGGCAGTTCGGCCTGCTGGCCGGCGGTGCGACTGCGATCTGCGGGATTTCCGCGGCGCTGGCGCTATGGAGCATCATCGGCAGCAAGCGCGTGGGGCAGGAAGGCTTTGCGATCGTGGTGCTTGGCACCACGCTGGCAAGCGCGCTGGCATTGGTGGCCTATCCCGCGCTCGCCGGAGCGCTGGGGCTGGACGACCGGCAGGCGGGGTTCCTGATCGGCGCGGCCATTCACGATGTCGCGCAGGCGATCGGGGGCGGCTTTGCCTTTTCGGACGAGGCGGGGGCAGTCGCGACGGTGGTCAAGCTGTCGCGGGTGGCCATGCTGGTACCGTTGCTGATCGTGGTCGGGCTGCTACTGCAGCGCGGCGGGCCGCGCGATGCGGGCACCGGACCCGTGCTTTCGCTACGCCGGGGTATCCCTTGGTTCATCGCGGGGTTCGCCGCATTGGTGACGCTCAACAGCACCGTTGCACTCCCGCCCATGGCCGGCGAATGGGGGGCCAGCGCGGCCAGCTTCTTCCTGCTGCTCGCGGTAACCTCTGCCGCGATCAAGGCCAATCTGTCGGGAATCCTCGCGCATGGCTGGCGCTCGTTCGTGCCGGTGGTAGGATCGACCCTCGTCGCTTTCATCCTCGCGCTGTCGTTCGCGCATTTCATCTAGCCAGCGGAGCAACCCCGATGTCGATCTTCACCGACCACCCCCATGCGATCGGCGAGAGCTATGGCGAGCACCTCGTCAGCGCATCGCGCTTCGGGGGACGGCTGGTGGTCGCCGGGCTGGCGTGTATCGCACACGGGATATTCCCGTTCTGGTGCAAGAGCACGGGCAGCCGGGCGGTGCACCGGCTGGCCGCCGACATGATCCATGGCCGCGAGAAATTCGACGGCAAGGCCCCGCAGGGTCAGCAGAAGGACTGGTGCATCTAGGCCCCGCGCGGCCCTGGCTATCTGGGCGGCATGCGGATCGCGCCGTCGAGCCGGAACTGGTGCGCGTTGATGTAGCTGTTGCGCGCAATCTCGCAGATGAGCGAAGCGAATTCCTCCGGATGGCCAAGCCGCTTGGGGAAGGGCACGCTGGCGTTGAGCTGGTCCCACATCTGCGGGTTGCGGTCCTTCATGCCCAGCATCAGCGGCGTCGCGAAAATGCCGGGCATGACCGAGTTTACGCGGATGCCCAGATCCATCAGGTCGCGCGCCATGGGCAGGACGAGGCCGTTTACTCCGGCTTTGCAGCTACCGTAGATGACCTGGCCGATCTGGCCATCCTGCGCGGCGACGCTGGCGGTCAGCGTGATGCAGCCGCGTTCGCCATCCTCGTTGAGCGGTTCGGCATTGGCCATGCCCAGCGCCGACAGGCTGGCGACCCGGTAGGACGAGACGAGGATGCCTTCGGCCCCGAACGCGTAATCCTCGGTCGACAGCCGTTTGTAGCCGCCGCTTGCCTTGTCCCAGCCGAGCGTCTTGCCGCGGCGGCTGGTCATTGCGCAATGGACTGTCACGCGTTCCTGGCCATGTGCGCTGCGCGCCGTGGCGAAACCGTCGACCACCGCTTGTTCGTCGGTGATATCGACATGCGCGAAGGTGCCGCCGATGGCCTTGGCATGCGCTTCGCCGGCTTCGTCATTGACGTCGAAGATCGTCACCTTGAGCCCGGCATCGGCCAGCGCCTGCGCGCTCGCTTTGCCCAAGCCCGATGCCCCGCCGGTGACGACGGCTGCCATGCCCTGTTCCAATTTCACTCTTGCTCTCCCCTCTATGTTTCCCTTGCGCCCGTGCTATCGCAAGCTGACGGGTAGAGGAAGGGGAGCCGAGACCGCCATGACATCGCTGCTGTTTGCCATGGTCGCCAGCTTCCTGACCGCCACGGGCGCGCGCGACCAATTGCTTGTCGCGCGGCTGGCAGGCGTACTGGGCGCGTCCACCCCGTTGCTGGTCGTGGCGCTGGCAAGTTCGGCCGTCACAGCGGGCATTGCGGCATGGGCGGGTGCCTGGCTGGCCCGGACCATGTCGGAGGATGCGGCGACCATGTTCGTCGCCATCGCCCTGCTGCTCGCGGCGGTCGAATGCGCCTGGCCCAATCGCGAGAAGACGCCGAGAGAACCGACCCGCTCGCTCGGCGCGCTCGCGATCGTGCTGTTCGCGCGGCAATTGACCGATGCCTCGCGCTTCCTCGTCGCGGCGTTCGCGGTGGTCTTCGCCTATTGGCCGCTCGCCGGGCTGGGCGGGGCGTTGGGCGGCGGCGGTGCGGTGGCGGTGGGCTGGTCGCTCGGATTGGCACTGGAAGACAAGCTGCCCCTGCGCGCGATCAGGATCGCTCTGGCGCTGATCTTGTTCATCCTTGCCGCGGTCACGGGGCTGAGCGCTCGGGGTACTATCGGATAAATCGATCACAGCCACCACCGATAATCGAGAAACCCAAATCGACGTTCGGCGTTAGTGTAGTGAATTCCACAAACATGAAGGGGCAAATCAAATGGCAGACGTTGGCGATAACTCGAAAGCTGGCCTGGTGAGCGCGCTCAATGGCGCGCTGGCCGATACCGTAGCACTCTATTTCAAAACGAAGAATTTCCACTGGCATGTGGCAGGGCCGCGTTTTCGCGACCTTCACGTCCTGTTCGACGAACAGGCTGCCCAGCTGGTCGGCACGGTTGACGATCTTGGCGAGCGCGTGCGCAAGAATGACGAATACACGCTCACCTCGATCGGCAGTGTGACGAAGAACACCCGGATCAAGGATCAGGACGACGTCACGCTCTCGGCCGACGCGATGGTCAAGGAACTGCGCGACGACAACAAGACGCTCCACAAGCGCCTCGGCGAAGTGAAGGAAGCGGCCGAAGAAGCGGGCGACAACGCCACCAGCGGGGTGGTCGACGACTGGATCGACGAATGCGAGGAACGCATCTGGTTCCTCAACCAGACCAGCAAGTAAGCGATCCGCCTCATACAGGCACACCGGCCGCCTTTCCCCTTGGGGAAGGGCGGCCTTGGTGTATCAGGGGCGCATGGATAATGTGACCATCGTCGAGAACTGCAATGATGCCGCCATAGCCGACTGGCTGGCGGCGCGGCTGGGCGAAGCGCTGAGCGCGAGCGCGGGGCCGGTGACCATCACCGTGCCCGGCGGTTCGACCCCGTTCCCGATCATCGAAGCGCTGCTGGCGCACGATCTCGACTGGACCCGGCTGGTCGTCTGGCCGGGCGACGACCGCGTGGTGCCCGAAGACCATGCCGCGTCGAACACCGGCCGCTTGCGCGATCTGTTCGAACCTGCGGGGGCCGAAGTGGTCACGCTGACCGAAATGGAAGCGGTGCCGCCCTTCGCGCTCGCCTGGCTTGGTATGGGCACCGATGGCCATATCGCCTCGCTCTTTCCCAATACCGATCCCCGGATCGACGACCCGCGCCGCATCGTCCGCCTGACCCCCGATCCGCTGCCGCCCGAGGCGCCCTTCGACCGGATCAGCCTGACCATGCCCGCGCTGCTCGCGAGCGATGCATTGCTGTTCGTCATTCGCGGCGAAGAGAAGCGTGCCATTTTCGAACAAGCCCTTGTGGGCAAACATGATTTCCCGGTTGCGCGTCTGCTGGGCGCAGCTAAACAGCCGGTCACATGCTTCACCTGATACCCAAGCCGCTGCACCGGTTGGCACTCCGTCTGGCCCACCGGCTGCGCCATCACTGGCGCAAGGCCAGTGGCAGGACGGGTGCGGGGGTGAGCGTGATCGCGCGCGACCTCGGCGGCCAGATCCTGCTCGTCCGCCACAGCTACGGCCCGGCGGGCTGGTTCCTGCCCGGCGGCGGGATCGGGCGCCGCGAGACTCCCGAACAGGCCGCGCATCGCGAAATTCGCGAGGAAATCAGCTGCACCATCGAAGGGCTGAAACCGCTGGGGGTAATCGAGGAAGAACTCTCGGGCGCCCCGCACAGCGCGCATATCTTTGCCGGCGTGGTCGATGCGATGCCGCGGGTGGACGGGCGCGAAGTGGTGGAAGCGCGGTTCTTCCCGATCCATTCGCTTCCCGAACCGCTTAGCGCGCGCACCACCGCGCGGCTTGCCCTGTGGCAGAACCGCAAGAACTGACCTGCAGGCGTCGGCGCGGGACCTAGAGCAGCGATAGCTGCGCGTCGGGGCGCTTGTCCTCCTCGCTGCCGCCGCGTTCGAGCTTCGAGAGCGTCAGCCCCATCAGCCGGATCGGCATCGGCAGCGGCAGCACCTCTTCAAGCAGCGCGCGCCCGACTGCAGCGAATTCGGCCTTGCTGGCGATCGGCTGGTCGAGCGTTTTCGCGCGGCTGAAAATCTGGAAATCGCTGTATTTCATCTTGAGCGTGACGGTGCGGCCGCGGGCTTCGGCACGCTCGATATAGCCCCAGACGATATCGATGATGTCTTCCATCGTCTCGCGCAGTTCGGCGCCCGCGGACAGGTCGCGGCTGAAGGTTCGCTCGCCGCCGACCGACTTGCGGATCCGGCTCGAGCGGACCGGACGCAGGTCGATCCCGCGCGCGGCGCGATAGAGATAATCGGCAAAGCTCCCGAAATGCGCGCGCAGCCACTCGATCTCCTTGGCCGCGATATCGCCGCCGGTCTCGATCCCCAGCCGGGCCATTTTCTCGGCGCCCTTTGGGCCCACGCCGTGGAACCGGCGGATCGGCAGTTCGGCGACGAAGGCCGCGCCTTGTCCGGGCCGGATCACGCAGAGTCCGTCGGGCTTGTTCTGGTCGCTGGCGATCTTGGCGAGGAATTTGTTGTAGCTCACCCCAGCGCTTGCGGTGAGCCGGGTCTTGGCGCGGATCTCCTGCCGGATCAGCTCGGCGATGCGCGTGGCGCTGCCGATGCCCAGCTTGTCCTCGGTGACGTCGAGATAGGCTTCGTCGAGACTGAGCGGTTCGACCAGGTCGGTATGGTGGCGGAAGATCGCGCGGATCTGCTGGCTGACTTCGCGATAGACGTCGAAGCGGCTCTTGCAGAAGATCAAGTCGGGACACAGCCGCTTGGCGGTGACGCTGGGCATGGCGCTGCGCACGCCGAACCGGCGCGCTTCGTAACTGGCGGCAGCGACCACGCCGCGCCCGCTGGATCCCCCCACGGCAACGGGTTTCCCGCGCAGCTCGGGATTGTCGCGCTGCTCGACGCTCGCGAAGAAGGCATCCATGTCGACATGGATGATCTTGCGCAGGCCGTCGGCCTCGCCATCGGTGTCATCGGGATTGCCCTGGCCTTCGCTCATGCGCGAATAGATAGCCCTACGGGTTGCAAAGCGGAACCTTGTCCGCCACCTGACATTTTGTGCAGATGCGAAGCGAACCTCTTGCCGGCGGCGAACGTCCGATAGCCGACGCTGCCAAAGGCAAGTACATTGGCGAGCGCGAGCTGATCACGATGATGGCGCTGCTGATGGCGTGCAATGCCTTCGGCATCGATGCGATCCTCCCGGCATTGGACGATCTCGCCCTGTCGCTGGGTGCGCCGGGCAATGATCGGCAGTTCATCGTCGGTGTCTATTTGCTCGCCGCCGGGATCGGGACGCTGATTCCGGGGGCCTTCGCCGACCGCTTCGGCCGCCGGCCGGTGCTGTTCACCGCGTTGGGCTTCTACATCGTGCTGTCGCTCGGCTGCGCGCTGGTCACCGATTTCACCTCCATGATCGTGCTGCGTGCGCTGCAGGGTTTCTTTGCAGCAGGCATCATCGCGCTGCCGCCGGCCATCATCCGCGACCGCGTGGGCGGCGACAAGATGGCGCGGATGATGAGCCTGATCTTTGTCATCTTCCTGCTGGTTCCCGCCGTCGCGCCGAGCATCGGGCAGGGCGTGCTGCTGCTGCTGGGCGACTGGCGCTGGATCTTCGTGACGATGGCGGTCTTCGGGTCGCTGATGTCCGTCTGGGTCTATGTCCGCCTGCCCGAAACGCTGCACGAGGACGACAGGCAGCGCATCGATCTTGCCGTCATCGCGCGCAACATGCGCAGTGCGGTCACGCTGCGGTCGACGGTTGGATATACGCTGGCGAGCGCGCTGGTGTTCGGCGGCCTGTTCGGCTTCATCAATTCCTCGCAGCAGTTGATCGGCGAGGCCTTCGGGGCGGGCGACATGTTCCCGCTGCTGTTCGCGCTGTGCGCGGGGTGCATGGCGCTGGCGAACTGGTCGAACAGCCGCATCGTCGAACGGCTTGGCGCACGGCGCGTCAGCCATACCGCGCTGTTCGTGTTCATCTTCGTCGCCGGGCTGCAATTGTGGTTCGCTTATCAGCCGAACGAGAGCCTGTGGACCTTTATCCCGCTGATGGCGGCGAACATGAGCCTGCTCGGCTTTATCGGGGCCAATTTCGGCTCGATCGCGATGCAGCCGTTCCCCCATATCGCGGGTGCGGCCTCCAGCGCGCAGAGCTTCCTGCGCATGACCACCGGGGCGCTGTTGGGCGCAGGTATCGGCTATGCCTATGACGGCACCGCGCGTCCGCTGGCGCTGGCGCTGCTGGTAACGGCCACCGTCAGCCTGCTGCTGGTGCTCTTTTCAGAACGCGGTGCGCTGTTCGGGCCGCCCGATCCGGATGTCGAGGAAACCTAGGCTTCGCTGGCCAGCCTGCGCCACGCAAGCTCGGCATATTCACACAGCAACGGACGGGTGTCGCGCGGGTCGATGATGTCCTCGACATTGAAGCGTTCGGCGCTGCGGAAGGGGGAGGTCACCTGGTCGAGCCGCGCCCGAATTGCGCCGAGTTCGGCTTCCGGGTCGGCGGCGGCTTCGAGCTCGGACTTGTAGGCCACTTCCAGACCGCCCGCGATCGGCAGGCTGCCCCAGTCGCCCGACGGCCAGCAGAACCGGTACTGGTAGGTTTCGGCATTCGACATGGCGCTGCCCGCGATCCCGTAGGCGCGGCGCAGGACGACCGAGGCGAGCGGGACGCTGGCCTTGTAGACCGCGTTCATCGCCTGCACCCCGTAGCGGATCGTCCCTGCCATCTCCGCTTCGCGGCCGATCATGAAGCCGGGATTGTCGACCAGATGGACGATCGGCAGGCGAAACTGGTCGGCCAGCTTGACGAAGCGCTCGACCTTCTCGCTCGATTTCGCATCCCATGACCCGCCGAGATAGGACGGGTCGCTGGCAAGCACCGCCACCGGCCAGCCGTCGAGCCGGGCGAGCGCGGTGATGCAGGCGCGGCCCCACATGCGGCCGATTTCGAACACGGTGCCCTGGTCGAACACCATCTCCATGCAGCGGCGCATCGAATAGACCGCCTTGGGATCGCGCGGGACGAGGTCCAGCAGCGCCTCTTCGCGCCGGTGGACCGGATCGGTGCAGTTGGAACGCCGGGCAAGCTGGCCGACATGTTCGGGCATGAAGGCAAGGAAATGCCGCGCGCGCGCAAAGGCTTCCGCCTCGCTGGCAACCTCGTCGTCGACCACGCCGTTGCGCGTATGGATGGCGCTGCCTCCGAGGTCTTCCTTGGCTTGCTGGTGGTCGGCCGAACCCTTGTAGCTTTCGCCAAGCCCGTCGACCACCGCGGGACCCGCGGCAAAGATCTGGCTCAGGCCCTTGACCATGACCGAATAATGGCTCGCCACCACGCGCGCGGCGCCCAGACCCGCGGTGGGGCCAAGCGCGAGCGCGACCACGGGCACGGTGTCGAGATTGGTCACCACATCGCCCCAGCCGGGGACCGCAGGGATATAGGTCGCGCCGATCTGTTCGAGCGTCTTGACGCTACCGCCGCCCCCCGTGCCGTCGATCATGCGGATGATCGGCAGCTTGAGCTCGTGCGCCATCTTCTCGGCCTGGACCATCTTGCGGCTGATCCCGGCATCCGCCGCGCCGCCGCGAATGGTGAAATCGTCGGCAGTGGCAACCACCGGGCGGCCGTTGATCTGGGCCTTGCCGAACAGGAAGGGGGCAGGAAGGACGGATTGGAGATTGCCGTCCTCGTCGTAGCTGCCCTTGCCCGCGATCTTGCCGATTTCGCGGAAGGTGCCGTCATCACAGAGCGCGGCGAGCCGGGCGCGGGCATCCATCTTTCCCCGGCCATGCTGGCGGGCGACCTTTTCCTCGCCGCCCATCTGCTCGGCCAGCGCCTCGCGCCGGCGCAGTTCTTCGAGTTCAGCTTCCCAGCTCATCCCCACCCCATAAGCGAACCGTCATCCCAGCGAAAGCTGGGATCGCATTCCACCGGGCACGACTTCGATAGCGATCCCAGCTTTCGCTGGGATGACGGCTATTGGTCGCTAGGCTCCACCACGCACAGCACCGCCTCGACCTGCACCTGCCCGCCTTCGGTGGCGGCGAGTTCGGTCACGGTCCCGTCGAACGGCGCGGTGAGCGCGTGTTCCATCTTCATTGCCTCGAGCACCATTAGGCGCTGGCCGGCGGTGACTGTGTCACCCTCGGCCACATCGACCGCGATGACCTTGCCCGGCATGGGCGCGAGGATCGCCCCGTCACCAGCTGCAGCGGCCCCGCTGCCGCGGCTTTCGAGCGCGAATTCGAAACTCTGGCCGTCCGCAAAGACCACGGTCCGCGCATCCTCGACGAAGCCGGTCGCATGCGCGGCATCGCGCTCGCCGGTCACTGCAATTGTCCGGCTCTCGCCCTTGTAGAACAGCGTGGTGGCAACGCGCGGCGCGGCATTGAGGCGAAAACCGATCGCCGCCGGGGCGGTTTCTTCCAGCGCATCGAGCAGGGTGAAATCGGCTGCGGCCTGCCAGATCGCATCATCGGGTGCGTCGTCGCCGACCAGCCGGTCGAGCTTGCGTTCGATAAAGCCGGTGTCGAGTTCGGCCTCGCCGAAATCGTCTTCGAGCAGCGCGTTGGCAAGGAAGGCGGCGTTGGTCTTGACCGGCCACACTTCGACGCTCTCGGCAATATCGGCCAATGTCTCGATCGCCCTGTTGCGCGTCTCTTCCCACACCACCAGCTTGGCGACCATCGGATCGTAATGCGGGGAAATCATATCGCCTTCGGCGACACCCGTTTCGATCCGTCCCGTGGTGCCGAGGTCGAAATGGTCGAGCGGGCCGGTCGAAGGAAGAAAGCCGCTGGCCGGGTCCTCGGCATAGAGCCGCGCTTCGATGGCGTGGCCATCGATGCGCAGTTTATCCTGCTGCAGCGGGATCGGCTCGCCGCTTGCGACGCGCAGCTGCCATTCGACCAGATCGACCCCGGTGATTTCCTCGGTCACCGGATGTTCGACCTGCAGGCGGGTGTTCATTTCCATGAAGAAAATGCGATCGGCGCGCAGGCCTTCGCTGGCGTCGGCGATGAATTCGATCGTGCCCGCGCCCTCGTAATCGACTGCCTTGGCGGCGCGCACGGCAGCGGCGCAGATTTCCTCTCGCGTCGCCTCGTCCATGCCCGGTGCAGGGGCCTCTTCGATCACCTTCTGGTGGCGGCGTTGCAGCGAGCAATCGCGCTCGAACAGGTGGACGACATTGCCGTGACTGTCGCCGAACACCTGCACTTCGATATGGCGCGGGGAGGTGATCCATTTCTCCAGCAGCACTTCGTCATTGGAGAAGCTGGCCTTGGCCTCGCGGCGGCAACTTTGCAGGTCCGCTTCGAAGTCGTCGGCCTTGTCGACCTTGCGCATACCCTTGCCGCCGCCGCCCGCGACCGCCTTGATCAGCACGGGATAGCCAATGGCGTCGGCTTCCTTCTTTAGCCGTTCGGCCGACTGGTCTGCGCCGAGATAACCGGGCGTTACCGGGACGCCCGCTTCCATCATCAGTGTCTTGGCAGCATCCTTGAGCCCCATCGCCTCAATGCTCGACGGCTTGGGACCCACCCAGATCAGCCCCGCGTCGATCACGGCGTGCGCAAAACCTGCGTTTTCGGACAGGAAGCCGTAGCCCGGGTGGATCGCGTCTGCGCCGGTCTGCTTCGCCGCAGCGATGATCTTGTCGCCGACGAGATAGCTTTCCGCCGCAGGCGAGGGGCCGATATGCACCGCCTCATCGGCTTGCCGCACATGCAGCGCCCTGGCGTCGGCGTCCGAATAGACCGCGACCGTGGCCACGCCCATGGCGCGCGCAGTGCGGATGATGCGGCAGGCAATCTCGCCGCGATTGGCGATAAGGAGCTTTTGGATCATGGCGCTGCCGCTAACCCATTTCCCGGGTCATTGCGAGGGCTTGGCGTAGCGATCTGCCGCGCCGAGTGTCGGCTGAATTCATGGAGCCCTCCTCTCGGGCTGCACCGAATTCAAACCGCGGGCGGCTACCAGCCGGCCACCGGCTTGAAATCGTGGCGCGACCAGATGATCGGCTCCTGCGGCTGGGCCGGGCGGTTCCAGATCGCCTCGAAGAAGGCGGCGAACATATGCCACACCTTCTCCAGCCCGGTCACCCGGGTTCGCGTGTCCCAGGCCAACTGCCCGCGATCGAGAACCTTGCGGCCGATCGCGCCATAGATCCGTGCTGCGGCCAGCACCGCCCAGCGCTGGCGGAACCGCAGGCGCTTCGCACCCAGCTTGGCCGCCGCCTCGTGCTTTTCCATCAGCGCGATCAGGCGCGGCATCAGGCTGGCGAGCTTGAAGCGGTTTTCAGGCAGCGCGTGTTCGCCCGCTTGCCAGCCCATCGTGTCGAGCCAGGTGCGCGGCAGGTAACAGCGTCCGGCTTCGGCATCCTCGACGATATCGCGCGCGATATTGGCCATCTGGAACGCCAGGCCGAGGTCGCAGGCGCGGTCGAGCGTTTCGCCATCGTCCGGGTGCACACCCATGATCCGCGCCATCATGATCCCCACCGCACCCGCGACGTGATAGCAATAGCGCAGCATGTCGGCTTCGGTCGTCGGGCTCCAGCGCGCGGCGTCGAGCGCAAAACCGGCGATCACGTCGTTGGCCTCGGCCAGCGTCAGCCCGCATTCGTCGGCGACGAGGCCGAAGGCGTCGAAAGCGGCATCGGCGGTCGGCTGTTCCTCGAAGGCGCGCTTGGTGAGGATGCGCAGCGCCTGTACCCGGTCCTCGGCATCTTTCAGATTGCCCTGGTCGCCCAGCGGGCCGCCCTTGTCCTGATTGTCGGCAATATCGTCGCAGCGGCGGCACCAGGCATAGAGCAGCCAGCTGCGCTCGCGCGTGGCCCGGTCGAACAGCTTCGAGGCAGCGGCGAAGCTGTGCGAGCCCTGCTCGATCGACTCGAGCGATTTGTCGACCAGCACCGCGCGATCGCGGCCACCCCCGGCGCGGGCCGGAGTGGCACGCAGATAGCGCGACTGGACGAGGGTGCGCGGCTTGCTCAGAGGTTGTCGGCCTTCATCTGGAAGATCGGGGTATGCGGTTCGTATGACGCCATCTTGTCGATCAGCCCCGCCAGCGCGGTATCGTGCACCAGGATATTCTGATGCACCGGCCGCACGAAACCGACCTGCGCCATCTTGCTGTTGAAGGCGATCAGTTCGTCGTAAAACCCGAAGGCATTGAGCAGGCCGACCGGATTGTCGTGATAGCCCAATTGCGCCCAGCTCATCGCCTCCCACAATTCGTCCATCGTGCCGACCCCGCCGGGGATGGTGACGAAGCCGTCGCTGAGGTCGGTGAACCGCTGCTTGCGCTCGTGCATGCCGCCGACGGTGTAAAGCTCGGTGCAATCGTGATTGGCGACTTCGCTATTGGCCAGCGCATCGGGGATCACGCCGATTACTTCGCCGCCCGCTTCCAGCGCGCCGCGCGCGGTCGCGCCCATCAGGCCGAGGCGCCCGCCGCCATAGACCACACCGATGCCGCGTTCGGCCAGTCCGCGGCCCACGTCGTAGGCCAGCTGGATATAGCGCGGGTCGTCGGGCGAGGCGGAGCCGCAATAGACGGCAATACGGTTCAGTTTGCGGCTCATTCCGCGAGGTCCTCCAGCATCAGTTCGGCAGTCGCCTTGGCGCTGCCCACCACGCCGGGAATCCCGGCGCCGGGATGAGTCCCTGCCCCGACGAGGTAGAAATTGTCCAGCACATCGTCGCGATTGTGCCCGCGGAAATAGGCGCTCTGCGTCAGCACCGGCTCGAGGCTGAAGGCGCTGCCCATATGCGCGTTGAGATCCATCGCGAAATCGCGCGGCGCATAATGGAACTTGGTGACGATCCGCGCCTGGAGATCGGGAATCAGGCGGCATTCGAGTTCATCGAGAATGCGTTTCTCGAGCAGCGGGCCCATTTCCTCCCAGTCGACCGCCAGCTTGCCCATATGCGCGACCGGGACCAGCGCGTAGAACGTGCTCATCCCCTCGGGCGCCATGGTCGGATCGGTCACTGTCGGGTGGTGCAGGTAGATCGAGAAGTCCTGCGGCAGCACGCCGTGGTCGTAAATATCCTCGAGCAGGCCCTTATAGCGCGGTCCGAACAGGATCATGTGGTGCGGGATGCCGGGCCAGCTTCCCTCGATCCCGAAATGGACCACGAACAGGCTCGGGCTGTAGCTCTTGCGCGACAGGCTGCGGGCGTAATCCGCGCCGCGCTTGGACCCGGCGAGCAGGTCCTTGTAGCTGTGCATGATATCGGCATTGCTGGCCACGGCATCGAAGCGTTCGCGCCAGCCCGAGTGCGTTTCGACTTCGCTCACCTGCTTGCCCAGCGTGTGGATGTGGACCACCGGATCATGCATCCGCACGGTCCCGCCGAGCCGTTCGAAATGGCGCACCATGCCCGCAATCAGGCGGTTGGTGCCGCCTTTCGCCCACCATACGCCGCCATCCATTTCGAGCTTGTGGATCAGCGCATAGATGCTGCTGGTCTTCATCGGATTGCCGCCCACCAGCAGCGTGTGGAAGCTCAGCGCCTCGCGCAGTTTTTCATTGTCGACGAAGCTCGAAACCATCGAATAGACGCTGCGCCAGGCCTGCTGCTTGGCCAGCGCGGGCGCCGCCTTGAGCATCGATTTGAAATCGAGGAAGGGCACATGGCCCAGCTTGACGTAGCCTTCTTCGTAAACTGCGGCGGAATATTCGAGGAAGCGCTGGTAGCCTGCGACATCGGACGGGTTGAGCTGCGCGATTTCGCGGAACAGCTGTTCTTCATCGTTCGAATAGTCGAACTGCGTTCCGTCGGGCCAGGTCAGCCGGTAGAACGGCGTCACCGGCATCAGCTCGACATCCTCGGCAATGTCGTGGCCCGACAGCGCCCATAATTCCTTGAGGCAGTCGGGATCGGTGATGACCGTCGGTCCCGCGTCGAAGGTGAAGCCCTCGCGTTCCCAATAATAAGCGCGCCCGCCGGGCTGGTCGCGCGCTTCGACCACGGTGGTCCGGATGCCGGCGGATTGCAGCCGGATCGCCAGCGCCAGCCCGCCGAAGCCCGCGCCGATGACGCAGGCGGTGCGGCCGGCGGCGACAGGCTCGCGCGGTTCGGCGGGATCGTTGATGGAAGCGGGGGTGGCGGTGTCGGGGGTCATGGCATTCTTTCATGAACGAGCGGCCTGCCCTTGCCAAGCAGCGCCCGGATGGCAGGAAAGACAGATACGGGCGGTTTGCCCGAGAGGATGCGCAGCTTGTCGAGGCGGGTCGTGCGTCCTGCGTAGAAGCGTTCGACCAGCGGTTCGCGCAGGCGATAGAAGCGTTCGAATACGCGATAGCGTTCCTCGGGCTGCGCAGCATCGAACAGCATCCGGCCGAGGATGCGGTAAAAGCGCATCGCGCGCCAGTGATCGCGCGCGCGCTTGTCGAACAATGCGGCAAGCTGCTCGCCGGGCAGCCGCGCCTCGCGCGCCAGCGCCAGCGCATTGGCGACCGCGAAGGGCAGGGTGTAACTGGTCAGCGGATGGACGAAGCCGCCGCGTGCGCCCGCGCGTACTACGCCGGGCGGGCCGAGATCGCGACGATAGCCTGAAAAATTGCCCCCGGTGATGACCGGAAGCACGCCGGTTTCGCCGCCGAGGATATCGCCGTGCCAGCCCGCGGCTTCGCAATAGCGGTCGATCCGGCCCGACAGCGCATTGCGGTCAAGCACGGGATCGTCGGCGTAATAGGTATCCTCGACGAACAGCTCTTCTGCCCCCAGCGGGAGGGTATAGACGAAGCGGTAGGCGCCGTGCTGCCGGACGCGGGCATCCATCACGATGGGCCGGGCGACATCATGCGGCATGGCGGTACGCAGGTGGCGACCCATGAAAACCTGCCAGCCGCCGCGCAGATGCGGCGAAGGTTCGAAGTCGCGGCAATCGACCACCACCCGCGCGGGAATGTGCTCGCCATCCTCCAGCGTGACGCCATCGGGCGCAAGTCGGGTGACGCTGGCCTGCGTGCGGACCGCGTCCTGCGGCAGTTCGCGGCGCAGCGCAGCGTCGAAATCGTGGCTGGCAAGCGAGCGATAGGTTGATGACAGGCGGCGCTCATGGCCGGGGAAGCGGACCGTATAGCCCGCATCCCATTCGGTCTTGCGAAACGCAGCGAGCAGCGCGGTACCGCCGGCATCGAGATCGCTGGTGAACCAGCTCCAGCGATGGTTGCCGCCAAGCGAGTCTTTCGCCTCGAACAGGGTGATGCGCATGTGCGGATGCGCGCGGTGGACCGCCAGCGCGGCCAGCCCGCCAGCCAGCCCGCCGCCGACGATAGCCAGATCGATCATGCGCCCGCTCATTGACGCAGGACTTAGGGGTGAAGCGCACATGCGGCAAACGGTTTGGTACATGCGACGGGAACGTGGCATTGTGACGATAGTTGGACGACAAATAGATTTATCGAGGGATCCATCATGAAGTCACTGTTCGCCGCAACCGGTTCGCTTGCGCTCATCTGCGCCACACCTGCGCTGGCCCAGAATGTCGAGGCACTGCCCGAGGGCGGCGAAGACGTCGTTTACGACGACACCTGGATCTCGATCGGCGCCGGAGCGGTCTATTCGCCCAGCTACGACGGGTCGGACGATTACGTCGTGTCGGCAATCCCGATTATCCAGGGCAAGATCGGCGGCGTCCGCATCAGTCCGCGTCCCGGCGGCGCAGCGCTCGATTTCGTCAATGACGATAGCGACGGCGCCAAGATTTCCGCAGGCGTGGCGGCCAAGCTGAACCGCAACCGGGCCTCCCAGATCGAGGACGAGGTCGTGCTGTCCTATGGCGAACTCGACACTGCCTTCGAAGTCGGCCCTACGATCGGCGTCAGCCTGCCGGGCGTGCTCAACCCCTACGACAGCCTCAGCTTCAACATCGATACGCTGTGGGATGTTGCCGGGGCGCATGACGGCATGACCGTCAATCCCAGCGTCACCTACTTTACCCCGGTCAGCCGCGGCGCGGCGGTTTCGCTTTCGGTCAGCGGCACCTATGTCGATGACGATTATGCCGACTATTACTATTCGGTCCCGGCGGGCGGCGCGCTGCCTGCCTTCCAGGCCGATGGCGGCTGGAACAGCGTCGGCGTGAACCTGCTGACCGGCATCGATCTCGATGGCGACCTGACCAATGGCGGTCTCGCGCTCATCGCGCTGGGGGGCTATTCGCGCCAGCTGGGCGATTCCAAGCGCACGCCGTTCACCGCGATCCGCGGCAGTGCCGATCAGTGGATGGGCGCTCTCGGGATCGGCTATACTTTCTGATATGGCTTGATACGCGCGGGCCGTGCAGGCATCCCCTTGCGAAACCAAGGGGATAGAGAATGAGAACTGCCGCACTGCTCGCGCTCGCCGGAGCGCTGGTCGCCACACCCGCTCTGGCCGATACCACCGTGATCCATGCGGGCGCGGTGATCGTCGATGCCGACAGCGCGCCGCGCGGGGCGTCCACCATTACCGTGACCGACGGGCGGATCGTCTCGATCGCCGATGGTTTCACCCCCGGTCCCGCCGATGCGAAGACGGTCGATCTCAAGACCAAGACGATCGCCCCCGGCATGATCGACCTGCATGTCCATCTGACCGGCGATCCGGGCGGCGATTTCTGGAAGGGCGCGGTCGAACCCGATGAATGGGATGTCGTTGTCGGCGCCAAGAATGCGCGGCTGACCGCGCTTGCCGGGTTCACCACGGTACGCGAAGCGGGCAGCGGCCCCGCCAGCGCCTTCTCGCTCCGGCGCGGAACTGCAGAAGGCTTCATCGACGGACCGCGCATTATCGCCGCGGGCCCCTCGCTCGCGATCGTGGGCGGGCACGGCGATGTCAGCGGCTTCCGCCCCGAGGTCAACGAACTGCTCGACAGCGGGTTCACCTGCACCGGCGCGGTCGAATGCGCCGAGAAGGTCCGCCTCGCCAGCCAGAACGGTGCGGATATCATCAAGATCACCGCCACGGGCGGCGTGCTCAGCCAGCAGGGCCGCGGGCTCGAAGCGCATTTTACCGATCCCGAGATGAAGAGCATCGCCGATACCGCGCATTCGCTCGGTCTCAAGGTCATGGCGCATGCGCATGGCGCGCGCGGGATCGAGGCGGCCAGCCGCGCTGGGATCGATTCGATCGAACACGGCACCTACCTCGATGAAGCCGCCGCGCGCGCCATGAAGGCGAATGGCACCGTGCTGGTGCCCACGCTGATGGCGTTCAAGGGGGTCACCGAACGCCTCGGTCAGGGCATCTACACGCCGGTGGTCGAAGCCAAGATCCGCGACGTCGCCGATACTGCGCGCGTGTTCATGGGCAAGGCACTGCGCTGGGGTGTGCCGATCGCCTTCGGCACCGATGCGGGCGTGTTCGGTCATGGCCGCAATGCGGGCGAATTCGCGCTGATGGTCGAACAGGGCATGAGCCACCGCGATGCCTTTGCCGCCGCGACGACCAATGCCGCCAGGGTGCTGGGCATGGAAGGCCAGATCGGCCGGCTCGCGCCGGGCTATTCGGCGGACCTCATCGCAGTCGACGGCAACCCGCTCGATGATACCGCCACGCTTGAAAATGTCGGCTGGGTGATGGTTCGCGGGCGGATCATCGACTGATCGAACGCGGCACTGCGCGCGGCACCGCTCCGCATGGCGCTGGTCGAACAGTGTCACGCGTTCGTCGCACCGCGCGCTTGCGTGCGGGCGCGGAAGCGTGTTTTAACAAAGTAATACAGGTAGCAGGGGAATTACCATGAAACTCGTCCGCCACGCACTCGCTTCGGGTGCCGCTCTTTCGCTCGCGCTGGCCGCAAATCCAGCCTTCGCGCGCGATCACCATGCCGAGACCGAAACCGCCGCCGAAGCGACCGAGCACGACAAGCTGGTCGCTTTGTTCGCCGAATCCGACGCGCGCAGCCTCGAGCTCAATCCGCTTGGCCGGCTGTTCCGCGGCGACGATCGCAATGCCGACCGGCTGGGCGATTTCCTGACCGATTCGTCCTTCTATGCCAACCGGCTCGACACGCAGCTCAATCTTGCCAAGCTGGCGCTGATCGATCGCAGCAAGCTGAGCGACACCGACCAGCTCGCTTACGATGTGTTCAAATATAACCAGGAATCGGCGCTGCGCGGGCAGACCGACGAAATCCGCGCGCTGACCGAAGTGCGCCCGGTCAACCATTTCACCGGCTTCCACACCTTCTATCCCAATTTCGCGAGCGGCGATTCCGCAGCGCAGTTCAAGACGCTGGCGAATTACGAGGACAACCTCTCGCGCCACGACGACTATATCGAGATCTCCGAGCGCGCGATCGGCAAGTTCCGCGAGGGCATGGAAAGCGGCGTGGTCGAGACCAAGCTCACCATCGGCCTCGTGATCAAGCAGCTCGACACGCTGCTGGCGATCCCGATCGAGGAATCGCAGTACATGAAGCCGGTGAAGAATTTCCCCGAAGACTTCTCCGACGCGGACAAGGCCCGGCTGACCGAAGCCTATGCCGAAAAGACCGCCGAGCTCTACGCGGCCGATGCCGCCATGCGCGATTTCCTGCGTGACGAATATCTGGCGGTAGCGCGCGACAGCGTGGGCCTCAGCCAGATGAAGGGCGGGGACAAGCTCTATGCGCAGATGATCGAGAACACGACCACGCTGCCGCTCACCGCCGACTACCTCCACGATCTCGGCCTCAGCGAAGTCGCCCGGATCAAGCAGGGTCTGGAAGAGATCAAGCAGGAGGTCGGCTTCACCGGCACGCTCGGCGAGTTCTTCGACTACGTCCGCACCGACGAACAGTTCAAGCCGGAAAGCCGCGAGGCGCTGACGCAGAGCTATTACGATATCGGCAAGGAAGTCGATGCGAAGATCGGCGAGTATTTCTCGCTGGTTCCCAAGACCCCGCTCGAGATCAAGCCTTACGACCCCTCGATCGAGCAGTTCCAGGCGGGCGGTTCCTACCAGTCGGGTGCGCCCGACGGTTCGCGCCCCGGCACCTTCTATTTCAACGCCTACGACCTGCCCAGCCGACTGACGACGGGCAATGTCACGCTGTACCTGCATGAAGGTGCGCCGGGGCATCATTTCCAGATCAGCCTCGCGCGCGAAAACGAGGCGCTGCCCGCCTTCATGCGCTTTGGCGGCAACACCGCCTATGTCGAAGGCTGGGCGCTCTATTCGGAGACGCTGGGCTACGAAATGGGCTTCTTCGACGATCCGTGGAACCGCTATGGCACGCTGCAGGACGAGCAGCTGCGCGCGATGCGGCTGGTGGTCGATACGGGCCTCCACGCCAAGGGCTGGAGCCGCGAGCAGGCGATCGATTTCATGCTCGCCAATTCGGGCATGACCCGCACCGAAGTGGTCGCAGAGGTCGAGCGCTACATCGCCATCCCGACGCAGGCGCTCGCCTACAAGGTCGGCGCGCTCAAGATCCAGGAACTGCGCGAGAAGGCCGAAGAGCAGCTGGGCGAGAACTTCGACATTCGCGAATTCCACGCCGAAGTCCTCGATACGGGCAGCCTGCCGATGCCGGTGCTCGAAGCCAAGATCGACCGCTGGATCGCATCGAAGGCAAGCTGAACCACGGTTCGGGCGGGGGATTGGCTCCCGCCCGAACTGGCTCCCTCTCGCTCGGCGCGCTACCTCGGCTGCGAACTGACGCGATGGAGGGGTAAGCGGCGATGGACTGGCTGCGCCGGGCGGACTGGCTGACCCGCGAGCGGGTGCGCGACTATGCGCTGCTGCTGGCGCTCGCCAGCCTGGCGCTGCTGGCCAATTCCTATCTCAAGGCGATGGGCCCCGCCGGGACCGATTTCCTTGCCTTCTGGGGTGCGGGCCAGCTGACCGCCGAAGGCGCGCCCGCGGGGGCCTACGACCTTGCCGAGCAGGAGCGGGTACAGACCGGCACCGGCAGCGAAGGCTGGTTCGCTTTCGTCAATCCGCCGCCGTTTCTCTTTATCGCCGCGCCGTTCGGCATGCTGCCGTTCGCGCTCGCCTGGATCGCGTGGGTAGCGGTCACCTGGGGCCTGTGGGCCTGGGCGAGCATCCGTGCCTTTCCGCGGCTCTGGCCGCTGGTGATCGCCTACCCCGGTGCGCTGCTCGCCGCAGGCCATGCGCAGACCGGTCTGCTGACCGGGGCGATGCTGGTGCTGGCGGCGCAGCACCTGGCGCGGCGGCCGATCCTCTCCGGCGCAGCCATCGGCGCGCTGGTGATCAAGCCTCACCTCGCGCTGCTCGCGCCGTTCTGGTTTGCCGCGGCGGGCAAATGGCGCGCCTTCTGCGCGGCTGGCGTCACCGCGCTGATGCTGGGCGCGGCCTCGTGGTTCGTCTTCGGCAGTGAGACCATTGCCGGCTACACCACCAGCTGGCGCGCAAGCGGCTTGCTGATGGAGGGGATCAATCCCGATTTCCTGCTGCGGATGACGACATTCTACTCGCAGGGGCGATTGCTGTGGGGCGATGGCGCGGGACTAGCGGCGGGCGCGGTGTCCGGCCTGCTCGGCATTGCGGTCGCGCTTGGCGCATGGCGGCGCTTTGGCGGCGACGCGCGGGCAACGGGCGCGGCGGTTCTGGCGGCGACCGCGCTCGCATCGCCCTATCTGTTCAATTACGACCTGCCCTTCCTGATCTTCCCGACGCTGTGGCTGGTCGTGCAGGGACTGGAGCGCGGCTTCCGCCCTTATGAGAAGCTCGTGCTCATACTGCTCTATCTTGCGCCCTATGCCACGCGCGCGCTGGCTTTCCCGCTCGGGGTCAATCTGATGCCGCTGGCCGCGCTGGCGCTGCTGGCGCTGGTCTGGAGCCGCGGCGGCAAGTCGGACCGGCCGGTCAGCTAGTCCACTCCTCACCTGCCCGTGCGGGTTTCGCCAAAGGAAAGGGGCCGGAGGTCTTATCGACCCCCGGCCCCTGTTCTGTGCCGCTGGAGCGCCGCTTAGTATTCTTCGGGCTCTTCCGGCGTCTTGGCGGTGTGCGTCGGCCCGGCATCGCGCTGGCCGCGGGCCAGCTTGAACACCACGCCGCTGAGCAGCGCCAATGCCAACAGGTTGGGCAGGGCCATCGCCGCATTGGAGATGTCGCCGAGGCGCCAGACCAGTTCGCTCGGTTGCGCGGCACCGATGAAGATCACCACGCACCACAGCACGCGCCAGGCCATGTGTAGCTTCCGTTCGCCTTCGCGCGTCGATCCCTTCACCCGGTCGTAGAGGAAGGTGATCGCCCGCTCGCCGTAATAGCTCCACGTCAGCAGCGTGGTGAAGACGAACAGGATCAAGGCGATCGAGGCGATCAGCGTACCGATCGGGATCGCGGCAATCTCGATCGGGAACGCTGCCGCGAAGGCACCGCTCGTCATCTCGAAGCCGACCCGGTCCGATTGCCAGGCATGCGCCACCGCTTCGCCGCCCGCGGTAAAATCGCCGCGCACGGTCAGGATCACCAGCGCGGTCATGGTGCAGATCACCACCGTGTCGATGAAGGTGCCGAGCATGGCCATGCGGCCCTGCTGTTCGGGATCGTTGGTCTGCGCCACCGCATGCGCGATCGGGGTCGAACCCTGACCCGCCTCGTTCGAGAACAGGCCGCGCGCAACGCCCGCGCGGATTGCCATGATGATCGCGGCCCCGGTGAACCCGCCAACCGCGCTCTGCGGGTTGAAGGCACCGTTGAAGATCAGGCCGAAGGTCTCGCCCAGATCGCTGAAATTGAGGATCAGCGCGACTACCGCCATGACGATATAGGTCGCCGCCATGAAGGGGACCACGCTTTCGGCGACCTTGCCGATCGACTTGATGCCGCCGATGATAACGATGAAGACCAGTCCCGCCGTTACCAGGCCGCCCAGCCATTCGGGCAGGCCGAACAATTCGTTCATCCCGTCGGCCATTGCATTGGCCTGGATCGAATTGCCGGTCACCAGCGCGCTGAACAGCGTGCCGAGGCAGAAGACTACCGCCAGCCAGGTGAACCGGGGGCCGAGACCCATCATGATGTAGCTCATCGGGCCGCCGCGATAGACGCCGTCGCTGGTCTTCTCGCGGTAGCGGATCGCCAGCGAACCTTCGGCGAAGGCCAGCGCCATGCCGAACAGGGCAGTGACCCACATCCAGAAGATCGCGCCCGGTCCGCCCAATGCGATCGCGGTGGCGACGCCCGCGAGGTTACCGGTGCCGACCTGGCCCGACAGCGCGGTCGAGAGCGCGGCAAAAGGGGAAATTTCGCCTGCGCCGGTGCCCTTGCGTCCAGCGAACAGGCCCTTGATCGCGCTGCCCAGCCGGACGATCGGATAAAAGCGCAGCCCGACCATGAACCACAGGCCGACCCCCAACAGGATGATCGCCAGCGGCGGGAAGGGGATTACCGCTTCGCCGTTCCACGTCCCGCCCCAGATGAAATCGGATATGTTGGTGACCGGCTGGATCAACCGCTCGCCCAGACTCGGCGCCTGGCCTGTTGCCATGTCGATAATTCCCCTCATGCGTCCCGGAATTGGAAAGCGCGCAAGCTAGTCGCGCTGCGGTCGCTTGCAAAGGGGGAGAATGGGGAGCGTCCCCGGCTTGCCTTTTGCGCCGCGCGGGACTAGATGCAGCGCCGTCTTCCGACATTGGGATCGATAAAAGCCCCTCCCGGTCTTGAACCGGGGCGGCGAAAGACCCTACCTGAAAGGGACGTGACGGAAGGCGGCACGATTTTTACGCGAGAGACGTGAGCATGGCAGACGAGAAGAAGACCAGTCCGGCGGAATTCCTCCGGCAGGTGCAGGCCGAAGGGCGCAAGGTCGTATGGCCGACGCGCGAGGAAACGGTGCGCACCGCTATCTTCGTGTTCATCATGATGGTCATTCTCTCGCTTTTCTTCCTCGGCGTCGATTCGCTGTTCAGTGCCGTGGTGCGCTGGCTGCTGACGCTCGCCTGATCCGCATTTCGACAGGGTAACGAGAACACATGGCACGCTGGTACATCATCCACGCCTATTCCGGCTTCGAGAACAAGGTCCGCGACGCGATCATCGCCGAGGCCGAACGCCTTGGCCTGTCCGAGGGCGTCGAGGAGGTCGAGGTTCCGACCGAGACCGTCACCGAGATCAAGCGCGGCAAGAAGGTGCAGATCGAACGCAAGTTCATGCCCGGCTACGTGCTGGCCAAGCTGAACATGACCGACGACGTCTATCACCTGGTCAAGAACACGCCCAAGGTGACCGGCTTCCTCGGCAACAACAACAAGCCGCAGCCGATCTCCGAAAAGGAAGCGGCGCGCTATTTCGGCGGAGTCGAGGAAGCGCGTTCGGCACCGAAGAAGGAAATCAGCGTCGATTACGAAATCGGCGATCAGGTCAAGGTGCTCGACGGCCCCTTCGCCAGCTTCAACGGCCTTGTCGAGGAACTCGATTTCGACAAGCAGAAGGTCAAGGTCTCGGTCTCGATCTTCGGTCGTGCGACGCCGGTCGAACTCGATTTCGAACAGGTCGAACTGGTCAAGTAAGCGCCTGCTGCAACGATTTAAAAAGCCCCGCCCGGATCGACCGGGCGGGGCTTTTTCGTTTTAGAAAGTCTGGCTCAGCGAGAGTGAAGCGCGCCAATCCTCGGGCAATTGGATGCCGTTGAGGTCCTGGTAGAGCGGCACGCCGATTTCCATCCCGACATGCGGACGATGACGCCCACCCACGGGCAGCGCGATATTCGCCCCGAAGCCGGCCAGCACCGTGTCGCCGCCGTAGTTGGCCTGGATGTCGGACGGGGTGCGATGGTTGTGCGGACCGTTGTAATGGCCGAGGATCTGCCCCTCGTGCTCCCACGTCAGGCGGCTCGTCAGGCTGAACCCGCTATCGACCAGATAGCTGACCCAGCCGCTCGCCTGCGCCTGGTCGCCGAAGGCAAAGCCGCTTTCATTCGCATCCTTGGTGCGCCAGCGATAGCTCGCCTGTGCGCCATAGCCGATCATTCCCGACTGCCCGGTTGCGGTCACTACGGGCTCGATGTCCCACGTCCCGCTGCCCGACTGCATCATGTAGTGCGCGAAAGTGCCGTCGGCGTTCTTGCGGTCGACCTTGCCCGTCGGGGCCCAGACGCCCAGCGTCGCATGCGCCTTGAGCCCCGGCGTGTTGGCGAGGCGATAGCTCACCGAAACCAGCGTATCGCCGAAGCCCTGGGTCGAATGGGTCATGCTCTGGCCGAAGGTGAGCCCGTGGTGGCCATGGTCCATATCGCCCATGTCCATACCGTCCATTGGCATGCCGGTGTTGCTCGGATCGATCCCGACCATGGTCATTTCGTGGCGCATCCAGTGCGGCATGACCATGAAGGTAAGCGTGTCGTTGGGCGCATACATCAGGTCGAGCATGACCATGTCCATGGTCATATCGCTCGCTGCAACGGTGTAGCCTGCAGCAAGCACTTCGGCATCGGACACGGGATCGGTGCCCGACTGGTTGGCGCCCGAATAGCTGTTGCGGGTGTAGCGCAGCCCGATCATGAACTCGCCCCCGTCATGGGTATGTCCGTTCATCAGCCCGGCGGCGGGATAGACCGCCACAGGCGTGACGACGATCGGTTCTTCCGCTGCGGGCGGACCCTCTGGGGCCTGCTGGGCATAGGCGGGATAGGCGGCGAGCAGCGGCAGCGACGCCAGGACGGCGCGCGCAAAAGCGTGTTTCATTGTATATTCCTGTCGTGAAATGGGGTTTGCCGAGATGCGGCGCTCCCCAAGACGACGGGAAACGCCGGTCAGACGGCGACAGGAGGTCCGCGACCGGGCGGCAGCAGGAAGGCAGTGCGCTGAAGCAGCAGCGCCGCGAGGACGGCGACGGGTTGCTGCTCCACCGGCGGCGCAGCCACCAGCGCGAGACCGGCGGTTGCCAGCGGCGCATCGCCCGCGAACCCCGCGAACAGGCAGGTTTCGCTTTGATGCGCAGTGCTGTCACCGGGCGCGGGGTCGCGGCCGAGCGGGATGGTGACCACCATCGATGAATTGCACATCTTGGCCACGATCACGTCGCTGCCGCTGCCCGTATCGGGCATCCACCCGGCGGGGACCAGCGCGCGCAGGAACAGCGTTGCCGCCAGCAACAGCCAGATCGCCTTGGTTGAGCGCACGCCTACCATGGGCCGCGCCTTTAAGCGCGCTGCGGCGGCGGTGCAATATCGGTTGCGCGGGTCAGCTGCATGCGGTCGACCGGTCCGCGCGCAGGCGCGACGCGATCGTGGTAGTGCGCAGGACCAGCGAAGTGGCTTTGCACTTCTTCAACTGGAAACGCACCTTGCGGTCCTTGAAATCGAGCGACACCCGGCGGAAGTTCTCCATCAGATCGGTGCCCAGCAGCAGCGCGGGCTTGTCCTCCAGTCCGAAGACCGCGAACGGCGGAATATCCGCAAAGGCGATCGGCACATTGCGCAGCATGATCGGGCCGAGCTTCATCTCCTTCACCAGTATGAAGTCGAGCTCCATCTCCTTGCCGGTGACGCCATAGACCTTGATCTTGCTGAAATTGCCTGCGCGCTTCAGCGCCAGCCGGTTCCGCAGCGCCCGGTTCCCGATGGTGATTTCCGACCCGGTATCGACCACGGCCTCGACCGTCTGCCGGCCGACCTTGACTTCGGTCAGGATCAATTGGCCCCGCTGCAGGCGGCCGCGCACCACGATCACGCCGTCCATGACCGGTTCGGGGGTGAAGCCGTCGTCCACGCTGATATGGCGTTTCTCGAAATCGAGCAGCAGGCGTTGTTCGACCAGCGCGTCGAGCCCGATCATTCCGTCTCCGCCGAGGTCGCGTTCGTCCAGTACCGGCAGTTCGAGATCGGTCGTCGCCGTCGGGCCGAGCACGATCTCGTCGACCCATACGCGGTCGACCAGCTTGCTCTCGGTCACGCCGTGCAGCATCGCCGGGGAACCGGCGGGCATGGCGAGCCGGCCGGCCAGCCTTTCGCCCACCACCGAGCTGTCCGCCCCGCTGTCGACGACGAATTTGTGCGGGCCCGTGCCGTTGACCATGACATCGACGGTCATCCGGCTGCGCAGCTTGCGCGCCCCGATTTCCTCGCCGCCGATCGCCAGTGTCTCGTCGAACTCGGCAGACGGCAGTTCGGGCATGCGCACGGTCGCCGCTGACGGGTCCTGGGCGGAAGAGGCGGAAGCCATGCTCAGCAGCGCGGCAACAGCGATCGAGGTCAGAGCTTTGCTCATGATCCATAGCCATAGACGATTATGGCGCGCCGCGCGAACGCAGGTCGATCAGGGGCGCACCCCGCCCGACCGGCGCGCCGCGTGCTGCGCCGGAATTGCGGCCTAGTCGTCGTCGAAATTCTCGTCGACGAGCCGCGCGGCGAGCGCGGCCGCTGCGGTATCGGCAGGGTCGGCCAGCACGGCGGACGCAGGCGCTTCGAGACGGTATTCGAGTTTGCCGTCGGCCAGCGTGCGCACGGCGGTCCCGCGCAGCACCCGCGGGACGATCCGCGTCAGCAGCGTGGTGCCGAACCCGGCCTGTTCCGCAGACGGTTCTTCGGCTGTGCCGCCGCCGGGCAGGTCCTCGCGCCAGGTCAGCGTGAACAACTGGCTTCCGTCGCGATCCTCGACCGTCCAGGCGATTGCCACCCGTGCACCGGGATCGCGCGCGAAGCTGTATTTCTGCGCATTGGTCGCCAGTTCGTGGATCGCGAGCGAAATCTGCTGCGCCGCTTCGCTGATGATCTGCGTGGGCGGACCCTGGATGTCGATCCGCTCGCCATAGGTCAGCAGGACGGGTTCGAGCTGCAGCTTGACGATCGTCGCAAGGTCGCCCGAATAGTTGTCATCCCCGCGGATGACGGTCGAGGTGGCGCGGGCCAGCGAATGGATGCGGCCCAGCAGCGTGTCGACGAATTCATCGGTCCGCTCGTGCCCGCGCGCCGTCTGCCGGGTGAGCGAGGTGACGACCGAGAGCAGATTGGCGCTGCGGTGCACTGCTTCGCGCGCCTGGACGGCGAGATTGGCGTTGGCCACGCGCAATTCCTCGGTTCGCTCGCTGACGAGTTCTTCCAGCTTGGCCAGCGTCGCGTCATGGGCGGCGGCTTCCGCCTCGAGCTGCTGGTTGGCTTCGGCCAGCTGCGCGGGCGAGGGGAGCGCAGTCAGTGTCGGGATCAGCCGGAACAGGACCACTGCAGTGGCCGCCGACACAAGGCCGGTCGCCAGCTTCAGCATTCCGACCCAGGGATAGATCGGATACCACAGGGTGACGATACCCATCAGATGCGTGAGGCCGCACAGCAGGATAAAGCTCGCGAACAGCACCACGAGGCCGGAAAAGGGAATGTCCTTGCGCTTGCGCAACACCGTCAGCAGCGCGAAGGGAATGGCGGTATAGGACAGGAAAATCAGCAGGTCGCTGCCGGCCCACAATGCCACCAGCCAGGGTTGCCACAGCAGGCACATGCCATGCGGCATGTATTGCCAGATTTCGATGAAGTTCTGCATGTGTGCTCCACTAGCGGGAACTTGTGGTAGCATGGTGGGCGCGGCGCGATAGTTGGGCACCTCCCTTATACCCGCTCTTGAACGCCCCCCGAGGCGGCGAACCGCTTGCATTCGGGGGCCAGATCGCTATGTGCGCGCCTTCCCAAGTCATCCTCGGGAAACCCGTGCGGGAGGTTCGCCAAGGCGGACCGCTGGACCGCTTACCATGAGCCGCGGTTCGAAAGTGCCGCGGCAACAGTGAGAAAGGAGGCCATTCATGGCCAAGAAGATCGACGGCTATATCAAGCTGCAGGTGCCTGCCGGCACCGCCAATCCCTCGCCGCCCATCGGCCCTGCGCTGGGTCAGCGCGGCGTGAACATCATGGAATTCTGCAAAGCCTTCAATGCCGCGACCGACGGCTTGGAAAAAGGCATGCCGATCCCGACCACGATCACGGTCTATGCCGACCGTTCGTTCAGCTTCACCACCAAGAGCCCGCCGGCCAGCTTCCTGATCAAGAAGGCCGCCAAGCTCAAGTCGGGCTCGAAGGAGCCGGGCAAGGTTTCTGCCGGATCGATCAAGCGTTCGGCGCTGACCGAAATCGCCGAGCAGAAGATGAAGGATCTGAACGCGAACGACATCGAACAGGCCACCAAGATCATCGAAGGCAGCGCGCGTTCGATGGGCCTCGACGTGGTGGAGGGCTAAGACCATGGCAAAGCAGACCAAGAAGCAGCAGACTGTCGCCAAGCTCGACAGCGAGAAGCTCTACAGCGTGGACGAGGCCATCGCCACGCTGCGCGAACACAAGGCGAAGTTCGACGAGACCGTCGAAGTCGCGATGAACCTCGGCGTCGACCCGCGCCACGCCGACCAGATGGTCCGCGGCATGGTTTCGCTTCCGAGCGGTACCGGCAAGGACGTCAAGGTTGCCGTCTTCGCCAAGGGCGACAATGTCGACAAGGCTCTTGCTGCCGGTGCGGACAAGGTCGGTGCCGAAGACCTCATGGAAGACATGCAGAACGGCAATCTCGATTATGACCGCGTGATCGCCACGCCGGACATGATGGGTGTCGTCGGCCGCCTCGGTAAGCTGCTGGGCCCCAAGGGCCTGATGCCGAACCCGAAGCTGGGCACCGTGACCCCGAACGTGGAACAGGCCGTGAAGGACGCCAAGGGCGGCCAGGTCGAATTCCGCGTCGAGAAGCAGGGCATCATCCACTCGGGCATCGGCAAGCTGTCGTTCAAGGACGACGACCTGAAGGCGAACTTCAAGGCGATGACCGATGCGATCGTCAAGGCGAAGCCGTCGGGATCCAAGGGCAAGTATGTCCAGAAGATCACGCTGACGTCGTCGATGGGTCCCGGCCTCAAGGTCGACCTCGCCGAAGTCGAAGGCGCCTGACGCTTTTACGCCCGTAGCGATGGCGCGGGAACGCTGCGCCTTCCTACGAATACATTTCTGAAAGGGCCGGCGGGTGCAGACCTGCCGGCCCTTTTGCATGGGCGATCGGAAAGATCGCCGTGCTGGGGCGTTGATGGGGCAAGATACGCAGGAGAATTTCCATGGAAGCCATCCTTCCCATCGCCACCGTCCTTGGCCCGATCCTACTTCTCGCAGCGCTGGTCTACGCCTGGCTGCGCAATCGCAAGGCGCCGAAATCGGTCGACCGTGCTGCGGAACGCGGTGCGCGCGAACTGCGCGAGGAAGTGTCCGAACGTCCGCAGAAGGACATCGACCTTTAACGCAGGAACCGCCGCAGCGCGGTCTCCGCGCCGGTCTGCTGCGCGACCCGTTTGCCCGTCGCAACCGTCCGGTCGAACGCTTCGAGACCGGTGAGTAGCGTCCGGTTGATCCAGGTGGGGCGCAGCATCAGGAAACTGGCGCAGCGGACGCTGTCGGTACGGAACTGTGCCTTGTGCGCGCCTTCGCCCTCAGTGAAATCGAAGTAGCGAAAGCGGTTCTCCGCAAACAGAGTTTCGAGCGCCGCGAGCTGGAGCACGGTACCGGGTGACAGGCCGGCATGATCGGGATCGTGGCCCAGATGCGCATAGATCAGCGTGTCGCGTTCGATCGGCAGATAGAGATAGGCGACCGGCTTTCCATCGAGGAACAGCAGGAAGGCGCGCACCCGATCCTGCCAGGCGAGCTCGCGCATTTCGGCGCGGGCGGTTTCGCTTTCGGGCAGGCCCGCATCGAGCAGCCGCGCCTGGTAGGTCCGCCGCGATAGCGGCAGCGCCAGCCGGACGAACGCGTCCATTTCATCGGGCGAGTGATAAGTGCGCAGATCGAGCACGCCGCCCGAAGCTTCTTCGAACTTGCGCCGCTTGCGCCGCAGCGTGTTCCGGGTCTTGCCCGAGAACCGCGCGAAATAGTGGTCATAGCCGCGCGCCATATCGATATAGCTGCGCGCATATTCCTCGCGCCCGCCGATCAGAAAGCCCGGCATCGCCTCGCGCAGCCGCGCTTCGCCTGCTTGCGGGGCGGACAGTACACGCAAGCCCTCGACATTGTTAAGCGACGGCACCGCCGGGGTCCGCTCGGAGAGGATATCCCTGAGCGAGAAGGCCAGCGTGGCGACATCGCGTTCCACCGTCAGCAGGCGGCGCGACCCAATGAAGAAGGGTATCCGGTAGGAGTGCATCGAACCGTCGCTCACGATGCCCCGTACAATGCGTTGGAGGCCAATTGTTCGGCGACCCGTGCCGCGCTGCGGATTTCGCTATGCGGCATGCCTGCCGCCCCGGTGCCATCGCCGATCTGCGGCGGGCGGCTGGTGAAAGTGGCACCATGCGCACCGGGGGTCGTGGCAACGGTCTCGCAGAACCTGGCGAACCGGCCGCGGACGATCGCATTGGCGCGGCGGCGGTCGCGGCTCATCAGCTCGAAACTGTGGCTGACGATATTGAACATCGCCACACCCTCGCGCACGCAGAAGCGCAGCGCGGCGGCCATTTCCCAATGCGACAGCGCAGTGATCTGCGCATGGCGCTGGCCGCGGAAGCTGCGGATCTACCCGGCCGGCACCTCGATCGTTCCCTCGCGGTGCACCACCTCGCGGTCGGCGGAGGTCAGGCCGATACGGCAGTCCGACCCGGCAATCCCCGGCACATGGCTGCTGTCGTAGCGGATGCCGACCCGGTGCAGCGCGCGCAGCGTTGCATCGTCGGCACCGTAATTCCCCGCGCGGAAGGCGGTGGGCGCGGGCGCCCCTGCCTGCATCAGATATTCGCGTGCCAGTTCGAGCAGTTCGACCTGCTCGTCCTCGGTGAAATCGTGCAGATTGCGCCCGGTACGGCCCCCCAGAGGATTGGCGTCCCCGGCGATTTCCATCCATTCCGGATGAAGATGCAATTGCACCTCGTGACCCCGCGCCAGGATCGGCTCGACCACTTCGGCGATCGCCCTGGTGCCCCAAACCAGCGCGGGCATCGGGTCGACGAAGAACACGCCTTTGATCCCATGCGCATCCATCACTTCCATCTGGTGCTCGATCCCCACCGCGCCATCGGCGGTGTGGCCGGCGATCGACCGGGCATAGACCGCCTCGCGCGCATGCAGTCCCAGCCGGATGGTCAGCCCCGCCGAATACTCGGTATCGATGGTGATGTAGACCGCGGTCATCGGCGATACCCTAGCATGCACCCGGCAGCAGCTCGATGACCGTTCGATCCGGTCAGATGCCGCCGGGGGTGAAGTCGAACCCGGCGGTGGCAAGCCCGTCGCACAGGCTGTCGACGCAGCTCTCGAGGTTTTCCGCACTGGTAGAGCGGACGACGAAATTGGCGCCGACGCGGCCTTCGCGGAAAAACGGATAGCTGCCGATCTGGCAGTCCTGGTGGGCCTTTTCGACCTGCCGCAGGATATCGGCGACCTCGCTCTCGGGGGTCCAGCAGCCGACCGTTTCGGACAGGAGCGGAGCGCCGCCTTCCAGCGTGCCGGTCAGCGCATCGAGCATGCCCGCGGTGATATGCGGCACCCCGGCCATCAGGTGGATATTGCCCAGCTTGATCCCGGGCGCGCCCGACATGCGGTTGGGGATCAGCTCGCCCCCTTCAGGGACACGGGCCATGCGCAGCCGCGCTTCGGTCAGTTCCTTGTCGATGCTGGCGTAATAGCGTTCGAGCATCGCCTTCGCCTCGGGATGGACGACTACGGGGACGCCCAGCGCCGCGGCCACTGCATCGACGGTGATGTCGTCATGCGTCGGGCCGATCCCGCCGGTGGTGAAGAGATAGTCGTAGCTCTCGCGCAGCGCATTCACCGCCTGGACGATCCGCTCGATGACATCGGGCACTACGCGGACTTCCGACAGGCGGATGCCCTGTACCTGCAGCCAGCTGGCGATCTGCGCGATGTTCTTGTCATGCGTGCGGCCGGAGAGGATCTCGTCGCCGATCACGACGAGGCCGGCAGTGTAGATGCGTTCGGTCATGACGGCTGGCGTAACGCGGTTGGCAGGCGAAAGCTACTCCGCTGCTTCGAGCTGCTCGTCGGCGCCGCGGGCATTGGCCCCGTGACGGCGAAATTCGAGCACGCCGTCATCGACCGGGCCGTCTTTCATGCGCTTGCGATCGCTGACATATTCCTGGTTGAGCCGCCAGGGATAGGCCACCGCATTGCGCGGCATGATCGCCTTGCCGCGCTGGATATAGCCGGAGGAGAAATCGAAGATGTCGTCCTCCTCGATCGCGGCCTCGGCCTGCGCGGTCAGGATCGGCTCGGTCACGTCGACGCCGCGCTTCCTGCTGGTGTTGAGTACGCGGCAGACATAATCCGAATTGATATCCGCACGCAGCGTCCAGCTGGCGTTCAGATAGCCGAACACCACTGCCAGGTTCGGCACGTTCGAGAACATGCAGCCCTTGTAATAGAAGTGCTTGGACAGATCGATCGGCTGGCCTTCCTTCGACAGCGCGATCTTGCCCGCAACCGCCAGCTTGAGACCGGTCGCGGTGACCACGATATCGGCGGGGATGAACTGGTCGTCGGTCAGCCGCACGCCGCCCTTTTCGAAGGCCTTGATATGCCCGGTGACGATATCGGCCTTGCCGCTCTTCAGCGCTTTGAACAGGTCGTCGTCGGGGACGAGGCAGAGCCGCTGGTCCCACGGATTGTAGGGCGGGGTGAAGGGCGCCAGATCGCAGTCCTCGCCGAGCGATTTGCGGATACGCTTGTGCAGCGCCTCGCCCATCTTCTGCGGCTTGGTGCGCGCGCGCTTGAAGCCGATGTCCTGCAGCGTGATATTCTTCCACCGGGTGATCCGGTAGGCCAGCTTCTCGGGCAGGATCTTGCGCAGGAAATTGGCCATGGCGTCCTTGGCCGGACGGCTGAACATCCAGGTCGGCGTGCGCTGCAGCATCGTCACCTTGGCCGCCTTGTCGCTCATCGACGGGACGATGGTGACGGCGGTCGCGCCCGAACCGATCACGACGACATTCTTGCCGGTATAATCGAGGTCCCGCGGCCAGAACTGCGGGTGGATCACCGTGCCTTCGAAGTCGCCGAAATCGAAGCCCGGATCATAGGCCTCGTCGTAATCGTAATAGCCCGATCCGAGATAGAGCCAATTGGCGGTCAGGTGCTTGCGCTCGCCTTCGTTCGTTTCCAGCGTGACATGCCAGCGCGCCTCGCTCTCGCGCCAGTCGGCGGCGAGCACCTTGTGCCCGAAGCGGATGTGCTTGCGGATGTCGCGCTCGTCGACGATGTCGTCGAGATAATCGAGGATGGCGGGGCCATCGGCGATCGATTTTTCGTGCTTCCACGGTTCGAAATCGAAGCCCAGCGTATGCATGTCGCTGTCCGAGCGGATGCCGGGATAGCGGAACAGATCCCAGGTCCCGCCCAGATTCTCGCGGCGTTCGACGATGACGAAGCCATGGTCCGGCGTCTTTTCCTTCATATGCGCCGCCATGCCGATGCCGGAAATCCCCGCACCTACGATCATCACGTCGAAATCGGTCGCCGTATTCTTCATTGTTCTCTCCCAAGAGACGAGAACCTAACCCAGACTGCGGCGTAGCGCCAGCCTCAGTTGCAGCACGCAACCTAACCACGCCCACGCGCGGGGCCCGCAGCATGGCGCTTCGCTCTCGCTTTCGGCAAAAGCCTGCGGTAGGGCAGCCGCAAAGGGAGAGCCGTCAGAGCATGTCCAGTAGCGACAAGCCCGAACCGCGGCGGGTTACATCGATCGACGTGGCCGAGCGGGCGGGAGTAAGCCAGTCAACCGTGAGCCGCGCGCTGGCGGGATCGGAGACTATTACCGAAGCGACCCGCAGCCGCGTCGAGCGCGCTGCCGCGGAACTCGGCTATCAGGTCAATGCCCGCGCCGCGGGGCTGCGCCGGGGCGAGACCGGGACCATCGCGATCGTCGTCATCGGCCGCGACGGGGAGGGGCCAACCGCGATCAACCCGTTCTATTACAGCCTGCTGGGCAGCACCTGCGCCGCCGCCGCCGAGGCCGGCTATGAAGCGCTGGTGTCGTTCCAGGCCAAGCCCGAACAATTCTTCGGCCATTATGTCGCACGGCGCCATGCCGATGGCGTGGTGGTCATCGGCACCGCGACCAATGAAGCGGCGTGGGACTATTTCCGCACTTGCGCCGAAGAAGCGCCGCGCATGGCCTTCTGGGGCTCGCCCTTCGACGACAGCGTCTGGGTTCGCTCGGACAATCGCGCGGGCGGACAGCTGGCGGTCGAACGGCTGGTGCAGGGCGGGGCGAAGCACATCGTCTTCGTCGGCGATCCAACCTCTTCCCAGCGCCAGTTCCGCGAGCGGTACGAGGGCTATCGCAGCGCCATGGAAGCCGCCGGGCTGACACCGGGCGAAGCGGTAGTGAGCGCGGGCGAGGACCGCGTATCGCAGGGCCGCAATGCCACTGCGCAGATGGTCGATAGCGGGGCGCGCTTCGACGGACTGTTCTTCGCCTGCGATGCCATGGCGCTGGGCGCGCTCGAAGAACTCGCCGCGCGCGGGATTTCGGTCCCCGACGATGTTGCCGTGATCGGCTTCGACGGGCTGGGTTCGGGCGCCTTCAGCGCGCCGCCGCTGACCACTGTCGAACCCGATTTTGCGCTGGCCGGCAGATTGCTGGTCGAAACCGCGCTTGCCTCCGAAGCGGAGCGTCCCGAGCGGCGCGTCGCGGTCCATCTTGTCGAGCGCGCCAGCGTGCGCTGACCTTGCCTGTTCGTTTGAGAGAGATAGCCATGAAAACCAGTATTGCCTCCGTCCTTGCCGTCCTCTTCGCCAGCCAGGCGGCCTATGCGCAGGATTCCGAGCCGAGCCCCAATCCGGTCGAGGAGCAGGAGGTTGACGCCTCGGCAGAAAGTGGCCCCGCCGAAGGCAGCGGCATGACGGTCGATGCCGCCCCGGCGACTGCCAATCCGGGCGCCGACGACGGCGAAGCCGAGAAATGGGATGTCACCGCGCCGCGCGGGGCAACGATCCGGCAGGTGCCGATCCGCACCGATGAAGGCACATGGATGGATGTCGATGTCTCGCCCGACGGCCGGATGCTCGCCTTCTCGCTGCTGGGCGATGTCTACACCATGCCGATCACGGGCGGCACGCCCACGCGGATCGCCGAAGGGCTGGCATGGGAAGTGCAGCCGCGTTTCTCGCCCGACGGGCAGCGGATTGCCTTCACCAGCGACCGCGGCGGCGGCGACAATATCTGGATCATGAATGCCGACGGGTCGGACAAGCGCCAGCTGACCAAGGAAGACTTCCGCCTGCTCAACCAGGCGAGCTGGTCGCCCGATGGCAATTACATCGTCGCCAAGAAGCATTTCACCACTCAGCGTTCGCTCGGCACTGGTGAGATATGGCTTTACCACATCTCGGGCGGCGGCGGCGTCAAGCTGGTCGCGCGCGCCAGTGAATCGCTGCAGAAGGAATTGGGCGAGCCGGTCTATTCGCCCGATGGCGGCGCGGTCTATTATTCGCGCAACGTCACCTCGGGTCCGATCTTCGAATATGCGCAGGATTCGACGCAGGGCACCTTCGCCATCGAACGCTATGATTTGGCGACGGGCGAAGTCACCACGGCGGTCAGCGGCTTTGGCGGGGCGGTCCGCCCGCAGCCCTCACCCGATGGCAAGAGCCTGGCGTTCATCCGCCGCGACAAGGACCAGACCGAGCTATGGATCAAGGACCTCGCCAGCGGCGAGCAGCGCATGATCTATGGCGATCTCGATATGGACATGCAGGAAACCTGGGCGGTCCACGGGTTCTACCCGCTGATCGACTGGACGCCTGACGGCAATGCGCTGGTGCTGTGGGCCGGGGGCAAGCTGCGCCGCGTGGCTGCCGATGGCAACGGCGACAGCGTGATTCCCTTCACCGTCAACGATACGCGCGGCGTGGCCGATGCGCCGCATCCGGTCATCCCGGTCGCGCCCGACAGCTTCACTGCCAGGATCCCGCGTTTCGCCAGCGTTTCGCCCGACGGGCGCACGGTCGTGTTCGAAAGCCTCGGCAAGCTGTACGCAAAGCCGGTTGCAGGGGGCACCGCGCGGCGGCTGACCTCGGGCAGCGACGCGGCGCTCGAACTCTGGCCGTCCTGGTCGCGCGACGGACGCCGGATCACCTATATCCGCTGGACCGATGACGGGCTCGGCCAGGTGATGAGCGCCAATGCCAATGGCTCCGGTGCCCGCGCGGTCACCCGCATGCCCGGGCATTACGCACAGCCGCGCTTCTCGCCCGATGGCACCACTGTCGTCTTCGAAAAGCGCTCGGGCGGGTATCTGACCGCACCCGAATATTCGGAGAACGAGGGCATCTACCGCGTCAGCGCGAGTGGCGGGGCGGCGCAACTAGTTGCCCGCGACACGTCGAAACCGCAATTCGGCGCGGATAGCGACCGCGTGTTCATGCTCGGGCGCAAGGACGGCAAGCTCCAGCTGCTCAGCGCCGATCTCGATGGCGAGGCGCGGCAGGTCCATGCCGAGGGTGAGCTGGCGACCGAATACCACGTCAGCCCGCGCGGCGATTTTGTCGCTTTCCGCGAGAATTACGAAGTCTTTGCCACACCGCTGATGCCCGGCGGGCAGGCGGTAACCGTGGGCGAAAAGGCGAGTTCGCTGCCGGTCGTGCGCGCGTCGAAGGGCGGGGCGGATTACATCGGCTGGACGCAGGATGGCGATATGCTGACCTGGACGATGGGGCCGGTGCTCTATCGTGCCAGCGTGGCGTCGATGTTCGCCAACGCGCCCAAGGACAAGGACGCGCCCAAGTTCGTCCCGCCGATCAGCGGTACCTCGCTCGAGCGTGTCATCGCGGCCGACAAGCCGCGCGGCACGGTTGCCATCACCGGCGCGAAAATCCTCACCATGGCAGGCGAGGGCGCAGGCGAAATCGCCAATGGCACCATCGTCATCACGGGTAACCGGATCGCGGCGATCGGTCCCGCGTCGAGTGTAACGGTCCCGCAGGGCGCGACGGTGATCGATGCCGGCGGCAAGACGATCATGCCGGGCCTGGTCGATGCGCATGCGCATGGCCCGCAAGGCGTCGGCGATCTGGTGCCGCAGCAGAACTGGTCGCTGGTGCAGAACCTCGCGATGGGCACGACGACGCTGCATGATCCCTCGTCGAGCGCGAGCATGATCTTCTCGGCTTCGGAACGGCAGCAGGCGGGGCAATTGCTCGCCCCGCGCATCTTCTCGACTGCGGAGATCGTCTACGGCGCCAAGGCGCCCAGCGTCTATGCGCGGATCGACAGCTATGACGACGCCTTGGCGCATATCCAGCGGATCAAGGCGCAGGGCGGGATTTCGATCAAGAACTACAACCAGCCCCGGCGCGACCAGCGCCAGCAGGTGGTGGCCGCGGCGCGGGCGGAAAACATGCTCGTGGTGGCAGAGGGCGGTTCGCTGTTCGGCATGGACATGAACCTGATCGCCGATGGCAATTCGACCATCGAGCACAATGTCCCGGGCGAGGTTTTCTACGAGGACGTGCTGCAGTTCTGGCAGGGATCGCAGTCCAATTACACGCCGACGCTGGTGGTGACCTATGGCGGTCTCGCCGGCGATCCCTATTGGCGGCAGGCGACCGACGTGTTCGACAACCCGCTGATGGTCCACACGCCGCCGCGCCAGCTGATTGCGCAGACCGCACGCCGCGTGACCGCCCCCGACTGGGCCTTCGTCGACGATGAAGCCGCGCGCGAAGCGAAGAAGCTCGCCGAACGCGGGGTCAAGGTCAGCATTGGCGCGCATGGCCAGCAGGCCGGGGTCGCCGCGCATTGGGAACTGTGGAGCTTTGCCCGCGGCGGAATGACCACGGTCGAGGCGCTGCGTGCCGGGACGATCGAATCCGCCCGTTCGCTGGGCATGGACCGCGATATCGGCAGCCTCGAAGTGGGCAAGCTCGCCGACCTGCTGGTCCTGTCGGCCGATCCGAGCGAGAACATCCGCAATTCGGACAAGATCGATCGCGTCATGCTGGGAGGGCGGCTGTACGATGCGCGCACCATGAACGAGGTCGAGACCGGTTCTGCCCGGCGCCTGCCCTATTGGTGGGAATAACCCAAAAAAATGGCGGCGCGGGAAACGACCCCGCGCCGCCTGTTTCGGCGCCTGTCCAGCCGCGGTCAGGCGGCGCGAATATGGTTCAGGAAGGCATCGACGCGGCTCTTGAGCGCGCCCGCCTGGCCTTCGAGTTCGGAAGCTGAATTGAGCACCTGGCTGGCAGCGGCGCCCGCCGCGAGGCTGGTCTCGCGAACCTGACCGATATTGGCCGAAACCTCTTCGGTCGAGCGTGCGGCGACATCGATGCTGCGCGCCAGGTCCTGGCCGGCAACCGATTGCTGGTCGACCGCGCTGGCGATCGAGATGGCGGTCGATTCCAGCTCCTTCACCTGTCCGGCAATCGAACGCAGCGCGCCGACGCTGGCTCCGGTGGAATCCTGCATCGCGCGGATCTGCTCGGCGACTTCCTGCGTCGCGCGGCTGGTCTGCGCGGCCAGTTCCTTCACTTCGCTGGCGACGACGGCAAAACCGCGCCCCGCTTCGCCGCCGCGCGCGGCCTCGATCGAGGCGTTGAGCGCGAGTAGATTGGTGCGCTGCGCGATCGACTGGATCAGCTCGACGATCTGGCCGACCTGCTCGGCCGAGCTGGCCAGTGCGGAAATGGTGACATCGGCGCCATTGGCGGCATCGGTCGCCTTGCGTGCGAGTTCGGCGGAATGCGAGGCCTGACGGCTGATCTCGCCGATCGACATGGCAAATTCATCCGATGCGGCAGCCGCTGCGGTAACCCCGCCGCTGGCCTGCTCCATCGAGGCGGTGACCTGGTTGGACTGGTCGGCTGCCTGGTCGGCAATCGCGGCCATTCCCGAAGCGGTCGAATTGAGCTGGCTGGCCGCCGTGGCCACGCCGCTGACGACATCGCTCACGCCGCCCTCGAAATCGTTGGCCATCCGGATCAGTTCGGCCTTGCGCTCGGCAGAGGCTTTCTTGCGCCCGGCAAAGAGTTCGTCGAGCTTGTGGCCCGAGCGCAGGAACACCGAGAGCGAGCGCGCAAGATCGCCGATCTCGTCCTGTCGGTGCGTGTCGGGCACTTCGATGTCGCGTTCGCCCTGCGCGAGGCGCGCCATGCCGTCCTTGAGCGTGATGAAGGGCTCGACGATGTGCCGCAGCACGAAGTGCATGCTGGCGAACCCGACGAGCAGCGATATCCCGGCGACGACCAGCGTCAGCACCTGCGCGGTCGGGGCGAAAGATGGAAAGAAGAAGCCCAGTTGGGCGAAGGTGGTGATCGCGGCCAACCCGCCGAGCGAGAACACCGAAGCGATCCTGACCTTAGCTGCCAGCGTTCGCCGCATGAACCAGCCACTCACGCCGGTCAGCTCTTCACCATCCATGGCATCGGCGATTTCGACTTCCGCGATTTCGCTGGCCAAGTCGTCCGCTATAATCGAACTATGCGCGTTCATCCCCAAGCATCCCCCTCTTAAGGCTGCATCAACCCTAAGGGGGAATGCTTGAGATCGCGTTAAGCTGCCCGGATGAGCTGGAGGAACTGCGCGACCTGCGATTTGAGCGTGCCGGCCTGCGCTTCCAATTCGGTCGAGGAATTGAGCACCTGGCTCGCCGCCGCACCGGTCGCGAGGCTGGTTTCGCGGACCTGCCCGATATTGGTCGACACTTCATCGGTCGAGCGCGCGGCGAGGTCGATGCTGCGCGCCAGATCCTGTCCGGCGACCGATTGCTGGTCGACCGCGCTGGCGATCGACGTGGCGGTGGTCTCGAGTTCCTTGATCTGGCCCGCGATCGAGCGCAGCGCGCCGACGCTGGCGCCGGTCGAATCCTGCATCGCGCGGATCTGGTCGGCGATCTCTTCGGTCGCACGGCTGGTCTGCGCGGCCAGTTCCTTCACTTCGCTGGCGACGACGGCAAACCCGCGTCCGGCTTCGCCGCCACGCGCGGCCTCGATCGAGGCATTGAGCGCGAGCAGATTGGTGCGCTGCGCGATCGACTGGATCAGTTCGACGATCTGGCCGACCTGCTCGGCCGAGCTGGCCAGTGCGGAAATCGTTTCATCGGCTCCGCTCGCGGCATCGGTGGCCTTGCGCGCAAGGTTGGCGGAATGCGACGCTTGGCGGCTGATCTCGTTGATCGACATGGCGAATTCGTCCGACGCTGCCGCGGCTGCGGTAACCCCGTTGGAGGCCTGCTCCATCGAGACGGTGACGTTCGAGGTCTTGGTCGAAGCCTGCTCGGCGGCGGTGGCCATCGATCCGGCAGTGACGCGAAGCTGGGCCGAGGCCGAGGCTACGCCGTTGACGACTTCGCCGACAGTGGTTTCGAAACGTTCGGCGAAGCGGACCATGTCCTGCCCACGCTCGCGGCGTTCGGCCTCGCGTTCCTGCGACAGCTTTTCCAGCTGCCAGGCGCGCTGGAGGAAAACCTCCAGTGCACGGGCCAGATCGCCGATCTCGTCATAGCGGCCGGTCGCGGGGATATGCATGTCCTTCTCGCCATTGGCGAGGCGCGTGGCGACATGGGTCATGCGGTGCAGCGTGGTCGACACATCGCGGCCGAGGTAACGCGCGCTCAGCATCGCGATTGCAATGCCGATCGCGGCGACCATGAAGAAGGCGGCGAACATCCACATCACCATTCCCTGTGACTCGGCGTCCGACTCTTCGCCGATCCGCTCGATTTCCTCACGCGAGGTGATGGCGAGATCGACGAAATCCTGTCCTTCGAAATACACGCTGTCGGAGAATTCCTGCCACTGCTCCTGCGTGCCGCGCGAACTTTGCGCAGCATCGATGCGCAGGCGCATCCGGGCGAGCATTGCGTCGAGCTGGTCGATCTGCGGCAGCACCGAGGGGGCGACGTCGGTCACCTGGCCCTCGAGCGCGCTCAGTGCCCGGTCGGTGTCGTTGAATGCATCCTGCGCGGCGACCAGATCGCTGCGCTCGCCCGAGACGGCATAGCGCTGCACGAACAGCCGGCCTTCATTGGTATCTGCCACCATCCGTTCGGCGGACACGGCCGCGGCGGTGATAGCCATGCGTTCGGTGCGCGCTTCCAGCGCGAAATATCCGCCAAGGCAGGTGGCGGTCAGGCACAGCAGCACCACGGCGATATTGGCGTGCGAAATGCTCTGCAGCTTCTCGCCGACCGAGCGGTTGGACAGCCAGCCTTTCCAGCCGCTCGCGACTTCCTCGTCCGGCGCGCTGCGATAGGCCGGGCCTTCGGGTACAGTACCGGGCGAAGAAATTTCGTGTTCGGCAACCATGCCGTTGACCATGTCATCAAGCGCGCTCATGCGACCTTGGTTTCCTTGTTCTTGGATTTGCGGGCGAGCGCGATCGGCTTGCCCAGATGCTGCCCGATTTCCTCGGGCGGCATGGCTTTGAAATAGAGCCAGCCCTGGATCTGGTCGCACCCTGCGGCGCGGACCATCGCGGCCTGTTCTTCGGTTTCGACGCCTTCAGCGGTGACCGCCATTTTCATGGCGCGCGCCACGGTGATACTGGAGAGCATCATCGCGCGGCTGCCGTCGTCCTCGCTCGCCTGGACCACGAGGCTGCGGTCGAGCTTGAGCTTTTCGAAGCGGAACTGGCGCAGGAAGCCGATCGAGGCATAACCGGTGCCGAAATCGTCGAGCGAGATCTTGACCCCGAAGCTGCGAATGACCGCCAGGCTGCGCTCGGCAACTACCGGATCGAGCACGAGGCAGGTCTCGGTAATCTCGAGCTCGAGGCGGTGGGCATCGAAGCCGGTTTCCTCGAGGATATGCCCCAGCTGGATCGGAAATTCGGGATTGCGCAATTGCGCCGCGGAAATGTTGACCGACAAGGTGATGTCGTCCCACGCGAGCGCATCGCAGCAGGCCTGGCGCATCACCCACAAGCCGATCGCATTGATCAGCCCGCTCTGTTCGGCGACGGGGATGAATACGTTGGGTCCCAGTTCCTTGCCGTCGGGACGCGCCCAGCGCAGCAGGCATTCGACCGCCACGATTTCGCGCGTATTGCTGTCGACCAGTGGCTGGTAGTGTACGCGGAACTCGTCATTGGCGAGCGCATGGCGCAGCTCGTCATCCATTTCCTTGAGCTGTTCGCGGCTGCGGTCGAAGCTGGTGTTGAACCAGGTGCAACGCATCTTGCCGCCCTGTTTGGCGGCATACATCGCAATGTCCGCGCGGCGGAGCAATTCGGAGGAGGGCACGTCGTCCTGCATGGTCCGGCGAGCGAGACCGATACTGGCCCCCAGTGTCAGCCGGCGGTCCTCGACATGGATGGGCTTGGTCAGCCGGTCGATGATCCGGCGGCACAATCCTTCGAGCAGCGTTCCGGCGACCGGTCCGCCGATCATCATTGCATATTCATCACCGCCAAGGCGATAGATTGTCGCCTCGCCATCGCTGACCTGTAAGAAGATTTCGGCGCATTCGCGGATCGCGGCGTCCCCGACGAAATGCCCGTAATGGTCGTTGATCTGCTTGAAGCCATCGAGATCGATCATCGCCAGCGCGACTTCATGGCCCTGCCGGTATTCCTGCTGGATATCGAAATGCAGCGCGCGGCGATTGGGCAGCAGGGTAAGGCTGTCACTACGTGAGAGCTGATCGACGCGGCGCAGGTAGCGCACACCGAGATAGGCGCAGATGGCGGTTGCGACGCTGGACGCCAGTGCACCGAAGCCGAGAATGACCGACGGCGAGCTGAAGTCGAGGTGACGATTGGCCAGCGCGACCAGCCAGGTCAGGATGAAAATGCCCACGAGCGCAGCCATCGGACCGAAGATGATCGTCCGCGTGCCGCCGCATTCGTCAGACTGGTACGAGCCCACCGTCATCCCTCAACACGCGCCTCTTATTACGATCCTTGCAGTGACTTAGAGTTCATTCGCTAAATAAGGGTAAATCAGCGGTTTACCTTGGCGAAGCTTCGCCGGGTGAAGTCAGAACCCGGCGGCCCGCTGGCGCGGTGCGGCGGCCAAGGACGTGTCCTCGTGAATTGGCGCATAAAGCGACGATCCGAATTCGGCTGGCTTGAACCTTTCGGTCTGCCCGACCACCGTTTCACCCGCGCCGAGCATCAGCCAGCCATCGGCCGCAATCCCACTGGCGAGCCGGTCGAAAGCGGTCGCACGGGTCTGCGGATCGAAATAGAGCAGGACATTGCGGCACATCACGAGGTCGAACCGACCCGGCGAGGGCGGAAAGTCGAGAATGTTGTGCTGCTGGAAGCGCGTCATTGCGCGGATCCTGTCGGTCGCCTGCCAGTGCCCCTTGTCCTCGACGAAGAAGTTCAGCATCTGCGCGACACTGATCCCGCGCTGGATTTCGAACTGGGTATAAAGCCCGTCGCGCGCGGTATCGATCGCCTTGCTCGACACATCGGTGCCGAGGATCTCGATCGTCCAGTCGGCCCAGCGGGCGGGCTGTTCGGCGAAGATCATCGCCAGGCTCAGCGCTTCCTGCCCGGTCGAGCAGCCGGCCGACCAGATCGTCAGCCGCTTGCGTGCCTCGCGCTTGCGCGCAAGGTCGGGCAGGACCTGGTTGGCGAGCACCGAGAAATAGGCGTTGTCGCGAAAGAAATAGGTTTCATTGTTGAGCAGGGCCTCGACCACCCTGGTCGCCAACTGCTGCTCGCTGGGGCGTTCCAGCATGCAGGCAAGCTGGTCGACATTCTCGATCTCGAATTCGCGGAACAGGCCGGACAGCGCACTCGAGACACGCCAGCGGCGCCCTTCCGTCAATTGCTGTCCTGTACGCTGTGCAAGCAGTTCACCGATGATGCGATGCGAAGCGTCGTCTACCGCCATGCGTCGGCTCCCGCGCTCGCGAGCAACTCGTCGGCGAGTTCGGCCGGGGGCAGAACGGCAGCCGCCTGTCCCAGTTCGGTCACGGCGCGGGGCATGCCCCAGACAGCACAGGTTTCGGCGTTTTGGGCGAAGATCGTTCCACCCGCCGACACGATCGACTGGGCGCCATCGCTACCGTCGCGGCCCATGCCCGACAGCAGGACGCCGGCGACATGCCCGTCATAGGCTTCGGCCAGCGTGTCGAACATTGGATCGACCGAGGGCATGCAGCCGCTCTTCACCGGATGATAGGCGAGCCCGAGGGTGTGAAAGCCACCCGATTTGCGCACCACCATATGGCCATGGCCGGGCGCGATATATATCTTGCCGCGTTCGATCCGCACGCCTTCGTCGGCAAGGATCGCAGGCCGTTTGGCGGCCATTTCCATCTGCTGGGCGAACACGGGGATGAAGCTGGGCGGAAGATGCTGCGTCACCAGGATCGGCAGGTCGAAATTCTTCGGTACCTGGGCGAGGAACAGGTTGAGCGCATGGATCCCGCCGGTCGAGGCGCCGATGGCGACGATCTGGGGCGGCTTGCCGAATCCCTTGATAGCGGGGGAGGCGGAGTTCGCGTCGGGCGCAATGCCCTTGAGCGCGCGGATCTTGCCCAGCAGGGTCGACTTGTAATCGTCGTTGAAACCGCCCGGACGCGGCTTGAGCATCGTGTCGGCGGCACCCAGGGATAGCGCCTTGACCGTCGCTTCCGCGCCGTCGGCGGTGAGCGAAGAGATGACAAGCACCTTGGTCTCGGGTGCGACTTCCATGATCTTGGGAAGCGCCTCGAGCCCGCCCATGCCGGGCATCTCGAGGTCGAGCAGCATGACGTCGGCAGTCACGGAGGCCAGTTCACTAAGCCCGCTTTCCGCCGTGTTGGAGGTCGCGACGATTTCCATGTCGGTTTCAAGCCCGATCATGCGCGTGAATACCGTGCGCACGGTCAGCGAATCGTCGACGATCATCACCCGCACCGGATCGGCGCAAGTGGGGTTGGAGGGGTCGGAAGCTACGGGTTCGGAACGGAGAAGCGCGCCCATGTCACGCCTCCTCAGGCCATGCCGACAAGCTGGAGCTTGATCTGCAATGTTTCGTGGTCGAACGGCTTCATCACATATTCGTCGGCGCCCGCGCTGATCGCTTCGCGAATATGCGCGACATCGTTCTCGGTCGTGCAGAACACGACCTTGGGCTTGTCGCCGCCATCACGCTGGCGCAGCTGGGTGATGAATTCGATACCGGTCATCACCGGCATGTTCCAATCGAGCAGGACCACATCGGGCATCCCCTCGGCACATTTGTCGAGGCCTTCCTGGCCGTTCTCGGCCTCCTCGACATGGAAGCCCAGCGTCTCGAGGATATGCCTCGAAACCTTCCGGATGACGCGCGAATCGTCGACGATAAGGCAAGATTTCATTCTAATACCCTCTGGTGTTTCCCAGCAATTCGTAGAGTCAGTAGGTAACTATTAGCTTAAGCCGCCTGCGCGATCGGTCCTGAAACCAGCGCTTCGACATCGATCAGCAGGGTCGGGCCGCCATCGGTTTCGACCATGCCGCGCGCGGCGGCCTGCCAGCCTTCGCCAAAACCGCCGGGGACCCCGACCGGATCGCTCCGTGCCTCGCCCACATCATAGGCTTCATCGACCAGCAGCGCGTAGAGATGCCCTTCGACATCGACCACGGCGGCGCGCTGTCCCGAGGTATCCTGCCGGCCGGTAAAACCGAGCGCGACCGGGCAATCGATCACGGTGAGCGCCTGGCTGCGCAAGGCGGTCAGCCCGCGGATGAAGGACGGTACGCCCGGGATGGGCGTGATGTCGTCGATCTCGATCACCGACTGGACGCGAATCGCGGGGATCGCCGCACGGCGCCCGGCGATCAGGCACATGAGCAGGAGTTCGTTCATGCTGTCTTCCCCATGCGAGCTTGCTTGAGCGCGTCGAGCAGCGCGTCGCGGTCGTAGCGGTAAATGGTGTCGTCCGCAGTCTCGGGTAATTCGGGTTCGGGACGCAGGCGGATCACGCGGCGCGCCGGCCCGCTTGCCATGGGCGCGTTTTCGGCGAGTTCGATCGCGACGTCGGCTTCCTCGGTTTCGTCGGTGGAAACGCGGTAACCGGCAGCTTCGACCAGCGGTTCGAGAATGGTCCGGGCCCAATCGCTATCGGCGGGCAGGCGGCAGGACATCGGTTGCTCGGTGCGACGCGGAGCGTGGTGCTTGGCGAACAGCGCATGGCCGTCGATCACCGGGACCGGCTGGTCGCCGATCAGCGTGACGCCCTCGACCGAAGTATCGCCATGCGAGGGGATGATGTCGCCATCCATATCGGCAGCGTCGAGCACCTCGCGCACCGCATAGACCACTTCGCATTCGCCATCGGACAGGCGCAGCAGGCGGCACTTGTCTTCGGGCAAGTCGCCATATTCCTGGCCGACGAGCGAGAAGATCGCTCCGTCGATGACCGCCTGGGCGCGGGCGCCCTCGATATCGATCGCTTCGCGCGCGATCGTATCGATGCGGCGGACCAGTTCGAGACGGACCGCGCGGCGGCGCCCGTCGAGGCCGGTGAACAGCATGACCGGATGGGTCTTGCGGCGTTCGACCTGTTCTTCTTCGTCCACGCGGGTCGAACTGCGCATTTCATTCACCAGCTGGCGCTGCTCGGCGATGCTCGGCAGGTCGAGCAGCATCATCGGGCGGCCATCGTCGAGCAGCGTGGTCCCGGCATAGAGCCGGGTCTCCATGATCGCGGGTGCGATCGGCTTCACCACGACGTCTTCGTGGTCGTAGACCCGGTCGACCGCGAGCGCGAAGACATCCTCGCTGGCAAGGCGGATAAGCACGAGCGTCTTGTCCTGCCAGTCGGTGTCCTGGTTGGATTCGGTGCCGAGGATCTCGCCGAGCGAGAGGCACGGCACACGTTTGCCGCGGAAGGTCATGAGCTGGCGTTCGCCCGCTTCGGCAAAGTCGACATGGTCGCTCGAACCGAAGACGATTTCTTCGACATAGCTGCGCGGGATCGCGTAGCGCTGGCCACTGCTTCCCACGGTCAGCGCGGCGATGATGCTCAGCGTGAGCGGCAGCTTGAGATAGAAGCTGGTGCCTTCGCCCGGCTTGGTGGCGACGTCGATCGAGCCGCCGACGCGTTCGATATTGGCGCGCACCACGTCCATCCCCACGCCGCGGCCCGATACCGAGCTGACCTGGTCGGCGGTCGAGAGGCCGGGTTCGAAGATCAGGTAATGCCGCCGCCGTTCGGACATCTTGTCGACTTCGGACTGGCTGTAGATGCCTGCCGCGACGGCCTTGGCCGCGAGCCGATCGGTGTTGATCCCGCGTCCGTCGTCGGTGATGGTCAGGGTGATCTGGTTGCCCGCCTGACGCGCGGCAAACTTGAGCAGGCCGATTTCGCGCTTGTTCGATTTGAGGCGTTCGCCCGGGCCTTCGAGCCCGTGATCAATGGCATTGCGGATGATATGGGTGAGTGGGTCGCGGACCATCTCGACCATTTCGCGGTCGAGTTCGACTTCGCCGCCTTCGAAATCTACCATGACCTGCTTGCCGAGTTCGTTCGACAGGTCGCGCACGAGCCGCGGCAGCGAGGTGAACAGATGTTCGAGCCGCTGCATGCGCATGCGGGTGATCGAGGTGCGGACATCGGCAAGGATCGCGCTGAGACGATCGAACGGACCATCGATGGTCGGCTGTTCGCCCGCTTCGCGCAGGCGGCGCGCAAGGTCGTTGCGCGCAAGGACCATGTCCGACACGCCCTTCATCACTTCGTCGAGCAATTCGGTCGGTAGGCGGATGGAGCGCTGGACACCCGCATTGGGCGCGGCTTTCGGCGCGGCATCTTCCTCGCTTGCTGCGGCCGGTGTTTCGCTAGGGGGCTGCGACGATGCGCCGCCGGTGACTTCGATGGTTGCGCCTGCCTGCAATGCGGCGATCAGCTGGTCGTCACCGCCTTCGGGATATTCCTCGCCCGCTTCGATCGAATCGGTCATCTCGCTGATGCGGTCGATGATTGCGAGGACGGCGGATACCAGCGCGCGGTCGGGTTCGCGGCGTCCGGAACGGCATTCGGCCAGCGTGTCTTCGGCCGCGTGGCTGAGCTTTTCCAGCCGAGGAAAATCGAAGAAGCCGCAATTGCCCTTCACCGTGTGGACGAAGCGGAAAATGGTATCGAGCCGCGCCTTGTCCGAAGGATCGGCTTCCCAGGCGACGATCTCGCCGCCGCTCGCTTCCAGCATTTCGCGGGTTTCGGCCACGAAATCCGCCAGCAGGTCATCCATCATTGTAAGCCCCTCGTACGATGCGAACGGCTATGGACGAGGATGGTTAACTATTGGTTTGGGCGGAGCCGCCCTTTTCGGACGGTGCGCGCAGCACGCGCCAGACGATAAACGCGGCCAGCGCCCCGCCGGCGAGATTGGCGACCAGTTCGGCAGCATAAATCGCGGGCGAGCCCCAATATGCGCGCAGCAGCCAGCCGAACGGCAGCATCACCAGGAACACGCGCGCGGCGCTCTGCGCCAGGGCGAAGCCCGCCTTGTCGACGGCATTGAGCGCGCCATTGGCCACGATCAGCAGGCCGAAACCGGCATAGCCCCAGACCGAAATCGCGAGATAGCGGGAGAATTCCTCGATCACTGCGGGATCGTCGGTGAAGATGTCGGCAAACCAGTCGCCGGTGAAGAACAGGACCAGCGCGATCGCCAGGCCATAGCCGATGCAGAACAGCCCCGACCACCACATCGCCCGGCGTGCCCGATCGGGGCGGCGCGCGCCCCAGTTCTGTCCCACGATCGCGCCGATTGATCCCGACAGGGCGAGCAAGGGCACGACCGCGAAACTCTGCAGCCGTCCGGCCGCACCGAAGCCCGCTACCGCCGCTTCGCCCTGGTTTGCAAGCAGGGCGGTGAGGACCGACAGGCCAATCGGATTGATCGCGTTCGAAAAGGCGGCGGGCGCGGCGACCGAGAGGATCGCCTTGCTCGAAGCGCCGACATCGCAATCGCGGATTGCAGCGGGGTGGATGTGAAGTTTCGCGCCGCGGATCAGCCACAGCGCGACGAGGATCGCGATGAAGAACCCGGCAATCGTGGCATAGGCGGCCCCGGCGATACCGAAACCGGCAATGCCAAACGCGCCGGTGATCAGGATCGGATCGAGGATCCAGTTGGCCACCGAATAGGTCAGCGAGACATAGCTGGTCTTGCGCGCCTCGCCCTGTCCGCGCAGCACGCCGTTGAGGCCCATCTGCAGCAGCATGATGGGCAGCCCCAGCGCATAGGGGCGCATATACTGGCCGATCAGCGGGAGCAGGTTTTCGGATGCCTGCATCAGCCGGAACAGTGGATCGAGCAGCAGATAAAGCCCCAGCCCGAGGACGAGCCCGGCGCCCAGCGCGAACACCGCGCCGAAATTCGCCCGCCGCTCCGCGCGCGGCACATCGCCTTCGCCCAGCGCGCGGGCGATGACCGAATTGATGCCCACCATGACGCCGACGCCAAGGCTCGAAAGCGCGATGGTGATGGGGAAGATGAAGCTGACCGCCGCCAGTTCCTGCGCGCCCAGCTGGCCGATGAAATAGGCATCGATCAGCCCGACCGACATGATCGCCGCGACGCCGAAGATCATCGGCATCGTCTGGCTGACAAGATGGCCGCGAATGCTCCCGCGGGTGAGTTTGGCCATCTCGCTCATCGCGGGCGGCGTTAGCGGGGCGGGGCTGGCTTGCATAGCGCCAAGTCCTGCCGTCTTGCCGACTCGCGCCCGGCCGTGCGATACAGGTCCTCAAACAAAACCCCTTACGGAGAGAGCTTGCCATGGCGACGCAAATGAAGACCCGCGATTTCGAATGCAGCGATGCCGAATGGCAGGCGCGGCAGGATCTTGCGGCATGCTATCGCATCTTCGACCATCTCGGTTGGGGCGAAAGCATCTACAATCACATCTCGGTGGCCGTTCCGGGCGAGGAAAACGTCTTCCTGATCAACCCTTTCGGGCTGCTCTACGACGAGGTCACCGCGTCGAACCTGGTCAAGATCGACGTCGAGGGCAACAATGTCGGCCCATCGCAATATATGGTCAACAAGGCAGGCTTCACGCAGCATGCCTATTTCCATGAAAAGCTGGGCACCCGCGCCAATGCGATCTGCCACGTCCACACGACTGCCACGATGGCGGTGTGCAGCCACAAGGACGGGCTGGTGCCGACCAATTTCTACGCCTGCAATTTCCAGGGGCAGATCGGCTATCACGATTTCGAAGGCGTTACCGTCCGCAGTGAAGAGGGCGAACGGCTGGTGCAGAACCTTGGCGATCATTCGATCCTGATGCTGCGCAATCACGGCCCGGTGGTGATGGACAAGACCATCCAGGGAATGTTCGTGAAGATGTGGGCGCTCCAGCGGGCGTGCGAAATCCAGGTCGCCACGCTCAGCCAGGGCGAAGCCAATGTGATCTCGCAGGAGGTCGTCGACGTGCACCAGCGCGACCTGTCGGTGATGCAATCGCAGGGCGGCGCGGGCGTGTTCGATTTCGAAGCGTGGAAGCGCCGCGTGTCGAAGATCGACGACAGCTGGAAATCCTGAATCCGGCCACAGGCGCAGGACGTAAGGCACAGCGCGCATGACCGGCATGACCGTCAACGGGAAGCCGCTCCGCTTCCTGATGGATCCCGACACCCCGCTGCTGTGGGCGCTGCGCGATGCGGCCAACCTTACCGGCACCAAGTTCGGCTGCGGCGAGGGTGATTGCGGCGCGTGCATGGTCCATGTCGATGGCGAGGCCCTGCGCAGCTGCCTGATCACCATTGCCGAAGCCGAAGGGCGCTTCATCACCACGATCGAGGGGCTGAGCCGTGACCGCTCGCACCCGGTGCAGCAGGCGATGGTCGCCGAACAGGCGATCCAGTGCGGCTATTGCACGCCAGGCATCGTCATGGCGGCGAGCGCGCTGCTCGCCAAGAACCCCGCGCCGTCCGAAGCGGAGATCAAGGCGGCGATCCCCAATCTGTGCCGCTGCGGGGTCTATCCGCGGCTGGTCCGTTCGATCCAGCGTGCGGGGCGGGTGACGCGGCGGACCGAGACGATCAGCGCCGCACCCGCGCCCGGAATCAGCGCGGGGGACGCCGCGCAGGAAGTCCCCGCAATCAGCGCCCCTGAACCGCGCGAATAGCCGGGCGCGCAAAGCCGCGCACCCGGCCATTGGATCAATATTCGCCGTTGGCCTCCGCCACTTCAGCCGCCGCTGCGGCGCCTTCGGCAGTTGCCTGGGTGATAAGCTGCCGCGCCTCGGCGATGGCATCGGCTTCGCTCAGCGCGCCATCCTTGATCTCGTTGGCGATGGTCAGCAGGCGCCCGGAGATGACCGTGCCGGTCTGCGCTTCCTCGGCAATCGCGATCCCGCCATTGGCCTCGGCCACCGCGTCCCATTGCGTGCGCACGGCTGCCCAGTAATCCGCGGTCGCCGCCCAGTATTCGTCGGCCGCTGCCACATTGTAATCGTCAAACCGGTCATAGGTGTTGAGGACATATTCCTGCACCACCGGCGCAAGTCCGTCCTCACCCGCACTGTCGGGCATCATCTTGGTGTTGTCCTGCCAGTGGATCCAGCCGGTGGGGGTCAGCTGGTGGCGGTTGATCGACGCATAGCGATCGTAGACCGGGTCGCGCACCGCATCGCGGCGGGCGAGCGGGCGCCACGTCCAGTTCGAACGCCAGCGGCGGATGCCCTGGCTGTCCTGCCATTCGCCCCACCCGGCATAGCGCGGGCTGTCATCGACCTGGTAGACCGTCTGCGACCAGCGACCATTGCGCAGCCGTTCGGGCATTTCCATCCATTCCCAACTGTTGGGGCCGGTATAGGCGAGGATTTTCTCGGGCTCGTATTCCCAGTCCTGGCGCCAGTGCTTGATGACGAATTCCTCGCCCTCGGCGCCGACCACCAGCAGGTGCTGGAGGATGATCTTGGTGCCGGTATCCTCGATCACGCGGACCGATTCGTGCCCGCCCGAAATCTTGCGGTCGAGCGGTTCGTAGCCCGCCATCCACGGGGTCGATTCCTGCATGTCGAAGCGGACCTTGTAGTCGCCTGCCATGCTCAGGATGGTGGCGCGGTCGCGCTCGAATTGCGCGGTTTCGACTGCTTCGCCGCGGTCCGCGATCGGGCCGTCGGCCAGTGCGGGCGCGGCGACGAGCGCGGTGGCGAGAAGGGCGGTGCGAAAGAAAGTTCGTACGTTGGTCATGGTGTCCTCCCTCAGAACTGGAAGCTGAGCGAAACGCTCGCATTGCGACCGGGCCGGGTATAGGCGTCGGTCGTGGTGGATGTGGCCGAGAGACCCCTGACGTCCTGCCAGTAGGCGTATTTCTCGTCGAAGATGTTGAAGATGCCCGCGCGCAGTTTGAGCGCGTCGGTCACGGCGAAGAAAGCCGTTGCGTCGAGGATGGTGAAGGCGTCGGGGCGATAGCCGCCGTCGGTCTCGTCGAGCGGTTTGCGTGCGTGATGCGTTGCGATCAGCTCGCCGCCGAAGCGGCCTTGCGGCTCGCGATAGCCGATGCCAACCACCAGATTGAGCGGGTCGATCGTGTCGAGCGGGCGGGATGCCGCGCCCGGGGACAGGATGTCACCATCGGCATAGGCGATCGCAAAGCGACTGTAGAAGCCGTTCTCCATGCGGAAACTCGCCTTGGCCTCGACGCCCTCGATCTCGACCGCGTCGAAATTGACGAACTGGTACTGCGCCGGGTCCATCGGGGTGAACGACCCGCCGACGACCTGCTGGCTTATGAAATCGTCATAGTCGGCAGTGAAGGCGGCGATTTGCAGCGACACCGCCTCGGTCGAGAACTTGATCCCGGCTTCCCAGCTCTCGCTGGTTTCGGGGCCCAGATCGGGATTGGGCAGCGAGGTGTAGCCATAGGCGAGGTTCTCGAAGAAGTTGTTCACCTGGTACGGTGTCGGCGCGCGGAAGCCCTGGGCGTAATTGCCGTAGAGCAGGACATCGTCCGCCAGCTTCACCGTCACGCCCAGCTTGGGCGACAGGCGATCATCGCTCTGCGCCGATCCCGCGAAATCGGGCAGCAGCGGATCGTCGGTCGGATCGAGATCGTAGAAATCGTACCGCAGCGCGGGAAACAGCGTTACCGCCCCGTCGAGGAAAGTGAATTCGGTAGCGAGGAAAATGCCGCCGAGCATGAAGTCGGTGGCGGGAAAGGCGCGCGTCGGGAACACCTCGCCAAACGGCGGTTCGGTGCCGTCGCGCAGGCCCTCCTGCCGCGTCCAGCTGACATCGCCGCCAAAGGCGAGCGTGGTGCGGAAGGCATCGCCGCCAAACACACTGCGCGCTTCGGCAGACAGGCCGTAGACCTTGTTCTCGAAGGTGTTCAGCCGCTCGCGATCGGGGCGCGGCGTGGCGCTGACGGGCGAGCGGTCCTCGTCGGTGAACTGCACGTCCTCGCCGGTCTGGTAATAGGCCGCAGCATGCGCGTAATCGATCGCGCCTTCGCCGACATAGGTCCAGTCAAGCGACACGCGGCCGCGTTCGGTGGTGTCGAGTGCGGTCAGATCGTCGACGATCCAGCTGGGGGAGGGGCCGAAGAGGAAGGCCGGCCCCTGCCCGGAGAGGACATCGGTGGCGACTTCGGTCTCGAGATATTCGCCCGACAGACGCACCCGGTGCGCGCCGGTATCCCACACCAGCTTGCCAAGGAATGCGTCGGAGGTCCCGTCCTGCGGGTTCGGCAGCGTGCGCCCGCTACCCAGACCGTCAACCTCGCCTGCGTTTTCCAGCTCGTGGAAGTCGCGGCGGGTGTAGGACAGCATGGCCGAAAGATCGCCGAACAGGCCTGCGATCGCCGCGGTTTCGGTGAACTCCTCGTCGGCGCTCGAATAGGAGGCGCGGACAAATCCGCCGAACCGCTGTCCCGCTTCGACGAGATCGACCGGGTCGCTGGTGGTGAAGCTGATTGCACCGGCCAGCCCGTCGCTGCCGTATAGGGCGGAAGCCGGGCCGCGCAGGATCTCGACCGATTTGACGAGGCTTACATCGGTGTAGCCGCCGCGACCAGCATCCTGCGCGCCAAAGGAAAAGCCCTGCGGGCTGCGGATGCCGTCGACCTGGATGAGCACGCGATTGCCGCCGATGCCACGGATGATGAAGTCTTCGTTGCGCGCGCGGCCAGTCGCACCCAGCGCGGCACCGAAGCGGGCGGGCGCGCGGCGCACCGATACGCCGGGTTCGTAGCGCACGAGGTCCTTGATGTCGGTGGCCAGTTCATCGGCGATCTGCTCGTCGTCGATCACGGTGATCGTGGCCGGTGCGTCCTCGATCTGGAGCGGGGTGCGCGTGGCCGTCACCACGATCTGGTCGTCTCCCGGCAAATCCTCTTCGGCAGCGATAGCCAGCGCCGGAAGGCTCGCTGCGGCAAGCGCGGCGAGTGCCGATCCCAGCTTGAGTGTGGCCAGCCGCTGGCGTGCAGCCATGCCGGAGGCGCGCGCAGTGCGTTCGAATGTCGATCCCATGATTTTCCCTGTTGATGCTGTTTTGCGTCCGCCGCGCTGATATTGCGAGTCAGTCGCATTTGCAAGAAGTCTCTGGGATTTTCGACACTGCCCTCTTTTCGTCGGGGTTTGGCTGGCGTAGCGAGCCGGAAAAGGAGAGCGGACCGATGAAAGCGACTATCTGGCACAATCCGAAATGCGGCACTTCGCGCAAGACGCTGGCCATCCTCGAGAACCTGTCGCGGGTCGAGGTCGAGGTGATCGAATATCTGAAGGATCCGCCGAGCGCGGAGAAGCTGGCGCAGCTCTACAAGGATGCGGGCATCACTCCGAACGCGGGCCTGCGCCTGCGCGGAACCGATGCTGCGGAGCGCGGCCTGCCCGAGGCTGCGGCGGAGGATGTGCTGGCGGCGATGGCGGCCGATCCGATCCTGATCGAGCGTCCGCTGGTCGAAACCGACAAGGGTGTCCGCCTGTGCCGGCCGCAGGACACCGTGCTCGAAATTCTTTAGCGGCGGTCCTGCGTCAGTGCGCTGTCGGCCTGCAGCGCGCGAGAGCCATAGACGAAGACGATCGCGCATAGCGCCACGATTAGCCCGAAGCCAAGCCAGTCGGAATGGCTGTAGAGCCAGACGCCAAGCGCGGGCGCATAGATGAAGCTGGCGCCCGCAACCGAGGCGGTGACCCCGCCCGCCTGGCCCTGCTCGGCGCGGGTCACCGCCAGCGATGTGCCTGACGTATTTCCCGGCCGGAACAGGCCGAAGCCAAGCGAGGCGATCGAATATCCCAGGGCGATGGTATGAATGGTCTGTCCCAGACCGAGGACCACCGTACCCGCTGCGGCGATGGCGATGCCCCATAACGAAGCCGCGCGCGGCCCGAGGTCGAGCCGCGGGATGAGCCCCCACTGCGCCAGCAGCGTGGCAATCGCGCCCGCCATGAGCACGAGCCCGACAGGTCCGGCCCCCGCCGCGGGGTCGCCGCGCAGCCCAAGACGGTCGAGCACGAGAAAGCCTGCTATCCCCAGGATCATGGCCTGCGCATGCCCGCCCAGCAGGCCCGAGATGACCCAGGGGCGCAGACGCGGTTCGAACCAGCGCAGCTTACCCGGTGCAGGCTCGTCGCCCTCATCCTCGTCCTTCGAAACCTCGGCAGTCGGACCGCCCGAATAGGGCGCGTCATAGGCACTGCCGCGCGCGGCGAACTGAGGTTCGTCATCGGGCAGCCGCAAACGCAGCGCGATCAGCGTAACCAGCCCGATCAGCGCGAAGACCAGAAACGGCCCGGCAAGGCCCAGCACGGGCATCACCATCAGCGGCGCAAGCGCGGGGCCGATCACCGTGCCGAGCCCGAAGCTCGACGCAATCAGCGACAAGGCCTGCGTGCGTTCAGAACGCGGTGTGCGGCTGGCAACATAGGCCTGGACCGCGGGCGGCGCGGCGCTGCCGAACCCGCCATAGAGGCTGCGCGCCGCGGCAAACAGCATCAAAGCCCAGAATGCCGGGAGGATACCCGCCAGTCCCAGCCACAGCATGAGCCCGCACAGCAGGAAGCTGGCGATGAAGCCGAGCATGCCCAGCGCCATCATCGCCTTGCGCCCGCGTTGGTCCGATTTCTGCGCCCAGATCGGCGCGCAGATCACCCACAGGAGCGCCGACCAGCTATAGGCGAGGCTGATCCACACATCGTTCACGCCCAGCGAAGTACCGATCGAGGGCATTACCGACTGCATCGCGGTATTGCCCGCCGCGGTGGTCAGCATGACCGCGAACAGCAGCGCCATCCGCCCGCGCGGAATGGTGCGCGCAGGGGGCGCCGGCGGCGGCGGTGCCAGCGGGGCGGTGGGTTCGACATCGGCCATCGCCAAGGCGGTACGCGCGCGCTCGGCTCCTTGCAATGGTGCAGCGGGACTGGCAAACCGGCGCCTTAGTGAAACAATCACAGGGTACGCGATTTTGACCGGACATCAGGGCGTTGGCACCATTTCGCGGCCCCGGCTGCGTACACGCGCGGCGCGTTTCTTCGGCCAGTGGGGAGTGTTCTTCCGTGGCTTTGTCGAAGAACCGCGGATGGTCGGCTCGATCATCCCGTCTTCGCGCTTCACCATCCGCAAGATGCTCGCCCCGGTCGACTGGGACCAGTGCGAGGTGTTCGTCGAATACGGCCCCGGGGTCGGCACTTTCTGCCAGCCGGTGCTCGACCGCTTGCGGCGCGATGGCACGCTGATCGTGATCGACACCAACCCGCTCTATGTCGATTATCTGCGCAAGCATTTCCGCGACAGCCGCTTCCATGCGGTCCACGGATCGGCCGCCGATGTGGTCGAGATCGTCAAGGCGCATGGCCATGACGGCGCCGATTACGTGCTGTCGGGCCTGCCCTTCTCGACCCTGCCCGATGGGGTCGGCCCCGCGATCGCGCAGGCGACCTATGACGTGATCCGCCCGGGCGGGGCCTTTCTTGTCTACCAGTTCTCGGCCAAGGCGCGCGACTTCATGGCCCGCCATTTCCGCCGTATCGATCGCGGGTTCGAACTGCTCAACGTGCTTCCCTGCCAGCTCTTCTGGGGCTGGAAGGATCGCGAAAGCTAGTCTTCGGCGTCCGGCACCGGTGCGGTGTTCAGGCGGCTGAACTGCGTGTGCACCGCTGCCATTACACACACCATCAGCACGATCATCACCGCGTTGAGCAGCCCCGATACGATCGCCTCGCCCAGCAGCGCGCCCTGTTCCCCGGCAAGGGCGAACACGAGGCCGAGAACCAGCGAAACGACCGCCGAAACCACGATGAAAGCGACCGTCAGCAGCAGGTAGAACAGGAACAGGCGCATGCTGTTGCCGCGGGTCAGCGACCACGAGCGTTGCAGCGCCTTGACCGGGTTGAGCTGCCCCTCGATCGCAATGACCGGGGCGGCAAGCGACAGCTTGGTCACGATATAGCAGGTGATGACGAAAGCGATGATCCCGCCAAGCACCGCAAGCGCGTTCAAGCCGGTTAGCGCGCCGACGGTCAGAAGCAGCGTCGCGACGATCACGATCAGCGCGGTCTGCAGCAATTGCGCCGCGATATAGCTGGGGACCGAGCGCGCGCCGGTCGCCAGCGCTTCGCCCACGGTGGGGTTGGCGCGTCGCCGGACCAGCGCCAGCATCCCGAGCAGTCCGACACCCTGGATCAGCGCGAGCAGCAGGAACACCCACCAATAGTCGAGATACAGCTCGGTCACCGCCGCCATCACGACGTCGAAGTCACCGCCTGCCTGCGCGCTTTGCATAGCGCCCATTTCAGGCACGGCGATCATGAACCCGGCATAGGGCAGGAAGAAAAACACGCCCGCCAGCACCGCCAGCAGGCCAATATTGCGTGACAGCAGCCCCATGGTGTCTTTCCACGCGGTGTCGAGATCGAATTTCATGCAGCGGCTCTCCCGTTTGCCCCTTGATAAGCGCTTCGCCAGTCGCCACGCAATCGCGCATGTCGTCTGCACCCCCCGAAACCGTCGAATGGCGCGCCGAGCCGGGCCGCATCGGCTATCGCGATGCGCTCGACGCGATGACCGCGCGCAATCGCGCGATCGCCGAGGGCGAGGCGCGCGAGATGGTGTGGCTGCTCGAACACCCGCCGGTCTATACCGCGGGGACCAGCGCCGATGGGGCCGAATTGCTCGACCCGCGCTTCGAAGTGGTCGAGGCCGGGCGCGGCGGGCGCTATACCTATCACGGGCCGGGCCAGCGGGTCGGCTATGCCATGATCGACTTGCGCGAGCGCGGACGCGACGTGCGCGGTTTTGTCCATGCGCTCGAAGGCTGGGTGATCGCCACGCTGGCCGATATCGGCGTAACCAGCTGGCGCAGCGCGGGCCGGGTCGGCATCTGGACGAAGGATGTCGACGGGCGCGAGGCCAAGATCGGTGCGATCGGCGTGCGGGTGCGGCGCTGGGTGACCATGCACGGCTTCTCGGTCAATCTTGCGCCCGATCTGTCGCACTTTACCGGCATCGTCCCCTGCGGGATCGATGAGTTCGGCGTGACCAGCCTCGAACGGTTGGGAATCGATCTTGCACCTGCGGCCTTCGATGAGGCATTGCGGGCGCGCTTCGGGGATTTCCTCGCGGCGCTCGAAGGAAAGGCCAACGCGCTGCCATGATGATACGTTCGGCTCTCTTGCTTGTCGCTGCCACGGCGATCCTGTCCAGCTGCGGGGACGACGCGCCCCCGGCGGAGACCGAGGTCGAGGCCGAACGCGACGCCAAGGGTGAAGTAATCGGCGGAACGATCAGCGATGCGATGATCCCGCTCGATCGGCTACGCTCGCAGTCGCCTCCGGTACGCGAAGCGCCGAGCCAACCGTCCGCTGCGGGCCCAGCCAGCGAAGCGCCGGCCGAACCCGAGGAAGCCAGCGAACCTGCGCCTGCTCCGGTAGCCGCGCAAGAAGCGGGCGACGACCCCGCCGGGGACTAGTCAGTCCTCGCCAAGCAGCCGCCTGGCGCGCTCCAGATCTGCCTGGCCGACGCGGCGCTCGCCCACCGACAGCGAGATCGCCCCGGGATTGGTCGCAAAGGCTGAAATGATCTTGTGCGCGTCGGAAATTTCGCTCTCGAGCGGGGCGAAGGCGGCGTTGATGCCCTCGACTTGCCCCGGATGAATGGCAAACATGCCGGTGAACCCGTCCGCCCGTGCCGCATCGGCGATACGAGCCCCCGCTTCACTGTCGCGGACATCGCGGAACGGGTGTTCGATCGCACCGATCCCGCGGGCATGGGCGATCAGCAGGATTTGCGCGCGGACCTGCGCCAGCGCGTCTCCCCACCGCCCGCCGGGCCCGCGCAGGCGGCGCGCGCCGATGGCATGGGCCAGCCCGACCGCGTCCCAGGTCAGAGCCGACACGCGCGGGTGCAGCTCGTCGGCGAGCCGGCGGATCGTCAGCGCGCCGGCCGGGGTCGAACCCAGTTCGGGCATGATCCGCGTGATGTTTGCCGCCAGCCCGAGCCGGTCCTCGAATTCGTAAAGTACCGAAGCCAATTGCCGGATATCGTCCGCGCCGCGGCAGTGCGACAGCACGATCCCGTGCGGCGAGCCATCCATCGCGGCATCCAGATCATCGCGCCAGTGCGGGGTGCCGAGCGCGGGGATGCGCACCCAGCGTTCGAACTTGCGCTGCGCCACCAGCTGTTCGCGATGCAGCCGCAGCCAGGTCGTCGCGGCGATCCGGGCGGTGGCCTGCTGGGCAGCACGAAGGGGCCGGGCGAGGTCGATGACCACTGCCTCGGCCCCCGTGCCCGCTGCCGAGCCGATCGCCTTCTCGTTATCTGCCGGGATGAGTATCCACGACCGCATTCAGCCTCCGAAGTGTCGCCGCACGGCGACTCACTCGGCCGCAGCTTGCTCCTGCTTAGTTAGCATCGGGTAATCGATGTATCCGGCAGGTCCCTGACCATACCAGCTATGCGGCACATTCACATTCGGCGCAATCTCCGCGCCCGTCCGGAAGCGTGCCGGAAGGTCGGGATTGGAAATGAAGTCGCGGCCCCAGCTGATCGCGTCGGCCCGGTCGGCCTCGAGATCGGCCACCGCACCCTCGGGCGTGTAATCGCTGTTGAGCACCAGGGTCCCAGTATAGAGTTCGCGGATCAGCGGGCTTTGCTTGGGGACATCGGTGCTGCCGAAGGTGCCGTCGGGACCCGGCTCGCGCAGTTCGAGGAAAGCCACGCCAAGTTCCTCGATCACCCGGGCGGCGGCGCCGAAGGTAGCTGCCGGGTCGCTATCGTCGCAGCCCTGTGTCTCGCCATTGGGCGAGAGGCGGACGCCGACGCGGTCCGCACCCCAGACATCGACCAGTGCGGTCAGAACTTCGCGCAGGAAGCGGCTGCGGTTCTCGGGGCTGCCGCCATAATCGTCATCGCGCAGATTGGTGCTGTCGCGCAGGAACTGGTCGACCAGATAGCCATTCGCCGCGTGCAGTTGGACGCCATCGAAGCCGGCCTTCTTCGCATTCTCGGCGGCATGGCGATAATCTTCGACCACGCGCGCGATTTCATCGACCGACAGGGCCCTCGCGGCTTGGTGATCCTTGCGCCCTTCGAAGGTATGCGCATGGCCCGGCGCGGTGGTCGCGCTGGCGGACACCGGCGGATTGCCGCCGAGGAAATCGGGGTGGACCAGGCGGCCCATGTGCCACAGCTGGAGAACGATCAGCCCGCCTTCTGCATGGACGGCGTCGGTGATCGGCTTCCAGCCTTCGACCTGTTCGTCGCTCCATATCCCCGGCGCGGCGGGCCAGCCGAGGCCTTCGACGCTGATCCCGGTGGCTTCGGAAATGGTCAGGCCGGCACTCGCCCGCTGGCGATAGTACGTTTCCATCATCTCGTTGGGGACCGAGCCGGGCTGGGTCGAGCGGCCGCGGGTCAGCGGCGCCATGAAGATACGGTTCTTCGCTTCGAGGGCACCCATGGTGAGCGGCTGGAACAGGCTTTCGTGCATGCGGGCAAATCCTTTTTGCTAGCGCGTGTTGGCCATTGAGCTAGGGGCGGGTCATGGGCAGCGCAACCGCCACACCGGACAAGAATGGCTTTCAGGCGAGTGCATGGCACTTCGCCGCGCTGGTCGCCGGAAACATCGCGCTGGCGCTGGGTCCATGGCTGGTCCGGCTGTCCGACACCGGCCCCGTCTCCGCCGGTTTCTGGCGGCTTCTGCTGCCGCTCCCGGTGCTGGCGCTGCTCGCCTGGCGGGGCCGTTCGCCGGGACCGATCGACGGGCGGCTGGTGCTGCTGTGCCTGCTCGCCGGCGCGTTTTTCGCTGTCGATCTCGCCAGCTGGCATGTCGGGATCGAGCGGACCCGGCTCGCCAACGCCACGCTGTTCGGCAATTCGGGCAGCGTGATCCTGATGGCCTGGGGCATCATCGCGGCGCGGCGTGCGCCGTCGGGGCAGGAAGGGGTGGGCGTGCTCGCGGCGCTGGTCGGCGCGGGCATATTGCTGGGCCGCAGTCTCGAGATTTCCGCGACCACCTTCGTGGGCGACCTGTTCTGCCTCGCGGCGGGCATCTTCTATGCCTTCTACCTGCTTCCTGCGCAGCGGGCACGCGCCGCGCTGGGGCCGTGGGCAGTGCTGCTGCTGGTCAGCCTGATCGCCGCGCCGCTGCTGCTCGCCATCGCGCTGGCTGCGGGCGAACCGGTGTGGCCGGGCGAGGCGGGGTGGACGCCGGTGCTGGTGCTCGCGCTCAGCAGCCAGCTTGTCGGGCAGGGCTTGCTGGTCTTCTCGCTGCGCCATTTCCCGCCGCTGATCATCGGGATGGCGCTGCTGACCCAGCCCGCTATCGCCGCTACGGTTGGCTGGCTGGCTTTCGGCGAATTGCTGGCACCGCTCGATGTCGTCGGCATGGTGCTGGTCGGTACCGCGCTGGTGCTGGCGCGCGCGGGGCGGCCGGGCCGGGTTCGCTAGCCCTACCAGAAGACCTTGTTGAACCGCGCGACGTGACGCTCGAACCGATCGAGGTCCGGGCCGACAAGTACCAGCCGCGTTTGCCGGGCGAGCTTGTCGGCCTGGTCCTTGAGCAGCGTCTGGCGTCGCTCGTCGCGGATCGGCACTGCGGCATTGGCAAGCGTATCGAGCATGACTTCTGCTGCGGTGGGCGAACTCGCTACCCCGCTGCGGATCGCGCCGAATCCGCGGCTTACGTAGTGGGCGAAATCGTCGGGCAGCGGGATCACCGGACAATCGTCACAATCCTCGCCGCAGATATCCTTGCGTAGGTCGCGCCGCCCGATCTCTGCGGTCGCGGCACCCAGCCAATGGAGCGCAGTGATCGCGGTGAAGGGATCGTTGATCCCGGGTGACAGCGCGCGCAGCCCGATTTCGACCAGTTCGTCGATCAGGAATTGGGGATCCTGTTCGGGTGTCCGGGTGGAGCCGAGCGTGAAACAGCCGCGGATGCGTTCATCGATGGTCGCGGGATCGCAGCCATCGACATCCAGGAAGGGCATGTCGCGATGGACGAAGTCGCCCGTGCGCACGCGTAGCGAGATGGTGCAGCCGCAATCGCGCGCGATCTTCACCAATTCGTCGAAGTCCACCAGCTGGACATAGCCCGTGCCGCGTGCGGTCAAGGGTTTGCCGCCCTTGGGTTCGACTGCCTCGTAGAACTCGTCTTCGACCGGATAGGTCTCGCGGACCGCCTCGAGCAGCCGTTCGCCGATACCCTTGAGCACCTTGTTGATGCGAATGCTCGACGGGATATGGTTGAGGAAGAACACCAGCACCGCGACGCACAGGCCCATCAGGACATAGGCGACCAGCAGCGACAATTGCGGGGTAAAGCCGGGCAGGGCGGTGGCGGTGGCATCGGCCAGCGCGGCGGGAGTTTCGTCTTCGGCCCGCACCGCGCGCAGCACGATCAGCGCATAGACGAAGCTGCCGATGAAGGTCGCCAGGCTCAACTGGTTGCCGCGATCCTCCATGAAATTGGTCAGCAGCCGCGGGCCGTAATTGCCGCTGGCATAGGCGACCGCGGCGATGGTGATCGAAAACACGGTCGAGGCGACACCGATCATGCTGCCTGCCATCACGGTGAGCATGTCCGCCGCCCCCTTGGGGCGCGCGGGCACGATCCAGTCGACCTCGTTGAGGAATTCGGCCAGCCCCGCACGGTCGAGCCAGACCATGATGAAGGCCAGCGCGCCCGCCATGATCGAGAACAGCGCCGGATAAAACCAGTAATTCGCGTTCAGTCGTGCCCAGAAAAAGCGTATGTCGGCGGTCAAGCGCCCATCCCCTGCCAGTTGCGGTCAGGGGATGAACGCGCGAAGCCCATCTCCGTGCCTAGTCCGCTCCGCTACCGATCTCGCGATTGAGATAGGCGAGCAGCAATGCGGCACGCTTGGCGTCTTCTTCATGGTCCGATCCGACCGAATGTCCGCCCTCGCGGTACTCGTGATAATAGAAGGTCTGGCCCCAGGCTTCGTGCTTCGCCGCCGCCTTGCGCGCATGGCCGGGGTGCACGCGGTCATCGAGCGTCGACAGGTAGTAGAACGCCGCGGGCACGTCCGGCGTATCGCGCATGTTCTGGTAGGGCGACCATTCGCGCATGAAGGCCCAGTCCGCCGGTACGTCGGGATTGCCGTATTCGGCCATCCACGATGCGCCCGCGAGCAGCTTGTTGTAGCGCTTCATGTCGATCAGCGGGCTGCCCGAAATGATTGCGCCGTAAAGATCGGGGCGCTGGTTTGCCACCGCGCCGACCAGCACGCCGCCGTTCGAGCGGCCCGAAGCGGCGATGCGGCCCGGACTGGCCAACCGGTTGGCGACGAGATCGTCGGCCACCGCATGGAAATCGTCGAAGCTGTTCTGGCGTTTGTCGCGCAGCGCGTCTTCGTGCCAGCGCGGCCCGTATTCGCCGCCGCCGCGGATATTGGCGAGGACATAGGCATTGCCGCTTTCGACCCAGAAGAGGCCCAGCGGGCCGCTGCGATAGGGTTCGGCGGTAAGGTATTTGGGCGTCTGCGCCGCGCGGAATCCGCCATAGGCATGGATCAGCGTGGGTAGCGGACCTTCGGCATCTTTCGGACGAACGAGGTAATAGGGCACCTTGGTGCCATCCTTTGAGGTGGCGAACTTCTGCTCGACGGTGAACTTGCTGGCGTCGAACTGGGCGGGTTCGCTGGCGATCGTCCGCGGCGCGCCCTCGCTGGGCACCGCATAGAGTGTCGGCGGCGTCAGCATGCTTTCCACGGTGACAAAGGCGGTATCGCCGGTGCCGCTGGTTTCGGCGATCTGGATCGTGCTGTTGCCCGGAAGGTCCATCGTGCGCGCGGACCATCCATCCGAACCCGGCGTCAGTTCGATGAGCTTGCCCGACACATCGTCGAGCACCTTGACCCACAGCTTGTTTTCCGACGCCGCGACCTGTTCGACCGCCTGCGTTTCGCTGGGGCGGAAGACCGCGAAGGGCTGCGGATCGGCCCCATCCAGCACGTCGTTGAGTGACCAGGCGAGCAGCGCGCCGGGCTGTTCGGTGCCCGCAGATGTTTCCATCGGGGAATTGAGCTTGCCGATCACAAAGCCGCCAAGCACCGCTTCGAACTCGGCATCCTCGGGCAGTGGCAGCGCGACGGTGTCGCCGCTGTCGGTCACCAGCGCATATTCGCTGGTCCAAAAGCTGGGACCGCGGCGCACGAAGCGATAGCGGGTCTCACCGTCGAGCACCGAAAAGCCGTTCATGCTGATATCGGCCTGTTCGCCCTCGGCAATCAGCCGGGCTTGCGCAAAATCGGTTCCGCGCTCCCACAGCTTCACAAGGCGCGGATAGCCCGAATCGGTTAATGATCCGGCGCCTTCGTCGGTGCCAACGAACAGCGTATTCTCGTCATACCAGGCGACGTTCGACTTGGCTTCCGGAAGCGTGAACCCGCCTTCGACAAAAGCGCCGGTCGCGATGTCGAACTCGCGGACCACGTCGGCATCGGTTCCGCCCGGGCTAAGCGAGACCAGGCAGCGGGTGTATTCGGGCGCGAGACAATTGGCGCCGTGCCATACCCAGCTTTCGCCCTCGTCCTCGCCCAGCTGGTCGACATCGATGAGTGTGCGCCATTCGGGGGCGCCCGCCAGATAGCTCTCCAGCGTCGCGGTGCGCCACAGCCCGCGCGGATTGTCCGCATCGCGCCACAGGTTCGTGACCTGATCGCCCATGATCGCATCGGGCATCGCGATTTGACGCGTATCGTCGAGGATCTGCTTGGCCCATGCCTTGGCCAGCGGATATTCGGCCTGCGCGGTCAGCACCGCCTCGGTATCGGCATTCCACTGGTCGACCTTGGCCAGCGCGCGCTCGCCCTGGATTTCCTCGAGCCAGACATACGGATCCTCCGCCTCGCTCTCCTGCGCCGCGATCGGTGCGGCGGTAAAAACGAGCGCGGCGGCCAGCGCCAGACGTGCGACCATCAATTCTCTCCCTGAATTAGTATCCTAGACGCGGCCCAGATCGCCCTTGCCGATCGTGCCGCTGGCCATTTCGAGCATGCGGTCGAGGCTCTGCTTGGCCTTGAGGCGCAGGCCTTCCTCGATCTCGATCCGCGGTTCGAGATCGCGCAGGCAGGCGTAGAGCTTTTCCATCGTGTTAAGCGCCATGTACGGGCAGATGTTGCAGCTGCAATTGCCATCGGCACCGGGCGCGCCGATGAAGGTCTTGTTGGGCAGCGCTTTTTCCATCTGATGCATGATGTGCGGCTCGGTCGCCACGATCAGCGTGTCGCCCTCGAAGGTTTCCGCGAACTGCAATATGCCGCTGGTCGAACCGACATAATCGGCATGATCGACGATGGTCGGCGGGCATTCGGGGTGCGCGGCGACCGGGGCGTCGGGATGCTGCGCCTTGAGCTTCAGAAGCTCGGTCTCGCTGAAGGCCTCGTGGACGATGCACACGCCCGGCCAGAGCAGCATCTCGCGGTTGAACTTGCGGCTCATATAGCCGCCCAGATGCCGGTCGGGGCCGAAGATGATCTTCTGGTCCTCGGGGATCTGGCTGATGATCGTTTCCGCGCTTGAGCTGGTGACGATCACGTCGCTGAGCGCCTTCACCTCGGTCGAGCAATTGATGTAGGTCAGCGCGATATGGTCGGGATGTGCTTCGCGGAACGCCCTGAACTTGTCCGGCGGGCAGCTGTCCTCGAGGCTGCAGCCCGCATCCATGTCGGGCAGTACCACGATCTTTTCGGGGCTCAGGATCTTGGCCGTATCGGCCATGAACTTCACGCCGCAGAAGGCGATGACATCGGCATCGGTTTCGGCGGCTTTCTTGCTCAGTTCCAGACTGTCGCCGACAAAATCGGCGAGGTCCTGGATATCGGCGGTCTGGTAGTAATGCGCGAGAATGATCGCGTTCTTCTCCTTGCGGAGGCGATTGATCTCGGCGAGCAGGTCCTGGCCGGTCGGCAGGTCGGTCTGTGCGGTCATGTGGGGTCCCGTCTGCTGCGTTTGGGGCGCTTATAGACTGAACGGCCCGGAAGGCGAGGGCGTTCCTACATTGTGAAGCCGGGCGGCAGAAACGCCTCCATCGGACGCAGTTCGCCCGGCGTGTCCGCGATGACGCTGCGGGTAATCGCCATCCCTGGTTCGGAATGGGCCAGCAGCAACGACAGGACGAACACGGCGGCGTAGATACCGAGGCCCCACAGATAGGCGGGATGCACGCGTCCCGTCGCGCGCTTGTCGGCGATCATGCCGATTACGGGAAACACCATCGTAGCCAGCGTGGTGATCGTCCAGGCATGCGGGATCATCAGCGGCAGGGGCAGGATCCGGCCGAGACCGGGTCCGGTCAGGATCGCCATGGCGCACAGCATCAAGCGCCGGTGCCAACCGGTGTACCGCCGCCGGCGCAGCGCCCAGAAGGCGAGCCCGCCGAAGCACCATAGCAGCATCATATTGCTCCACAGGAACTCGCTCACGTGGAAAAAGAACGGCCCGCCGGTGCGCCGCGCGACCACCACCATCAGCACGCTGCCGAAGACCAGCATCAGCGGGATCCAGAGATAGGCGATCCGGCCGAAACCGGCATGCCATGCCCATTGCCCGCGTAGCGCGGTGACGTGCTGCATCAGATAGATCCCGATCCAGCCCATGAAGACCGCGGCATGCAGGTGATAGGCGGCAGGGACTGCGAAGCTGGACCGGCCCATCGCCAGCTGGAGGGTGAAGCCGCCCACGATCACCAGCGCCATGACCAAAGCCATGACAAAGAAAAACCGCGTCTGTTCGCGCGGCGCTGCAACCTGCGGCGGATGAATGGTCGCCATGATCCCGTATCTCCTCCAAAAACGCGACCTGGCTATTTTTGGAGGAAGCTACCCGGCGGTTCGCGGAGCGTCAATTTCCGGGAGTGGCTTCCCCGTCGAACCGCACTGCGACCGTCACATCGCCATAGCCGGCAATCTGTAACGGAATGGCGAGATTCTGCCGCACCGCATCCTTTGCGGCCTGCCGTGCCAGCGCGAGGACTTCGGGGTTCTTGGCGAAGGCGGCGGCCTTGCGTTCTGCCTGCTGCGAATTGTTGCGTGCAAGGTCGGCGCTCGCATCGCGGCTGACATAGGTGCCTTCGGTAAAGGTTTTCTGCGCCGCCTCGTCGAGATTGGGCCGCGAGATGCGCAGCGCCGGCAGCACCACCGAAAGGGTTTCGCTTCCCGCGTCCCAGGCGAACCGGTCGCGGTCCATGGTCGACAGGTCGAGGCGGTATTCGACCGTGGCGGGAATGATCGCCGCCTGCCGGCTTTCGAGTAGGTCGATGTTGAGCACGCCGCGCCGATCGACGCTCTCGGCAACGACCTCGAAGCGGCTGGAAAAGACGGTCAGCGAATTCTGCTTCTCGAACGCCAGCATCGCGCTGCCCACAGGGTCGCCTTCTTCCTGGTAGAAGAAGGTACGCCAGCCGAGCCAGGCGACTGCGGCAAGCAGAACGATGACGATCAGCCACGGCACCGCCTGGACGCGCGCCAGCGGGCGCTCCTCGCGCAGTTCAGGTGCGATGGTTTGTGCGGCGGGTTTCAGATCGTCTGCCATGTATTGCCCGAACGGGCGACGAGGCCGCGCTGTTCCAGATCGATCAGATGCGCGGTTACCGACATTTCGGCGGCCTTGTGCAGCTTGGGGTCGAGGCCCTTGTACATCTTGCCGACGAAATCGGGGGCTTCATGCGGGCCTTCACCCAACAGGCGAACGATCTGGTTTTCGCGCTGGCGGCGGTGGCCGATCATCCCGCGCACCAGCTGGCGCGGCTTGTCGACCGCTTCGCCATGCGCGGGGTAGAACACCCGATCCTCGCGCCCATAAAGCCGCTCGAGGCTCTTCATATAGTCGCCCATATCGCCATCGGGAGGGATCACGACGCTGGTCGACCAGCCCATGATATGGTCGCCGGTGAACAGCGCGCCGCTTTCCTCCAGCGCGAAGCAGAGGTGGTTCGACACGTGTCCGGGCGTGGCAACCGCGGTCAGCGTCCAGCCGGGGCCGGTCATCTGTTCGCCATCTTCCATGACCCTGTCGGGTTCATAGGTGCGGTCGAACGAGGCATCGGCGCGCGGGCCGCTGTCGTCGAGCACCAGCGGCGCACAGCCGACGATCGGCGCACCCGTGCGCGCGGCCAGCGTCTTGGCTGCGGGCGAATGGTCGCGGTGCGTATGCGTGCACATGATCGCGCAGACGTGTTCCTCGCCGATCGCCGCGTCGAGCGCGAGCAGATGCTCGGTCTCGTCCGGGCCGGGATCGATCACCGCGCAGCCATCGCCGATACCGACGATGTAAGATTGCGTCCCGGTGTAGGTATAGGGCGAGGGGTTCGGCGCCAGCACGCGCCGCACCAGCGGCTCGAGTTGCATCGCCTTGCCGGTCGGCCACGGTTTGGGAGGTCCAGCCATGCTCTTGCATATGGGGACTATGCTGCGCCATGTCACGTCTCGCCGCTTGCATGGGAGACAGCATGGCCGATTGCATCCTCGTCCTCGACGCCGGGACCACCTCGACACGGGCCATGATGTTCGCCGCCGACGGCACGATGGAGGCGGTCGCGCAGCAGGCGCTGACACAGCATTATCCCAAGCCCGGCTGGGTCGAGCACGATGCCGCCGAGATCTGGGACAAGACGCTCGCCTGCGCACGCGAAGTGACCGGGCACGATGTCGGCCGGATCGCCGCCATCGGCATTACCAACCAGCGCGAGACGGTGGTTGCCTGGGATCGCGAGACCGGCGAGCCGCTGGCACGTGCGATCGTGTGGCAGGACCGGCGGACCGCGGGCTTCTGCGCGGGCATGAAGCAATATGGCCATGAACCGGAAGTGCAGCGGCGCACAGGCCTGCTGCTCGATCCCTATTTCTCGGGCACGAAAATGCGCTGGATGCTCGATCACGACGAGGGTGTCCGGTCGGCCGCGCAGACCGGTACTTTGGCCCTCGGCACGGTCGAGAGCTGGCTGGTCTACAAGCTGTCGGGCGGCGCGCATCTGAGCGATGCAAGCAATGCCAGCCGCACGCTGCTGCTCCCGCTCGACGGGGCGCAGTTCGACGAGGATCTGTGCGAACTGTTCGGCGTGCCGCGCGCCGCCTTGCCCGAAGTGGTCGACACGCATGGGCGGCTGGCGACCTGCGATGCGCAGTGGCTGGGCGCGGCGGTCCCGATCTGCGGGCTGGCGGGCGATCAGCAGTCGGCGACGATCGGGCAGGGGTGCCTTGGTTTCGGCGAAACCAAGGCGACCTATGGCACCGGCGCTTTCGTGCTGACCAATATGGGGCAGGAAATTCCGCGCTCGGAGAATCGGTTGCTCGGCACGGTGCTCTATCAACAGGACGGTGTGCGAACCTACGCGATCGAGGGTTCATGCTTCGTCGCGGGCAGCCTTATCCAGTATTTGCGCGACCAGCTTGGCCTGATCGGCAGCGCTGCCGAGACCGAAGATCTGGCGCGCTCGATCGAGGATAGCGGCGAGGTGGTGATCGTGCCCGCACTTGCCGGGCTGGGTGCGCCGCATTGGAACCCCGATGCGCGCGGGGTCATTTCGGGCCTCAGCTTCGCCAGCGGGCGCGCACAGATCGCGCGCGCGGCGCTCGAAGCGATGGCGCACCAGACGCATGATCTGGCAAGCGCTTTCGCGGCGGACGGGGCGCCCTGGTGCCGCCTGCATATCGACGGCGGGATGAGCGCCAACGACTGGATGGCGCAGGACCTTGCCGATATTCTCGATCTCGAAGTCGAACGGCCCGATTTCGTCGAGACGACCGCGCTCGGCGCCGCCATCCTCGCTGCTGTGGGATGCGGGATGCAGGATAGTCTCGAAAAGGCCGCGCAGGCGATGCGCGGCGGCGGAAAAACGTTCAATCCGCAGATGACCGGGGATGTACGCGAAGCCCGCCTTGCGCGTTACGCGCGGGCACTGACCGCCGCCTGATCAGCCGGTGGCAAAGGCCTGCGCGATCCGCCCTTGCAGCGAGGCAACCGGCGTGGCTGCCACGGCTTGCGAGCGCCGGTGGCGATCGAGCCGTGCCACGCGCGCATGCAGCCGCTCGCTGTCCTCGATCAGCGCGCGGGTGCTCGGTTCGAGCCGCGCGAGATTGTCCGCGTCGGCTTCGCGTTCCTCGGGCAGGGTGCCGCACCGCTCAAGCTGCTGCTCGGACAGCTCGCCTGCCATATAGGCACGCTGGTTGAGCAACCATGCGAGCACATGCATCAACCGGGTGGTCGCGCGCAGTCCCTCGATCGACAGCGCCACGCGCGTCAGGTCGTCGGGATCGGCGCTGGTGTCTTCGCAGCGCAGGTCGAAAGCCGCGCGCGCATCATCGGCGAGCATAAGCGCTGCGCTGTAGAGATCTTCGATGATCTCTTCGTTGATATCGCGGGCCGACATGCGTGTTTATTACGCATTTCGCGTCATTCCTTCCAGCGGATTAACCACGGCGCCGCTCGCATGACAGCGGGTGCGACGCAAGCTGCAGGAATCAGGCGATAATATCTGGCAGGAGCACATCCTCGATCGCGGCGATCCGATCCTTCAGCACGAGCTTGCGCTTTTTCAGCCGGGCCATCTGCAACTGGTCGGTAAAGCCCCGCTGCTCGCCCGCGTGAGTCAGTGCCGCGATCGCGACATCGAGATCGCGATGCTCGCTGCGGAGCAGCGCGAGCCTCTTGCGCAGTTCCTGTTCGTTCACGCCGACCTTTCCGGACAATCGCCCCTCGCGACCGCTTTGTCGCATGCCCACAACAAGGCTCTTTGTAAATTGGCAATCCTGTGGTTTGTTACCTGGTCTGCGGCTCGTTCCGCGCAAGCGTACGAGTCGCTCCTGGGGTCAAACAACCGTCAAGGAGACAACCCGATGCAATCATCCCATGTCGATGCGCTCAAAGCCAAGCACGCCGGTCTCGAGGTCCGCCTGCACGAGGAACAGATCCGACCGGCACCCGACATCGCGATGATCCAGCAGATCAAGAAGCAGAAACTCCGGATCAAGGAAGAGATCGCTTCCTGCTGACAATGGCAAACGGGGGGCGGGGCCACGTGCCCCGCTTCCGCCCGACCAGTTATTTGCTATAGGCTGAGGCATGTCCGCAGTTGCTTCCGCCCGCCAGATACTTACGCGCCTGCACGAGGTCATGGCCGGGCGTACCCATGCACAGCACAAACTCGACCGCGTGGTCGAGATCATCGCCGAGAGCCTGTCGAGCGAGGTCTGCTCGATCTACTTGCTGCGCGAAGGCGCGCTGGAGCTGTATGCGACGCAGGGCCTCAATGCCGAAGCGGTCCACGTCACGCGGCTGGCCGTGGGCGAGGGCCTGACCGGGACCATCGCCAACAATATCGAAACGCTCAACCTGGCCGAGGCCAAGGCCCACCCCGATTTCGCCTATCGCCCCGAGACGGGGGAGGAAAAATTCCATTCCTTCGCCGGTGTACCGATTGTCTACCGCGAACGCGCTGTGGGCGTATTGTGCGTCCAGCATGTCGATCCGCGCCGCTACGAGGAAATCGAGATCGAGGCGCTGCAGACCACCGCCATGGTCCTGTCGGAACTGATCGCGCACAAGGAACTGGTCGATGGCGAAGGGCCGATCGACCTCGAGGTTACGCATGTCGAGAACGATGTGCTCGAGGGACTGGCACTGGTGAAAGGCCTTGCGGCAGGCCACGCGGTCTTCCACCAGCCGCGGATCGAGATCGATCAGGTCGTGGCCGAGGATATCGAAGCCGAGCGCCAGCGCGTCTATCGCGCCTTCGACAAGATGCGCGACCAGATCGACGCGCTCGGCAAGGAAGCGGAATTCGGCAAGGGTGGCGAGCATGTCGAAGTGCTCGAGACCTACAAGATGTTCGCCTATGACGAAGGCTGGAGCCGCCGGATCAACGAGGCGATCGATAGCGGGCTGACCGCCGAGGCGGCGATCGAACGCGTCCAGCAGCGCACCCGCATGCGCATGCGCGAGATCGACGATGCACTGCTGCAGGACCGGATGCACGATCTGGAGGACCTCTCCAATCGCCTGCTGCGGATCGTCTCGGGCCAGCTTGGCACGGCGGCGACGCAGGGACTGCGGCGTGACACGATCCTGTTCGCGCGCAATCTCGGTCCGGCCGAACTGCTCGAATACGACCGGCGCCGGCTCAAGGGTGTGGTGCTGGAGGAAGGCTCGCTCACCGCCCATGTCGTGATCGTGGCCCGCGCCATGGGCGTTCCGGTACTGGGCCGCGTCACAGGTATCCGGACGCGGGTTGCCGAAGGCGACGAGGTGATCCTCGATGCCGACAGGGCGCGGGTCACTCTGCGCCCCAACCAGCAGGTGCTCGAGGCATTCGAGACCCGCTTCGCCAGGACGCGCGAAAAACAGGCTGCCTACGCCGAACTGCGCGATGTCGAGCCCTTTACCCGCGATGGGACGCGCATCACCGTGATGATGAATGCGGGCCTGCGCGACGACATGAGCGCGCTGGCGATGAGCGGCGCGGACGGCGTCGGGCTGTTTCGCACCGAATTCCAGTTCCTGGTGTCCTCCACCCTCCCGCAGCGCGACCGCCAGATGCGGCTCTATCGCGATGTGCTCGATGCGGCGGGCGACAAGCCGGTCATCTTCCGCACGGTCGATATCGGCGGCGACAAGGTCGTCCCCTATCTCGCCAACGCCGTGGCCGAGCGGGAAGAGAATCCGGCGATGGGCTGGCGCGCGCTGCGGCTCTCGCTCGAACGCGAAGGGCTGCTCAAGGCCCAGGCGCGGGCGCTGCTCGAAGCCGCGGCGGGCCGCACCCTTTCGGTCATGTTCCCGATGGTCAGCGAGCCATGGGAGTTCGATGCCGGGAAGAAAGTGTTCGACGAACAGCTCGCTTTCCTGCGCGACCGGCGCAAGCTGGTGCCCGAAACGATCGAATATGGCTGCATGCTCGAAGTGCCGGCCTTGGCCGACATGCTCGACGTATTGGCGCCCAAGCTGTCTTTCATCTCGGTCGGCACCAACGATCTTACGCAGTTCCTGTTTGCAGCCGATCGCGCCAACCCCAAGCTGGCGGAGCGCTACGACTGGCTCAGCCCGGCTATCCTGCGCTTCCTTGCACGCGTTTCGCAGACGCTGGTCGGGCAGAATGTCCGGCTTGGCATCTGCGGCGAAATGGGCGGGCGGCGGCTCGAAGCGCTGGCGCTGCTCGGGATCGGCTATCGGCGGCTGTCGATCACGCCCGCCGCGGTGGGCCCGATCAAGGAACTGGTGCGCAAGGTCGATCTGGCCGAGCTGACCGAGCATATGAAGCGCCTGCTTGCCTCGCCGCCCGAAGACATGCGCGCCGAGTTGCACAAATGGGCCAGCGAACGCGATATCGATCTCGACTGATTTCGTCGCGAAACCGCCTCTTCTCGTCCATAGATACCAACTGTGTTATGATGCATGCTTGACAGGCGTACCGCGGGTTCGCTTTTCCTGCGTCAAGACCACATGCGGGAAAACCGCGGGATCGCATTATCGGGGATCGCATGAGCGACGAAGAAATTCTTGAACAAGAACCGGTTGTACCAGCCGGCACCGTCGGCGCACGGCTCAAGCAGGCGCGCGAGGACGCGGGGATGGAGCTGACGCAGGTCGCGGCAGAGACTCGCATACCGCAGCGCCATTTGCTGACAATCGAGAACGGCCGGCTCGCCGATCTCCCCGCACGAACCTATGCGGTGGGTTTCTCGCGCACCTATGCCCGGCTGGTCGGGCTCGATGAACGCGAGATCGTCGAACAGGCCCGCCTGGAGCTGGCCGATGGCGAAGATGCCGGTGATGCGCCCGCCAAGTTCGAGCCCGGTGATCCGGCGCGCGTTCCGGGGCGCGGACTGGCGTGGTTCGCGCTGTTCGCAGCCGTGCTGCTGCTGGGCGGGATCTACGCCTTCTACAGCAGCTATTTTGCCCCCGGCATGGGGCCTGCGCCGCTGCAGGACCCGAAGGCCGAGGTTGCGGACAAGGCCGCGGATGGCGATGCACCCGCGCAGGCAGCGGCCACCGCGGCTACGGGTCCGGTGGTCTTCACCAGCGAGATGGATGGCACCTGGGTCAAGTTCTACGATGCCAATGGCGAGCGCCTGTACGAGGCGCAGATGGCAGAGGGTGACAGCTTTACCGTGCCCGCCGATGCCGAAGGGCCGCAGGTCTGGACCGGTCGGCCCTATGCGCTGGCGATCACCGTGGGCGGCCGTTCGGTCCCCAAGCTGTCCGAAGTGGACGAGGTCATCAAGGACGCGCCGATCACCGCCGAAGCGCTGCTGGCGCGCGCCGAACGACCGGCAACCCCCGCCTCTCCTGCCGCCGACGGCGGTTAATTTTCCCCTTCCGAAAGGGGGATAAGCGCGTTTCATGGCCTCGACAGATTCGCGGGGCTAGGGCAATTTCCGCCGCCTACGGACATCCCACCAGGAGCCTCCCGATGACTTTCGGATCGATTACCCGCAACCTGTCGTTTTTCGGGGCGGGTTTTGCCTTGCTGGCGACTGCCACGCCGGCGCTGCCGCAGGACGGCAATGACGAAGCGCGCATGCGCCGGCTCGAGGCCGAGGTGCGGGCGCTGCAGCGCAAGGTCTTCCCCGGCGGCGACGGGCGCTTTTTCGAACCCCAGATCTCGGCGCAGCCGACTGTTTCCTCGACCGCGCCGAGTACGTCGACCACGGCGGTGACCGACATCTTGACCCGGCTCGACGCGCTCGAAGCGCAGCTCCAGCGCCAGACTGCGCTGAACGAGGAAAACGCCAATGCGATCCGCCTGCTGACCGAACGGATGGATACGCTCGAAGGTGGCAGGGGATCGACCTCGGTCGCGGCGACGACGCCCACTGCCACGCCTGCTGCGAGTACGGGCGCAACGCGCAATGTTGCCGCGACGGCGACTGCCGTGGGGCCGAGCGAGGAACGTGTCGCCGCAGTGCAGGCGATTGCCAAGCCGCAGACCGACGATGCAGCGGACGACGAATATTCCTATGGCTTCCGCCTGTGGGATGCGGGCTTCTTCCCTGAAGCGCAGCAGCAATTGACGCTGTTCGTCGAACAGAATCCCGATCACTGGCGCACGACCTATGGCCGCAACCTGCTCGGCCGTGCCTATCTCGATGACGGCAAGGCCAAGGAAGCGGCGCCGTGGTTCCTCAAGAACTACCAGGAAGACAAGACCGGCGCGCGCGCGGGTGACAGCCTGTTGTATCTTGCCGAGACCATGATCGCGCTCGATGACACGCGGCGTGCCTGCATCGCGCTGGCCGAATTCTCCGAAACCTATCCCGCGCTTGCCGCAGGCCGCTTGCAGAGCCAGTACGAGGCCAATCGCGGCAAGGTGACGTGCAATTGACGGGGATATCGCTCCCGCGCTGCTAGCGCGCTTCGAAGCGGCTTTTGACCGCTTCCAGCTGAACGGAAAGCTGGGCCTCGCAGTATCGGGCGGGCCCGACAGCATGGCGCTGTTGGCATTGGCGCATGACCTGATGGGCGATCGAATCGAGGTCGCGACAGTCGATCATGGCCTGCGCGCCGAGGCAGCCGAGGAATGCGCGCTGGTCGCGCGGGTCTGCTCGGACCGGGGCATCCCGTGCCGCGTGCTCAATGTCAGCGTGGGTGATGGCAACGGCCAGGACCGCGCGCGCGCGGCGCGCTATGCGGCATTGGGCAAATGGACGCAGGCGCGCGAACTGGCCACGATCGCCACGGCGCACCATGCCGACGACCAGGCCGAAACGCTGCTGATGCGCCTCAACCGCGGAAGCGGGTTGGCGGGGCTGGCAGGCATCCGCTCGTCGACGATGATCGCGGATTGCGCGGTACCCGTGCTTCGCCCGCTACTCGGTTTCCGCAAGCAGGAGCTACGCGATCTCGTCGAGCGTCTGGGAATTCCATGTGCCGAGGACCCGAGCAACCGCGACGAAAGCTACGACCGGGTGCGTATCCGGCGGGCGCTGGAGGCAGCCGACTGGATCGACCCCGTGGCGCTGGCTCGTTCCGCGTCGCATCTGGAAGAGGCGGAGCAGGCGCTACAGTTAGTCGCGGACCAATTGTGGGAAGATGCGGCTGTGATCGGCGACGCACGCGTTGGAGTGCCGGTCGGCCCCACGCGCGATACGTCCGCGCGGCTGGTCGCACGTGCCATTGCCATTCTTGGCGGCGAGATTTCGCATGGTGAGGTCGCCGCATTCCTGAAAGCGGCGGATCGGCGCGGCAATATCGCGGGTGTGCTGGTCGAACGGCACGGCGATAGGTTTATCTGCACGCCCGAACCGCCGCGTCGCAGCGGCTGATTCACATCAGATGATGCTGTCGCCGACGGTCATCTGCTCGCCCCTGGTAATCACGATCTTGTCGCCCTTCTTGGCGATCGCGAACAGGCGTTTGGCGATATCGTCGGGCACGCCGATGCAGCCATGGCTGGAATAGCCGTTTTCGACGGTACTGCCGCCATGGATGGCGACCCCATCGGTGGTCAGGAACATGCTCCAGGGCATCGGCGCATTGCCGTATTTCTCGGACACATTGTGCCGCTGCTTCCACAGGATCGGGAAGACACCGGTCGGGGTCGGATGCTCGTCTGTGCCCAGCATGACCGCCGCGGCGCCAATTTCATACCCGCTGCGGAAGATCGAGATCACCCGCGCTTCGAGGTCGACGGTCACCAGCAGCGGGCCATCGGGGACGCCTTCGTCATCCCAATGCCACTCGCCATATTTGATCGGTCCGTCGATCGGCAGGATCCTGCGGACGGTGTAAAGACGCTTGGCATCGGCAACCGCCTTGGCTGCAAGCGCGCCATGGACTTCGATGGGTTGTTCCACCAGATCCGGCTCGGGGGCGGCGGCCACCACTTCGGGCGTTTCCGCTTCGGCGGTTGCGCGGCCGCCCATAGCGACGCCCGCCAGTACCAGCGCTGCGACGACGGTTCCCCCGCCGATCCATTTCAGAATCACGTCCATCCACCCATTATGCGCACGAATGGGTGAATTTTCCACCTAGGCTGGAAAGAACGCCCCGCACAGGGACGGATTGGCGGTGGTACTAAGCAGCCAGCGCGGCGGCTTCGCGGGCCAGACGCTCGACTTCCGCCTCGTCGACAGCGCCGCGCGGGGCGACCCAGCTGCCGCCGACGCACAGGACCGGATCGAAGCCGAGCCATTCGGGCGCATTGGCCAGCGAAACGCCCCCGGTCGGGCAGAAGCGGCACTGATTGAAGGGCGCAGCCAGGGCCTTGAGCGCGGGCAGGCCGCCGGCGGCCATCGCGGGGAAGAACTTGAAATGGGTGAGTCCCAGATCCAGCCCGCGCATGATGTCGCCCGCATTGGCGATCCCCGGCAGGAAGGGAATATCGGCGCGGATGGCGGCCTTGCCCAGCGGTTCGGTCAGCCCGGGCGAAACGATGAACTGGCTGCCGGCATCGACTGCAGCTGCAAGCTCGGATTGGTTGGTGACCGTCCCCGCGCCGACCACGGCGCCTTCGACCTGGCGCATCGCGCGGATCGCATCGAGCGCGGCAGGCGTGCGCAGCGTCACTTCCAGCACCGGCAGCCCGCCCGCCACCAGCGCGCGCGCGAGCGGTACGGCTTGCTCCAACTCATCGATCACGATCACCGGAATAACCGGTGCGGTCTGCATGATGTCGGCAATGGTCAAGCGTGTCTCCTGGCAAAGGCTGCGGCCGCGCCGAACAGGCCCGGTTGGGGATGGGTGATGAGCTTGACCGGAATGGTCGCCATCAATTGAGCAAAGCGCCCCTTGGCGCGAAAACGCTGGGCAAAACCCGACTTGGGCAGATGGTCGCGCAGGCGATAGCCGAGCCCGCCGGCGATCACGACACCGCCAAAGCCGCCCTGCGCCAGCGCGATATCGCCCGCGACGCTACCCAGCGACAGGCAGAAGCGGTCGAGCGCGGCGGCGGCGAGGCTTTCTTCGTCGCTCATGGCGCGGGTCCAGATCGCGATATCTTCCTCGTCGCGTGTCTTGCGCTTTTCCATTGCGGCCAGCGTTTCGTAAATGTCGACGATCGCCGGTCCGGAGACGACCCGCTCAACCGATACCCGCGTATGGCGCTTGCGCAGCCGGGCAAGGATCGCATCCTCGATACTGTCGAGCGGGGCGAAATCGATATGGCCGCCCTCGGTCGCCTGCACGCGGTAATCGCTGCCCGAGCGCCACAGGTGGGCGACGCCCAGACCGGTGCCAGGACCAAGCACGCTGATCGTGCCATCGGCAGTAAGCGGTTCGTCGGGCCCGGCAAGGTGCAGGAACTGCTCCTCCGGCGCGCGCGCCACTGCATGTGCAACCGCCTCGAAGTCGTTGACCAGGAAGTAGTTCTCGACGCCCAGCTTCTGCTTGATCAGCGCGGGGCGAATGATCCACGGATTGTTGGTAAAGCGGATGACATCGCTGCCCACCGGCCCCGCGATCGCCATCGCCACGCGCGGGGGCAGGGTGCCGCCCATCCGCTTGCGGAAATCCTCCCATGCAGTCTGGAAGCTGGCATATTCGTCGGTGTGCAACGTTTCGGGTTCGCCGAGGACGATCGTCCCGTCGTCATGCACGGTGGCCAGTGCGAACCGCGCATGGGTGCCCCCGATATCGACGCTGACGAGGTCCACGCTCACAGCCCGGCCAGCGCCAGCATCGAGGAGGCACCCTGTTCGGCGCCATCGGCATTTGCGCGGAACATCGCGAAAAACTCGCGGCCCATGCCGGTCTCGGGCGGGGGCGCCGTGGCGGGATCGCGATTGTCGAGATCGGCCTCGGTGGATAGCGTCCCCGTGGCGGCGCAGACCCGCACGATATCGCCATCGCGCAGCCGCGACAGCGGGCCGCCGCCGCGCGCTTCGGGTGTGCAGTGGATCGCCGCGGGGACCTTGCCCGATGCGCCCGACATGCGGCCATCGGTGACCAGCGCGACGCGGTATCCGCGATCCTGCAGCACACCGAGCGCGGGAGTGAGCTTGTGCAGTTCGGGCATGCCATTGGCCCGCGGCCCCTGGAAACGGACCACGACGACAACGTCGCGGTCGAGCTCGCCCAGCTTGAACGCCTCGTTCACCTCATGCTGGGTCTCGAACACGCGGCATGGTGCCTCGACGGTCCAGCGCTCGCGTTCGACGGCGGAGGATTTGAAACAGGCCCGGCCAAGATTGCCCTCGACCAGACGCATGCCGCCGTCGGGTTCGAACGGCGCGGAGGCCGGGCGCAGCATCTCGCTGTCGCCCGAGGGGCCCGGGTCGCGCCAGGTCAGCGCATCGCCGTCCATGCCGGGTTCGCGCGAATAGCTTTCGAACCCGCCATCCCAGATGGTCATGATATCGGAATGGGCGAGGCCCTCATCCAGCAGCGTGCCGATCACATAGCCGATCCCGCCCGCCTCGTGGAAATGGTTCACATCGCCCGAGCCATTGGGATAGACGCGTGCGACGAGCGGAACGACAGAGGACAATTCCGCCAGATCGGCCCAGTCGAAGCGGATGCCCGCCGAGCGCGCCATCGCGGGGATATGGATTGCGTGGTTGGTCGATCCGCCCGTGGCCAGCAGGCCGATCGCCGCATTGACTATCGACTTTTCGTCGACCACGCGGGCGAGGGGGCGGTAATCGTCGCCCGACTTGCCGATCGCCGCGAGCCGATGCGTGGCCGCGCGGCTCAGTTCCTGCCGCAGCTTGGCGCCCGGCTGAACGAAGGCCGCACCGGGCACGTGCAGGCCCATCATCTCCATCATCATCTGGTTGGAATTGGCAGTGCCGTAAAAGGTGCAGGTGCCCGCGGAATGGTAGCTGCCCATCTCGCTCGCCAGCAATTCCTCGCGGGTCGCCTTGCCCTCGGCATAGAGCTGGCGGACGCGCTGCTTTTCCTTGTTGGAAATGCCGGTCCCCATCGGGCCGGAGGGCACGAAGATCGCGGGGAGATGGCCAAAGCGCAGCGCTCCCATCAGCAGGCCCGGCACGATCTTGTCGCAAATGCCCAGCAGGGCGACGCCATCGTACATCGCATGGCTCAGCGCGACGACGGTCGACAGCGCGATCGTGTCGCGGCTGAACAGCGACAGTTCCATTCCCGCTTCGCCCTGCGTCACCCCGTCGCACATGGCGGGGGTGCCGCCCGCGACCTGAACGGTAGCGCCCACCTCGCGCGCCCAGATCTTCATCCGCTCGGGGTAGCGGTGGTAAGGCTGATGCGCGGAAAGCATGTCGTTATAGGCGGTGACGATGCCGAGGTTCGGCCCCCGCGCAGCCATGATCGCGGCCTGGTCTTCCTCCGCCCCGGCAAAGGCGTGCGCCAGGTTCGAGCAGGACAACGAACCGCGGTTGACCTGCCGGTCGCCTTCGCGGTCCATCAGGTCGAGATAGTCGCTACGGCTCTCGCGCGAATTGTCGATCACCCGCTGGGTGACGCGGTGGATCGTGTCGTTGAGCGGTTTATTCGTCATGCCAGGTCACTCCGTCGCGTTCGGCCAGCGCGATGGCCGCGCTGGGCCCCCAGCTGCCCGCGCCATAGGGCTTGGGCGTGATTTCCTCATGCTCCCACAATGCGCGGATCGCATCGATCCACTCCCATTGCGCCTCGACCTCGTCACGGCGGACGAACAGCGTCTGGTCCCCTTCGATCAGGTCGAGCAACAGACGCTCGTAGGCGATCCGGCGGACCGTGCCGGAAAAGGCATCGGGCATGGCGATATCGAGCGGGACCTGCCGCAGGCGGATGCCCTCGCGGTCGAGCCCCGGCACCTTGGCCATCATCGACAGCTGGACGTTTTCCTCGGGCTGGATGCCAATGACCAAGCGGTTGGGCTTGGTACTCGCACCGCGGCCTTCGAAGATCGAATGCGGGATGCAGCGGAACTGGATCACGATTTCGGTCACGCGTTCGGGCAGGCGTTTGCCGGTGCGCAGGTAGAAGGGTACGCCCTTCCAGCGCCAATTGTCGACATGCGCCTTCAATGCGACGAAAGTCTCGGTGTCGCTGGGCTTACCCAGTTCCTCGTCATAGCCGGGGACGGCGGCCCCATCGACCGCGCCCGCGCGGTACTGGCCGGTCACGGTTTCGCCCTTCGCGATCGGTCGCAGAGCGCGCAGAACCTTGACCTTCTCGTCGCGCACGGCGGTGGAATCGAAGCTCGTCGGCGGCTCCATCGCTACCAGCGCGAGCAATTGCAGCATGTGGTTCTGCACCATGTCGCGCAAGGCGCCGCTGTCGTCATAATAGGCGACCCGCGATTCCAGCCCGATCGTTTCGGCGACGGTGATCTGGACGTGGTCGATATAGGTCGCGTTCCACACCGGCTCGAACAGCAGATTGGCAAAGCGCAGCGCGAGCAGGTTCTGCACCGTCTCCTTGCCGAGGTAGTGGTCGATGCGGAAAATGCGGTCCTCAGTGAACGCCTTGGCGACCGCATTGTTGATTTCTTCGCTGCTCGCGAGATCGGTGCCGAGCGGTTTTTCCAGCCCGATACGGACATTGCCTTCGGTCAGCCCGGCATGGACGAGCCCGTCGATGGTCGGTTCGAACAGGCTGGGCGCGGTCGACAGAAAGATCGCCAGACCTTTGTCATAGGTGCCGACTTCCTTGGCGAGCTCGTCATAGCCGTCGAGCGTCGTGGCATCGACGGGTACGTAGCTGAGGCGGTTGAGGAAGGTGGCGACACCGCTGCGGCGGTGGTCGGGGAGATTTTTCTCCAGCGCGGCGCGCGCCCAGTCGCGATATTCGCGCGTGGTCATTTCCGAGCGGGCGGTGCCGACGATTTTGAGGTCCGGCTCGAGCAGGCCGTCGGCATCCAGCGCGCAGAGCGAGGGCAGCAGCATGCGCTGCGCCAGGTCTCCGGTCGCGCCGAAGAGCAGCAGGCGGTCGGCGTTCACACTCATGCGCGGGGGAAGGCAATCATCGGTCGGTCACTCCTGGTCGATGCGGTTACCAGCGCCAACTCATGCACACCAGCCGCCTGCATTCCTATTCTTTCTTCACGCTGACCGAGCTGGAGCGGAAGTCGTTGGGGCCGAAACTGGTGAGAAAGCTGACATCGGCGGCGTCGCGGCCGACGCCGATTTTCACGGTTTCGGCCGGGTCGGCCATGTCGGTCGCATCGACCAGCTGCCAGGTCCCCCCGTCGGCACGGTTCGGATCGGCCAGGAAGACCTCTGCTATCGCATGGAAATCGGGGGGCTGCACGCCGGGGGCATAGCAGGCGACATAGCGCGCAGGGATCGTGCTGGCGCGCGCGAGCGTCACCAGAACATGCGCATAGTCGCGGCAGATGCCCTTGCGCGAGATGAAGGTTTCCGCGGCCCCGGTTTCGGTGGTCGAACTGCCGGGCGTGTAAGTGAAATGTTCGGCGATCCAGTCGCGGATCGCGGCCACCCGCGCACCGCCGGTGGTGCCGGCAAACTGCGCTTCGACAAAGGACTGGAAATCGTCGGCCGGGCAATAGCGGCTGTCGAAGAGGTATTCGACCGCTTCGCCGGGCAGCTCGTGCGGGGCGAGGGCGGCCATATCCTCCAGCGTATCGAGTTGCCGGTTGAGTTCGACGCGTGCGCGATAGTCGACTTCGAAATCGCCCTCGGCACGGATCCAGATCCGTTCGCCTATATGGTCGCGCGCGGGGACGCGGGCACAATGTTCGCTGTCCCCCAGCCGTGTCTCGCTCGACAGGATCGTCTGTTCGGGGATGGCAGCCACCTCGAACTGCAGCAGCACATCGGTGGGTGCGGGCAGGTGGAAGGCGAAGCGGGTTTCGATGGAGATCGGCATATAAGGGGTCAACGCCGCAGCCGCAGGTTCGTTTCGCACCTGCGAAACGAAAAAGGGCCCCGTAAACGGGGCCCTTTGAATCACTTAAGTTATGAAATTCAGCCGTCGAACAGCCATTCCCAAATATTCCACATGGTCGTACCTCCTGATTGCTCAAGAGTTATATTTCATTAACCATGTCTGTTTGTAAAGTCTAAACCATGTTTGCGATGGCCCTGTCTGACGTAAAGTCCTGATATTCCAAGAGATTGGATAATGAGAGAGGGCGAGAAAACGCAAAACCCTGCACCTGCTGGCACCCGACATGCTCAAGCAAGGCGATGTCCTGCGGGTTCTCGAGGCCCTCTGCGACCACGGTGATTCGCGCTTCGCGGCCCATTGCCGCGATGCTCGACACGATGGCTCGGGCCTTCGGATCCTTGGCGATATTGGTAATGAAAAGCCGGTCGATCTTGATCTCGTCGAACGGCAATTCGTAGAACGCTTCGTAGCTGGCCGCACCGACGCCGAAATCGTCCATGGCAATGCGCACGCCGATCGAACGCAGCTCCTGAAGGATGCTCGAAGCCACGTTGTGATCGGAGATGCGCGCCGTCTCGGTGATCTCGAGCGTCAGATACTGGGGATCGAACCGCGTCGCCTGCAACACGTTGCGCACCAGTCCAACCACGCGCATGTCGCCCAGTAGGGTGGCCGAGATGTTGACCGACATGGAGATGGTCCGGCCGCGGAAATGCAGGAGCTGGCCAGCTGAGCAGGCGCTTTGCAGGACGTAGCGGGTCAGGTGCTCCATCCGTCCGGCCTTTTCGCACTGCTGGATAAAGTGCAGCGGCGAAATGAAGCCGCGGGCCGGATCATGCCAGCGCACCAACGCTTCGACCCCGACCATGGATTTCGACTCGAGGTCGATCTTGGGCTGGTAGACGCAGTAAATCTCACCGGCTTCCATCGCCTCGTCGATCCGCGCGCGGAGCGATATGTCCCACAGAAGGTCGGTCTCGGACCCCGTTTCGGCAATTGCGATCGGATTATGGGCTTCGGACGTTTCCTCTGCCGCCGCGACGGCAGCAGCCAGGCGCGCGGGCGGATCGCCCTCGATCGATGCGACCCCGAAGGTAATGCCTACATCGACCGAGAATCCGCCGACCTGGACCGGGGCGGCAAAGATCGCGCGCAGTCCTTCAAGATGCTCTACGACTGCATCGGTTTCGTCGCTCGCCACATGCCAGCCGAGGCTATGGCCTTCGCTGTAAACCGCGAGGTTTGGATCGGCGGCGCGCAGCCGGTCGACGAGCTTGAGAACATAGCTGCCCTTGTCGTCCGCCCGTAGCGTTTTCAAAACGCGTTCGTAATTCTGGATCTTGGCGATGACAATGTGACCATTGCCAATCGAATCGCGCACCAGCCGCGCCTCGAGCGCGCGCAATTTCGGCAGTCCGGTGTCCGGATTGACCATTTCGACGCGACGCTTCCAGCGCATGCGCGAGCGGAAGGCTGCATAAACCACCAGAAACCCGAGTGCATAGGAGAGCTCGACCCGGACGCCGATCTTTGCAGAGGCAAACAGGAGGACGGGCGCGAGGAGGGCAATCCCCGAATACGCAATCCAGCGATGCTTCCTCGGGCGACATACCAACAAGGCGATCAGTAACAAGGATGCGAACAGCGATAGAACCATAGGTCCGCGAAGATTGCCGGTGTAGCCCGCTTTCAGCGACTCCCCGGCATAGATATCGACATAGCTCGCCGCTGCGTCGATCTTGCGCGGCATGGCTTGTTGGCTTCCGGGCACCCGGCCGGTGTGGCCGACCACGATGGTCTTCCCGGTAATTTCGACCGGAATGGTGGCACCTTCGGAGCTGCTCTTCGACAAAGTGGCGAGGGGCAAGACGGGAATGCGATCGAGAGCGAAGCCATAATCGACCGAGAAAGTGGCTTTGGGTTTGGCTTCTACACCGGCAATCGCTGCACCGAAGGACCGGACCTGTTTGCCATTGACCTCGTAGGCGTAGTGAAGCTCCCACGCAAAACCCAGCCAGTTGCGGTCGGTCTGGTCGGACACGACATGGGGTGCGGTACCACCAATAGCCGGTGAGGTCGTGCGGAGAAACTCGTCTACGCCGGTTCCTTCGACGATCCGGTTGACCAGTGTGATACGCGGCCCGAGGTCGGCGATGGCGCGCGCGAGGCGTTTATCGGCATCCGAATCCCCAGATTCCGCGAATGAAACGTCGAGGAAGACTTTCCCCACGCCCCGGCGGTCGAGCTCGTCCAATGCGGCGGCAACTTCATAGCGCTTCTCGGGAGCCTCGGGATCGTTCAGCGCCTCGTCGGAGGCGACGAAGACCACATCGCCCGTCGGGCTGCGATCAGCGGCGCGCGATTGTACCAGCCAGAGGAACTGATCGATCGGTTGGAACAGGAAAACCGCATACATCGCCAGACTGATCAGCCCTGCCCACAATACGTGGCGCAAGCGCTCGATCAGCCCTCCGCGGAACAGCAGACGGCCATGGGTCACAATTGGCCCGGCAAGGTTCGAGATGCGTTGGTCACCCATCGAACGCCCTTATGGCGCTCTTAAGTTTAAGAAAGTTTTGATGGTGCGGGCGCGAATCCCTCGTAACCCAACCGGGCCGCGGGTTGCGAAGGTAAATTCCGGTTTAGGAACTGGGGTGAAGAGAATTCACGCTTGCCGCGGATCTCGTTGTCGCGCACATCGGATTAAATGTTGGATAACAATGTGTTATGCCCATACCTACTGCGTGACTTCACTAGGTTAACGGCCCATTGAGGGCTTACTCGGTTACCACCCCGAACAGATCGTGGGCATCACTGTCCTCAATTGAGACAGTTACGATATCGCCCTGGGCTAGGCCTTGCGGCACGTTCCGCAGGTACACCGCGCCGTCGATTTCGGGGGCATCGGCCTCGCTGCGACCGGTCGCGCCGACATCCCCATCCTCGTCGGGTTCGCCCACTTCGTCGATGATGACCGGGATGTTCCTGCCGACCTTGGCCGCCAGCTTGGCGGCGCTGATCCGCTCGGTGACTTCCATCACGCGGGCGTAGCGTTCTTCCTTGATCTCTTCGGGTACCGGATCGGGCAGGGTGTTGGCCCGCGCGCCTTCGACCGGTTCGAAGCGGAACGCGCCCACGCGATCGAGCTGGGCTTCTTCGAGCCAGTCGAGCAGATATTTGAAATCGTCCTCGGTCTCGCCGGGGAAGCCGACCACGAAGCTGGAGCGGATCGCGATGTCGGGGCAGATTTCGCGCCAGCCCTTGAGCCGTTCGAGCACCTTGGCTTCGTTTGCGGGGCGCCGCATCGCGCGCAGCACCTTGGGGCTCGCATGCTGGAAGGGAATGTCGAGATAGGGCGTCAGCAGACCCTCGGCCATCAACGGGATGACCGCGTCGACATGCGGATAGGGATAGACATAGTGCAGCCGCACCCAGGGCGGTGTACCCCCGCCGATGTCGAGCTGGCCCAGTTCGCGCGCAAGGTCGGTCATATGCGCGCGGACGGGATGGCCCTTCCACAGCCGTTCCTCGTGCCGCGTATCGACACCGTAGGCGCTGGTATCCTGGCTGATGACCAGCAGTTCCTTCGTGCCCGCCGCAACCAGCTTTTCCGCCTCGCGCAGCACTGCGTCGATCCGGCGGCTGGCTAGCTTCCCGCGCAGGTCGGGAATGATGCAGAAGGCACAGGAATGGTTGCAGCCCTCCGATATCTTCAGATAGCTGTAGTGGCGCGGGGTCAGCTTGATGTCGGGCTGCGGGATCAGGTCGACATAGGGCCCCTGGCTGGGCGGGGCGTGCGTATGCACTGCATCGACGACCTGTTCGTACTGATGCGCGCCGGTCACCGCCAGCACCTGCGGATGCGCGGCGCGGATGGCGTCGGCTTCTTCGCCCATGCAGCCGGTCACGATGACGCGCCCGTTCTCCGCGATCGCCTCGCCGATCGCCTGCAGGCTCTCTTCCTTGGCGGAATCGAGGAAGCCGCAGGTGTTGACCAGCACCACATCTGCCCCGGCGTAATCGGGGCTCATCGCATAGCCATCGGCGCGCAGCCGCGTGAGGATGCGCTCGCTGTCGACAAGTGCCTTGGGACAGCCGAGGGATACCATGCCGACCTTCTTCTGGTCGGGGATTGCGGTGGTGGTCGTGCTCATGATTGCGCGCGCCCCTACACCCGTGCGCCCAATTAGGCTAGCTTCCTGCGCATCGAGAGACATGGGGAGGATGGGATATGGCCGAAATCAACTGGTTGGCGGTGTTGCTGGGCGCGCTGGCGTTCTTTCTGGTGGGCGCGATCTGGTATGGCGTGCTGTTTTCGAAGGCCTGGCAGAAGGCTGCGGGAATGAGCGACGAGAAAATCCAGAGCGGCAATATGGCGCTGATTTTCGGGCTGACGTTTCTGGCCGAACTCGTGATTTCGCTGACGCTGTGGCACGGGATCGCGCGCAGCGGCGCAAGCGATCGGGCGGTGATGATGATGGCGGTCGGCTTCGGCGCCACGATTATGGTGCCCGCGATCGGGATCAATTATCTCTACCTGCGCAAGACTTTCGCGCATTTCCTGATCGATGCGGGTCATTTCATCGTCGGGATGGCGGCGATGGGCGGGGTCTTCCTGCTCTTCCGCTAGCGCTTAGCTATTATCCAGATCGTCGCGGTCGTGCCCGTCGCCGCGGGTTTCGCCATTGGGGGTCGGGATGATTTCCACCACGATATCGCCCGCGAGCAGGCTCTGGCATTCTTCTTCCCAGAAGCCGAGCGCCTGGCCGTTGCGATAGACGCGCAGCCCGCGCCCGCCGGTAGTCAGCTCGCCGATGGTCTTGCCGCATTCCTCTTCGGTGACTTCGCGTTCGACCAGCTGGACCCGGCCTGAAACGCTCGCGAGATCGGCAAGGTAGTCGGCAATATGTTCGCCCTTGGCGCTGCCGGCCAGCAGCAGGCCGGTGAAGCGAACCGGGTTGATGACATTGTTCGCGCCCGCCTGCCGCGCGAGCGATTCGTTATCGTCGGCGCGAACCACTGCGCTGATCGGTACGTGCGGCGCCAACGCGCGCACGGTCAGCGTGATCAGGATGGTCGTGTCGTCGCGCCCGGCCGAAACCAGCACGTTCTGCGCTTCGGCGATGCGCACTGCCTTCAACGTCTGGTCGCGCGTGGCGTCGGCCGCCATCACATTGCAGCCGAGCGCTTCGGCCTCATGCAGCCGATCCTCGCTCGGGTCGATGACCACGATGCAGCTGGGATCGGTGCCGCGTTCGATCAGTTCACCGACCGCCTCGGAGCCGGAGATGCCGTAGCCGAGCACCACGATATGGTTCGAGAGCTGTTCCTGGATGCGGGCCATGCGCCATTTCTCCCAGCTGCGCTTGATAAGGAAATTGTAGGCGGTGCCCACGAAGATGAAGAACACCGCAAAGCGGATCGGGGTAACGATGACTGCCTCGACCAGCCTGGCACGGTCCGAAATCGGTGCGATGTCGCCGAATCCGGTGGTGGTGATCGAGATCATGGTGAAATAGACGACGTCGAGGAAGCTGACCTCGCCGTCGAGATTGTCGACCAGTCCCTCGCGGTCCCACCAATGGACCAGCACCACGACGAAAATCAGGAACAGCGCCGCGCCAAGCCGGATGCCCAGATCGCCCCAGACGGGCAATTTCACCGCACGGCGCAGGGGCTGGAAACTGGGCCCTCGATAGGTCCGCACCCGCGTGCTTGCGGCGATCCGGTCGACCTTTTTCTCGCTGCTCATGCGCCGCCTAGGTGCGCGCGGAAGACCGCAGGGTCAATAGCATAGCGTCCGCTCAACCCTCGTAGCGTGCCGCCAGCGCGCCGAGCGACGAATGGTGCGTCAGGTCGAGCTGGAGCGGGGTGACCGAGATATAGCCCTCGTCGATCGCTTCGAGATCGGTGCCGTGGTCGAGCGTGTGTTCGATCGCCTCGAGCCCGAACCAGTAATACTGGAAGCCGCGCGGGTCGCGGCCTTCGACGACCGTGCCGCGCGAATAATCGTGAAAGCCCTGCCGCACCGCGCGAACGCCCTTCACCGCGTCGGGCGCGATCGGGGGGAAGTTCACATTGACCAGCGTGCGCTTGGGCAGCGGCGTGTCGAGCAGCGGGCCGAGCACCCGCGCGCCCCATTCGGTCGCAGCGGCGAAGGCGGAATCGCTGTTGCGGGTCTCCTTGGTATAGACCTGGCTCATCGCAATCGAACGCACGCCCGCCAGCGCGCCTTCGATCGCCGCCGAGACCGTGCCCGAATAGGTGATGTCGTCGGCGAGGTTCGCGCCGCGGTTGACGCCTGAAAGGATTACGTCGGGCTGCGCCTCGATCACCTTGCGCAGGCCCATGGTTACTGCGTCGGTGGGCGTGCCGGTCACCGAGAAGCGGCGTTCGCCATGCTTGCGCAGGCGCACGGGCCGGGTGAGGGTAAGCGCATGGCCCATGCCCGACTGCTCCTCGTCGGGAGCGCAGATCCAGATGTCGTCGGAGAACTGCCGCGCGATTTTCTCGAGCACCGCGAGACCCGGGGCGTGGATGCCGTCGTCATTGGTCAGAAGGATACGCATCAGGCTGCAGGCTCCAGTTTGGTGACACCGCCCATATAGGCGGCCAGCGCTTCGGGTACGGCGACGCTGCCGTCGGCCTGCTGGTAGTTTTCCATCACCGCCACCAGCGTCCGGCCCACCGCGAGGCCCGAACCGTTGAGCGTATAGACGAAAGCGGTCTTCTTCTCGCCTTCGGGGCGATAGCGCGCATTCATCCGGCGCGCCTGGAAATCGCCCGTGTTCGAGCAGGAGGAAATCTCGCGATAGGCGCCTTGCCCGGGCAGCCAGACTTCGAGGTCGTAGGTCTTGTGCGCGCCGAAGCCCATGTCGCCCGTACACAGCAGCATGCGGCGATAGGGCAGCTCGAGCGCTTCGAGGATGCTTTCCGCGCATCTGGTCATGCGTTCGTGCTCCGCCTCGCTGTCCTCGGGACGGCAGATGCTGACCATCTCGACCTTCTCGAACTGGTGCTGGCGAATAAAGCCGCGCGTGTCGCGGCCTGCCGAACCGGCTTCGGAACGAAAGCACAGCGTGTGCGCGGTCAGCCGGATCGGCTGCGCGAGGTCGGAAAGGATATCGCCTGCGACCGAATAGGTCAGCGGGACTTCGGAGGTCGGGACGAGCCAGCGTCGGTCTGAGTTGTACTGTTGTCGATCAAGCTTGCGGAATTGGACCGCGACGTCAGCCAGATTCTCGGCATCATGCACTCCTGGCGATGCTTTAAACTGTTCTAGATACTGAGCTTTTGTCCGCTTTTCGTCGAATGCTAGTTCGGTCTGGAAACTATCCTCGGCGAACTTGGGCAGCTTGTCGGTGCCGTACATCGCGTCATCGCCCACCAGCACCGGCGGGTTGCATTCGGTATAGCCGTTCTCGCGGGTCTGCTTGTCGAGCATGAACTGCGCCAGCGCGCGATGCAGCCGCGCGATGTCGCCGCGCAGGAAAGTGAAGCGCGCGCCCGACAGCTTGGTGCCGGTTTCGAAGTCCATTCCCAGCGCGGGGCCGATATCGGCGTGTTCGCGGGGTTCGAAATCGAAACTGCGCTTCTCGCCCCATTGCGCCATTTCGACATTGTCGCTTTCGTCCACGCCGTCGGGCACATCGGCCGCGGGGAGGTTGGGCAAGGTGGCCAGCAGATGGTCGAGCTCTGCCGCCGCAGCGCGTTCGGCTTCTTCCCATTCGGGCATCGAGGCCTTGATCTCGGCGACTTCGGCCTTGAGCGCTTCGGCCTTGTCCTTATCGCCCTGGCCCATCGCCTGGCCGATTGCTTTCGAGGCCTCGTTGCGGCGGCTCTGCGCCTGCTGGACCCTGGTCGTCGCCTCGCGCTTCTGCGCGTCGAGCGCGATGATGCGGTCGGCCACCGGTTCGGCCCCGCGGCGGGCGAGGGCGGCGTCGAATTCCTTCGGATTGCTGCGGATGTAAGCGATGTCGTGCATGGCGCGGCCTATGCCGTTTCGCTTCCCGCTTGGCCAGCCACTTCGAGCCGGGCGACCTTGTCCTTTTGCGGGCACCGCATTAGGCCCCGGACGTTCAGGGGGACATCGAAAAGCTTGAAAGGGCTGCCAGCTTGAACGACCAGCCGATCCAGCCGCCGCGCCGCACGCGCTTTATCGATATTGCGGACGGGGTGATCCGGGGCGGACGCAAACTCGGGCTTATGGGCCCGGCGCGGCTGGAAAAGGACTTCCTTATGGAAGAGGCCGTACAGGCCACCGGGCTCGACGATTTCGGCGATGGCTGGTTCGAACGCCCCCTGGAAGTCCTGCTCGACAGCGTGAGACGCGAAGCCCAGCTCAACGCGGCGGGCGAATTTTCCGCCATGAAGATGTTTCACCACGTGCTGCGCGACCGGCTCTACACGCAGATGTGGTTCAAGCGGCACCCGGAAATCCTCGCGCGCCCGCTCAAGAACCCGGTGGTTATCGTCGGCCCGATGCGATCGGGTACCACGCGGCTCCACCGCCTGCTCGCGGCCGACCAGCGCTTTGCCCATCTGCGCAGTTTCGAAACCATCAGCCCGGTGCCCCGGCCCGAGTTCGAGCAGGTGCTGGCCGGCGAGGCGGAGGACTTCCGGCCCAAGCTGGCCGCGCGCATTCTGAAGGTCGCGCGGCTCGCCAACCCGCGCACGCTGTCGATCCATCCGACCGGCGCCTACGAGCCGGAGGAGGAACTCGGCCTCGTTGCCGCGTCGATGTATGGCATGAAGTGGGAAGCGCAGTGGAATGTGCCGTCCTATGCCGAATGGTGCCACGAGGAGAGCGCCATTCCCGCTTACCGGCACATGGCCAACCTGCTGCGCCTGATCGGCTGGTCGCAGCAGGAAAGTTCGCTGCGCCCGTGGATCCTCAAGACGCCGCAGCACATGCTCGACCTGCCCGCGCTGCTCGAAGTCTTCCCTGACGCGCGGCTGATCTTCACCCACCGCGATCCCAAGCAGGTGGTCGGCAGCGCTGCCTCGCTCGCCTGGAACCAGACCATTATCTATTCGGATCACAACGATCCCGCGCAGACCGGCCGCGACTGGCTGGGAAAAACCGCGACCATGGTCGCCCGGATGCGCGCCGCGCGTGACGCGATCCCGCGCGAACGGATGATCGATGTACAGTACGAGGACATGGAAACCGACTGGCGCGGCACGATGGAGCGCCTCTACCGCTTCCTCGATCTCGAGATGGAACCTGCGGTCGCGGGGATGGAAGACTATCTCGACCGTTCGGCCCGGCTCAAGCGGCACCCGCATCGCTACAGCCTCGGGGAATTCGGATTGGGCGAGAGCGAGGTGGATGCACTGTTTGCGGACTATACCGAAACATACGGCATTCCGGTGGGCGACGCTCCGGCGTTACCCCGCATGCGATTGGCCGAATAGGCATGCAAAAGGGGCGGGAAGCGAACTTCCCGCCCCTTTGCCAGTCTTAGTCGATCAGTAGCTGAAGGTAACCGTGGCGAAGACCTGCCGCGGGTTGCCGTAGAACGCCGTAAGCGTACCCTCGGGCCCGAGCGTCGGGACGGGGAACCCATTGGCACCATTGACGATGTCGCCGGTGACCGGATCGGTGGCAACGAAGGTGTAGCCGCTGGTCTTGTATTCCTTGTCGAGCAGGTTCTTCCCGTACAGCCCCACGCTCCAGCGATCGTCGGGCGCGCTATAGACCACGCTCGCGTCGAGCAGCGCATAGCCGCCCTGGTCGAGATAGGGGTTGGGTATCTCGAACTGGCTGGTCTTGCTGCGATAGGACAGCGTCGTTCCCAGATAGAGATCGCCTGCGCCAACCGGCGTATCGTAACTGGCAGTGATGCTGCCGGTCAGCTCGGGTGTGTTCTGGACCACGCGAAACGCTGCCACATCGGTCGGCGTGTTGCCGATATTGGTGATGTATTCATCGTATTGCGCGTCGATATAGCCGAGCGACCCAGCAAGGCCGAAACCACCGCCGAAGCGGGCATTGGCTTCCAGTTCGACTCCCTTGAAGGTCGCCTTGCCGGCATTCGATACCACGCCGCAGAAGCTGGGCAATCCGCCCACTTCACAGGCGACCGAACCCGGTATCTGCACATCGGTGTAGTCCGCATAGAAGGCTGCGGCGGCGATGTTGAGGATGCCGATATTGCCCTTGTAGCCGATTTCGTAGCTGTCGACCTCTTCGGGTGCGAAGCTGAGGAACGCGGCCACTTCGGAATCGGTCGGCGCCCCCGGCGTGGCTGCCGGCGCGTTGGTGCCGACCCCGCGCGGGTCGAAGCCGCCGCCCTTGAAGCCCTTCGAATAGCTGGCGTAGATATTGTGATCGGGCGTCGGCATGAAGCTGAGCGAGGCACGCGGCGTGAACTTCTTGAACTCGCGGCTGCCGTTGAAATCGGTGCTTGCGGCCCCGAAGGGTACGCCCGCCCCGCCAAACTCGGGCGACCCGCCGCCGAGATAGTTCTGCCGCAGGATTTCCGCGCTGCGTTCGTCCCAGGTATAGCGTCCGCCGACCGACAGGCTGAACTGGTCAGTCAGATCATAGGTGAAGTCGCCGAAGATGGCGAAGGTTTCGGTGTCGACATTCGCCTGGGTGAAAGCGGTCAGGCCGGCGAAGGTGGTGAAGATGCGCACATCGAACAGCGTATCCGCCTTGGCATCGAGGTAGTAGAAGCCGAGCAGCCCGGCGAACGGTCCGTCATTATCCCACAGAAGCTGGAATTCCTGGCTGATCTGTTCGTTGAGATAGGCGCCGGGCACGTCGAGATCGACCGCGGGGAGCGCATCGAAATCGATCGGCGAATAGCTGTCGTCCTTGCGCCAAGCGGAAATCGACCGCAGTGTCAGCGCGTCGCCCAACTCGATTTCGGTATGCATCGCCAGACCGTAGGATTCGACCTCTTGCTCGGGATCGTTGAGCGCCCCGCGCGTGTCGAAGACATTGTCGAGCACGGGCGCGCCCGACACCAGCCCGGGGATGAGCCGGTGGCCGCCGCGCGGATCGCTCGTATCCTTGGTGTAATCGCCCTGGATGCGGATGAAGCCGGGCTCGCCGTAGCCGCCGACCTCGAGGCTCATCCGGCCGCCCCAAATATCCTTATTGTAGTTTTCCAGGCCGGTGGTGAGGTTGTCGCCGAACCCACCGCGCGACAGCCGCGCGACCGATCCGCCGACGCGAACCAGATCACTGATCGGCGCCGAGGCGGTAATTACGCCTTCGGCCTGGTCGTCGGTGCCGTAAGTCGCGCGCACTTCGATCGAGGGATCGAGCGGCAGGCGCCGCGTGACGTATTTGACCGCGCCGCCGATCGTGTTGCGACCATAGAGCGTGCCCTGCGGACCGCGCAGGACTTCGATGCGCTCGACATCATAGATATCCAGCACCGCGGCTTGCGGGCGGTTGAGATAGACATCGTCGAGATAGATGCCGACGCCCTGTTCGAATCCCGAAACGGGGTCCTGCTGGCCGATCCCGCGGATAAAGGCCGACAGCGTCGAATTGGTCGCACGGCTGGCTTCGAGAGTGACGTTGGGCACGCTCTGGCCGACATCCGTAATGTCCAGCGCACCGCGCCGCGAAAGCTCTTCGCCGCTGATTGCGGTAACGGCCACCGGCACGTCGATCAGCCGCTCCTCGCGCCGGCGCGCGGTGACGATGATGACATTGTCGTCGGCAGCGGGTGCGGCCTCGGCGATTTCGTCACTGGCGGATTGGGCCTGTGCAGGGGCTGCGGCAAGCGCGGCAGTCGCTGCACCACAAAGCAGGCTGGCGGTTAGAATCTGTGTCGGACGCATTTCGGTATCTCCCTCCCGATTATCTTGTTGGAGGCACAATACTGAAACCTGAACCACCTTTCAAGTTTGTTGTTGCGCAGGGGGTGCGATTTGATAGGCTGGCCGTGCATTCGAAGGGATCGACATTGGCCGCAACGCACCGCCCAAGCGACAAGACGCCGCGCACCGAGCGCGGGCGCAAGACGCTGCGCAAACTGCTCGACGCAGCGGCGACCGAATTTGCCGACAAAGGGTTTCACGAAGCCTCGATCAGCGGGATCACCCGCAGCGCGGGCGTCGCGCTGGGCACGTTCTATACCTATTTTGATAGCAAGGATGCGGTCTTTCGCGCGCTGGTTTCCGATATGAGCGCGGGCGTCGGCAAGGCGGCGCGCGAGGCGCTCGACCCGTCGATGGGTGCGCTCGAGATCGAACGCGCCGCGCTGCGCGCGTTTCTCGAATTCGCCGCCGAGCACAAGGAAATCTACCGCATTATCGACGAAGCCGAATTCGTCGATCCTGACAGCTACCGCACGCATTACGAGACCATCGGCGCCCGCATCGAGGAGCGGCTCAGACTGGGTGGCGATAGCGGCGAATTCGCCCCAGGGCTGGGCACGCCCGAAGCCTGGGCGCTGATGGGGATGAATGTGTTCCTCGGCCTGCGCTATGTCATCTGGGGACGCGAGGGCGACCCCGATTTCGCGGAAATCGCGCGCCGTGCCAATATCTTGCTGACGCAGGGGATCGGGCGCTAGCCTCGCTTCTCCGGAACCAGAGGGCGGCGGGGCCGTTGGTTTTCCAAAGGAGAAATCGATATGATCGGCAAGGTAATCGGGGCATTTGTCGGCGACAGGCTCGCCAAGCAAACCGGAAGTATCGGCGGCGCCAGCGGTGCCGCGCTCGGCGTGGTCGCAACCAGCGTCCTGCGCCGGATGAGCCTGCCTGCAATGGTTGCGCTCGGCGTTGGCGGCTACGTCGTCAAGAAGGTCATCGACAAGAAGCAGGCGGGCGACGACACCACCACCCCGCCGCACACTTCGACGGCGCCCGCGGGCACGGCCAAGGCCAAGGCTGCCTGACACCGTCTCGTCCGTTTTGGACTAGCGAAGGGCCGCCCCGATGGGCGGCCCTTCTGCGTTCCGGGGACAAGACGTTTGCATCTTGCGCCCCGCTTTCTATGCTTCCCCCACACGGTCCCCCCGAAACATACGACCACTTCGCACCCGCCAGGGTGTGCAAGGGCAGGAGATAGCATGACAGCCGAGACCGATTATCCAGTCGAGCCTCCGCTGATAGATTTACCGATCAAGACCGCCTCCCGCGGATTTTACGATGGCTTCAGCCGTGAAGTGACGATCCCCTCGAAGATCATCGTCTCGCTGCTGATCATGTGGGCGATCTTCTTTCCGGTCAGCGCGAGCGAAACGCTCACCGCTGCCAATTCGAGCATCATCGCCACGTTCTCCGGCTGGTACGTCTATCTTGTGGCGTTCCTGATGCTGGTGTGTTTCGTGCTCGCGATCGTCCCGCAGTCGGGCAGCCTGCGCATCGGCAACCCCGGCGAAAAGCCCGAATTCGGGCGCTTCTCGTGGTTCGCCATGCTGTTCGGCGCGGGCATCGGGATCGGCATGCTGACCTATTCGACCGGCGAGCCGATGGCGCATTTCGCGAACAATCCCGACATTATCCGCGGCGCGATCGAGGCGCAGACCGCCGAAGCGATCCGTCCCGCCTATGTCTACACCTTCCTCCATTGGGGCTTCGCCGCCTGGGGCACCTATGCGCTGGTCGGGCTGGCGATCGGCTATGTCGCCTATCGCCGCGATCTGCCGCTGACCATCCGCTCGGCGCTCGCACCGCTGTTCGGCCTGCGTCTCTCGGGCGGGTGGGGACATGTGGTCGATATCGTCGCGGTCGTTGCGACGATCCTCGGCGTGGCGGTGACAATGGGCCTTGGCGTGGAGCAGTTCGTCGCCGGACTCGCCCGCCTGGGTATGGGTGACTGGTTGCTCGATCCCGACGGGTCGTCCTCCGCCCTCGCGGTGATCGTCGCGCTTTTCGTGTTGGTCGGGGCCTCCACGCTGAGCGCGCTCTCCGGCGTGGGCCGGGGGATCAAATGGCTTTCCAATCTCAACATGGGTCTGTCTTTCGCGCTGCTGGCGCTCTTCCTCGTGGCCGGGTCGGGCCTCTACGGCCTGAAACTGCTGGGTGTGGGCGTGTGGGATTACTTCCGTACGCTCGTTCCGAATTCGCTGACGCTGTTTCAGGGCGGCGGCGAATTCGGCGATGCACTGGTGCAATGGCAACTCGACTGGTCGGTGTTCTACTGGGCGTGGTGGATCGCCTTCGCGCCGTTCGTGGGCATGTTCATCGCCCGCATCTCGCGCGGACGGACGATCCGCGAATATGTTCTCGGCGTGATCCTCGTGCCCTCGCTGATGTGCTTCGCGTGGATGACCATCGTCGGCGGGACCGCGATCGATCTCGAACTGAGCGGCGCGGCGCAGGGCAGCATTCTCGAGGCGGGGATCTCGGACCAATTGTTCGCCACGCTGGCGGTGCTTCTCGACCCCGCGATGGCCTCGGTCGTTTCGGGCCTCGTGGTGCTCCTGCTGATGACCTACCTCATCACCTCCGCCGACAGCGCCATCCTGATCGTCAACACGATCAACGGGGCTGGGAAAGCGAAGGCGAGCGGCGTCACCACATCCTGTTCTGGGGTGCGGCACTGGCCTTCGTGGTCGGCAGCATGCTGATCCTCGGCGGGATCGATGCGATCCGTATCACCATGATCATCGGCGCTCTGCCGTTCAGCTTTGTGGTGGCGATCATGGGCGTCGCGATCCTCAAGGCGGTGGCCTACGACCTGCGGCGCAAGCATCACGGGGTGCCTACTACTGCGCAGGCCTGCAACGAAATCGCTGCCGGCAAGTAACCGCTTTCCTAGAGTTTTGGGCAATTGGTGGCGGATCGAAATGGATATCTGCGGCCACTTGGTGGATATTTGCGCATTGTATAAGTAAATAACAGGCGCAATTTCAAATTATAAGTCACCAAATTGAATATTTGCGATCTTCATGGCAAATTGAAAAAGTAATCTGTCTGGCTGAATTAAATGTTGTTTCGATGTCACAGGCGTGACCATAATCCCCCGCCTATCCGGTGTCTCCGGTGGCCGCGTTCGATTTAGCTTGTTACTGCTTTCGAGGGCGAAGAGTTCAATCTGAATTCGCGCCCTGTTTTTGCCGGTCGGACCGGGGTCTGTCCGCGAGGCAATTGAGACATAATCGAGAGCGAGGGCTTCCCGAAATGAAATATCTTGTAAGCGGTGCGTCGTTGGGCGCGCTGGCTATTGCATCCGCCGCGCCTGTTGCGGCGCAAGACACCACTCCTGCCACGCAGGAACGCCAGGGCGGCGTCAACGTCATCATCGTGACCGCGCAGAAGCGCAGCGAAGATTTGCAGGACGTGCCCGTCTCGGTTTCCGCGATCGGCGAAGAAGGGCTCGAAGAGCTCGCCATCGACACCTTCGAGGATTACCTCGAGCAGCTGCCGACCGTCACTGCGGGCGGTAGCGGCCCGGGCCAGAGCACGATCTATATTCGCGGCCTCGCCTCGACCACGCCCAACCTCACCACCGCGGGCGTTGCGGGCCTCGCGCCCAATGTCGCCATGTATCTCGACGAGCAGCCGCTCGCGCAGCCGGGTCGCAACCTCGATGTCTATGCCGCTGACCTTGCGCGGATCGAAGTGCTCTCGGGTCCGCAGGGCACGCTGTTCGGTGCCAGTTCGCAGGCCGGCGTCGTTCGCCTGATCACCAACAAGCCCGACCTTGGCGGCTTCGATGCCGGGTTCAACACCGGCGTGTCCTTCACCAAGGGCGGCGAGTCGAGCTACAAGGTCGATGCGATGGTCAATGTGCCCGTCACCGACACCTTCGCTTTGCGCGGCGTGGTCTATCTCGACGACCAGGGCGGTTACATCGACAATGTTGCCGGCACCCGCAACGCCAGCGAAAGCGCGCGCTTCCGCCCCGCGGGAACGGTGCGTTCGAACGGCGTGCCCGTCAGCGCGCTGCGCGGCGGCTTCCAGGCCGATGCCGATCTGTCGAACGTGAACTTCATCGATGCCGACAACGCCGGCATGGTCGAAGACGATTTCAACGACACGCAATACGCCGGCTTCCGGGCGACCGCGTTGTGGGAAATCACCCCCGACTGGACCGTGACCGTCGCGCATTCGCGCCAGAGCGTCGAAAGCGACGGCGTATTCTTCGCCGATCCCGAGCTCGGCGGCCTCGATGACCTCGAGATCCAGCGCTACGAGGAAGACCGGCTCGAAGACGATTTCTCGAACACCAGCTGGACGGTCGAAGGCCGCCTGGCGATGCTCGATGTCGTCTATACCGGCGCCTATACCGACCGCGAAACCGAGCAGCGCGTCGATTATTCCGACTATCTCTTCGTCGGCCAGTACCTGCCGTATTACATCTGCGACGGCAGCGTCAGCTATCCCGGCGCGGCCGATCCGAGCGGGACCTGCCAGGCACCCAATCTCTATGTGACCTCGGCCAGCAAGACGACCGTGTTCACGCAGGAACTGCGTTTCAGCACGCCGGCGGAAAACCGCTGGCGCGTGACCGCCGGCGGGTTCTATTCGGACCTCGAGCTGAAGGAACGCAATGACTTCGCCTATCCGGGCAATGTCCTTGCGCAGCCCTTCGGCCCGTTTGCCCCGAACTTCCCGCAGGAAGGGTTCACCACCGATCCCGGCCCGTTCCCCGCCGAAACGATCTTCCGCAACGACATCCGCCGGACGGACGAGCAGTGGGGCATCTTCGGTGAAGCCAGCTTCGACATCGTACCCGACCTGCTCACCGTCACGCTGGGCGCGCGCTATTACGATATCGAAGTCGATTTCGAAGGCAGCGCCAATGGCAGCTTCTGCAACAGCGGCGCCGCGAGCGATGCCAACGCCTTCGGCACTGATCTGAACGATCTGTACGATGGCGACGGCGAATACACTTTCATCGGCTCGTGCGATGCCTCGCTGCGGCAGACCTTCGATCTCGATGACAGCCTTGCCGATATCCAGGCAGCAGGTCTTTCGGCAACGCAGGCGCAGCAGGTGTTCAACGCCGTCCGCGCGCCCGACACGGCCAAGACCGACGGGTTCATCTACAAGGCGACGGCAACGGTCACCCCGACCGAAGACCTGCTGTTCTACCTGACCTATTCGGAAGGGTTCCGTCCCGGCCTGCTCAACCGGCCCGGCGGCGCGACCAATGGCGCGGGCTTCACCGTGCCGTTCGAACTCGAAACCGATGAAGTCAAGAACTACGAACTGGGCTGGAAGCTCGATCTTGCCGATGGCCAGTTCCGCTTCAACGGTAGCGCCTTCTATGTCGACATCAGCCGTCTGCAGACGACAATCTTCGATCCCTCGATCACCAATCTGTTCTTCTCGGCCAATGCCGCGGATGCGCGGATCAAGGGCGTCGAGGCGGACTTCACCTTCGCGCCCTATTCGGCGCCGGGGCTGACGGTCGCGGGTGCCGTCTCGGTGCTCGATACCGAGATCACCGAAGTGCTGATCCCGACGTCCGATGTCGTCGAGGGTTCGGACCTCGCGTTCGCGCCGTCGTTCCAGGGCAATCTGCGCGTCCGTTACGAATGGGACCTGTCCGCGACGCTGGGCGCCTATGTCCAGCCGCAGGTCAGCTATTCGGCGTCGAAGTTCACCGATGTGATCGAGATCAACAAGCTCGAGCTCGACAGCTACACCGTGGTCGATTTCGCCGCCGGGATCACCTCGGACAATTGGAAGTTCGAGCTGTTCGGCGACAATCTGTTCGACGAACGCGCGCAGATTTCGGGCAATTACGTCAATGATCGCGCACGGATCAGCACCAACCGTCCGCTGACGGTCGGTATCAGGGTCGGCTACGACTACTGATCCCTGCCTTTGGAAAACGGGCGGCGGAGGCGAACACGGGTTCGCCTCCGCCGTTTCCCTTTGTAAGGGTCACAGGCAATGACGACACGCGATGACAGGCTGGCGCAGGCGCAGCAGGCGCTGCAGGCGGGCGATTTCGCCAAGGGGTCGGCGCTGGTCGAACCTTTGCTCATCGATGATCCTGCGGATGGCGAAGCGCTGTATCTGGCCGCGGTCGCGGCGCGTTATCTCGAACATTTCGACGAGGCCGACCGGCATCTGGCGGCGCTCCATGCCGCCATGCCCGAATACGGCCGCGCATGGCAGGAAGCCGGGCATCTTGCGCGCGCGACGGGCGATATCCCCGCCGCCATCGCCGCTTTCGGCCGCGCCACACGGTTCAATCCCGCGCTCGATGCGAGCTGGCGCGCGCTGGCCGAGCTCGAACAGGGCCGGGGGCGCTCCGCCGAGGCGCAAGCGGCCCGCGCGCAGGCCGAACGTATCGCCGCGCTCCCGCGCGAACTGGTCGCGGTCACGCACCATCTCCACGAAGGCCGGCTGTTGCGGGCAGAGGAAATCTGCCGCCATTTCCTGCGCGCCAATCCGCGCAATGTCGAAGGCATGCGGCTGCTGGCTCAGATCGGCATCAAGCTGGGCATTCTCGACGATGCTGAGTTCCTGCTCGACAGCGCGCAGGCATTCGAACCCGACAACATCCAGATCCGGCTCGACTATATCGATGCGCTGCGGCGGCGGCAGAAATTCGCGCAGGCGCGCGAACAGGCCGAGGCGCTCCATGCACGCGATCCCGATAACCCGCTGTTCCAGTCGCATTTGGCGATCGAGAGCATGCAGACCGGCGATTACGAACGCGCCTTCGAACTGTTCGATGCCGTGCTTGTCACGCTGCCGCGCGATCCCGCGACGCTGACCAGCAAGGGCCATGCGCTCAAGACCACCGGCGCGCAGGAGGATGCGGTCGCCAGCTACCAGTCGGCGCTTGCGGCCAAACCCGACCATGGCGATGCCTGGTATGCGCTCGCCAATCTCAAGACCTATCGCTTCACCGACGACGAGATCGAGCGGATGCGCGAGCAGGCGGCGCGTCCCGATCTCGCCTTCATGGACCGGGTCCACCTGTCCTTTGCGCTGGGCAAGGCGCTGGAGGACCGCGGCGACTACGCGGACAGCTTCGTGCATTACGAGCGCGGCAATACGCTCAAGCGCGCGCAGACCCGCTACAGCGCCGACGCGATGAGCGCCGAACTGGCCCGGCAGCGCGACATCTGCACGCCCGAGTTGTTCGCCAGACATGACGGCGCGGGCGATCCGGCACCCGATCCGATCTTCATTCTCGGCCTGCCGCGCGCGGGTTCGACGCTGCTCGAGCAGGTGCTCGCCAGCCACAGCCAGATCGACGGGACGCTGGAACTGCCCAATATCCTCGCGCTGGCCCACCGCCTGCGCGGGCGCCGGGCAGGCCAGTCGCGCTATCCCGAAGTGCTGCACGACCTGACCGCCGAACAGCTTTCCGCCTTCGGCGCGAAATTCATCGAGGATACCCGCGTGCACCGGCAGGGCGCGCCATTTTTAATCGACAAGATGCCCAACAACTTCCGCCACATCGGCCTGATCCACCTGATCCTGCCGAATGCGAAGATCATCGACGCGCGCCGCGCACCGATGGATTGCTGTTTCTCGGGCTTCAAGCAGCTGTTCGCCGAGGGGCAGGAGTTCACCTACGGCCTGCCCGAGATCGGCCGTTACTATGCCGATTATGTCGCGCTGATGGACCATTGGGACGCGGTGCTGCCGGGCAAGATCCTGCGCGTGCAGCACGAAGACGTGCTCGATGATCTCGAAGGGCAGACGCGCCGCATGCTCGACTATCTCGGCCTGCCGTTCGACGACCAATGCCTCGCCTTCCACACCACCCGCCGCGCGGTGCGCACCGCGAGCAGCGAGCAGGTCCGCCAGCCGATCAACCGTAGCGGACAGGATGCGTGGAAACCCTACGCACCATGGCTCGCCCCCTTGCGCGAGGCGCTGGGCGAGCACGGCTGAGGCCTGCACGCGGCCCGCAGCGGCGCCGAACAGTGCCTCGGTAGGATTGACCCCAACCCACCAACGCCTCGCCGAAAATGTCCGGAACTGTTTGAGCGGGAATTCGCTGCGTCATCATGTCGCGGAGAAAATCTATGTCTCAAAATTCCAAAATCGGCGCCGGATTGGGCGGCGTCGTTCTAACTGCCGGAGCGATCGCATTCGGAGCGTTCCTGTCCAACAGGCACCAAAATCGCGGATATGACGATGCCGCCAACCATACCAAACGCCAGCCTGAAGGCGACAACGCGCAGGTCGGCCGATCGGTAACCATCCGCAAGCCGCGAGCCGAACTGTTCGCATTCTGGTCGGACTTCTCCAACCTGCCGCAATTCATGGAGAATGTGGAAGCGATCGAAGCCGGCGCAGACGGAGCATCGACCTGGCGGATCAAGGCCCCCGCGGGCCAGACGGTCGCGGTGAAAACCGAAATCGCCAGCAAGAAGCAGGACGAGTCGATCGCCTGGCGCTCGGTCGAGGATTCCGAGATCGAGACCAGCGGCGAAGTTCGCTTCGAGGATGCACCGGGCGAGCGCGGAACAAGGGTCAGTCTGGTGATGGCCTACGACCCGCCCGCAGGCGCGCTCGGCCGAGCGGTGGCGAAGCTGTTCCTGCGCGAGCCGCAGGTTCAGGCCCGGCATGATCTGAAGCGTTTCAAGATGCTCATGGAAACCGGGGAAATAGCGACTTCGGCGCGAACGCGGGACGAAACCCGTGCAGCCAAGCAGGAGAACGGATGATGCGAGCACTTACCTGGCATGGAACCAACGACGTTCGCGTGGACACGGTCAGCGATCCGGAAATCATCAATCCCCGCGATGCGATCATCAAGATCACCAGCACGGCCATCTGCGGGTCCGACCTTCACCTGTATGATGGCGTCATTCCCGGCGTAGCGCCGGGCGATGTGCTGGGCCATGAATTCATGGGCGAAGTCGTCGAGACGGGGTCTGCGAGCGATCTGAAGAAAGGGCAGCGCGTCGTCGTGCCGTTCACGATCAGCTGCGGCGGCTGTTTCCATTGCAAGCAGCAGCAATATTCCGCCTGCGACAATTCCAACCCGGCTGAAAAGCAGGATATGTCGGCGACGCTCTACGGCCAGCCGATGGCCGCGCTGTTCGGCTATTCGCACCTGACCGGCGGCTACTCGGGCGGACAGGCCGAATACGCCCGCGTGCCCTTTTCCGATATTGGCCCGATCGTCGTTCCCGACCATCTGGAAGACGACAAGGTGCTGTTCCTTTCGGACATCCTCCCGACCGGCTGGATGGCGGCGGAAAATGCCGACATTCAGCCCGACGATACGGTTGCGGTGTGGGGCTGCGGCCCGGTCGGATTGTTCGCGATCCAATCGGCCATCGTGATGGGCGCCTCCAAGGTAATCGCGATCGACCACTATCCGAACCGTCTCGCACTGGCGAAGCAGCTGGGCGCGGAGATCATCGACTTCCGCGAGACCGATGTGCGCGAGGCCCTGATGGAAATGTCCGGCGGAATCGGCGTGGATGCGGTGATCGACGCGGTCGGCATGGAATCGCACGGCTTCGCCATCGACAACATGTTCGACGTCGTGAAGCAGAAGGTCGGCATGGGCGCCGACCGCGCGAGCGCGCTGAAGCAGGCGATTCTCGCGGTCCGGTTCGGCGGCAAGGTCTCGATCCCGGGCGTCTATGGCGGGATGACCGACAAGTGGCCGCTCGGGGCGATGATGGAGAAGGGCCTGCAGGTCCGCGGCGGCCAGACCCATGTCCAGAAATATACCAAGCAGCTGCTCGAGAAGATCGAGGATGGCACGCTCGATACCACGTTCCTGATCAGCCACCGCTTGCCGCTCGAACAGGCAGCCGAGGGCTACAAGAATTTCAAGGAACAGCAGAATGAGTGGACCAAGGTCATTTTGAAACCCGGGATGGAGAACTGATCATGGCCGGGAAAATCGACAAGCTGTCCGGGCTGTGCGTGATCACCGGTGCTTCGAGCGGCATTGGACTTGAGCTCACGAAGCTGGCCGCCCGCGATGGCTGCGACCTGATCCTCGCCGCCGACCGCGATCTTGGCGCGGCCGAAGCCGCCGCGCGGCAGTGCGGTGCCGCAGGTGTCGAGACGGTCGAAGCCGATCTCGCCACTCGCGAGGGCCTCCAGGCCCTCGTGACGGCGCTCGGCGACCGTACGCCCGATGTCCTGCTGGCCAATGCCGGCCACGGGCTGGGCGAAGCGTTCCTCGATCAGGAGTGGAAGGACATCGCCCATGTGATCCACACCAATGTCACCGGCACGACCTGGCTGCTGCACCATGTCGGGCAGAAGATGCGGGCGAAAAACGCCGGCCGCATCCTCGTGACCGGTTCGATCGCGGGGCACATCCCCGGCGCGTTCCAGCTCGTCTACAACAGCACCAAGAGCTACATCGATTACTTCTGCTTCGGGCTGCGCAACGAGCTCAAGGATACCGACGTCGTCGTCTCGTGCCTGATGCCGGGTCCGACGGATACCCAGTTCTTCGACCGCGCCGGGCTCGAGAACACCGATGTCGGCAAATCGGACAGCAAGGACGATCCCGCCATGGTCGCCGAGGCGGGCTACAAGGCCCTTCTCGAAGGCGACGCGCACACCGTCAGCGGCTTCATGAACAAGATCCAGGATATGTTCGCCGGCGTGATCCCCGACACGGTGCTGGCACAGATGCACCGGCGCATGGCCGAACCCGACGATCGCTAGGCCCGCGCGCCTTCGCCAATCTGCAAGAAACCGAGGAGAACACCTATGCCTCTCACCGCCATCGCCCTGAACTGCTCGCTCAAGAAATCTTCGGGCGAAGCAAGCTCGACCGACGCCATGATCGCCGTGCTGAAAGAGCATCTTGCCGAGCAGGATGTCGAACTGGCCGAAACCATCCGTATCGCCGATTACAATGTCCCCCCGGGCGTAACGTCGGACGAGGGTGAGGGTGACGACTGGCCGGGTATCCGCGAAAAGATCCTGAACCACGACATCCTCGTTTTCGGCGGGCCGATCTGGATGGGCCAGATCGGGTCGGTCGCCAAACGCGTGCTCGAACGCATGGATGCCTTCACCAGCGAAACCGATGACCAGGGCCGGATGCCGAGCTTCGGCAAGGTGGCGATTGCCGCGATCGTCGGCAATGAAGATGGCGCGCACTGGAGCTCGGCACAGCTGTTCCAGTCGCTCAACGACACCGGCTGGACGATCCCGGCGGGCGCGGCCTGCTATTGGGTCGGCGAGGCGATGGGCAGCACCGACTTCAAGGAGCTGGCCGAAACCCCCGATGCGGTGACCGAGACTGCGCAGATGTGCGCGATCAATGCCGCGCATCTCGCCAGACTTCTCGCAGGCGACACCTACCCCGGGACGAAGGCCTGACGGCCCGGAACGCTCACATTCCGTAATCTCTTGGGAGACCATCATGGGACAAGGAACCACCAACCGGATCGAGCCGCCCCTGCCTGAGCAGCAACAGCGTGTTCCGGGCGCGACCGAGGCAATGCACCCCAAGCCCGATCACGGCGAAGACAGCTACGAGGGCTCCGGCCGTCTCGAAGGGAAGAGGGTCGTCATCACCGGCGGTGACAGCGGGATCGGTCGCGCGGTCGCAATCGCCTTCGCGCGCGAAGGCGCGGATGTGCTGATAGCCTATTTGTGCGAGGATCACGACGCGCAGGAAACGAAGGAATGGGTCGAAAAAGCGGGGCGAAAATGCGTCCTGATGCGCGGCGATATCAGCGATGCGGCGCATTGCCGGGCGATAATCGACCAGGCTGTCCGCACCTTCGGCGGTATCGATGTGCTGGTGAACAACGCTGCCCACCAGATGACTTTCGAGACATTGGAGGACATTCCCGACGAGGAGTGGGAGCGGACCTTCGCCACCAACATCCACGCGATGTTCTATCTCGCCAAAGCCGCCTTGCCCCACATGGGTGAGGGCAGTTCGATCATCAATTCGGCATCGATCAATTCCGACCAGCCCAATCCTACCCTGCTGCCCTATGCGACCACGAAGGGGGCGATCCAGAATTACACGGCAGGCCTCGCGCAACTGCTGGCAGACCGGAAAATCCGGGTGAACTGCGTCGCGCCCGGTCCGGTTTGGACACCGCTTATCCCCTCTACGATGCCCGAAGAGGACGTCGCCGAATTCGGGAAGGATTATCCGCTTGGCCGCCCCGCGCAGCCCGCCGAACTCGCGCCGCCATACGTCATGCTGGCGAGCGATGAAGCGAGCTATATCTCGGGAGCCACAATCGCCGTTACCGGCGGAAAACCGATGATGTGACCTCCCGGCTTGCCCGAGCAAGGGGACGACACAGCGCTGCTGACCAGTTTGGGCTGCTCCGACGAATACGCGGATATGACGCGGACGCCTATTCGTCTGGCGACCTTCCGATCGAGCGCGCGATGTTGCGATCCTCCTTGCCGAACTTGTCTTCGGCAACCCGCAAGACCGTGATCATGATCAGGCTGACTACGGTCAGAATTGCCACCAGGGGCCATTGCGCAGCACCGCAGGCGATGCCCACCATGGTCGCTAGCCACAGATGGGCCGCCGTCGTCAGATTGTGGAGCTGGCCCTTGCTGAAGACGATCAGACCGGCTCCGATTATCCCGATGAACGCGCCGGCTGCCTCGAACAGTCGCAAAGGGTCCATCCGCGGACCGTCGAGCTGATGGTACAGGGCCATGATCGACACGACCATGGCCGCAGCCGAGACACAGATCAGGCCATGCGTTCGCATGCCAGCGGCATGGCCGCGCCATTCGCGATCAAGCCCCAGCACCAGACCGAGAATCGCAGCCACGCCAAGCCGGCTGATGATATCCCAATCGAGCCATTCGAGGGATGTGACAGGGTTGAGTTCCATGGTTGGCTATTCCGCTTTCTGCCCGGGTCCCGGGATGGGGTCTTCGCGCTCGTTGCAAGCTGATAGGACAACCGACCCGAATGCTGCAATCGTCGGCTGGCATGCTCTCTCATCTCGGCAGCCGGGCAGCGCCCCTACGATAACCCGTTGCAAAGGTGAGACAATCTCTTCGTGGGGCCCTTGCCCCAAACGGGGTTGCTCATATATTTTCTTAGCGCGGACGGGTTCTCGACACGACACGAGGAGAAACGTGATGGCGAAGGGAGACAAGGACAAATACACCGACAAGCAGAAGCGCAAGGCCGAGCACATCGAAGAGAGCTACGAGGACCGCGGCGTCTCGCAGGAAGAGGCCGAACGCCGCGCCTGGGCGAGCGTCAACAAGGAAAGCGGCGGCGGCAACAAGTCCGGCTCCGGCCGGGGCGGCCAAGGCGACAAAAAGAGTTCCAGTGAAGACGGGGCGGAAAGCAAGTGATGCACAGTTACAAGCTGCGCGCTCGCGACGATCACGATTCAGTGATTGAAGAAATCGATTTCGAATGTCTTTCGATTGCCGGCGCTCTGGATAAGGCCAAGGCCATGGTCAAAGCCGGCCAAGCCGATCTCTACAAAGATGGCGCGCCGATCTGTTCGATGGAACTGGTGGCGGCAACAGGCGTGTGGCTGGTTGGAGAGCCGCGTTCTGATCTTGACTGCTGAAGGGCACTTTTAGCCGAGCAGCCCGCGGACCGCCGGTAGTTTGCGGCTCTGCGCCTGCTTTTCGAATTCGTCGCGCGCGATAGCTAAACGGGCATCGAAAAGTAGCCGTGAACGTCCGGCATGGGGGGCACTTAGCTGACCGGCAGTTTCCACCAAGAGCAGCTGACGGGTTGTGCGGGGAGATAACCGCCGACGTTCGCCGATGACCACCCACGTTTCTCATGTTCTTTTCATGGAAACGCGCGCCGTCACTTCCAAGTCACTGAAAAGATGGTGGGCGCGGCAAGGATTGAACTTGCGACCCCACCCGTGTGAAGGGTGTGCTCTACCACTGAGCTACGCGCCCGCCCGATGCTTCGCGCGGGCGGGGCCGCGGCAGGGCAGGGGCGCGCCTTTACTGTGCGAATCGGCGCATGGCAAGCATCCTAGCCGAACAGCAGCGCAACGATCCGGGCGAGCCAGCCGTCGGGCGCCTTGGCCTGCGACTGTCCGGCCTGCGACGCAGGGCAGGCGAGGCAATAGGCCTGCGCGCCCTTGGCACCCAGCAGGCGGTCGGCATCGGCGGCAATCTGCGTCACCACGCTCGCCTGCCCGCTCGCCATGCGGGCAAAGACATCGCCGCCCGATCCGGCTTCCTCGCCGTCGCCGATCAGCCATTGGCGCAGCAGCGTGTCATAGGTCGAGGGGTTGGTGCCAAGGTAGACGACATGCCAGTCGCTGCCGAGGTCGGCCTGCGCGGCGGTCCACGCCAGCGCCTCTTCCATGCCGCCATATTCATCGACCAGCCGCAACTGGCGCGCGGTTCCGCCATCCCAGACGCGGCCCTGGCCGATTGCGTCGGCCTGGTCGCGCGTCATGCCGCGCGCTTCGCCGACCCGGTCGAGGAAGTCCTCATATCCGTTTTCGATAAAGGCCTGCAGGATCGCATCGGTTTCGGGCGTGAAGCCGCCGATCAGATCGGGCTGGCCCGACAGCGGCGTGGTGCGCACGCCGTCGCTGGTGACCCCGGCGGCGGCTGCGGTTTCCTCGAAGGTCGGGATGACCGCGAAGATGCCGATCGAACCGGTGATCGTCTCGGGCTCGGCAAAGATGCGGTCGGCGGGGGTGGAGACCCAATAGCCGCCGCTCGCCGCGACATTGGCCATCGAGACCGCGATCGGGATGTCCTGCGCCTTGTGGCGCAGGACCGCGTCGCGGATCAATTCGCTGGCGAGCACCGATCCGCCGGGGGAATCGACCCTGACGACCAGCCCGGCAAGCTCGTCCTCGAGCGCTTCGTCGAGGAGTTCGGCGATCCGGTCGCCGCCGGCCACGCCGGGTCCGGCCTCGCCATCGACGATCTCGCCCGCCACCGTGATCACACCGATCGGGCGGCCGGGGGTCGGCAGCGGATTGTCCTCGAGCCACACCGCGAGCCTGGTGTGCGGATAGGAATTCGCGCCGTCGCCCCATTCGTCTTCGCCGACCAGCTCCACGACGCGCTGCTCGAAGTCGGCGCGGGTGCCGATCTCGTCGACCAGCCCGGCCTGCAATGCGGCTGTGGCGAGGTCGCCATTGGCGGCGTCGATCCACGCGACCGGCTGCGTCGTGATGCGTTCGATATCCGCCGCCGGACGTGCCTTCTTGAGGTTGGCGCGATATTCTTCCCACAATGTCTCGTAGAGCGCGCGGGCGTTTTCGCGCGCGGGATCGGACATGTCGGCACGGCTGTAGGGTTCGACCGCGCTCTTGTAGTCGCCGACCTTATAGACCCGCGCATTGACCTTCAGCCGGTCGAGCAGGCCTGCGTAATAGAGCCGTTCGCCCCCGGGCCCGGCGACGATCGCGCCGCCCAGCGGGTTGACCCACACCTCGCTCGCATGCGCTGCGAGCAGCATGCCATCGTCACCATAGGCGGTGGCGTAGGCGAGCACGGGCTTTTCCGCCGCGCGCACCCGGTCGAGCGCTTCGCCGATTTCCTGCAGATGGACCTGCCCGCCGCCCATGAAGCGGTCGAGATCGAGCACTACTGCCGAAATCCGTTCGTCCCCCGCCGCCTCGTCGAGCGCATGGACGAGGTCGCGGGCCTGGTATTCGCCCATCGGGGTCTGGCCCGACAGCAGCGCCTCGAGCGGATCTATGCGGGTCCGTTCCTCGACCACCACGCCGTTGAGATCGAGCAGCAGCGCCCCGTCGCGCACCGCAGCGGGGCTGGGGCGCGCGGTCAGCACCGCGAACAGGGCGGAGAAGAACAATAGCATGAACAAAAGGACGAGCCCGTCCTTGATACCGACCAAAAGGCGCCACACTTTTCCGGCGAACTGCATGCGTAAAATCTCCTGTTGCGGAAGAGTTAGGGGAGGGCGTGGCGCTTTGCCACCGGAAAGCGCTTGAGCACATGATACCCCTCGACTAAGGGCGTGGTCTCAATGACATCGACGGAAACTTCGCCCCATGCGGCCCGCTATCCGGCGGGCGCGCTCGCTTTCCCGCACCGCGACCTGATTGGGATCGGCCAGCTCGAACGGCACGAAATCCTCTTCCTGCTCGACGAGGCGGAACAATGGGTCGCGCTCAACCGGCAGCCGACCAAGCACGAGAACGTGCTGTCGGGCCTGACGGTCATCAACGCCTTCTTCGAAAACTCGACCCGTACGCTGCTGAGCTTCGAAATCGCGGGCAAGCGGCTCGGCGCCGATGTGGTCAATATGCATGCTGCGCAATCGAGCGTGAAGAAGGGCGAGACGCTGATCGATACCGCGATCACGCTCAATGCCATGCGCGCCGATGCGATCGTCATCCGCCACGGGTCGAGCGGGGCGACGCAGCTGATTGCCGACAAGGTCGACTGCCCGGTGCTCAATGCGGGCGACGGACAGCACGAACACCCGACGCAGGCCTTGCTCGATGCGCTCGCGCTGCGTCATGCTCTGCGCGACCGCGGCGAGACGGCGGACGATTTCACCGGGCTCAGGATCGTCATCTGCGGCGATATCCTGCACAGCCGCGTTGCCCGTTCCAACCTGCTCTGCCTGCAGGCGCTCGGTGCCACTGTGCGGCTTTGTGCGCCGCCGGCGCTGATGCCGGTAGGGATCGAGGCGATGGGGGCGGAAGTGTTTCACGATTTCGACGCCGCGCTCGACGGCGCGGATGTCGCAATGATGCTGCGCCTCCAGACCGAACGGATGAGCGGCCAGTTCATCCCCTCGGCGCGCGAATATCATCACCTCTACGGACTGACTGCAAAGCGGCTTGAGAAAGCCTCGAAGGACGCGCTGGTGATGCATCCGGGTCCGATGAACCGCGGGGTCGAGATCGACAGCGAGGTGGCGGATATGATCGACCGGTCGATCATCACCCGGCAGGTCGAGATGGGCGTCGCGATCCGCATGGCCGCGCTCGACGTGCTCACCCGCCGCGCCCGCGGCGTGACCGGCTGGGGAGACGCGGCATGAAGCAGCAAACTCCGCTGACGATCACCGGCGGCCGGCTGGTGACACCCGACGGCGTGCGCGAAGGCGCGCTGCGGCTGGTCGACGGCCGCATCGAGGCGATCGGCAGCGAAGCGCAGGATGGCGATGAGATCGTCGATGCCAGCGGCCGTCTGGTTGCCCCCGGTCTGGTCGATCTCGGCGTGTTCGCGATCGACAAGCCGGCTTTTCATTTCGGCGGGATCACCCGCGCGGCGCTGATGCCCGACCAGTCCCCACCCTTGGATCTGCCCAGCCGGGTCTCCTACATTGCCAAGAGCGGCAAGCCCGATTTCTGGGTCCACCCGCTCGCCGCCGCGACCCGCGGGCTCGAGGGGCGCGAGATTGCCGAACTGGGCCTGATGCGCGCTGCCGGTGCGCGCGGCGTGGCCACCGGACGCCAGTGGATCGCGGATTCGGGGGCGATGCTGCGACTGCTGCAATATGCCGCCATGCTCGACCTTGTAGTGGTCGCCCATGCCGAGGATGCCGCGCTGGTCGGCAGCGCGGTCGCTACGGCGGGCGAAATCGCCACGCGGCGCGGCCTGCCAAGCGCACTTGCCGAAGCCGAGGCCATCGCGCTCACCCGCGATATTGCGCTGGCCGAGATGGCGCGCGCGCGGATCCATTTCCGCCAGGTCACCACGCGGGCAGGGCTGGATATCGTCCGCCAGGCGAAAGCGCGCGGACTACCCGTCACCTGCGGCGTTACCCCGGCGCATTTCATGCTCTCCGATCTGGCGACGGTCGATTTCCGGACCTTCGCCCGGCTTTCGCCGCCGCTTCGCAGCGAGGACGACCGCCATGCGGTGCGCGAGGCAATCGTCGACGGGACGATCGACGTCATTGCCAGCGGTCACGATCCGCGCGGCCCGGAAGACAAGCGGCTGCCGTTTGCCGATGCCGAGCCGGGCATGGCAGGGGCCGAGACGCTGCTGGCGATGACGCTGTCGCTGGTGCGCGACGAGGTCATCGATATGACGCGGGCCTTCGCGCTGGTGGCGACGGCGCCCGCGCATATCCTCGGGGTCGATGCCGGTGCGATCGCAGTGGGGCTCGAAGCCGATATCGCAATCGTCGATCCCGACCAGCCCTGGGTAATCCAGAGCGCCCGGATGGAAGCCACCGCCGGCAATACGCCGTTCGACGGCCAGCCGACGCAGGGGCGCGTGAAGACACTGTTCAAGGGCGGCGTCCGGATCCACCACTAGGCGCCACGAAAAACCCCGCCCGGATTGCTCCGGACGGGGTCGCTCGGTGGTCTGGTTTGGTGGGCCGACTAGCGTGCGGCGACCCGCATGTCACCGGCAACGACGTCGATTGCGCCGGGCAGCGGCCGGCTCGAGGCATAGGCGATGCAGCCGCCGCCCTTGCCCTTGACCGTGCGGCACATCGAATCGGCCGATGCCTTGGCGAAACCGGCAGCCGCGACGCGGTAGTAGATCTTGCCATTGACGCGCGCCTTGGTGATCACGCGCTCGGCATCGCCGAGTTCGGGATAGCGCTTCTGGAACTGCTTCCAGGCTTCATTGGCGTCCGACATCGAGAAGAACGAGCCGAGCTGGACGTTGTAGTCGCCGCTGCGGGTAGTGCTGGCGGGCGCTGCGGCACCCGCGACGCGCGGGGCAACGGGTTTGCGCGACTGGACCGGCGTTTGCTGGACCACTTCGCGCGAGACATAGCGAACACCGCCGATGCTCGGCGCAAGGCCGCCGTCGGCGAGCGCTGCGTCGGCACGATCGTCGATGGACGGCGCGGCGCCCACTGCGGGAAGTTCCTCGGCAAAGGCGAAATCGCCCTGCGGCTCGGCCACGGCCTCCAGCTCGCCCACTTCCTGCGCGGCCAGCATGTTGACGCTGGGATGATTGGCAAGGGCGAGCATCTGCGGCTGCCCCGGATCGGCCTGCGGCTCTACGCCGAGCAGATTGGCAACGCGGGTGGTAAAGGCTTCAGGGCGGACGACAGCGGCCCACTGGGCCATCCGATCGCCCACTTCGCCCGCGGGCACGTCTTCCGCCGCCATGATGCGCGCGGAGCGCCAATTGCCCTGCAGCGCATAGGCATAGGCGAGGTTCTGGCGAACCTTCGGTGTGTTCTGGCCCGCGCGCAGCGCATTGCTCAGCACATGAACGCCGTGGTCGGGACGACCGGCGAGCGCGATGGCCAGGCCGAAATCGGCCGGGTCGAGCGCGGTTTCGAACTGATCGAGCGTGGCCAGCGCGCCGACCTGATCACCAATGGCGATCTGCGCCAGCGTATAGCTGATAATGGTGCGCGGGGCGGTGTCGCCCAGCTCGACGGCCTCGGCGAAAGTCGTCGCGGCCGATGCGAAGCGCCCGTCTTCGAGATAGGCATTGCCCAGCAGCGTGCGCGAATAGGCGTCGCGCGGACTGGCGAGCACCGCCGCTTCGGCGTGCTGGACGGCCTTGGAGGTGCGGCCCTTGCTCAGTGCCTGTTCGGCATGCGCAGCCGAATAGGAATGGCTGGGTGCAGCCTTGCCGGTGCACGCCGTAAGCGCGGTCGTCGCCAGCGCCGTGGTGACGGCGAGCTGGACGAACCGCTTGTTCCTGGCTTTCGTCTCGATGCTCATAATTACCCCCTTGAAGGCGATCCCACGTCGTTAAAGTGCTTATTCGCCGCGCTGGACCTGGGCAGCGAGGCTTGCGATTTCGGGCATTTCGGCGAGCAACGCGTCAAGCGCGTCGGTCACCAGCTGCTGTGCGCTGCGACCGCGGACGGTGCAGGCGAGACGCAGCATAAGATGGCGTTCCTGGTCGAGTCGCAGCGTGAAGGCTGCGCGCTTGCCCTGCGCGGCGGCGGCCTTGCGGACCATCGGGCGGGGCTGGGCGGGGCGTTCGAGCTGCGCCTGGATCTTGGTCAGCGATTCCCGCACCTGATTGGGTGCGCCCGCTTCATTCGCGGCCCGCGAGGTAATCGCGACCACCTTTTCCTCGGCAGGATCGGCCGGGGCCTGCTCGCTCTCGCCCATGTCGTTCCAGCCGAGATCCTCGAGGCTGGCGGCGGCTTCCTTGCCGTCGACCGGGCCGAGGATCCCCGATTGGGGGCGCATGGCAGGCTTCGCGCCGCCCTTGCGTGCCAGCAGGGTCGAGGAAAGAGAGGCGAAATTGGCGTCAGACATCCGGGAGTCTCCGCCCTTCCTGTTACTGGGCTACGCGGCGGCCAAAGCCACCGGCAGGACGATGGACGCCGGGCATCGCGGATTGCGAATTGGGCGCGGCGAAGACCGTGCGGCGGAAGTTCTTTTCCAGACGGTCGGCGATATATTTCCACAGCGCAGTGACCTCGGCGGCCGAACGGCTTTCGGGGTCGACCTCCATCACCGTGCGGCCATCGATCATCGAGGCGGCGAAATCGGTGCGGTGGTGCAGGGTAATCGGCGCGACCGTGCCGTGCTGCGACAGCGCGACGGCGGCTTCCGAGGTGATCTTGGCCTTGGGCGTCGCGGCATTGACCACGAATACCAGCGGCTTGCCGGCGCGTTCGCACAGATCGACCGTGGCGCCCACGGCGCGCAGATCGTGCGGGCTGGGACGGGTCGGGACGACGATCAGTTCGGCGACCGAGATAACCGATTGGATGGCCATGGTGATGGCCGGCGGGGTGTCGATCACCGCCAGCTTGAAACCTTGCTGGCGCAGAATGGCCAGATCGGTTGCCAGGCGGGCGACGGTGGTCTGGGCGAATGCGGGATATTCATCCTCGCGCTCGTTCCACCAATCGGCGAGCGACCCCTGCGGATCGATATCGATCAGGACGACGGGACCGGCGCCGGCGCGCTGGGCCTGAACGGCCATATGTCCCGAGAGCGTGGTCTTGCCCGATCCGCCCTTCTGCGATGCCAATGCCAGTACACGCAAGACTTGGTCCCCCTGGTTTGCGCCAGTATTCAATTCACTCGTGCTGCTTTGCTTTGCAGCGCTCTTGTCATGGAAATCGCAGACTACCCCTAATTTTGGGTTAACCGGATGCGACTTTGGTCAGGGCCGAACGCAGCAAAACGCCTCGCAACACTTTGCTAACGAGTGATTTACTATAGGATGCCGCTGAACCGGCGCGTTCCCGCGCGTCGTTGCATGGGAAGGGTACGATGCTACGAGTGGCGAAAGCAGCATGGCTGGCCGGCGCAATGGCCGCGGCAACGATGGTTTCGGTTCCGGCGCTGGCCGACGTCAAAACCGGTGTCGATGCCTGGACGCGGGGCGATTTCGCCACCGCAGTGCGCGAATGGGCCGGGCCCGCTGCGCAGGGCGACCCCGATGCGCAGTTCAACATGGCGCAGGCCTATCGGCTAGGCCGCGGGCTCGACGCCGATCCGCAGCAGGCCGAGGCGCTCTATGCTTTGGCCGCGGCGCAGGGACATGTGAAGGCGGCGGACAATTACGGGCTGCTGCTGTTCCAGCGCGGCGCGCGCGAGGAAGCGCTGCCCTATGTTTCGGCCGCTGCCTCACGCGGCGATCCTCGCGCGCAATATCTTCTCGGCATCGCGCATTTCAACGGCGATCTCGTCGCGAAGGACTGGCGCCGCGCCTATGCGCTGCTGACGCTGGCCAATTCGGCGGGCTTGCCGCAGGCACGCGGCGCGCTGGCGCAGATGGACGAATATATCTCGCTCGAGGATCGACAGGCCGCACAGCCGCTCGCCGCATCGCTCAAGGCAGAGGCCGAAGCGGCGCGCGCGCGCGAACTGGCCGCGGTCGACCTCGCACTGGGCACCGATGCGCCGACCGGGCCGGTGGTCACCGCTCCCGCTCCCGCGCCGACGACGCGTCCCGCCGGGACCCCGCGTGTCGCGGGCAGTACCGCGGCATCTGCACCGGCAACCGCGGGGGCGGATTACACGCTTCCCGCCTCGCGCCCGACAGTCGTCGCGCGGCAGGACGAGGAAGCTCTTTCGCGCGAAGCGGTGGTCGTGGCGTCCAGCCCGGTTCCCTCATCTCCCGCGCCGGCCCCCGCCGCAGTCACACGCGTGGCAGCAGCCACTGGTCCGTGGAAGGTCCAGCTTGGCGCGTTTGGCGTGCCGGGCAATGCCGAACGGCTATGGAGCCAGCTGGCCGGTCGCAGCGAAATTGCCGGGCGCACCCGCCTGCTCGAGAAATCAGGGCGCCTGACCAAGCTGCTGGCAGGCGGCTATGCCACGCGCGATCAGGCGGCGGCGGCCTGTGCTTCGCTCAAGCGTAGCGGACAGGGCTGCCTCGTTACCCGCTAGCGCGCAAGCACATGGGTTGCTCTTCCGCTTGTCGGGGCTAAGGCCCGCAGGCGAAGGGGGCATCAGGTGAGCCAAGCGAACGATCGGGCGGCGATCGCCGATACTGCAGGGGACGATCCGCTGCCGAGCGCGCTCGCGGGCAACCGCATCGTCAGTCTCGATTTCATCCGCGGCATCGCCGTCATGGGTATCCTGGCGGCGAATATCGTTGCCTTCGGTCAGCCGTTTTCCGCCTATATGTACCCCGACGGCTTCCTCGTCCCGCACAGCGACGCGGAAGACTGGATGTGGGTGGCGCAATTCGTCCTGATCGACGGCAAGATGCGCGGCCTGTTCACGCTGCTGTTCGGCGCGGGGCTCTATCTGTTCATGGAGAAGGCCTGGGCCAAGGGCGAGGGACGCGAGCTTCAGGTCCGCCGCCTGTTCTGGCTGCTGCTGTTCGGGCTGGTGCATTTCTACCTGATCTGGCGTGGCGACATTCTGATCTATTATGCCGTGTTCGGCCTTGTCACGATGATCGGCATACGCTGGGCAGCCAAGACCCAGTTGATCGTCGGCTTGCTCGGATATGCTGCGGGGATCGCCATGGTCGCCAGCTTCACCGCTTCCCCCTATTTCATCGCCGAGACGGGGCTCGGCGAACAGCCCGCCTATGCCGAATTGCGCGAGCAACTGGCCGCGGACAAGCAAACCACGCTCGAAGAGGGACTGGCCGAGCGGCAGGTCATCGCCGAAGGCTCCTACCCGGACTACGTGCGCCACAACATCACGGATCATGGCGGCGACCCGCTGTTCGGACTGTTCCTCTTCGCGTTCGAATCCGTACCGCTGATGCTGATCGGCATGGCGCTTTACCGCTTCGGCCTGTTCAGCGTCGGCATGAACCCGGGCAGGCAATTGCGCTGGGGACTGGCCGGTATCGCGATCGGAAGCGCGGTGACCCTGCTGATCGCGCTGTGGGTCAAGGGGATCGGGTTCTCCTACTGGAGCACGCTCGCCGCTTTCATGAGCTTTTCGATGCTCCCGCGCCTGCCCGTCGTTCTCGGCCTCGCCGCAGTGCTCGCGGTGGTCGGTACGCGCACATCGGGCTGGCTGGCGGAGCGGATTTCGGCGGCAGGACGTGCGGCGTTCACCAATTACATCGGCACGTCGCTGGTCATGCTGCTGGTGTTCCACGGCTGGGCAGGCGGGCTTTATGGCGAGCTGGGGCGCAGCGAGCTCTATCTCGTCATGCTCGCCACCTGGGCGCTCATGCTGCTGTGGTCGAAACCGTGGCTGGGGCGTTTCCGTTTCGGCCCGCTCGAATGGTTGTGGCGCTGCCTGACCTATTGGCAGGCTTTTCCGCTGCGGCGCTGAGCGCGCCGTGGAAAACGATGCTTGATAATGAGAACGACTCTCACTAGAACTGCTCATGCGAGTCAATCGCAGGAGTTGTCGAGTGTACGTCTGCATCTGTAACGCGATCCGGGAAAGCGAACTGCGCCGTGCTGCGCGCCATGTCTCGGGTGATGCCGAAGCGTGCTATGCTGCGCTGGGCAAGGCACCGTGCTGCGGAACCTGTCTCGACGATGCCGACGACATCCTGCAGGAAGAACGCGAGTTCGGTCTCGTCTCTGCCGCGGCGTGACTTTCCGCTAACAAGAATTGCTCGCAACTGGCGGAATTACGCCGATTTTTCGACCTTCGACCTTGCCAAGCGCTGGTGGAGAAGCGCATAGCTGCGCCGCATCCAGCAGCCAGGAGACAGGGCCATGAAAGGCGATTCCAAGGTTATCGAGTTCCTCAACAAGGCGCTCACCAACGAATTGACCGCGATCAATCAGTACTGGCTGCATTACCGCGTGCTGGCCGATTGGGGCGTGACCAAGCTCGCCGAATACGAGCGCCACGAATCGATCGACGAGATGAAGCATGCCGACATCCTCGCCGAGCGGATCCTGTTCCTCAACGGGCTCCCCAACTTCCAGGCGATCCACAAGCTCAAGGTAGGCGAGACGGTCGAGGAAATCCTCAGGGCCGATCTGGCAATGGAAATGGAAGCGATCCCGCTGCTCAAGGAAGCGGCGGATTATTGTCAGGACGTGCGCGACTTTACCACGGGCCAGATTTTCGAAGACATCCTCGCCAGCGAGGAAGAGCATGTCGACTTCCTCGAAACGCAATTCGACATGATCGCACGGATGGGGCTGGAAAACTACGTCCAGCTCAACAGCAAGCCGGTGGGCGAGGGCGAAGCGGGCTGAACAAGAGCCGGCTCATTCGGAGCCAGGCTATCTCACCCTCCTTGCCACGCCTCGTCCCCCTGTGTTCGGTCCCGAGATAACGCCGGTCAGGTGACGCGCCAGAAGGTCGCGTGGACGCCGCCGTGCTTGGACAGACGGGCCAGCCGCTGCTCGCCATCCCAGATTTCCGCATCGCCTGTGCCGACGTTGATATCGGCTATCGTCAATGCGGTGGCGATGTCGAGTGCTTCGAGCGCGAACTGGTCGTCCACGCGATTGGCATGCCCGTGGATCGAAACGCGGAGTTTGCTCATATCTCACCTCCTTGCCCCGCCGCGCTTTATGACAGGTGGAGATGAACCGTGGCCGACGTTTCTACGCCAATCGTCGCGCAAATGACTTCGGTCGGTCGCGCGCGGGACCCAAACCGCGTCAGGACTTGGCGGCGGCCCGGCGTTCGCGAATCCGTTCACGGTTGCGGCGGGCTGCGGTGCGGGTTTCCATCAGGAACGACGCGAGCCCAGCAACAAGCAGTCCCATGCACATCACCCACGTCGCGGCGACCAGCGTGCCGAGCGGTGTGGTGACGAAGGCGCTCACGAACAATAAGACGATGACCACGCTGATCGCCAGCGCGGAAGCGGTGCTGAACATGACCGCGCGCTGGGCGTAATTGCGGCGCATTTCCAGCGCGGGCAGTTCGGCGCGCATCGCGTCGACATCGCCGTCCTCGCTGGCGTTGAGAATGCGCTCGATCTTGTTGGCGACCCAGATCAGCCGGTTGGTCATGACGTTCATCACCGCGCCGATCCCAGCGAGCAGGAAGGCCGGCGCGAGGCTGAGCTGGACGACCTGCTGGACGCGCAAGGTCGAACTGGTGCGCTCGATCAGCTCGAAGGCGCCGACGCCAGACAGGATGTCGAGCGGCGGCAAACTCAATCCTTCTGGAAGGGGTTCTTTGGGCTCTTGAGCACCACGCGTACCGGCACGGCATCGAAGCCCAGCTTGTCGCGGATGCCGTTGACCAGATACCGCTCGTAGCTTTTGGGGAGCATGTCGAGCCGCGTACCGAACACCACGAAGCGTGGCGGGCGGATGCTGGCCTGCGTGATATAGCGCAGCTTGATCCGCTTGCCCTTGGGTGCGGGCGGCGGATTAGCTTCCAGTGCATCGTCGAACCACCGGTTGAGCGCGGCGGTCGGTACACGGCGGCTCCATGCTTCGCGCAGGTCGAACGCCGCGCCGAGCATCTGGTCGATGCCCTTGCCGGTCTTCGCGCTCACGGCGAACAGCGGCACTCCGCGAACCTGCGCCAGACCTTCGTTGAGCGCTTCGCGGATGCCGTTGAACAGCGCGCTGGCGCCTTCGGCGACATCCCACTTGTTGATCGCGATCATCAGCGCGCGCCCTTCCTCGAGCACCATGCTGGCAATCTTGAGATCCTGCGATTCGAGACCGCGGGTGGCATCGAGCAGCAGCACGACGACCTCGGCGAAGTCGACCGCGCGGCGGGCATCGGCGACCGAAAGCCGTTCCAGCTTGTCGATGACCTGCGCCTTCTTGCGCATGCCCGCGGTGTCGATCAGCCGGATTTCGCGGTCTTCGCCGCTACGCGGGTCATGCCATTCCCAATCGACCGCAATCGAATCGCGCGTGATCCCGGCTTCGGGGCCGGTCAGCAGGCGGTCTTCGCCCAGCATGCGGTTGATTAGCGTCGACTTGCCCGCATTGGGGCGGCCGACGATGGCCAGCTTGAGCGGTCCGGCAAGCAGCGCCTCTTCGTCTTCTTCGCTCAATTCGAGCGTTTCGGCAGCCGCCTCGGCCTTGTCACCGATGATCGGCCAGAGCCGTTCGAACAGGTCGCCGATACCTTCGCCATGTTCGGCGCTGATGCCCGCCGGTTCGCCAAAGCCGAGCGAGAAGCTTTCATAGATGCCGGCGTCGCCCTGCGTGCCTTCCGCCTTATTGGCGACGAGCACTACGGGGACCGACTGTCCGCGCAGCCAGCGGGCGATTTCCTCGTCAAGCGGGGTCAGGCCGACGCGCGCGTCGAACACGAACATCGCGGCATCCGCGCCCTCGAGGCTGACTTCGGTCTGCATGCGCATCCGGCCGGGCAGGCTGGCGGGGTCTTCGTCCTCCCATCCGGCAGTGTCGACCACCCGAAACTCGAGCCCGGCGATTTCCGCATCGCCGAAGCGCCGGTCGCGCGTGACGCCGGGCTGGTCGTCGACCAGCGCCAGGCGCTTGCCCACGAGCCGATTGAACAGCGTCGATTTGCCGACATTGGGCCGGCCGATGATGATCACCGTTGGCTTGGAGGAGGAGGGCACCATGATGGCACGGCAAGTGGCGCTTTGCGCGCCGCTTTGCAAGCGGCAGCAGGGATCATGGTTAAATCGCGTTAACCGTAAGTGGAAAGATCGCGATAAGCTTAACCGGCATAATCCTGCCGGTATGAGGAAGAATCTTGCCGTGATCGCCTTACTTGCCTGCGCTACACCTGCGCTTGCCGAGGACTTCGACAACTTCGCCGCCCAAGGCGCAGAGCTGGACGCGTACCTCCAGTGCGTACCCTATGCGCGCGATGTCTCAGGTATCCAGATCTACGGCGATGCGCATACCTGGTGGGACCAGGCGCGAGGCCGCTACGCCACCGGCTCGACGCCGCGTCCCGGCGCGGTGATGGCCTTCAGTGCGCATCGCAATATGCAGTTGGGTCATGTGGCCGCGGTCAGCCGGGTGCTCGATTCGCGGCGGGTGCTGCTCGATCACGCCAATTGGTCGCCGATCAACGGCCGCCGCGGTCAGATCGAAAAGGATGTGCTCGCGGTCGACGTTTCGCCCAACAATGACTGGAGCGAGGTGCGCGTCTGGTACGCCCCGCTGGGCAAGGTCGGTACGACGGCATGGCCGGTAGATGGCTTCATCTATAGCGATCGGCAGCCGCAGCCGCGCCGCCAGATCGCAATGGCCCCGGCGCGCAAGCAAACCTCGAAGAGGTTCCTCAGCGCCTTTGCCGATTTCGCAGACTGATCAGTCGGCCTTGGCCACCGGCGGTTCGTCGCCCATATCTTCAAACCAGGCTTCGACCGGACCCGTCAGCTTGATCGTCAGCGGCTTGCCGCGGCGATCCACGGTCTTGCCTGCCTGAACGCGCACCCAGCCTTCGGAAATCGAATATTCCTCGATATCGGTGCGCTGCTTGCCCTTGAAGCGGATGCCGACGCCGCGCTCGAGCGCTTTCATCTGGAAATGCTCGCTATCCGGATTGACCGAAAGGTGATCGGGCGGGGTCTGGCTTTTGGTTTCTTCGCTCATGGCGCGCGCCGATACTGCGACGCGCGCGCGCGGGCAAGATCAATCGGGCGGCGGGGGTGTTTCATCGGGACCGCGGTCGGGCTCGTCGAAGTCGGGTTGCGGCGGCTCGAAACCGGGCGGTTCATGCATAGGTGCCTCGTCGGGCGGACTCGCTGGCGGCATCTCGTCGGGTGCGCCGGGATTGATGGTGTCGGGATCGGGGTCGGGTTGCGTCGCCATAGATGGTATCCTCAATCGGGTGGCGGACTGTCGAGCGCGGCTTCACCCGCACCGTCGCGCCCGCCTTCTTGCGCGTTGCCGAGCGCTTTCTCGACTTCGATCTTTTCGTCTTCGGTGTCTTCTGCAGCTAGCTCGCCATCGGCCTTCGTTCTGGCCGGACTTTCCTGCTTTGCCCCGGGATCGATGACCGGCGGAGTATTGGCCGGCGGCTTGGGTTTATCGTAGTCGTTCATGATTACAAAACGCGTGCGCGCGCAAAGCCGTTCCCTCACCCGTCGCCGCGCTTGCGCATTTGGTCGCATCCTACTAGAGGCACGCGCCTACACGCGTAGCGCATGTCGCCAACGCGCAGCTTCGTTCGGGTTAGCGGGCGTGGCGGAACTGGTAGACGCGCTGGTTTTAGGTACCAGTATCGAAAGATGTGGGGGTTCGAGTCCCTTCGCCCGCACCAGTGCCGCCGCCGCGCGAATCCCCTTGCACATAGTCGCTTTTGGAAAGTCACGAGTTTCAACCCATGCAGATCAAAGAGACCGCCAACGAGGGCCTCAAGCGCGCCTACACCGTCACCATTCCTGCCAAGGAAATCGACGAGCGCGTCAACAGCGAAGTCAAGAAGATCGCCCCGCAGGTGAAGATGCCCGGCTTCCGCCCGGGCAAGGTGCCGGCGAACCTGGTCCGCAAGATGCACGGCGAACAGCTGCACGCGCAGATGGTCAACGACATGATCCGCGAATCGGTCGACAAGGTGATGGCCGACAACAAGCTGCGCCCTGCGATGCAGCCGAAGGTGGAAATCGACGAGGGCTATGAAGAAGGCAAGGATGCCTCGCTCAGCGTCGAAGTCGAAATCCTTCCCGAAATCGACGCTCCCGAAGTGGATGGCCTCGAACTCGAACGCCTGACCGTTCCGGTGACCGACGAGCAGGTCATGGAAGCAGTCGAGCGGATCGCGTCGAACAACAAGAGCTATAAGGACGCCGCCAAGACCAAGAAGGCCGGCGATGGCGACCAGCTGATCATCGATTTCGTCGGCCGTGTCGACGGCACCGAATTCGAAGGCGGCAAGGCCGAGAACACCCCGCTGGTGATCGGCTCGGGCCAGTTCATCCCCGGCTTCGAAGAACAGCTCACGGGCGTGAAGACCGGCGACACCAAGACCATCACGGTCACCTTCCCCGACGATTACCCGGCGGAAAACCTCAAGGGCAAGGATGCCGAATTCGACATCACCGTCCAGCAGGTCAAGGTCCCGACCGACACTGCGATCGACGACGAGTTCGCCAAGAACCTCGGCCTCGAGGATCTCGCCAAGCTCAAGGAACTGCTGCGCGGCCAGCTCGAGCAGGAAACTGCCGGCCTCACCCGCACGCAGATGAAGCGCCAGCTGCTCGACACGCTCGCCGCCGGTCACGATTTCGCCGTGCCGCAGGGCATGGTCGAAGCCGAATTCGAACAGATCTGGGCCCAGCTCCAGCAGGAAGCCGCGCAGTCGGACGATGCCGAAGCCATGCTCAAGGAAATGGAAGACGAGAAGGACGACTATCGCAAGATCGCCGAACGCCGTGTCCGCCTTGGCCTGCTGCTGTCGGAAATCGGCCAGAAGAACGGCGTCGAGGTCAATGCCAACGAGATGAACATGCTCATCCAGCAGGCAGCGCAGCAATATCGCGCCGAAGACCGCGAGCGGTTCGTCCAGTACGTCCAGTCCGAGCCGATGGCCGCCGCCCAGCTGCGCGCGCCGCTCTATGAGGACAAGGTCGTCGACTTCCTGTTCGACAAGGCCGAGATCACCGACCGGGAAGTGACCCGCGAGGAACTCGAAGCCGCGATCGAAGCGGAAGAGACCACCGAGGAAAAGCCGAAGAAGAAGGCCCCGGCCAAGAAGGCCGCCGCGAAGAAGGCTCCGGCCAAGAAGGATGCTGCCAAGGACGCGGACGACAAGCCCGCCGCCAAGAAGGCGCCCGCCAAGAAGGCCGCGCCGAAGAAGGCTGCTTCCGCCAAGGACGAGGACAAGGCTCCGGCGAAGAAGCCCGCTGCCAAGAAGCCGGCCGCCAAGAAAGCGCCTGCCAAGAAGGCCGCCGCAAAGAAATAATCCCGCACCAACGGGTTACGCGAGGGGCGGCGGACTACGGTTCGCCGCCCCTTGTCGTTGGGCGATGTTATTCCGGCTTTACCGCCTCGGGCGATAGGGCTTCCATGCTGGTATCCTGCCCGGCATGGACATGCGCACGGCGGTTCTCGACATGGCGGATAAGCGGGCCCGAAACGACGCCGTGGACCACGATCGATAGCAGGATGGTGAAGCTTACCGTGGCCCATAGCAGGTCGATCTGGGCAAAGTCGGCGTGGTTCTGGCCATAGGCGAGATAATAGATCGAGCCCATGCCGCGTACCCCGAGGAACGCCACCGCCAGCTTGCCGACCATTGGCAGATCGCAGTTCAGTTCTGCGAGCAGACCCGCAATCGGGCGGATGATGAAGATCAGCGCAATCCCGACCAGCGCGGCGGGCCAGGTCAGCGCGGACAGCACGCCGCTTGCCAGCATCGCTCCAAAGCCGAACAGCACCGCGACCAGCACGATCTGCTCGATCTGGTCGATGAAGTGGTGGCTGATCTTGTGATAGCGGCTGCGGTTCTCGCGCTGGCGGGCGGTCACGGCGCCGACGAAGACAGCGAGGAAGCCGTAGCCTTCAACCAGTTCGGCCAGTCCATAGGCGAGCAGCAGCGTGCCAAGCACGATCAATCCCTCGCTGGTCGAATAGCTGGGCTGGGCGGCGCTCTCGCTGGCCTCGTCGATCTCTTCCATGGGAGAATCGGCTTCGCGTTCGAAGACATACCACGAGCCGATGCGGCCGACGGCCCAGCCGACCGCGCAGCCCATCACGATCCGCCAGCCAAGGTCGAGCGCGGCCCATTCGAGCGTCCAGCCGCCCAGCGTGGTCATCCCGACCGCGGCAATCGCCAGATAGGTGAAGGGGAAGGCGAAGCCGTCGTTGAGCCCGGCTTCGACCGTCAGGCTGAACCGGACGTCGTGCCGCTGGTCCTCGCCCGGCGGGCCGACCTGGACGCTGCGCGCCAACACCGGATCGGTCGGGGCCAGGGCTGCGCCGAGCAGGATCGCACTGGCGGGGGCCAGTCCCAGGCCCCACCAGCCGAGCAGCGCCACCGCGCCGATCGTCAGCGGCATGGCGATCACGAGCAGCGGCCAGATCTGGCGCCAGTTGACCCAACTGACGGGCCGGTCGATCGCGATCCCGGCGGCCATTAGCGAAGCGATGACGATGAACTCGGTGGCATATTCCAGCGTCATCGCATCGAACCCGTCGACCGTCGGGTTGAAATGCGGCAGCCCCAGCGGCAACGACCACACCGCGAACCCGACCGCGACATAGAGGATCGGTAGCGACAGCCAGTAGCGCGCCAGCCACCGCTCGAGCGTGACGGCCAGCGTCAGCCCGGCGCCGAAAACGACGAACATCACAATACGCGGATCGAATTCCAAGATGGTCTCCCTTGTTCCGCCTAACGCGTGGAACGCGGGAGGGGTCCGCGCGGCGCTAGAAATCCCCGCTGACGGTCAGGCGGAAGATCGGGCCGATGCGGCGATCCTGATACTCCTCGAAGCGGATATCGCCATCGGGGCGCTCGCCGTCATAGACCGTGCGGCGGAAGTAATTGCGCGCGCCGAGCAGATTGCTCGCTCGGGCCTGAACCGTGAGGCCGAACACATCCTTGTGCTCGATAAACAGCCCGCCCCACACAGGGCCTTCCCATTCGCGGCCCTCCTCGTATCGCCGCGCATAGGGCGCCGGGTCATCGTGATCGAGGCTTGCGCCCCACGCCCAGGCGCTGCCGGGAATGTCGTGGCGGAAATCGATCTCGAAGGCGCCTTCCTGGTCGTAGGAGAAGGGGCGCTCCAGACCGGTGAAGGGATCGGTGACATTCATGAACCGCTTGATCACCTCGACATCGAGCCGTGCGCCGCGAAACCCGACGGGGTCGAGGTTGAGCGTCGCATTGGCCTGCAGATGGAGGCGGTCCGCATCGCCGATATTGCCGCGCGCCTCGCCGCCATTGGGCAGCGGGAACCAGTCGATGAAATCTTCGAACCACGCCTTGCGGGCTTCCAGCTTGATCGAGCCCCACGGACCGAAGGTCTTGTTGGCTTCGATCTCGACATTGTAGCTCTGGTAGGGGACGAGCTCGCTATTGCCGCCGTTCTGATTATCGTTGTTGAGCGATACCGAGGCGAGGAAATCTCCGAAGGACAGCTGGCTGACGCGTTTCGCCAGGGTAACCGAGACGTCGAAATCGTCGCGCGGTTTCCAGGTCGCGGCGAACGATCCCTTGGGCCGCTTGAAGCTGCGCGAATTGGCGGCAAAGCCGGTCTGCTCGATGGTCGAGAATTCCATTGCTCCGATCAGCTGGACCGACAGGGTGCGTGACAGGGACCGCGAGACGCTGAGGCTGGCTTCGTAGCGATCTTCGGTCACCCCGCCGGTGCCTTGCGGGAAGGCGCGCTCGACGAATTCGTCGCCGGGGTCCAGTTCGAACAGCCTCGAACGCCGGTCGAGCCGGTTGAAGGCGGCCTCGCCCGACAGCTGCCAGTCGGCCTTCCACAACCGCCAGTCATATTCGAAGCGGCCGATACGCTCGCCCTCGCCGTTGGTCTGCTGGAAGCGCGAGCCCCGCGACGGGCTGCCGTCGGAGAACCTGTCGATCAGTGTCGAGGCGTAATTATCGCGCTCGAACCGCTCGAGGCCGATCAGCTTGAGCGAGCCGGGGCCGAAGGGAAACTGGATGTCGCCGCCCAGTTCGTAGAACGGACCGTCTTCATCGGTCCGCGATTCGCGGGTGCGAGTTTCGCCCGATGCGCGCGTCCCGGTTTCGGGTTCCTGGCGCGAATAGTAGTCTACCCCGTAGCTGAGGTTGAGATTGGCCAATACGCCGCCGCCGAAATCGTAGGAGAAGGCGGTCGAGAGCTTGGGGTTGTCGAACCGGCCCGAAAACTTGGTGTCCTGCAGTTCGATCAGCGCCCCGTCGCGATCGGTGATGGTGACCGGCCCATCGGCGCCGAAGCGGTTGTTCTCGTTCGACAGCGAGACCGTGTAATCGAGCGCGCCGCTGCTGCCGATCACCGAGATTTCGCCGCCGAAGAGCTGCGCCGCGGTATTGTACGGGCGAAAACCGGTCGTCCATTCGAACTGCCCGGAGGAGCCGGTGGTGGTATAGACGACATTGGCGACCTGCCCGGTCAGGCCCGGGATGCTGGTGGCGTTGCCGTCGAGAATCTCGATCCGAATTACATCGGGTGCGGGGATGCGGCGCAGCTGGTCGTGCACGCTTTCGGACTTGCTCGACAAGCGCTCGCCATTGACGATCACGTTCTGCGTCGCCTGGCCAAGCCCGCGCTGGCCCTGGTCATTGCCCCCGCTGATCGAGAAGCCGGGGATGCGATCGACCATGTCGAGCGCATTGCGCGGTGCGAACTGGTCGAAATAGGCCGGCTCGAACACCTGCGCGCCGGCACTTGGCGCAGTTGCCGGGGTGGCGGTATCCGCCACATCGTCGCTGCCCTGGGCATGGGCCGGCGCATGCGCAGCGGCAATCAGCGCAAGGGTAGACGCTGCCAGCGTCAACGAATGTAAAGTCATGGTTTATTAGCCTCCCCGCCATCTCGTCGAGCGTTCGTCTACGAGTGTAGGCGAGCGGGCCAATGGCGCCTCGACCGATGTCGTTCCACGTCCGACAAACGGATTCCTGACAGCCACCTGTAGTGTATGCCTCTCCATATAGGCCGAGAAAGTGCCCCGATCTTGGCCGCATCCGACATATCCGCGGCTTTCGAGGGTTAAGGCCCTTGAACATCCCGGGATGCATGGCGACATAGGCGGCCAATTGACCCGACAAGAGGACTATTCATGATCGACCTGTTCGGCAGCAACGCCCACGGCGCGCAGGGCCAGTTCACCACCGATCCCGTAACCGGTGCGCTCGTGCCCGTGGTGGTCGAACAGACCAGCCGCGGCGAACGCAGCTTCGACATCTTCAGCCGCCTGCTGCGCGAACGCATCGTGTTCGTGACCGGCCAGGTCGAAGACGGCATGGCTTCGCTCATCACCGCGCAGCTGCTGTTCCTCGAAAGCGAGAACCCTTCGAAGCCGATCAGCATGTACATCAATTCGCCGGGCGGCGTGGTGACCGCCGGCATGGCGATCCATGACACGATGCAATACATCAAGCCGCGCGTGTCGACGGTGTGCATGGGTCAGGCCGCGAGCATGGGTTCGTTCCTGCTTGCCGCGGGCGAGCCGGGGATGCGGATCGCGCTGCCCAATGCGCGGATCATGGTCCACCAGCCTTCGGGCGGCGCGCGCGGCATGGCCTCGGATATCGAGATCCAGGCCCGCGAGATCCTGCGCATCAAGAAGCGCATGAACGACCTCTATGTGAAATACACCGGCCAGAGCCTCGACGATATCGAGAAGGCGATGGACCGCGATACCTTCCTCGAAGCCGATGAGGCGATGAAGTTCGGTATCGTCGACAAGGTATTCGAAACCCGTCCCGAATCCGAAAACGGCGATGCCGAAGGTTCGGGCGGCGCGCCCGAATAGGACGGCACTCAGGTTCCGGCGCGGGTAGTGTGCCCGCGCGGGACTGTTGCAAGAATGTCGTAGGAATTGGGCAACCCTGCCGCTTCAGACTGTGGCAAGGGGTGTGTGATACCTGGGATATTGACCCATACCCTATGGCCCCTACAGTCTGGAGCCTTCTGATGGGGACGCGGGAAAGACGTTAGGATATGACCAAGTTGAGCGGAACCGACAGTAAATCGACCCTGTATTGCAGCTTTTGCGGCAAGTCGCAGCACGAGGTGAGGAAGCTCATCGCGGGCCCGACCGTGTTCATCTGCGACGAATGTGTCGAACTGTGTAACGACATCATTCGCGAAGAAACCAAGGCGGGGCTGACCGGCAAGAAGGAAGGCGATGTTCCCACGCCGGCCGAAATCTGTGCCACGCTCGCCGATTATGTGATCGGTCAGGAACGCGCGAAGCGCGTCCTCTCGGTCGCGGTGCACAACCACTACAAGCGGTTGAAGCACGGCGCGAAGGCGGGCGATGTGGAACTGGCCAAGTCGAACATCCTGCTCGTCGGTCCGACCGGTTCGGGCAAGACGTTGCTGGCGCAGACGCTGGCGCGCACTTTCGACGTGCCTTTCACCATGGCCGATGCGACCACGCTGACCGAAGCCGGTTACGTGGGCGAGGACGTGGAAAACATCATCCTCAAACTGCTCCAGTCGTCCGACTACAATGTCGAGAAGGCGCAGCACGGCATCGTCTATATCGACGAGATCGACAAGATCACGCGCAAGGCGGAAAACCCCTCGATCACGCGCGACGTATCGGGCGAGGGTGTCCAGCAGGCGCTGCTCAAGCTGATGGAAGGGACCACCGCTTCGGTCCCGCCGCAGGGCGGGCGCAAGCACCCGCAGCAGGAATTCCTGCAGGTGGACACGACCAATATCCTGTTTATCTGCGGCGGCGCCTTCGCCGGGCTCGACAAGATCATCGGCGACCGCCTGCAGAAGCGTTCGATCGGCTTCGGTGCGCATGTCGCCGACCCGGACAAGCGGCGGGTGGGCGAACTGCTCGAGAAGAGCGAACCGGAAGATCTGCTCAAGTTTGGCCTGATCCCGGAATTCGTCGGCCGCCTGCCGGTCATCGCCACGCTGCACGATCTCGATGTCGATGCGCTGGTGACGATCCTGCAGGAACCGAAGAACGCCATCGCCAAGCAGTATCACAAGCTGTTCGAGCTCGAGGATGTCGAGCTGACCTTCACCGACGAAGCGCTGCGCGCGATCGCCGAACGCGCGATCAAGCGCAAGACCGGCGCCCGCGGATTGCGTTCGATCGTCGAAGGCATCCTGCTCGACACGATGTTCGACCTGCCCGACATGGACGGGGTGACCGAGATCGTGATCGACAAGGACGTGGTCGAAGGCAAGAAAGAGCCGATCCAGGTCCATGGCGGCAAGAAGGACGAGGAAGAGGCGGCCTGACCAGGCAGCGCTTCCTGTTCGTCTGCGGCAAGAACCGCTGGCGAAGTCCGACAGCAGAGCACATTTCTCCGGCAGGAAGGGCGTTGATGTCCTTTCTGCCGGAATTGCATCCGAAGCCGACACGCCGCTCGATGACGAGCTGGTGTGCTGGGCGGACCGCATTTTCGTGATGGAACAGAGACACCGGACCGCCGTCCGGCGGCAGTTCAGATCGTCGCTGGGTTCGACACTGATCGTCTGCCTCGGGATACCCGATCGCTATCGGTACATGGACCCCCACCTTATCGACCTGCTCGAGCGCAAGATGACGCGGTTTACCGGCTGAGCAGGTTTTGTCCTCGCGACAAAAAACCCCGCCCGGCCTCTGCTGAGCGCCGGACGGGGACAGTGGAGTGCCGGGCGGAGATGGAAGTGACCCGATCGGCACCCGTGGGGATGGCTTAGCCGGGCAGGAAAACGCCGTCGGTCACGTGGATCACGCCGTTGGCGGTATCGACATCGGCCTGCACGACCTTGGTTTCGCGGCCCGCGCCGTCGGTGACCACGATGGTGTGCCCGTCGAAGCGCGCGCTAAGCGTGTCACCGGCGACGGTCGTGAATTCATAGCTTCCGCCTGCGCCGCGGATCGCCTGCGTCAGCGCCGTGGCGGGAACCCGTCCCGCAACTACGTGATAGGTCAGGATGGAGGTCAGCTGGCCCTTGTTCTCGGGCTTGAGCAGCGTGTCCACCGTTCCTGCGGGCAAAGCGGCAAAGGCATCGTCGGTCGGAGCGAAGACCGTATAGGGGCCGGGGGCAGACAGCGTCTCGACGAGATCGGCGGCCTTGACCGCGGCGACCAGCGTGCCGTGCACGCCCGTGCCCATCGCGGTCTCGACGATATTCGGCTGGTTGGTCTCCGCCGCCTTGGCGTGGTGGTCGGCAAAAGCCGGGGTACCGGTCATGAGGGCGAAACCGCCCATGGCGGCGATCGATGCAAAGGCCGCGGCCTTGAGCTTGCTGGAAATCGGCATGTGTAACTCTCCTTATGCGCCAGGCCCCGTCCAGCCTGTGCACCGAGTTACGCAAGGAGCTGCGCGCCGGATGCACGCCGCCGCTCTATTTATTTTCAGATCGCGGTGAAACGGGCCTCCGCGACCACCGGACCCGCCCCGGCATCGGCGGGCTTGCCGCCGAGCGGTTCGCGGGTCAGCACCAGCTGCGAACCGTCGTGCAAGGCCTGCGCGACCGCATCGGGCACATCGTGTGCAACCACCTTGCCAGGCGTCACGATACCCAGCGACACCAGCTCGCCCTCCGGCGGGACGAACCATATTTCGTGATCGTGGACCCCGTCTGCCGTCAGCCCGATCGCCCCGACGAGCAGGCTGTCCTCTGCGGGGAGATAGGTGAAGTCGAGCCGCAGCGGCGTTCCCGCGATGGGCATGTTGGCGGCCAGCGGCGGCCCTGCGGCGACCGGGCCCTGTGCAATATCGGGCAGCGTATCGCCGGGGCCGGTCAATTGCGGCAGCGCGAGGAAGGCCAGCACCACGGCGGCGACTGCGCTCAGCCCGCCCGCCCATTGCCAGCGGCGCAGGCTGCGGCGCAGCGAAACCACTTCGGCGCTGCCGGTATCGCGGGACAGTTCGGCTTCGATCCGTTGCCACACCTCCGCGCGCGGCAGGCGCGGGGGGATGTGGTCGGCCAGCGGGGCGAGCCGCTCGTGCCATTGGTCGACCTCGGCAGCGAACTTGGCGTCACTGCCAACGCGTGCACGCGCCGCGAGCAGCTCTTCGCCTTCGAGCAGGCCGAGCGCATATTCGGCGGCGAGGGTCTGGTCGCCGGTCATTCACCCGCCTCCATACAGGCCTTGAGCTTGGCGAGGCCGCGGCGGATCCAGCTTTTCATCGTCCCCAGCGGCACGTCCATGCGGTCTGCCAGCTCGGCATAGGTACGACCTTCGAAGAATGCGGTCCGGATGGCATTGCGCGGGGTGTCGTCCAGCGTGTCGAGGCAGCCATGCACGCGGGCTTCGCGTTCGGCGTCGATCAGCATGGTTTCGGCAAGCGGTGTCTCGTCGGCGAGCGGTGCCGCCTCGTCCTCGGATACCGAACCCCGGCGCACCTTGCCCGTGCGCAGGCGATCGATCGCGCGGTTGCGCGCGAATGTCGCCAGCCAGGCGATCGGGCTGGCGCGGTCGGGATCGTAACGATCCGCGCGCCGCCAGAGGGTGAGATAGACGTCCTGCAATGCGTCCTCGGCTTCCTTTTCGTCCCCCAAGATACGGTAGCAGATGCCCAATAGTTTCGCCGAGGTCGCGCGGTAGATGTCCTCCAGCGCCGCGCGGTCGCCGCTGGCGAGTCGGCTCATGGCAGCCTTGAGCCGATCGCGGGCTTCCTGGCTGGCGGGTTGCATCAGCAGCCCGCCCCGCAATTGGCGCGGGTCGTTTCGATCTGGATCGTCGGATGGCCGATGCGGTGGTGATGCTCCAGTTCATGCGCCAGTTCGAGCAGGAACGGATCGCCCGGATGGCCGCCGGGCATCACCAGATGCGCGGTCAGCGCGGTCTCGGTGGTGCTCATCGGCCAGATGTGCAGATCGTGCACCGCTTCGACCCCGGGCAGACCGGACAGATAGGCGCGCACCTCGTTTTCCGAAATGCCCTTGGGCACGCCGAGCATGCTCATGGCGACGCTGTCCTTGAGCAAGCCCCAGGTCCCCCAGGCGATCACTGCCACGATGGCCAGGCTGACCGCCGGGTCGATCCAGCGCTCCCCTGTCATGATGATTGCCACCCCCGCGATGACCACGCCGAGGCTGACCAGTGCATCGGCCGCCATATGCAGGAACGCGCCGCGGATGTTGATATCGTGCTGCCCGCGCATGAACAGCGCAGCGGTGCCGGCATTGATGACGATGCCGATCCCGGCGACCACCACCATGGTTTCCCCCGCGACCGGGGCGGGTTCGGCAATCCGGTTGAGCGTCTCGAACAGGATCGCCCCGATAGCCACCAGCAGCAGCCCGGCATTGGCCAGTGCCGCGAGGATGGTCGAGCTCTTGTATCCATAAGTGAATCGCTCCGACGCGGGGCGTCTGGCAGCGACGCTGGCGCCCCATGCGAGCAGCAGCGCGAGGACATCGGAGAGATTATGCCCGGCATCCGCGATCAGCGCCATCGAGCCGGAGATCCAGCCATACACCGCCTCGATCGCCACGAATGCGGTGTTGAGCACGATACCGATCAGGAAGGCATTGCCGAAATCGGCGGGGGCATGGCTGTGCCCATGCCCATGATCATGCGAATGGCTGTGACCCGCTCCCATCGACCCTACCGATAGACGCAGGAATCGAGCCCGTCACGGGATACCGACCCGATCCGTGCGGATATCGTGTTGCCGTGGCGCGCCAGCCAGCCGCGGGGATTGACGACCGAGCGTTCCTTGGGGAGCGGCAATGCGGCGGCCATCCGCGCGGCTTCGAGCGGGGTGAGCGAGGCGGCGGACTTGCCGAAATAGCGGCGTGCGCCAGCCTCCACGCCATAGGTGAGAATGCCGGTTTCGGCGACGTTGAGATAGACTTCCATTATCCGCCGCTTGCCCCAGATCTGCTCGATCAGCACGGTGAACCACGCCTCGAAGCCTTTGCGGACATAGCCACCGCCCTGCCACAGGAAGACGTTCTTGGCGGTCTGCTGGCTGATCGTCGAGCCGCCGCGGATCCGTCCGCCGCGCGCATTGCTGGCGATGGCGTTCTCGATCGCTTCGCGGTCGAACCCGTCATGGGTGCAGAACTTGCCGTCCTCCGCCGCGATCGTCGCGCGCACCATGTTACGGTCGATATTGGACAGCGCGGTCCAGTCCTTGGTGATGCCATTGCCGTCGAGCAGCATGGTGGCGGTCACCGGCACGGGCACGAATTTGAACAATAGGACGAGCGCGAGGCTGAGGCCCACGAAGCCGATCAATGTCTTGAACAGGAAACGGACCAGCCAGCGCATGCCAGCGCATCTAGCCGCGGGGACAGGGCAAGGCAATCTGCCTGCTTGCCGCGCGCCGCCACGCATGCTTACTTTGCCGCGCGGCCACGGGGGCCTGGAGGGAACATTTTCATGCGCAAGGCAATTTTCGGACTGGCCGCTTCGGCAGTGGCACTGACCTGGGGCGCGACGCCCGCAGCGGCAGATCCCGCAGCGGTAAAGCAGGCCGTGGCTGCGGATTACGACAATCACCTCGAAGACCTGTTCCTCCATTTTCACGCCAATCCCGAACTGTCCTTCCTCGAAACTGCAACCGCCGCGCGGATGGCCGCGGAATTGCGCGCCGCAGGTCTCGAGGTGACCGAAGGCGTCGGGGGAACAGGCGTGGTCGGCATGGTGCGCAATGGCGACGGGCCGCTGATCCTGCTGCGCGCGGATATGGACGGGCTGCCGCTGCCCGAGAAGACCGGCCTCGACTATGCGTCCACGGCGACGCAGGTCGGGCAGGATGGCCAGGAATACCCGGTCATGCATGCCTGCGGCCACGATGTGCATATCACCTCGATGGTCGGCACCGCGCGGCGGCTGATGGCGACGAAAGACCAATGGTCGGGCACACTGATGTTCGTCGTACAGCCGGCCGAGGAACGCGTCGGCGGCGCGGCGGCAATGCTGGAGGACGGGCTTTACGACCGCTTCGGCACGCCCGATTACGCCTTGGCATTCCATGTCGCCTCGATCCTGCCCGCGGGCAAGATTTCGGCCTCGGAAAGCATCCAGTATTCGAGCGCGGATTCGGTCGACATCATGGTGCCCGGCGTGGGCGCGCACGGGGCCAGCCCGCATATGGGCCGCGATCCGGTCTATATCGCCTCGCAGATCGTCACCGCGATGCAATCGGTCGTCAGCCGCGAGGTCGAGCCGTTGTCACCCGCCGTGATCACGGTCGGCGCCTTTCACTCGGGCACCAAGCACAACATCATTTCCGACCGCGCCGATCTGCAACTGACCGTGCGTGCCAATGACGAGGGCACGCGGGCGCAGCTGCTTTCCGCGATCGAACGGATCGCGGTCAATATCGGCGCCGCGCATGGCCTGCCCGACGATATGCCCGTGCAGGTCCGCGTTTCGGAAGGGACCCCAGTCACCAATAACGATCCCGCGCTGGCGCGCCGGCTGAACGCGGTGATGCAGCGTGATCTTGGCGAGGATGTCTTCATCCCGTTCCAGCAGCGCGGCATGGGAGCGGAGGATTTCGCCTATTTCGTGGCCGAGGAATATGGCGTTCCCGGCTATTACTTCGCGGTCGGCGGTACCCCTCAGGCTGCGTTCGACGCGGCAGCAAATGGCGGACCGCCGGTCCCGTCGCATCACTCGCCGCTGTTCAAGATCGCCCCGCGCGAGAGCGTGACTCTGGGAACCGAGGCAATGGTCGCCGCGGTGCTGGACTTGGCGCCCGCCAGCTAGGGGTCATGACACGAAAAGGCCGCCGACACCCACGGGTATCGGCGGCCTTTTCAGTGTCGGTTTGCCTCTGGCTTACGCCACGCCGGCCAGCAGCCGGTCACCGGCGATGGTCTTCATCGCCTTCTGCACCTTTTCGAACGCGCGCACTTCAATCTGGCGGATGCGTTCGCGGCTGACGTCGTAGACTTGGCTCAGTTCCTCCAGCGTCTGCGGGTTTTCCGTCAGGCGCCGTTCGGTAAGGATGTGCTTTTCGCGCTCGTTAAGGCTGTCCATCGCCTCGACCAGCATGTCGTGGCGCACTTCGGATTCCTGCGCGTCGGCGACCAGCTCGTCCTGCAACGGACCATCGTCCTTGAGCCAGTCCATCCATTCGCCCGAACCTTCTTCGCCATTGCGCATCGGCACGTTGAGCGAACCATCGCCGCCCATCAGCATGCGGCGGTTCATATTGACCACCTCCTGCTCGGGCACGCCGAGATCGGTGGCGATCTTGGCCACATCGTCGGGATGAAGATCGGTGTCCTCGTAAGCGTCGAGGTTCTTCTTCATCCGGCGCAGGTTGAAGAACAGCTTCTTCTGCGCAGCGGTGGTGCCCATCTTCACCAGGCTCCACGAACGCAGGATATATTCCTGGATGCTCGCCTTGATCCACCACATCGCATAGGTTGCCAGGCGGAAGCCGCGATCCGCCTCGAACTTCTTGACGCCCTGCATCAAGCCGACATTGCCTTCGGAAATGAGGTCGGACACCGGCAGGCCGTAGCCGCGGTAACCCATGGCGATCTTGGACACCAAACGCAGGTGCGAGGTGACGAGCTGCGCAGCAGCTTCGGTATCGTCATGTTCCTCGTAGCGCTTCGCGAGCATGTATTCCTGCTCTTGCGTCAGCACGGGGAATTTCTTGATTTCGGAGAGATAGCGGTTGAGGCTCTGCTCACCGCCGAGCGCCGGAACGCTCAAAGTTTTGGTATTGCTCACTTGTACCCTGACCTTTCTAGCGTCGACCTCGCGTGGCGGACCCCTGATGGGCATCCGACCTTCGGGCCACTAAGGTTACCTATAGCGGACGCAGCCCAGATTGCACACGCCTTTCGTCGATTTCAACGTGCGGTTTGGTCGATCAGTTCCCGCATATCGGAGGGCGGTTCGGCGCAGAAATCCAAGCTTTCGCCGCTGATAGGATGTCTGAATCCCAACCGTGCGGCGTGCAATGCCTGGTGCGCGAAACCGAGCTCTTCGAGCAGGGGCCTGAGGGCCTTCGGGGTGCGTCCATAGACAGGGTCCCCCAATAGCGCATGGCCGATTGACGCACAGTGAACACGGACCTGGTGCGTGCGCCCGGTTTCGAGACGGCATTCTATCAACGATGCGTGGGTCAGCGCCCGGAGGGTCTCGTAATGTGTGACCGCGTGCTTGCCGCGGGACGTGTCGTCGGGCAGCACCGCCATCTTCTTGCGGTCGCGGTCCGAGCGGCCGAGCCGCCCGGCAATCGTGCCCGCGGGCGGGTTCGGGTGGCCAGCGCACACCGCGAGATAGCGGCGGGTGATCGAATGGTCGGCGAACTGGCGCGCCAGTCCTTCATGCGCCGCATCCGATTTGGCAACAACCAGCAGGCCCGAGGTGTCCTTGTCGATACGGTGGACGATCCCCGGCCGCGCGACGCCATTGATGCCCGACAGCTGACCCGCGCAATGATGCAGCAGCGCATTGACCAGCGTGCCGTCCGGATTGCCCGCTGCCGGGTGAACCACCATGCCCGCCGGTTTGTTCACGACCACCAGATGCGCATCCTCGAACACCACATCGAGCGGGATGTCCTGCGGCTCGGCTGCCAGCGGTTCGGGCGGGGGCATGGCGATGGTGAAGCGTTCCTCGCCCTGGACCTTGGCCGATGCGCTGCGCGCCAGCGTCTTGCCGACGGTCACGGCGCCCTCGGCGATCAGGCCCTTGATCCGTTCGCGCGACAGTTCGGTCGCTTCGGCCAGTGCCTTGTCGAGGCGGCCGCTGCTGGTCAGCTTTCCGGTGATGATATCGGCATCGGCCATGCTAGGGCCATGCGCGATGCCGGCCCAAGTCTCAAGCGATGTCGTCGAACGCCTCGTCACCGAGGCGCGGTTGGCGCATCCGCAGGAATGCTGCGGCATCCTGCTGGGCGGCGGCGACGCGATCACCGCAATTCGGCCCGCGCGCAACGTCCACCCCGATCCCGCGCGCCGGTTCGAGATCGACCCCCAGGCTCTGGTCGATGCCTATCGCGAGGCCCGCGAGGGCGGTCCGCAGGTGCTGGGCTATTACCATTCGCACCCCAATGGCGTGGCCGAGCCCTCGGCCACCGATCGCTCGCTCGCGGCGGGCGACGGGGCGATCTGGGCGATAATCGCGGCAGGGCGAATCACCTTGTGGCGTTCGGGGGATGCAGGGTTCGCGAAGCTTCCCTATGAGCTTGCCCCTCGCTAAGACCGTAATCGAATATTCACCACTCGGAATCTCAATGGACGACCGCCAATCGATCGATCTTGCCGCGATGCTATGCTCGCGCTTGTGCCATGACCTGCTCAGCCCCGTCGGGGCGCTGTCCAACGGGCTCGAGCTGCTGGCGATGGAATCCGATGCCGAAATGCGTGCCAATGTGATGCAGCTGCTCGAGCAGAGCGCGCTGATCAGCACCAACAAGCTCAAATTCTTCCGCCTCGCCTTCGGGGCCGCAGGCGGTTTTGGCGAACGCGTCGAGATTGCCGAACCGAAGGCGCTGATCGAGGCGCTGATCGCCGACAAGCCCAATATCACGATCGAATGGGCGCTGGCCGAACCCACTCTCGGCAAGCCCGCGGTCAAGGTGCTGCTCAATTTCGCGCAGATCGCGATCGATGCGCTGGTGCGCGGCGGGACGCTCGATATCGGGGCCGAAATGCGCGATGGCGCGTGCGAGATCGTGGTTCGCGCAATCGGGCCCAAGATCGCTTTCGACGACACCATCGGCAAGGCGCTCGACGGGTCGCTCGACCGCGCCGACCTGACCAGCCGTACGGCGGCCGCGCACATGATCAATCTGCTGGCCACCGAAAGCGGGGGCGGGCTGCAATATCACAAGGGCCCCGATGCGCTGGTGCTCGGCGCGGTCCTGCCTGCGGGTGAAGGGCTGATCGGGTGAGCTCCGATTTCGGCAAGCTGGGCCAGGGGCTCCCCGCCAGCAAGGACGAACTCGTCGACCGCGAAGTGCTCTCGCCCAACCACGACGAACGCACCATGCCGATCGACATGTTGGTGATCCATTATACCGAGATGGAGGACAAGGGCTTCGCCATCGAGCGATTGTGCGATCCCGAAGCCAAGGTCTCGGCGCATTACCTGATCGGCGAATGGGGTGAGGTTGTCCGGCTGGTCCCCGAGGAAAAGCGCGCCTGGCATGCCGGCCAGTCCTACTGGCGCGGGCACAAGGACGTGAATTCGGCCAGCATCGGGATCGAGCTCGACCATCCGGGCCACAAATATGGCTACCGCGAGTTCAACGATGCGCAGTTCGAAGCGCTGGTGCCGCTGGTTGCGCGGATCGTGAAGCAATACGATATTCCGCGCACCAATGTGGTCGGCCATTCGGATGTCGCCCCGGCGCGCAAGATCGATCCGGGCGAGCTGTTCCCGTGGGAGCGACTGGCCGAATACGGGCTGTGCCTGCCGCGCCCGAAGAAGCTCGAACGGGGCGATCCGTTCGACAATGACGCCTCGTTCTACCTCGCGCTCGAGCGCTTCGGCTACGATATCACCGATGGGCACAAGGCGGTCGAAGCCTTCCAGCGTCGTTGGCGCCCCGAGAAGATCGACGGGGAAATCGACGGCGAAGTGCGCGCGATCCTGTTCCAGCTCCTGCTCGATCGCGACCGGGGGAACGCCCGGTAATCCGGCGACCGCGCCGCCCGATCAGGCGGGCGAGACCAGCCCGTTGGCTTCGCATTCGAGCAGGCATTCGTGCATCTTTTCGACCGCGACCCGCGCATTCACGCCCATCAGGAAGCGGATGTGCCGTAGCTCCTCGTCGAGCGGGGAGGCGGGATCCTCTCCGCCGGACAATTCGGCCATGTGCCAGCGGCCGAACATGCGGTCCTTGACGCCCACCAGATCGACCAGTCGCACCTGCGCATGATCGAAATCGCAGCAGATCCGCTCGAACACCTGCTCGACCGCCGGGCCTTCGCCTTCGAGCAGCTGGATAAACTGGTCCTCGACGAAGACGAGCACCCCGGTGATGCCGAGCTCCTTGTTCCGCATGGCCGCACGCGCGGCCATGTTGCTGACCTGCTGCTCGACCGTCAGTTCGGCGGGCACGAGGCAGGAGCGGCTGGTGTATAGAAGCCTGCTGATGGGCATGGTCGTCTCCCGGGCCTAGACTTCGGCCAGATCGGTTTGCGTACCGGCAAAGGCAAGGAAGGCCGCGGGCGGTATCGGGCGCCCGGTCAGGAAGCCTTGCACTTCGTCGCAGCCGTGATCGCGAATGAACGACAGTTGCGAATCGGTTTCGATGCCCTCGGCGGTGATCTTCATGTTCAGGCTGGCGCCCAATTGCGCGATCGCCCGCACGATCGATGCGCTGCCCACATCGTCGGGCAGTTTCTGGACGAAGCTCTTGTCGATCTTGATCCGGCTGATCGGAAAGCGGTGCAGATAGCTCAGCGACGAATATCCGGTCCCGAAATCGTCTAGCGAGATACGGACCCCCAAGTCGCGGATACGCGTGAGCGTGCGCAGCGCCGCCTGATCGTTGTTGAGCAGCGCGGTTTCGGTAATCTCGAGTTCGAGGCGGTGCGGCGCAAGGCCGGAATCGGCCAGCGCCTGCGCCACGGTCTGCGGCAGGCGCGGATCGAGCAATTGCACGGGCGAGACATTGACCGCCAGATCGATATGCGCGGGCCAGGACGCGGCATCCTTGCACGACTGGTGCAGCACATCCGCACCGATGCGCGATACCAGCCCCAGTTCCTCGGCAATCGGGATGAATTCGGCCGGCGAAATCTCGCCGTGTTCGGGGCAGGTCCACCGCAGCAGCGCTTCGGCGCCCGTGACTGCGCCGCTGCGCGAGGCAAAGACCGGCTGGTAAACGATCGTGAACTCATCGCGCATGCAGGCCCGGCGCAGTGCGGCTTCCAGGGACCGGCGACGCTGGATGATCTCCATCAGCGTCGGTTCGAACACCCGGTGCGTCTGCTTCCCGTCATGCTTGGCCGAATAGAGTGCGATATCGGCATGCTGGACCAGCACGTCGGGGGCGATCCCGTGGTCGGGCGCCAGCGCCACGCCGACGCTGCCGCTGAGTTCGACGACATTGCCGTCGATGATCATGGGGCGCGACAGGACCTCTACCACTCGCTCGGCGATTGCCGTGGCGCGGAGATGCTCGCCAATGCCGAAACAGATGATGGCAAATTCGTCGCCGCCGATGCGCGCGACCATGTCACCCTCGCGCACCGCCAGGGTGAGCCGGTGTGCCAGACGCTTGAGAACCACGTCGCCGATTGGATGGCCAAGCGTGTCGTTGATCGGCTTGAAGCGGTCGAGATCGACCATCATCAGCGCGAAGGGCCGCCCGAACAGTGCGATCTTTTCGCATTCCAGCCGCAGGGCTTCGGTAAACTGGTGCCGATTGGCAAGATTGGTCAGCGCATCGTGCATGGCGATATGCGCAATCCTGCTCTCGCCCTCCGAACTGGTCTTGCGCTCGACGAGATAGGTCGAAATTCCCGTCCCGACGATGAGCAGCGCGACCATGCCGATCGCGGCGGCCATCGCGGCAAAGGCTTCGCTATCCCCGCCTTGCGAATAGCCTGCCATGGCCGAGACCGAGAAGGCGGCCATTCCGCCGAAATGGAGCCCGATGATCGCCAGCGCCAGCAGGGCGCCGGCATGCCATACGCTATGGGTTCCGGATTCGGCACGCAGCCGGCGGATCGCCAGCGATGAGCACGTCATGGCGATAAGCAGCGAAGCGATCACATACCGCCAGTCCCACTGCACGATCCCGTCCACGCGATAGGCGAACATGCCGACATAATGCATCGCCCCCATCGCCAGGCCGATGATCGACCCGCCGAGGATCGTTGCGGAGCGGGTGAATTTAGCAGAAGCCAGCGCGAGGCCGGTTCCGATGCCCCCGACTGCGATCAGGGCGGAGATGACGGTCAGCACCCCGTCGAGTGTGACCGGCGCATTCGGCTGATAGCCGAGCATGGCGATGAAATGCGTCGCCCAGGTGGCGGCGCCCGCGGTCACGGCGGACAGGAAGCACCAGTGGACCCGCGCGATCCCTTTCTCGGACAAAGTCCGGCGGAACAGCGTTGCCGAGACCATCGCCCCGGCGATGCACATCAACGCCGCCATCAGCACGAACCAGAGATTGTGATCGTAAATTATGCAGCTGATTATCAGCATGAAACCTCACGCGACCGCCCGCGTGGATTGCAGGCCGAAGGCCGCCTAGTCGGCAAAGGTTAACGATTGCTAGAAGTGACGGGGACTTAAGGCTAATGGTCGCCATTAATGCGTAAGGGAAGGAGGGCGGGGGCTCTCGATACCCAGCGTCTGCTTGGGCTTGGCGAAATGCCCCCTTTGCCCTATCTGCCACGGTGCCAGGGGGCCGGGCAGCCGCGTGCCGCAAGGTACGAGGAAAGTCCGGGCTCCACGAAACGAGGGTGGCGGGTAACGCCCGCCCGGCCGGTTTCTTTGGAGATCGGCCGAGGGAAAGTGCCACAGAGAGCAAACCGCCGATGGCCTGCTTGTAGGCTCAGGCAAGGGTGAAAGGGTGCGGTAAGAGCGCACCGGGGCTTCGGCAACGCGGCCCGCACGGCAAACCCCACCCGGAGCAAGGCCGAATAGGGGCGGCGCGTCCGCGCAAGCGGGCAGGTGCGTTTCGCATCGACCGCCCGGGTTGGCTGCTTGAGCTTCGGAGCAATCCGAAGCCTAGACGAATGGCTGCCGCCGCACGGCCGGTCCCTCGGGATACCGCGTGCGGGACAGAACCCGGCTTACAGGCCCCCTGGCAAATCTTCGACTGCGGGTAATAGCGAGGGCGTTGGGGTCTCTTCGGGGACCAGCTGCCCATCGACTTCGAGCCCTTCGAATGGGCGGCACGCCTCGTTCATCTCGTCGGAATGCAAATGCACTTTCAGCATCGGATCGGCCTTGGTCCAATCGGTCCGCGGATCGTCGCGCACCACGCAGAGCGCGCGCCATGCGAGCGGGAGCTCCTGCAATTGCTCGATGGTCGGCAGGCCTTCGATCAGCACGTCGCGTCCGGCATAGCGGGCCGTTGCATAGCCGACGAACTTGGTTTCCGTGCCGCGGATATGGATGCGGTCGGTACCCTCGTCGATGCGGGCAAAGGTATCGAGCCGAATCGAGAACGCCGCCCAGATCGAAATGCCGATCAGCAGGACCAGCGCGACCATCGTCGCGACGACGGTCCATTTGGCGACGGGATTTTCCAGACCTTCAGGATGATCGATCGGCACGCGGGGAACTCCTTCAAGGCAGGATGCCGGCTTTCGGAATGGGGATGGCGCACGCACTGCACCGCGCCAATGGTCGAAACCAATTGCTAGGCGAATTCTTTGTGCGTGACTGCGATCGTACCATCGATGTCCTGCGTCTGGATCAGCCGGCGCTGGTCGCCTTCGAGGACCAGGGCGGTCAGCTTGCCGGTACGAAAGGCGCCGGTATCGATCCCGATCCGGTAATCGGTATGCTCGATGTCCTCGAAGATCGTGTGCCCATGCACCACGACATGGCTGAACGGCTCGCGATGCTTGAGAAACCGTTCGCGGATCCAGCGAAGGTCGGACTGCTTCTGGTCTTCGAGGCTGTGCTTCGGATTGATCCCGGCATGGACGAAGACATAGTCGCCCGCCACAATGATATCTTCCATCTCCGCGAGGAACTTGCGATGTTTCCCGGGCACGAGTTCGTGGAGCTCGGCCTGCAGTTCCTTCATGGAGAGCTCGTTGTAGCGCTTTTTCTTGATGCCGTAGCTGAGCACGGTCTCGCGCCCGCCATGCTTGAGGAAATGCCGGAGCATTTCCTTGTCTTCGAAGCTCTCGAGGAACATTTCCTCGTGATTGCCGGCGATATAGCGGACCGCGCGGTGGTCGCGCCATTGGCGTGCGGTTTCGATCACGCGCGCGCTTTCCGGACCGCGATCGATCAGATCGCCCAGCATAACGACCGTACTGCGCGCATCGCCGGCCTTCCTATCGTCGTTTTCGATAGCGAGGATCAGTTCGTCGAACAGGTCGCAGCGGCCGTGAATATCACCGATGACGTAGAAGCGCTCGCCCTCCGGGACTCTCGGAAGGGGCTTGGCCGACGCGCCCTTGTTGAACAGTTTTGCGAGTTTCAGCATGTCAGGATTGTGCGACTTCGAGCCTGGTTCTGGTTTGAAGCCGACCAGATAGGCGCAAGCTGCGGCGGGAGCAACAAATGCGCTTGCACCGCTACTGTTGCAGTTGCGAGAAAAGCACAGCTTTTGTTGCGTATGCGAAAACCTCGCGGCTGAAGCTTGCGTCAACCGGGCAAAGTGTGCAGGTTTATGACCGTATCCGGACGAGGAGCCTAACAAAATGGCCCCGACGGATTCGCAGGTGGGACGAAGCGACACTCGTACAGGAGTTTGTAATGCTCACGTCCTTTCGCGGCCTCATGGCCGTTTCGCTCGCTACCGCGGGCCTTTCTCTCGCAACTCCCGCCATGGCTCAGTCGGAAGACGATAGCGGGTTCACCACCTCCGCCAATGTGGCCCTGACCACCGACTACCGCTTCCGCGGCGTCTCGCTCTCGGGCGGCGAACCCGCCATCCAGGGCGGCTTCGACGTCGGACATGAAAGCGGGTTCTACGTCGGCACCTGGGCGTCATCGATCAAGGGTGGCCCGTCCTATGGCGATCTCGAATTCGATGTCTACGCCGGCTGGGGCGGCAATCTGAGCGATGCGGTGAGCGTCGATATCGGCGTGCTGTATTATATCTATCCGACCGAGGATCTGGGGCTCGATACCGATTATATCGAACCCTATGCCTCGATCAGCACCAGTTTCGGACCGGCCGAAGCCACCTTCGGGGTCGCTTATGCGCCCGAGCAGGATTCGCTTGGCGGGGACGACAACCTCTATCTCTATACCGATGTCGGCTTCGGTATTGCCGACAGCCCGTTCAGCATTTCGGGTCACATCGGCTACACCGACGGTGCTCTGGCCCCGCCGCTGCTCGCCGGTGACACCGACGATACCGGTCTCGACTGGTCGATCGGAGCGAGCGTTGCCCAGGGCAATTTCGAAGTAGGCGTCGCCTATATCGGCGTCGAAGGTCCTTCGATCAACGACTTCACCGACGATGCCATCGTGGGTACGATTTCCGCCAGTTTCTGAGAATTCACTGGCGGGAATTCCCCGGAGGGGGGGCGCATGCCAGCGCCCCCCTTTTCGCGTCAGTCGAGCGCAAAATCGACCGTAGTCACCACACGGACTTTCTTGAACGGGGTATCGCCAATACCCCATCCGCCCGCTTCGCCATCGCGGGCGTCGATCGAGAAATAGCCCTGCGTCGCCTTGTGGATGCCGCCAACCGCAGCGCCGCTGTCCTGCGCGAACTGCTCCGCCGCAGCGCGCGCGTCCTTGGTCGCCTCGGCCACCATTTCGGGCTTGATGTCATTGAGCCCGGTGAAGGTGTAGCTGATCCCCGATCCGTCTTCGAGCACCACGCCATCGCGCACCAGTTCGGCCTGCCGGCGAACCGCGCGCTGGGCGCGGTCGATATCGCGCGTGCGCAAGACGGTGCGCTGGCGCACGGTGTAGAACACGGTCCCGTCATTGGTGTAGCTCGAAACGTTGATCCCGGCAGGGGTCAGCTCCTCTTCGGGAAAGCCGAGCTCGTCGAAGAAGGTCCGCACGGCCTCGGCGTCGCGATCGGTGTTGGCTTGTGCGGTTTGCAGATTGGTCGCGGTAGAAGCGAACGACACCGTCCATGTTGCCAGATCGGCAGTAACCTCGCGCTCCGCGAGGCCGCGCACGGTCACGCTGCGCTCGGCCGCTTTCATGCGCACCAACCCGTCGCCAAGTACGAAGCCGCCGACGATCAGGCCCAGCGCGACAATGCTCGCGCTTCCCAGCCAGCGCTTCAGCGTTGCATCGCCATGTCGCGGTGTGGCACCATTGTGCACGCTTTCGGTTTCTTCGGGCATGTTCGCCTTCCTCTCTGACCTGTGTCTCCCAAGACTGGCGATAGGGTTCGAGCGATGAACCGTGTTTGAATAGCGATGAATGGAGTTTTGCTTGACCAAATATCTGCACACAATGATCCGCGTGAGCGACCCCGATGCGACGGTGGCGTTCTTCAAGCTGATCGGTCTTGAGGAAGTGCGCCGCTTCGATGTCGAAGCCGGGCGCTTCACGCTTATCTTTCTCGCCGCGCCGGGGGAGGAAGGCGTGGCCGAGGTCGAACTGACCTATAACTGGCCAGCCGAAGACGGCAGCGCGCCCGAAGAATACAAGGGCGGGCGTAATTTCGGCCATCTCGCCTATCGGGTCGAGAATATCTACGAGACCTGCCAGGCGATCCTCGATGCGGGACATACGGTCCACCGCCCGCCGCGCGACGGGCATATGGCCTTCGTCAAGACGCCCGACGGGATTTCGGTCGAACTGCTGCAGGACGGCTATCTCGACCCGCAGGAACCCTGGGCCAGCATGGAGAACACCGGGAGCTGGTAGCTCTCGGTGCCTCATCGGCCAGGTCAGTCGATATAGGGCGAGCGCGCATCATCCGGATGCGTCGCCGACAGTCGCAGGATGACATAGCCAGCGATGGCGGAGATCAGCGAGCCGAGCAGGATGCCGATCTTCGCCTCGTTGATCAGCAATTGCTGCCCGGCAAAGGCGAGCCCGCTGATGAACAGCGACATGGTAAAGCCGATCCCGCACAGGATCGAGACGCCCCAGATCTCGGGCCAGGTGGCCTGGTCGGGGCGGGGTGCGAAACCGAGCTTGTCGGCGGCCACGATGGCGGCGAAGATGCCCACCTGCTTGCCGATGACGAGGCCCGCGGCAATCGCCAGCGGCAGGGGAGCGAGCAGGTGCTCGAGCCCCATCCCGGCCAACGGCACGCCGGCATTGGCGAAACCGAAAACGGGCACCACCAGATAGGCGCTCCACGGGGCGAGGCCATGCTCCATACGTTCGACCATCGTCTGGTCGTCAGGGCCGACCATCGGGATGCACAGCGCGGCAACCACGCCCGCGATCGTCGCGTGGATGCCCGAATTGAGCACGAAGTACCACAGCGCCAAGGCTAGCAGGATATAGGGCCAGTAACGCGCCACGCGCATCCGGTTGAGCACCATCATCGCGACCACCACGCCCGCCGAGGCAGCCAGCCAGCCGAGCTTGATATTCGCCGTGTAGAACAGCGCGATCACCATGACCGCGCCGATATCGTCGACGATCGCCACGGTCAGCAGGAACAGCCGCAGCGATGCGGGGCAGCGATTGCCCAGCAGGCCGAGCACGCCCATCGCGAAGGCGATGTCGGTCGCGGCAGGGATCGCCCAGCCGCGCAGCAGTTCGGCATCGCCGCCGACGACACCGACATAGACCAGCGCCGGGATCGCCATGCCCGCCGCCGCCGCCAGGATCGGCAGGCGGCGCGATTGCGCGGTGGACAGCTGCCCTTCAATCCATTCGCGCTTCACCTCGAGCCCGACGACGAAGAAGAACACCGCCATCAACCCGTCGTTGATCCACAGGTGCAGATCGTCGAGCTTGGGGATCGGGGTCCAGGGCAATTCGCCGTAGAACAATTGCTCGTATTCGCCGGCCAGCGGCGAATTGGCCGCGAGCATTGCAGCGGCCGCGACGAGGATGAGCAGAATGCCCGCCGAGGCGTCGCTGACGAAGAGCGCGCGGACGGGGGCAAACACGAGGCGAAATGCTGAAGGGCGTTCGGTCATCTTGGGCACGCTCTCTTTCGCAAAGCGGCCCGCGTTGCAAGTCTTGAAGCACGCGGTTATCCAGAAAGGCAGGGGGTACGCTTGGTATCTGGGGCATTCACGGTCGCTGAATGGTTTTTGGTCGTACAGCACGAGCTGCTGCTGTTCGCGGCAGCCTTTTTCACGCTCGGCATAATCGATGAATTTGCGCTCGACTGTACCTATTTCTGGTGCCGGTTGACCGGACGCATCCGCACCCCGCGGCTCGACGAAGCCGGATTGGCCGGAATCGACGGCTTGGCGGGGCGCGCGGCCGTGTTCATTCCCGCGTGGGAGGAAGCCGATGTCATCGGACCCACGCTGGTGCACATGCTCGATGCCTGGCCGCAGGATGAACTCACGGTCTATGTCGGCTGTTATCGCAACGATGTCTCGACCATGGCCTCGGTCGTCGCTGCAGTGCGCGGCGATCCGCGCGTCCGGCTGGTGGTGCATGGCAAGGATGGACCGACGTCCAAGGCCGATTGCCTGAACCGGCTCTATGCCGCTTTGGCGGAAGACGAGCAGCGCTCGGGCGTGGGAGCACGGATGGTCGTGCTGCACGATGCGGAAGACATGGTCGATCCCGCCGCGCTCGACCTGCTCGACCAGGCGCTGTGGCACGCGCATTTCGTCCAGCTTCCGGTGCTCGCGCTGCCGCAGCGTCATTCGCCGTGGATCGGGTCGCATTATTCGGACGAATTTGCCGAAGCCCATGGCAAGACGCTGGTGGTGCGCGACGCGCTGGGCGCGGCGATCCCGGGGGCAGGCGTGGGTTGTGCCATCGCGCGCGGCTCGCTCGGCCAACTCGCGCATCGGCAGGGCGGCAAACCCTTTGCCGAGGAATCGCTGACCGAGGATTACGAGCTTGGCCTGAAGATCGCGCAGGCGGGCGGGCAGGGCCGGTTCCTGCGTGTGCGCGGGGCCGATGGACGGCTGATCGCGACCCGTGCCTTCTTCCCCTCACGGCTCGACCAATCGATCCGGCAGAAGACGCGCTGGATGCATGGCATTGCCTTGCAGGGGTGGGACCGGCTGGGCTGGGACAGCGAGCCGGTCGAACTGTGGATGCAGTTGCGCGATCGGCGCGGCCCGCTGGCAGCGATCCTGCTGGTCGTGGCCTATTTGCTCGTGTGCCTCGTCGCCGTGGGCCTGATCCTAGAACAGTTGGGACTGGTCGAACCGCCCCCGACCACGCCGCTGTTAAGCGTGCTGTTCTGGATCAATTTCGTCGGGCTGGCGGGACGGTTCGCGGCGCGGGCCTGTTTCACCGCGCGCGAGTATGGCTGGCGACAGGGCCTGCTCGCGATCCCCCGGACACTGGTGTCGAACATCGTCTCGATCATGGCCGGGCGGCGTGCGCTCGCCGCTTATGTCGGCACTTTGCGCGGTGCGCCGATCGTCTGGGACAAGACCGAGCATCGCGATCACCCGGCGCTCGTCCTGCCGGGTAGGGGTACTGCATGACCCATACGGTCGCCCGGCGGCAGGGTCAGCCTGTGCTGTTCCTCGGCCTTATACTGGCGGGCTGGTGCCTGCTGCGCCTGCTCACCTGGGAAAGCCCGTGGCCGCAGGCACTGGGACTGCCCGAGCCGCTCCACTTCGCCAGCGCCGACTTGCGCCAGCCAGGCACCACAGCCGGGCTGAACGATGGCATCATCGCTCTCCTTGCGAGCAATGACCGCCTCGCAGATGAAGCCGCAGGGCGTTCCGCACCGCTGCCTGTTTTCCGCAGCCCGGTGGCAAGTACTGTCCAGCGGCCGCCTTTCGAGCGATCCGATCCCCTCGAGCATTTCGACACGCACCGGCGCGCCGCGGGCCACAATCTGTTGTTCGCCGCGGGTATGGCAAGCCTGCCGCTACCGCGTAGCGTTGCCGCCCTGCTCAACCGCGAGGAGGGCATGCTGCAGCCTGCCACCCGGTCGATCCCGCGCCGGGTATCATCCCCGTGGCGCTTCGATGGCTGGGTCGTGCTGCGCGAGGACGGTCTCCAGCTTTCCGAGAGCGGCACGCGTCCAGCCAGCTATGGCGCAAGCCAGCTTGGCGCAGTCCTGGCCTACCGCCTCGCACCCGGAACGCCGCACGCCCCCGCCGCCTATCTTCGCGCCAGCCGCGCGCTGGTCGATGGCGGCGAAACCGAAGGCGCGCTGGGCCTGCGCGCAAAACCGTTCGGACGCATCCCGCTTGCCCTCCATGCGGAGGCCCGTCTGACCATCCGGCCCGGCGACAGCCCCGAAATACGTCCCGCAGCCTTCGTGGCCGGGGGTTTCGACCGTATAGACCTGCCCGCACAGCTGGTGGCGCGCGGATATGGCCAGGCCGGCTATGTCGGCGGCGAATTCGCCACTGCGTTTGCCGATGGCGCTTTCGTGGCCGAGCGCGAGGTCGCGGGGTTCGATCTTGGCCGCGTGGCGCTGGGCGGCGGTGCGTGGAGCGGAGCCCAGCAGGGTGCGGCGCGGCTCGACATCGGCCCCAGCCTCACCATCGACCTGCACCTCGGCGCGGCGCCCGCGCGGATCGAGGCCGATTATCGCTGGCGCGTGGCGGGCAATGCCGAGCCCGGCAATGGCGGGGTCGTGACGCTTTCGACCGGTTTCTGACACAGTCTTAAAATTCGCCTTCGGCGGCGCTATTCTGCTATTAACCATCCCGTAGAAGAGCAATTATCACGACCTAGTCATGGAACTTCGAATTATCCTTGCATACGCGCTCATTGCGCTTCTCATGTGTGCGGCAATCGGCGCATTCGTAGCGTATCAGCGCCGCAAGAACCGGCCGAGGAGCTGGAGGAAGCGCCGCTAGCCTTTTCTTCGCAGACCAACCGACTAGCTAGCCAGCGAACGGCATATGCTGGCAGGTTGACAGATTATCCGTCGCGAGTTCCGTCGCAGGCGCCCGGGGAGGCTTGAGTCCGAAGCGACATGCACTTGTGCAGATACCATGCGTGCGATACGGGTTGGAGGTGCCTTTGAGGTCCAATCGTCGCGCCGCGTTTCCTGTATTTTTTGGATGCACAACCCGTGATGGGTACTGAGCAGGTTGCCGTACCGCGAATATACGAAGCGAATTGAACGTCGATGACCCTACCTCCTGCTACAACGTTGCGTGCGCATAGTATCGCGCCAGGCTTTGCTGCAGCGGCATGATGCCCCACTCGCCTTCGGTACCGGTACGCACGGCAGCTCGTAAACCGAGCAGCAAGGACCAGCTTCTGTGGTTCGTGCTACTCTTTTGCATCGCGCTCGTGGGCCTCGGGTTTCTGCCGCTGGCCTTTCTCGGAACACCCTTCCTAAAGCCAATCCATATCTTCGCTGCTGTGCTGCTGTTGCTGACACCGACGATGCTTCCGGGGTCGACCCAGGGCATGAGCATCGTGAGGATGGTGGCATTCGCGTTCTTCACCCAACTCGCGGTGCTGCTGATTTCGCTGGCGTGGTCGCCCCTGGTCGCGACGGGTGCGCTTTCCCTCATGATCAGCTTCACGAACTGCGTAATAGCGCTGGCATTCTGCTTGATGGCGTCGCGGCTCAGCCTGACGCGCCTGGCAGATCTTCTGGCCTATGGAGCTTTCGCTGGCGCAGTGGCGTTTCACCTCGCCTTATTCGTCGGGCACGCGCTCAGTGGACAGAATGCTCTTGCGATCCTCATCGATGTGGCGCTGAGCGGCGAAATGCGCAATTTCAAGTTGCTTTATTTCGTAGGAGGCATGAAGGGCCTCGGGGTCGAGGGAGTTTCCACTTTCTTCTCCACTGTTGCGCCGAAAGCAACCAATTCATTCGGAAGCGCTTTCGTCACCACAGCGATTGCGGCCGTTCATGTCGTCGCCGCGGACCGGGCGCTCACCAGATACCGCAGTGTCAAGCGGGACTGGGCGGTGTGGCTTGCCCTTATAAACGCGGTGTTCGTGATCATGATCGCCTTCAGCGACCGCGTGCAAATCTACGGTGCGCTTCTGATAATTGCGCACCTTTCCTATTTCGGTTTCATGCACGGGAATTGGAAGCTCGGCGCATGGCTCACTTTCGCCGGTATCTGGGTGAGCTTGAGCGCGATCATGTATATCGCAGTTAGCGCCTCAGCGCAGGGGACCTTCGAGGAATACATCTACCGGGTCACGAACAACCCGAGGTTTGCCGACCTCGACCGCGTGCTGGTGAAGCTGGGCGAGCTCGGGATGCTGGGCGGCGGCATGGGCATCCCGCTGTCATTCCACGACATCAGATATCTCTATCCGCACAATCTATTCCTGTTTAATTACATGTCGGCGGGGATGATCGGGCTGCTGGCCTCGTTCATCTGGTTCGGGCTGCTGTGCCTGCTCGCAGTCAAAGCCTTCGCGCTAATGATCAACCAGCAAATGCCGCGAGCGGTAAGACGTCTTGCCCTAGGCGCATTCTCGGGTGTGGTGTATGCGATCACGCTGACGCAGCTGGTTTCTCAGGGTGATTTGGACACGGCAGACTGGTTGGGTCTGGCGATCGCGTTGAGCGTGCTCGCCAAGGCGCAGTCCATTAGCCTGCGTGTGGAATCAAAGGCGGGCGGAGTTTAGGCTGTCGCCTCTGCCGCTTCGATCATGGCGCGGTATCTGCGACGGTGCAGTTCCCCATCGCCGTGCCGGGGTCGTGACGCTTTCGACCGGTTTCTGACACAGTTCAGCTTTTATCCGTCACCCGGCTGCGATAGGGCGCAGGCATGGACGTTTACCTCCCCATCGCGAACCTGTCCGTCAATGGACTATGGATCGTCGCGCTGGGGGGGCTGACCGGGATCCTTTCGGGTCTGTTCGGCGTGGGCGGCGGCTTCCTGACCACACCGCTGCTGATCTTCTATGGCATCCCGCCGACCGTGGCCGCGGCTTCGGCGTCGACCCAGGTCACCGGGGCCAGCGTGACCGGCGTGCTGGCGCATGGCGGGCGCGGCGGGGTCGATTATCGCATGGGTGCGGTGATGGTGGCGGGCGGCGTGATCGGTTCGGGCTTCGGCGCGCTCTTGTTCCGGTTCTTCCGCGCGATCGGCCAGATCGACGTGGTCATCAGCGCGCTCTACGTCGTCCTGCTCGGTACCATCGGGATGCTGATGGCGCGCGAAGCGGTCCAGACGATTTGGGGCAAGGGCGGTTCGCAAGCCGCGCGGCGGCGGCACCACCCTCTTGTCGCCAGCCTGCCGATGCGTTGGCGCTTCTACCGCTCGGGTCTCTATATCTCCCCGATCGCCCCGCTGTTGGTGGGCGTCGTCGTGGGCGTGCTGACCATGCTCATGGGCGTGGGCGGCGGGTTCATTCTCGTGCCCGCGATGCTCTATATCCTCGGGATGAGCGCCAATGTGGTCGTCGGCACCTCGCTCTACAACATCCTGTTCGTGACCATGGCGACCACGATCATGCACTCGCTGACCACCAAGGCGGTCGATATCGTGCTGGTCTTCCTGCTGCTGGTCGGCTCGGTCACGGGTGCGCAGATCGGTTCGCAGATCGCGGTCAAGGCGAAGCCCGAAGTGCTGCGCCTGATCCTCGCCGCGACCGTCCTGGCGGTCGCCTTCCGCATGTTCCTCGGCCTGTTCTACCAGCCCGAGGAAATCTACACGTTGTATCCGCTGTGAGGGCGCTGCTGCTCCTCCTCTTCGCCTTTGCGCTGATGGGCCAGCGTGATCCGATCCTCGTGCCCGAAGTCAGCCAGCACGAGGTGCAGGTGCGGCAGGGGTTCACCGGCACCGAACTGCTGCTGTTCGGCGCAGTGCTCGATCCGCAGGGCCGCGCAGCTGGCAGCGATTACGACATCGTGGTCGTGCTCAAGGGGCCGTCCGAACCCGTGCGGCTGCGCGAGAAGGAACGCTTTGTCGGCGTGTGGGTCAATGCCGCGACCAGCGACTTCCGCTCGGTCCCATCCTATTTCGCGGTCGCATCCTCGCAGCCGATCGACGCGATCGTCGACGAGAAAACCGCCGCGATCTACGAATTCGGGACCGATTACATCCAGCTGTCGCCCAGCGGGGTGATCGACCCCGAGGAACAGGCGCGGTTCAAATCCGGGCTGGTCGATCTCAAGACCCGCCAGCAGCTCTACAAGCAGGATTTCGGCGGGGTCCAGATCAGCGAACAGGTGCTCTACCAGTCGCGTATCTCGCTGCCCTCCAATGTCTCGACCGGCACCTATACGGCGGAGACCTTCGCGGTGCGCGATGGCCGGGTGATTGCCTCGGCGCTGGCAGAGGTCGAGGTCAAGAAAGTCGGCTTCGAACGGATCGTCGCGGTTTACTCGCAGGAATGGGCGCTGGTCTACGGCCTGCTGGCGGTTGTGCTGTCGGTCGGAATGGGCTGGGCGGCCGGGCGATTATTCGCGCTGATCTGACCTTTCCCGGGCACTATCGTTGACCACATCTTAAGCAGTTTCGGTCAGGCAGGCTGCCAGCGCAATGGGCGCGTTTGACGTTGGGGCACAGCCAGATCGATGAACGACACAGGCAATCCGGATTACCGCAGTTTCGACCCCGCGCAGGAAGACGGCGCGGAGCCGCCCCAGCCGCGTAGCAATTCGCTGCGCGACCGCATCCGCCGCAGCGCCGAACAGTCCTCCGCTCCGGCGGTGTCGCCTTCGGGCTATGTCCACCAGCCGCAGCAGCCTGTTGCCGAGATCAGCCAGCCGGAACCGAAGGCACAGCCGCAGCCCGCGCCGCTCGAGGTGCCCCGCAGCGAAGACCCGGCGGAACGTCCCGCGCCGCCCGCTGCCGCCACGCTCGGTGAAGCACCGCCGCGCCCGCCCGAACCTGCCGCCGCGCCCGACACCGGCGAGGTGCCCGAGCCAGCCAAGGAACCCGAGGCAGTCGGGGAGAACGCCGGCAAGCCGATCGGCGTCGTGCTCGAAATCGCGGGCTCCAGTTCGCAGATCGCGATCGACCTCCAGCGGCTGAACGAATGTGCCGAGGATACCGATCCGTCGGTTGCCATGGCCGGCCAGGTCGGCTCGCAGATCAAGATCCGCGTGGGCAACAGCTGGCTGCTCGCCAGCGTGCGCAACCAGCGCCAGGACCGCAAGGCGGGGTCGATCCTCGCCAATATCGACTTCCTCGGCGAAGGCACCGAAGAGAAGCTCACCGGCAAACTCCACCGCTTCCGCCGCGGCGTGACGCGCTATCCGGTCCCCGGCGCGATGGTCTATCCCGCGACGACCGCGGATCTGAAACAGGTCTATGCCAGCGATGGGCGCAGCGCGATCACCATCGGCAAGGTCTATCCGACCAAGGACATCCGCGCCGGCATCTATGTCGATGCCATGCTCGGCAAGCACTTCGCGCTGCTCGGGTCGACCGGTACGGGTAAATCGACCAGCGCCGCGCTGATCCTCCACCGCATCTGCGAGGCCGCGCCCGAGGGCCACATCGTGATGATCGATCCGCATGGCGAATATGCCTCGGCGTTTCGCAATACGGGCGTGATCCTCGACGTCTCGAACCTGCAGATGCCCTACTGGATCATGAACTTCGAGGAGCATTGCGAAGTGCTGATTACCAGCACCGGCAATGACCATCAGGTCGATGCCGACATCCTCGCCAAATGCCTGCTCAAGGCGCGGCAGAAGAGCCGGCTGGCCGAGCACATGGGCAAGATCACCGTGGATTCGCCGATCCCCTACCTGCTCTCGGATCTCTCGAACGAGATCCAGGACGCGATGGGCAAGCTCGACAAATCGACCAATTCCGCGCCCTATATGCGGATCAAGAACAAGCTCGACGAGATCAAGGCCGACCCGCGCTACCAGTTCATGTTCTCGGGCATGCTGGTGGCCGACACGATGGCCGATTTCATCGCCAAGATCTTCCGCATGCCGTCGAACGGCAAGCCGATTTCGATCATCGATGTGTCGGGCGTCCCGTCGGACATCACCTCGACCGTGGTGGCGGTGCTCAGCCGGCTGGTGTTCGATTTCGCCATCTGGGGCCGCGACGAGCGGACCTCGCCGATCCTGCTGGTCTGCGAAGAAGCCCACCGCTACGTCCCCAACGAGAAGAACGCCGATGGCAATTCGGTTGGCACCATCCTGTCGCGGATCGCCAAGGAAGGTCGTAAGTACGGCATCAGCCTGGGCCTGATCACGCAGCGTCCCTCCGACCTTGCCGAAGGCGTGCTGTCGCAATGCGGCACGATCCTCTCGATGCGCCTCAACAACGACCGCGACCAGGAATTCGTCCGCGCGGCGATGCCCGAAGGCGCGCGCGGTTTCCTCGATGCGATCCCCGCACTGCGCAACCGCGAGTGCATCATTTGCGGCGAGGGTGTCGCCGTCCCGATCCGCATGAGCTTCGACAATCTCGAGGAATCGAAACGGCCCGCGTCGGAAGACCCCAGCTTCGTCGAATTGTGGAACAATGCCGGCGGCGAAGAGGACATGGTCCAGCGCACCGTCCAGCGCTGGCGCTCGCAGGGCTAATCCGCCCATATGAGTCATTGCGAGGAGCCGCAGGCGCCGCGGCAATCCAGAGTACTCGGCACTGGCCCGAACGCTTGGAACTGGATTGCTTCGCTACGCTTGCAATGACTGACGTCTCAAGTGCCCCGCGTATCGCCGAACAAATGGATATGCAGCCGGTCGCTCATCCGGAAGCCGTGCTCGACGCATAGCGGCGCGAGCCATTGCTCGCGGTCGCGCAGCGTCTCGCTGTCGGTGCCTTCGGGCATCAGGAAGACGTGGTCGGGCTTGAACCGGTAGCGATCGCGCAGCGCCAGCACCTCGTCGAGGTCCGCCGGCGCAGCGATCACGAATTTGAACCAGGCGCGCGGGTCGGTGGCATAGGCGTCGAGCCGCTCGGGGATGAGCGCCAGTTCCGCAGGATTGCCGCTATGCGCGAGCTTGGGGCTGACGTTGAACTGGTCGATGCGGATGTCGAGCGCGGGGCTTGCCCTGGTCGTGCCGTTGGTCTCGATCTCCACCGTGACATCGGGCAAATGGCCCAGCAGCCGCGCCAGCGCGGGCGCCTGCAGCAAGGGTTCGCCGCCGGTGATGACCAAGCGCTTCTGGCCCAGCGCGGTGATACGCGCGGCGACCTCTTCCTCGCCCAGCGTGAGCTGGTTGGCCGTGCGGTCGAACTCCACCCCGTCGCGGTGCGGCCGCTCGTCGCCCGCGAAGTGCCAGGTGTAGGCGGTGTCGCACCACACGCAGGCGAGATTGCAGCGCGACAGCCGCAGGAAGGTGCAGGGCATGCCCGCACTGGGCCCTTCGCCCTGCACGCTGGCGAAGATCTCCGGCTCACCCGGAGCCTGCGTGGCGAGGACTAGCGGCATCGGGCAGGCTCACTCGGTTCGTCGTGCGTGGCGAACACATGGACCGCATGGACCACGGTCCAGGCGCAAAAATCGAACCGATCAGTCAAGCGGGTTTTGATCGATGCACTCGATTGAACATGCGCTTTGCAAGCGGGGGTAGGGTCGTGGGCCATTGCCGCGTTCATGACACAATCGGGGCGCGTAGGAAATCGTCGCCCTCGTTCACCCCATCCGTCGCCCCGGCCTCCGAGCCGGGGTCGGGCTGTTCTTCGTTGCGGGCACGAGGCCGAGCGAAGAAGCCTGACCCCGGATCAAGTCCGGGGTGACGAGAGAGTTAGGCGTGTTTTGTCAGCCAAGCCGCGCCAGGGCGGCTTCGAGCCGCGCGACTTCGGCGGTGTGGTGCGCATGGTCGGCGCGCGCCTTTTCGACCGCTTCGGGCTTGGCGCGTTCGACGAAATTCGCGTTCGACAGCCGGCCTTCGAGCGATTTGGCTTCCTTGGCCGAGGCCTCCAGCGCCTTCGACAGGCGGGTCTTCTCCGCCTCGATGTCGATCACGCCTTCGAGCGGAATGACAAGCGCATCCTCGCCCGCTGCAATCTGCATCGCCGCGCCAGCGGGCGCTTCGGCGAAGTGGATCGCGGTCAGGCGCGCGAGCCGTTCGATGGCCCCGGCATTGGCCTCGACCACCGATTTCGCCAGCGCGCTGGGCGCGGGGCAGAAGGCTTCCAGCTTGGCGCCGGGGGCAATGCCCAGCTCGTTCTTGGCGGTGCGGATCGCGCTGGTCAGCGCAATCAGCCAGTCGATCTCGGCCTTGGCCTCGGCATCCACCTCGGCCTGCGGATCGACCCACTTTGCAGTGATCAGCGGATAATCGGCGCGGTCGCCCTGCTTGGACCACAGTTCTTCGGTGATGAAGGGCATGAAGGGGTGCAGCATCACGAGGATCTGGTCGAGCGCCCAGCCGGCGACCGCCCTGGTTTCCTCGTCGAAATTGCCTTTGACCAGTTCGATATACCAGTCGCAGAATCGGTCCCACACGAAGTGATAGATCGTGTTTGCCGCCGCATCGAAACGCAGATCGGCCAGCGCTGCATCGAGCGCCTGCCTGGTCTGGACGACTTCGCCGATGATCCAGCGGTTGACCGCATGGGTGGCTGCGGGCGCGGCAATGCTGGTGCTCGCGCCGATGCCGTTCGACTGGCAGAAGCGCGTCGCGTTCCACAGCTTGGTGGCGAAGTTGCGGTATCCCTCGATCCGCTTGTCATCCATCTTGATGTCGCGGCCCTGGCTTTCCATCGCCGCCATGAAGAAGCGCAGCGCATCGGCGCCGTACTGGTCGATCAGCCCCAGCGGGTCGACGACATTGCCCTTCGACTTGGACATCTTCTGCCCATCCGCCGCGCGGACGAGGCCGTGCAGATACAGCTTGGGCCACGGGTTCTGCCCGGTGGAGTACTGCCCCATCATCATCATGCGGGCATCCCAGAAGAACAGGATGTCGAAGCCGGAGATGAGCAAATTGTTGGGATAGTGCTTGGCGACCAGGGTCGCCGCCCCCTCACCCTCCGCGCCTGTCGGCGCTCCTCCCTCTCCCGCAGGGGGAGAGGGATTCTCCGGCCAGCCAAGCGTGGCGAAGGGCCAGAGCGCGGAGGAGAACCACGTGTCGAGCACGTCTTCGTCGCGGGTCAGTGCGGCGCCTTCGCCTGCCTGCGCCTGCGCTTCCTCCTCGGTCAGTGCGACATAGGCCTTGCCTTCAGCATCGTACCACGCCGGGATCCGGTGCCCCCACCACAGCTGGCGGCTGACGCACCATGGCTGGATGTTTTCCATCCAGTTGAAGAAGGTCTTCTCCCAGCTCTTGGGGACGATCTCGACCTCGCCGTTCTTCACTGCCTCGATCGGCTTCACCGCCAGCTTCTCGGCATCGACATACCATTGGTCGGTCAGCCAGGGTTCGATCACCACGCCGCCGCGGTCGCCGAAAGGCGTCGCGATGGTGCGCGGTTCGGCATCGAGTTCCTGTTCCTCGCCCTTTTTTGTCTTGGCGATATGCGGGATCAGGTGGCCGCTGTCCTTGAGTCGCTGCACGGCCAGTTCGCGCGCGCCGTCGACCTCGTCACGCTTGAACCGGTGCAGGCCGAGGAATTCCTCGGGCACCAGATCGTCGGCGGTCTGGCAGACATTGGCTTCCCCATCGAGCATGTTGAGCATCTCGGCGGGCTTGAACCCGGCGCGCTTGCCGACTTCGAAATCGTTGAAATCGTGCCCGGGGGTGATCTTCACCGCGCCGCTGCCCAGTTCGGGATCGGCATGTTCGTCGGCCACGATCGGCACGCGGCGGCCGGTGATCGGCAGGACGACATGCTTGCCGACCACGCTCTTGTAGCGCTCGTCATCGGGATGCACCGCCAGCGCCATGTCGGCCAGCATGGTTTCGGGGCGCGTGGTCGCAACCTCGATATAGTCGCGTCCGTCGGCCAGCGTGACGCCGTCTTCAAGCGGATAGCGGAAGTGCCAGAAGCTGCCCTTCACATCCTGCGTTTCAACCTCGAGATCGCTGATCGCGGTCTTGAGCTTGGGGTCCCAGTTGACCAGCCGCTTGTCGCGGTAGATCAGCCCGTCGTTATAAAGATCGACGAAGGTCTTGGTCACCGCCGCGCTGAAATGCGGGTCCATGGTGAACTGTTCGCGTGACCAGTCCATCGAGCAGCCGAGGCGGCGCAGCTGGCGCGTGATCGTGCCGCCGCTTTCCTCTTTCCACTCCCACACCTTGGCCACGAAATCCTCGCGGCTGTAATTGGTGCGCTTGTCCTGCTTCGCCTCCAACTGGCGTTCGACGACCATCTGCGTGGCGATGCCCGCATGGTCGGTGCCCACCACCCACAGCGCGTCCTTGCCGCGCAGCCGTTCGTAACGGATCATGATGTCCTGCAGCGTATTGTCGAGCGCATGGCCGATATGCAGGCTGCCGGTGACGTTGGGCGGCGGATTGACGATCGTATAGGGCTGCGCATCGGGACGGTCGGGCCGGAACAGGCCCTGGTCTTCCCAATGCGCGTACCAGCGCTGCTCGATTTCGGCGGGGTCGAAGGTCGTGGGTAGCTCGGTGCTCATGCGACTGGCCTTTGCCAGCGCCCTTGGTGCGATGCAACGCTGCAGGTGAACTCGCGCGATAGCCGCTTGGCAAGTGGAGGATTTGCTCGCATACGACGCCGCAATGGGTGGTTTCGCCGAATACGAACTGATCGAGGATGATGACGGGGCTACGGTCCTCGTGCTCTCCGGGCCCTATCTGGTCTCGACCATTGGTGCGATCGACCAGGATTTGCGGGTCCTCGATGGCCCCATCGGCACCATCGACCTGTCTGCCATCAGCGAAATCGATACGGTCGGCGCATGGGTGGCCTGCAGCCTGTCGAAGACGCACGATGCCGAGATCGTCGGTGCGAGCGATCGCGCCAAGCGGCTGGTCGGCGCACTCGAGGGCATGAGCGTCGAGGAAGACATCACCGCGCCGCGCCTGCCCGTGTGGGAGCGCGTGCCGCAGGCGGTGGGCGACAAGCTGTTCAACGCCCGCCACGGTGCATACGGTGTGATCGGCTTTCTGGGCGCGCTGCTGATCTCCATCGGCAGCCTGATCCGCCATCCGCGCCGCTTCCGCGTGCTCGCGCTGGTCCGCCAGCTTGAACTGGTGGGGGTGTCGGCGCTCCCGATCATCGGCTTGATGAGCTTCCTGATCGGCGTCGTCATCGCGCAGCAGGGCGCGGTGCAATTGCAGCAATTCGGCGCCGAGACGCTGACGGTTAACCTCGTCGGGCGCATAACCTTGCGCGAACTGGGCGTGCTGATGACCGCGATCATGGTTGCGGGCCGGTCGGGCAGCGCCTTTGCCGCGCAGATCGGCACCATGCGGCTGACCGAGGAAGTCGACGCGATGCAGACCATCGGTATCTCGCCGATGGAGGCGCTGGTCGTTCCGCGCATCCTTGCCGCGGTGCTGATGATGCCGCTGCTCGGCTTCTATGCCTCCGGGGTTGCGATTATCGGCGGCGCGTTCGTCGGGCAGTTCATGCTGGGCATTCCGTTCTGGACCTTCCTCACGCGGATCCAGGACGTGGTCCCGATCTACGATTTGTGGGTCGGGCTGGTCAAAGCGCCGGTGTTCGGGCTGATCGTCGCGCTGGCGGGCTGCTATCACGGCATGCAGGTCAAGGGGAATTCGGAAGACGTCGGCCTTCGCACCACCATGGCGGTGGTGACGGGGATTTTCGCGGTGATCGTGATCGACGCCTTCTTCGCCGTGTTCTTTACCGAAATCGGGTGGGGCTGATGGCGCAGGACGAAACCGGGCGCGAACTGGGCCGCCATGAACGCTATCGCGGCGATTACCCGATCGTGGTCGAGGGGCTGACCAATGCCTTCGGCCCGCAGGTCGTTCATGAGAACCTCGATCTCAAGGTCAGGCGCGGGGAAATCCTCGGCGTGGTCGGCGGGTCGGGCACCGGCAAGAGCGTGCTGATGCGCTCGATCATCGGGCTGCAAAGGCCGACTGCGGGCGATATTCGCGTGTTCGGCAAGTCGATCATCGACACCGATCCCAATGTGAACATCGGCATCCGCAACCGTTGGGGCGTGTTGTTCCAGGGCGGGGCGCTGTTCTCGACGCTGACCGTGGGCGAGAATGTCGAAGTCCCGCTCAAGCAGTTCTACCCCGATATCGAACCCGACTTGCGCCACGAGATCGCGCGCTACAAGGTGGTGCTGTCGGGGCTTGCCGAAGAAGCGGTGGCCAAGTTTCCCTCCGAACTGTCGGGCGGGATGAAGAAACGCGCCGGGCTCGCCCGCGCGCTCGCGCTCGACCCCGAACTCCTGTTCCTCGACGAGCCGACCGCGGGGCTCGACCCGGTCGGTGCGGCGGCCTTCGACCGGCTGACGCTGGAGTTGAAGGAAACGCTCGGGCTGACCGTGTTCCTGATCACCCACGACCTCGATACGCTGCACGAAATCTGCGACCGCGTGGCGGTGCTGGCGGACAAGCAGGTGATCGCGGTCGACACCGTTCCCAATCTGATGGAGCTGGACCATCCGTGGATCCAGCAATATTTCAACGGGCCCCGCGGACGTGCGGCGCTGACCGCGCAGGCGCTCGACGAATTGCGCCAGCACATGGACAAACCGGTCGCCGCGCATGCGGTCAAAGCGTTGGACAAACCGCCTGCGGGCAAGGCATAGGGCGAAACCAATGGAAACGCGGGCAAATCACGTTTGGGTCGGTGCGGTAACGCTGCTGATCCTCGGCGCGCTCGCGCTGTTCATCGTCTGGCTCGCGCGCCTCGGCGGCGGGGCGCAGAACGAATACGACATCTTCTTCAAGCAGTCGGTCGCCGGTCTCGCCAATGGCAGCTCGGTCGATTTCGCCGGCGTGCCCGTGGGGCAGGTCAATGAAATCGTGCTGTGGGACAAGGACCCCGAATTCGTCCGCGTACGGATCAAGGTGAAGGAAAGCGTGCCCATCCTCGTCGGCACCACCGCAACGATCCAGGGCAGCTTCACCGGCGTTTCGACCATCACGCTCGATGGCGCGCGCAGCGGGGCGCCGCCGATTTCGTGCGAGACCACCGCCTGCACCGAAGGCGTGCCGATCATTCCGCCCACCACCGGCGGCGGGTTCGGCGCCGTGCTCGCCAGCGCGCCGCTGCTGCTCGAGCGGCTGGCCACGCTGACCGAGCGGCTGACCGTCCTGCTGAGCGACCGCAACCAGGAAGAAATCTCGCAGATCCTCGCCAACACGAATGCCGCCAGCGCGGGCTTTGCCGCTGCAGCGCCGCAGCTCGAACGTACGATGGCCGAACTGCAGGTGACCTTGCGCGAAGCGAGCGAGGCGCTCGACCAGTTCGAGAAGGTCACCGCCTCGACCGATCGCATCCTCAACCAGGAGGGCGAAGCGATCGCGCGCGACCTGCGCTCGACGCTTGAATCCGCCAGCGGCGCGGCCAAGGCGCTCGAAGACACGCTCAACGAAGCGCGCCCGGCCACCCGGCAGCTGACCGAAAGCACACTGCCCGCCGCCGAAGCCACGCTGCGCGATCTGCGCGCGACCAGCAAGGCGCTGCGCGATGTGACCGAGACGATCGACGAGAAGGGCGCGGGCGCGCTGCTTTCGAGCCAGCCGCTGCCCGACTACAAGCCGTAAGGGGCCAGAGCATGACACGCACCATCACACTTGCCGCCTTGGCCCCGGTCCTGCTGCTCGGTGGCTGCCTCAGCTTCGGCGGCGAAGCACCCGACAGCCTGCTGACGCTGACGCCCACCGCGACCGCACCCGCGGGCGCCGGCGATGCAGCCGCGCAGGGCACCGCGTTGGCCATGGTCGAATTCGAAGCGACCCGCGCGCTCGATGTCACCCGCGTGCCGGTGCAGGTTACCGATACGCAGCTCGCCTATCTGCAGGACGCCGTCTGGGTCGATCGGCCCGCGCGCCTGTTCGGGCAATTGGTCGCCGAAACGATCCGTTCGCGCACCGGCCGCGTGGTCATCGATGGCGCCGATCCGGGGGTCAACGCGACCGATCGCCTTCACGGCTCGCTGCGCGCCTTCGGCTATGACGCGCGCACACGCGAAGCCGTGGTGACCTTCGACGCGGTGCGCAACACCAATGACGCGGAGCCGATGACGCGCCGCTTCGAAGCGCGCGTCCCCGTTACCGCGCCCGAAACCGCCTTCGTCGGCCCGGCGCTCAACCGGGCGGCCAACGAGGTCGCCGGAGAAATCGCCGACTGGGTCGGCTAGGCCGGTTCAGGCGCGCACCAGCCGTACGAAGGCCATCGCCTTTAGAAACGCCTCCAGCCGCTTCGCGCGGCGCGCGGCGGCTTCTTCATCCGCGCCCCATTGCTCGATCTGCCAGTCTTCCTCGAGATTGGCGGCGGCCCACAGCGCTTCTCCGTCGGCATCGTCATCCAGCGCGGCAAGGCCGATGCACAAGGATGCGGCGAGCGCGGTCAATTGCTCCAGCGCGGCGAGTGTGAAGTCGTCGTGGGTTTCGATGCGCGCCTTGAGGGTCTCCATCGTTGCCGCCGGATGCGGGCGGGCGACGACGCCGCTGACGCGTTCGAGCGTCACACCCTCGCGCGCTTCCAGCGCATCGACCAGCGGGTCCCACACGTCGCGCTGGCGGTGCCACAGCGGCTCGTCCGGATCGGCGCGATAGCAGAGCGTGTCGGTTTCCGCATAGCGTAGCAGCTTGGCGGCTATCCCCGCGCGGTCGGTGGGCACGACATCGAGCGCATAATCCGCCATGTCGCGAAAGGCGAAGCGCGCGGGATCGATCGTCTCGCCCTGGCCCGCCCATTCGGCGGCCAGTTCCTCCGCCAGCGCCTGGGAGCTCACGACCTGGCTCCCGCCGCGCTGCGTCTTGACCGGGCGACCGTCGAGCGCGACGTGATAGCCCGCTGCACTCCGCTCGACACTGACGTTCTTGTAGAACCGCTTCACTCGCCGCTTCTCCAGCGCTTGGCGAGGAAGATCGGCAGGATGAACACGTCGACCGCGCCCAGCGCGAGGAAGATGTAGCCGACGAATTCGGGCAGCGGCAGGATCTGCCCCAGCACCAGTGCGCCGAGCACCGCCAGCGCCACGCCCGACAGGCGGACGGCCTGGATCGTCAGGAAGCGCGCCTTGGCCGGATCATGCTGGTCCACGGATCAAATCTCCCAATTGCTGTGCGGTTTCGGCGACGGCGCTGGCGCCCGTATCGAACAGTTCCTGCGGTTCGTGATAGCCCCACGACACACCGATCGCGCGCACGCCGGCGGCGACCGCCATTTCCATATCGAAACTGGTATCGCCGATCATTACCGCATCGGCCGGGGACACGCCTGCATCGTCCAGTGCGGCTTCCAGCATGGCGGGATGCGGCTTGGACGGATGGCGGTCGGCGGTCTGCAAGGATACGAACCGGTGCTTGATGCCATGCGTGTCGAGACAGGCGTGCAGCCCGCGGTCGCTCTTGCCCGTGGCGACGCCCAGCAGCCGCCCTTCGGCGTCGAGTTCGTCGATCAGCGCGGCGATGCCGTCGAACAGGGGCTCGCGCAGCGCACCCGACAGGCGCAGGTCGCGATAGCCCAGCTTATAGGCCTCGACCACCGCGTGACGCTGGTCGTCGCTGGCTTCGGGCGCCAGTTCGCGCAGCGCATAGGGCAGGCTGAGCCCGACGATCCGGCGCACCTTGTTGCGTTCGGGGGCGACCAGGCCCGCATTGGCGAAAGCGAGCTCCATCGTCTCGCAAATCGCCGCCTGCCCGTCGACGAGCGTGCCATCGCAATCGAATACGACGAAGCGGCTCATGCGGGCAGCTCGCGCATTGCCGCGGCGAGGTCGCGATTGCCCGCGCTTTCGAGCCCCGCAGCGATGGCCGCGCGAACGGGGGCGGGCTTGTCCTGCGACAGCTTGATCGTAGGGCGGTATTCCTCGACCGCGAGTTCGAAACCCGCGATCCCGGTGAACAGGCGCTGCCACACGGTTTCGCTGGCTTCGTCGGCGGACCAGCGGTCCGCGCCCAGCCGGTCTTCCTGCAACGCGATCAGGCGATGGAGGAAGGTTTCGAGTTCGTCGTCGGCCATGCGGCGTACCGTTCCGACCGCCTCGACCGCGACATAGTTCCATGTCGGGACCGTATCGCGGTTCGCGTACCAGCGCGGTGAGACATAGCCGCCGGGTCCGTCCACGGTGACCAGCGTGCTGGCCCCGTCCAGATGATCGAACAGCGCATTGGCTTTCGCCAGATGGAAGTGAATGCGGTTTTGCCCGCCCATGACAAGCGGGGTTCGCGCCGCGCGCGGACCGGCGGGGGTCTGCAGGAACACGGTCCCCACGCCGATTTGGGCAATCATCGCTTCGATGGCTGGCCGATCGTTACCGTGGTAGAGCGGGTTGGGATGCATCAGGCCTTGCCCCGGGGCTTCTTCGGCTTGGTCGGCGCTGCACCGCGCGCACGCCGCGGCGAGCGCTGCGACTTGCGATAGTTCTTCGCATGCTGGCGCGCCTGCTGCTTCTTTTCCTCGCGTGTCCTGGGCGGCGGATCGTCGCGCATGGGGGTGGCATCGGACAGGTTCACATCGAAGCCGAGCTGCTCCATCGAAGCGGCGAAATGTTCGGGCAGGTCCGCAGTCACGTCGAGTTTGCCGCCATCGGGACTGTCGATGATCAGCCGCCGCGCGTGGAGGTGCATCTTGCGGCTGATCGAGCCGGTCAGGAAGGCTTCCTTGCCGCCATATTTGCCGTCGCCGACGATCGGGTGGTCCATCGCCGCGCAATGCACGCGGAGCTGGTGCGTGCGCCCGGTCAGCGGCTGCAGTTCGAGCCAGGCGGCTTTCTTGCCCACTGCATCGACGACCCGGTACTTGGTCTTGGCCGGCTGGCCGCCCTCGTGGTCGACATGCATCTTCTCGCCGCCCGATCCGGGCTGCTTGGCAAGCGGCGCCTCGATCACGCCCTCTTTCACATCGGGTACGCCGATCACCAGCGCCCAGTAGATCTTCTTGGCGCTGCGGCCCGAGAAGCGTTTCGAGAAATAGGCCGCGCTGCCCGGGGTGCGCGCGACCAGCAGAACACCGCTGGTATCCTTGTCGAGCCGGTGGACCAGCCGCGGGCGCGGATCGTCTTCGCCTTCGACATAGGCGTCGAGCAGGCCGTCGACATGGTTGAACGTGTTGGTCCCGCCCTGCGTCGCAAGGCCTGGCGGTTTGTTGATCACCAGCGCGCTCTTGGTCTGCTCGATCAGCATGGCCTCGGCCTGTTCGATCTCGGCGGGCTTGAGCTCGCGCTTGGTCTTGGCCTGCTTGTGCGGCGCATCGCCGCCCGGGGGCACGCGGATCTGCTGTCCTTCGGCCAGCCGGTCGTCGGGCTTCACCCGCTTGCCGTCGACCCGGACCTGCCCGGTGCGCGCCCATTTGCTGACCGTGCCGAAGCCGACCTGCGGCAGGTGGCGCTTGAACCAGCGATCGACGCGAATCCCGTCATCGTCGGCGTCCACGGTGAAGCTGCGTACTTCGTCGGAGGTTTTCATCCTGCCATCCTCATCACGCCAAGCCCGACCATCAACCCGGTGATGCCCATGGCGAGCGACAGGATCGCGTAGAGCAGGGCGAAGAGATAATTGCCGCGTTCGAGCAGCATGACCATTTCGAGGCTGAACGCGCTGAAGGTGGTGAAGCCGCCGAGGAGGCCGACCCCCAGCAACAGGCGCAATTGTTCGCCGCCCCCGCCGCCGTGGCGCGCCAGCCATCCGGCGAGCAGGCCCATGGCGAGGCTACCTGCGGCATTGACCGCGAGCGTGGCGAAAGGAAAGGCGGTGACGATGGGCACGCCAAGCCAGCCGGTCATCGCGCGGCCGAGCTGCCAGCGCAGTACTGCGCCGAACCCGCCGCCGACAAAGACGTGCAGTGCGGCGACAAATGGAGTAAAGGTGGACATTGCCGCTGCCCTTAGCCGCCAATTGCGCGTTCGTCATCCCGATGCTGCAGCGAGCGAGTAATACTTGCTTTCAGTCGCGAGAATCCGTATGTGCGCCTCCGTTCGAGCCGGTCCGGAACGGATTCGGCGCGCTTTTCGTTGAACAAGCGAAACCCTATTCAAGGAGGCATACCCCGCTTTTGCGCGGGCTCTGGCCCGCAAAGTCGAGGTATTGAAGTTTATGCAGATCATGGTTCGCGATAACAATGTCGACCAGGCCCTCCGCGCGCTCAAGAAGAAGCTGCAGCGTGAAGGTGTGTATCGCGAAATGAAGCTGCGCCGCCACTACGAGAAGCCGAGCGAGAAGCGCGCCCGCGAAAAGGCCGCTGCCGTGCGCCGCGCGCGCAAGCTCGAGCGCAAGCGGATGGAGCGTGACGGCGTCAAATAAGCCGTTGATGCGATATCGAAGCTAAGCCATGAGGGCGCGGAGCAATCCGCGCCCTTTGCGTATCCGGAAGAATTACCCATGACCGAGATTACCCGCGTTCCCCTCCAGCCCGTCGCCAAGGGCTCGTTGACCAAGCTGTGGCTCGGGGTGATCCTCGCCGTCCTCATCGGCGCCGGTCTGGCCTGGGCCGCCATGCCCAAGGGGCTCGATGTCGAGACGGTGACCGCGGGTGCGGGCGATTCGCCCCAGGTCGGCGACGTGGTGTTCGTCAATTATGTCGGCAAGCTCGCCGACGGGACCGAATTCGACCGCTCGCAGCCGCTGCCGGTGCCGCCGGGCCTGTTCCCCGAAGGCAATCCGCTGCTGCTCGAAGAAGGCGCGATCATCGACGGCTTTATCGAGGGCCTGCAGCAGATGCAGAAGGGCGGCAGCTACGTGCTGACGATTCCCGCCGAACAGGCCTATGGCGCCGAACCGCCCCCGGGCTCGCCGATCCCGGCCAATGCCGATCTGGTGTTCGAGGTCGAAGTGGTCGATTTCATGAGCCGCGACGATTTCCAGGCCCGCGCCGCTGCCCTGCAGCAGATGATGGGCGAACAGGGCGCCGAAGGCCAGGCGGGGCCGCCACCGGGCCAGTAATCCAGCCACAAAGCCAGTAATCCAGCCACAAAGGGGAGGCGCATGAGTGAGATGACCCAGGCCCACGCGCCCGTCACCCATGCCGACTGGCCGCTGCGCCCGTGGCTTCTCGCGGCACTGCTCGGCATCGCCGGGCTCTGTGTCCATCTGTTCTCCGACTGGAATGCGGACAACATGCCGCCGTGGCGCGCCGCGCTGGTTGCCGCATTTGCCTTTGGTCCGCTGGCGCTTGCCTTCACCGTCGATCGCCTCCGCTGGAAGGAGCCGCTGGTCTTTGCCGGACTGGTCGCGCTGGTCATGGCGGGGATCGCCTGGCGCGTCACGGTCGCGGGTGACCGCTATGCCGACAAATCTTTCTGGCTTGCCGCGGGGCTGGTCGCGATCACGCTGGCCTTGCCGCTGTTCCAGGCGGGGTTCCACCGGCTGCGCTGGCGGACGGCCTATGACCAGACGCACTTCCATGTCTGGACCGATGCCATCAGCGGCGCCGGGGCGCTTGTCTTCACCGGTGTTTCTTGGCTGCTGGTGGTGCTGCTGGCGGCGCTGTTCTCGGCCATCGATATCGATATCGTCGAGAACGTGGTCGACGAACCATGGTTCGGCTGGACCTTCTCGGGTGCGGCATTTGGCGCCGCCTTGGGCGTGCTGCGCAACCAGTTGAAGATCATCGGCACGCTGCAATCGGTGGTGATGCTGGTGTTCTCGATCATCGCGGTGCCGCTGGCAGCCGCGCTGGCGATCTTCCTGCTGGCCGTGCTGGCGAGCGGCATAGCGGTGCTGTGGAATGCGACCGAAAGCCCCACGCCGCTGCTGCTGTCGGTGGCGGTGGTCGCCTTCGTGCTGGTCAATGCGGTGATTCGCAACGCCGATCACGAGGTCAGCGGCAACCGCGCGCTGCGCTGGGCTTCGCTGGTGCTGGCGCTGGCGATCCTCCCGCTGGCGCTGCTCGCGGCGATCTCGACCGGCACGCGGATCGGCGAATACGGGCTCAGCCCCGAACGGCTGTGGGGCATCGTCGCGGTGGCTGTCGCGGTGGCCTACGGCGTCGCCTATTTCGCCGCACCGATCCGCGGGCGCATGGCAGGGTGGATGGAGCGCGTACGCCGCGCGAACATGCATCTCGCGGTGGCGACCTGCGTGCTTGCCTTCATCCTCGCGCTGCCGCTGTTCGATTTCGGCGCAATCTCCGCGCGCAACCAGATCGCGCGGCTCGAAAGCGGAGAGGTTTCGGTCGACGAATTCGATTTCGACGCGCTGCGCTGGGATTTCGGCGATGCGGGGCGTGATGCTCTGGAGCGGCTGGCGAAGAGTGACGATGCCAAGGCGGCAGAGCTTGCCGCCAGTGCCCTCGCGCAGGAAGCTCGCACCTATCGGGATGTTGAGGGAGGCACCGAGCGCAACGAACGGCTCGCGAATTTGCGGATGCAGTTCGAGGACGAGACGCTGCGCCGCCACGTCGAAAGCCATGTCCGCGCCTCGCCGTGGCGCTGCGACAACCCCTGTGTGGCGCTGGATGCCGGGCCCGGCGACAATGGGCGGCGCCGCGTCGCCCTGGTCGAGGATGGGCGCATCGCGTGGGAAGAGTTCGATCTAGCCCAGCCGGCCGATCAGGCAGCGGTGACGGCAGTCCGCGAAGCCGCGATCAGGGCGGAGTTCGACGCGCCGGAACAGCGCGCGGGATCACAGGTCGAAATCCGCGAGTGGACTGGGCGGCGGGTCTATATCGACGGCCAGCCCGCGGGCGATCCTTTCGAATAGCATTGCACCGCAGCATCACGCTTGAAGCGCGGCCCCCGCGCGGCTAGTGCGCGAGCATGTCAGTCACACGCGAAGAAGTGGCCAAGATCGCCTCGCTCGCCCGCATCAAGATGGGCGATGACGAACTCGATACGATGGTCCCCGAACTCAACAATATCCTCGACTGGGTCGAACAGCTGGGCGAGGTCGATACCAGCGGCGTCGAGCCGATGACCGCGGTCATCCCGAACACGCTGCGCCTGCGCGACGATGTGGTCGATGCCGAACCCAAGACCGGCGGCGGGCGGCGCGAGGATGTGCTCGCCAATGCCCCCGCCGCCGAACACGGCTTCTTCGGCGTGCCCAAGGTGATCGAATGAAAAGCCACGCATTTTCATTCGATCATCCTGAACAGCGGCGAAGCCGCGCGTGTTTCAGGATCCAGGAACAGGAACGCAGCTCTTTTGAGGACGACACCGTGATTGTGGCGAAATGGACCCTGAAACAAGTTCAGGGTGACGAAGCATGACCGAACTGACCAAACTCGGCGTCAAGGAGATCCGCGATGGCGTGGCGGGCGGCAGTTTCACCGCGCGCGAAGTGGCGGAAGCCTTCAACGCCGCCGTGGCCGACGCCGCCGACCTCAACGCTTTCATCGTGACCACGCCCGACCATGCGCTGGCGGCGGCCGATGCGGCCGATGCCAAGCGCGCCAAGGGCGAGGATCTGGGCGCCATGGGCGGCGTGCCGATCGGCATGAAGGATTTGTTCGCCACCAAGGGCGTGCAGACCACCGCCGCGAGCCATATCCTCGAAGGCTTTACCCCGGAATACGAGAGCACTGTCTCGCAGAACCTGTGGGATGCGGGTGCGGGCATGCTGGGCAAGCTCAATCTCGACCAGTTCGCGATGGGTAGCTCGAACGAGACCAGCTATTTCGGCAACGTCAATTCGCCCTGGCGCAAGGAAGGCAGCAATGCCGCGATGAGCCCGGGCGGTTCGTCGGGCGGTTCGTCCAGCGCGGTCGCCGCGCGGATCGCGCCCGCTGCCACCGGCACCGACACCGGCGGTTCGATCCGCCAGCCCGCCGCCTTCACCGGTATCTGCGGGATCAAGCCGACCTATGGCCGTTGCAGCCGCTGGGGCGTGGTCGCCTTCGCCTCCAGCCTCGACCAGGCGGGCCCTATGGCACGCAGCGTCGAAGATTGCGCGATCATGCTCGAAGCCATGGCGGGCTTCGATCCCAAGGACGCGACCAGCCTCAAGCTGGACGTGCCGCAGTGGGAAGCGGGCCTGTCGGCAGACCTCAAGGGCAAGAAGATCGGTATCCCGAAGGAATACCGGATGGACGGCACCGACGAGGCCATTCTCAAGAGCTGGGAACATGGCAAGGAATGGCTGCGCGATGCGGGTGCCGAGATCGTCGATATCTCGCTGCCGCACACCAAATACGCGCTGCCCGCCTATTACATCGTCGCGCCCGCCGAGGCCTCGAGCAATCTCGCGCGCTATGACGGCGTGCGCTATGGGTTGCGCGACCTGCCTGACGGGGCGGGCCTGCAGGACATGTATGCCGCCACCCGCGCCGCCGGGTTCGGCGACGAGGTCAAGCGCCGTATCCTGATCGGCACCTATGTGCTGAGCGCCGGCTTCTACGACGCCTATTACACGCAGGCGCAGAAGATCCGCACGCTGGTGAGCCAGGACTTCGAGCAGGCGTTTGCGCAATGCGACGCGATCCTCGCGCCGACCACGCCGACGGCCAGCTTCCCGCTCGGCTCGCTCAATGAAGACCCGCTGACGATGTATCTCAACGACGTCTTCGCCGTGCCGGCATCGCTGGCCGGCCTGCCCGCGATGAGCGTACCCGCCATGGTCAATGACGACGGCCTGCCGCTCGGGCTGCAGATCGTGGGCAAGCCGTTCGACGAGCAGGGCGTGCTCAACACCGGCCTCGCGATCCAGCAGCGCGCCGGGTTCGACGCGCAGCCGGAGAAGTGGTGGTAATTTTCGTCATCCCAGCGAAAGCTGGGATCGCTGTCCGCCAGGTCGGACGTGACCGAGAAAGATCCCAGCTTTCGCTGGGATGACGTGAGAGTTGATATGAGCACTTACCGCATCCAGGGCGCCACGGGCGAATGGGAGGTCGTGATCGGCCTCGAGGTCCACGCGCAGGTCACTTCCAACGCCAAGCTGTTCAGCGGCGCGAGTACGGAATTCGGGGCCGAGCCGAACACGCAGGTCAGCCTTGTCGATGCGGCGATGCCGGGCATGCTGCCCGTGCCCAATCGCGAATGCATCCGTCAGGCGGTGCGCACCGGCATGGCGATCGAGGCGCAGATCAACAAATACAGCCGGTTCGACCGCAAGAACTACTTCTACGCCGATCTGCCGCAGGGCTATCAGATCAGCCAGCTTTACCACCCCATCGTGGGCGAGGGGCAGCTGCTGATCGAAGCGGATGAGAAGGCCGGCATACCCGAAGACAAGGTCATCGGCATCGAACGCATCCATGTCGAGCAGGATGCGGGCAAGCTGATGCACGACCAGCATCCGACGATGTCCTATGTCGATCTCAACCGCTGCGGTGTCGCACTGATGGAAATCGTGTCCATGCCGCATATGACCTCGCCCGCAGAGGCCGGCGCCTATGTCCGCAAGCTGCGCAGCATCCTGCGCTATGTCGGATCGTGCGACGGCAATATGGAGCAGGGTTCGATGCGCGCCGACGTCAATGTCTCGGTCCGCAAGGTCGGTGACAGCGAGCTCGGCACCCGCACCGAGACCAAGAACGTCAATTCGGTCCGCTTCGTCATGGCGGTGATCGAGCAGGAAGCACGCCGCCAGGTCGATCTGATCGAGGATGGCGGTACGGTGGTCCAGGAAACGCGGCTTTACGACCCTGACCGCAACGAAACCCGGTCGATGCGCAGCAAGGAAGATGCGCATGATTACCGGTACTTCCCCGATCCCGACCTGCTCCCGCTCGAGCTCGAAGACGGTTTCCTCGACGAATGCCGCGCGTCGCTGCCCGAGCTGCCCGACGCCAAGCGCACGCGCTACGAAAACGAGCTGGGCCTGACGCCCTACAATGCGCGCGAGCTGACCGCCGAGGTGGAAACCTTCGCGCGGTTCGAAACGCTGCTCAAGGTGGCGGCGGAGAAGATCGGCAAGAGCGAGGCCAAGGTCGCGACGCAGGTCGCCAATTGGGCGCTCTCGGTCGCCCCAGGCGTGGTCAAGTCGCTTGGCGACGAGGCCAATATGGCCAATGCCACCGCCGAAGCGCAGGCCAGTATCCTTGCGATGCAGGACAAGGGCGAGATTTCGGGCGGCCAGGCCAAGGAAATCTACGAAATCGTCCTCAAGGAAGGCGGCGCGCCCGAAAAGATCGCGGATGAGAAGGGCCTCAAGCAGGTCTCCGACACCGGCGCGATCGAAACCGCGATCGACGAAATCCTCGCCAATAACGAGGACAAGGTCGAACAGTACCGCGGCGGCAAGGACAAGCTGTTCGGCTTCTTCGTCGGCCAGACGATGAAGGCGATGCAGGGCAAGGCCAATCCCGCGGTGGTCAACCAGATCCTCAAGGACAAGCTAGGCTGAACGCCTGACCGGGCCGTTTCGGCGGCGCCGGTCGAGCCCAGATGAAGCTCGCCGAGCACGCGCTTGCTCCGCCGTCGGGGGGGGCCTAGCCTCTGCGCCATTGGCGCGTCCCCGCGCATCTGGAATGAGGACTGTATCCCGATGAGAAACACTGCCGTGTTCGCAGCGCTGATGGCCTGCGTCGCATCCGCCCCGCTGGCTGCCAAGGAGGGGATGTTCACCCCCGGCCAGCTACCCGAAATCGCTGACGATCTGCGCGCCATGGGGCTCGAGGTTTCGCCCGAGAAGCTGTCCGACCTCACCGGTTTCCCGATGGGCGCGATCGTCCAGTTGCAGGGCTGTTCGGCGAGCTTCGTTTCGCCCGAGGGGCTGGTGGTCACCAACCATCACTGCGCGCGCGGATCGGTGCAGTACAATTCGACCGCCGAGAACAATTATCTCGAGAACGGCTTCCTCGCGCAGGCGAAGGGCGACGAACTGCCCGCCGCGCCCGGATCGCGCGTCTATGTCACCACCGAAATCAGCGATGTCACCGCGCGGGTGCGCGACGGGATCGACACGCTTTCGCCGACCGAGCGCTATGACACGGTCGACCAGCGGGTGAAGGACATCACCGCCGAATGCGAGCAGGAAGCGGGCTATCGCTGCCTCGTCGCGGGCTTCTACGGCGGCAAGGAGTACACGCTGATCAAGCGGCTCGAGGTCAAGGATGTGCGGCTGGTCTACGCCCCCGCCGATGCGGTCGGTAAATATGGCGGCGATATCGATAACTGGATGTGGCCGCGCCATACCGGCGATTTCGCCTTCTATCGTGCCTATGTCGCGCCCGACGGATCGTCGGCCGAATATGCCGAGGACAATGTCCCCTACCGGCCCGAACACCATCTGAAGGTAAGCGCAGCCGGTCTCGATGACGGCGATTTCGTGATGGCCGCGGGCTATCCGGGGTCCACCCAGCGCTATGCGCGGTTGGGCGAAGTCGAGAACACCTTCGAATGGACCTATCCGACCTTCGTCACGCTGCTCAACGACTGGATCGACACGATCGAGGAGGCTGCGCCGGTCGGCTCCGACGCGCGCGTGAAATACGAATCGCGGCTCGCTGGGCTCAACAATTACGAGAAGAACCTGCGCGGGCAGATCGATGGCGCGCGCCGGGTGGGCCTCGTCGATCGCCGGCGCCAGCGCGAGGCTGCGCTCGATGCGTGGATCGCCGCCGATGCTGCGCGCAGCCCTTATGGCGAGGCGCTGGCTTCGCTCGACACGCTGACCGGGGAAAGCGCCACCGCGGCGCGGACCAATTTCTGGTATGGCAATGCCACGCGCGCGCAGCTGTTATCGGCTGCGCAGCGGCTCTACCGCCTTGCCAAGGAACGCGAGCTGCCCGATGCGCAGCGCGAAAGCGGCTACCAGGAGCGCGACATGGCGTTCTTCCGCCAGGGCCTGCAGGCGCTCGACCGGCGCTATGACGCGGCGGTCGACAAGGCCGAATGGTTGCTGTTCCTCGACGGCTATCTCGCGCAGCCGGAAGCCGAACGCGTGGCGGTGTTCGACGAGGCGCTGGGCCTGACGGGCGTCGATGATGCCAAGCAGCTCGATGCGATCGTGGATGGCTATTACGCGGGCACCACGCTGGACGAGAGCGAGACACGGCTTGCGCTGATGGAAGCGAGCGCCGCCGAGCTCGAGGCGAGCGATGATCCCTTCATGCAGCTGGCGGTCGCGCTCTACGATTACGAGCGCAAGCTCGAGGCCGAGAGCGAGCAGCGCGAAGGCCGCGCGCTGGCGCTGCGTCCCGCCTATATGGACGCGATCACGCAGTGGCAGCGCAGCCAGGGCGCGGCGACCTATCCTGATGCCAACAGCACGCTGCGCGTGACCTATGGCAAGGTGCTGGGCGGCAGCCCGCGCGACGGCATGGCCTATCTGCCGTTCACCACGCTCGAAGGCATCCTCGAAAAGGATACCGGCGAAGAGCCGTTCAACGCGCCCGAAGGCCAGCTCGCCAGCATCCGGGCGGGCGATTACGGCCCCTATGCGCTGGACAGCATCGGTTCGGTGCCCGTGAACTTCCTGTCGGACCTCGACAGCACCGGCGGCAACAGCGGCTCGGCCACGCTCAACGCGCGCGCCGAACTGGTCGGCCTGCTGTTCGACGGGACCTTCGAAAGCGTCAATTCGGACTGGGACTTCGACCCGCGCACCACGCGCACGATCCATGTGGACACGCGCTACATGCTGTGGGTGATGGACAAGGTCGACGGCGCCCACGGCCTGATCGAGGAAATGGACGTGGTCCGCTAGACCCCGTCCACCTCGCCGCAAATAGAAAGGGCCGCCGGATCGCTCCGGCGGCCCTTCTTGTTCGTATCTGGCGCACCCGCCACACAAGAAATCGCGATGACTTCGTAGAAAGTAACTGCGTCTGCCCCGTGGTATTGAGATTGACGCGTGGGTCCCTGCCAATACAGTATGGGGCTGATAAATTGGGGGCTCCATGAAAACCAAAACTATTTTCGCCTTTCTGGCTGCGGCCGCACTTTCTGCAACGCCGCTGTCTGCCGAGACGCTCGACAATGAAGCGATCGTGCAATTGGTAGATATCGGGCTCGGCGAAGAAGCGATCATTGCAAAGATCGATGCGACAGCCTCCCGCTTCGACGTGACGACCAATCAGCTTATCGGGCTGAAGAATGCCGGAGTGCCGTCTTCGGTCATTGCGGCAATGATCGCGAAATCGAATGCTCCGAGCGTTTCGAGCTCAGCGACCGTTTCGATGGACGATCCCGATCCCATGGTTCCGCATGCATCGGGCGTCTATTTGATGGCGGATTGGCTGCCCGATCCCAAGATGCAGTACATCGATGCGACGACTACCAACCAAACCAAAACCGGGGGGTTTCTGGGTTATGCGCTGACCGGCGGAATCGCTTCGATGAGCTTCAAGGCTGTGATCCCACAAAGATCGGCCCGAACCGCCGCGAGCGTGCTGCGACCGACCTTTTACTTCTATTTCGATGAAGCCAACAGCTCGCTATCCAACCGCGGTGGCGGGAACTTCTGGATGGCCGGTGCGGTAACTTCTCCCGCAGAGTTCAGCCTCGTCAAATTCGATGTGAAGAAGAACCGCCGCGAAGCGAAGGTGGGCAAGTTCAACATCGGCGGGGCCAAAGCCGGGGTCATGACGAAAGATCAAATCCCCTTCGATTACGAGCGGTTGGCTCCGGGCGTGTTCAGAGTGCAGCCGAACATCGATCTGGAGCCCGGTGAGTACGGATTTCTATATTCGTCGCAAACCGGTGGCGGGGCAGGCATGGCCAGCGTTGGCGCCCAGACCTCGCGGATCTTCGATTTTTCCATCACCGACTAACCCCGGCCAATGCGACAATAAAAAAGGGCCGCCGGATCGCTCCGGCGGCCCTTTGTGTTGGGTAGCTACGAGGCTTAGCCCTGACGTTCGCCGGTCAGCGGCATGTCGCCGAAAGCGCCCGCATTGACGGTGCCGGTCATCTGGTCGCCGGTCACCGTAGCGGTGCAGTTGAGGGTCATGGGCATCGGGACGGTCATGTCCATCTTCCACTTGAGGGTATCGCCTTCGATCGTGCCGTCGGTGATGTCCATCGAGCCCATGCCGCCGGCCATCGAGCCGGTGAAGCTGTTGCCATCGTCGCCCGGCACCACGGTCAGCGTGCCCTTCTGGTCGCCCATCGGGCTCTTTACGACGGTGTCATAGGTACCTGCTACGGACATGGGTATTCCTCTCTTCGCTTGAAGGTTCAAAGTCCCTTTTCAATCGGGCCTGCTGACAGGAATGTCAATTAGTCGGTTCCCGTCATTTCGATGCGTTCGACCGCGAGCCCGAGCTGTTCGAGCTGCGGTTCGACCACCGCCGCATCGCCCACCACGACCCAGACGAACCGGTCGGTATCGATCGCTGCGCGCGCCGCGGCATCGAGGCTGGCGGTGGTCTGCTTGCGGTAATGGTCGGCGATGATCTCGTAGTAATCGTCGGGCCGTCCATAGAGCGCATTGCTCTGCATCGCGCCGAGGATGGCGCCCGAGGTTTCGAACTGGCCGGGCAGTTCGCCGATCTCGGCGGTGACGATCCGGGTCAGCTCCTCGTCGGTCACGCCGCGCGTGTCGAGGAATTCGCCGGTCTCGCGGATCAGTTCGGCCAGCGCATCGCCGGTGCGGTCGGCCTGGACGGGCGCACGCACGGTATAGGCGACCGCATTCTCATTGGTCAGCGGGGCGCCGCGCACACCGTAGCTCCAGCCCTTGGTCTCGCGCAGGTTCATGTTGAGTCGGGCGAGGAAATTGCCGCCCAGCGCATTGTTGGCGTTGAGGAAGTCGACATAGGTCTCGCCGCGCGGATCGACCGAGGTCAGCTGGCCGCCATAGATGTAGCTTTGCGGCGAATTGGGCCGGTTGACCAGCACGATGCGGCTTTCGGAAGGCGCTGCGGGGGCCGAGCCAAAGCTCTTTGCGCCCTTCGCCATCGCGGGTGCTTCCCAATCGCCCAGTACGGCCTCGAGCGAGGTGACGATCTCGTCCAGCGGACGGTCCGAAACGACGAAGATTTCGCCATTGTCGGGCCGGATCCAGCGGTCCTTGAAGCCGGTGATGTCGCCGCGGGTGATCGCCGAGAGCGATTCCACCGTGCCGCTTTCGGGTCCGGCATAGGGGCTGTCCGCGCCATAGATCAGCGGGGCGGCGGTGCGCTGCGCGATCGAGGCCGGGGTGCGCAGTTCCTGTTCAACGCTGGTGATCCGCTGCGCGCGGACGCGGTCGATCTCGGACTGCGCGAAGGCCGGGTTGCGGACGATGTCGGACAGGAGTTCGAGCGAAGGCACGAGATTGGCCGATAGCGCGGACAGCGTGAAGCTCGACCGGTCGGCACCACCGCCCAGCGAGATATTTGCGCCCAGCCGTTCGCTGGTCTCGGCGATCTCGCGCGAGCTCATGCTGGTGGTGCCTTCCTCGAACAGGCCGAGCGCGAGGCTTTCAAGCCCGCGCTTGTCCGCAGGGTCGGCACTGCTGCCCGCGTTGAAGGAGAGCGTCACATAGGTCGCGGGGATCGCGTCGCGCTGCGCGTAATGCAGCGTCATGCCGTTCGCCAGCGTGGTGTGCTGCACCTCGGGGAAGTCGAGCTGCGCGATCGAGTCGATCGGCGGGGCGGGACGGTCCTTGGTCACGGTCAGCTCTTGGGCCGCACCCTCGTCCGCCTGCGCGTCGGTTTCAGCGACACTGGCCGCTTCTTCATAAGCGTCGCCGCGTTCACCGGGTTCGAGGATCAATGTCATCGAGGGGCGGGTCATCCAGCGCTGCATCGCCGCCTGGACTTCACCCGGGGTCAGCGTGGCGAGGATTTCGAACTCGCGGGCATAGAAACCCGGATCGCCAGCCAGCACTTCGCCCGATGCCAGGGTCACGGCCTTGCCGCCGAACCCGCCGACCTGTTCGAGGCCGCGGATCGTACTGGCGACCGAGCTGGTCGCCGCGCGGCGGACCTCGTCTTCGGTCGGGCCTTCGGCGATGAACTCGGCAATCAGCGCGTCGAGACGGCGCTCGACCTCGGCCTCGTCAACGCCGGGACGGGCAGTGGCGGCGACATTCAGGATGCCGACGCGCTGCCAGGCGTAGTTTCCGGCCGAAACGCTCACCGCCAGCTGCTCGTCGCGCACCAGCGCGTTGTCGAGGCGGCTCGACGACAACCCGCCGAGGATCCGCGCGCCCACGGTCAGTGCCGTGAGTTCGCGATCGGTGATGCCCGGCGCGGTCCAGTATTTGTCGATGCTGACCGCAGCGACCTGGTCGCGCATTACCGTGCGGACGTCTTCGGCAAGCTCGGGGACGGCGGCTTCGGCGGGGTTGTTGACCGGGCCACGCGCGATCGGACCGAAGTATTTTTCGACCAGCGGGCGGGCTTCTGCGGGCGAGATGTCGCCGGCCAGCACCACGGTGGCGTTGTTGGGACCATATTTGTCGCGAAACCAGTCGCGCACATCGTCCATGCTCGCGCTGTCGAGGTCGGCCATCGAGCCGATCGGCGTGTGGTCATACGGATGCGGCGCGGGGAACAGCGTGTTGACGATCTCGTAGAACACCAGCCCGCCGGGCTGGTTGTCGCCCTGGCGCTTTTCGTTCTGCACCACGCCGCGCTGGTTATCGAGCTTCTGCTGCGTGACCGCGCCGAGCAGATAGCCCATGCGGTCGCTTTCCAGCCACAGCGCGCGTTCGAGCGCGGGGCGCGGCACGGTCTGGAAATAGTTGGTGCGGTCGAAATTGGTCGTGCCGTTGTAATCGGTCGCGCCCATTTCCTGCAGATACTGGAAATAGTCCTGCGGGGCGTTCTCGCTGCCGTTGAACATCAAATGCTCGAACAGATGCGCAAAGCCCGACTTGCCCTTGGGCTCGTCCTTCGAACCGACATTGTACCACACTGCCACCGCGACGATCGGGGCCTTGCGGTCGGTATGGACGATCACGTCGAGCCCGTTGTCGAGCGTGAATTTCTCGAAGGGGATGTCGACCTGTTCGACCAGCGCAGCGAGTTCTGCCGGGGCGGCATCGGCCGTTGCCACGACGGGCGCGGTTTCCGGCGCGCTGGCGGTCATGGCGGGCGCGCAGGCCCCGAGGGTGAGGGCCAGCACGCTGGCGGTCAGGAGGGGCTTGATACGCATGATACCTCGATGGTGTGTTCGAAATCCGGGTTTGGGTGATGCTAACGCGTCAGCGACGATTGGTCACGGTCTTGCGCGATTTCGCATTGGCCAGCACATCTTCGCGCCAGAAATGCACCGGCTTCAAGCGATGCTTGACGAACAGCGCAGCCTGATCGGTGTAATGCGGGGAATCGGGCCGCGTGGTGGCGGCGCCAAACGGCTGGATCGAACGCGAGGAAACACGCTCGCCGGGCAGCCATTCGACCCACTGGATGAAGCTGTCACCGTGCCGCACCGACAGGCGGCCGTCGTCATCGACATCCCACAGCGTCGAGGCGCGCAGCGTGTCCGACCCGCCATCGAGCGGCAGATCGACCTGGCCCTGCCGCAGGCGCAGCAAGTCGCCCATCGGCGGGTCGATGCGCCCGAAATGGGTGTTGAGATGCGCGACCTGCTTGGCCAGCTCGGCCCGGGCATTGGGCCACGGCTTGTTCTGGTAGCTGGACGACATGAACTCGCGGATCATCAACAGCGCCAGCGCATCGGCTTCGCCGATGCTGTCGGCGGTGAAGTCCCAGCCCATCAGCATGTCGCGTGCCTGCGCCAATTCTCCATCGTCCGACAGGTCGAGCGCTTCGAGTTCGTCCCACAGCTTCGCGACATACCCACTGCGGTCGTAGCCCGTGTCGTATTTGATCGCCTCGAGCGTGGCGCGGTCGAGCTGCCCCGCCTCGCTCAGCAATTTCCACGCACGGCGCGAGCGGTTGGTTTGCTTGAGTTCGATGCCGAGTTCGGGAGCGAAGTCGTCAGGCGAAAGATCGCTCCCGGCGCCCGCGGCGGTATAGGGCGTGTTGTTGGCGTTGTAGAGCCAGCCACTGGCCGGGTTCACATAACGCGGCAGTTCCTGATAGGCGACCGGACCGGACCAGATGGCCCGCGGATCGTCGCCCGGCAGCACCGTGCGCCAGTCATATCCCTTCGCGCGGTCGGGGATGGCGGCGTTGTAGACATAGGCGATGTTGCCTGCCTCGTCGCCATAGATGAAATTGGTCGAAGGGATGTCCATCCGCGCGAGGATTCGCTCGAATTCCGCAAGGCTGGTCGCCTTGTTGAGCCGGTAATAGGCATCGAGCTGGCCGAGATTGCCGATCCCGCCATAACGCACCGCGAAGAAGCCCTCGTCGTTCTTGATCACCGGGCCATGGACGCTGCGATAGACCGTGCGGCGGATCGGCAGGGTGACCGGGCCGAGCTTGACGGGCAGGGTGACCGTTCGCGCTTCGAGCTCGCGCCACTGGTCGCCGATGCGGTATTGCGTCTCGTCCTCGTTCATCTCGAGCCGGTAGATATCGGTCATGTCGGGCGTGTTGACCGTATTGGTCCAGCCGAGATGTTCGTTATGGCCGAGGAAGGGGAACGGGCTGCCGGGGAAATTCGCCCCCGCATAATGCCAGCCTTCCTCGCTTTCGACGACCAGTTCGTACCACGCCACGCCGCCGCGCCAGGGCTGGTGGCTGTTCGACACCAGGATCGTCGGGCCGCCCGATTTCTCGGGCGTGACTGCAAATGCGTTGGACCCGGCCAGCGCGGCCTCTTCTCCCCTGGGGAGCGGCCCGGCGCGGGCCAGGTCGGGGCCGGGTGCGGCCTCCGTGCGGATGACTTCGGCAGGTTCGATGGCCGGGGCTGCCCCGCCGGTATCACGCGGGATCGCGGGGCCGTATTCGGGCAGCAGCGGCTCGCCCGACACCAGCGGCTCGATAATCCCGCCCAGGCCGAAGAAGAACGGCTGGCGCAGCGCGAAACCCGCAGCCACATCGACGCCGTCGACGGGGAAGAGGTTGCCCAGCTTCACTTCGCGGGGATGCGATTCGGCGAAATCGTTGAGGCCGACGGCATAGGCATCGAACAGCGCGCGTGTGTCTGCGGGGAGCAGCGGATATTCGCGCTCTGCCGTGCCGCGCGCGTCGAGCAGGTGATACGCATAGTCGAATGCCGCGCCCTCCTCGCCCGCGATCGCGCCATAGCGCCCGCGGCTCATCGCGATCACATCCTGCAGGGTGGAGAAATCATCCTCCGAATGCGCGATGGCCACGCCATAGGCGACATCGGCATCGGTGGCGGCGTAGATATGCGGCACACCGAATTCGTCGCGACTGATTTCGGCGGTGTAGGTCCGGTCGGGCAGGGCGACATCGCCGCGCTTGGCCCAGAAGGGTTCCCACGTCGCCAGCGCGATGAATGCAACCAGCACGAGCAGAAGCAGCGCAAAACCAATGCGCCCCAGCGATTTCCTCATAGATTTCCGTCCTCTCTTGCAACCCGATTAGCGAGCGCAGCGGGGTGACGCAATGCGATTGGGCAAAACCGCCGCGGCGCTGTTCCCCCTTGTGGATTCGACTGGCTAATCGCTGTTGCGTGACAGCCCAGATCACCATCGGCCACGAATCGTCCGGAAAGCCGGTCGAGTTTGATATCGAGGAGCTTCTCGCGACCCGGCTGCTCGTCCAGGGCAATTCGGGCAGCGGCAAGTCGCATTTGCTGCGGCGGCTGCTCGAGGAAAGCGCGGGGATGGTCCAGCAGGTGGTCATCGACCCCGAAGGTGATTTTCCCTCGCTGGCGGACGAGTTCGGTCATGTGGTGATCGACGGCGCCGCCTATTCGCCGGGCGAGATCGAGGCGCTGGCACGCCGCATCCGCGAACACCGCGCCAGCGTGGTGCTCGATCTCGACGGGCTCGAGGTCGAACAGCAGATCCGCTGCGCGGCGCAATTCCTGACCGCGCTGTTCGATGCCCCGCGCGAGCATTGGTATCCGGCGCTGGTGGTGGTCGACGAAGCGCAGATGTTCGCTCCCGCCGCCGCGGGCGAGATGGCCGAGGACACGCGCCGGATGACTCTGGCGGCGATGACCAACCTCATGTGCCGCGGGCGCAAGCGCGGGCTGGCGGGGGTCGTCGCCACGCAGCGCCTGGCGAAGCTGGCGAAAAACGTTGCGGCCGAAGCGTCGAACTTCCTCATGGGGCGGACCTTCCTCGATATCGACATGATCCGCGCGGCTGACCTGCTGGGGATGGAGCGGCGGCAGGCGGAGCGGATCCGCGAGCTCGAGCGGGGGCATTTCCTTGCGCTCGGCCCGGCAATCACGCGGCTGCCGCTCGCGGTGAAGATCGGCCCGGTGAAGACCGGTCACCAGGCGCGCAGCGAAGGGCTGATGGCGCTACCCGATACCGCGCCCGCCGATATGGCGGCGCTGCTCACCACCGACCTCGCAGCCGATGTGGCCAAGGCGCCGCCGCCGCCTGCCCCGCCGCCCGCGCCGCCGGTCGACGAGATCGAGGACAGCATCGCCCGGGCGGAGGAGCGCCAGGTCGAGCCCCGCGCGGAGCCGGTGGATACCACGGTGGTCGCCACGCGGATCGCGCAGATCATCAGCGAGCTGGCGCAGGAGGAGGGGATCGCCTTCCAGTCCGCCAGCGCGCAATACCAGACCTTCCTCACCCGCTGCCGCCGCGAACGGTTGATCGGTCCGATGCCCGACATGCGCGCCTTCCGCCGCCGGTTCGCCGTGGCCGGGGCCGGTCTGGAAGAGCTCGACGAAGCGCTGCAGGCGCGCATCATGCAGCTGGCCGGTGCGGTGGAAGAAGACCTGCTCGGCCCGTTCCTCGTGATCGCCAAGGCCGCGCATGCGGGCGAGACGCAGGTCGACGAGGCCGAGCTCGCACGCGCCTATGGCACCAGTTCGCCCGGGCGGATCCGGCGGCTGCTCGACCATCTCGAGCGGCAGGGACTGGTCGTGGTGCGCGAGGATTTCGGCGGCGACCGCACGGTGATGGTTCCCGGGCTGGAGCCGCTGGCCGAAGGTTGATGCACGCCGGCGCTCGGCATAGACCGGGGCGATGGATTATGCAGATTTCGCGCATTTCGCCGCTCTCGACATTCGCGCCGGCACGGTAACCCGCGCCGAACCCTTCCCCGAGGCACGCCGCCCGGCGATCAAGCTGTGGGTCGATTGCGGACCCGAGATCGGCGAGCGCAAAAGCTCGGCGCAGATCACCGGGCACTACACGCCCGACGCCCTGGTCGGGCAGCGCGTTATGGCGGTGGTCAATTTCGCCCCGCGCCAGATCGGCCCCTTCATGTCCGAAATCCTCGTGCTCGGGTTCCCCGACAGCGACGGCGAGATCCTGCTGGCCCGTCCCGAACCGGGTGTCGCGGATGGTGCGCGGCTGGCCTAAATTGCGCCCGGGCTGGCTTCACAAGCCTCCCGCGACCCCTATATGTAGCTAACACACCTCGTGAAAATTCGCGGGGAGGGGTTGTGTTGCATAATCGCAACACCATATCCCGGCGACAATTCATAACTGGGGTGTTTGCATGAATCTCGAGAAATTCACCGACCGCGCCAAGGGCTTCCTGCAGGCTGCACAGACCGTTGCGATCCGCTTGAACCACCAGCGGATTTCGCCCGCGCATCTGCTCAAGGCGCTGCTCGACGACGAGCAGGGCATGGCCGCGCAGCTGATCCAGCGTGCCGGAGGCAACCCCGGCGTGGCGATCACCGAAGTCGACAATGCGCTGGCCAAGGTGCCGGCGGTTTCCGGCGGGGGCGCGCAAGCGACGCCGGGGCTCGACAATGACGCCGTGCGCACGCTCGACCAGGCCGAACAGCTCGCCGAGAAGGCGGGCGACAGCTTCGTCCCCCTCCAGCGCCTGTTGCAGGCGCTCGCGCTGGCCGACAATTCGGCAGGCAAGGCGCTGACCGCCGCGGGGATCGATGCCAAGGCGCTCGAGGCCGCGATCCAGGAAGTGACCGGTGGCCGCACCGCCGACAGCGCGGGCGCCGAAGAAAGCTACGACGCGATGAAGAAATACGCCCGCGACCTGACGCAGGCAGCGCGCGACGGCAAGCTCGACCCGGTGATTGGCCGCGACGAGGAAATCCGCCGCACCGTGCAGATCCTCGCGCGCCGGACCAAGAACAATCCCGCGCTCATCGGCGAACCCGGCACCGGCAAGACCGCGATTGCCGAAGGCCTCGCGCTGCGCATTGCCAATGGCGATGTGCCCGACAGCCTCAAGGGCCGCACGCTGATGGCGCTCGACATGGGCTCGCTCATCGCCGGCGCGAAGTACCGCGGCGAGTTCGAGGAACGGCTCAAGGCGGTGCTCGACGAGGTGAAGGGAGCCGAAGGGCAGATCATCCTGTTCATCGACGAAATGCACACGCTGATCGGCGCGGGCGCGAGCGAGGGCAGCATGGATGCGAGCAATCTGCTCAAGCCTGCGCTCAGCCGCGGCGAGCTGCACTGCATCGGCGCAACCACGCTCGACGAATACCAGAAATATGTCGAGAAGGACCCCGCGCTGCAGCGGCGCTTCCAGCCGGTCTTCATCGACGAGCCCAGCGTCGAGGACACGATCAGCATCCTGCGCGGGATCAAGGACAAATACGAGCTGCACCACGGTGTGCGCATCACCGATGGCGCGATCGTTGCCGCGGCGCAGCTGTCCAACCGCTATATCCAGAACCGCTTCCTGCCCGACAAGGCGATCGACCTGATGGACGAGGCCGCCAGCCGCATCCGCATGGAAGTGGAAAGCAAGCCCGAGGAAATCGAGAGCCTCGACCGCCGCATCATCCAGTTGCGGATCGAGGAACAGGCGCTGCAGAAGGAAACCGACAGCGCGTCGAAGGACCGGCTGGAAAACCTGCGCAAGGAACTGTCCGAACTCGAACAGCAGTCGAGCGAACTGACCACGCGCTGGCAGAACGAGCGCGACAAGATCCACGCCGAGGCGCGGATCAAGGAAGACCTCGACCAGGCGCGGATCGAACTCGAACAGGCGCAGCGCGGCGGCGACCTGCAGAAGGCGGGCGAGCTGCAATACGGGCGAATCCCCGAGCTGGAGAAAAAGCTCGCCGAAGCGTCGGGCCACACCGACAATGCGCTGCTCAAGGAAGAGGTCACCGAAGACGATATCGCCGGTGTGGTCAGCCGCTGGACGGGCATTCCCGTCGACCGGATGATGGAAGGCGAGCGCGAGAAGCTGCTCGACATGGAGAACATCCTTGCCAAGCGGGTGATCGGCCAGAGCCAGGCGATCGATGCCGTGTCCAAGGCGGTGCGCCGTGCGCGCGCAGGCCTGCAGGATCCCGGCCGGCCGCTGGGCAGCTTCCTGTTCCTCGGCCCGACCGGCGTGGGCAAGACCGAATTGACCAAGGCGCTTGCCGGCTTCCTGTTCGACGACGACAGCGCGATGGTGCGCATCGACATGAGCGAGTTCATGGAGAAGCACGCGGTCGCCCGGCTGATCGGCGCGCCCCCGGGCTATGTCGGCTACGAGGAAGGCGGCGTGCTGACCGAAGCGGTCCGCCGGCGCCCCTACCAGGTGGTGCTGTTCGACGAGGTCGAGAAGGCGCATAGCGACGTGTTCAACGTGCTGCTGCAGGTGCTCGACGACGGGCGGCTGACCGACGGGCAGGGCCGCGTGGTCGATTTCAGCAATACGCTGATCATCCTGACCAGCAATCTCGGCAGCCAGTATCTCGCCAATATGGACGACGACCAGAAGGTCGCGGATGTCGAACCGCAGGTGATGGACGTCGTGCGCGGGCATTTCCGCCCCGAGTTCCTCAACCGGCTGGACGAGATCATCCTGTTCCACCGCCTGGCGCAGGAACACATGGCGCCGATCGTCGAGATCCAGGTTGCGCGGGTGCAGAAGCTGCTCGCAGATCGCAAGATCGTGCTCGAACTGAGCGAAGCGGCGAAGAAGTGGCTCGGCCGCGTGGGCTACGACCCCGTCTATGGCGCGCGCCCACTGAAACGCGCGGTGCAGCGCTACGTGCAGGACCCGCTCGCCGACATGATCCTGTCGGGCAAGGTCCCCGACGGCTCCAAGGTCGCGATCGACGAGGGCGACGGCGAACTGGCGATGACGATCACCTGATCGCGCCGACCTAGTGCCGAAACGAAAAAGGGCCCCGGTTTCCCGGGGCCCTTTCATTTGGGTTTCCGATCTGGATCAGAAGCCGAAGGTTGCAGCTACCTTGAAGTAGCGGCCCATGATCCCGTCGAAATAGGTGGTAAGACCACCACCGGTCGGCGCCGGATACGGCGCGCTGCGGTCGAACAGGTTCTCGACGATGAAGCGGAAGGTGAAGTCGTCTTCGGTGTGGAAGCTAATGCCAGCGTCCATGTAGACGATCTCGTCACGCTCGAAGAACTGGTACGAGGTCGGCGCCGCATCCGGATCAACGACGTTTTCGCCGATGTACTGGATCTGCGTGAATGCGCCGAATCCGTTGTTCTCGTAAGTCACGCCGACGGTAGCTTGGTGCTTCGAATAGCCCGGGCTTCCACGGAACGTCGAGAGATCGCCAGTCCCGACCTGCTGCTCGAGCTTGTCGATGTACTGGTACGAACCACGCAGGCTGATGCGGCTGTCGGCACCGAGGAACGGCGTTGCCTCGGTCCAGCGCAGGTCCGCAATCACACCCTGGTAGTCGTAGGATGCGACATTGAGGTAGCCGGTGCGGATGAATTCGACCTGGCCCGCCCCGTCGCGATCGATGCGATCGCAAGCCGAGTTGGGGAAGTCGTTGGCATCGTAGCAGGCTTCCAGCGTGCCTTCCGCGTCGACGCTCTGGATCGCGCCTTCGAGTGCGATATCGACCCAGTCGACTGAAAGGGTGAGACCCGGAGCGAAGGTGGGCGTGAAGACTGCACCAATGGTCCAGCTGTCGGCCGTTTCATTCTCGAGTTCGGTATTGCCCGAAAGCGAACCGCGCGTCGTGAAGTCGACGATGTTCGAGGTGAAATTGGCCGGCAGTCCGTCCGCAGCACAGTTCGCCGCACGCTGCGCCGGGTTCGGTCCAGCGTTGATGAAGCGGGCATCGCACGGATCGTCTGCAGTGGTGAAGATCGCGCTGTTCGGGTTGAACAGTTCGGTGATCGCAGGTGCGCGGATCGAACGGGTGAAGTTGCCGCGGATCGCGAAATCTTCAACCGGCTTCCAGCGACCGCCGGCCGTCCAAGTGATATCCCCACCGGTGAGCGAGTTATCGACATAACGAATGGCGCCCTTGGCTTCGAGCAGGTTGACGAACGGAACGTCCATCGACGGCGAAACAAGCGGGATCTGAAGCTCGCCGAACACTTCGTCGGTGTTGTAGGAACCCGAAACCGGATCGATCGGGATCGAGCGACCGAACTGGGTGCGCGGTGCATCCGGATCGGCCGGATCGGGCTGGCCGAAGAAGAAAGCGCCCGGATCGAAATCAGCCGATTCGTCGCGGTGTTCGTAACCGATCGAGAAACCGACCGGACCGCTCCAGATGTTGAACAGATCGCCGCCGACGGTGGCGATGAAGTCATACTGTTCGTTGGTCGCGGTCGGGTTGGCGATCGTCGTGACGTAGTCCGCCACGGCTTGCGAGTTCTGGTTGCCGAACGGGTTGAACGGAGCGCAGATGTCGCTGATCGTCCCGATCGGCGAATTGTCTGCTCCGGCCGGGCAGCCAGCCAGTGCGTTCTCGAAGTTCTGCTGCACCAGTTCGCGGCTGCGACCCTCGGTACGCGATCGACCGTAGAGGCCCGAGACTTCCCAGTTCAGATTGCGCGAACCGAGATAGAAATCGCCACGCAGACCGGCGACGACGCGATAGACTTCGACGGTCGACGAACCTTCACCGGCGATCAGGTCGGTATTGGCGCGGCCGAGGTAGAAGAAGTCCTGCCCTGCGGGAAGCTGCGCGCCGATGGTTGCACGGGCTTCGTCCGAGAGGAACGGGTTGCTCAACGGGACGATCAGATTGCCGTCGGGGGTGCCCGCATCATCGAACAGCCAGGTGTTGTAAACTGGCTGCGAGCGCAGTTCGGTACCCTTCGAATTGGCGTACTGTCCTTCGAGGAATGCAGTGATCGAATCCGTTACGTCGTAGGTAGCGGTAAGCGCGCCGAGATAGCGTTCGACCGGTGAGAGCAGGTTCGAGACCGGAAGAAGGCTGAAGCCGTTGCCGCCGGCGGAGTTCACCACACCGTAGCGTTCGCCGAAGTCCAGCGGGGTAAGGTTGCCATTGGCATCAAACACCAGCGTGTTGCCGCTGCCGTCGGTGATGTCGAAGCCGAAACCGGGGACGACATCGATCGTCGTCGGAGCGCCGAATTCGCTCAGGATGGGAATGCGGCGATCGCTGATAACGACGTTGTCGAACGGCGAGTTCGGATCATTGGGAGCGGCGTAGAACAGCCCCTGCGCCGTGCGTTCACGATCGGTGTAGAGCAGGCCTTCGGTCTTGTTGTATTCGAACGCTGCAACCACGTTGCCGCGACCATCTGCGAAGCTGGTCCCGACCATTGCGCCCAGACGGTATTCCTGTGCGTCGCCTTCTTCGGCAATGCCCATCTGCGCGTCGAAACGGACGCCTTCGAAACGGTCCCTGAGGATGATGTTCACGGTACCGGCGATGGCGTCGGCACCGTAGATCGGCGCGCCGCCGACGGCGATGGTTTCAAGCCGGTCGACCATCAGCGTGGGGATCGTGTTGAGGTCAACCTGCGAACCGGCAGCTACGGGGCCGAAGATCGAAGCGGTGTTCGAGCTGACGTAGCGTCGGCTGTTGACCAGCGTCAGCGTGCGCTGCGAGCCCAGACCGAAGAAGTTGATGAAGCTCTGGCCCGAACCGAAGGAACCGGACTGGCCGCCGACCGCGCTGCTGGCGGGCGGACCGAAAGCAGGCTGTTCGTTGAGCACTTCGCCGACATTGGTCAGACCGCGTTCTTCGATCTGGTCCGCGTTCACGACGATCGAGGGCTCGAGCGTGTCGCGGTTGGGACGGCGAATTCGCGACCCCGTAACGACGATGGCATTTTCCGCCTCAGGGGCAGGCGCGTCAGCCTGCACTTCGACGGCGTCGTCTTCCGCGTCCTGAGCGAAAACGGGGGTGGAAATGGCAAGGGCTGCGATCCCTGCGCTCGTGTAGAGCGCGAGACGACGGCCCCGGTTAAGGGGGGAGGTATCGGTCATCTTTGTATCCTGACTTGCGACCAGTGCATTATTGCAGCCCCTATTGAAGCTCCACTCCTGTTCATCCGCAACGGTCGTTCGTCGAAAAGCGACAATTTGGAGACATCGGTTTTCCGTCGTCGCCATTTTGCAACACCAGGGTTCGGCGTAAAGATCGCTCCCGGCTACGCATCATCTTGTGACCGAAGGGCAATCTGTTAGGTTCGCGGGCGATGTCACGAACCATATTCGCGAGAGGAAACTCCCAGATGCTGCGTCTCTTCGGCCTTGCGGCCATTCTCGTAGCCACACCCGTCGGTCTCAGCGCGCAGGAAACGGGTAACGACGCTTTGCTGCTCGAATGCCGCGCGATGGAGAAGAACTCGCAGCGTCTCGACTGTTTCGACGATGCGATGAACACCATCTTCGGGGTCGACGAGGTCGCCGAATCCGAGCGTGAAGAATTGCGCCGCGACAATTTCGGCAACCCCGTTGCGGACGAACAGGACCGGGCCGACCGCTATGACGGCACGATCACCCATGTCGATTTCAACCAGACTTACAACATCCTGCGTTTTCAGCTCGACAATGGCAGCGTGTGGGAAGCCAAGTCTTCGGGGTCGCTGCGCTACGGTTTCTTCCAGCCGGGCGAGAAGGTGACGATCGAGAAGGGCGCTCTGGGCACGCTCAGGCTGTCGATTGCCGGCAAGCGCGGCTGGCGCGGCGTCAAGCGTATCGACTGATGGACGCGGCAGCCGCGCAGCGGGCGCTTCAGGCGGCGCAGCAGGCACTGCAGCGGGGACAGCTGGCCGAGGCCAAGGCGTTCCTCGCCCCCGTGCGCAAGGCGATGCCCCGCGAAAAGGCGGTGCTTTACCTGGCGTCGCGGCTGGCACGCGCCGAAGGCGATGCGCGCGGCGCCGCAAAATTGCTCGAGAAGGCGCTGCGGCTATCCCCGCGTGAGGCGCCACTATGGGCCGAATATGCCAGCACGCTGGATGATGCGGGGCGCCCCGACGAGGCGGTAAAGGCCTATGATCGCGCGCTGCAGCTCGAACCGCGGCTGGTCGATGCCGCCGTCGATCGGGCGGTGCTGCAGGCGCAAAAGCTCGACCGCGCGGCGGCGCTGGAGGACCTGCGGCAGATTGCCCGCGACAATCCCGCGCATCTGCGCGGCTGGCGCAACCTTGCCATGCTCGAGCGCGACGCGCTCGAAACCGACCGCGCGATTGCGGCCAGCGAGCACGTTCTGGCAGCGGCGCCGGGCGATCCTCCCGCCTTGCGGATACGCGCGCTGGCGCAGTTCGATACGGGCGCGCCGAGCGCGGCGCATTTCGCGCGCGCCAGCGCTGCCGATCCGGGCAATGCCGTGCTGGCGATCAAGCACGCCGCCGCGCTGCATGCCGAACGCCGCAGCGCGGAGGGGGATCGCCTGCTGGGCGAAGTCATCGCCGCGCAGCCCTTCCAGCTCGATGCGCTGCGGACCCGCGCGCAGCTGCGCTGGGAGGCGGCTACGGGCGAGGACCCGATGGAGGGGTTCGAACAGGCGGTGGCCCGGCCCGGCTGTCCGCCGCAAGTCTGGGCGGAATACGCGCGCCTGGCCGAGCGCCACTCGGGCGCGCAGGCGGCGCTGGCGATCGTCGATCGCGCGCGGACTGCGCTGGGCGACACGCGCGAGGTCGCATTCATGGCCGCGCAGGCTGCATGCGAGGCAGAGGATTTTGCCGAACGCGAGGATGATCTCGCGGCTGTGGCGTCATGGCAAGATCCCCGCGCAGACATGCTGCGCGCGCGCTGGCTGGCGCGGATGCATCGCTGGGACGAATTGGCGAAACTTGGCAAGCGCCTGCTGCGCGCCGGCTATGCCCGCGACGTGCTGCCCTATCTCTCGCTGGCATGGCGGGGGAGCGACCCCGACCGCTGGCACTGGCTGGAACGCGATGGCGAGCTGATCGGAACGGCCGATATCGCTTCGCGGATCAAGGACGTCGACGCGCTGGCGGATCACTTGCGCAGCATCCACACGTCGCAGCGCCAACCGCTGGAACAATCCTTGCGCGGCGGAACGCAGACCGATGGCATGCTGTTTGCGCGGACCGCGCCCGAAATTGCGGAACTCAAGGCCGCGGTGGTCGATGCCGTGAGCGAATATCTTGCGGCACTGCCGCCGCGCGATGCGGCCCATCCCTGGTTGTCGCTGCCGCGCGAGGTCCGCCGGTTCACCGGGGCCTGGTCGGTCCGGCTGCAGAATGCGGGCTTTCACGTCGCGCACTTCCACAATCTCGGGGATATCAGTTCGGCGTGTTATCTCGCCTTGCCCGATACGCTGGGGGCAGGCGAGGCGGGCCAGGATGGCTGGCTGGCGCTGGGCGAACCGCCGCGCGAGTTCGGGCTCGACTGGGCACCCCTGCGGCTGATCGAGCCGGCGAAGGGCCGGCTGGCGCTGTTCCCCTCGTGGACATGGCACGGGACCCGGCCGTTTCCGGCGGGCGAGCGACTGACCGTCGCCTTCGACGCCGCGCTGCGCTGATACCGAATTCGGCCTGACACGCTTCCGGCTCGATCCGGAGCCATATGCCCGTGCCCGCAGCCCGGACACATCGCGATCAGGCAAAAAGAAAGGCGGGCCGAAGCCCGCCTTTCCTGTTTTCTCAGAGCGCTAAGTTCTAGAACTGAAGCGTGGCGCTCATGAAGATGCGGCGACCGACCGGGTCGTAGGTTTCGACATAGGTGTTGCCGTTCGAGCCACCGAAGCCGGAAGCGATGATCGGCGGTTCCTTGTCGAAGATGTTGTTGACGCCGAAGCGCAACATCACCGGATCGAGGTCGTACGACAAGGTCAGATCGAAGTAGTTCTGATCGCCGATGTCGCCGATCGAGGCATCTTCACCCGTACCGAGGTCGGTATCCGTGCTGCGCTGGTCCCAATCAACCGCGCCGAAGTGACGCCAGCGGATCGAGGCACCGAAGCCCGAGTCGAATGTGTAACCCAGACGCATCTGGTGACGCCATTCAGGCAGCGGCGTGCCACAGCTGTTGCCGTGATAGCCGGCGCATTCGAACGCACCATCGGTATCGAGCGTCGGAACGCCCGTATCGAAGAAGTACGAGTCGAGCCACGAACCGTTGAACGACAGGTTCAGACGACCAGCGCCGATCGTACGGTTGTACGATGCCGAGATATCGACACCGCTGGTATCAACGCCACCGATGTTGCGGGTGGTGTTGGTAACCGAGCTACCCGGCGTCCAGAGCGTCAGGCTTCCCGGGTTACGATTGACGAAACCGCAAAGGGTCGCGTCACCGGTCTGGCCGCACTGGTTGATGATGGTCTGAGCACCGATCGTGCTGATCGCGTTCTCGATCTGGATGTTGTAGTAATCAACAGCCATCACCAAGCCCGGAATAACCATATCCGGTTCGATAACCACACCGACGGTGTAGGTATCGGCCTTTTCCGGGGTCAGGTTTTCGTTACCGCCGATGAACTGATTGTACTGCGCAGCAGGGCTGGCAGCAATCGAGCCGTAGCGGGCATCGGGAACACCCAGGTTGTTACACTGAGCCATCGTGAACGTCGGCGTGGCGCCAGCGCACGGATCGCTACCCTGGAACAGCGCAACCCGGTTCGGTGCGAACAGGTTGAGGATGTTCGGGGCGCGGACCGCACGGTTGTAACCACCGCGGAAACGCATCCAGTCGACCGGAGCAAATTCACCGATGATCTTGTACGTATCGGTGGAGTTACCGGTGCTGTAGTCCGAGTAGCGATAGCCGAGTTCGAGAGCCAGAAGGTCCACGAAGCCGTTTTCGATGATCGGGATGCGAAGTTCGCCGAAGACTTCCTTCACATCGAAACGACCGTCGACATCGAGCTGCGGGCTACCCTGGCCGGCACCGTCCTGCGTCTGGAACGCGAGGTCGTTACGGGTCGAGAGCAGCTCTTCACGATATTCGGCGCCGAGCACGAAGCCGATGGGCGAAGCATCGCCGAACGAAACCAGATCGCCCGAAATGTAGGCGTTGGCCACGACTTCTTCGACTTCACCCTTCGAAAGCAGCGGGATGTTGACGTAGTCGATCCCTGCCTGGGTGATGCCGTCACGCGGATCGTCGCCTGCAATGATGCCCGGACCCTGGAACGGGTTGTACACCTGACAGGTCGGATCCGAACCGTCGACAACCGACTGACATACGACGTTGCCGTCTCCGTCAACGGTCGCCTGAAGGGCGTTACGCAGACGCGAGCGCGAGAAGTCGTTGTTGTAGACCTGGCTGAAGATGGTCGTACCGTACTGGATCGACGCGTCGTAGCGAATCGTGTCCGTGATCGGACCACGAAGGCCACCGACCATGCGGTATGCAGTGTGACGGAGGTCGTCGAAACGCGGACCGCCTTCGATGTTACGCTTACCGAGGTAAAGCGGAACAACGCCTGCGCCGGTCGGATCGGTGTCGGCCACATCGTCACCGTCGGTGTCGATGAAGTCGCCATATGCTTCGACGCCATCGTAGTTGCTGCACAGGAAGTTGCCCTGTGCCGCGGTGAACAGCGGGCTGTCACATGCGATGTTGTACTGGTCGGCGAAGAAGGTACCCGACTGTGCGATCTGGGCCTGCGAGCGGTCGTCCATGAACATGAACTCGGCATAGGCCGTTACTGCCGGCGAGATTTCGTAATCACCGAAGAAACCTGCGGTGTAACGCGTATCCGGACGCTGGAAGTAGTTGATCGGGTTGTAGTTGTACGCTTCGTACGGACGGCTGAAGTCGTCCGAACCGTCGGCGACCAGGCTGCCGAACTCGGCAAATGCCGGGTTGGTGACCGTGGCATACGGTGCAGTCGACGAACCGCCGCACGAGATGTTGCCCGACGCGCTGGTGGTCAGTGCGCAGAACGAATAGTCGCGGTCGCCAAGGAACAGCGCATCGACTTCACGATAGCCGACATAGCCGGTCACGTGGCCGCGGCCGTCGTCGAACGAAGCACCGACGGTGAGCTCGACATTGTACTGCGAACCACCAACGTCATTGCCCTTGGGCGGGCTGAAGCCGCGCTGGTCGTTCAGGTCGTCGATCGACGAACCGTCCTGCTTGACGATCTGGCCAGTGCCGTTGTCATGCTGGTAGAAACCATAGGTCGCATCGAGACGGACGCCTTCGAAATCGGTGTCCATGACGAAGTTGACAACACCGGCGACAGCGTCGGCACCGTAGGTAGCCGAAGCACCGCCGGTCAGAACTTCGACACGCTCGATGAGCGAGGCCGGGATCTGGTTAAGGTCGGCTGCGGGAACTGCCGGGTCACCCGGCTGCAGGCGACGGCCATTGACGAGAACGAGCGTACGCGCCGTGCCGAGACCGCGAAGGTCGACCGTGGCGGTACCCGATGCACCGTTGGTGATGAAGGCGTTCTGGCCGCCGACAACCTGCGGCAGCGAGTTGACCAGGTCTTCGACCCGGACCGTACCCGTGTCGGCGACTTCACCGGCACCGATAACGGTAACCGGGCTGGCGCTGTCGACGTCGGGACGTGCGATACGCGAACCGGTAACGACGATCGCGCCGGTGGGAGTCGCCGTTTCACCGACGTCGCCAACCGTGCTTTCGTCGGCCGGGCCGACCTGTGCCATCGCCGGCTGCGCAAGAAGCGCAAGACCGAGAGCGGCGGGTGCCGCGCTGGCTTTGAAGTAGGTTTGAAGTTTCACTCTGATAATCCCTCTATTGATCGACCGACCCCTGAGGTCGGATCTCCAAGGAACCCCTGGGAGGGACCGAGAATCCGTGTAGGCCAAATAGGCATACGTATGTGCAGTCCCTCCAGTGGAAGCTGGCATGTGCCTTTAGGGACGCGCTCAATGCAAAGCTTTTGTTACACCTTCGGGGGTTTGGGGTAACGGGTGTGATGCCGATGTCACACCGCGGTTTGCGAAAATTCCAACTTGGGCAGGCGACTCGGCAATAGTCGCAAACGACCCCATTTCCAGCTTGCTTGACGTTTACGTAAGGCGGGACTAGGCAAACGGTCCCGTTTCAAAACCTATAACAACCGATAAGAGGATGCCGATGCCCGAAGCCTATATAGTCGAAGCCGTCCGGACCGCCGGTGGACGGCGCGGTGGCCGCCTGGCCGGTGTGCACCCGGTCGATCTCGCCGCCAGGTCGCTCGATGCGATCATGGAGCGCAGCGGTCTCGAGGCCAAGGCGGTCGACGATGTGGTGATGGGCTGCGTCAGCCAGGGCGGCGAACAGGCCATGCAGGTCGGGCGCCACGCGGTGCTCGCCAGCAAGCATCTGGGCGAGGGCGTTCCCGCCGTCACCATCGACCGCCAGTGCGGCTCCAGCCAGCAGGCGATTCAGTTCGCCGCGCAGGCGGTGATGAGCGGCACGCAGGATGTTGTCATCGCCGCGGGTGTCGAGAGCATGAGCCGCGTGCCGATGGGATCGACCGCGATGTTCCACATGAAGGAAGGGCTGGGTAACTACAAATCGCCCGGCCTCGAGGAGAAATATCCCGGCATCCAGTGGAGCCAGTTCATGGGCGCGGAAATGATCGCGCAGAAGCACGGCTTCTCGAAGGATGACCTCGACCGCTTTGCGCTGTCGAGCCACCAGAAGGCGATCGAGGCGACCAAGTCGGGCGCCTTCGAAAACGAAATCGTCGGCGTCGAGATCGAAACCCCCGAAGGCGAGGAATGCCACACGGTCGACGAGGGCATTCGCTTCGACGCGACGCTGGACAGCATCGCGGGCGTCAAGCTGCTCAGCCCCGAAGGCAAGATCACCGCTGCCAGCAGCAGCCAGATCTGCGACGGGTCGAGCGCGGTGCTGGTGGTCAGCGAGCAGGCGCTGAAGGATTACGGCCTCACCCCGCTCGCGCGGATCCACAATCTGACGGTGACCGCGGGCGATCCGGTGATCATGCTCGAAGAACCGCTGTTCGCCACCGAACGTGCGCTCCAGCGCGCGGGCATGAACATCGGCGATATCGACCTGTATGAGGTGAACGAGGCTTTCGCCCCGGTGCCGCTGGCATGGCTCAAGCACCTCGATGCCGATCCCGCCAAGCTCAATGTCAACGGCGGCGCGATCGCGCTGGGCCACCCGCTCGGCGCTTCGGGCACCAAGCTGATGGCCACGCTGGTCCACGCGCTCAAGGCGCGCGGCAAGAAATACGGCCTGCAGACGATGTGCGAAGGCGGCGGCGTCGCCAACGTCACCATCGTCGAGGCGCTTTAATTCACTTGAAATCTGAGAGGACAATCCATGGAAGTAAGTAGCAACACTCCCGCCGTCGTCACCGGCGGTGCATCGGGTCTCGGCGAAGCCACTGCCCGCGCGCTGGCCGCCAAGGGCGCCAAGGTCGCCATCTTCGACATGAACGAGGAAAAGGGCGAAGCGGTCGCCAAGGACATCGGCGGCATCTTCTGCAAGGTGAACGTGACCAGCGACGAAGACGTCGATGCCGGTTTCGCCAAGGCGCGCGAAGCGCATGGCCAGGAACGCATCCTCGTCAATTGCGCAGGCATCGGCAATGCGATCAAGACCGCCAGCCGCGACAAGCAGAGCGGCGACATCAAGCATTTCCCGCTGTCGGCCTTCGATTTCGTCATCCAGGTCAATCTGATCGGCACCTTCCGCTGCATCGCCAAATCGGCGGCGGGCATGATGACGCTCGATGCATTGAGCGAAGACGGGGATCGCGGCGCGATCGTCAACACCGCTTCGGTCGCGGCCGAAGATGGCCAGATGGGCCAGGCCGCCTATTCCGCATCCAAGGGCGGCGTTGTCGGCATGACCCTGCCGATCGCACGCGACCTGATGCGCGAAGGCATCCGCGTGAACACCATCCTGCCGGGCATTTTCGAAACCCCGCTGATGAACGCCGCGCCGCCGCAGGTGAAGGAAGCGCTCGCCGCATCGGTGCCGTTCCCCAAGCGTCTCGGCCTGCCGGGCGAATATGCCAAGCTCGCAATGTGCATGATCGAGACCGGCTATTTCAACGGCGAGGACGTCCGTCTCGACGGTGCGATCCGCATGGCGCCGCGCTAAGCGGCCGCGACAGTGCGATCACGGAAAACCCTCGCTGCGGCGGGGGTTTTCTTTTAGTCGCGGCCTTTACCGTTGAGGGCGCGCGCCCAATCGCTTGGCGACCCGTTCGCTGATATCTGAAATCATTGCTAGCGGGTCTGTCTCCACCCCGAGTATGGTGTCACATGATGAGCAAACGTAGGCGACTATCATTAGCTGGCCGGTGCCAAATTTCTGTCTCGCATCTCCCGGCTTGTAAGCGACACTCGCGGCTAGCCCGCACCCCGGGCATTTTCCTCTAACGTTCATCGTATGCTCCCTCAGCTAGCCTTTTTGACAATCGGAAGGTGCTCTCCGGATTTCAGCAGCTCTTTGAGGCGCGCCCATTCGCGCTGGGCATGTTCCATGGCCCTGTCTTTCAGGTAATCGCGCCCTTCGTATCCCTTAAAGATGGCGTAATCATTCGTTGAAAGAAGTTGGTCGAGCTTTCTGCCGAGGTCCAGCATGGTCATCGACTTGCCACGCATTGCCTTGCTTTCCGCATAAAGCAGGAACTGTTCGCATAGAATGTGCAGGACGTAGAGTTCGTCCTTAGCGAGGTAATTCTTGCCAACCTTGGCTTCAGCGAGGGTTGGAAACGAGCCTTTCAGGTTGGTCACCCCCATGTTCGGTTTACCGCAGTCTGCCCGGGAGAGGATTAGCTCCGACGCTGTTTTACCGGTTATCGCAAACAGAAATTTGTCTTGGAGCTTCGCATAAAACGATCTGACAGTCGGGGATGAGCTATCGTAGTCGATCGCTGCCATTTTGAAGCAGTCTCGAACAGCCTGATAAATCGTGATCTCTTCGGCACGTAAAGCACGCACCTGAGCGGCCAAGTCCCGGAGAGCGTTGCGATCATTGCGCAACTGCGGCTCATTTAGTGCATACCCCTTGATGAGGTAGCTCTTGAGTATCCCGTTGGCCCACTTGCGGAACGCGGACGCTTTATCGCCATTAACGCGATACCCGACCGTCAAAATCACGTCGAGGTTGTAATGGTCGACTTGGCGCCGAACCTGCCTTCCACCTTCAAGGCGAACTACTTCCATTTTGGAAACACTTCCCCCGCCGTGGAGCTCGCCCGCCTCGAAAATACGGGAAATGTGCTTGGAGATTGAGGGCACTTCGACACCGAAAAGATCCGCCATCTGACGCTGTGTTGCCCAGACGGTCTCCTGCTCCCAATCGACATTGAAATCGATCGCCGCGTTCTCACCATCAAACCGAACCAGGTCAAATTCAATTTGGTCACATAGTTCAATGGCTTGCTCTCGCTGGCGCTTCACGCGAGCAAGGAATTTCGCCATATCTATTGCTGGCGCACCGCCTTCTTCATTACCCATAATCTACAGCCTTATGCACAGGCTGGCGGGGACTCTTGACCGCTACTCTCCATCGTCTAAAGAGGTGTTGAAACCGCAGCTGAGGGCCCGCCAGCCCTTGGTTGAACAAAGTCCCGTCTGATCCGCGTGATCAGCGGGGCTTTGTCTTTTAGGGCATGTTAACCCTGAATCGAAACCCGAGGCCGCTGATTCGGCGGGGATAACTTGTGGGTTTTGCGCAGCGAGCCTGGGGTCGAGAGAGCATGCTTGGTTCCGCCGTTGGCGTTTGAGCACGTGGCTTTTTGTACTTCCCAAGTTCGGTTCAAGTGGGCCGACATGCACCCGGTCCGCCCCACCCCGACCTGCGCGCAGCCTCCCGCCCAACCACCCCTCCCAAACTTTTCCTTGCATGGACCGTGTAACATGCGGTCCATGTGGGAGACTGACAGGAGAGAGCCTCAATTAATGTCCTACACGCAGATCAAGCTCGATATCGCCGACAGCGTTGCCACCATCACACTACATCGCCCCGAGAAGATGAACGCCTTCACCCGCGTGATGATGGATGAAGTCATCGACGCGATCGACACCACCGATGCGGATGACAGCGTCCGCGCGGTGATCGTGACCGGGCATGGCGACCGGGCTTTCTGCGCTGGTGCCGACCTCACGCCCGAGGGCGGGGGACATGTGTTCTCCGATCCCAATCCGGTCGATGACCTGTCCGACGAACGCGTGCGCGATGGCGGTGGGCGGCTGACGCTGCGCCTGTTCAATTCGAAGAAACCGCTAATCGGGGCATGCAACGGTGTGGCCGTGGGTGTAGGCGCGACCATGCAGCTGCCGTTCGATATCCGGCTGGCGAGCGACAATGCCCGCTTCGGCTTCGTCTTCGCACGCCGCGGGATCACGCCCGAAGCCGCCTCGAGCTGGTTCCTGCCGCGACTGGTCGGCATGCAGACCGCGCTCGAATGGTGCATGACGGGGCGGATCTTCGATGCCGGCGAAGCGCTCGATCGCGGGCTGGTGCGGTCGGTCCATCCGCAGGGTGAACTGATGGACGCGGCCCGCGGCATCGCGCGCGAGATTGCCGACAACACTTCCGCGGTATCGGTGGCGATGACCCGCGCAATGCTCTGGCGGCTTGGCGCGGGCGGCCATCCGATGGACGCGCACCGGATCGACAGCCGCGCGATCTACCGCCTCAGCCGCAGCGAGGATGCGAAGGAAGGTATCGCCAGCTTCCTCGAAAAGCGCGCGCCCGAATATCCCGATACGGTGAGCGGCAACATGCCCGATTTCTACCCTTGGTGGGACGAACCGGGCTACAGCTGACTCCCGGCAAAAGGTTACAATCGCAACGGCCTTGCCAAGTCGCGGCCGTCATCTAAATGTAACCGCATGTCCAGACGCCAGCCCGCCCAACGCCTTGCAGAATTCCTGCCCTATCAACTGTCGATTGCCTCGAATGCGGTCTCGACCCGGATTGCCGAGCAGTATCGCAAAAGGTTTGCGCTCAAGACCACCGAATGGCGGATCATGGCGGTGCTGGGCGATCACGGCGCGCTGACCCAGCGGCAATTGTCGCAGCAGACGCTGATGGACAAGGTGCCGGTCAACCGCGCGTGCAAGCGGCTGGAGGAGCGCGGGCTGGCGCAGCGTTCGCCCAATGCGAGCGACGGGCGTTCGCACTTGCTCGAACTGACGGCGGAAGGGCGGGCGGTGCATGCGGGGATCATGCCGCTGGCGCTCAAGATCGAACGGCAGCTGTTCGCCGTGCTGAGCGAGGACGAGCGGGCCAGCCTGCTCGACATGCTCGCGCGGGTGCGCGACCAGGCGGGGGAGTTCGACGCGGAAAGCCTGGCCGACTAGGCTGTCGGCCAGGCTCCCGGGTTTGCGACAGGTCGCAGGAGTTGTGGGCTAACCGATACCGCCGCTGAAAGCGTCGGCGATCGAACAGGCTGCCGGGCCGAGAATGACGATGAACAGCACCGGCAGGATGAACATGATCAGCGGCACGGTCATGATCGCGGGCAGTCGGGCGGCCTTTTCCTCGGCGCGCATCATGCGCTCGTTACGGAACTCGGCCGACAGCACGCGCAGCGCGGAAGCCAGCGGCGTACCATAGCGTTCGGTCTGGACCATGGTGGTGACCACGCCCTTTACCGCGTCGAGATTGACGCGATAGGCGAGGTTGTTGAACGCATGGCGCCGTTCGTTGAGGAAGGACAGCTCGATCGCGGTCAGGGTGAACTCGTCGCCCAGCTCGGGATAGGCGCGGCCCAGTTCCTTGGCGACGCGGTTGAACGCGGCATCGACGGTCAGGCCGGCCTCGGCGCAGATCACCAGCAGGTCGAGCGCGTCGGGCAGGCCCTTGCGGATCGCATCCGAGCGTTTCTTGGCAAGATTGCCGAGGTAGATTTCGGGACCCTTGTAGCCGACGAACACGGCCAGGGCGAGCGCCGCCACACGCTTCATCTCCCATTCGGGATAGACCTCGACCAGATACAGCATGACGAAGGCGAAGCCGCCCAGGAGGATCGGCAGCACGGCGCGCAGGCCGATAACGACGATCGCCAGCTCCTTGTTGCGGATGCCGGCATGGGCGAGCTTCTGCTGGACCGTCAGGATCTGGCTCTGCTGCAGCACTTTCATGCTGCCGAGCGTGTCCTTGATCTTGTCGGTCGTGTCGCTGTTGCGGACGAGGCTCTGGCGCTTCTTCGCGCTCGCGGTGACGAGGCCCATCTTGAGCTCTTCGCGGCGCCCTTCGAGGGCCTTCACGCGTTTGCTCATCGGGTCCTTGATCGTGACCGCGGTGTAGATGGCGAACAGCACGGCGAGTGCTGCGACCCCGGACAGGATCGAGCCGATCACGAATATGTCGAAGCCCAAGAGGGTGGGGCCGGTTGCGGGATCCATTACGCTAGTCCTTCCCCAGCTCAGATTTCGAAGCTGACCATCTTGGCCATGATAAAGGCGCCGATGCTCATCCAGACGAGGCCGCCGAGGCCGGTGACGATCAGGCGGTCATCTTCGAAGAAACCGCCGATATAGGTGGGATTGATCCACCAGATCATGAAGAACACGATGAAGGGGAGGGCACCGACGATATAGGCCGAAGCCTTGGATTCGGAGCTCATCGCCTTGATCTTGAGCTTCATCTGCGCGCGCTTGCGCAACACGTCCGCCAGGTTCGACAGCGTCTCGGCGAGGTTGCCGCCGGTTTCGCGCTGGATGGCGAGCGTGATGCAGAAGAAGTTGAATTCCGAAATCTCGAGCCGGTTGGCGGCTTCCTGGAGCGAATCCTCCATGGTCCGGCCGATCTTGATCCGCTCGACGATGCCCTTGAATTCCGCCCCGACAGGGCCGGGGACTTCCTGCGATACCACCGACAGGGTTTCGGTTACCGGCAGACCCGAACGCAGGCCGCGAACGAGCAGTTCGATGGCGTCGGGAAACTTGGCGTTGAAGGCATTGGTGCGCTTCTTGATCGCGCGGCTGACAAGGAAATGCGGCAGGCCTGCGCCGACCAGCACGCCGAGACCCAGCGAAAAGGCCAGCGATCCGCTGCGCAGATACATCAGCAGCGCGACCGCGACCCCGAGGCCGAGCGAGGCATAGGCATACTGGCTCAGCGTCCAGCCCTTGCCGGTCCGGTCGAGCCTGATGGCCAGGGCCTCCACGCGCGAAGACGATCCGGCAACGCCGCGCATCTTCGGCCGACGCGCCGCGATGGCCTTCTTGAGCTGCGATTCAACCTTGGTGTCGGTGCTTTCCGAATGGCGGAAACGCACCTGCTGGAGGCGGCGTTGGCTCGCCTTGGCCGTGTTCGGACCGGAAAACAAAGCGTAGCCGATCGCCAGCAAAGCCAGGACCCCGAGGGCCAACAGCACCAGCTGGAAGATGTTCATGCGTACTCTCCGTTTATCCGATCGCGGATCCGGGGTCGCCCCCGGAAGCCGTTATTCCGCGGGCACTGCGGTCCGCGGGTCTTTCTTCTTCGCCAGCAGGTTTTTGAAATCGAGCCCGCCGAGCAGCGACTTTTTGGCCCCTGCTTCCGCGGCCTTTTCGGCTTCCTCGTCGCCCATGCCGATGATCCGCGAAGAGAGCTGCTTGATCGCCGAGGTGGCCTTGGCACCGGCATTGGCATCGACGAAGGTCTTGCCCAGCTTGGCGGCATTGGCCGCCGCCTTCTGGTCGAACGGGATCGTCACATCGATCTTGCGTTCGATCGAGGCCTCGAAATCGGCCTTGCTGATTTCCGCGACGCCCGGCTGCACCTTGTTGGCGACGATCAGCGGCTGCGCTTGCGGCGCATGGGTCTTGAGCCACGACAGGATGCGGATCGTGTCACGCGCCGAAGCGAGCGACATTTCCGTGGCCAGCACGACGACATTCACGTCGTTGAGCAGGTGCGGGAAATTGATCATCATGTTGCGCGGCATGTCGACCACGGTCATTTCGAACTGGTGTTTGAATTCCTCCTGCAACTGCAGGAAGGCCGCGCCATCGGTCATCAGCGGCTGGCTGATCGGCGCTTCCGCCGACAGGATGGCGAGATTTTCGTTGGCGCGGATCATGGCGCGTTCGATGAACAGGCCATCGATCCGGCCGGGGTTGTCGATCGCATCGGTCAGGCCGCGGCCCGGTTCGAGATCGAGCGCGAGCGCGCCGGTTCCGAAATGGACATCGAGGTCGAGCAGGGCGGTCGGCATGCGCTGGTCGACCGAGAAGATCCATGCCAGCGAAGTCACCAGAGTCGATGCGCCCACGCCGCCGCGCGTACCGATCACGGCGGCCGAGATGTGACGCTTGACGCCCTCGTCCTCGCCGCTGCGCGGGGCCAGGAACACCGCTTGCGCCTGATTGAGCGAATCGCGCACTGCGCTGGCCGACAGCGGCTTGAGCAGGTAGTCGTGGATGCCGCTCGCGAGCAGGTCGCGGTAAAGGCGGACGTCGTTGACCTGGCCGATGGCGATCACCACCGTGCCCGGCTCGCAGACTTCCGCCAGCGCGTTGATGTCGTTCAGCGGGTCGCCGCTTTCCGACAGGTCGACCATGAGGATGTTCGGGCTGGCCGCCACCGACAGGGACTGGATCGCATTGCGCAGACCGCCCTTGTTGCATTTTTCGGGCTGCCAGCCGAGTTCGATGACCACAGGACGCAGCACGTCGAGGGCGGTCTCGTCGCAGATATAGGCGGCAAAGGCGTCGCGGTTGCCCGCCATGCTCGATTTAAGTGAAGCGCTCATGGCTGCTTAGCCTCCTTCATTGGTGCTGACTTCAGTCAGATCGCCCGCGCCGGTCGGCGCCTTCTCGCGATAGCTCCGGATGGCTTTCGTCGAAGTCGTGACGACGGTCTGGCCGGTGCCCTGCTGACCGGAAATCAGGTCTTCGGGATTGGCGACCATGGCGGCGAGATTGCCGTTCACGGCACAGCCGTAGCCGGGATAGGTCGCGTTATACTCGTTGGCCTCGTTATTGGCCGACCAGTCGGGGCAACCCGGAACGCTGGCGGTCGAACGGGTCACGACGATCCGGGCCTGGCCCGGTTCGACATAGCCGGCGGTGACCGGCGAACCCTCGGTAACCAGCAGCCCGTGCCGACCAGCAAGCGCCGCAAGGTCGTCTTTCAACGCCGGATTGGCGGTGGGATCGTCGAGCGAGACGCGGTCGCCATAGCCGAGGCCCATGGCCTCGAACCAGCCCGACACGCGCTGCTGCTCGCTAACCGCCAGGCCATCGCCGACAGTGTTCACATCGAGCGTGAAATTGGTCCGTTCCACTACCGGCTGACGCGCGCTGTAGAGCGAGCGGTTCTCGGTCGGGAAACCGCCACAGGCGCCGAGCACGAGGCTGAGCGAGACGGCCAGCGAACCGGTAAGCTTGCGAGTGATTGCCTTTGCCATGGTACTCGTCCCTCTTATTCGAAGCTGAAGCCGGGCTGCGCCGACGCGGTACGTTCGTTACGGCGTGCGTCGGGCTTGGCAGCCGCCTGCTGCTCATCACTGTCGCCCGGGGTTCCGTAGGAAATGCCCGGGGCTGCCGGAGCGGTCTCGACCGCGCGCGGCTTGGGGCGGTCGCCGCCGGTTACGCCGTCGCTCTGCTGAAAACCCAGCAGGCGCTGGAATTCGGTCGGCTTGCGGAACCCGTCGGTCGGCAGCTTGATGTCATTGGCATCGACCGGCTTCACCAGATACGGCGTGACCACGATCACCAGCTCGGTTTCGCCCTTGCGGTAGGTGGTCGAGCGGAACAGATTGCCGAGGATCGGCACGTCGCCGAGACCCGGGGCCTTGTCGACCGAATTGGTCGCATTGTTCGACAGCAGGCCGGCGATCATGAAGCTCTGGCCCGAACCGAGTTCGACGGTGGTTTCCGCGCGGCGCGTAGTCAGCGCCGGTACCTGGAAACCTTCGAGCGTGATTGCGCCCTGACTGGTCAGTTCCGACACTTCCGGGCGAACGCGCATCGAGATGCGGCCATTGGCAAGGACGGTCGGGGTGTAGGCGAGGCTGACGCCATAGTTCTTATATTCGATGCTCGTCGCGCCAAGTCCCTGGCTGAGCGGGATCGGAAATTCGCCGCCGGCAAGGAATTCTGCGGTTTCGCCCGACAGAGCCGTCAGATTGGGCTGCGACAGCGTGGTTGCGAAGCCTTCGGTTTCAGCCAGATCGAGTGCGGCACCGAGGTCGAGACCGAGGAACTTGCCAAACCCGGCGAGAGTCGTTCCCGGGCTGATGGCAGTAAAATTGCTGCCTTCGCCTGCGGATCCGATCGTCACCGCGCCTTCGCGGCCCTGGCCCACGCCGAACTGGAAACCGCCGGTCGAGTCGACGCTGGTCAGATTGACACCGACTGCCCGAACGAAGCTGCGGCTAACCTCGACGATGCGCACCTGCAGATTGACCTGCAACGGCGTCGCCATGCGCAGGCGGCTGATGACATTCGCGTCTTCGCCGACATAGGCTTCGACGAGGCGCTGCGCCTCTTCGGCATCCTCGGGTGCGGCAACCGTGCCGGTCAGGAGGATGACGTTGGTGCCCATCGTCGCGACCGAGATCTTGGCATCGGGCATGGCGAGCGCCATCAGCTGGTCGATGCTGCCGATATTCGAACCGACGCGGACATTGGCGGACCAGATGATATCGCCGGCGCGGTTGCTGGCATAGATCGTGGTTTCGCCGCCGGCCTTGCCGAACACATAGAGCTGGCGCTGCGATTTGACCTGCACGTCGGCGACATTGTCGTCGGCGACGAAGATGTCGGCCATCGTGCCGGGCACATTGACCAATTCGCCGCGACCGATCGAAAGGACGATCTCCGAACCGGGGCTGACGACCGACTGGGCCGTCGCAACGGTCGTCGGCGCGGCTGCCAGCGGCGCAATGGCCAGGCTGGCGAGCAGCAATTTGGTAGTAAGACGACGTTTCATGGAATTGCCCCCTGAATGGCGTTCCGTATTTTGTATCGGGCTCATTTGATCATGGCCGCCTGGGCGACGGGTACCGTCCTCGCGGCTTGCGCGGTTCCGGCGGCCTGCTGGCCGACGAAGGCAGTCACACCGGTCTTGCCGACCGGGACCTCTTCGGTGTCCTTACCGCGGGTGACGCGCACGCTCGGGCCCTGGCGGACCGGCTGTCCGCCGATGCCCACAGGCGCACCTCCCGGTGCAGCCGGAGCGACGGTGCCTTGCGAGGGCATGGTACGGCGCTGGAAGCGCGAGACATCGCCGCCGGTCACATAGCTGCTCTTGCCATCGTCGGGGCGGGCCATTGCCTGGCGCAGCAGGCGCTCTTCCTCTTCGGGCGTGGCATCGTCGGGAATGGTGACGTCACCGGCAGCGATCGCGCGTTCAAGCTCGGTCTGGTTGTCGGCGAGCGAGCGCAGCGACAGGCTCAGCGAGCCGATGGTTTGCGCCACGGCGACCTTTTCCGCGATCACCGGCGTCACTTCGAGCGTCACGGTGCGGAATTCCTTGACCACGGTCGAGCCGTCTTCGGCCTTTTCCGAAACGGTCGACTGGTCGGTGGCAAGCACGCGAAGGTTACGAAGGATGGTTTCCGAGGCTTTCAGGCTGGTGCCTTCATTGCCTTCGACCTGCTGGGTCAGGACCATGTCCACCCGGTCGCCCGGGAAGACAAAGCCGCCCACGCCCGATTGGGCGTTAACGGGAACGGTGATGGCGCGCATGCCGGGAGCCAGCGCTGCAGCGAGGAAGCCGCGGTCGCCGGGGGCGACGAGCGAGCCCTGGGTGACCGGTTCGCCGGCCGTGATCGGATGGCGCACGACGGTGCCGAGCAGCTTGCTCATATCGGCTTCGCCATCGAGGAAGTAGGCGTCCTGGACCAGCTCTTCGGGCCACATCTGGAAGCCGATTGCGTCGGCCGTGATGATCGTGCCGACCGGCAGCGCGCGTTGTGCGACGAGGACCTTGGGTCCCTGCGCCTGGACCTGTGCGGCTTCGGCCTGCGGTGCGCTCGCCCCGGCGAACATGCTCCGCGCGACAAGCGCCGTTCCGACCGCAACGACCAGTGCGGCAATCAGCAGAACCAGCTTCTTCCTATCCATGGCTATCTAGCCCCCTAGTTCAGCCCGGCAAATCCTATCGCGGGCAAGTATGGTTTCACGCTCTAAGGGCGAATTGGTTAAGATCGCGTTTTCAACCGCCCGCCGCGGCTACGTGGCCTGCGAGCAACTGCCCGCTGACCACGATCCAGATGCCGGCGAGTGATATGGCCGGCCCGTAGGGGACCCACAGATCGCGGTCGTGGCGGCGGATGATGCGGATCGAGCCGAGCGTGACGATGAGCAATATCGTAAAGGGGGCGAGCATCAGCGCGATCGCGGCGGCCGGACTGGTCGTGCCCATCCCGGCGAGGCCCGGCGGCATCGGCAGCTTGGGCCCGCCCAGCACTGCGCTGGCGAACAGCGCGGCAATGACGGTGCCGATGACGAGCAGCACGGTATCGCGCGCGGGCTTGGTCTTGATCGTCTTCGAATGCGCCACCCGCCATGCGCCGATGGCCATAGTCAGCACCCAGCCGAGCATCGCCATGGCGACCAGCAACAGCGTGAATTGCGATGGCGGGACCCACAGCGCGAGCGCCGTGAGCAGCTTGACATCGCCGCCGCCCATCTGGCGGATCGCGAACAGCACACAGCACACGGCGAAGACCAGCAGCGCCAGACCGATCTGGAACGCGACGCCGGGCCATAGTGGCAGCCCGATCGAGAGCCAGTAGAGCGGTGCTCCGAGGGCGACGGTCATGGTCAGCCGGTTGCTGATCGTCCGGCTCTTGAGGTCGGTCACGATCACCCAGAGGAGTGCGATTGCCAATCCGGCAAGCAATACGTAGGTGAAAATCTGGCTTTGCATGACGCTCCCCGGGCAACCCTTCGGGATGTGGTGCTACAGGAACGTGCTTACCAAAAAGTAACCATAGAGGAGGTCGTGATCGCCGACATGCCAGCGCCGCAGGAACCCATCGATCGCCGCGCGATCCCGCCGGCCGCGCGCGAATCCACCTTCGCGCTGGCCGATGGCCACGCGATTCGGCGGATCGACTGGCCCGGCTCAGACGGCGGCCGGCGCGGGTCGATCCTGTTCCTTCCCGGTCGCGGCGACTTCTACGAGAAGTATCTCGAGACGCTGGAGCAATGGCATCGCGCAGGCTGGCGCGTCACCGCTGCCGACTGGCGCGGACAGGCGGGGTCGGGGCGGCTCGGCAATGACGCGGTGACCGGCCATGTGGACGATTTTTCCGACTGGACCGCGGATCTTGCGCACTTCTGGACCGCATGGAAGGCGGCCACACCGGGGCCCCATATCCTGGCCGGCCATTCGATGGGCGGGCATCTGGTTTTGCGCGCGCTGGTCGATGGCGTGGTCGCGCCCGATGCCGCAATCCTCAGCGCACCGATGGTCGGGATGGCGGGTCCGCCATTGCCGCTCGGCCTGCTGCATGCGGCAGCGCGGCTGATGACGAAGGTCGGCAAGCCAACGCGTCCGGCCTGGAAATGGAGCGAGAAGCCCGGCGAAATGCCCGCCGATCGCAGCGACCTGCTCACCCATGACGGCGCGCGCTATGCCGACGAGCTGTGGTGGCGCGAGCAACGCCCCGAACTGGTCATGGGGCCGGGAAGCTGGGGCTGGGTGGAACGCGCCTATGCCTCGAGCCGGCGGCTCGAGGAACGCGGCGCGATAGAAAAGGTGCATGTGCCCGTGCTGGTGGTGAGCACAGCGGCGGATCGATTGGTGAGCCACGCATCCGCCGTGCGCGCGGCGCAGCGCCTGCCCAAGGGCGAATTGATCGCCTTCGGTGACGAAGCACGCCACGAAATCCTGCGCGAAGTCGATCCCGTGCGTGAGCGCGCCCTTGCGGGCATGACCGACTTCCTCGATCGCGTGGCTCCGCAGGAGAACCCGTGACCAGCTACGACTTTGCCATCATCGGCGCGGGAATCGCCGGGGCCAGTCTCGCCGCCGAATTGACCGACGGCGGCGCACGCGTCCTGATGCTCGAGGCCGAGGACCGGCCCGGCTATCACGCCACGGGCCGTTCCGCCGCCTTCTGGGAAGAATGCTACGGCGGTCCGGAGATCGTGCCGCTGACGCTCGCATCGGGCGCCTATCTCCGCGACGGCGGGTTCCTCCACCAGCGCGGTGCGCTGTATATCGGGCGCGAGGGCGACGAGGAGCTGGTGACGCAGTTCATGCAGCGTTTCGTCCCGACCGGGGCGACGATCCAGCACCTCGGCCGCCCGGAATTGCAGCGGCGGATCGGCGGTATCCGCCATGACTGGTCCGATGCGATCTGGGAGCCGATGTGCGCCGATATCGACGTGGCCCGGCTCCATGCGCATTTCCTTGCCCAGGCGCAGGGCGGCGGTGCCAGCCTGGAATGCCGCGCGCGGCTCGTAAATGCCACCCGCGCCGACGGGCAATGGACGCTGACGACCGAGCGCGGCGAGACCCATCACGCAGCAGTGCTGGTCAATGCGGCCGGGGCCTGGGCGGACGAGATCGCGCGGCTGGCCGGTGCGCAGCCAGCGGCAATCAGTCCCTATCGCCGTACGGTGGTGCAGGTGCGCGTCGATCCGCCGGTGCCCGAGGACCTTCCGCTCGTGCTCGACATCCGCGGGCGGTTCTATTTCAAACCCGAAGCCGGACGGTTGTGGGTCAGCCCGCATGACGAGGAACCGAGCGAGCCCTGCGATGCCGCGCCCGAAGAACTGGCGGTGGCCGAAGCGATCGCGCGGCTTGAAGAAGTCGTCGACTGGCGGGTCGAAGCGGTCGAGCACAAATGGGCCGGCCTGCGCAGCTTCACGCCTGACCGCCGGCCGGTCTACGGCCGCGATCCCAAGGTCGAAGGCTTCGCGTGGTTCGCGGGGCAGGGCGGTTTCGGCATCCAGACTTCGCCCGCCGCCGCGCGGCTCGGGCGCCAGCTGTTGCTGGACGAAAAACCCGATGCGATGACTGCGGGTCTCGATCCCGAACTCTATTCAGCGGCCCGCTTTGGCTAGCAAAGCCGGCATCATTTGTTAGGGTGCGCCCCCAATCCAAGCTTATGACGGAGACAAATCGATGAGCCACCACTTCGAGATCTACAAGGACAAGGCCGGCGAATTTCGCGTCCGGTTCAAATACAATTCGGAAGTGATGTTCTCGACCGAAGGATATGCCTCGAAGGCCAGTGCGCAGAACGCCATCGACTCGATCAAGAAGAACGGCCCCGGCGCGGAAACCGTCGACAACAGCTGATCATCCCGCGCGGGCGAACTGTTCCGCTGCATCGCTGGCAAGCTGGTCGACCCGGTCGTTTTCGGGGTGACCCGAATGGCCCTTAACCCAGTGCCAGTGGACCCGGTGGTGCGCGGTCAGTTCGATCAGTTCATGCCATAGCTCGGCATTGCGCACGGGCTTCTTGCTGGCATTGATCCAGCCGCGCTTCTTCCAGCCGTGGACCCACTTGGTGATCCCGTCGATCAGGTATTTGCTGTCGGTATGAAGATCGACCTCGCAGGGTTCGATCAACGCGCTCAACCCCTTGATCGCCGCCGTCATTTCCATGCGGTTGTTGGTCGTATCGGGTTCGCCGCCCGACAGTTCCTTCTCGTGCTGGCCCATCCGCAGCAGCGCGCCCCAGCCTCCGGGGCCGGGGTTGCCCTTGCAGGCGCCATCGGTGAACATTTCGACCTTCTTCATGCGAACGCCCTCTGGCCGTTTGCGCGATAGAATTCCAGCCGCCGCGTGAAATCCATCGGATCCTTGCGGCGGACCAGCGCATCTTCGGGCGTATCGAGCCAGTCCTGCGCGCGGCTGGCAATGAAGCGCAGGCAGGCGCCCTCCGCCAGCAGCGGCAGCGCGGCGCGCTCCGGCTCGCTCAGCACCCGCACGCTTTCGTAGCCCTCGATCAGCGCGCGTCCCAGCGCGTGATCGCAGGTCTCGCCCGCATCGTCGAAACACCAGGCGGCGTGCGTCACCGCCAGGTCATAGGCCATCGCGCCGGTGCAGGCGAAATAGAAGTCGATCATCCCGGTGACCCGGTCGTCCAGCATCAACACGTTGTCCGGGAAGAGGTCCGAATGGATAATCGATCGCGGCAGATCTTCCGGCCAGTCGCGCACGATCGCCTCGCCGGTGTCCAGCATCGCGGGCAGATGCGGGTCGATCGTCGCGAGTGCCGCCGCTCCGCACTGCGCGAGAATCGCCAGCGTATCGGACGGGGCGAGCGTGTTTTCGCGCGCCATGGGGAAATCATGCGCGGCGAGGTGTGCCTGCGCCAGCGCAACACCCACTGCGCGCGCCTGCGCCGGTGTCGGGTTGCTCGGCGAGACCCCCGGCAGGAATTCGATCAGCGCAACCGCTTTGTCGCCCACCATGCGCCAGGCGGCGCCGTCGCGGTCATGGATCGTGCGCGGCACCGCGCATTGCGCCGCGGAAAGATGGTCGAGCAGGCCGAGAAAGAAGGGCAGGTCGGCGGTCTCGATCCGCCGTTCGTACATCGTCAGGATGAAGCGCCCGCGCGTGGTTTCGACCAGCCAGTTGGAGTTCGAGACCCCTTCGGCGATGCCCTTGGACGAGACGAGTTCGCCGACATCGTAATGCGCGATGAGTCGCGCAAGTTCCTCGGCCCCGAGATGGGTATAGACGGCCACGCTAGTCGGTCAGCTGGCGCGGCAGTTTGAAGACCATGTTCTCTTCGGTGGCGGTTATCACCTCCTCGTCGACCAGCCGCCAGTCGCACAGCCGGTCGACCACTTCGCGGACCAGCTTTTCGGGTGCCGAGGCGCCTGCCGTGAGTCCGATGGTGCCAACCCCCTCAAGCCATGCCGGATCGATCTCGTCGGCGCGCTGGATCAGCCGGGCATTGGTCCCGAGCCGTTCGGCAACCTCGACGAGCCGCAGCGAGTTGGAAGAGTTCGGCGCCCCGATCACCAGCACCAGATCGCACTTCGCGGCGATCTGTTTGACCGCGGCCTGGCGATTGCTGGTGGCGTAGCAGATGTCTTCCGCCTTGGGCGCGATGATCTGCGGGAAGCGGGCTTCGAGCGCATTGATGATGTCGCGCGTGTCGTCGACCGACAATGTCGTCTGCGAAAGATAGGAAAGATCATCGGTCGGCGCGAAATCGAGTGTCGCCACGTCGTCGATCGTTTCGACCAGCGTGATCCGGCCTTCCGGCACCTGGCCCATCGTCCCGATCACCTCGGGATGGCCCGCATGGCCGATGAACAGGATGTGCTGGCCCTTTTCGATCTGGCGTTCGGCCTGGCGGTGGACCTTGCTCACCAGCGGGCAGGTCGCATCGACATACAGCATCTTGCGCCGCTCGGCTTCTGCCGGGATGGTCTTGGGCACGCCATGGGCGCTGAAGACAACCGGCGCATCGTCGGGCACTTCGTCCAGTTCTTCGACGAAGATCGCGCCCTTGGCCTTGAGGCTGTCGACCACATAGCGATTGTGCACGATTTCGTGCCGGACGTAGACCGGCGCGCCGTATTTCTGCAGCGCGCGCTCGACGATCTCGATCGCGCGGTCGACGCCTGCGCAAAAGCCGCGCGGCGCAGCGATGAGGAGCTTGAGCGGCTGGCGCGGGTCGCTGCCGGGCGAACCGGGCGGGGATTGAAAGGGGGCGTTCATGTCCCGCCCTCTAGCGCTTTCGTGCAGGCCAAGCTAGGGCATCCCGCAGCCCGCCGGGCTACGATTTCGAATGACCGCAAAAGGGAATTTAGCCGCATGACCATCCGTAACCGTCTTCTTCCCGCGCTTGCCCTTGGCCTGGCGTTGGCCGGTTGCGCCAGGGAAGGCGACCTGATTGTCGACCAGGGCGTCGGCATTTCCGCGGTTCGCAGCACTTGCCCGGCGGTCGGCATCCCCGATTACACGGGCGATATCACCACTTTCCGGACTGCCGGGGCGACGACCATGGCCGATCTCGACGTGACCGCGGCAATCACCAATTTGCGCTCCACCTGCAATGAAGAAGCGGGCGACCGGGTCTATACGGAAGCGAGCTTCGACGTCGTTGCGCGCCGCAGCGATACGCGCGGCAGCCGCACGGTCACGCTGCCCTATTTCTCCACCGTGCTGCGCGGCGGTTCATCGGTCGTCACCAAGCGCGTCGGCAATGTAACGCTGCAATTCGCCGACGGGCAGGAACGCGCGCAGGCACGCGGTGCCGCCGGCGCCTATGTCAATCGCGCCGATGCCACGCTGCCCGCCGAAATCCGCGAGCAGATCACGCGCAAGCGCGAACCCGGCGATCCCGATGCCGCGCTCGATCCGCTGGCCGATCCGGCGGTGCGCGCCGCGGTGCAGCGCGCGACCTTCGAACTGCTGGTTGGTTTCCAGCTGACCGAAGCGCAGCTGCGCTACAACGCCACGCGCTAGCAGCGCTCGTGTCTTGCCATTTTGCGCCGATAGGCTAGGCGCGCGGCATGGCTGACATGCAGACACTTCACGCGGCTTTCGCGGCCCGGATCGATGCCGTTCTCAACGCTCTCGAAATGGAGGGCGTACTGCCCGCCGATACGCCGCGCGCCAATGTGACCGTGGAGCCGCCGCGCGATCCCTCGCATGGCGATCTGGCGACAAATGCCGCGATGGTGCTGGCCAAGCAGGCCAAGACCAATCCGCGCGCGCTGGCCGAGAAGATCGTCGAGCATTTGCAGCGTGAACCCGATATCGACGCCGGCGAAATCGCCGGTCCCGGCTTTATCAATCTACGCCTGTCGCCCGATGCGTGGCGCCGCGAACTGCTGGCGATCGCCGCCCAGGGCGACGACTACGGCCGCTCGGCGCTGGGCGACGGGCGGACGGTCAATGTCGAATATGTCTCCGCCAATCCGACCGGCCCGATGCATATGGGCCATTGCCGCGGCGCAGTCGTCGGGGACGCGCTGTGCGGCCTGCTCGAATGGGCGGGCTACCGGGTCGTGCGCGAGTATTACGTCAACGATGCCGGGGGGCAGGTCGATGTCCTCGCCCGGTCGGCGCACCTGCGCTACCGCGAGGCGCTGGGCGACGATATCGGTGCCATTCCCGAAGGGCTGTATCCCGGCGACTATCTCAAGCCGGTGGGCGAGCGGCTCGCGCAGGAATTCGGCCCCGCCTACAAGGATGCTGCCGAAAGCGAATGGCTCGGCCTGTTCCGCGAGCGTTCGGTCGCCGCGATGATGGAAATGATCCGCGCCGATCTCGCCTTGCTCGGCATCCATCACGACCTGTTTTCATCGGAAGCCGAATTGCAGGCGACGAAGAAGCCCGAAGCGGCAGAGGCGTGGCTGCGCGAGAAGGGCCTCGTCTATGACGGCGTGCTCGAAGCGCCCAAGGGCAAGGCGCCGCCCGAGGACTGGGAGCCGGTCGAACTGCCGCTGTTCCGCTCGACCGAGTTTGGCGACGACCAGGACCGCCCGATCAAGAAATCGAATGGCGCCTGGACCTATTTCGGGGCTGATCTCGCCTATCATTTCCAGAAGGCGGAAAAGGCCGATGCGCTGATCGACATCTGGGGCGCCGACCATGCCGGTACGGTCAAGCGGATCCGCGCGGCCGTCGCGGCGCTGACCAAGGGCGCGGGACGCGATGTGCCGTTCGACGTGAAGCTGGTGCAGATGGTCAAACTGCTGCGCGATGGCGAACCGGTGAAGATGTCCAAGCGCTCGGGCACCTTCGTCACGCTGGCCGAAGTGGTCGATGAAGTGGGCAAGGATGTCGTGCGCTTCACCATGCTCACGCGCAAGCCCGACGCGCAGATGGAGTTCGACTTCGCCAAGGTGGTCGAAGCGTCGAAGGACAATCCGGTCTTCTACCTCCAATATGCCAATGCGCGGATCCATTCGACGCTGCGCAAGGCGGGAGTGACGCCGAGCGACGAGCATCTCGACCGGCTGGGCGACGACGAACTGGCGCTGGTGCGCGAAGCGGCGCAATTCCCGCGCGTGGTCGAAGCTGCAGCCAAGGCGCGCGAGCCGCACCGTATCGCGTTTTTCCTCGGTGACCTGGCCGCTGCCTTCCACAGCTTCTGGAATACGGGTAATGACGATCCGGCAAAACGGATCATCCAGGAAGGCGACGCCGAACTGACCGCCGTGCGCCTGTTCCTGGCGGCGCAGGTCGGGCAGGTCATCCGCAACGGCCTCGCCATCCTGGGGGTCGAAGCGGTCGAGGAGATGTGAGCATGGTGGGATCGACACCGTATGACATGGGCGGGGATCGCGGGGCCGAGGACCAGCTCGACCTTGCCGAAGACGACAGCCTGCCCTGGCTCGAAGCGGCCGAGGACGATGACCACGCCGCGGGTTTCGATACCTCGCGCCTGATCCTGCTCGGCGTGCTCGCTTTGGTGCTGCTCGGCGCGGTTGTCGGCGGTATCTGGTTCCTCACCAACCAGGCTTCGGACGAACCCGAACCCGATGGCAGCGTGATCGCGGCCCCCGAAGAACCCTACAAGACCAAGCCGGAGGACCCGGGCGGCAAGACGTTTGCCGGCACGGGCGACACCAGTTTCGCGGTGGGCGAGGGGCAGACGCGCGAAGGCAAGCTGGCCGAAAGCACCACCAAACCGCCGGTCGATGCGGGCACATCGTCCGGTCCGACCATCGCCTCGACGGTCAACGAAGGCACCCGCGCGACCCCGGTCGCCGGTACTTCGGTGCAGGTCGGCGCCTATCCGCGCCGCGCCGATGCCGAAGCGGCGTGGTCGAACCTGATGCGGCAGACCGAAGCGCTCAACGGCGTCAGCCACCGCGTGGTCGAGGCACAGGTCGATATCGGCACGGTCTATCGCCTGCAGGCGATCACGGGCGACCGCGCCAGTGCAAGCCGGTTATGCGCCGCGCTCAAGGCGGACGGGCTCGCCTGTTTCGTCAAATAGGCGCGTCTCCAAACTGATTTCCACACCTCCCGCAGGGGCTTAGCTTGCGGGACTCGGGCCAAGGTTCCACTTTCCGGCGATGACACCCGCCATATTCGGCATCTCCGGTCTCGAACTGACGGCCGACGAGCGCGCCTTCTTCACCGAGGCGGACCCTGCGGGTTACATCCTGTTTGCGCGCAATTGCGCCGATCGTACGCAGCTGCGCAGGCTGACCGACGATCTGCGCGCGATCCATGGGCGCGAGCATCTGATCGTTTCGATCGACCAGGAAGGCGGGCGTGTCGCGCGGATGAAACCGCCCGAATGGCAGCGCTATCCGGCGGGCGAGGCGTTCGCGCGGCTGTGGGATATCGCGCCCGCCTCGGCGATCGAGGCCGCGCGCGCGAATGCGGAAGCGATGGGGCGCGAATTGGCCGAGATGGGGATCACGGTCGATTATCACGCCCCGTTCGATGTGCGCCGCCCCGAAACCGACGATGTGATCGGCGACCGCGCCCTGGGCAGCGATCCCTTGCAGGTGGCGGCGCTGGGCCGCGCCGTGCTCGACGGGATGGGCCGCGCAGGCGTGGTCGGCTGCCTCAAGCACATGCCGGGCCATGGCCGCGCCACCTGCGACACGCATAAGGAATTGCCGTTCGTCACCGCGAGCGACGCAGAGCTCCAGATAGATATTGAACCCTTCCGCACGCTCGCCGCGCATCCGCTGGGGATGAGCGCGCATATCGTGTTCGAAGCGTGGGATGCCGAAGCGCCCGCCACGCTGTCGCACAAGGTCATAAACGACGTGATCCGCGGCAGGATCGGCTTCGATGGCCTGCTGTTGTCCGACGATATCGATATGGAAGCGCTCGACGGGACGATCCCCGAACGCGCCGAGCGTGCCCTCGCGGCGGGCTGCGATATCGTGCTCAACTGCTGGGCGAAGATGGCCGACCAGCAAGCCATCGCCGGACTTGGCGGAACGCTGGCGGAAAAATCCGCCGCGCGGCTCGACCGTGTCCATGCGGCCATGAGGGCACCGCAGGACGGGCCCGAGACTGCCGAACTGCTGGCCAAGCGCGATGCGCTGCTCGCGCTGGCGGAGGAGGCGGCGGCGTGACCAGCGACGGGCTGCTCTTCGCCGATCCGGCCGGCGACGCTCAGGAAGAGTGGGACGGGATCGCCGCCGAGGCGTCGGTCGACGAGAACACGCTCTATCTCGAACTCGACGGGTGGGAAGGGCCGCTCGACCTGTTGCTCGACCTCGCACGGCGGCAAAAGGTCGACCTGCGCTCGATTTCGATCCTCTCGCTGGTCGATCAGTATCTCGGCTATATCGACCAGGCCGAAGCGCTGAAGCTCGAACTGGCCGCCGACTATCTCGTGATGGCCGCGTGGCTGGCCTATCTCAAATCGGCCATGCTCCTGCCCAAGGAAGAGCAGGAAGATCCCAGTCCGGAGGAACTCGCGCTCAAGCTGCAATTGCGGCTCCAGCGGCTCGGCGCGATGCGCGATGCGGCGGCGCGGCTGATGGGCGGCGACCGGATCGGGCGCGACGTTTTCCTGCGCGGCACGCCCGAGGGGCTGGAAATTGCGCGCAAGACCTTGTGGCACTGCGACCAGTTCGCGCTGATCGAGGCCTATGGGCGCGTGAAGGCGCGCACGGCACCCGCCATCCACATGGTGCGCGAACGCCCCGTGATGACGCTCGAATCGGCGCTCGACCGGGTCTCCAACATGCTCGGGGTGACGCTGGACTGGATGGAATTGCGCGATTTCCTCCCGCCGCATGCCGAGCCGCGGCTCAAGCGTTCGGCGCTTGCCTCGAGCTTCGTCGCCGCGCTCGAACTGGCGCGGCTGGGCCGGGCCGAATTGCAGCAGGAGGATACCTTCGGACCGCTCCACCTGCGGCGGGTGCCCGCCTGATGGACGAACTCGCCCGCGCTGTCGAAGCCGCGCTGTTCGCGGCGGAGGAGCCGATGACGGCCGAGGCGCTGGCGGGATTTCTCGGCGGCGCTGCTGTGGGCGATGTGCGCGAGGCGCTGCGCAGCGTGGCGGCCGATTACGAGAAGCGCGGCGTGCATCTGGTCGAACGCGCGAAGCGCTGGCATTTCGAAACCGCACCCGATCTGGCGCATCTGCTGCGGCGCGAGAAGGAACAGGTCCGCCGCCTCAGCCGCGCCGCCACCGAAGTGCTCGCGATCATCGCCTATCACGAGCCGGTCAGCCGCGCAGAGATCGAATCGATCCGCGGTGTGCAGACGAGTGGCGGGACGCTCGACGTGCTGATGGAAGCGGGATGGGTGAAGATCGCCGGGCGGCGCGAAGTTCCGGGACGACCGACGATCTACGCGACGACCCCCGATTTCCTCGACCATTTCGGCCTTTCGAGCCGCCGCGACTTGCCGGGAATCGCGGAATTGCGCGCTACGGGACTGCTCGACCCGGTCGATGACGCCTATGAAGAGCTGATCGGCGACGAGGGCCCCGAAGAGGGGCAGAGCGCCGCCGAAGAGCTTGATGAGCCTGCCGACGAAGCCTGACTGGCGCTAACCCGCCGCAACGCCTATATTCGGTCTCAAGCAATCTGAAAGAGAAGGTCCCATGGGTCTCAGTGTCTGGCAGCTCGCCATCATCGCCGTCGTTGTCCTTGTCCTGTTCGGCCGGGGTCGCATCTCCGAAATGATGGGCGATTTCGGCAAGGGCATCAAAAGCTTCAAGCAGGGCATGAACGAGGAAGAAGCCCCTGCGAAGCAGCTTGGACATGACGCCAAGCCGGCCGACGAGGGGCTGACCCCCGACCAGGTCAAGCAGACCTCCGACACCAAGTGATCCGCTAGCAGGCGGAGGCAGGCCATGTTCGATATCGGCGCCAGCGAATTGCTGGTGATCGTCATTGTGGCGATCCTCGTGATCGGTCCCAGTGACATGCCAAAAGCGCTGAAACATGCCGGTCGCTGGATCGGCAAGCTGCGCCGCATGTCGAGCCATTTCCGCGCCGGGCTGGACGAGGTCGTCCGCCAGGCCGAGATCGAGGAAATGGAAGAGAAGTGGGCCGCGCGTAACAAGCAGATCATGGCCGAATATCCCGATGGTTCGACCCCCGAAGGCGGCGCGCCCGAGAACCTGCTGCCGGGCGAAATGGAACCACTTGCCGCGGCCGATGACGTACCCGATGCGGATGCCGCCGCCGAAGCCGCGATAAAGCGCGCCGCCCCGGTGAAGGCACCCGAACATGCGGACGACGCGTCGCCCCCGCCGCCGGGCTCGTCGCCACTCGATCCGCCCCCGCCGGGCAAGGACGGCTGAGATGGCGGTGATTAAGGATATCGACGAGAGCCAGGCCCCGCTGCTCGACCATCTGATCGAACTGCGCGCGCGGCTGGTCCGCTGCGTGCTGGCGCTGGCGCTGGCCTTTGGCGGGTGCCTCTATTTCGCCGATCCGATCCTCGGCTTCCTGATCCAGCCGCTCAAGAACGCCTTTCCCGCAGGCGAGGGGCAGCTGATCTTCACCAAGCTCTACGAGGTGTTCTTCGTCGAACTGAAGGTCGCGCTGTTTGCCGGCTTCTGCCTGAGCTTCCCGGTCATCGCCAACCAGCTGTGGGCGTTCGTCGCGCCGGGGCTTTATGCGAAGGAAAAGAAGGCCTTCCTGCCCTTCCTGCTCGCCACGCCGGTACTGTTCCTGATGGGCGCCTCACTCGCCTATTACGTCGTCATGCCAACCGCTTTCGAGTGGTTCCTCGGCTTCGAGGGGTCGGCTGGCGGGCTCGAGATCCAGGCGTTGCCGACCGCGAATGAATATCTCGGGCTGGTGATGCAGTTCATCCTCGCCTTCGGGATGAGCTTCCTGCTGCCCGTGCTGCTGTTGCTGCTGCACCGCGCAGGGATCGTCACGCGCGCGCAACTGGTATCCGCGCGGCGGTATGTGATCGTGCTGATCGTTGCCGTGGCGGCGATCATCACGCCGCCCGACCCGGGATCGCAGCTGCTGCTGGCCATTCCGCTGCTGCTGCTGTTCGAAGGTTCGTTGCTGCTGATGCGGCTGACCGAAAAGCGCCGCAAGGCGGAAGACGAGCAGGCCGAGGAAACTCAGTCGGCGTCGTAAACCTTGCGCCCGCCGACCCAGGTCTCGAGCACCTTGGTGGCGCGCAATTCGCCGGGTGAAGCGAGCATCGGATCGCGGTCGATCAGCACGAAATCGGCGCGTTCGCCGGGCAGAAGCCGCCCGAAGCGGCCTTCGGCGAAACCGGCATAGGCGGCTTCGCTGGTGAACCCTGCCAGCGCCTGTTCGCGATTGACCCGGTCCTGCGCGCGCCAGCCGCCGAAAGGCTCGCCAGCGGCATCCATCCGCGTCACCGCGGCGGCCAGACCGGCAAAGGGATCGGGCGATTCCACCGGAGCGTCCGACCCGAAGGCCAGCCGTCCGCCCAGCCCGAGGATGGTGTTCCAGGCATAGGCGCCGTCGAGGCGGTCGGCGCCCAGCCGGGCTTCGGCCATCATGCGGTCGCTGGTCTGGTGGACCGGCTGCATCGAGGCGATGATGCCGTGCTGCCCGAATTTGGGCAGGTCGACCGGATCGACGATCTGCGCATGCTCGATCCGCCAGCGGCGATCACCGGGGAAGCTTTCGGCCAGCTCGGCAATCGCGTTGAGCGCATCTTCATTGGCGGCAGTGCCGATCGCGTGGATCGCGGGCTGGAAATTGCCCTGTGCGGCGCGCACAAGGATATTGCGCAGCTTGGCCGGACCGGTCAGCGGCAGGCCGGTATTGCCCAGATCGTCGGCATAGGGGCGTTTGAGCCACGCCCCGCGGCTACCCAATGCGCCGTCGAGGTAGATCTTGACCCCGTTCAGCCGCAGCTTGTCGTCATACAGCCAGGGCGAAGGGCGTGCGCCCGCGATCAGCTCCATCTGGTCGGGACCCGCAGCATAGGCCATGATGCGCAGCGTCAGCGCGCCCGTATCCCCTGCGCGGCGGAACGCCTGCCAATCCTCGATCGATGTGCCCATGTCGGCCACGGCGGTGATCCCGAAACTGTGCAGCACCTTCTGCGCCTCGGCAAAGGCGAGGTCGCGCTCGTTGGGGCGCGGTGCGGGGATCGCGCGCATCATCAGTGCTTCGGCGGCATCGACGAATACGCCTGCGGGGGCTTGCGAACCGGGAAGCCGTTCGACCCGCCCGCCCGCCAGGCTCTTGGTGTTCGCGTCGATGCCTGCTGCCTGCATTGCGAGGCTGTTGGCCCAGCCGGCATGGCCGTCGACCCGCTGGAGATAGACCGGACGGTCGGATACCGCGCGGTCGAGTTCGGCGGCGGTCGGGAACCGGCCAAGGCCCCATTTCTCCTGATTCCAGCCGCGCCCGAGGATCCACGGGCGGGCCTCGTTTTCGGCGGCGAACCGGCGGATCTTGTCGAGCGCCTCTTCCAGCGAAGTGGTGTCCGACAGGTCGAGCGTCAGCGCGCCGATCCCGATCCCCATGACATGCGCATGCGCATCGACCAGCCCCGGGATCATCACCGCGCCTTCGCCGTCTTCGCGGTAATCGGTCTGCGGCTTCTTGTCCTTGGCGGAAAGGATCTGCGCGACTTTGCCGTCGTCGTCGATGACCAGTGCGGTGAAGCGCTGGATCGTGCCGTCTTCGCCGATGGTGATGCCTTCGACATTGTCGATCAGCACATCGGCCTGCGCCGGTGCGGCCAGCGTCAGGGCGATCATGGCGGCGAGGAATTTGCGTGTCATTTCACTGCGGTCCCGTCTCGAATTCGATGGTTCGCGATAAGGCAAAGCTTGGTTGAGGCAAACCCTTTCGGCGATTGCGCCCCGTGGCCGCGCGCCGTAGGGGCGAAGGATGACAAAGGCATCTCCCGTGCGGGCCGCAAGCAAGGCCACCGACCTCCTCACCCTCGACGATGTCCGCGCTGCCGCGGCGCGGATCGAAGGCGCGGTGGTACGCACCCCGATGCTGCGCTCGCAGACCTTGTCGGAAATTACCGGGGCCGACATCTGGCTCAAGTTCGAGAACCACCAGTTCACCGCGGCCTACAAGGAACGCGGCGCGCTCAATGCGCTGCTGCATCTCGACGAGGAGCAGCGTGCACGCGGCGTCATCGCCGCCTCTGCCGGCAATCACTCGCAGGGGCTGAGCTATCATGGCCGCCGCCTGGGCGTGCCGGTGACCATCGTGATGCCCGAAACCACGCCCAGCGTGAAAGTGATGCAGACGCAGAGCGTTGGCGGCGACGTGGTGCTGTTCGGCGAGACCTTCGACGAGGCCTATGCCCATGCGCTCGAGCTCGAGCAGGAACGCGGGCTAACCTTCGTCCACCCGTTCGACGATCCGCTGGTCGCTGCGGGGCAGGGCACGGTGGCGCTCGAAATGCTGGCCGAGAAGGACGATTTCGATTGCCTCGTCGTGCCGATCGGCGGCGGCGGGTTGATGAGTGGGATGGCGACGGTGGCCAAGGCGCTCAAGGCCGAGATCGAGATGGTCGGGGTGCAGGCCGAGCTTTATCCGTCGATGTATTCCGCTGTCACCGGCGATGACCGCCCCTGCGGCGGCGATACGCTGGCCGAAGGAATTGCGGTCAAGGCGCCGGGTGCATTCACCCGCCAGATCATCGCCGAGCTGGTCGACGAGGTTCTGCTGGTCAAGGAATCCACGCTCGAACATTCGGTGTCGCTGCTGCTGCAGATTGAGAAGACGGTGGTCGAAGGGGCAGGTGCGGCCGGGCTTGCCGCGGTCTTGTCCAACCCCGAGAAATTCGCCGGCAAGACCATCGGCCTGGTGCTGTGCGGCGGCAATATCGACACCCGCTTGCTGGCCAATGTGCTGCTGCGCGATCTCGCGCGGTCGGGCCGCCTGGCGCGGCTCCAGGTCGTCTTGCAGGATCGCCCCGGCGCGCTGTTCAAGGTGATGCGCGAATTCAACGCGCATAACGTCAACATCATCGAAATCTATCACCAGCGCATCTTCACCACGCTGCCGGCCAAGGGGCTGACCGCCGAGATCGAATGCGAAGCGCGCGATGGCGAGCAGATCGACCGGCTGGTGCGCAACCTGCGCGAAAAAGGCTACACCGTGGAACTGGCCGAACTGGCCTGACCCCGGTCGCGGGCCAGCGCTCGGCGCGGCCCGATATCCCAGTCTCGAAGGGACCGTTCGACGGGCGGTTTGCGCTTTTCATGGTTAAGAGGGTTTTAACCAGAGACCCGCTCTGTCATTAATGTCTGCGACAGGTAAGGAATTGTTAACCTCTGAGAGGATGCAACCCAAAGTGACCGCACCGATTCGCTTCCCCCGCTTCTTCGTGACCAGCCCTGCGCCGTGTCCGTATCTGCCGGGCAAGAGCGAGCGTAAGGTCTTTACCGAACTGCGCGGCGACAATGCCGACGAACTGAACGAAGCGCTTGGCCGGATCGGCTTCCGCCGCAGCCAGACTGTCGCCTACCGCCCGTCCTGCCTCGATTGCCAGGCCTGCGTCTCGGTGCGGGTGGTAGCGGACGAGTTCAAGCCGTCCTCGTCGCAGAAGCGCACGCTCAAGGCCAATGACGATCTGATCGCCACCGAATGCCGTCCATGGGCAACTGCGGAACAATTCGAGCTGTTGCAGAGTTACCTTGCAGCCCGCCACCCCGGTGGCGGGATGACGCAGATGGAGGAAAGTGACTTTGCCGACATGGTGGAACACACCAGTGTCACCAGCTATGTCATTGAATATCGGGAGCCGGGCATCGGCACCGAACCGGGCCGCCTCGTGGGGGCGTGCCTAACAGATTATCAGGGTGACGGGCTGTCGATGATCTACAGCTTCTACAACTCTGAGCATGGGGATCGCGCCGGGCTTGGGAACTACATTATCCTCGACCACATTCGCCGTGCGGCCGCCAGCGGCCTGCCCTATGTCTATCTCGGCTATTGGGTCGATGGGGCTGAGCGGATGCAATACAAAGTCCGCTATCGTCCGCTCGAACGACTTACCCGCGGCGGATGGGAGCGCATGTCCGATGACGAGCAGAAGCGCCTCATCGCCGCTGCTACCGCCCCGCGCACCAGCCGCCGCGACGAAGCGCTGCCGGCCAAGGACGGGCTCGCGGCCGAGTACCGGATTGCCGACTGATCTGGCGCGTCACGCGCTGGCTACCTGTCTTGCCGCGATTGCAATCGCGGGCGTCCAGCCGCTCGCGGCGCAGGATGCCGATGCTCCGCCTTCGCTCGAAGACCTGATCCCCGACAGCGCGGTTAGCGATCCCGAGGCCTGGGCGCAGCAAGGCACCGATGCACCCACCGAAATTGCCGTGGACGACAGCGCGAGCGACCTCCGGGCCGAGACCGCGGTCTCCGAAATTCCGGGCATGTCGGTGGCATGGCCTGAAGATGTCGTTTTCGAGCCGCTCGAGCCGCTCGAACCCGAAACCGATATCGTCTTTGCCGACCTGCTGGCCGATGTGCCGCAGATCGCTTTCGACGAGGCTGATCTGGAAGAACTGTCGGATACGCTGGTGCTGGGCTTCCCGCAGAAGGAACCGCCGTTCAGCGAGCGCGGAGATTTCATCGACCGGTTCGAGGCGCTCTCGACCATCGAGGAGCTCGATGATGGCGACGAGAATGTCGCCCAGCTTGCCGCGCGCGCGCGCAAGGACGAGGAACTGCTGCGCACGCTGCTGCGCGTCTATGGCTATTACGACGGCGAGATCGTCCGCACCATCGCCACGCGCGATGCGGGCGAGGAGGCGGCCGACCAGCGCCCGCGCGTACGCTTCGATGTCATCCCGGGGCCGCGCTACACCTACGGCGCGATTGCGCTGGGCGATCTGGCCGCCGCGCCCGATGCCGGCGCTCTGCGCGACGCTTTCGAAATCCGCCCGGGCGATTATCTCCAGTCCGATGATATCCTTGCCGAACGGTTCGATCTCGATCGCGCTTTGGGCGAGACCGGTTACGCCTTTGCCGAGATCGACAATCCCGAACTGCTGATCGATCACGAGCGGGTCGAGGGTGACCTGACCATGCCGGTTCGCCCGAACGGCAAATATGTCTTCGGCGAGGTCGTGAGCAGCGACGAGGCGTTCCTCTCCAGCCGCCATCTCGCGAGCATCGCACGGTTCGATGCGGGCGATGTCTATCAGCGCAGCCTCGCCTTCGACCTGCGCCGCGCGGTGACCGCCACGGGGCTGGTATCGACCGTCGGCGTCGAAACGCGCGAAGTGTCGCCGCCGCAGGGCGACGAACCCGGCGTGGTGGCAATGGACGTCACGCTCGAACGCGCCAAGCTGCGGACGATCGCGGGCGCGATCGGCTATGGCTCCGAAGAGGGCGTACGTATCCAGGCAAGCTGGGAGCATCGCAATTTCTTCCCGCCCGAAGGCGCGCTGCGGCTGCGCGGCATCCTCGGCACGCGCGAGCAGCTGGCCGGGGTGACCTTCCGCAAGAACAATTTCGGTGGCCGCGACAAGGTGCTCACCGTCGATGCCTATGCCTCCAGCATCGATACCACCGCCTATGACGCGCGCACGGTGGCGCTAACCGGGACGTATGAACGCACCTCGACGCTATTGTTCCAGAAACCCCTCGCCTGGGGCATCGGCGCCGAAGTGCTTGCGACCGACGAACGTAACCGCATCGTCGACGGCGTGGCGCGGCCCCGCCAGACCTATTTCGTCGCCTCGCTGTTCGGCCGCGCGACGATCGATACCAGCGACTCGCTGCTCGACCCGACGCGCGGGTTCCGGGTGACCGGGTTCCTCGCCCCCGAAACCTCGCGCACCGAGGGCGAGCAGTACTATTACCTGCGTAACCGTGTTGACGGCGCGTTCTACCAGTCGGTCGGCGCGCGCACGGTGATCGCGGCGCGCGGGGCCTTCGCCAGCATCCAGGGTGCCGACCTGGTCGGCATCGCGCCGTCGCGGCGGCTCTATGCGGGCGGCGGGGGCTCGGTGCGCGGCTATGGCTATCAGGCGATCGGACCCAAGAACGAATTCATGGAACCGACCGGCGGGCGCAGCCTGGTCGAAGCCTCGCTCGAGGCGCGGATCGGGACCGGCTTCTTCGATGGCGCGGTGTCGGTCGTGCCGTTCTTCGATCTGGGCAGCGTGTCGACCTCGACCACGCCCGATTTCGCCGAGATCAAGATGGGCGCGGGCATAGGCTTGCGGTACGCGACCGGCTTCGGCCCGATCCGCTTCGACGTGGGCATCCCGCTCAATCCCGAACCCGAAGACTCGGCGGTCGGGGTCTATATCTCGCTCGGACAGGCCTTCTGATGAGCGAGGACGCGTTGAGCGAAACCGAGCCCGCCGCCCGCCGCCGTCCGCGCGGTGGCAAAAGGCTGCTGGGCATCGTCGGCGCGCTGGTGCTGGTGATTGTCGGCGCGCTGGCTGTGCTCAACACCCCGCTGGGCGAACGTTTCCTTGCCGACCGGATCGCCGAGCGGACCTTCCCCAATGGACTGAACGTCCAGATCAGGCGGATCGAGGGCAATCTCTACGGCGCGGCGGTGCTGCACGATGTGCGCCTGTCGGACCCGCAGGGCGTGTTCCTGACGATCCCGCGCGCGGAGGTCGACTGGAACCCCGGCGCGTGGCTGTCGAACCGGCTGGAGATCGACACCTTCGCCGCGCGCCGCGCGACGCTGGCGCGGATCCCCGAATTCCTGCCGAGCGAGGAAGAAGGGCCGATCCTGCCCGGCTTCGATATCGCGGTGGAAGACTTCACGATCAACCAGCTCACGCTCGCACCCGGCATTGCCGGGGATCAGGCGCAGCGGGTCGATCTGAGCGGGAGCGCGACGGTCACCGACCGGCGCCTGCTGCTCGATGTGGATGGAGCGCTGGGCGAGCGCGACCGGCTGGCGCTGCTGCTCGACGCCGAACCCGATGGCGACGATTTCGATCTCTCCTTCGATCTTGCCGCGGCCGCCGATGGCCCGCTGGCAGCATTGGCGGGCCTCGACCGTGCCTATACCGCGCGGCTGCGCGGCGATGGAACCTGGTCGCAATGGACCGGCGGGGTGCTGGTGCGCAGCGAGGACGAGCGCGTGGCGGCCATGCGCGTTACCAACCAGGCGGGCCGCTTCGGCCTGCTGGGCAAGTTCGATCCGTCCGATTTCCTTTCCGGTATCCCCGCGCGCGCGCTGGGCGATGATGTCGCGCTGAAGGCCGATCTGGCTATCGACGACCGCGCCTTCGATGGCCGGACGATCCTGATCGGGCGCGGGCTGAGCCTCGATGCAAATGGACTGGTCGACCTCGCAGCCAACCGCGCCGAGGACCTGGAGCTGGTCGTCCGTGTGCGCGATCCGAATGTGCTGGGCGAGGGCATGGCGCTCTGCGACACGCAGCTTTCCGCCACACTCGACGGCGCATTCAGCGATCTGGCGGTGGTCCACGATTTGCGCATCGGCGAACTCGATCTCGAAGGCACCGTGCTGGCAGGGCTGCGGCAACAGGGCACCGCGCGGTATGACGGGACGCGATGGACGCTGCCGCTCGATGTCGCGGTAGCAAAGGTCACCAGCGGCAACGCCTGGGTCGATCCGCGATTGGTCGACGGCGTGGGCCGCGGCACTCTGGTGCTCAGCGGTTCGACGCTGCTGTCCGACGATCTGAGCGTAGCCTTCCCCGGCACGTCGGCCAACCTTGCGCTGCGCGGCGATCTGGCGAGCGGCCGTTACGAGCTGCGCGGTCCCGTCCGCGCGGAGCGGCTTGCGCTCGACAATGTCGGTACGCTGGGCGGAACCGCCGTGATCGACTTCGTGCTGGCGTCGGGGGCACCCTGGCGGCTGGCAGCCGATCTCGACGCGCGGATCGCGCCGGTCACCAATGCCACGCTGGCCAATCTCGCCGGAACACCGATCCGCGTGCGCGGCGGTATCGCGGTAGGCGGCAATGCGCCGCTCGACTTCAACCGTTTGCTCGTTGATGCCAGCAAGCTGAGCCTCGCGCTCGACGGCAGCGTTCGCGATGGTACCACCCAGGTGGCGGGCAGCGGCACACATGTCGATTACGGCCCCTTCACCGTCGAAGCCAGCGTGACCGATGCCGGACCCAGCGCCGCGCTGGTCTTCGCCAGCCCCGCGACCGGGCTCGAGAATGTTCGCCTGACAATCGCGCCAAGCGAGGAAGGCTTTGCGATCGATACCGAGGGCGAGTCGCTCCTCGGGCCCTTCGCCGGACAACTGGCGCTGCTGGCGCCCGAGGGCGGACCGACCCGGATCGCGATCGAGAGCATGCGCGTATCGGAAACGAATGTCACCGGCGGGCTGACGCTGGTCGATGGCGGCGCCGACGGAACGCTCGCCTTCGATGGGGGCGGGCTCGACGGCACTGTCGCGCTGGCACCGCGTGGCGGTGGTCAGGGCCTGGATATCGCGCTCAAGGCCCGCAACGCGCGCTTTGGCGGTGAGACACCGCTGCGGATTGCACGCGCGGATATCGACGCCTCGGGACTGATCCGTAAAGGCCATACGAGCTTTTCCGGCACGGGCACTGCGGTCGGGCTCTCCTATGGCACGCTGTTTATCGGACGGCTTGCGGCGCAGGGCGAGATCGAGAACGGCGTAGGCAGCGTCGATGCATCGCTTTCGGGGCGGCGCAGCGGCCGGTTCGTCCTCGATGTGAACGCGGGCATCCGCCCCGACCAGATCGCGCTGGCCGCACAGGGCGAGTTTGCCGGACGCCGCATTTCCATGCCGCGCCGCGCGGTGCTTACCAGCCTCGACAATGGCGGTTGGCGTCTTGCGCCAACGCAGTTGTCCTATGGCGATGGCGGGATGATCGCTTCGGGCAGCTTTGGCGGCGGCGATCTCGATTTCGACTTCAAGCTTGCACGCATGCCGCTGTCGCTGATCGATATCGTGCGGCCCGATACCGGGCTGGGCGGGATGATCTCGGGTACGGTGGACTATCGCATCGGCGCCAATCGGCTCCCGGTGAGCGACGCCAAAGTGAAGATCGACGGGCTCACCCGTTCGGGACTCGTGCTGACTTCGCGTCCGGTCAATGTGGCGCTGGTTGCGCGGTTGACCGAAAGCGAGCTCGAGGCCCGCGCACTGCTGCAGAATGAGGATATCCAGCGCGGCCGTGTACAGGCGCAGATTACCGGATTGCCCGCGCAGGGGATGCTGATCGACCGGCTGCGTGCCGGTAGCCTGCTGGCCCAATTGCGCTATCGCGGCGCGGCAGAAAGCCTGTGGCGGCTGGCGGCGCTCGACACCTTCGACATCACCGGCCCGATCGCGATCGCTGCCGATGCCAGCGGGACCTTGCAGGACCCCACCGTGCGCGGCTCGATCTCGGGCGAGACGCTGCAATTGCGCAGTTCGCTGTCGGGCACCGATATTCGCGACATCACGCTGCGCGGGCGGTTCCGCGGATCGCGCCTGCAAATCGCGCGCTTTGCCGGCACTGCGGTGAACGGTGGGAGCGTGAGCGGCAGCGGGATCGTCGATTTGCGCACGCTGGGCGAAGCGGTGGAGGGCCGGGTGCTCGAAATCCGCGGGCCGATCATCGATCTGCGCGCCTCGGCGCGCAATGCCCGCCTGCTCGATACCGGCGGGCTCAGCGCCACCATCACCGGGCCGCTGCGGATCGTTTCCAACGGGCTCGGCGGGACCATTGCGGGCCGCGTACGCGTCAACGAGGCGAGCTGGCGGCTGGGCACCGCGTCCGACGATCTGCGCCTGCCGCAGATTGCCACGCGCGAGATCAATGCGCCAGCCAACCGCGCCCCACAGGTCGCCCCGTCGCGTCCGTGGCGCTATCTGATCGATGCCACGGCGGCGAGCCGGATCAATGTCGATGGCATGGGGCTCGACAGCGAATGGTCGGCCGATGTCATCCTGCGCGGGACCACCGACGACCCCCGCATCGGCGGCAGCGCCGAAGTGGTGCGCGGCGACTACACCTTTGCCGGAACGCAATTCGAGCTGACCCGCGGCGAGATCGAATTCGATGCCAATGTGCCGGTCGATCCGCGGCTCGATATCGTGGCGGAGACCGAACGCGACGGATTAACCGTCGAAGCCACGGTGCAGGGCAGCGCGACCCAGCCCGAGATCGCCTTCAGCTCGAACCCCTCGCTGCCCGAAGAGGAATTGCTGGCACGCCTGCTGTTCGGCGGATCGGTCACCAGCCTTTCGGCCACCGATGCGCTGCAATTGGGGGCGGCGGTTGCCAGCCTGCGCGGCGGCGGCGGGCTCGATCCGATCAACCAGCTGCGCAGCGCCATCGGCCTCGATCGCCTGCGGATCGTCAGCGCCGACCCGGCGCTGGGCCGCGGCACGGGCGTGGCGCTGGGCAAGAACTTCGGCCGGCGTTTCTATGCGGAGATCATCACCGACGGACGCGGATATAGCGCGACCGAGCTGGAATTCCGCGTGACCAGCTGGCTATCGCTGCTGGCGGCGGTTTCGACGGTGGGCCGGGAAAGCGTGGTCGCGGAAATCAGCCGCGACTATTAGGCGCCGCTCAGCCGCGGGGCGGGAGCAGCACGGTATCGATCGGGATCAGCACCCCGTTATTGGCGGCAATGGCGGTGCCGGACACCCGCGCGCTGGCGCCGCCGTCCATGGTAACCGTCAGCGTTTCGCCCGATCTGGCGAACTGGACCTCGGTCTGGCCGAGCGTCGTCATCGTGACCGGGCCGCCACGCCGGTCGATGGCCGCACCGATCGCTTCGAGTGTCAGGTGACCGGGCAGCATGTGGTCGCGCAATATTGCAATCAGTACCGGGCGCTGCTCGTCTTCCAGCAACGCCGCGCCGTCCTCGCCCAGCGCGGCAAACGCCCGGTCCTTGGGGGCAAGTACCGTGTAGCTCGCCCGCCCGTCGAGGACGCCCGAAAGCTCCGATTGCTCGATCGCGCTCTGCAAGGTGCCGAGCGCCTTGTTCGCGCCCAGTGCCGCGGCCAGCGTCAGCGTTGCATCATCCTGCGTGAGCGGCGCGGACTGCTTGTCCTCGGCCTCTCCGCAACCGCCCAGGAGCGGCAGCGCCGCCAGCGCCAGCGCTGCAAAACCTGTTCTCACCAAGGGTATCATGGGCGCACTTTCAGACCAGCAGGTCGATCACAGCCGCGACTAGCTGTGTTGCGGGATCGATCCGGTACACATGCCCGTCCGAATAGCGGTACCAGGCATCCGCCGTATCGGCGTAACGCGCGCGGTAGGAATAGGGCACGTTGTAGACATCGTAGCCTGCCGGTAGCGGCTGTCCGACGGCGAATGTGTCGCCGGTCAGCAACCCCGCCACCGAAGTGATCGCGGAATCCTCCGGATCGACCCGGTAGAGGACGTTCTCGGCATAGCGATAGGACGATGCCGGGCCGAGGTCGTAATAGTCGACGAAATAGTCGGGGACCGCATAACTCTCGTAACTCGCTGGCCAGACATTACCGATAGCCAGCGCCCCACCAAGCACCGGGAGATAGCCAGCCACCCGGCCTTCATTGGTGCGGCGCAACAGGTAACCGCTTTCGTAGTGATAGCGACCCGCATCGTAATGGCTCAGCCCGAACAGGCCCGGATCGTAGGCGTAGCCGTTCCACCGCTGGTTGCGGACCGGGGAAGTGCCGGCCTGATCCGGTGCGACACAATCGGTGTTCCTGCGCGTAAGCCCTGGGGGGCATCCGGCGATCAGCGTGCGGTTGCGGTCGCGATCGAGGAAGGCGCGCGCGCCATTGCCGCGATCGCGTGCGATGGGCACGTCGGGTATGCGGTCTTCGCGTCGCTCGGTATCGGACTTTGCGCGCTGGCGGACGCTGTTCGCTCGCCCGGTGCCTGGCTGGACCCGTTCCAATTGGGCGGCCCCGCGGTCGTTATTTTGCTTGTCGTTTCCCTGCCCCTTGCCGGGCGCGGCGTAAGCGCCGCCCGCCGCGAGTGCGATGGCGGCCGCTCCTGCGACCAAGATACGCATTTGGGATACTCCTTTGCTCGCCTAACGGCGGCGGGAGCATTCGGGTTCCGGCTAATCGTTCGGCGTGGATGGCAGAACTCCGCGGCTTTCAGCGTGAGCGATAGAGGCGCGCTTCGGCTGCACGGCGACGGACGAGGCCCTTGAGCACCCGTCCGCCGGCCCGGTTCCACCGCGCAAATTCCTCCGCCGCCGCCCTGTAATCGCCCGCCAAATGGCGGCGCAGCAGCGTCGATCGCGCAATCGCGCCGGTGTTGTAATGGAAGCTGACCAGGGCATCGAATTGGGCCTGCGTGGTCGGTGCATCGCCCAGCGCAAATGCGACATCCCGTGCATGCCGTGCGACGTCGCTCTCGAGCCGCGCATCGCATCGCTGCTGTGTCCATACGGTGCCCGGACCGATGCCGGGCCCCGTCGCGCCCCAGCCGATGGTCCATGGCTCGCCGCCAGTGCCCGGATCGGGATAGGCTTCGACCATCCCGTCCCGGCGCAGGCGCGCGCAGCCTTCGAATTGCCGGATAAGCGCGAGCCCCTTGGGGCCAATGCTGCGTGCCCCTCCGTTTGGCGCGCGTCCGGCGACGGTATCGATCGCCTTGTCCAGCGCTTCTACCTCGGCTTGCCGGAACCCGCGTCCCAGAAGCTTGCGGATGGCATCGAATAGCGGTTTGCGGTTCATCTACGGCCTCCATGATGAATGAGGCCGACCGAGTAGGCACAAGCGGACGAAGTAGGAAAACGCTTTCATCCAAAGAGAAGGGCCGCCCGGTTTCCCGGGCGGCCCTTCTTGTCGGTACTGAAAGTCCGGCTTGGCTTAGAACTTGAAGCTCGCCATCGCGCGGTAGGTTTGCGCATCGGCGTTGTCGCGTCCGATCGTGGTGTCGAAGCCGACGCCGAACTGTGCGCCCCCGCTGACATATTGCAGCGAGAAGCCTGCTTCGCCCCAGTCCTTGGCCTGGTCGGCAAGAAGGAATGGAACGGCCGGTCCGGTCCCGCTGGCGAACTGCGCCGTAAAGACCGAGGGTCCGTCCTCATATTCATGCACGAAGTCGATATTGGCATCGATCTGGATCGGGCCACCGGCGCTCTGGTAATCGAGCCCGATACGGCCCTGCAGGCTTTCCACGTTCTCGCGGTTGATCGTCAGGGCCAGCGAACCACCGGTTTCGCTCACCGGATCGAAGGAATGGTCGACGTAGCGAAGTTCGATACCCGGCGAGATCGTGCCCAGCGGGCCTTCGAAATCGTAGGCCAGGCCCAGCGCGGCGGCAAAGCCGCTGTTGCTGCTTTCGCTGGTCAGCGTCTGCGAACCACCGAGGAACGACACGGTCCGCTCAGTATCGATATCGAGATCGATCAGGCTGACCTGGCCATCGACGACGAAGCCGTCGACGGTCTTGGCGCTGCCATAGAGCGACACCGCCAGCGCTTTCGCATCGGCCTGCTGGTTGAGCGCCACATCCGCCTCGAGGTCCGAGTAGAAGCCCGACAGGCCGATCATCGACCGTTCGCTGGGGAAGTACTCGATCCCGCCGCCGAAGAAGTAGCCATCGACGTCGGTATCGCTCTGGGTGTAGCCGGGCATCGATGCCCCGCTGCCCCGGAGCAGGCCGCCGGCGATGTAGATCGCCATATCCTCGCGGATGGCGCCTTCCTGTACCCGCGTCGGCTCGTCACTCTGGTCGAGCCCGAGCGCACCCGCCGTGATCGGCTGGCTTCCGCGCGAGACCGACATCTGGGCGGTCTGGATCGGACTGCCGAGCGTGGCGATCGTCCCGCCCGAACTGGCGAGATCCGATTCGCGCAGGCGCGAAGCGTTGAACGACTGGAGGTTGTGGAAGGACTGCGTCGCCAATTGCTGGACCGCGGTTTCCGCCACCGGAGCCAGCCCGTCGAAGGTCGACTGGATCGTCGCCGCATCTGCGAAATCGAGCTGGTAGAGCTCGGCCAGCGCGGCGTTGCCACGGTTCTGGTCGAACAGCCGGGCATAGCTGCGCTGCACCGGATTCGCTGTGACCGCCGTACGATAGCTGGCCGCGAGGATTTCCATCAGCACGGCGTTGTCGGTGTAGGTGAACGACTGGCGAAGGATCGGCGAAATATCGTCGGGTACGAATTCCCCGCTCACGCCCCCTTCAGCAGTTACGATCGTATAGACCTGGCCAAGACCGTTAACTTGGCCGAGTATCCCTGCACCTACAGCCACGATGGGACCGGTCGGTTCTTCGTCTTCCTCCGCGTCAGGGTCAGCCGGGGCGCCAAACGCCGCCTCTCCTGTGACTGCGACGAGGTCGGAAGTGCCATTCGGTCCGATGTCGATCATCAGCGTCGACGCCGTCGTCATGATCAGCGATCCATCGATAGTTAGCGTATCGATGGTCCCAATCCTCCCAGGAGAGATTGCGCCCATGAATGCCGTCACGAAGGGCGCGGTAATCGTCCCGCCGCCCTGCAGCGCGCCGCCGAAGAGGGTGTAGTCGCCAACCGAGGTAAGGCCGCCGTCGACGGTGATCGTGCCGCCGAACTGGGTGACGTCGATCAGCGAGGTCAGGCTGGCGTCTGCGGTAATGTTGAGCCCCGCAGTACTCCGTACGGTGAGCCGGTCGATGGTGACGTCGCTGCTCAGCGTGGTGGTGCCTGCGTTGGCCAGCGTCACATCGAAATAGCGCGGGTCGACATTGACCGCAGCATCCGCGCTTACGACCGGATCGATGTTGTCGGGGACGAAATCGGTCGCCCCGGGCAGGCCGTTGTCGAGCGTAGGATCGGGCAGCGGATCGTCCGAGAATTCGGGGCTGCCGCCATCGCTTGCATGCGGGTTTTCCTCGGCGAATTCGGGAGCGCCGTTCTGTGCTTCATTGGCATTGATCAGCCCGTTGCGCGCCAGCGCGGCGCGGCCGTCCGCAGCTTCGGGCGAGGCCTGGGTTTCCCCGCCGCCCAGCGCATCCAACATGTCGCCATCGGCTTCACCGATCCCCGAATTGACTGTGCCATCGGCGTTGCGCGCCGGCGGGGTGGGATCGCCGGTGGACAGGTCTTCGCAGCCGTCGCCCGGGTTGTCGCCTTCGGGATCGAAGCAGACTTCGCCGAATTGCGGCGCATCGCCGGTGACGCCGTTCCCCGGCGTGGTCGGCAGGCCGTTCACCACATCGCCGTTCTCGTCGATAATACGGTAGACGGGATCGAGGGTGGTGACCCAGTGATCGGCATCTTCCCAATTGCCGTCCCCTTCAACCGCCGAGACATAGCGATAGGGGTTGGTGGCGACGATATAATCCCAGAACAGGTAGAGCGGCTGGTAGAAGCTTTCGGTGCCGTAGCTGGAGAAGACCTGCGCGCCGAAGAACCGCGAACCACCCGACAGCACCGCGATGACGAGGTCTTCGTCGCTCAGCGTGTTGTTCGCGGCATCGAGGATCAGCGGACCACCCGAGTCGCCGCCTGCGGTCGTGCCTTCACGTTCGCGCGGTTCATCCTTGTAGAGGTTGAAATCGAACGGGTTGGTCTTGTTCGGATCGTCGAAGTCGAGCCGGTAGAGGACCTGCGGCAGATCGCCGAAGGCCGCGCCGAACAGGAAAGTGTTGCGGTCGTCGAACGAGGTCAGCGAGCCGAGCATGTTTTCGGCCGATTTGCGGCGCCAGTCGATGCCGAGATTGGCTCCCCCCGTCCCTGAGCCGGTGCTGCCGTAGCCGGTGATGTTGACGTGATAGCCCGTGCCATCTGTTTCGGAGATTTCCTCCGGTGTCGGCAGAGGCGAGAACAGCAGCGACCAGGTCGGCAGATTGGCCGCTGGCGTGTCGAGGCTGGCGAGGGCGATATCGCCCTCGAGGAAGCCTTGGCCGTCGGGACGCGCGACCGACCGAGGATCGTAATAGATGCGGTTGACGTCGAAGACCGCGAGGTCGGGATTGCTCGTGAATGCGTTGCCGATCCAGTTCTGGAAGCCCGGCAGCGCATTGACGTTGAACGACCAGGCCGAACGGAGCGCATCGTCGCGAAAATCGGTTTCGGCCACATCGTTAACGCAGTGCGCGGCGAACAACACCGTCCGCGGATTGATCAGCGTACCCGAGCAGACGAAGCCGTCGTTGCGGAAGAACATGCCGACGCCGCTGAAGTCTTCGTCCTTATCGACGATGTCGTCGGGCGTATAATTGTCGTTGGGGACGATGGCGTGAGCCGGCGTGCTCAGCGCGACTGTCGACAAGGCGATGGTTGCGGCGCCGGCCAAAAGGCGGCTTCCGGTGCGATTGAACGTGGATTTCATTCCGAGTGTCCCTCCAGGAAATATTCGTTAAGGCGCGCCCAAGCCGCGCAATGCGAATGTTCTAGAACCGGGGGGGACGAAAAGGGAAGGGCTTTGCGCTCCCATCCCGCCATGTTTTATGGTTTATTGTTGCTTAAGGGACGCACTTTTTGATTTAGTTCAAAGACAAGGGCGGCCGGATCGCTCCGGCCGCCCAGTCAAAATCATTCTGCCGTTACCGGCGGAATCGGATCACGAGCTATAGTACATGTCGAATTCGGCCGCGCAGGGCGTGGTTTCGACACGCAGGACTTCTTCCCATTTCAACTCGCAATAGGCTTCGATCTGGTCCTTGGTGAAGACGTCGCCCTTGAGCAGGAACTCGTGGTCGGCCATCAGCGCCTCGAGCGCTTCGCGCAGGCTGCCGCAGACGGTCGGCACGTCGGCCAGTTCGGCGGGCGGCAGATCGTAGAGGTTCTTGTCCATTGCTTCGCCCGGATGGATCTTGTTGGTGATCCCGTCGAGACCGGCCATCAGCAGCGCGGCATAGGCGAGATAGGGGTTGGCCATCGCATCGGGGAAGCGGAACTCGACGCGCTTGGCCTTGTCGCCCGCACCGTAGGGGATGCGGCACGAGGCCGAGCGGTTGCGCGCCGAATAGGCGAGCAGCACGGGCGCCTCGAAGCCCGGCACCAGACGCTTGTAGCTGTTGGTGGTCGGGTTGGTGAAGGCGTTGAGTGCCTTGGCGTGCTTGATGACGCCGCCGATGTAATAGAGGCAGTTCTCGCTCAGCCCGCCATACTGGTTGCCGGCGAAGGTCGGCTTGCCTTCTTCCCAGATCGACATATGCGTGTGCATGCCCGAGCCGTTGTCGTCCTTGATCGGCTTGGGCATGAAGGTCGCGGTCTTGCCGTAGATATGCGCGACCTGGTGCACGACATATTTGTAGATCTGCATGTTGTCGGCGGTTTCGACCAGCGTGCCGAAGGTCAGGCCGAGCTCGTGCTGCGCGGCGGCCACCTCATGGTGGTGCTTGTCGCAGGGAAGGCCCATTTCGATCATGGTCGAGACCATTTCGCCGCGGATGTCGACGGCGCTGTCGACCGGGGCGACGGGGAAATAGCCGCCCTTGGCGCGCGGCCGGTGGGCCAAGTTGCCGCTTTCATATTCGCGGCCGCTGTTGGTCGGCAGTTCGACATCGTCGAGAGTAAAGCCCGATCCGGCATAGCCGTCTTCGAAACGGACATCGTCGAACATGAAGAATTCGGCTTCGGGGCCGACATAGATCGTGTCGCCGACGCCGGTCGACTTGAGATAGGCTTCGGCGCGCTTGGCGGTCGAGCGCGGGTCGCGCGCATACCATTCGCCGGTCGAGGGCTCGACGATGTCGCAGAAGACGATCAGCATCGGTTCGGCGCTGAAGGGATCGACATAGACCCGCTCGAGGTCGGGCTTGAGGATCATGTCGCTTTCATTGATGACCTTCCAGCCGGCGATCGACGAACCGTCGAACATCAGCCCGTCTTCCAGTTCGTCTTCGCCGAGCACGCCCGCGACCATGGTCAGGTGCTGCCACTTGCCCTTGGGGTCGGTGAACCGCAGGTCGACCCACTCGATGCCTTCGTCCTTGATCTGTTTCAGGACGTCGCTTGCACTTGCCATTGGTATTGCCTCCGTTTGAACTGGAACTGCTGGAGCGGGTTGATCCCGCGATTATTCAGATGGCGTCGTCGTCTCGCTCGCCCGTGCGGATCCGCAGCGCGCCTTCGATCGACGAAATGAAAATCTTGCCGTCGCCGATGCGCCCGGTCTGGGCGGCGGCGGCGATGGCTTCGACGGTGCGATCGGCAATGCCTTCGGGCACGACCACTTCGAGTTTCACCTTGGGCAGGAAATCGACGACATATTCGGCGCCGCGATAAAGCTCGGTATGGCCTTTCTGCCGCCCGAAGCCCTTGGCTTCGGTGACCGTGATCCCCGACACGCCGATTTCGTGCAGGGCTTCCTTCACTTCGTCGAGCTTGAATGGCTTGATGATCGCTTCGATCTTTTTCACCTGACGGTGTCCCCCCGAGAGTTCTGCTAGCCGTAATGCACGTAATTTACGCGTCGCGCTCGCCCGTGTTCCAAGAACCGTGCCAATTGGGCGGCACGGCGTAAGGGCGCAGGTTCGAGCATCGCGTCCGGGCAATCGTGCCCGAAGCGCAGACAGGCGATGCCTGTTTTTTAGGCAACGGGCAAGCGCAGGCCGGCGGTTTCGGGCAGGCCGCACATCAGATTGAGGTTCTGCACTGCGGCTCCACTGGCCCCCTTGCCGAGATTGTCGAGCCGCGCGACGAGGCGCGCGTTCCAGCCGCCTTCGTTACCGAACACGAACAGCTCCATATCGTCCGAAGGTGCGGCATCCCTGTCGAGCAGGAGTTCCCCGACCGGAACGTTGCCGTGCACCGCCACCACTGGCGAATTTTCGTAGAAGCTGGCGAGCGCATCACGCAGGCTGTCGGCATGCGGACCCTCGTCCATTGCACCGAGATGTAGCGGGACTTCCACTATCATACCGCGATAGGCCGCGGCGACCGAGGGCGCGAACAGTACCGGATGCGCAAGCTCGGCATGCGCTTTCATTTCGGGGAGGTGTTTATGGGCAAGATCATAGCCATAGGCGCGGAATGCCGGCGCACCTTCGCTCTCGAACCGTTCGATCAGCGCCTTGCCGCCACCCGAATACCCGCTGACCGCATTGACGGTATAGGGCCAGTCCGCGGGGAGGAGACCTGCGCGTACCAGCGGCGCGACCAGCGCGAGAAAGCCTGTGGGATAGCACCCCGGATTGCTCACCCGCCGCGCATCGGCGACCCGCTCGCTGCCGACCAGTTCGGGAAAACCATAGCACCAGCCCTCGGTGGTGCGATGCGCGCTGGAAGCGTCGATGACGCGCGTGCCATTGGCCGCATCCATCAGTTCCACCGCCTCGCGGGCGGCATCGTCGGGCAGGCACAGGATCGCGATATCGGCTTCGTTGAGCGCTTCACGCCGCGCTTCGGCATTCTTGCGCTGCGCATCGTCGAGCCGGATGAGGGTGAACTCGCTGCGTCCTTCGAGCCGCTCGGCGATTTCGAGCCCGGTGGTGCCCGCGGCACCGTCGATGAAGACCGTGTGCGTCACTGGCCGGGCGCGAGCATGCCAAGCCGGACATAGCCGCTCGGCCCCTCGGGGCCGCAGGCGATCCATGCCCAATCGCCCGCGCAGTCGAGCAGCTCGATCTCCTCACCGGCACCGAGGGTCGCGCCGTCGTCGGCATCGTCGCGCATGGTCAGCTTGAGCGTCGCGGGCGCGCTGCCGATGGTCCGCACATGCGGGATCACATAGTGCGCGGCGAGATACCGATTCGCCAATGCGACATGCGCCAGATCGCCGCGGAGCGGCAGCGTTCCGGGGGCGGGCTTGTCGACCGGGCCCTTCAGTCCGACGATACCTTCGGGGAGGGAGTAACGGGCAGGAGCAGTCACGCTGTGTGCAAAATCCGGTTGTGAACGTTGCGGGCGCTTAACCCCGCGCGCGCTTTCCCGCAAGACGGCGGGCCTCAGGCTCCACCGAAACGGCCCTTCAACATGTGCCATGCAGCGCGCAGGCCATAGGCATCGCCGCCCTTGGGACGGCCCGGCTTGGCCTGCGGGCGCCAGGCGAAGGTATCGAAATGCGCCCAGTCGATGCCGTCGCCGACGAACTTGTCGAGGAACAGGCCTGCGACACTCGCCCCGGCAAAGGCATTGCCATGCGCATTGTTGGTATCGGCGATGTCCGAATTGAGCCATTCGCGATAGGCATCGGGCAGCGGCAGGCGCCACGGCTCGTCGTCATGCGCACGGCCGGCGTCGATCAGTGCCGCCGCGGTCGCATCCTCGCGGGCCATCAGCGCGGGGTAATCGGGGCCGAGCGCGACGCGGGCGGCACCGGTCAGCGTGGCGAAGTCGAGGATCAGCGCGGGCCCTTCCTCGCTGGCGCGCTGGAGCGCATCGCCCAAGACGAGCCGGCCCTCGGCATCGGTATTGCCGATTTCCACGCTCAGGCCCTTGCGCGAGCGCAGTACGTCGCCGGGGCGGAAGCTGTTGCTGCTGATCGCGTTCTCGACCGCAGGGACGAGCAGGTGCAGACGTACCGGCAGCCCGCTGCCCATGACCAGTCCCGCCAGCGCAATCGCATGCGCCGCGCCGCCCATGTCCTTCTTCATCAACAGCATTCCGGTCGAGCTCTTCACATCGAGCCCGCCGCTGTCGAAGCACACGCCCTTGCCGACGATGGCGAGGACCGGGTCGCCTTCCTTGCCCCAGGTGAGGTGCAGCAGCCGCGGGGCGTGATGGCGTGCGGCGGCGCGGCCGACCGCGTGGATCATCGGATATTCCTGCTCCAGCGTATCGCCCTTGGTGACCTTGAGCGTGGCCGAATGCTGCTTGGCGAGCGTCTCGCACTGCTCTTCCAGCGCGGCGGGGCCCATGTCCTCGGCGGGCGTATTAACGAGATCGCGGACGAGGCACACGGCCTGCGCCTCGGCGATTGCGCCGTCGATCGCGCCGACATCCTGCGTCAGCAGCACGCGCGGGCCGACCGGGCGTTCGGGCCGCTTGTAGCGGTCGAAGACATATTGCGCGGTCTGCCAGCCGTGTACCGCGGGACCGGGTGCGCCCTTCGCGCGGCGATAGGTGCCCGCAGGCAGGCTCTCTGCCAGCTTCGCCATGCACCAGCTCGAGAGGTTTTCGGGATCGGCCACGCCGCCCACAGCGAACCAGCTATCACCGTCGGGCACGATCGCGGTCTGGTAGCCGCCGCCGTCGAATTTCTGCGCCTCGAGCGCGGCCCGCTGGCTGGTCGAAAGCTGCTTGAGCCAGTCGCCCAGGCCGTCGCGGTTGACGAGGTGAATGGAAATCGCATCCTGCCCGCGGTCGGGCTGGATCAGTGGCTGTTTGTCGGCCATATCGGAAGTGCCTCTAATGAATTCGTCTTTCGCAAAGGAAACCGCGATGCGTGCGCCCCTGTTCCTGATTTCCCTCGCGCTGTCGAGTGCGGCCTGTTCCGACAGCGCCGAGTATGCCGACAAGGCGGGAGTCAGCGAGCGTGCGACCGCAAGTGCCGCGGCCACCGCCGCGCCGGCGGCAGAAGCCTATGCGGTCGAGGAGGAAACCGAGCGTTACCAGTTCGCCTACTCCTGGCCAGCCCAAGTCGCCGCCGAACCGGCGCTGGCCGCGTTCCTCGGGCAGAAGGCCGACGCGATGCGCGCGGAACTCGAGCAGGACGCCGACGAGGACTGGAACTCGTCGCAGGGGAGCGAGTGGACGCCGCGCCAGCACAGCGCCAGCGAGGAATGGCAAGTGGTGGCGGATCTGCCCGATTACCTGAGCCTGTCGGGGCATCTGGCGACCTATTCGGGCGGGGCGCATGGCATGTATGGCATGCAATCGCTGGTCTGGGACCGCGAAGCGGGCGCGGCGATGAAGGGGATCGAGCTGTTCAACTCGCCCGTCGCGCTCGAACAGGCGCTGGGCAATAGGCTGTGCGACACGCTCAACACCGCGCGTGAAGAACGGCGCGGCATGGAGATCGAGGAGGGCAGCGACGACATGTTCGACAAATGCCCCGGGCTCGACGAGGCCAGCGTGCTGGTCGGGTCGTCCAACGGCAAGACCTTCGACCGGATCACGGTGTATTTCGGTCCCTATGTCGCGGGCGCCTATGCCGAGGGCGATTACGAGCTCGATTTCCCTGTCACCGCCTCGGTCGTCGATGCAGTGAAGCCCGCGCATGCGAGCGCTTTCAGCGTGAGCCGCTAGGCATCTCGCAATTGCCGCGCAAAGCGCCTATGTGGGCGGCATGACTGAATATCAGGTAATCGAGGCGGACGAGACCGTCTATCGCGACGGCACGATCAAGCTGCATGGCCCCGAAGGTTTCGAGGGCATGCGCAAGGCGGGGCGGCTGGCCGCCGAAATCCTCGACGAGCTGACCACTTTCGTGCAGCCGGGCGTAACCACCGGCGCGATCGACGATTATGTCCGCACCATGATGCTCGATGCCGGATCGGTGCCCGCGACGATGGGCTACCGCGGCTATGAACACAGCTGCTGCACCTCGATCAACCATGTGATCTGCCACGGCATTCCGTCCGACAAGGCGCTGAAAGACGGCGACATCGTCAATATCGACGTGACCCCGCTGCTCGACGGCTGGCATGGCGATACCAGCCGCATGTTCTTCGCCGGCGAACCGTCGATCAAGGCCAAACGACTGGTCGAGGTGACCTATGAATGCCTGATGCTGGGTATCGATGCGGTGCGTAAGCCCGGTGCCCGGCTGGGCGACATTGGCGCGGCGATCGAGGCGCATGCGCGCCAGTATCGATATGGCGTGGTGCAGGAATTTTGCGGCCATGGTCTCGGCCGGCTGTTCCACGATGCGCCGGAGGTGATCCATGCGGCGCGTGCCGGGACGGGGCCGGAAATGAAGCCGGGCATGTTCTTCACCATCGAACCGATGATCAATGCCGGGCGCGCGCATGCCAAGGTGCTGGGCGACGGCTGGACCGCGGTAACGCGCGACAAGTCGCTATCGGCGCAGTTCGAACATTCGATCGGCATTACCGATGACGGCGTCGAGATCTTCACCGAAAGCCCCAAGGGGCTGCACAAGCCGCCTTACTAGCCTTCGCGCGCGGCGCGTATCGCCGCCCCGGCGGCAAAGGGTGTCACCGCGCACAGCCCCAGGCTGATTGCGCCGGTAAGCAGCAACGCGCCCGGATCGGGGCGCGACAATGCGCCTGCACCGAAGATCAGGATCGGCACTGCCAGCGGAATGACCATCAGCCCGGCCAGCGCCGCTCCGCCGCGCAGGCTCGCGGTAAGCGCGGCCACCGCAAGGCCGACCGCGGCGAGGCCGGGAGTGCCCGCCAGCAGGCCCAGCAGGACGGTGCGCACCGTCTCACCGGACAGGCCCAGCAATGCCGCCGCGGGCAGCGTGGCGAGCAGCAGCAGCGGCGCGAAGGCCAACCAGTGCGCGACCAGCCGCACCGCCATTGCCGCTTCCTCGCTCACCCCGCGCAAGTGCAGCTGGTCGAACATCCCCGCATCGAGATCGGCAGAAACCAGCTTGTCCAGCGGCAGGATCGCGGCAAGCAGCGCCGCCACCCAGATCACGCCGCCGCCGGTCCGCGCCAGCAATTGCGCGTCGGGCCCGACCGCGAAGGGATAGAGCATCGCCACCGCGAGGAAGAACAGCAGCGGTAGTACCCCGCCGCCGCCGCGCCCGCCGGGCAGCAGCAGCCCGAGATCGCGCCTGAGCAGCGTGCCGATCATGCGGCATACTCGGCAAGCTGGATGACTTGCGGCGCGGGCAGGGCGATCGGCTGGTGCGAGGCAACCACCGCGATCCCGCCGCCTGCGCAATGCTGCGCGATCAGTGCCTCGAAAGCCGCCTGTGCGTGGCTGTCGAGACCGTTGAGTGGTTCGTCGAGCAGCCAGATCGGGCAGGTGCGGTTGAGCAATCGCGCGAGCGCGGCGCGCTTCTTCTGCCCGGTCGAGAGATAGCGCACCGGTACGTCCATCAGCGGATCGAGCTGGAGCAGTTCGAGCGCGCGGCCCGGCTGGGTGCATCCGTCGAGCGCTTCCCAGAATGCCAGCGCCTTGCCCAGCGGCATATTGGCATCGAGCGCGAGCCGTTCGTCGACCAGTCCCATCGCCCCGGCATGGTCCACCGAGCCGGTGAACGGATGCAGCAATCCGGCCAGAATGCGGATCAGGCTCGATTTGCCGATCCCGTTCGCGCCCGTCACATGCACGGCAGCGCCTTCATCGCAGGTGAGCGAAAACCCGCGAAACAGCAGCCTTTCGCCGCGGCGGCAGGCAATATCCTTTGCGACGAGGCGAGGTTGCATGGGCGGTGGCGATAGGCAAAAGGCGCGCCACCGACAAGTAGAGGAGAATCGCAGCCATGACCGTTGAACAGCTGACCGAGGAAGAGCGTGGCAGCTGGCTGCGCGGGCTGACCGGCTGGAGCCTCGCCCGTGATGGCAAGGCAATCGTGCGGAACTTCGAATTCGCCGACTTTTCCGAAGCCTTCGCCTTCATGACCCGCGTCGCGATGATCGCCGAGACGCGCGACCACCATCCCGAGTGGTCGAATGTCTACAACCGCGTGGAGATCACCCTGACCACGCATGACGCCAGCGGGCTGTCGCTGCGCGACGTCAAGATGGCGCGCAAGATCGACGCGCTGCTCGGCTAGGACCTACCGGCCCATCGGACGCCCGCCAGCGCGGGTACCCTTGCGTACCCGACCCGGCAACCAACGTGCGGCAAAGGCCATGCGTTTGGCGGTCTTGCCGACGGTGGTGTGCAGCCTTTCACCATGCACAGCGGCCCAAGCAGCCGCCGCCACGTCGTCGACCGGCGTGATCTCAAGGCCGGAATCGGTCACGCGCTGGCGGATGCCTTCATTGGACCGGGCGTTGGGATTGTGATCGAGCAGCGGCGTGTCGATGAAGCTGGGCATCAGCGAGCGGACATTGATGCCGTCTTCGGCCCATTCGCCATCGAGGCTCTCGGTCACCGCGCGCACCCCGAACTTGGTCGCCGAATAGACGCTCGCGCCCGGTGTGCCGTAAATGCCTGCCGCGCTGGCAGTGTTGAGCAGGCAGGATCCCGGCGCAGTCTTCGCCAGATGCGGATGCGCCGCCTGCGCGCCGAACAGCACGCCCTTGAGATTGATATCGAGGCAGCGTTCGATTTCTTCGGCGCTGTTTTCGAGCAGCGACCCGCCAAGCGGGATGCCCGCATTGTTGAACACCACGTCGATCCGGCCGCCCGCTGCCACTGAGAACGCTTCCAGCGCTTCGTCCCATGCCGCGCGGTCGCGCACGTCGAGGACATGGCCATAGACGAAGCCGTTACCGATCATGTCCTCGGTTTCGCGCATGCCCGCCTTGTCGATATCGCCCAGGCCGACGAACCAGCCGCGCTGGCCGAAATACAGCGCGACCGCGCGCCCGATACCCGACCCGCCGCCGGTGATGAAAATCGCCTTGCGCTCGCTCACAGTCTCTCTCCCTCGTGCGCACTACAGCGCGGCATTGGTGTATGCGTGCCAGGTGAAGATGGCCATTGCGCCGCGATGGGGCCGCCAGTCTTCGCCGATGGTACGGGTTTCCTTCTCGCTCGGCCGCGCCGCCAGTTCGAGCATGCGGCCAACCGCTTCCTGGACCGCCAGATCGCCCGCGGGCCAGATGTCGGGCCGCCCTTCGGCAAACAGCAGATAGATTTCCGCCGACCAGCGCCCGATCCCCTTGATCCGGGTCAGCTCGGCAATCGCTTCCTCATCGTCCAAGGGAAGGCTCGCGAGGTCGAGTTCGCCGCTGGCCACCAGTTCGCACAGGCTGCGCGCATAGCCCTGTTTCTGGCGCGACAGGCCGCAGGCGCGCAGCGTGTCGAAATCGCGCGCCAGCACTTCGTCCGCGGGCATGGCTTCGCCCAGCTCGGCTTCCAGCTTGGTCCATACAGCATCCGCCGATGCGACGCTGACCTGCTGGCCGACGATCGTCCGCAGCAGCGTGCGATAACCGGTGGGGCGAATGCGTTCTTCGGGATAGCCGCAGCGCTCCAGCGCCCCGGCCACAACGGGATCGGCTGCCGCGACCGTATCGAGGTGCGTGCGCAATTGTGCGTTGGTCAGCCCCATGGCGAGTGCGCTTGCCTTCCCCGTCGCGATTGAATAGCAGCGCGACGCATAGGGTCGACCAGTAGCCCTTTGCAACCGAGGAAACACGCAATGCCGAAACTGACCGTGACCACCCGCGAAGGCGAAACCAGCGAGATCGACGTCGCCGACGGCCTGACCGTGATGGAAGCGATCCGCGACAATGGCTTCGACGAGCTGCTGGCGCTGTGCGGCGGCTGCTGTTCCTGCGCGACCTGCCATGTGCATGTCGATCCGGCGTTTGCCGACAAGCTGCCCGAACTGAGCGAGGACGAGGACGACCTGCTCGAATCTACCGATCACCGCCAGCCGACTTCGCGTCTGTCGTGCCAGATCCCCTTCACTGCGGAACTCGACGGGTTGAAGGTTACTATCGCGCCTGAAGACTGATGTTGTTTGCAGGTTCGGGCCGGCGCGCCTAATTCCCGACCCATGACTGCAATTCCCGTACGCGAGCATACGCTCGACCTCATCGGCAACACTCCGCTGGTCCGCCTCGAAGGACCGAGTGAGGAAGCCGGCTGCGACATCTTTGGTAAATGCGAATTCGCCAATCCCGGCGCCAGCGTGAAGGATCGCGCGGCGCTCTACATCATCCGTGATGCAGAAGAGCGCGGCGAACTCAAACCCGGTGGCACGGTGGTCGAAGGGACCGCGGGCAATACCGGGATCGGCATCGCGCTGGTGGCCAATGCGCTGGGGTATCGCACGATTATCGTGATGCCCGACAATCAGTCGAAGGAAAAGATGGATACGCTCCGCGCCCTGGGCGCGGAACTGGTCACCGTTCCGCCGACCAAATATGCCGACTGCAACCATTTCCAGCACGTCTCGCGCCGCATGGCGGAAGAGCTCGACGGCGCGGTCTGGGCGGGCCAGTTCGACAATACCGCCAATCGCAAGGCACATATCGAAACCACGGCGAAGGAACTGTGGGACCAGCTCGAGGGCCGGATCGACGGCTTTACCTGCGCGGCGGGCACCGGCGGCACGATCGCCGGCGTCGGCATGGGGCTGAAGGAACTGGACGAAACCGTCACCATCGCGCTGACCGACCCGCATGGCGCGGCGCTGTATAACTACTTCGCCAATGGCGAGCTCAAGGCCGAAGGGTCTTCGGTTGCCGAAGGGATCGGGCAGGGGCGCATCACCGGCAATCTCGAAGGCGCGCCGATCGATACGCAGTTCCGCATTTCGGACGAGGAAGGCCTGACCTGGGTCGCCCGCCTGCTGCGCGAAGAGGGTCTGTGCCTCGGCCTGTCCTCGGGCATCAATGTCGCCGGCGCGATTGCGCTGGGCAAGCAATTGGTGGCCGAAGGGCGCGAGAACCCGCGTGTCGCCACCATCCTGTGCGACACCGGCTTCCGCTACCTCTCCACGCTCTACAGCGCCGAATGGCTGGCGGCGAAGGGCCTGCCGGTGTTCGATTGGTTGCAAAGCGGCGATTGACTGCCCGCCACGGGTCCCTACGCTTATGCGCGTGCACCAATTTTTCGACATGAGCCGCAAGCCGCCGGTGGGCGAGCTGCCCGAAGTGCCGGGTAGCGATGCCCGGCGCGAACGCACCGTGCAGCGCCTGCAGATCGGGATCACCGGGATCGTCATGATGATCCTGCTCGTCGGGCTGGCGAGCATCATCCAGAACCGTGCCGCGGAAACCGATGCGACGACCGTGCCCGCTGCCGCGCCGACCACCGAACCGACGCAGGCCGCGCCGCAGAACGACCCGCTGGTCGAGGCGGGCGTGGTGCCCGATCTCCCGGCCGAACCAAGCGCGACGCCCAATGCCGCGCCGACCTCCGGGCCGCAGAACACGACCGATGCGCCGTCTCCCGCTGCTAACTAGCACGCTTTCCTTGCTCATGGCGCTGCTCGCCGCGGCCTGCTCTCCGGGGGAGGCACGGCATGAAGTGGTTTCCAAACCGCGCGTCGGGCTGTTTTCGAGCCTGCCGCTCTATTGGGGCGAGGGCGAGTTCGGCGCGATGCTGGAAGGCGGGGGCGAGAAGGACTGGGTCCGCGAGGAACTCGAGACGCGTTTCGAACTGGTCCCGCTCGATACGCTTGAGCCCGAGGCGCTGGCAGGGCTCGACCGCGTGATCCTGGCGCAGCCGCGCGCGCTGGCACCATCGGAGAATGTCTCTTTCGACCAATGGGTGACCCAGGGCGGACAGGCGGTGATCCTCGCCGATCCCATGCTGACGCGCCACTCGCGCTACCCGATCGGCGATCGGCGCCGGCCGCAGGATGTCGTCCTCTTATCGCCGATCTTCTCGCATTGGGGGGTCGAACTGCTGTTCGACGACAGCCAGCCCGGCGGGGAGCGGATGGCCGAAGTGCAGGGGCAAGCCGTCCCGGTGGCGCTGCGCGGCCGTTTTGCGCGTCAGGAAAGCAGTTCTTGCGCGGTCCTTGCCGACGGACTGCTCGCCCGCTGCGCGCGCGGCAGCGGGGTGGCGGTCCTGTTCGCCGATGCGGCGCTGCTCGACTGGGACGGCAGCGGCCCGGTTCCGCAGGAGCGCAAGGACGCCTTGTGGGCCGTGCTCAGGTCGGTGATCTTCGACCAACCAGCCGATACCGACTGACCGGGGATTTCACGGGTGAGGCCCGGGGAAATCGCGGGATTCCTCGCTCGACTCCGCACAAAGCCACGCGTTTCCAGTCCCTTCGTTAAGGAACTGGTAACGAATTCGAGGCCGGGTGCGGGAAAAATATGGCTGTAAAACAATGCTCTACGGGCTTATCCCGTGAAATCCCGCAATTTTCCCTTCCATCCCCGGCTGACCCGCGATAAACCGCAATCACATCGGACAAGGACTGTCTCTGCGCGCTCGGCCCGTGGGCCAAGCGGCTCGCCCCCATGCTTGGGCGAGGGAGGAAGGTTTTGCCCGGTGAGGAGGCAAATTAAACCGGTATTGGGGTTTGGAGACAGTGTCGTTCGGAGGGTACAGCGGTCAGGCCTATTCGCCAGCAGGCGATAAGGGCCGCTTTGTGCTTCCGCCCCTGTTTCGCAAGGCGGTGAAGGACAGCAGCGATGGCCGCGTGCTGTGCCTGATGAAGCACCCCAGCTGGAACTGCCTCGTCGGCTTCGGCCTCTCGCGCAAACCCGAACTCGAAGCCCAGCTCGACCGCGAGGAAGAACTCGCCGTCCGCCTGGGCAAGGAATTCGACCGCGATACGCGCTCCAGCCAGCTTTTCGGCTTCCAGGAAATGCCGTTCGACGACAGCGGTCGCTTCGTCATGCCCGACCATCTGCGGATGCTCGGCAAGATCGAGGACGGGCTCTACTTCCAGGGCGGTGGCCGGTTCTTCACGCTGTGGAACCCGGGTGAACTCGCCCAGATGGGCGACGATTGGGCGGGCGCGAAGGCGGCCTGCGAAAGCTTCCTCGCCGATGCGAAGGCGAAGGGCAAATGAGCGCCGCGCCGCATATTCCCGTGCTCCTCGACGAGGTGATCGACGCGCTCGATCCGCAGCCGGGCGACGTGATCGTCGACGCGACCTTCGGGGCGGGCGGCTATACGCGCGCGCTGCTCGAGCGCGGCGCCACCGTGCATGCCTTCGACCGCGATCCCGATGCCATCGCTTCGGGTCGCAGCTGGGACGAAACGGGCGAGAGCCCGCCGCGCCTTGTTCTCCACCCGCATCGCTTCTCCGAAATGCTTGACATGATGACGTCGGCAGGCGTCGCGCGGGTCGATGGGGTGGTGATGGATATCGGCGTCTCCTCGATGCAACTCGACCAGGCGGAGCGCGGCTTTGCCTTTTCGGCCGATGGGCCGCTCGACATGCGCATGAGCCAGGACGGCGAAAGCGCGGCCGATTTCCTCAATTCGGCGGACGAAAAAGCGATCGCCGACGTGCTCTATCTCTATGGCGAGGAGCGCCAGTCGCGCCGCGTCGCGCGGGCAATCGTTGCTGCGCGTCCGCTGGAAACGACCGGCGCGCTGGCGCGGGTCGTGCGCAAGGCGCTCGGCTACAAGCCGCATGACAAGAAGGACCCCGCCACGCGGACCTTCCAGGCGGTCAGGATTCATGTGAACGGCGAACTCGACGAACTGGCCCATGGCCTGTCGGCGGCCGAGCATTTGCTGCGCGAAGGGGGCCGCCTCGCGGTGGTCAGCTTCCACAGCCTCGAAGACCGGATCGTCAAGCGCTTCCTGCGCGAGGCGTCCTCAACCCCGAGTGCCTCGCGTCATGTCCCCTTGGCGGCGCAGGATGATCCGGTCTTTTCCAGTGTCAGCAAGGCGATCAAGCCCGGCGAAGCCGAAATCGCGCGCAATCCGCGCTCGCGCTCGTCCGTGCTGCGCCATGCCACGCGTACCGCCACACCGGCGCGGGAAGCCGCGTGATGGTCGGGGGCTCGCGCATCCGCCAGATCGGCTGGGCACTGGTGCTGGGCATCTGCTTTGCGCTGCTGCTCGCGCTGACCTTTAAGGTCAACGCGGTGAAAAGCGACGTGCGCCTCGCCGAACGCCAGATCATTGCCGCGCAGCAGGCCAAGCTCATGCTCGACACCGAATTCGAGACCCGCGCCAGCCAGCAGCAGCTGTCCGACTGGAATGCCGTCGAATTTGGCTATGCCGCGCCGCGCGCCGACCAATATCTCGAAAGCGAACGCCAGCTCGCCGTGCTCGGGACGCCGCGCGGGATCGACGCGCCGGACCCGGTGCGCGTGGCGCTCAACCGGCCCGCGCCCGAAAGCGAAAGCCTGTTCGCCGAGTGGATCGAGGATGACGAGGGCACGGACAGCGCCGCCCGGCCCGAACGCCGCGAGCTTGCCGCCGCCAGCGGCCTCGCCGAACGGCTGGCGAGCCCCGCGGTCGGCATGGCCGCGGTTGCCGAGGTGAGCCAGTGAACGCCTTTTCCGGCTTCGGCCCCGCCATCGCCGCGGGCAGCAGGAGCGGGCAGGGGGCGGTGAGCATGGCGGTGGCTTCGGGCCGCGTCCAGCTCGTCACCATCCGCCAGCAATCGCTGACGCTTGCCCGTTGGCGGGTCTTGTGGATTGCGCTTAGCTTTGCCTTTGTCGCGCTGCTCGCGCTTGTCCGGATCGGCTATCTTGGCATGTCCGACGATGGCCTGCGCGGCACCTCGCTTGAAGAAGCGCTGCTGCCGCCGCGCGGCGAGATTACCGATCGCAATGGCGTGCCGCTGGCGCGCGCCTTTCCCGCCTATGCGCTGTGGTTCAACCCGGAAGCATTGGGCGAAGACGGGGCGCCGCTGGTGCGCGATCCCGCGACGGTCATCGGCAAGCTGAAAGCGATCTTCCCCGATCTCGACGAAAAGGCCGTTGCTGCGCAATTCGCCGCGGGCAAGCAGGGCTATATCCGCCGCCGCGTGCTGCCCGAGGAAGCCAACCGGGTGCAGGAAATCGGCGAACTCGCGCTCGAGATGCCGATGGAAAACGACCGCCACTATCCGCAGGGTTCGATGGCCGCGCATGTGCTCGGCTATGTCGCTGCAGACGGCAATGGCCGGGTCGGCATGGAGCAGGTGCTCAACGATCACCTGTCCAACCCTTCGACCCGTGGCACACCGATTGCGCTGTCGATCGATTCCCGCGTGCAGGGCGCGCTCGAGGACGAGCTGCGCCGCGGGATGAAGCTGGTCCAGGCGCAGGGCGGCGCGGGCATCGTACTCGATGTCGACACCGGCGAAGTGCTGGCGCTGGCATCGCTCCCCGAATTCGATCCCAACAAGATCGATGCGCGCGGCGAAAAGCTGATGTTCAACCGCGTCACCAACCAGGTCTATGAACTGGGTTCGACTTTCAAGCCGCTGTCGGTTGCGGCCGCGATCGATGCCGGCGTCGTCCGCAATCTGGGCAAGCGCTGGGACGCCAGCCCGGTCAAGGTCGGGCGGTTCAGCATCAAGGACAGCCACGATCTGGGCGCCGATCTCAACGCGGTCGAGGCGCTGATCCACTCGTCCAACACGGTCACAGCGCGGCTGGTCGACGAACTCGGCCCCGACCGCATGCGCCGCACGATGATGGACCTCGGCATGAACGAGCGGCCCTATATCGAACTGCCCGCCAAGGGCTTCCCGATCTGGCCGGGCGAGAAATGGCCGCGGCTGCGCTCGATGACGGTCGGCTATGGCCACGGTATCGCGGTCACGCCGCTGCACCTTGCCAGCGCCTATGCGGCGATGGTCAATGGCGGCATCTGGCGCCCCGCGACGCTCAAGAAGCTCGGCCCGGGTGAAGCACCCAAGGGCCGCCGCGTGTTCAAGGCGTCGACCTCGAGCCGGATGCGCCAGCTACTGCGCGCGATCGCCGTTTATGGCACCGGCAAGAATGCCGATGCCCCGGGCTACCGCGTCGGCGGCAAGACCGGTTCGGCCGAAAAGCCGGGCGGCAGCGCCGGTTACCGCAAGACCGCGCTGGTTTCGACCTTCGCCGCCGCCTTCCCGATGGACCGCCCGCGCTATGTCGTGATCGCCATGCTCGACGAGCCGCGCGGGACGCTGGCCAGCTCCTACCAGCGCACTGCCGCATGGAACGCGGCGCCGATCGTCGGCCGGCTGGTCCCGCGCATCGGTCCGTTGATCGGCGTGCGCCCGGACGATACGCGCGACGTCGACATTTCGGATATCAAGCCGCTGATCCCGGAGGCGAACAAGTGAAGCTGGCCAAGCTCTGCACCGCGGCAGGGATCGCTTGCGATGCCGACGTTATGGTGACCGGCTTTGCCATCGATAATCGCAAGGTTGCACCGGGCACCGTGTTCGGCGCTTTCCAGGGTGCGCAGGTCAATGGCGAGGATTTCATCCCCGCCGCGATCGAGAGCGGTGCGGTAGCGGTGGTCGCGCGGCCCGAAGCGACGGTGGAAGGCGCTATTCACATCGCCGACGATACGCCGCGCCGGGCCTTCGCCGCGCTGGCAGCACGGTTCTTTACCCCTGTGCCCGACCATATCGTTGCGGTCACGGGCACCAATGGGAAAACCTCCACCGTCGAAATGACGCGCCAGATCTGGCGCATGGCGGGCGAGCGCGCGGCGAGCATCGGCACGCTGGGCGTCACCACGCCCGACGAAAGCGTTTCCACCGGGCTGACCACACCCGACATCGTCACCTTCCTGTCGAACCTCGCCGGGCTGGCGCGCGAAGGCGTGACGCATGTCGCCTATGAAGCGTCGAGCCACGGCCTCTCGCAATTTCGCAACGAAGGCGTGCCCGTCGAGGCTGCGGGCTTCACCAATTTCAGCCGCGACCACCTCGACTACCATGCCGACATGGAAGACTATTTCGCCGCCAAGATGCGGCTGTTCGACGAAGTCGTTTCGGACGGCGCGACGGCAGTGATCTGGATGGGCGCGGGCGATTGCGGCTGGAATGCGCGCGTGGTCGACCATGCGGCACGGCGCGGTCTTGCGGTGATGACCGTCGGCGAGCAGGGCGATGCCATTCGCCTGACCCGCCGCGAACCGACCCAGCTGGGCCAGTCGCTGACGGTCGAGCATGCGGGGCAAAGCCGGACGATCAACCTGCCGCTGATCGGCGCCTACCAGGTTTCCAATGCGCTGACCGCCGCCGGGCTGGCGCTTGCCACCGGCAGCGACGCCGGACTGGTCTGGGATGCGGTCGCGCGGCTCCAGCCGGTCCGCGGGCGGCTCGAGCGGGCGGTGATCGCGCCCTCGGGGGCGCCGGTTTACATCGATTATGCGCATACACCCGACGCGCTTGAAGCGGCCATCGCGGCGCTGCGCCCGCATGTCAGCGGGCGGCTTATCACCGTTTTCGGCGCGGGCGGTGACCGCGACCATGGCAAGCGTGCGCCGATGGGCGAGGCGGCGGCCAAGGCGAGCGACCTCGTCATGGTTACCGACGACAATCCGCGGGGCGAAGATCCTGCGGAAATCCGCCGCCAGGTGCTTGCAGGTGCGCCGCAGGCGCGCGAAATAGGCGGGCGTCGCGAAGCCATTCTCGCAGCCATTGCCGAAGCGGGTGCGCAGGACATCGTCCTGATCGCCGGCAAGGGACATGAAACGGGTCAGATCATCGGATCGGGAGAGAACATGCGGGTGTTACCCTTCGACGACGTAGAGGTCGCGCGCGAATGCGCCGCGCAGATCGCCAGAGGTGATGCATGAGCGCGGCAATCCTGCGCCATCCGGCCTATGTCGAATGGCCCGCCGACCCGCGCGACCGCCTGCCGCTGACGCTGTGGGACGCGCGCAGCATTGCCGAGGCCGTGGGCGGCACTGCCAGTCATGATTTCCAGGTCGCGGGCGTCGAGATGGACAGCCGCGACGTCGTAAATGGCGACCTGTTCGTCGCGCTCAAGGGCGAGGCGATGGACGGCCACCGCTTCCTCGGCACCGCCTTCGCCAATGGCGCAGCGGGGGCGATCGTCGACCGGCCGGTCGACTGGCCGCATATCCTCGTCGACGACACCACCAAGGCGCTGCAGGCGCTGGCGCGTGCTGCGCGCAGCCGGGTCGAGGCGACCATCATCGGCGTGACCGGATCGGTCGGCAAGACGGGCGTCAAGGAAGCGATCTTTGCCAGTCTCGAACGCGCCAGCCGCGGCGCGGCGCATCGCTCCACGCGCAGTTACAACAACCATGTCGGCGTCCCGCTCAGCCTGGCGCGGATGCCTGCGCGCAGCCGGTTCGGCGTGTTCGAAATGGGCATGAACCATGCCGGCGAGATCGCGGAACTGACCACGCAGGTCCGCCCACATGTCGCGGTCATCACGACCATCGCCCCGGCGCATATCGAGAACCTCGGCAGCATGGCGGCGATCGCCGCCGCCAAGGCCGAAATTTTCGCTGGTCTCGAACCGGGCGGGACCGCGGTGATCCCCGCGGACAGCGATCATTACGAACCGCTCAAGCTGGCCGCGCTGCGGGCAGGGGCGAACGTCGTCAGCTTCGGCCGGGCACGCTTCGCCGATGTCCGCTTGCTCGATGCGATCCCCAGCGCCAACGGCGGCAGCCTCGTGACTTGCGAATTTCCCGAAGGGCGACTGTGCTACACCGTCGCCGAGCCCGGCGATCACTGGGTGGTCAACTCGCTCGCCGTGATGGCAGCGGTGCGGGCTGCGGGCGGCGATATGGCCGCTGCCGGTCTCGCGCTGGCCGAAATGGGCGGGCTCAAGGGACGCGGCGCGCGCCACGGGATCGACGTTCCCGGCGGCAAGGCGCTGCTGATCGACGAAAGCTACAATGCCAATCCCGCCAGCATGCGCGCCACCCTCGCGCAGCTCGGGCAGACGCCCTCGGGTCGCCGCATCGCCGTTCTGGGCGCGATGAAGGAGCTGGGCGATTTCGGTCCGCAGTTCCATGCCGCGCTGTCCGAACCCATCCTCGCCGCCGATGTCGACTATGCGTTGCTGGTCGGCGACGAGATGCTCGCCCTGGCGCGCGAACTGGGGAAACCGGAAAGCTCCGTCCTTGGCAAGCCCATCGCCTGGGCGCATTGCCATACCGCCGACGAGGCGATCGGGTTGCTCGAGGACTTCGGCGTAGTCGCGGGCGACGCCGTGCTGGTCAAGGGCTCCAACTCGGTCGGACTTGGCCGGCTCGTGGATCATTTCACCCGCGCCGGCTAGGCGCGACGAGAGGCCGATTTGCTATACATCCTCGCCGAATGGTTGAATTTCGAAGGCTTTTTCAACCTCGTGCGCTACCAGACGTTCCGTGCCGGAGCGACACTGATGACCGCGCTGGTCATCGGCCTCGTCATTGGCCCGCGTTTCATCGCCATGCTGCGAATCCGCCAGGGCAAGGGCCAGCCGATCCGCGAGGACGGGCCGCAGACCCACCTCGCCAAGCGGGGCACGCCGACCATGGGCGGGCTGATGATCCTGATCAGCCTGACGCTGTCGGTGCTGATCTGGATGGATTTGCGCAATCCGTTCATCTGGGCCTGTCTCGCCGTGACGCTGGGCTTTGGCCTGATCGGTTTCCTCGACGATTACGACAAGGTCACCAAGGCCAGCCACAAGGGCGTTTCGGCGCGCATCCGCCTGCTGATGGAATTCACGGTCGCGGGTATCGCCAGCTATATCATCGTCAGCCAGATCAACACCTTCGTCTATGTCCCCTTCGTCAATGACTTCGGGGTTGAGCTGGGGGTCTTCTACTACGCCTTCGCCGCGATCGTCATCGTCGGTGCGGGCAATGCGGTGAACCTCACCGATGGGCTCGACGGGCTAGCGACCATGCCGGTCATCATCGCCGCGGGGACCTTCGCGCTGATCGCCTATCTCGTCGGGCGGGTCGACTTCTCGACCTATCTCGGCATTCCCCATGTCGAGGGCGCAGGCGAACTGGCGATCTTTTGCGCGGCGATCATGGGCGCGGGTCTCGCCTTCCTGTGGTTCAACGCCCCGCCCGCGGCGGTCTTCATGGGCGATACCGGCAGCCTTGCGCTGGGCGGCGCGCTGGGCGCAATTGCCGTGGCGACGCATCACGAGATCGTCCTCGCGATCGTCGGCGGGCTGTTCGTGTTCGAGGCGCTGAGCGTGATCATCCAGGTGGTCTGGTTCAAGCGGACCGGACGGCGGGTGTTCCGCATGGCACCGATCCACCACCATTTCGAACAGCTGGGCTGGTCGGAGAGCAAGGTCGTGATCCGGTTCTGGATCGTGGCCATCGTGCTGGCACTCCTGGGGCTCGCGACGCTCAAGCTAAGATGATCACTTCACCTGCCTGGAAGGACACAAAATACGCGGTGCTTGGCCTCGCGCGGTCCGGCCGGGCGACGGTCGAGGCGCTGCTGGCGAGCGGCGCCGATGTGCTGGTGTGGGACGACCGCGCCGAAGCGCGCGAACCCTTTGCCGGGCGGTGCGCTATTGGCGACCCGCTGGAGGCGGACCTTACCGGTTATGGGGGCGTAGTCGTCAGCCCCGGCGTGCCGCTCAACACGCATCCGATCAAGCCGCATGCCGACAGTTTCGGCGTGCCGGTCATCGGCGATATCGAACTTTTCGCGCAGGCGCGGGCCGACCTGCCGCCGCACAAGGTTGTCGGCATCACCGGCACCAATGGCAAATCGACCACGACGGCGCTGGTCCACCACATCCTGAAAGAGGCGGGCGTGCCGACCACCATGGGCGGCAATATCGGCCTGCCGATCCTCGAGCAGGAACCGCTAGCCCCCAATGACAAAGGCGTCGGGGTCTATGTGCTCGAACTGTCGAGTTACCAGATCGACCTGACCTATTCGCTCGACTGCGACGTGGCGGTGCTGCTGAACATCACGCCCGATCATCTGGATCGGTATGATGGGGATTTCAGCAAGTATGCCGCCAGCAAGTCGCGCCTGCTGGGAATGCAGACGCGGGGCCACAATTCCATCGCCCGGTTTACCGATGCGCGGGTGCTGGGCCAGTTTGCCGAAGGCTCGATTGCGAGCATTCTCGAAGATGTGCTCCAGAACCGGGGCATCGCACCAAGCGAGCAAGCCGACTGGCCTTCGCTGCAAGGACCGCACAATCGCGAGAACGCGGCAGCGGCCATCGAAGTCTGCGACATCCTGGGGATCGCGCTCGAGCAGGTCCGCTCCGGGCTCAAGAGCTACCCCGGCCTTGCACACCGTATGGAGCGTGTCGCCGAGGTTTCCGGCGTCGCCTATGTCAACGACAGCAAGGGCACCAATACCGCTGCCTCGGCCCCCGCGCTGGCCGCGTTCGAGAATATCCATTGGATCGTCGGCGGGCTCGCCAAGGAACCCGGACTTGGCGAATGCGAGGCCGAGTTGGGCCATGTGAAAGCCGCCTATACCATCGGCAAGGCCGGGCCGGACTTCGCGGCGCTGCTCGACGGCCGCGTGCCGGTCGAACAATGCGAAACGCTCGACCATGCGGTCGCCAGCGCTGCGAAAAACGCTGCGCCGGGTGACACGGTCCTCCTCTCGCCCGCCTGCGCCAGCTTCGACCAATATGCCGACTTCGAGAAGCGCGGCGACCATTTCCGCGCGCTGGTGGAGCGGCTGGCATGAACACGATGCAGCCCTATGTCCCAGGCAAGCGCCAGCCTGCGCATATGCCCAAGGGCAAGCTGTCGCGCTGGTCCGAAATCAAGATCTGGTGGCGTGAGATCGACCGCGTGCTGCTGCTGCTCGTGCTGCTGCTGATGAGCTTCGGCACCATCGCCGTCGCTGCCGCCTCGCCCGCCAGCGCGGATCGCCTGTCGACCGCGAGCGAGACGCTCGACCCGCTGTATTTCTTCTACCGCCATCTCGCCTGGCAGGTGCTCGCCATTGGGACTTTGCTCGGCATATCGATGCTCACGCGCGAGAATGCGCGGCGGCTCGCCATCGTGCTGGCGGCGGTGATGACCGGACTGTTGTTCCTCGTCCCGCTGATCGGGGTCGAGATCAACGGCGCGCGGCGCTGGATCAATCTGGGCATGCAGTTCCAGCCGTCGGAATTCCTCAAGCCCGGTTTCGCCATTGCCATGGCGTGGATCCTCTCGTGGCGTATGCGGGATCCCAACCTGCCGGTGCTAGGCATCGCCACCGCCTATCTCGCGCTCATTGCGGTGCTGATGATGATGCAGCCCAATCTGGGCAGCACGATCCTGTTCGGCGGCGTGTGGTTCGTGATGGTGGTGCTCTCGGGGGTCAATGTGAAGCGGCTGGGCGGCGTGGTCGGCGGCTGCATCATCGGCCTGACCGCGACCTATTTCCTCTATGACAATGCGCGCCACCGGATCGACGCCTTCCTCGGCGGCGGGACCGCTTTCGACCAGGTCGACCTCGCCAGCCGCACGCTGCTGGCGGGCGGGTGGACGGGCGCGGGCTATGGCCTCGGCATCCGCAAGATGAGCCTGCCCGAGGCGCATACCGATTATATCTTCAGCGTCATCGGCGAGGAATTCGGCCTGATCGTCTGCGGCATGATTGTGCTGCTCTATCTCGCCATCGTCGTGCGCGTGTTGATGCGCCTGATCGACGAGGAAGACCTGTTCGCATTGCTGGCCGGCGCGGGGCTGATCGCCCTGCTCGGCGGGCAGGCGTTCATCAATATCCTGGTCAATCTGCAGCTGTTTCCGTCCAAGGGGATGACGCTGCCGCTGGTCAGCTATGGCGGCTCTTCGACCATCGCCATTTGCCTCAATGTCGGGCTGATGCTGGCGATCACCCGGCGCAATCCGTTCCTGAAAAGCCGGACCATTGGACTTGGCGACAGGCTCGGCTTCGGGCAGACGGCCCCGATGAAAGACACTACGGGTTCCGCACGCCGGGAGATTCACCCATGACCGGCGCCAGCCGCCATTTCGTCCTCGCTGCCGGGGGCACCGGCGGGCATTTGCTGCCCGCCTTCGCGCTCGCGGCCGAGCTCCACAGGCGCGGTCATCATGTCGCGCTGATCACCGACAAGCGCGGTGCCGAAATCCCCGGCAAGCCCGATTTCCTGCCCGCGCATGTCATTCCCGCAGGCCGGTTCGGCAAGAACCCGCTCAGCTGGTTCAAGGGCCTCAAGGCGGTATGGGAAGGGCGGCGCATGGCGCTGCGGCTGTTCGACAGTTTCCAGCCCAGCGCGGTGGTTGGCTTTGGCGGCTACCCCTCGCTGCCCGCGATCCTCGCTGCCACCAGCGCCGGCGTGCCCACCGTCGTACACGAGCAGAACGCCGTGCTCGGCCGGGTCAATCGCCTGTTCGCCGGACGGGTGGACGCCGTCGCCACCGCCTATCCCGAAGTCGAGCGGCTCGATGCGAAACACGCCGCGAAGGTCCACCTTGTCGGCAATCCGGTGCGCGCGGGCGTGCTCAGCCTGCGCGACGAACCGTTCCCTCCCTTTACCGAAGACGGCCTGCTGCGGGTGCTCGTCACCGGCGGCAGCCAGGGCGCGCGGGTACTGTCCGAAGTGGTGCCCGACGGTCTTTCCATGCTCCCGCCTGCGCTGCGCCAGCAGCTGCAGGTGACGCAGCAGTGCCGCCCCGAGGATCTCGACGCGGTCCGCGAACGCTATCGCACGCATGGCATTCCCGCCGAACTGGCGACCTATTTCGAGGACATGGCCGCTCGTCTTGCCGATGCGCATCTGTTCATCGGGCGCGCGGGCGCATCTACCATTGCCGAGCTGACTGCGGTCGGTCGCCCTGCAATCCTGATCCCGTTGCCGATCGCGACCGACGACCACCAGGCCGCCAATGCGCGCGAACTGGCAAAATCGGGCGGCGCGCGGATGATCCGGCAGGAGCGTTTCACCGGCAAGGAACTGGCCAAGCAGATCAAGGTGCTGGCGGAAAATCCGCAGGGCCTCGCCAAGGCCGCGCACGCCGCGTGGAATTGCGGACGGCCCAACGCGGTCGAGGACCTGGCCGATCTCGTCGAAAGCTTCGGCGGGGCGGAGCTGATGGATGTCATCCGCGTTGGCGGCAACAATGCGCGCGGGTCCTCGCAGGGTGTGCCCGCCGGCCAGGGTGCGGTGCGGGAGGCTGCGGAATGAGGGGCGTCCCCACCGATATCGGCACCGTGCATTTCGTCGGCATCGGCGGCATCGGCATGTCCGGTATTGCCGAAGTGATGAACAATCTCGGATATGCGGTTCAGGGTTCCGACGTAAAGGACAGCGCGACCGTCGAACGGCTGCGCCAGCGCGGGATCGAAGTGGCGATCGGCCACGCCCCCGAAAATGTCGAAAGCGCGGCGGTCGTCGTCACCTCGACCGCGGTGAAGCGGACCAATCCCGAAGTCGCCTACGCGCTGGAAAACCGCATTCCCGTTGTGCGCCGCGCGGAAATGCTCGCCGAACTGATGCGGCTGAAATCCACCGTTGCCGTGGCCGGTACGCACGGCAAGACCACCACCACTAGCATGATCGCCGCGCTGCTGGATGCGGGCAATATCGACCCCACCGTGATCAATGGCGGGATCATCGAGCAATACAGTTCGAACGCGCGCCTCGGCGACAGCGAATGGATGGTGGTCGAGGCGGACGAGAGCGACGGTAGCTTCCTGCGGCTCGACGGGACCATCGCGGTGGTCACCAATATCGATCCCGAGCATCTCGACCATTACGGCGATTTCGACGGGGTGAAGGACGCCTTCGTCGAGTTCATCCACAACGTGCCCTTCTATGGCGCGGCTATCCTGTGCATCGATCACCCCGAAGTGCAGGCGGTGATCGGCAAGGTGCGCGACCGCAATGTCGTGACCTATGGCTTCAACCTGCAGGCGGACATCTGCGGCGTGAACATCCAGCCGGATGCGGGCGGCAATGTCTTCGATGTCATTGTGCGTCGCCGCGGACAGGAGGATCGCCGGATCGAGGGCGTGCGCCTGCCGATGCCGGGCCGCCACAATGTCCAGAACGCGCTGGCAGCGATTGCGGTGGCGATCGAGATGGGCTGCCCCGACGATGTTATCTGCAACGGTTTTTCCGCGTTCGGCGGGGTCCGGCGGCGCTTTACACGAGTGGGCGAAGTGCCCAGCGGCGACGGTGTGGCGACGATCATTGACGATTACGGCCATCACCCGGTCGAAATCAGGGCGGTACTGTCCGCCGCGCGCGAAAGCGCGGGCAAGGGCCGGGTCGTCGCGGTTGTCCAGCCGCATCGCTACACCCGGCTGCGCGATCTGATGGAAGACTTCCAGAGCTGCTTCAACGAGGCCGACGAGGTCTATGTGACGCCGGTCTATGCCGCGGGCGAGGATCCCATCGAGGGGGTCGATGCCGAGGCGCTGGTCGCCGGGCTCAAGGCACGCGGCCACCGCGCCGCGCAGACGGTCGCAGACGAGGAAGACCTGGCCGAAAAGCTGGCGGCCGATCTGCAACCGGGCGATCTGGTCGTGTGTCTCGGCGCGGGCGATATCACCCAATGGGCGGCGGGCCTCGCCAATGGCATTGCGAAAGCGAGTACCGCATGAGCGCGGGCGAACAGCCGGACGATGTGTGGAACCGCGACAGCGGCATGGCCCCCGATTGCGAAGTCGAGGGCGGAGTGGCAGCGCCGATCGACACGCAGGGCCTGCGCGGCAAGCTGACTCCCGATGCGCCGCTCGCCAAGCTCGTCTGGTTCAAGGCCGGGGGCAAGGCCGACTGGCTGTTCGAGCCCGCCGACGCAGAAGACCTCAAGGAATTCCTCCAGCGGCTCGAGGGCAATCTGCCGGTGATGGCGCTGGGACTTGGCTCGAACCTGATTGTTCGCGACGGCGGCGTGCCGGGCGTCGTGGTCAAGCTGGGCAAGCCCTTCGCCGATGTGGCGATCGACGAAGACGCATGCGTGGTCGATTGCGGCGCGGGTGCGCATGGCATCCTTGTTGCCAGCGCGGCGCGCGATGCCGGCGTGGCAGGGCTCGAATTCATGCGCGGTATCCCCGGCACGGTCGGCGGTTTCGTGCGCATGAACGGCGGCGCCTACGACCGCGAAGTCAGTGACGTACTCATCGATTGCACCGTGGTCATGCCCGGTGGCCAGTGCCTCACGCTGCCCGTCGCGGACCTGCAATATACCTATCGCCATTCGGCACTGCCCGATGGCGCGGTGGTGATTTCGGCGCGCTTTCAGGGCAAGCCGGGCGATCCTGCCGCAATCGGTGCGAAGATGGATGCCATCGGCGAAGCGCGTGAAAACTCGCAGCCCTTGCGCACCAAGACCGGCGGATCGACCTTCAAGAACCCGCCGGGCAGGAAGGCGTGGGAACTGGTCGATGCCGCAGGTTGCCGCGGCCTGCGCATGGGCGGCGCGCAGGTGAGCGAGAAGCACACCAATTTCCTGCTCAATGTCGATAATGCCACCAGCGCCGATATCGAAGGGCTGGGCGAAGAAGTGAAACGCCGCGTCTACGAACATTCGGGTGTCGAACTCGAATGGGAAATCCAGCGTGTGGGGCGCCCCTAAGGACCGACAATGACCGATCTCCCCAAATTGCATATCGTCGTCCTGATGGGCGGCTGGGCCAATGAGCGCCCGGTGTCGCTGATGTCGGGCGAAGGCATTGCCACCGCGCTGGAAGAGCGCGGGCACCGCGTGACGCGGATCGACATGGACCGCCAGGTCGCCGCGCGTATCGCTGAGGCCGCGCCCGATGTCGTGTTCAATGCGCTGCATGGCGTGCCCGGCGAAGACGGCACCGTGCAGGGCATGCTCGACCTGATGGGCGTGCCCTATACGCATTCGGGCCTCGCCACCTCGGTCGTCGCGATCGACAAGCAGCTGACCAAGCAGGCGCTGGTGCCGCGCGGCATCCCCATGCCCGGCGGGCGGATCGTCAAGAGCGCGGACCTTTACCAGCGCGATCCGATCCCGCGCCCCTATGTGCTCAAGCCGGTCAATGAAGGCAGTTCGGTCGGCGTGGCCATCGTCACCGACGAAGGCAATTACGGCAATCCCATCGCGGCCGATGCCAAGGGGCCGTGGCAGGACTTCGCCGAACTGCTTGCCGAACCCTATATCAAGGGCCGCGAGCTGACCGCGGCAGTGGTCGATTTCGCCGAGGGCCCGCGCGCGCTGGCGGTCACCGAACTGAAGCCCAAGAGCGGGTTCTACGATTTCGACGCCAAATATACCGATGGCATGACCGATCATATCTGCCCGGCGGAGATCCCGGCGCGGATCGCCGAACTGTGCCTCGAATATACGCTGACCGCGCATAAGGTGCTCGGATGCCGCGGGACCAGCCGGACCGATTTCCGCTGGGACGAGGACCAGGGCGAGGACGGGCTGTTCGTGCTCGAAACCAACACCCAGCCGGGGATGACCCCGCTCAGCCTCGTGCCCGAACAGGCCCGTTACGCCGGGATCGAATATGCGACGCTGTGCGAGCTGATCGTGGCGGCGGCGCTGCGCGATCACGCCGCCCGCTCCGGGGGCAAGGATGGCTAAGGTCAAACGCTCACCCACCGGCGTGCGCCGGTCTGCGGCGGCGCGCAATCGCAGCCAGAAGGCGCATGCCGCACGCAAGCATACGAGCGGGCTGTTCGACCGCGCCATGGCCGCGCTGCCCTTCACCGAGGAGCAGTGGCACAGGTTCTTCCTGTTCGTGATCATCGCGGCGGGGCTGGGTATCGCCTGGACCATCACGAGCTATGCCGGTGTGCCCGAAATGGCGAAGGCGGAACTGGCCAAGTCGGCCTCGCGCTCGGGGTTCGAGGTCAGCCGCGTGCGCGTCTCGGGCGTCGAGCGGATGAACGAACAGCAGGTTTACGAGCGGGTGCTGGCCGAACAGGATCGCCCGATGCCGCTGGTCGAACTCGATGCGGTCCGCGCGCGCCTGCTCGACCTGCCGTGGGTCGCCGATGCGCGGGTGTCGCGCCAGCTACCCGATACGCTCAAGATCGATATCGTCGAGCGCGTGCCGCATGCGGTGCTGCGCAAGCCCGACCGGCTGGTGCTCATCGACCCGCGGGGCAACGAACTCGAACCGATCAGCTCCAAGAATGCAGAAGGCAAATTGCTGATCGAAGGGCCTGGCGCCGCGCGGCAGGTCGAGGAACTCGGGCGGCTGCTCGATGCCGCCCCTGCGCTCAAGCCGCAGATTGCGTCTGCCGAATGGGTCGGCAACCGGCGCTGGAACCTGACTTTCAAGACCGGCCAGTTGCTCGCGCTGCCCGAAGGCGATCTGGGTGCGCCCGCGCTGGTGAAATTTGCCCAGCTCGACGGGATGCACCGGCTCATCGGGGGCAAGCCCATTGCAATCGACATGCGGGTGCCCGACCGCGCCTATCTGCGCTGCGCGGACGGGCCGTGTCCCAAGCAGATGGCGCTCAACGGGAAGGCCGAATAATGGCCTCCGAGCAGCCACGCATCACCCGTGTCTTCGGCGCCGTGAACATCGGGTCGTTCCGCGTCTCGGCCATGATCATGGGCCAGGCCGAAGGCGGCGAGATGGTCGTGCTCGGTTCGAGCCACCGCGCCAGCGACGGGATCAAGCGCGGCTATGTCACCGATATGCGCGCGGCCAGCCATGCGATCCGCACCGCGATCGAAAAGGCCGAGGCGAATGCCAATACCTCGATCCAGAGCGTGTGGATCGGCTGCGCGGGGGCGGGGCTGTCGAGCAAGATTTCCAGTGTGGAGATCGCCATTGGTGGGCGCCGGATCGAGGAAGACGACATCGAGCACCTGCTCTATGCCGCGCGCGACCACCTGCACCCCGACGGACGCATGGTGCTGCATGCACAGCCGGCGCATTACACGCTCGACGGGGCGCATGGCGTTGCCAATCCCAAGGGTCTCCATGCCGAGGCGCTGGGGGTCGATGTCCATGTGACGCTGGCCGAAGGTCCGCCCGTCCGCAATTTGATCGAAGCGGTGCAGACCGCGCATCTCGATGTCGAAGGCGTGGTCGCCAGCCCGCTGGCTGCGGCCTATGCCTGCCTCACTGCCGAGGAACGCGACCTGGGTGTCGCGCTGGTCGAAATCGGCGCGCAGGTGACCAATGTCTCGGTCCATGCGGCGGGTATGCTGCTGGGGCTGAAATCGATCCCGATCGGGTCGAACGACATTACCGATGCAATCGCCTCCTCGCTCGGCATTCGCCGCAGCCAGGCCGAACGGCTCAAATGCGTGTCGGGGTCGGCCATCGCGACGCCGACCGACCACCGCGAGATGATCCCCGTCAATGGCCCCGGCGAAGAACCCGGCGGACGGCTGGCCCGCGGCGCGGACGAGCACAATCGCATCGCCCGTGCCGAACTCGTTTCGATCGTTACCGATCGGCTGGGCATCACCACTGCCGAAGTGGGCAAGGCGCTCAAGGCGATGGGCTTCTCCGGCGCGCAGGGCGGGCAAGTCGTGCTCACCGGCGGCGGGGCGGAACTGCACGGGATCGCCGAATTCATGCAGGGCGCGCTCGGCCGCCCGGTGCGGATCGGCAAACCGCCCGTGTTGCAGGGCCTGCCCGAAGCGCATGCCACGCCCGGCTTCGCCACGCTCGCGGGCCTGTGTCTGTATGCGTCGGACGACCCGGTCGACATCCGTTCGGTGGGTCCGCGCTACCAGCCCACCAAGCGTTATCGCGGCATGGGTCTGATCAACCGTGTCTTACTCGCGGTGCGCGAGTATTTCTGAGGGTTGAACCGCCGCGCAAACACGCCTTTAGGCCTTGTGGATAAGGCAATCATGACTTCGATGTGCGATTCGCTTTGTGCCAAAGTTGTGACATAAAGCCAGCAAGCGACTTTTCGAATACCCAGGGGACTCTTGATGAGTATCAATATCGGACCGGCATCAGACGACGATCTTCGTCCCAAGATCATGGTCGTCGGTGTCGGTGGTGCGGGCGGCAACGCCATCGCCAACATGATGCAGGCAGAGATCGAGGGCGTCGACTTCATCGTCGCCAATACCGATGCCCAGGCGCTGAGTACGTCGCCCTCCGAAAAACGCATCCAGCTCGGCCCCGACATTACCGGCGGACTTGGCGCAGGCGCGCGCCCCGAAGTGGGCAAGGCCGCGGCCGAGGAAACGGTCGAGGAAATCGAGGATTCGCTCGACGGGGTGAACATGGTGTTCATCGCGGCAGGCATGGGCGGCGGCACCGGCACCGGTGCGGCCCCGGTTATTGCCGAAGCGGCGCGCAAGCGCGGCGTGCTGACCGTCGGCGTGGTCACCAAGCCGTTCCTGTTCGAAGGCACGCGCCGGATGCGCGCTGCCGAAGCGGGCATCGACGAACTGCAGAAGCATGTCGATACGCTGATCGTCATCCCCAACCAGAACCTGTTCCTGGTCGCCAAGGCGGAAACGACCTTCAAGGAAGCCTTCATGCTGGCGGACGAGGTCCTCCAGCAGGGCGTGCGTTCGATCACCGACTTGATGGTCATGCCCGGCCTGATCAACCTCGACTTTGCCGATGTCCGCTCGGTGATGAGCGAAATGGGCAAGGCGATGATGGGCACCGGCGAGGGCGAAGGCGACAACCGCGCACTCGAAGCCGCCGAACGCGCCATCGCCAACCCGCTGCTCGACGGCGTGTCGATGGCCGGCGCCAAGGGCGTCATCATCTCGATCATCGGCGGCGAAGACATGAAGCTGCTCGAAGTCGACGAAGCGGCGAACCATATCCGCGAGCTGGTCGACGAAGACGCGAACATCATCTGGGGTTCGGCCTTCAATCCCGACCTCGACGGCAAGATCCGCGTGTCGGTCGTCGCCACCGGGATCGAACCCGACGGTTCGGTCGCAGCAGCGCCCGCGCGGGCGTTCTCGATGCGCGAAAGCAGCGCGCCGCGGCGTCCGGTGCTCGACCTTCCGAGCGACAACGTGGCCGAGGAAGAGCCGTTCGAACTCAACGAAGGCCTTTCGGCCGATCCCGAGCCCGAACAGCCGTCCTACCAGCCGCAGTCCACTCCCGAACCGGAGCCGATCGCGGCAGAGGCGGATGCGTTCGATCTCACCGACGAAGCCGACGAAGCCGAAGAAGAGGATGTCGGCCAGGGCTTCGGCCTCTCGCCGGCAACTTCCGGATCGTTCGACGAGGATGACGAGGAAGGCTATAACGATGTCGACGGCATCGTCGATCCGCTCGCAGGCCTGCGCAACGAACATACCGAACGCTTCGAAGGCGACGATGACGAGGGCGTACCCGCGCCTGCCGATGATCGCGAATTCGGCGGCACGCCGGCGAAGGATGGTTGGAACGAAGACCGCCCCCCGCTCGACCTGTCGGGCGAAATGCGCGAAACCGAAGGCGGATCGCAGGACGAATTCGAACTCGGCGACGACCAGCGTGACGCGGGAAGCCCGCTCGCGACCAAGCCGGGGCGCAAGCAACCGCTGTTCCCGGGCGAAGGCGCTGCCGACGAACAGCCGGCGCGCAGCGGTTCGGGTTCCGGCGGCGGGGCGGGCTCTGGCTCGCTGCCCGGGAATACGCTGTTCGAACGGATGGCCAATCTCTCGCGCGGGGCCAGCAATCCCGAAGGCGCGGATGACGAAGACGAAGACGATGATGGCGGCAGCAGTGGCGGCCTCAACATCCCGCGCTTCCTCGGACGCCAGAACAACCAGTAGACAAGGCCGCGTCAGCGCGGGTTAACGCCCGCGCGGCGAGGGACAGGACATGATTTCGACCGGGCGACTTGCTGCTGCCGTGGCGTTGCTGGCTCTGGCAGCGCAGGCCGAGCGTGTCTCGGCCCAGCGCGAGATCGTGCAGCCATTGCCCGCCGAAGGCGAGCGTCGGCTGGGTGATGCGCTGTCGCGGCTGGCGCGCAATTCGCTCGATGTCACCGCGCTGCTCGATGCGGGTGAAGCGGCGCTGGAACTGGGTGATATCGACGCGGCAATCGGCTTTTTCGGCCGCGCCAATGAGCTGTCGCCGGGCAATTCGCGCAGCAAGATGGGGCTCGCCAAGGCCTATACCCGCTCGCGCCGTCCGGTCGAGGCGCTGCGCTTGTTCGCGGAAGCCGAACAGGCGGGTGTCGCCAATGCGCGGATGGCCGAGTATCGCGGGCTGGCTTTCGACCTCGTCGGCGATTCCGCCAGCGCGCAGCAATTGTACCGGCTCGCGCTGGCCAATGGGGCCGGTCCCGAAGCGACCCGCCGCCTCGCCTTGAGCCTGGCAATTTCGGGCGATCGGGAGGGCTTCGAAGGTGCCTTGCTTCCCTTGCTGCAACAGCGCGATGTCGCCGCCTTCCGTACCCGGGCTTTCGGCCTGGCGATCCTGGGTGACGCGCGCGAGGCGAAGGACATCGCCAACACCATGCTCCCAGCAGGGATCGGCGGGCGCATGGCGGCCTATTTCGAATATATGCCGCGGCTGACCAAGGCGCAGCAGGCGGCAGCGGGCAATCTGGGCGTCTTCCCGCGCACCGCCAGCATCGGCACGGACGATGCCGGGATTGCCGGGTATGCGGGCGATGCGGTGCAGATCGCGCGTGCCGGGCCGCCGCCTGTCCGGCAGGCCTCCACGCCTTCGCCCACCGCCGCCGATCCGCGCTCTCGCCAGGCTCGGCGTCGTCCCGATCTGACGGGCAGCAGGGCTACGAGCGCAGGGGCGAGCGCCGGCGCATCGGTTGCGGCTCCAGCACCAGGTGATGTCCCCTCGTCTTCTCCGGCCCCTTCAACGATCTCTGCGCCGAGCCCTGCACCTTCGCTCACGACAACGCTTACCGAACCGGAACCCGCGCCGCAGCCGGGCATTGCCCCGGTGGTCATAGCGCGCGCAGACCCACCGCCGTCGGTTCCGATGGGAACGACAGTCCTGCCACCGCCACCGCCACCGGCGCCCGTGACCACCCAACCGGAGCCCGAGCCGCAGCCCGCATCGGTCGCGGATGCCTTCGACGGTTTCACGCTGGCGCCCGGCACGCCGACGCCTTCGGCCAGCGGCGCGGTGGATATCACGCGCATCGCCATCCCGCGCGAGCGCGAAGAACCCAAGCCGCCGCCGCCTCCGGCCCATCCGGCACGGCACTGGGTGCAGGTGGCGACGGGCAAGGACGTTTCGGCGCTCAAGTTCGACTGGCGCCGGATTTCGCGCAAGGCGGAGGGCAAGCTCGACGGCAAGGGGCCGTTCGTCACCCCCTGGGTCGAGGCCAACCGGCTGCTGTCCGGCCCCTATGACAGCGCCGCCAAGGCGCGCGAAATGGTCAAGGAACTCAAGGAATTGGGCGTGGACTGTTTCACCTTCACCAGCGCCGAGGGCGAAGTGATCGAAAAGCTGTAAACCCGCGCAAAGGTTAACGCGCGCGGCGGTTTTGTTCACAAGCTTTGCACAACCCTTAACGGTTCTCCCCAGCGTCGAGGCGTGCATGCATTGCCAAGCGGCCCCGCGTTTCTGCATCCAGCAAGTCATGACGCGCATGGAACAGCTCCGATGAGACCATCAGAAGATCGCTACGAGGTCGAAGAGGACGCTGCGCCGCTCGACCTGCTGGTAGCCCTGTTCGAAGCGCGTGGCTGGCCGTGCGAATCGACCGCTACGGAAATGAGCGGCGAGATCCAGGGGAGCTGGACCAAGTACCAGTTGCGCGGCATCTGGCGTCCGGAAGACATGGTGCTGCAGATCCTGTGCCTGCCCGATACCCGTATTGCCAAGGACAAGCGGCCCCCCGCGTATGAGCTTGTCAGCATGATCAACGAACAGATGTGGCTTGGCCATTTCGAGATCTGGTCGAATGGCGGCGTCCTGCTCTATCGCAATGCCACCATTCTGGGCGACGACGGGATGCTCAGCCTGGGCCAGGCGCAAGCGCTGGTCGAAATCGCGGTCGACGAATGCGATCGCTTTTACCCGGCGTTCCAGTTCGTGCTGTGGGGCGGGCGCACCCCGAGCGAAGCGCTCGAGGCCGCGATGGTGGACGCCGTCGGCGAGGCCTGAGACCCCCCCGCATTGGGTTAAACCACGTTAGCCTTACAAATTCCGGTTTCGCTTGAAATCGAGCGGTAAAGTGCCGATATTCCCCTCACGAGCGGCGCGTATGACCGCGCCGTCAAAAGGAGTTGCATAAACATGGCCAATTGGAACGACACCGACCAGAGGCAGGGCTTCGGCTCGGTGCCGCGCGCTGGCGACGCCGTTGCCAGGCAGGAAACCTTCGATGCGGGCCTGCGCGCCCACATGCTCAAGATTTACAACTACATGGCTTCGGGCGTGTTGCTGACCGGCCTGGTCGCGCTGCTGACTGCCCGCAGCGGGCTGGCGCTGACTTTCGCCAGCGGTCCACTGATGTGGATCGTCGCGCTCGCGCCGCTCGCCTTCGTTTTCGCGATGAGCTTCGGCGTGAACAAGTTTAGCCAGGCGACGCTGCAGCTGATGTTCTGGGCATTCGCCACCGTCATGGGCTTGTCGCTCTCGACGATCTTCCTCGTCTATACGGGTGAAAGCATCGCCGCGACGTTCTTCGCCACCGCGGGTGCCTTCGCCGGTCTCAGCCTGTTCGGCTACACCACGAAGAAGGACCTGTCGGGTATGGGTACCTTCCTGGTGATGGGCGTCATCGGCCTGCTGATCGCGATGGTCATCAACATGTTCCTGCAGTCGAGCACGCTGGCGCTGGCCGTCAGCTTCATCGGCGTTCTGATCTTTGCAGGCCTCACCGCCTACGATACGCAGCGGCTCAAGCGCGAATATCAGTACCTGCGCGGTACCGAATTCGCCGGCAAGGCCGTGATCATGGGCGCGCTGAGCCTGTATCTCGACTTCATCAACATGTTCCTGTTCCTGCTGCGCTTCATGGGCAGCCGCGAGTAAACCACTCGTCGCACACAGGAATCGTTTGAACGTGCCCGGGGCGTAACCAACGCCTCGGGCATTTTCTTTGTATGCGGCGAGGGCTAGGAAGCGCGTCTTCATCCTCCGTCAAGGGACGGCAGCGCAGGATGAATGCCAGATTTATCGAGGAGTGCCACGCGCTATGAGTCGCGGTTCAAACATCACCATTCGCATGGCAGCCGCGGCTGCCGGGTTCGCCGTCTTGGGGGCCTGCGCCGCGCCGCCACCACCGCCACCGCCACCGCCGCCCCCGGCGGTCGAAGCGGTGCCGTATCGCCCCCTGCCGCCGGGCCAGGCATCCTATGCCATGGCCATCCCGCCGGTGAATTCGCTGGGGCTGCGCGAAACGGTCAACCTCGGCATTTCGGACGACGAGAAGGTCTGGCACTTCCGCTCGGCCTGGAACGTCGCCGCGCTCAATTGCCTCGACCCGCAATACCAGCCGATCCTCGATGCCTACAGCAGCTACATCAAGGATCACGCCCGTCCGCTGAAGCAGGTGAATGACCGCATCGATGCCGAGTACCGGCAGGAATACGGCCGGGGCCGGCCCGCCATCATGGCGCGCGAGAGCCAGATGACGATGGTCTACAACTACTTCGCGCTGCCGCCCGCACGGTCGGACTTCTGCCGCACCGCGCTGGGCATCTCGCAGCAATATCTGGCTTCCGAAAAAGTCGATCCGGCCGGCTTCGCACTGGCGAATTTCTCCGCTCTCGAAGGGCCGTTCGAACGGTTCTTCGTCGCCTATGAGCAGTACCAGCGCGAATCCTCCGCATGGGATGCCCGCTATGGCGATCGCTATGGAGATTCGCAGCCGGGCTATGTCGCGGTCCAGAACGCACGTCCGTTCCAGACGCCGCAGCCGGGTGCCGATCCCGCATCGCTGAGCGCGACCCCCCTGCAGGAAACCAAGGTCATCGACCCCGATACCGGAGCGAAAATCCCGATCGTGCCGGTCGATGAAACGCGCGCCTCGGTGCCCGTCGTCCAGCCGATCCCCAACAGCGGCGACGGGGACGACAACTCGCAGAACTAGGCAGATTGGTGCTTTTCAGGCGCGCCGCCATTCGCTTGGTGGCGCGCCGCGCATCACGCTTGTCGGTGCGCCGCAAACCTGGAACGGGGCCGTAGCTCAGTTGGGAGAGCGCGTCGTTCGCAATGACGAGGTCAGCGGTTCGATCCCGCTCGGCTCCACCAGGTTGCTTTCACCATTTGCCCTGTACACCGGCCCCGCCTATCGCGGCGCGCATGGATTTGCAGGCAATCGTCACCGATACGTGGAATGCCCTTGCGGATGAGCGCGGCGGGGGCACGCCCGCGCGTTACATTCCCGCCCTCGCGGCGGTCGATCCATGCAAGTTCGGGATCGCGCTGGCGACCGATGACGGCCAGGTCGCCTGCGCCGGCGATGCGGACGAGAAGTTCTCGATCCAGTCGATCTCCAAGGTGTTTGCACTGGCGCTAGCGCTCGAACGCGAGGGATCGGCGCTGTGGGACGCGGTGGGCCGCGAACCGTCTGGCGATGCCTTCAACTCGATCGTGCAGCTCGAGAAGGAGAAGGGCATACCCCGCAATCCCTTCATCAATTCGGGCGCCATCGTCACCACCGATCGTTTCATCGGCCGGCGCGGATTGGACGAGGCGGTGCGTGACCTGATCGATCGCCTGCGGCGGATGGGCCGCAATCCGCAGATCGATTTCGATCAGGATGTCGCGCGCAGCGAAAGCGAGGCGGGCGAACGCAACCGCGCGCTGGCGTGGTTCCTCGCCGATTTCGGGCGGCTGCTGAACCCGGTAGAAGAGGTGCTATCGGTCTATTTTCGCCAATGCGCGCTTTCGATGAGCTGTCGACAGCTGGCCGAAAGTGCGCTGTTCCTGGCGTTCGACGGCACCGACCCGGTGACGGGGCAGAAAATGTGCTCCGCCAGCCGCGCACGGCGCATCAATGCACTCATGCTGCTATGCGGTCACTATGACAATTCGGGCCAGTTCGCCTTCGAAGTCGGCTTCCCGGGGAAATCGGGCGTGGGCGGGGGAATCCTCGCCAGCGTTCCGGGCCGTGCTGCAATCGCGGTCTGGTCGCCCGGGCTCAATCGTGCGGGGACGAGCTTGCTCGGTGCCAAGGCATTGGCAGAAATCGCGCGGAGGACCGGCTGGTCGGTCTTCAGCGGGCAATTGCCCGAAATCTAGAGCGCGCCGAAGGTCCAGCCTTCCGTCCGTGCAAGTTCGGGGGTCAGCGCCGACGGCGTCCAGCGACCCGGTTCGTCCGCTACACGCCGCAGCCATGCCGCGGTCAGGAGTGCGTCGGAGGAGTGGTCGTCGATCGGCCCCTCACCGCCCACTCCCGGGCTGTCCAGGCGGGCCAGCGCCGCGTCGAGTTCCTCTTGGCTGCGCATCTTGGCTTTCGAGGCGCTTCGTCCCGCCTCCAGCGCGGCGAGGCTGGTGTAGATTTCGACCAGTGCCGAGCCGCGTTCTGGCAGCGGGTCGATCGGCCACACCGGCAATCGCCCGCGGAGCTGGTGCAGCACCCGCATCCCCGTCAGGCTCGACTTGCCCACCTGTGCCGCGCCGACGAGGTTGAAGTTCGAATAGGGTTTGCAGCCCATCTCCGCCTGCGCGCGTTCGGTGACCCGGAAACGTCCGCGTCCATGCGCGGCGCCATCGCAGCCGAAATGCGCGCCCGTATCGCTGCCGTTGCGAAAATAGGGCGCGAACTCGGGATGATCGACAAAGCTCTGCGCGCCCAGATTGGGATCGCCAGCGCAGATATCGTCGATCAGCGCCCATAGCGACGGGGCATCGAGCAGCAGCACGTTGCGCTTGGGAAAATAGGCGCCGCAATCGGCGAAGGGCAGCGCAATCCCCAGATCCATCCCGACCAGCGTATCGTCGGGCAAATCTTCGCGCAGCAGCGCGAGCACATCGGCGCGCGACCAGCCGCGGCCCCGCTCGACCAGCACGGGCGGGCCGCCAGCCGCATCGGCCAGCGCCAGCGCTATGCCTTTCTGGACCGGCCCCTTGGCGCCGGACCAGTCGATTGCGAGGAAATGGTTAAACCTGCCCACGCTCGCGCCGCAGCTTGTCCCAATAGTCGAGCCGCTTCTTTACCTCGCGTTCGAACCCGCGTTCGACCGGCTGGTAATAGCTCTGCGGCTCCATCTCCTCGGGCCAGTAATCGTCGCCCGAAAAGCCTTCTTCGGCATCGTGATCGTAGCTGTAGCCCGAACCATAGCCGATGTCCTTCATCAGCTTGGTCGGTGCATTGAGGATGTTCTGCGGGGGCATCAGGCTGCCGGTCTCGCGCGCGCTCTTGAACGAGCCCTTCTGCGCCTTGTAGACGGCATTCGATTTGGGAGCGGTGGCGAGGTAGATGCAGGCCTGTACCAGCGCGAGTTCGCCTTCGGGCGAGCCGAGGAATTCGAACGCGTCCTTCGCCGCCATGCATTGCACCAGCGCCTGCGGGTCGGCCATCCCGATGTCTTCCACCGCCATCCTGATTAGGCGCCGCGCGAGGAAGCGCGGTTCCTCGCCCGCGGTCAGCATGCGCGCGAAGTAGTACAGGCTGGCCTGAACGTCGCTCCCGCGTACCGCCTTGTGCAGCGCGGAGATGAGGTTGTAATGGCCTTCCCGGTCCTTGTCGTAGACCGCGACGCGCCGCTGGAGAAACCGGCCCAGTGCCGCCGGGTCGAGCGGATCTTCGATCTGCGCATTGTAGAGCGTTTCGGCCTGGTTGAGCAGGAACCGCCCATCGCCATCGGCGCTGGCGACCAGTGCATCGCGTGCCTCGGGCGTGAGGGGGAGGGGGCCTTCCAGCGTCTCGCCGCGGTCGAGCAACTGGCCGAGCGCCTCGTGATCGAGCCGCTGGAGGATCAGTACCTGCGCGCGGCTGAGCAATGCCGCATTGAGCGCGAAGCTGGGGTTTTCGGTCGTCGCGCCGACCAGCGTCACCGTGCCGCGCTCGACAAAGGGCAGGAAGCCATCCTGCTGCGCGCGGTTGAAGCGGTGGATCTCGTCCACGAACAACAGCGTCCGCTGGCCCGCCTGCGCGGCCTTGTCGGCAGCGGCGAAGGCTTTCTTGAGATCGGCGACACCGCTGAACACCGCACTGACGCTTTCGAAGCGCATGCCCACGCTGTCGGCGAGCAACCGCGCGATGGTGGTCTTGCCGGTGCCGGGCGGTCCCCACAGGATCATGCTGGAAAGGCGGCCGGCGGCGACCATGCGTCCGATCGCGCCTTCGGGCCCGGTCAGATGGTCCTGCCCGATCACCTCGTCGAGAGTTGCAGGGCGTAGGCGGTCGGCCAGCGGTGCATCTTCGCGCAGGGTGTCGGGGGCGGCTGCCTGGGGCAGGTCGTCGGGAAACAGATCGGCCATTGGTCGGCTGACATAGGGTGTTCGCCGAGGATTTGCAGTGCCCTCTTGCAGAACTACCGTTAAGATATATCTTAGAGCTATCGAAGACACTGCAAGGATATAATTATGCATAAGGCACACAAATGGCGCAGGATGCGCCGAATGGGCGGTTGGCCCTTCGTGGCGGCGATGATGGCGGACGCCGATTGCCGCGACGGCTATGGCGCTTCCGCGAAATTCGGCGGTCCCGGCTGGACGTTCGATTTCGGCCAACGCGGGGGTGGCCGTCGCCGCCGCCGTATGTTCGGGTCGGGCGAGCTGCGGCTCGTCCTGCTCAAGCTGCTCGCCGACGAGCCGCGCCATGGCTACGAATTGATCAAGGCGATCGAGGAACTGACCGAAGGCTCCTATGCGCCGAGCCCCGGGACGATCTATCCCACGCTCGCGCTGCTCGAGGATGAAGGCGCGATCGCGCAGGCTGCGGGCGACGAGACGCGCAAGGCCTATGAAGCCACCGCCGCCGGCCGGACCGAGCTGGAGGAGCGCGCCGATGAGGTCGCGGCGCTGTTCGAACGCCTGTCGGGCCATGGCGAGCATCGCCGCGCCTATGCCACGCCGGAAATGTTCCGCGCGGTCGGCAATCTCGCCAATGTGCTCAAGAACCGCGCCCGCTCGGGCAAGCTCGATGAGGAGACGGTGCAGGAAATCGTCGATCTGGTCGACGATCTGGCGAAGAAGATCGAACGGCTCTGACCCCGACCCATTTGGTGATCCGCGGGAGAAGCGTTAGGCTTCGCTCGCGGGTCTCATTTGGGGAGAGAGTTCGATGGAACAGGCAATCAAAACGCCGTGGCATTTGTGGGTCGTCGGCATCGCGACGCTGCTGTTCAATGCGATCGGCTGCTACAGCTATACGATGACGCAAACGGGAAGTCTGGCCGATCTGGGCATGACCCCCGACCAGATCGCCTATTTCGATGGCTTCCCGGTCTGGGCCGATGCGGCATGGGCGCTGGGAGTATGGGGCGCCTTCACCGGCTCGGTCCTGTTGCTGCTGCGCCGCAAATTGGCCTTGGCCGCCTTCGTCGTGGCGACCATCGGGCTGATCGCCACCACCTATTTCGAACTGGTCGTGTCCCAAATCCCCGACAGCCTCCAGAACCCCGGGCTGATGGCGGCGATCTGGATCTCGACGCTGTTCTCGCTGTGGTATTCGCGCTGGATGGGCGCGGCTGGCGTGCTGCGCTGAGGGCCTAGCGCGCGGCCGTGCGCGCTTCGAGCAGGCGCAGATAGGTATCGACCACGGCCTGGTTGATGACATCCCAGGAATAGGCGCGCGCCGCCCGCTCGCCATTAGCGCCGTGGGCGAGCCGCAGCGCGTCATCCAGACAATAAGGCGCCAGCGCATCGGCGCAGGCCGGGGCGAACACTTCGGGCCGGCCCGGCGCGACAAGCCGCCCGGTCTCGCCTTCCTTGACCAGGCTCGCGGCGCCGGTCGCGCCCGCGGCCACCACCGGCAGCCCGCAGGCCATCGCCTCCAGCGTGACATTGCCGAAGGTTTCGGTGATCGACGGGTTGAAGAAGATGTCGCCGCTGGCGAGCGCCCGGCCAAGTTCCTTGCCGGTCTTGAACCCGGCGAAGATGCCGCCCGGCAGCGCCTTTTCGAACCAGCCGCGCGCCGGGCCGTCACCGATGACCAGCACCTTGTGCGGCACCTGCCGCTTGCGCAATTGCACGATGGTCTCGGCGAAGACGTCGAGGCCCTTCTCCATCACCAGCCGGCCGAGGAAGACGATCGCCACATCGTCATCGGCAAGACCGTGCGCACGGCGCCATTCGAGATCGCGCTTGGATGGATCGAACACTGTCCGATCGACCCCGCGTGACCAGATCGAGATGTCGTCATGCATCTCCTGCGCCTTCAATTCGGTGATCTGGCTCTGCGAGGGCGCGACCAGCGCATCGCAGCGACGATAAAAGCGGCGCAGGATACCCTCGACCGCGGGCTCGAGGAAGCCGAGCCCATAATAGCGCGGGTAGGTCTCGAACCGGGTGTGGACCGATGCCAGCACCGGCAGATCGCGCTCGCGCGCCCATTTGAGCGCGCCATGCGCCACCGGATCGGGCGAGGACAGATGCAGCATATTGGGCGCGAATTCCGCCAGGTCCGCGCGCACCTTGGCGTCGATCCGCAGGGGCAGGCGATATTCGCCGCGGCCCTTCACCGGCATGCGGGCATTGGGCACATCGACGAGATCGCCCGTCGGCGGGAAGTCGGGCTCGGCCACCACCGGGGCATAGACCCGCAGTGCAGCGCCCTGGCGCAGCAGATAGTCCGCCAGCCGGTTGAGCGCTTGGTTGGCCCCGTCGCGGGTATAATTGTAGTTCCCGCTGAAAAGCGCGATGCGGAGATCGGTCACATCCATTGCGCGCGGCTTTAGGGAAGTTGTCCGATGCCGTCCATCCGCCGCATGGGCCGGGCGTACGATACTGGAAAGACGCGCAAAACGCGCCGCCGAGCTAGCCGGTCGGGCGAGGGCGCCGGTCGTGTCGCAAAGGCGCTTCACCGATGCATAGCTATTTCGCATTGACTTGCTGCGGCGCAACATTAGTGCGGGCGGCGGGCCACGCGGTCCCAACGCCGCGCGAGCTCTCTGCAAGGAGAGAATACATGACTGCCGAACCTACGCTCAAACCCGAGCGCCCCTTCTTTTCGTCCGGACCGACCGCCAAGCACAAGGGCTGGTCTGCCGCCAATCTCAAAACCGAATCGCTCGGCCGCTCGCATCGCAGCGCGCTCGGCAAGTCGCGGCTGAAACATGCCATCGACCTGTCGAAGGAAATGCTCGGCGTACCCGAGGATTACCTCGTCGGCATCATGCCGGCATCGGACACCGGCGCGCTCGAATGCGCGATGTGGACCATGCTACGCCCCGATCGCCCGGCGACCGTCGCGGCATGGGAAAGCTTCGGCAATGTCTGGATCCAGGATGCGGTCAAGCAGCTCAAGCTGCCGCAGCTGACAGTGATGGACGCCGATTACGGCGAGATTCCCGATCTTGCGAGCATCCCGCAGGACAATGACGTCGTCTTCACCTGGAACGGCACCACTTCGGGCGCCAAGATCCCGGACACCGACTGGCTGGCGCCGGGCCGCGAAGGCGTGACGATCAACGATGCCACCAGCGCCGTCTTCGCGATGGAGATGGACTGGGCCAAGCTCGATGCCACGACCTACAGCTGGCAGAAGGTGATGGGCAGCGAAGCGCAGCACGGCATGCTCATCCTCAGCCCCAAGGCGGTGCAGCGGATCGAGGAATACGACCCCGAATGGCCGCTGCCCAAGCTTTTCCGCCTCAAGAAGGGCGGCAAGATCAACACCGGCATTTTCGAAGGCGCGACGATCAACACGCCGTCGCTGCTGGCGACCGAGGACTATATCGACGCGCTCGAATGGGCGCAGGCGATGGGCGGGCGCAAGGCGATGTTCGAACGCGCCGATGCCAATGCCAAGATCGTGCTCGACTGGATCGAGACGACCCCCTGGCTGCGCAACATGGTCGCCGACCCGGCCAAGCGCACCAATACCGGCGTGTGCTTCGTCTTCCAGGGCGAGTGGTACGACAGCCTGCCTGATGACGAGAAGGCGGCGGTGCCGAAGAAGATCGTCAAGCTGCTCGAGGAACGCGATGTCGGTTACGACTTCAACGGCTATCGCGATGCCCCCCCGAGCCTGCGCATCTGGTGCGGCGGCACGGTCGAGCAGGAAGACCTCAAGCGTCTCCTGCCGTGGATCGAGTGGGCCTACGAGCAGGTGAAAGCGGCATAATTGGCGTCGTCCCAGCGAAAGCTGGGACCGCTATCCGCTCGCTCCGATCAAATCGAAAGCGATCCCAGATTTCGCTGGGATGACGAGAGAAAAATCATGACCAAACCCAAAGTCCTCATCTCCGACAAGATGGACCCGAACGCCGCGCGCATTTTCGAAGAGCGCGGCTGCGATGTCGACGTGAAGCCGGGCATGACGCCCGATGAACTCAAGGCGGTGATCGGCCAGTACGATGGTCTCGCCATCCGCAGCGCGACCAAGGTCACGCCCGAGATTCTCGATGCTGCGACCAATCTCAAGGTGATCGGCCGTGCGGGCATCGGCGTCGACAATGTCGATATCCCCTACGCCAGCGGCAAGGGCGTGGTGGTGATGAACACCCCCTTCGGCAATTCGATCACCACCGCCGAACACGCCATCGCGATGATGTTCGCGCTGGCACGGCAGATCCCCGCCGCCAATGTCCGCACGCAGGCGGGCGAATGGCCCAAGAACGACTTCATGGGTGTCGAGGTGACCGGCAAGACGCTCGGTCTGATCGGCGCGGGCAATATCGGCAGCATCGTCGCCAGCCGCGCGCTGGGCCTGCGCATGAAGGTCGTCGCCTACGATCCCTTCCTGACCGAGGAACGCGCGGTCGAAATCGGGGTCGAGAAAGCCGATCTCGACACGCTGCTGGCCAAGGCCGATTTCATCACGCTGCACACGCCGCTGACCGACGAGACGCGCAATATCCTGTCGGCGGAAAACCTCGCCAAGGCCAAGAAGGGCGTGCGGATCGTCAACTGTGCGCGCGGTGGCCTGATCGACGAGGCGGCGCTGGCCGATGCGCTCGACAGCGGGCAGGTTGCCGGGGCCGCGCTCGACGTGTTCCAGAGTGAACCGGCCAAGGACAGCCCGCTGTTCGGCAAGCCCAACTTCGTGTGCACGCCGCACCTCGGTGCCAGCACTACCGAAGCGCAGGTCAATGTCGCGCTGCAGGTGGCCGAACAGATGGCCGACTATCTCGTCAATGGCGGCGTCACCAATGCGCTCAACATGCCCAGCCTCAGCGCCGAGGAGGCACCCAAGCTGCGCCCCTATATGGGTCTGGCCGAGGACCTCGGTAGCCTCTTGGGCCAGCTGGCGCATGGCAATCTGACCAAGATCTCGATCGAGCGCGAAGGCGCGGCGGCCGAACTGTCGGGCAAGCCGATCGAAGGCGCGGTGCTGGCCGGGCTGATGCGCCAGTATTCGGACACGGTGAACATGGTCAACGCGCCCTATCTGGCGAAGGAACGCGGGCTCGACATCCGCTCGATCCGACACGAGAAGGAAGGCGTCTACAACACGCTGATTCGCGTGACGGTGGGTACCGACCAGGGCGACCGGTCGGTGGCGGGTACGCTGTTCGGGGCCGATGCCCCGCGGCTGGTCGAGCTGTTCGGCGTGCGGATCGAGGCCGAACTCGACGGCCACATGCTCTATATCGTCAACGAAGACGCGCCCGGTTTCATCGGCCGGATCGGTTCGTTGCTGGGCGAGGCAGGTATCAATATCGGCACCTTCCACCTTGGTCGCCGCCAGGCCGGGGGCGAAGCCACCGTGCTGCTCAGCGTCGATGCGCCGATCCCGCCCGAAGTGGTCGAGCAGGCCTGCGCGCTCGAAGGCGTCAAGGTCGTGATGCCACTGGCATTCTGACAAACGATAGGGCAGGGGGCGCGTCATCATGACTACCCAAGACGACCTCCTGCCCGTCGGCCTCGAAGACGCGCTGCCGGCGCGCGCCCGCGCGATCACCACTGCCAAGCGCGCGATGCTCGATGCGATGGACAGCCATGGCTACGACCGCGTGCGTCCGCCGTTGGTCGAATTCGAACACTCGCTGGCAGGCCGGATGGATGGTGTCGCGACGCGCCGCATGGTGCGCTTCACTGACCCCGAAAGCCTGCGCACGCTGGCGCTACGCAGCGACATGACCGTTCAGGTCGGGCGCATTGCCGCCACCGGCATGGCGTCCGCGCCGCGTCCGCTGCGCCTGTGCTATGCGGGCGATATCGCGCTGCTGAGCGCGGACCAGCTCGACCCGGCACGCCAGCGGCTGCAAGTGGGGGCCGAACTGATCGGCACCGACAGTGTTGCCGCTGCCAGCGAAATGGTCTCGGTCGCGATCGCGGCGCTCAAGGCGGCAGGGGTGGCCAACATCTCGGTCGATTTCACCCTGCCCGACCTGGTCGATACGCTGGCCGAAGACACGCTGCCGCTCGATGCCGAACGCCGCGCCGCGGTTCGCCGCGAGCTCGATACCAAGGATGCTGGCGGTCTGCGCGACGCAGGCGGCGAGGCCTACCTCCCGCTGCTCTATGCCACCGGCCCGTTCGACCAGGCGATCGACACGCTGGCGGAGATAGATGTGGACGGCGCGCTGGGCAGCCGGATCACGGGCTTGCGCGAAATTGCCGCGACCATCGGCGACCGTGCGCGGGTCACGCTCGACCCGACCGAGCGGCACGGGTTCGAATACCAGAGCTGGTTCGGCTTCACACTCTATGGCGAGGGCGCGCGCGGCGCACTGGGGCGTGGGGGGACCTATACGATCAAGGGCAGCGACGAACCCGCGACCGGTTTCTCGCTCTATATGGATCCGCTGCTCGATGCCTTGGGCGGACCCGAGGCCGATGAGCGCGAGATCCTGTTCCTGCCGCTGGGCCACGACCGCGATGTCGGCGCACGCCTGCGGGCGATCGGCTGGCGGACCGTGGCAGCGGTGTCGGACAGCGATGATGCGCGCGCGCTCGGCTGCTCGCATGTGCTCGACGGGACCGAGCCCAAACCGCTCTAGGCCGCCACCCATTGCGGGTGCTTGGCCATGATCCCGGCGAAGAGGTGGGAATCGATCAGGCCTGCGAGCCAGGTCTGAAGGTGCGGCAGCGCCTGACCATCGAACCATTCACGATCCGCATTGGCGAACTGGCGGATGAACGGAAAGATCGCAACGTCGGCGAAGCCGCGCGTCTCGCCCCGCAGATAGGCTGACTGCGAAAGCCGCTCGTCCAGCCTGCGCAGGATGTCCAGCGCGGCGGCGCGATGCTGCGCCGGATCGACATCGTCGTACCGGGCGGCGTATTTGTAGCGGTCGAGATGGTGCTTGAAGGGCCCGTCATTGGTTTCGACCAACTCCGGATCGTCGCGCTCGAGCCAGCCTTCGGGATCGCTGCGCCCCAGCGCCCAGCGCATGATGTCGCGGCTTTCCTCGATCACCTCGCCCGGTCCGGCAACCAGCACCGGCACCGTGCCCTTGGGCGACACCTCGAGCATTTCCGCCGGCTTGTCGCGCAGGACGACCTCGCGGTGTTCGTAGGACGCACCGCCGATCCGCAGCGCCATGCGCGCACGCATCGCATAGGGACAGCGGCGGAAGCTGTAGAGGACCGGTTCAGCCATCGCGCTCTGCTTCGCCGCGCCGCCCGATGTGTTCCTCGCCGCGTTCGCGTGCGAGCCGCGCCTGCCGGTTGCGCTCGGCATAACGGGCGCGCTGCTCGTCGCTGCGCTCGTCATGGCAGCGCGGGCAGGACACGCCTTCGCTGAAATGGGCGTGCGCCATGTCGGCTTCGCTCAGCGGCCTGCGACAGGCGCGGCACAGGCCGTGGGTGCCCGCCGCCAGCCCGTGCCCCACGCTGACCCGTTCGTCGAAGACGAAGCATTCGCCGCGCCACAGGCTGTCCTGCTCGGGCACCTGTTCGAGATAATTGAGGATGCCGCCCTTGAGGTGATAGACCTCGTCCACCCCCTCGGCGCGCGCGAAGGCGGTCGATTTCTCGCAGCGGATCCCGCCGGTGCAGAACATCGCGATCCTGGGTTTGTGCCCCTCCGCCTCCAGTTCGGCGCGCTTGGCGCGAAACCACTCGGGAAATTCGCCGAAGCTGGTGGTTTGCGGGTCGATCGCGCCTGCAAAGGTGCCGATCTGCACCTCGTAATCGTTGCGCGTGTCGATCACGATCGTGTCCGGATCCGAAATCAGCGCGTTCCAGTCCTCGGGCGCGACATAAGTGCCGACCCCGGCCAGCGGATCGAGATCGGGCTGGCCCATGGTCACGATCTCTTTCTTCAGCCGCACCTTGGTGCGGTGGAAGGGCATGATCGCAGCGCGCGATTCCTTGATCTCGATCTCGGCGCAGCCGGGCAGCGCGCGGATGTGGTCGAGCGCCGCTTCGACACCTTTATCGGTTCCGGCAATCGTACCGTTGATGCCTTCTTTCGCCAGCAGCAAAGTTCCGCGCACGGCATTCGCTTCGCATGCCGCAAGCAGCGGGGCGCGAAGTGCGCGCGGATCGTCGAAACGCGCAAACTGGTACAGCGCGGCAATGCGGATGGGGTCGTCGGTCATGGTCACGGGTGCGCCATTAGCAGCCTTGCCGCCATGGCGCACCCCGCCGATATTACCCTTCGAAATCGCCCGGATCGGGCCCGATCCGGCCTTCGGGATCGTCAAGCGCGTCGGTGCGCGCCATCTGGTCGTCCGTGAGGGTGAACTTGAGCGCAGCGAAATTGGCTTCGATGTGGTCGCGGCTCGATGCCTTGGGGATCGGGCACAGGCCATGCTGCATGTGCCAGCGCAGGATCACGGCGCTGGGGGGCTGGCCGGCTTCCTCGGCGATCGCGGCGATGGTCTCGTTCTCGATCCCCGCGCCCTGGCCCAGCGGCGACCAGCACTGCGTGATGATGCCCAGTTCGTCATGCAGCTTGCGCAGTTCGCGCTGCTGGAAGGTGGGGTGCAGTTCGATCTGGTTGAGCGCGGGCGTGACGCCGGTTTCGTCGATGATGCGGCGCAGGTCCTGCTCGCGGAAGTTCGATACGCCGATCGACTTCGCCTTGCCTTCGTCGCGCAGTTCGATGAACGCTTTCCACGTCTCCACGAACAGGTCCTTTTCGGGGCAGGGCCAGTGGATCAGCAGCATGTCGACATGGTCGCGGCCGAGTCGTTCGAGGCATTTGTCGGCAGCCTTCTTGGTCCGCTCGAAGCCCTGGCTTTCGTTCCAGATCTTGGTCTGCAGGAAGATGTCGGACCAGTCGCCGACGCCTTTGCCGACCCCGCGTTCATTCTGGTAGATGGCGGCTGTGTCGACCAGCCAGTAGCCGACATCTATAGCGGTCTTCACCGCTTCGGGTGCATCGTCCTCGTCGATCTTGTAGGTGCCGAAGCCCAGTTGCGGGAGTTGGCGGCCGTCATTGAGCGCGAGAGTGGGATAATCGGTCATAAGATCTCCTTTGCCGTACCAACGGATTTGCGCCGCCATGTTTCCGGCAAAGCGCCTTGCCCCGTGCCTTAGATCAGCCTAACGCCCGCGGCGTTTGATTTCCTTACATTTGCGAGAACTATCGAATGGCCAACGTCACCGTGATCGGCGCCCAATGGGGCGATGAGGGCAAGGGCAAGATCGTCGACTGGCTGGCCAGCCGCGCCGATGCCGTGGTGCGCTTCCAGGGCGGGCACAATGCCGGCCACACGCTGGTCATCGACGGGACCACCTACAAGCTCTCGCTGCTGCCCAGCGGCATCGTATCGGGCACGCTCAGCGTGATCGGCAATGGCGTGGTGCTCGACCCCTGGGCGCTCAAGGCCGAGATCGAGAAGCTCGAAGCGCAGGGCGTTACCATCAATGACGACAACCTCGCCGTGGCGGACAATTGCCCGCTGATCCTGCCGATCCACCGCGATCTCGACGGGCTGCGCGAAGCGGCCGCCGGATCGGGCAAGATCGGCACCACCGGGCGCGGTATCGGTCCGGCTTACGAGGACAAGGTCGGCCGCCGCGCAATCCGCGTGTGCGACCTCGCGCATCTCGACCATCTCGAACCCCAGCTCGACCGCCTGTGCGCGCATCACGACGCGCTGCGCGCGGGGTTCGAGCAGGAGCCGGTCGACCGCGAGCAATTGCTCGCCGAACTGCGCGAGATCGCGCCCTTCGTGCTCAAATATGCGCAGCCGGTGTGGAAACGGCTGAAGAAGGTTCGCAAGGCCGGCGCCAAGATCTTGTTCGAAGGCGCGCAGGGCGTCCTGCTCGACATCGACCACGGCACCTATCCCTTCGTCACCAGCTCGAACACGGTCAGCGGCACGGCTGCGGCGGGCAGCGGGCTGGGCCCCAATGCCACCGGCTTCGTGCTCGGCATCGTCAAGGCCTACACCACCCGCGTCGGCAGCGGCCCGTTCCCGACCGAGCTCGACGACGAGGTGGGCAAGGGCATTGGCGAGCGCGGCCATGAATTCGGTACCGTCACCGGGCGCCAGCGCCGCGTCGGCTGGTTCGATGCCGTGCTGGTGCGCCAGACCTGCGCGATCAGCGGCGTGACCGGGATCGCGCTGACCAAAATCGACGTGCTCGACGGGCTCGACGAAGTGAAGATCTGCACCGGCTACCGGTTGCGGAACAATGTCTATGACTACTTCCCCAGCCATGCCGCCGACCAGGCCGCGGTCGAGCCGATCTACGAAAGCATGGAAGGCTGGCACGAATCGACCGCAGGCGCGCGCAGCTATGCCGATCTGCCCGCCAATGCGGTGAAGTATATCCAGCGCGTGCAGGAGCTGATCGAAACGCCGGTGGCGCTGGTATCGACCAGCCCCGAGCGCGACGATACGATCCTGATGCGCGATCCGTTTATGGATTGATGAGAAATCCGCGCTATGGTGGCGGCACCATGCGCGTTCTCGCCGTCTTCCTCGCCGCCCTGTTTTGCGCCGCTGTGCTGCCGGTGCCGACAGTGCAGGCGCAGCAGGCGCGGCCGGGTGAGCGGGCCGATTTCGTCCTGATCGACAAGTCCGAGCGCAAGCTGTGGGTCTATCAGGGCGGGCGGGCGATCCGCACCTATTCGGGCCTGCAATATGGCGATGCGCCGCAGGGCCACAAACGCTTCCAGGGCGACGAACGCACGCCCGAGGGGCGGTATACGATCACCTATGGCAATGAGCAGTCGAGCTATTACCTCAGCCTGCACATCGATTATCCCAATGCGCAGGACCGCGCCTATGCGCGATCGCGCGGGCGGTCGCCGGGCGGGCTGATCTTCCTCCACGGCCAGCCCAACGGCCTGCCCTATGAAACGCGGATACCGGGGGACTGGACCGACGGCTGCATCGCGCTGTCGAATGCCGAGATCGCCGAGCTGTGGAGTCTGATCCCCGATGGCACGCCGATCGAGATCCGCCCCTAGCCGCGCTTGTCAGCGAGCAGCGCGACCTGCAGCTGGAGCCGCTTCACTTCCGCCAGCAGCGTCAGCATGTTCATCCGCGCGAACATCCATTCCTTGAGGAAGCCCTGCATTACCAGCAGCGCGATACAGGTGAGGCCCCAGCCGACCAGTTCCTCCATGCTGGCGAAGGTCAGCGCGCGGTAGAAGGAATAGGCGAGTGCCACGCCGATCACGATCGCAATGGCAAAGCTGAGCTTGGCCCAGCCGCCGAGCGGACCGCGCATGCTGTCGCCGATCTGCTGGAACATTCCGCGGTCGGGATCGAGCGTGGCGAGGAAAGCCTCGTCATCCGCGTCGAGCGCACCGCGGATACGGGTGTCGATATCGGTCATGTTTCGTCTCCGGACAGGGCCGCCTTCAATTTGCGGCGGGCATGAAAAAGGCGCGTCTTGGCGGTGCCCGGCGGCACCTCCTGCACCTCGGCGATTTCGGCGAGGGTCAGCCCCTCGACGAAGAACAATTGCGCGGCGAGCCGCTGGTCCCCCGGCAGCGCGGCGAAAGCCTGGCGAATGGCCAGCGCGTCGCCCGCCGCAGCGGGAAGCGCGGGCTCGTCCTCGCTTTCTCCCCGTCGCGTGCGGTCCGCCTGCGCCTGTCGGATCCGGTCGGCGCAGCGCCGGCGCAGGATGCCAAAGGCCCAGGGCGCGAAGCGTGACGGGTCGCGCAGGCCTGCGATATTGCGCAGGATCGACAGCCATGTCTCCTGTACCGCGACCAGCGCCGCCTCGTCATCGCCCAGCAACCGGCGCGCGGTTCTTGCCAGACGCGGCTGCCAGCGGATCGCCAGCCGTTCACCCGCGCGCCGGTCGCCCGTCTGCACCAGCGTGACGAGCAATTCGTCATACAGCCGTCCGGCAGCGGGCGATGAGGCTTCGATAACTGCCATGACCCGATAGTCGCAGCAGGGTGGGGAATGGTTCAATCGCGAACGGGAATTTTGCCCGCCTTCTTGACGTGATCCAGTTTTGTTCTCATCCTGTTCCTGTATTCGAGCAAAGGGAGGGCGAGTCGATGGAGTCGGATTTCCAATATGAACCGGTGCGCGATGCCGCCGGGTGCCAACTGGCGGTGACCGTGCTCGCCGACCGCGCGCATATCCGCGCCGAAATGCGCGAGGATGCCGCCGCGGCGGGGTTCCGGATACGCGAATGCTACAGTCTTGAGGAATATGCGCAGGGGCCGCTCGGTGCGCTGGGCGATCTCGTGCTGGTCGATTGCGCGGAAGCGAGCGCGGATGTGCTGGCGCTGCTGTCGCGGCTGGACATGCGTGGGGGCAAGGCGGGCGCGCAGCTTGTGGTCTCCACCACCATGGGCGCGCTCGACAGCGTGTTCGGCTGTTTCTCGATGTCGGCACCGCAGATCCTCGTCGATCCGGGCCGTGCCGAACGCATCATCGCCATCGGACGCGTGCTCGCGCGGGTGCCCAATCTGCGCTTGCGCGAAATGGGCGAGGAAGACCGGCTGATGCTGCTCCGCCTGACCGAGCAGGTCGGGCAGATTGCCGAACGGCTCGAGCAATTGTCCCCCGGCCAGCGCGAAGGCGGCGGCGCGTTCCGCTTCGAATCGCCCGCACCTGCGTGGCGCGGTGAAGGGGAGGACTATGAAGCCGTGCGAGACGGGAGCGATCGCCCGCGTCTTCCCGAGGCGGCGGTTCTGCGCAAGCTGATCAAGGCGCGCCAGCTGCGCATGCGCTTTCTAGACGCTCAGCTGTTTGCCGATCCGGCGTGGGATATCCTGCTCGATCTCGCCGCCGCGCGGGCCGAGCGGCAGCAGGTCTGCGTCACCTCGCTATGTATCGCCGCGGGCGTTCCTGCGACCACCGCCCTGCGCTGGATCGGGCAGATGGTCGATGCCGATCTGCTGGTGCGGGTATCCGATCCGCATGACCGCCGCCGCGCCTATATCGCGCTGGCGGACAGCACCGCCGATGCGCTGGCGCGCTATTTCGCGGCAGTCGGCGCGACCGAACTCGCGGTCGTCTAGCCGCGCCGCAGCAGGACTGTCAGCCCGCTCGCGGGAGGCTCTGCGGGAAGCGGCTGGCGCACGGCATCCGCGCGCGCACGGACCAGTACCGCTTCGGCAATCGCGGGATCGTGCAGCACCGTATCCGCCTGGCCCAGCGCGCGAGCCTGCCGGATGGTCAGATCTTCGGGGTCGTCGCTGGTGAGCGTGAAGTCGAGCACGCAGGTCTCTTCGATGGCTGTCTTGCCCTGAAGCCATGTCTCGACTGCGTCCGCGCTGCCGGGTGCGAAGGGATCGAGCGCGCCGCCTTCCTGCAGCGCCGCGTCGATCGCGCGCCGCCTTGTGTCGCCATCGGGATACCGTCCGCGAATGCGCTCGCGCGCCGCGCTCAGCGTGCTGGCCAGCGCACCCAGCGATTGCGGCAGGATCGCTTCGAGCCGCAGCCGCAGATGTTTCGCCAGTCCGGCGGAGGCACCGCCCGTGCTCACCGCCACCAGCACCGGATCGCGGTCGAGCAGGCTGGGCAGGGTGAAATCGCACAATTCGGGCCGGTCGGCGACATTGACCAATAGGCCCGCGCGCTTGAGCCGCATTGCTGTGGCCTCGGCCGCGCGGGGGTTGTCCAGCGCCACGAAAGCCAGCGCGGCGTGATGCGCTTCGGTTTCGGCGCAGGGTATTCCGCCCGCGCGTTCGACCAGCCGCGCCTTGGCGCCCGCCATGTCGCCATCGCCGACCACAACGACCCGCCGCCCGGCGATCCGGTGGAACAACGGCAGGCTATGCATCGCGGTATCGCATCAGTCGAGCCATTCGGGCACGCGTTCGGCATCCATGATCGCGCTGGCGGCGATGCGGTCGGCCACCACGGCATAGCGATCGCCATCGACCAGCGTTTCGGCCACGAAGCCGCGCGAATTGTAGGACGAGGCCATCGTCGCGCCATAGGCCCCGGCCGTGCGGAACACCGCCAGATCGCCCGCCACCAGCGCATCGCAATCGCGGTCCATCGCAAATGTATCGCCGGTTTCGCAGATCGGCCCGACGATATGCGCGGTCATCCGCTCGCCGCTCGGCTCGACCGCGTCGAAATCGTGCCAGGCGCCATACATGGCAGGCCGCGCGAGATCGTTCATCGCCGCATCGACGACCACGAAGGGCGGGCCGTTGCCGCTGCGCTTGGCGCGGATCACGCGGGTCAGCAGTACGCCCGCATTGCCCGCGATCACGCGGCCCGGCTCGAACATCAGGCGCACGTCCCAATCCTTCGTGACGCGCGCGACCATGGCGCCATATTCGGCCGGGGAGGGCAGTTCTTCGCCCGCCTTGTATGGCACACCCAGCCCGCCGCCGAGATCGGCATGGGTGACGGTGCAGCCGCGCGCGCGCAATTCGGCGATCAGTGCCCCGACCTTGCCGAAGGCGGTCTCGAGCGGCTCGAGCGTCGACAGCTGGCTGCCGATATGCACCGCCACGCCGCGCATATCGAGGCCGTCTTCCTCGGCCAGCCGGGCATAGATCTCCGCCGCCCGGTCGAGCGGTACGCCGAACTTGTTCTCGCGCTTGCCGGTCGAGATTTTCTCATGCGTGCGCGCATCGACATCGGGATTGACGCGCAGCGCGCAGGCGGCGCGCTTGCCGTGCCGTGCGGCGATGGCCGCCAGCTCATAGCCCTCTTCCTCGCTCTCGATGTTGAACTGGCCGATGCCCGCCTCGAGCCCCTGCAGCAGCTCGGCATGGGTCTTGCCCACGCCCGAGAAGACGATGTCCTCGGGCTTCATCCCCGCGGCCAGCGCGCGGGTCAGCTCGCCGCCCGACACCACGTCGGCGCCGTAGCCTTCATTGGCGAGTATCTTGAGCACCGCGAGGTTGGGATTGGATTTCACTGCGAAGGCGATATGCGGGTCCTTGAGCGCGCCCAGCGCCTCGCGGAACACGCGCGCATGCCGTTCCAGCGTGGCACGCGAATAGATATAGACCGGCGTCCCGACCTCTTCGGCAATGTGTGGCAGTGGCACGCCCTCGGCATGCAATACGCCGTCTCTCAGCTCAAAATGATCCATGGGCACCGCCTCTGCCCAAAGGCCCGCAGCATGTCGAGCAAGGCTTGCTTGCGGCGTTGAAATTACTCGGGCGGAAGCTCGAAGGGGTCATCCTCGCGCTCTTCCGAACGCGTGCGCAGTTCCACGCTGCGGTCGGGTGCCGCGGTGGGTTCGACCGCGAGCAATTCGTCCGCCGTCGGCTGCACCGCCGCGCCATAGGGCGCAGGCGGCAGGGCGGCCCCCTCGACCGGCTGCAGCGCGGATTTCTGCCCGCAGGCGCCGAGCATCACGAAAGCGGCAAGGGCGATCCGTTTGCGCATCAAACCTCCATGCCGAGACGCTGTTTCGCCGCGGCTACCTGCTGCCTTACGCGAACCGGCGCGGTCCCGCCATAGGATGCGCGCGCAGCGACCGAGGCATCGACCGACAGCGCATCGAACACGCGCGCATCGATACGGCTGTCGATTTTCTGCAGATCGCCAATCGACAAGCCGTCGAGCGCGACGCCCTGCTCGTCCGCCAGCTTGACCGCGGCGCCGGTGATATGGTGCGCCTCGCGGAAGGGGATATCCGCCTGCCGCACCAGCCAGTCGGCCAGATCGGTCGCGGTGGCGTGGCCGGCTTCGGCGGCCTTGCGCATGCGCGCGGTCTCGAACCCGCTATCGGCGACCATGCCCGCCATCGCGGCGAGGCTCAGATCGATCAGTCCCGCGGCCTCGAACACCGGCGGCTTGTCGTCCTGCATGTCCTTCGAATAGGCGAGCGGCAGGCCTTTCATCGTCACCATCAGCGCGGTGGCGCAGCCGATCACGCGGCCGGCATGCCCGCGCACCAGTTCGGCGGCATCGGGATTGCGCTTTTGCGGCATGATCGAACTGCCGGTCGACAGCGTATCGGGCAGCTTGACGAAGCCGAAGGGCTGGCTGGCCCAGATGATGAACTCCTCCGCCAGCCGGCTGAGGTGGAGCGCGCACTGGCTCGCGGCCATGAGGTAATCGAGCGCGAAATCCCGGTCCGACACGGCATCGAGGCTGTTGCGCGTGGGCTGCGCGAAGCCGAGCGCCTCGGCGGTCATGTCACGGTCGAGATCGAAGCCGGTCCCCGCCAGTGCAGCCGAGCCCAGCGGGCATTCGTCCATCCGCGCTAGCGCGTCGGCAAAGCGCGAGCGGTCGCGCATCAGCATTTCGAAATAGGCCAGCAAATGGTGGCCCAGCGTGACCGGCTGCGCGGTCTGCAGATGCGTGAAGCCGGGCATGATGGTGTGGGCATGCTCCTCTGCGCGCGCGATCAGTGCGCCCAGCACCGCTTCGATCCCGGCGATGGCGCGCTGGTTGGCGGTGCGCACCCACATGCGAAAATCGGTCGCCACCTGGTCGTTGCGGCTGCGCGCGGTGTGCAGCCGCCCGGCGACCGCGCCGACGATCTCGGTCAGCCGCGCTTCGACGGTCATGTGGATGTCTTCGAGATCCCAGTCCTCGGGGACGCCATCGCGTTCGTATTCCCCGGCGATCTGCTGCAGCCCGCTGTCGATCGTTGCGGCATCTTCAGGCGAGACGATGCCCTGCTTGGCCAGCATCGCGACATGCGCGCGGCTGCCCGCGATATCCTCGCGCCACAGCGCCTTGTCGAACGGAATCGAGGCGTTGATTTCGCGCATGATCGCGCTAGGCCCTTCGGCGAACCTGCCGCCCCACATGCTGTTGGAGCTTTTCGTGTCCCGATTGTCGTTCACGCTTGCACTTGTCCTCGGTCTTGCTGTCGCGGGCTGCGATAGGGGCGCACCCGGTGCGGTGCAAGAAAGCAGCGCTTCATCCGCGCCAACCGCCCAGATCGATTACACGCAGGCAGGTAGCGATATTCCCGACTTCCGGCTGGAGGATATCGAGGGCAGGGTCCTAAAGCGCAGCGCTTTGAATACGCCGACCCTCCTCAACCTGTGGGCCACCTGGTGCGCGCCCTGCGTGAAGGAAATGCCGCTACTGGACGCGCTGGCGGGCGAGTACGAGGGCCGGTTGAAGGTTCTCACCGTGAGCCAAGACATGCAGGGTGCTGAAAAGGTCGAGCCCTTTTTTGCGGCCAATACATTCGAGTGGCTCGAGCCGTGGATGGACCCCAAAAACGCACTCGGCTTCGAGATCGGCGGGGGCGTGATGCCGACGACCGTGCTCTACGATGCAGCGGGGGAGGAAGTCTGGCGCGTGCAGGGCGAGTACGACTGGTCGGACGAAGCAGCCCGCGCCGCCATCGACGCGGCGATCGCGGAATAATCGCCCATTCCCCAGCAGCCGCGAGTTCCGGGATGAAGATGGTGGGCGCTGACGGGCTCGAACCGCCGACCCTCTCGGTGTAAACGAGATGCTCTACCAACTGAGCTAAGCGCCCCCCTGTCCATCGGGGTGGATGCGCACATAGCGGCTGTTCCTTGAAAATCAATTGCCGAGAATGGCGCGTGGCCGCTATTCGCCCCGCCATGACCAAGCTTACCGTCCTCGCCACCGGCGGCACGATTGCCGGGATCGCCGGTTCCGCCATCGCGCATGATTATCGGTCGGGCGAGATCGGGATCGAGGATTACCTTGAAAAGGTCGGCGGGCTGGGGCTCGAGGCCGAACTGTCGGGCACGCAAATCGCCAATATCGATTCGGCCGATATCGGGCCAGCGGTGTGGCAGGCCTTGCATGCCGCCGCGATGGCCACGCTCTCGGACCCGGAATGCGACGGCATCATCGTCACCCATGGCACCGATACGCTGGAGGAAACCGCCTTCCTGCTCGACCTGACGCTGCCGGGGACCAAGCCCGTGGTGGTGGTCGGCGCGATGCGGCCCGCCGATGCGGTCGGCTATGACGGGCTGCGCAATTTCGCCAATGCGGTGCGGGTGGCGAGCGATCCCGACGCCGCGGGGCGCGGGGTGCTGGTGGTGATGGGCGACCGCGTGTTCGGCGCGCGCGATGTTTACAAGGTCCGCACCCGCGGGACCGAGGCGTTTCGCGGCTTCCCGCGCGAATCGGTCGGGCTGGTCACGCCGGCTTCGCTCGAATGGTTCGGCGCGCCCTGGCGCAGCGGGACCGAGGCGGCTTTCGCGTGGTCCGATGACCTGCCCGAGGTGGTGATCCTCTATGCCCACGCCGGGCTCGATGCCGCCGCGGTATCGCGGCAGTTTGCCGAAATCACGCGCGGTATCGTGATTGCCGGGGTGGGCGAGGGCAACATGCCCGACAGCGTCCGGCAGGAACTGGCACGGCTGGCCGCGCGCGGCATCTGCGTCGTCCGTGCGAGCCGGGCCGACGAAGGGCTGGTCGACCGCGAGCCCGAGGATACCGGCAATGGCTTCGTTGCCGCGCGCGCGCTCAACCCGCAAAAGGCGCGCATCCTGCTGCAATTACTGATCGCCAGCGGCGAAAACGATCCCGCCGCCATCCAGCGCGCCTTCGACGGGCGTTAAGGCCCCCTCTTCTTAAGAGGAGGGGGTTGGGAGAGGAGGGGGTTGGGGGTGGTGGCGACGCGCCAGCGTCGCGCTTGCCGCTATCACCACCCCACTGCGACTAGGCTCGCCTGCGGCTTGCCAAGTCTCGTTGCCCCCTCCTCTGAAGAGGAGGGGGCATGTTCTTAGATCAGCCGTGCGGCATCACGAGATATTTCTCGCCGGTCTTCATCTGGCGATAATCGAGGATCGCATCCTTGGTCAGCATGCCCTCGAGATCGACCTTGGTCTTGTAACCGCTGGCGAAGGTGGTGGTGAGGTTGTCGAGCACGCGCTTGCGCATGCGCATCACCGTTTCCATTCCCGCGGTTTGCAGGAACGGCGTCAGTAGCCAGCCCGAGAGCGTCCAGCCGAAGCCGTAGCTGGGGGTCAGCGTGGTCGGCCCGAAGTCGAGGCGGCCATAGATGAACATCCGCTTCTGCTGGTTCGAGCCATAGCGCGAATATTCGGTCATCTTGCCGACCGCGACCTGTTCCATCGCCTTGAAGCAGGTGTCGACCATCTTGCCGCCGCCGATCGGATCGAAGCCGTAGAAGGCGTCGGTATCGTCGATCGCCGCCTTGAGCTGGTCGAGGAAATCGTCGTCGGAAGAATTCACGACATGCGTCGCGCCCTGGTCCTTGAGCAGCTTGGCCTGCTCGTCCTTGCGCACGATATTGACCAGGCCCATGCCGTCCTCGAGGCAGATGCGGTTGAGCATCTGGCCGAGATTGGATGCGCCGACGGTGTGCAGGATCGCCTTGTGGCCATCCATCCGGGCGTTCTCGACGAAGCCGAGCGCGGTCATCGGATTGACGAAGCTCGACGCGCCGGCTTCGGCGCTGTGATCACCCAGCGGCAGGCACATGGCGGCATCGGCAATCGCGTATTCGCTGTAGGCGGTGCCGGGCACGCAGGCGACCCGCTGGCCCATCAGCGCCTTGGCCATGTCGCTGTCGCCGGTCGCGATGACCGTGCCTGCGCCTTCATTGCCTGCGGGCAGGCGCTGGCCATGGCGGGCTTTCTGACCCGAGTTGAACGGCTCGGGCATCTTGGCGACGACCTTGCCGGGCGAATAGTCGGCATTCTCGAAATCGGCCGCGCCGGTCAGGATCGCGAGGTCCGACGGATTGATCGGCGCCGCTTCCATCTTGACCAGCACCTGATTGCCGGTGGGATCGGGAAATTCGCTCTGCGCGATCTCGACGGTCAGCGTACCGTCGCTTTCAAGAGTGGTGAAAAGCTGCTTTCCGGTGGTGGTCATCTGCATTCTCCCAATTCAATTCTGGACCTAACCGGCCTATCGCTAGGCGCGCTCGTAGCGCTTGGCTAGGGTGACGTTGGGTCAACTATCCGCGGGGTAGCTCGCCGATACGAAATACAGGCCGTGCGGGGGCGCGTTCAATCCCAATTCCTGCCGGTCGCGCGCGGCCAGCGCTTCGGCCATGCGCTCCTCGGGCCAGCGCCCCATGCCGACCAGCGCGAGGCAGCCGACCATCGAACGAACCTGGTGATGCAGGAAGCTGCGCGCTTCAGCGTGAACGCGGACTTCCGCGCCCATCGGGGTCGCCACCTGCTCGACATCGAGCCGGTCGAGCGTCTTCACCGGGCTGTCGGACTGGCAATGGACCGAGCGGAAAGTGGTGAAATCATGCAGCCCGACTAGCACCTGTGCCGCGCGGTGCATGGTCTGCGCATCGAGTTCCTGCGGCACCTGCCACAGCCGGCCGCGTTCCAGCGTCAGCGGCGCGCGGCGGTTGGCGATGCGATAGACATAGGACCGGCCGGTGCAGGAAAAGCGCGCGTGCCAGTCGTCGGGAACGATCGCGCAATGCGTCACCGCGACGGGATCGGGGCGGAGGTGCGCATTGAGCGCCTCCATCAGCCGGTAAGGCTTGATGTCCTTCTCGGCATCCAGATGGCTGCGCATCGCGATAGCGTGCACGCCCGCATCGGTCCGGCCGGCGCTGTGCAGCCGCACCTCCTCGCCCAGCACGCGAAAGGCCGCTTCCTCGACCGCCTGCTGGACGCTGGGCCCGTCCTTCTGCCGCTGGAGGCCGAAGAAGGGCGTCCCGTCGAATTCGAGAGTAAGCGCGAAGCGGGTCATTCTGACTTTACGCTCCCCACACCCGTCATTCCCGCGCAGGCGGGTATCCAGCCGACCTTGCGGACTGGCGAGAGGGTATCTGGGGCCCCGCCTTCGCGGGGGTGACGTGCTGAGGTTACGGTCATTCGAGGATCGTACCAGGCGCCACCGCATTGCCGTGCAGGACCGTCGAATTCGAGAGTAAGCACGAAGCGGGTCATTCTGGCGTTACGCTCCCATCCGTCATTCCCGCGGAGGCGGGAATCCAGCCGACCTTTCGCACTGGCGAGAGGGTATCTGGACCCCCGCCTTCGCGGGGGTGACGGACAAGGTCGGCGGTCATTCGAGAGTGCTTCCCTTGGCCACCGCATTGCCGCGGAGGAAAGTGTCGAGATCCATCTTCGGCTTACCCGCGCGTTGCAGTTCGAGCGGACGGATCGCTCCCTCGCTGCATGCGATCGCCAGCCGCTCGTCGAGCACTTCGCCGGGCGCGCCCGCCCCCTCGACCACCTCGGCTCGCAGCAGCTTCACCCGCTGGCCATCGAGTTCGAACCACGCCCCGGGGAAGGGCGACAGGCCATGGGCGTGCCGAACCACCTCCACCGCCGGACGGTCCCAGTCGATCCGCGCCTCGGCCTTGTCGATCTTGGCGGCATAGGTAGCATCGGCATCGTCCTGCGCGACCGGCACGTGGATCTTGAGGTCGCGCAAGGTGCCGACCATCAGTTGCGCGCCGAGTTCGGCCAGTTCCTCGGTAAGCTCGCCGGTGGTCTTGTCCTCGATCGGGGTGCGCGCCATCGCCAGCATCGGGCCGGTATCGAGCCCGGCCTCCATCTGCATGATCGTGACGCCGGTCACCTTGTCGCCCGCCATCACCGCGCGGTGGATCGGGGCTGCGCCGCGCCAGCGCGGCAGGATCGAGGCATGCACGTTGAGGCAGCCATGTTCCGGCGTATCGAGCACCGGCTGCGGCAGGATCAGCCCATAGGCAGCAACCACCGCGACATCGGCACCGAGTGCGGCGAAGGCCTCTTGCTCTTCGGCCGATTTCAATGATTTGGGATGGCGGACCTCGATCCCCAGATCGCTGGCGCGCTGGTGCACCGGGGTGGGGGTCAGTTCCTTCCCCCGGCGGCCACCGGGGCGGGGCGGCTGGGTGTAGACGCAGACGACCTCATGCGCCGCATCGACCAGCGCCTGCAGCGTCGGCACTGCGAAATCGGGCGTTCCCATGAAGATTATGCGCATGATTGGGCGGTTGGCCTTTCTCTGTTTGGCTGCGGCCCCTATCTGTCGCCCCATGGCATCGCAAGAGATCGAAACCCTCGCCGCCGCACTGGCGCGCCTGCCCGGGCTCGGACCGCGCAGCGCCCGGCGCGCGGTGCTGTGGCTGGTCAAGCGCCGCGAAAGCGCGCTGCCCGCACTGCTCGAAGCGCTCGCCACTGTGGGCGAAGCTCTGGTCGAATGCGACACCTGCGGCAATGTCGACACCACCAACCCGTGCGGGATCTGCCGTGATCCGCGGCGCGATCTGAAATCGCTCTGCGTGGTCGAGGATGTCGCCGACCTGTGGGCGCTCGACCGCGCGAAGCTGTTCACCGGGAAATACCACGTGCTCGGCGGCAAGCTGTCCGCGCTCGACGGCGTGCGGCCCGAAGACCTCAATATCGCGCAATTGCTGGCGCGCGTGGAGGCAGGCGGGGTGGACGAAGTGGTGCTGGCGATGAACGCCACGCTCGAAGGGCAGACGACCGCGCATTACCTCGCCGAACGGCTCGAGGAGCATCCGGTGCGCATCACGCAGCTCGCCCACGGCCTGCCGGTCGGTGGCGAACTCGACTATCTCGACGAAGGCACGCTCGCCCAGGCGCTACGCGCGCGGCGGCCGCTGGGCTGATAGAAATAATTTGGCGGAGCGACTTTCGTCACTCCGCCGTTTCTTAAGTGCTAGAGAAAAGAAGAAGATAGGTTCGATTTGCTCGAACCAAGCAGTCCGTCAAAGCGGGTTACGTCGAACGAAGTCCGCGATGATAAACAAATTCACGATCATTTGAATGAGATCGTTCCATTGTTCGAATCCGGGCATGCTGTTTTTCCAATCAATTTCCTTGCAGAAAAATTTAAGAAACCCCCGATCGGGGACTAGAGTATACCCCATTTTCGTCATGCTTGCCAGCTTCGGTCCGAACATTAGAACCGGTGCTTGCTACCGGTGGCGCCAATCACTAAATCACGGCCATGGCTATCCGTGAAATCCTCGAAGTGCCGGATCCCCGGCTCAAGACCGTGTCCGAACCCGTCACCGAATTCGGCGACGAGCTGAACGAACTCGTCTCCGACATGTTCGAAACGATGTATGCCGCGCCCGGCATCGGCCTCGCCGCGATCCAGGTCGGTGTGCCCAAACGCGTGCTGGTGATCGACCTCCAGCCCGAGGATACCGACGCCGAACCCGAACCGTGCAATCACGACGGTCACGAGCATGTGCATTATCCCACGATCAAGGAACCGCGGGTGTTCGTGAACCCGGTGATCCTCGATCCCGCGGAAGACCTCGCCAGCTATCAGGAAGGCTGCCTCTCGGTCCCCGACATCTTCGCCGATGTCGACCGCCCGGCGACCTGCCGCGTGCGCTACCAGGACCTCGAAGGCGAAACGCATGAAGAGGACATGGAAGGCCTGATGGCCACCTGCATTCAGCACGAGATGGACCATCTCGAAGGCATCCTGTTCATTGACCACCTCAGCCGCCTCAAGCGCAACATGGCGCTCAAGAAGCTGAAGAAGCTGCGCGAAGCGGCGTAAGCCTCACTTTCCACATTCGTTTCCATACGAGCGGATTGGCTTGTTGGTGATTCTATGGCACGTTCCCAATTCGTTCTACGGATTGGGAGGTGCCTTACGAGTCGTTGAAACGCTGAAGAGCGAAAACTTCCAATAGAGTTGGCAAGCAATACGCACACGCGAGGACGAACCGACGACAGTAGGGCCATGCCTGCCGAACGCCCGATAGAAGGCGGAGTTCGCTGGTCTGAAATTGTAGATCTTCGTTCCAAAGCTTCCCTGCAAGCTTCCACTCTAAAACCGAACGCACACATAGGGAGCGACAGCATGTTCTGTCCGCCACATGTGCTGCGCTGGATTGATGGTCTTTGCTACTGGGTCTTGCTGTCACGTGATGGCAGGGCATGTACGCACCAGTCTTCTGTAGGATTTCTAACGGAAGAAGAAGCAGAGGCCGATTTCAGGTGGTGGAACTCCAACTGACAAACAGACGCAGCGTGGCGGGGTGCGTACCCCGCCACTTCCTGCGATCCTAAGGAATGAAACGATGGATCCCACGATTCTCGCCCTTATCACCATCGTCCTCGGCCTCGCGCTGGGATATTTCCTTGGTCACCGCTTCGGCTCCGCGCCGGTCAAGGACTGGCAGGCGCGTCATGGCGAGCGCGATGCCGAGGCGAAGGAACTCGACGGGAAGTTCCGCAAGGCGATCGTCGATCTTGAAAATGCCACGGTCCGCGCCGAGCGGGCCGACGCGCTCGACGGCGAATTGCGCGAAACGCGCCGCCAGCACGAGGCGGTGCTCGAGGAAATGCGCCGCACCAACGGGGCGCTGAGCGCCGAGCTTGCGACGCTGAAGGAAAAGACCGCCAATTTCGACGAGCAGAAGCGCCTGCTGATCGAAGCGCGCGAGGAAATGCTCAAGGAATTCCAGAACACCGGTTCGGCGGTGCTGACCAAGGCGCAGGACGCGTTTCTCGAACGCGCGACCGAGCGGCTGGGGCATTCGGAAAAGACCTCCGAAGCCAAGATCCGCGAATTGCTGCAACCGGTGGGCGACCGGCTCAAGAAATACGAGGATCAGGTCGCCGCGCTGGAGGAAAAGCGCACCAATGCGTTCTCCTCACTCGCAGCGCAGATCGAACAGATGCGGCTGGGCCAGGAAGAGGTCCGGCGCGAGGCGCAGCGGCTCGGCAACAGCCTGACCAATGCGCCCAAGGCGCGCGGCCGCTGGGGCGAGCGCGCGCTGCAGAACGTGCTCGAACAATGCGGCCTGTCCGAACACACCGATTTCATTCTCGAACAATCGATCGAGACCGACGAGGGGCGTCTGCGTCCCGACGCAGTGGTCCATGTGCCGGGCCAGAAGAAGCTGGTGATCGACGCCAAGGTTTCCCTGAACGCCTATCAGGCCGCGTTCGAGGCCGATGACGAGGGTGAACGCATCCGGCATCTCGACCTGCACGCGAAGTCGATGCGCGGGCATGTCCAGACGCTCGGTTCGAAAAGCTACCAGAGCCAGTTCGACGACACCCCCGATTACGTCGTCATGTTCGTCCCCGGCGAGCATTTCGTCGCCGCCGCGCTCGAACACGATCCCGAATTGTGGGACTTCGCCTTCCGCAACAAGGTGCTGCTGGCCACGCCGACCAATCTCGTTGCGATCGCGCGCACCGTCGCGCAGGTCTGGCGCCAGGACACGATTGCACAGGAAGCGGTCGAGATCGGCAAGGCCGGGGCGGAGCTTTACGATCGCCTCGCGGTCGCGGCCGAACATATGAAGCGCGTCGGCGGTGGGCTCGAAACCGCGGTCAATAATTACAACAAGTTCGTCGGCAGTTTCGAGCGCAATGTGCTCTCCGCTGGTCGCCGCTTGCACGACAAGGGCATCGAGATCGGCAAGCGCGAGATCGACGAAGTGCCCCAGGTCGAGGCGACCCCGCGCTACAATGCCGAAGATGCCGCGCAGATCGCCGACGGGCGCGAAGCAGCGGAGTAGGGCACCCCCGTATCTAAGGGGCGGGCATGGCGGCGGGCTTGGCCTGCGAAAACCGACTGGCGAGCAGCGTCCGGACGGGCTTGTCGTACCACGCATCGAGCGCCAGCGCCGCGGGTACCAGCACCGCCGCGATACCCAGGCGGACGAGGGGATCGTCGGCCAGCGCGATGAGCGGCACATGGATGCAATAGAGCGGGTAGGACAGCGCGCCCATCCGCCGCCAAAGCGGCTGGAACGGCATCTCCATTCGCGTGCCGAGCCAGACGATTGCAGGCAGGCCGAACAGGATCGCGGCGGTGTCCCACAGCGTGCGGTCGGGGCCGCCGAAATAGGTCAGGGCAAGCAGCGCGGTAGGCAGCAGCAACGCAAGCCGGGTGATACGCCGCACCGGCGCTGCCTGCGCATGCCAGCGATAGATCAGCATGCCCGCAGTGAAAGAGTAGAGCGTACGCGGGACCGCCCATCCGGCCCCGTCCCAATGCGAGCCGAGCTCGCGTGGCCAAGGCCCCGACAGGATCGCAAAGGCGAGCAGCAAACCGGAAACGAGCGCGACCAGCGCCAGCTTGCGGGTCGATAGTCCGACGAGGACCAGCGCGAAGGCAATATTGGCGAGCACTTCGGCGAGCAGCGACCAGAACGGCGGGTTGGTCGGAAACAGGCTCAGTCCCAGAAAATCGGGTATCAGCAGCAGGATATTGGGATTGCCGCCATGCAGGATAATGCCGAGCAGGCCGCCGATGAACATCATCGGGTAGAGCCGGGCAAAGCGGGCTTTGGCGAAAGCGCGAAATGACAGTCCGTCTGTGAATCGCTTGCCAAACGCCAGCGCGATCACGAAGCCGCTGAGGCAGAAGAAGAAATCGACCGCCAGATAGCCGCCGGGCATGTACCCCAGCGAAACATGAAACAGCATGACCGCGATCGCCGCAATGCCGCGCAATCCGTCGAGGGAGACAAAGCGATCGGGTGAGGTCATGGGCGTCGGCCCATTACTAGGGAACTGTGGTTAACATCCCCTTCGCCCGGACGCGGGCCGCCGCACGCCCCTCAGAGCGAGGCCAGCACCTCATAGCCGAGCACTGCCGCGGCGACCGCGGCATTGAGACTATCGGCACGGCCTTTCATCGGCATGGTCACGCGCAGGTCGCAGGCCATCTCGTATGCCTCGGGCAGGCCGCGGCTTTCATTGCCGACCATGACGAAGCAGGGCGCGCTATAGGGTGCGCCGCGATAGGGCTGCGCATCGCGCAGGCTGGCGGCGACGAGTTGCCCTGCGCCGCTGCGCAGCCAGGGTTCGAATTCTTCCCACCGCGCCTGCGCAAGGCGCTGCGTGAACACTGCGCCCATGCTCGCGCGCACGGCCTCGACGCTGAAGGGATCGGCGCAATCGTCGAGCAGGATCACGCCGCCCGCACCGATCGCATCGCCGGTGCGCAGCATGGTGCCCAGATTGCCCGGATCGCGCAGCGCCTGCGCGACCAGCCAGATATCGGCGCTGCTGCGGTTGAGTGCGGCGAGCGAGGTGTCGAATTCGGCGAAGACCCCCGCGACTGCCTGCGGATTGTCCTTGCCGGTGATCTTGGAGAGGATGTCGGGCGTGGTTTCGATAATCTCGCCGCCATCGGCTTCGACCGCCTCTTCGAGCGCGGCCAGCAGCGGGTGCGGCTCGCGCCTGTCGGACAGCACCAGAACCTCGGGCAGGTAGCCGCATTCGCGCGCATCAGTCAGCAGCCGCAGCCCCTCGGCCAGGAAGCGGCCCGCGGCCTTGCGGTGCTTCTTTTCGCGTAGCGCGCGCAGCGCCTTGACGGTGGGGTTGGAAAAGCCGGTGATTTCGCGGCGTGTCGGGCTCACGTCAGGGCTCCCCGAAGCCATCCTCGACCATGGCCGCAAGCTGCGCCATCACCGCGTTCGCATCCTCGCCTGCAACCACGATCTCGATCGTGTCGCCTTTGGCGGCGCCGAGCATCATGAGGCCGAGGATCGACCCGCCGGCAGCCTCGTTATCGCCCTTGGCGACGCGGACGCTGCAGCCTTCGGGAAGTTCGGCCACCGCATTGACGAACTTCGCGCTCGCCCGGGCGTGGAGCCCGCGCTGGTTGACCACTACGAGGCTCTTGCGCAGCTCGTTCAAGAGGCTTTCCGTGCGCCGGCGATATCCTGGCCGAGGAATTCACTCGCGACCGTGATGTAATTGCGTCCGGCGGTCTGCGCGGCGTTGACCGCATCGACCACGTTCATGCTCTTGCGCGCGCCCGCGAGGCGGATCAGCATCGGCAGGTTGATCCCGGCGATCACTTCAATGTGGCCCGTATCGAGCAGCGAGATGGCGAGGTTGGAGGGCGTCCCGCCGAACAGGTCGGTCAGAATGATTGCGCCCTGGCCATCGTCGACCGCCTTGATCGCGTCGGCGATGTCGGCGCGGCGCTGCTCCATGTCGTCATTGGGACCAATGCAGATGGTTGCCACGGCTTCCTGCTTGCCGACGACGTGCTCCATCGCATCGATGAAGTGTTCGGCCAGCTTGCCGTGGGTAACGAGGATCATGCCGATCATGCAGCTTCAGTTCCGTTGCGATGCCCGAAGAATATGCCAGCGTGGCGCTTAATCATTCCTTGCCCCCGGGTCTAGCGGCGCTCGAGCGGATCGGCGGGACGCGAACCGAGGTTACGGTGAATGACCGTGGGCGAAAATCCGGCCTCACGCAAGACCTCGGCGGCACGTTCCGCGCTATAGACCGAGCGGTGTCTCCCTCCGGTACAGCCGAAGGCGATGTTGAGGTAGCTGCGGCCCTGCGCGGCGTAGCGCGGCATGACCTCGAGCAGCAGGTCGGTGATCTTTTCGAACGCGGGGTCGAAGGCGGGATCGGCGGAGATATGCGTGCCGACTGCTTCATCGAGCCCGGTCTGTTCGCGCAGGCCCTCGATCCAGTGCGGATTGTCGAGAAAGCGCATGTCGAACATCAAATCGGCGAGTGGGGGCATGCCGCGCGCGAAGCCGAAGCTGGACACGGTCACGCTCATCCCCGGTTCGGCATTCTCGGCAAAGCGTTCGCGCACCACCTGCTGCAATTGGTTGGCCGCATAATCCGATGTGTCGATGACGGTATCGGACCAGCGGCGCAGCGGGTCGAGCAATTCGCGCTCGGCCTTGATCCCGTCGAGCGCGGTGCGCCCGCGGGCCATCGGATGCGGCCGCCGGGTCTCGTTATAGCGGCGCTCGAGCTCGGCACTGGTGCAATCGATGAACAGCGTGGTCAGTTCGATATCGTCGCGCGCTTCGAATTGCTTGCACAATGCAATGATCTCCTGCGGCACGAAGCCGCGGGTGCGCGAATCGAAACCGATCGCAAGGCGGGTGTTCGCATCGCTTCCCGCGACCAGTCCGCCCAGCAGGCGAATGGGGAAATTGTCGATGGTTTCCCAGCCGAGATCTTCGAGCACTTGCAGCGCGGTCGACTTGCCCGCGCCGGACAGTCCGGTGACGAGCAGGATGCGCTGCGAAGGGGGCGAATCATTGGCCATGGCGGGGGTGCCTATGCCTTTTCATCGCCTTTGGGGAGGGGAAGTCCGTGCAGTTCCAACGCATATTCGGCGCGCAGCGCCTGCACCGCATCACCGGGGGCGAAAGGCAACGCCGGGATGGCGACCCCGTCGATATCGCGCACGGGAATGTCCATCGGGAAACGCGGTGCGGCGGGATCGAGCGTAAGCAGCAGCGCAACCGGACCTTCGGTCACGGACAGCTCCGCGATACCGACATTGCGTATCTCGATCAGCCCGCAGGTATTGGGCGGCGGCGCGGCATGCAGTGTGTCGCGAATGCGGACGACCGACACGGCATCGTCGCCCACCAGCGTGGCCCCGCGATCGATCAGCGCCAGCGCGAGCGCCGATTTGCCCGACCCTGGCGGCCCCTCGACCAGCAGCACCCGCCCGGCGACTGCCACAGCGGTGATATTGGCGAGCACCGCCATGCTCAGCGCTTGGCCGGAAGGCCCAGATGGAGGCAGGCCCCGCTTTCGCCGTCCATGCGCGAGGTGGCGACCAGCGTCCCGTCATGCGCTTCGGCAATGGTCCGCGCGATCGCGAGGCCGAGCCCCGAATGATTGCCGAAATCCTCTTCCGCCGGACGGTCCGAATGGAAGCGGCGAAAGACTTTTTCGCGTTTTTCCTCGGGGATGCCGGGACCCTCGTCGCAGATCGTCAGCGTGATCCAGTCGTCGCGGCGGCTGAGATCGGCCCAGATACGGCCCGCAGGCGGCGAAAAGGACACGGCATTGTCGAGCAGGTTCTGAATCACGCGCTCGAGCCGCACGGGCACACCCATGACGCGCGCCGGGCGGTCCGCGCCCGTGATTTCGAGCGTGCGACCGTCGTTCTCGTCGCGCGCCTCGCGGCTTTCGACGATCGTGCAGAGCAATTGCGCCAGGTCGACCGGTTCGAATTCGGTCCGCGACATTTCGGCATCGATCCGGCTGGCGTCCGAAATTTCGGTGACCAGCCGGTCGATCCGGCGCACGTCATGCGTGGCGATATCGAGCAATTGCGCGCGCAAGGTCGGGTCCTCGACCTTGCTGAGCGATTCGGTCGCACTGCGCAGCGAGGCGAGCGGGTTCTTGATCTCATGCGCGACATCGGCGGCGAAATGTTCGACCGCATCGATCCGCTGCCGCAACGCGGCGGTCATGTCCGAGATCGAGCGGGCGAGCATGCCGATCTCGTCGCGGCGCTGCGGCAGGCGCGGCACTTCGACCTGCCGGTCACGGCCCTGCCGCACGCGCACCGCGGCATGGACCAGTTCGCGCAAAGGACGCACGATGGTCTGCGCAAGGAAGAACGACAGCAGCGTCGAGATCACCAGCGCCAGCAGCACGACCAGCGCCACGGTCGAACGGGCTTCGCGGACGCTTTCGGTAATGTCGACCGGATTGCGCGTCAGCAGCAGCGTATCGCCGTCGAGCCCCACCGGCGCAGCGGCGTTGATCACATGCGTGCCGTCGGGCGCATCGCGCAGGACGATCTGCGTCAGGCTGTCCTCACGCGCGCGCGTCAGTTCGGGCCAGTCGCCGACATCGTCGGTCTCGGGCTCGACATAGTCGGGCAGGGCGGGGGCGCCCACCACCCGGTCGAACCAGCGATCGAGCCGCAATGCGAAGGCGCTCTGGTCGACTTCCTTCGCGCTTGGCAGGACGAAACTGGGCGGGGCGAGCTTGAAGCTATCCGATTCGAGCGTGCCGTCGGGGCTGTAGACCCGCAGGCGCAGGCGTTGCTCCTTGCCGATCTGGATCAGCAGCGCTTCCTGCCGCTGCGGCGTCGCGCCAGCCAGCGCTTCGGCAGTGATCTGCGCCTCCACCAGCGCCAGCTTGAAACGCTCGTCGAGCAATTGCTTGCGATAGGCATCGACATAGATGACCCCGCCGCCCAGCAGCACCAGCGGCAGAACGTTGACGAACAGGATGCGGCTGGTGAGCGAGAGCCGCCGCGACCAGCGCTGCTTCTCGATTCGCGGATCGCCTTTGAGGACACTGCCGGTTTCGGACATTGCGCCTCGCCTCAGCCTTCGTTGAAGCTGTAGCCTGCGCCGTACAGGGTTTCGATGGCGGAGAAGGTGTCATCGACGCTGCGGAACTTGCGGCGCATGCGCTTGATATGGCTGTCGACCGTGCGGTCGTCGACGAAGACGTCGTCGGGATAGGCGGCATCCATCAGCTGGTTGCGGCTTTTGATCACGCCGGGGCGCGCGGCCAGCGCCTCGAGCAGCAGGAATTCGGTTACGGTCAGCGATACCGCCTGCCCGTCCCAGGTCACATGGTGACGCGCCGGGTCCATGAACAGGCGCCCGCGTTCGACCAGTTCGCCCGGCTTGTCGTCGAACTGCTCGGACAACAGCAGCGGATGGTCGCCCCCGCTGCGCCGCAGGATCGCGCGGATACGCGCCAGCAGCAGGCGCAGGCTGAACGGCTTGGCGATATAATCGTCCGCGCCCATTTCGAGTCCGGCCTGCTCGTCGGTTTCATCGTCCTTGCTGGTCAGGAAGATCACCGGCAGCGGCGATTGTTCGCGCAGCCGGCGCAGTAGTTCCATCCCGTCCATCTTGGGCATCTTGATATCGAAGATGGCCAGGTCGGGCGGGTTCGACAGCAGCGCGCCCAGCGCCGCCTCGCCATCCGAATAGACGCGCGTGGCGAATCCTTCGGCCTGCAAAGCGATCGAGACGGTGGTGAGGATATTGCGGTCGTCATCGACCAGCGCGATGACCGTGCGGTTCGTCTCGCCCTGCGGCATCGCCTCTGCGCCCATGTGCTCCATGCCCCGATGACTAGCCGCATTGCCGCGGCAAAACAACGCGGGCGGTCGCATGCCGCTCACTTATCGGCAACCAGTGGTTTGACGGCGGGTGGCAGCCGGACTATTGGCTTTGAGGACAGCCGCGCATTCGTATGCGCAGGCCACTTTCGGACGAACCCGCATTCCGCGCTGGAGAATTCAGTGACCTTTTCGCTTTCCCATTCGCTTGCCGACCAGGGCATCGAGACTTCCGCCACCATCCATCCCAACCTGACTTCGGAAGAGCTGACCGCCGCCGCGCTGGAGCGCAGCGAGGGGCGCCGTGCCAAGGACGGTCCGCTGGTGGTCGAAACGGGCAAGCACACGGGCCGCAGCGCGAAGGACAAGTTCATCGTCCGCAACGCCGAAACCGAAGACACCGTATGGTGGGACAACAATGCCTCGATGACGCCGGCGCATTTCGCCGCGCTCAAGGAAGATTTCCTCAGGGCGGTGGCGGACAAGGGCGAGCTTTTCGTCGCCGACCTGTTCGGCGGCTCGCAGCCCGAATACCGGGTCAACGTGCGCGTCATCAACGAACTCGCGTGGCACAACCAGTTCATCCGCACGCTGCTGGTGCGCCCGACCGAAGCCGAGCTCGACGGTTTCGTGCCCGAATACACCATCATCGACCTGCCCAGCTTCCAGGCCGACCCCGAACGCCACGGGACGCGCAGCGAGACCGTGATCGCGGTCAATCTCGAAGAGAAGCTGATCCTGATCGGCGGCACCAAATATGCTGGCGAGATGAAGAAGAGCGTCTTCGGCATTCTCAACTACCTGCTGCCCGCCAAGGGGGTGATGCCGATGCACTGCAGCGCCAACATCGGCCCCGACGGCAAGACCGCGGTGTTCTTCGGCCTGTCGGGCACCGGCAAGACCACGCTGTCGGCCGATGCCAGCCGCACGCTGATCGGCGATGACGAGCATGGCTGGTCGGATACGGCGGTCTTCAACTTCGAAGGCGGCTGCTACGCCAAGATGATCCGCCTCAATCCCGAGGCCGAGCCGGAAATCTACGCCACCACCAAGATGGAAGGCACCGTGCTCGAAAACGTCGTGATGAACGATGCGGGCGAAATCGACCTCGACGACAACAGCCTCGCGGAGAACACCCGCGGCGCCTATCCGCTGTCGTCGATCCCGAACACGTCGGAAAAGAACATGGGCCCGCCGCCCTCCAACGTCATCATGTTGACCGCCGATGCCTTCGGCGTGCTGCCCCCGATCGCGCGGCTGACGCCCGATCAGGCGATGTATCACTTCCTGTCGGGCTACACCGCCAAGGTCGCGGGCACCGAAATCGGCGTGACCGAGCCCGAAGCCACTTTCAGCACCTGCTTCGGCGCGCCCTTCATGCCGCGCCATCCCAGCGTCTACGGCAATCTGCTCAAGGAGCGCATCGCCAAGGGCGAAGTGCATTGCTGGCTGGTCAACACCGGCTGGACCGGCGGCAAGTACGGGGTGGGCAGCCGGATGCCGATCAAGGCCACCCGCGCATTGCTCAACGCCGCGCTCGACGGGTCGCTCAACCACGCCGAATTCCGCAAGGACCCCAACTTCGGTTTCGAAGTGCCGGTCGCGGTTGCGGGCGTCGATACGGGTATTCTCGACCCGCGCTCGACCTGGGCCGACAAGGACGAATACGACCGCACCGCCAGCAAGCTGGTGCAGCTTTTCGTCGACAATTTCGAACCCTTTGCAGCGCATGTCGACCAGGGCGTGCGCGACGCGGCACCGAGCAAGTCGGTCGCCGCCTGACCCGTTTCGCTCCGCTCGGGAGCGCACCAGTCGGAGAGGAGGCCCCCGGCCGCAGCAATGCGGACCGGGGGCTTTAACATTGTCCGTCCACCTGCCATTGTGCGCGCACTTTACCGCAGGAGATACGCGCGATGGGCCTTTTCGACAGCATCCTCAGCCAGGTTGGTGACAATCCGACCGTGACCAATATGGCGGAGAAATTCGGCATCGATCCCGAACTGGCGGCGAAGGCCGTCGCGGCGCTGGGCGAGGCGCATCAGGATCCAGGCGACACGATCGAGGTCGCCTCGGCCAAGACCGGGATGGACACGCAGATGCTCGAACAGATCCGCGATGCGATCGGCGGCGAAGGCTCGCTGGCCAAGTTTGCCAGCATGCTCGACCTCGATGGCGACGGCAATCCGCTCGACGATATCGCCGGTATGGCCAGCGGGCTGTTCGGCAAGAAGTAGCGGCGGCTCAGACCGTGCTGGCGGGCACCGCCAGCCGGTCGAGATAGCTCCAGATCCGGCTCACCACGACCGAGCCTTCGCCGACCGCGCTGGCGACGCGCTTGACCGAGCCTGAGCGCACGTCGCCGACCGCGAAGACGCCGTCGGTGGCGGTTTCGTACGGTGTTTCGCGGCCTACCTGCGCGCCGGTCTTCACGAAGCCGCGGTCATCGGTTTCCACCAGGCCCGACAGCCAGCCGGTATTGGGCGCGGCACCGATCATCACGAACAGCGCGCGCGTGTCGATCACGCGGTCGCCCTGGGGGGTGGTGAAGGTCACGCCTTCGAGATGGCCCTCGCCATGCAGATCGGTGATCTCGGTGTCGTAATGGATCTGGATCGCCGGATCGGCTTCCAGCCGCTGCGTGAGATAATTCGACATCGACGCGGCCAGGCTGTCGCCGCGGACGACGATATGGACGCAGGTCGCGGTGCGGCTGAGATACATCGCTGCCTGCCCCGCCGAATTGCCGCCGCCAACCACCACCGCTTCGGTGTTGTGGCAGAAACGGGCCTCCATATCGGTTGCGGCATAGAAAATCCCCGCGCCTTCGAACGCCTCCAGCCGGTCGAGCGGCAGGCGGCGGTATTGCACCCCGGTGGCGACCAGCACCGCTTTGGCGCAAACCTCGTCGCCATCGTCCAGTTGCGCGCAAAAGGTCCCGTCGCTGCGCCGGGTGAGCCTCTCGACGCTGCGGGGCATGGCGAAGCGCGTGCCGAATTTCATCGCCTGGATCTGCCCGCGATAGACCAGGTCGGCCCCGCTGATCCCGGTGGGAAAGCCCATGTAATTCTCGATCCGGCTGCTGGTACCCGCCTGCCCGCCGATCGCGGTGTCTTCGATTGTCAGCGCGCACAGCCCTTCGCTACCCGCATTGACCGATGCGGCCACACCCGCGGGGCCGCCGCCGACGATCAGCAAGTCGTAAAGCGTCTCGCGGCAGACATCCAAATCGAGATGCAGATATTGCGCCACCTTGCGCGGAGTGGGGTCGTCGAGCACGCGGTCCTGGCCCAGGATGACGCTGGGGCGGTGACCGGTAAGGTTGCAGGCAGTCAGCGTTTCGCTGTCGCTTCCGTCGAGATCGAGGCTTTCGAACGGAATACGATTGCGACTGAGGAACTGTTCGACCTTCTGCACCGCCGCGTCGCGGTCTGCGCCGATCAGCTTGACCGCGCTGTTCTTCAGCTCGAACTGCCGCCGCCGCCGGGCGGAAAACACGCCGATGACATGGTCCGACAATTCGGGCACACGCGCCATCAGGTCGAGCATCGCCTGACGCGGAACTTCGAGCGTGCGGGTCGGTTTGGCCGCGCGCATCGGAAGGATGTTTGCGCCCGCGTTGAGGAAGGCAATCTCGCCCATGAACTGGGTCGGGCCGATCGAGCTTTCCATCAGCCGGTTGCGCGAGCGCGGATCGACCACCTCGATTTCGCCTTCGAGGACATAGACGAAGCTGTCCATCGGATCGCCGGCCTCGACCACCACTTCGCCCTCGGCATAGGTCCTGATCCGGCCCAGCCGGTGCAACGCGGCGACATGATGGTCGGCCAGCGGCACGCGCGGCATGGTCTCGAGGTTTTCGCCCAATGCTTCCATCGCGCCGACTCCATCGTGCCGAAGCGACCCGGCGTGCCCAGCTATAGTCGCGGGCGCCGGTCTGCGCGAGCGCGGATTACTCGTCCTCGTCCTCGCTGTCGTCGGCGAGTTGTCTGGCCAGCGCCTGCAGCAGCCCGGTCGGATCGATCTCGCGGCCCGGGCGCCATTGCGTGCCTTCCTCGACTTGCTCGAGCGCCTCGAGATACCGCTGCGCTGCGCCCGCCGCAGACCCGCCATGCGGATTGGCGGCAACCGGTTCGAGGTTGCTGCGCGCAAGTTCGATCTTGCCTTCGCGTGCCTGCATCAGCGCCACATTCATTGCCAGATCGCGATCGAAGGGCGCCAGCTGCGACGCACGTTCGAGCGCATGCCTGGCGGTCTCGGTCGGCTCCGCGCCGCGTTCGGCGAAACTGCGATAGTAATAGACCAGCGGCAGCGGGTGATCGTTTTCGAGCCGATTGAGCGCGGAGAAGGGCTGCATGGCTGCACCATAGGCCGCCGCCTCGTCATCCGCCTCGCGCGCCATGCGGAACAGGGCATAGCCTTTCTGGACATAGGCGTTCTTCACCGATGGATCGATCGCCAGTGCGGCATCGGCGGCGGTAATGGCTGCGGCGGTGTTGCCGGCATCGTATTCGGCTTCTGCCAGGGCCGCCTGGACCCCGGCGTCATTCGGGTAGAGCGCGGCCACTTCGCGCGCGTCGATGAGCACTTCGGCGGCCGTATCCTCGTCCACACCGCGCTTCGAACGGATCATCACGGGGAGCATCGCATCCATGCCGTCGCTCAGCCGTTCGACCGAAATGGGTTTGATCGGCAGGATATCGGGCTGGAGCACAAATCCACTCAGCTTGCGCTGCAGCAGATAGCGGTCGAGATCCTTGCCGAGGGCGCGCAAATCGCCGAATTCGGCGTGCGCGGCGTCGATCGATGCTTCCCCCGCGGCGATGCGGCGCGCATAGCCGAGCAGCTGGCCTTTGCGGTCCGGGTCGAACGTCAGATAATGGTACAGCGCCCAGCTACGCCCGTAGAAGTCGTCACGTGAAACCGATCCGCCGGCCGTGAATTTTCCCCGTTCGAACAACTCGTCCAGCGGGACCTCGGGGGCGAAGGCCAACTCGGCCGAACGGTGATAGGCTGGTCGCCCGATGTGAACCTCGCCATTGCGCGGGAAACGCGCCGACGCGAAAAATTCGGCCCCGCCTTCGTCCATCCAGCGCGGCATGGCAAATCGCGAGCTCGCGATCAGGAAATGGTGGGCATATTCATGCAGCAGGACGGTCATCGACCAGTCGAGCTCGCCATGCCCGGCGCGGACATTCTGGACGAAAGCGATCGATCCGCCAGCGCGGGGAATATAGAATCCGGCGATGTTACGCGAACCGGACAGCTTACGCATCGTACGCGAGCCGCCGACGGCATAGACCGTTACCCGGTTCGATGGACTTGGCGTTTCGACTTCGCGCCCGGTGACGAATGCCATCGCCGAATGGTATCGTTCGAGCATGGTGGCGAAGCGCGTGATATCCTTGGCGCTATCGTCGGCATAGATGACGAAATGCTCGCTTTCCGCGCGATGCCAGTCGGCCTGCGCGGGGACAGCGAGAGATAGGGCTGCGATGGCAGCTAAGAACCTGAACATGGATGCGACCCCCGTCGATGTGTTGGGCATCGAACCTAGCGGGGGGAGGTTAGAATTCTATGACAGAAACGTCATTCCATCGCTGCGGCGATATAGCGGCCGACGTTCTTCTCCAGCACATCCATCGGGACATTGCCGCCCAGCACCACCGCGTCGTTGAACGCCTTGAAGTCATAGGCTGGTCCCAGCGCCGCCTGTGCCCGCGCGCGCTGGTCGACGATCCGGCTGTGGCCCAGCTTGTAGCCGGTCGCCTGGCCCGGCCAGCTGCAATAGCGATCGACCTCGCTTTCGACCTCGGCAGGCTTGCTGCCATTGCGCGTGACGAAGAAATCGACCGCCTTCGCGCGGCTCCAGCCCTTGGCGTGCAGACCGGTATCCACCACCATGCGGCAGGCGCGAAAGGCGAGGCTCTGCAGATAGCCCAGCCGGCCGACCTCGAACCCGTCATAGGCGCCCAGTTCGTCGGCGATCTGCTCGCCATAGAGCGCCCAGCCTTCGCTGAACGGATTGAAGGCGAGGATCGAGCGGATCAGCGGCAGGCGGTTTGAATATTCGCCCTCCCACACATGGCCCGGGATCGTCTCGTGATAGGTGAGATCGGCAAGATCGTATTTGCGGTGCAGTTCGGTGCTGCGCAGGTTGATCCAGAACCGGCCGGGGATGCTGCCGTCCTTGCTGCCTGCGCCGCCATAGGCGCCCGGCGCACCGACTTCCTCGGCGGGCGGGATGCGGCGCACTTCCATGTTCGGATCGACCAGCGTGTTGAAGGCGCGGGGCATCTGCGCCTTGATCCACTCGACCCGCTCGGCGATGAAATCCATGATTTCGGCGCGGCCCGGATCGCCCTCGGCGAATTTGTAGCGCGGGTCGGCAGCCAGCGCCTGCATGCGTTCGCCCACCGAGCCGCTGGTATAGCCGATGCCGCGCAGGACCGGGTCCATGCGCGCATGCAGCGTTTCGAGTTCCTCGAGGCCCTGCTGGTGAACCTCGTCGGCGGACAGCCGCGTGGTCGTGCTCGAACGCAGCGCCCAGGCATAGAATTCCTCGCCGTGTGGGCGCGCGGACACGCCCGGCGCATCGCTGGCGACCGCGCGTTCGGCGCGCAATTCCTCGAGCTGGCGGGTCAGCGCTTCGGCGATCGGTCCGCTTTCCAGTGCCAGCGCGCGATTGGCGTGGCTCTCGGGCATGCCCGCGGCCCGCAGCTTGCTGCGCAGATCGTCGGCAAACAGTTCGCCCTTGCCCGCGCTGGCGATGGTCTGTTCCATCTGGCGCAGCGCCTTGTCGAGCAGGAAGGCAGGCGGGACCACGCCCATCCCGCGCGCCTGGCGGATCCGTGCCAGTTCGCCATCGAACGTGGCGGGCATCGCTTCCATGCGTTCGATATAGGCGTCGGCATCGTCGCCATGCTCGACCTTGTGGTTCGATTGCATGAAACGCGGCAGGGCGAGATATTCGCCGACGTTCTGGATCACGACATAGGGCGCAGTGCGCCAATTGCCGACCGGCGTATCGCCATAGGGCAGGGCAAAGCCGTCGAGCGCGAGTTCATAAGCGCTCTCGACGACATCGAGGCTGGTCACCGTCGCGCTGTCGAGGCCGTCGCGCGGCTGCGCGCGGACGCGGTCGAGATCCTGCCTGAGCGTCGCGGCATAGGCGACCTGGCCCGCGGGCGACTGGTCTTCGAGCTTGCCGCGCAAATAATAATAGCGGCCGGTATCCACCCCCAGCGCGGTCGCCCGTTCGGGTTCGTGCGCGAGCAGATTGTAACCGACCACTTCGAGCAGGCGCTGCGCACCGATCGCCTGCGCGCGGGCGATGGCTTCGGGCCGCGCAGTGGCGGCGCATCCCGACAGGGCAAGGGCGGAGGTTGCGCCAAGGCCGGCAAGGGCCTGGCGACGGGTGATGGCGGTGGTGGTCTGGGTCATGCCCGCGGGTGTGCGTCCCGCGTGCAAGCCTGTCAAATCAATCGAGGAATTCGGGCGGGACCTTGCCGCCATTGGCGGCCAGCTCGTTCATGACGCGGCGGTGCAGCCAGATATTGTCCTCGGCGCTGCCGGCATAATCCTCACGGCCCATCTCGACCGCCAGCGCCTTGCGGCTCTCATAATCGGAATCCACCCCGATCAGCTTCATCAGATCGACGATGGAGGTACGCCAGTTGAGCGTGTCGGCGCCGGGCATGTTGTCGAGATTGTTCTCGATATCGACCACCGGCCTGGCCTTCTGTTCGACCACCGGGGCATCGGCCCAGGCATTTCCGGTCGGCTTGGGCGCGGGTTTGGGGGTGTCCTGCGCTTCGGCCTTCTTGCCGAAAACCGCGTCCTTGATCTTGCCGAAAATGCTCATGCTGCCGTCTCCTTCATCTGTTCGAACGGGTAGAGCGTCGCCGCGTTCCGGTTTGATGACTTGCGGCGGCGGGGCAGCGGGCTATGGGAAAGGCATGCTCGACACTGTGCTTTCGATCACTGTCCTGGCCGCGATCCTCCTGCTGGTGGGCGCCTTCTTTCTGTGGCGGCGGACCGGCAACGTAAAAAATGTGCTGCTGATGGTGCTGCTGGCCGCGGTTGCGCTGGCCAATGTGGCAATCTGGGTGCTGCCCGACGCAGGGGGCGAGGCCCCGCTCGACAAGCTCGAGCAGGACCCCGGGTAAAAAGCGCGACTATTCAGGCAGCTGCCAGAGCACTGCGCCTGAGTAGCTGCTTGCCACCGCTTCGCCCGTCCCGCCGCGCGCGGGTTCGAACCGCGCACGCTGCGTGACCAGCTTACAGGTCGCAATATCGAGCACGCCATGCCCGGTCGAACCGGTGACGGTGCAATCGGTAACGCGCCCGTTTGCCGCAATCTCGAGCCGGAACCGCGCCAGGCCGGTCAGTTCGCGCCTGACCCAGCTCGGGCGATAGTCATCGGTCGATAGCCACGCCGCCGGATCGTTTCTCGGCTTGGCCCCGACCGGGGTGAAGTTGCTGATCGGTTCGGGTTTGGCGGCTTCCTTGCCGGAGGGGAAATCCAACGGGGGGAAAGTCGGCAATTGCAGCGGCGGGAGCGGGGTGGTCTCGGTCGTCTTTACGTCGATTGGGGGGACCGGCGTCTGCGGGCGCGGCTGGACGGTGTCGCGGGGGTTTGGCTGGGTCTGCTCAGGCGGCTTGGGCGGGTGCGGGTCGATCGGAATATTGGTCGCGTCGAACGGCGTGATGATATCGGGCACCGTACCGGTTACGGTGAGCCCGGCGACAAGGATCGCGCCGATGGCGGCGTGAACCCCGATCACCGCCGCCATGCTGGCGGGCGAGGGCCCGCGGGTCTGGTCGGTATAGGACATGGTGTTGCTCCTCTTCCATGCGGAAGGCTTTGATGCCTCCTCACATGGAGAATGTTACAACATTACCATCCTTGAGCGAAGCGATTTCGCGTTGCATTCCGCAACCTTAGCCGTTTGGAACGCCGGGTGTGGCCCGCGCCGCGGGCCGCCCGATCACTTGATCGGACAGCTCGGGTCGAGGCGGAAGTCGAGATAATTGTCGACCGACTTCATCAGCTCTTCCTGCTCGTTTTCGAAGAAGTGGTTCGCGCGCGGAATTTCTTCGTGATGCACGGTAATGTGCTTCTGCGTCCGCAGTTTCTCGACCAGCTTGGTCACCGCCTGCGGCTGGACGACCGTGTCCTGCGCGCCGTGGATGAAGATCCCGCTGGCGGGGCAGGGGGCAAGGAAAGAGAAGTCGTACATGCTCGCGGGCGCACCGATGCTGATCCAGCCGCGGATCTCGGGGCGGCGCATCAGCAGCTGCATGCCGATCAGCGCGCCGAAGCTGACGCCGGCTACCCAGGTCACCTGCGCTTCGGGGTGGACCTGCTGCATCCAGTCGAGCGCGCTGGCGGCATCGGACAATTCGCCGACACCATTGTCGAAGCTGCCCTGGCTGCGCCCGACGCCGCGGAAATTGAACCGCAGCGTGGCGAAACCGCGATTGACGAAAGTCTTGTAGAGGCGCTGCGTGATCTGCTCGTTCATCGTCCCGCCGCCTTGCGGGTGCGGGTGGAGGATCATCGCCACCGGTGCGCGCGGGCGCGGGGCGGGGGAGAAACGGCCTTCGAGGCGGCCTTCGGGGCCGGGAAAGATCACGGTCGGCATGGAGAGGTATACCCTGTCGGAAAATGTCGGGGCGCGGGCACCCCCGGCTTGAACCGGATGAAGCTTTGCGCGAAGTGGCGCGCTATATAGTGATTAACACCCATTTCGCAATATTTTCGAGCATCCGCCATTTCCACGCCCATCTATCTCGACCATGCTGCCACCACGCCGCTGCGCCCCGAAGCGCTGCAGGCGATGCAGGATGGCTTTGCGCTCTGGGCCAATCCGAGCAGCCCGCACGCCGCCGGGCGCAAGGCGCGCAGCCTGCTCGAAGACGCGCGCGAGCGGGTGAAGGCCGCGCTTGGCTGGGACGGCGAGGTGATCTTCACTTCGGGCGCAAGCGAGGCGGCGGCGCTGGCGCTGGGCCATGCGCAGGCTGGTGCGCGCCTGGTGGCCTCGGTCGAACATGACTGCGTGCTGCAGGCCGTCCCTGCCGCGGAACGCCTGCCGGTGCGCAGCGACGGCGCGCTCGATCTCGAGGTGCTGACCGAGGCAGTCCAGCGCGAACGCCCACTCGTGGCGGTGCAGCAGGTCAATTCGGAAACCGGCAATCGCCAGGATCTCGCCGCCATCGGTGGTATCGTCCACCAGGCCGGGGGGCTGCTGCTCGCCGATTGCGCGCAAGGTGCGGGCCGTTTCGCGCTGCCGTCCTGTGACATGGCGATCATCTCCGCGCACAAGTTCGGCGGGCCGATCGGCGTCGGTGCGTTGCTGGTGAAGGACTATGCGATGATTGCCCCTTCCGGCGGGCAGGAGCGCGGCTATCGGCGCGGGACCGAGAACATGCCCGGCGTGATGGGCATGGCGGCAGCGCTCGAGGCGTGCGGTGATCTCTATGTCGATCCGCAGGTACTCGCACCGCTGGATGCGCTGGCCGGGGAATGCCGCAGGATCGGCGGCACATGGCTGGCGGACCGCCTGTCCGACCCGACCCCCTATATCCGCGCAATCGCCATGCCGAAGATGAGCGCCACCGCGCAGGTCATGCGCTTCGACATGGCGGGCATCGCGGTGTCGCAAGGCAGCGCGTGCTCCAGCGGGACGATGAAGACCAGCCGCGTGCTCGAAGCGATGCAGGTCGAACCCGAGATCGCCGCCAATACCATCCGCGTGTCGTTGGGCTGGAACACGACCCGCGCCGAGGTGGAACGCTTCTGCGAGGTCTGGCTTGATCTGGCCGGTGCATAGCCGACCAGCCCTTGCGGGTGGCCGCAGGCGCCGCGGCAATCCCGTCCCGCCTGGACCGGGTGGCTTCGCTTTGCGCGCAATGACTGTATGAGAAGTCCGTGATCTATCTCGACTACCAGGCCACCACCCCGCTCGCGCCCGAAGCGCGCGATGCGATGCTGCGCTGGCTCGACGGACCCGGCGGGACCGGCTTCGGCAATCCGCACAGCGCGCACCGGATGGGGCGCCAGGCCAGGGCGGCGATCGAGCTCGCGCGCGACCAGGTCGCCGCGCTGTTGCCTGCGGGTGGCCGCGTGATCTTCACTTCGGGCGCGACCGAGGCGCTCAACCTCGCGATCCGCGGGTCGGGCGAGGGCGGCACCGTGTCCTATTCCGCGATCGAGCATTCGGCGGTCGGCGATACCGCGCAAGCCGCGGGCAAGAGCCATGTGCTCAATGTCGCCAGCAACGGCCAGTGCAATACGAAGCAGGACCTGCCCGCCGACACGCGGCTGGTCTGCGTGATGCAGGTCAATAACGAGATCGGCACGATCCAGCCGACGATCGAATGGCATCGCAAGGCCAAGCAGCACAATGCGCTGTTCCTGTGTGACGCCGTGCAGGCCTATGGCCGGATCGAAGTGACCGGTGCGGACATGATCGCGATTTCGGCGCACAAGTTCCACGGTCCCAAGGGCGTCGGTGCGCTGTGGCTGCGCGACGGGGTCGATCTGCACGAGGTGCAGACCGGCGGCGGGCAGGAATTCGGCCTGCGTTCGGGCACGCTCAGCCCCGCGCTGATCGCCGGGATGGGCGCGGCAGCGGCCGAGGCCAAGGACCGGATGGAGCAGGACCGCGACCATATCGATGCGCTCTGGACGCGCGCGCGCAGCCTGTTCGGAGACTGGACGCTCAACGGCAGCGAGGACGCGCGCTGGCCCGGCAATCTCAACATCCGCCGCGAGGGGCTCGATGTGAACCGGCTGATGAGCGATGTCCGCGACGTGATGTTTTCCGCCGGTAGTGCCTGCGCCAGCGGCTCGGGCCGTCCCAGCCACGTGCTGAAGGCCATCGGCCTGTCCGACAGGGGGGCGAAAAGCTCGATCCGGCTCGGCTTCGGGCGCTACACCACCATGGAAGAGATCGAGGAAGCGGCGGGCAAGATCAACGCTGCAGCGGAGGCGCAAGGGCTGTGAAGATCGAATTCGTTACCGCGACCGACGAGGTGGTGACCGCCGAGGCCGAACCCGGCGACAACCTCCTGCGCGTGGCACAGGCGGCGGGGCTCCCGCTCGAGGGGACCTGCGAAGGCCAGATGGCCTGTTCGACCTGCCATGTGATCGTCGAACCCCACTGGTTCGACCGGCTCCATGAAGCCAGCGAGGAGGAAGAGGACATGCTCGATCTCGCCGCCGGCGTCGCGCGCACCAGCCGCCTGTCCTGCCAGATCGACCTCACCCCCGAACTCGACGGGTTGAAAGTGCGCATTCCTGCCGAAAGCTACGACATGAGCCGCTAGGCCGGCGGTCAGCCTTCTTCGGCCGCCGTCAGATCCATCCGCACTTCGCGTTCGCGGGGAAGATAGGCAGGGACCGGTTCGCGCTCGGCCGCAGCATCCATTTCCGAAGCGGCGCGCAGCATGTGTTCGCGCAGCCGGCAATGCATGTCCCACCCGCATTTCGGATCGGTCGAGCGGGCCATGAAGCGCACTGTCATCGCCTGCGCGTTCTGCGCGATGACCTGGCATTTCGCGTCTTCGGGATCGACGACATCCTCGTCATTCTCGACGAATTCGCGGAACGGCCGGCGCAGCGCCTCGACATCGGCACGATTGTCGAATTCGAGCTCGACATGCATCATCAGCCGCGATTCCTGCTTGGTCCAGTTCTCGAAACTGTCGCTGGTGAAATCGCTGACCGGCGCGATCAGGCGGCGTTCGTCCCAGGTGCGCAGCCGCAGATGGGTGAAGCCGATCTTTTCGACATAGCACCATTGCCCGTCATAACGGATCGCATCGCCGATCCGCGCGGTCTGGGCGAAAGCGATCTGCACACTCGCCATGATGTCGCCCAGCACCTTGCGCGCGGCAAAGGCCAGCACGAGGCCGAGGATGCCCGCCGAGGCCATGATCGAGAACCCCAGCGTGCTCGACAGATTGCTGGCGACCAGCAGGAAGCCGATGCCGGCCAGCAGGATCATGACGGTCACGATCCGCCGGATCGCGCTCATCTTGGTATAGAAATTGCGGTCGGGATTGTTCTCGGGGGATTCGAGTTCATCGGTGCGCTGCGAGGTCGCGAAATCGAACAGCGCCTCGATCACCGACAGCGCGATACCGACGATGGCCGCGATGATCAGCACCAGCTGGAGCGGATCGAGCAAATCCTTGACCGGGCCCGACAGGCGGAACAGCGTCAGACGCACCAGCGCAAAGGTGCCTGCAAAGGCCAGCAGCGTGGCGGGAACGTGGATCGCCTGCCACACGCCATAGAGCCGCGAATCCTCTTCCTGCCTGCGCCGCAAGCGAGCGATGCCCACATAGGTCAGCGCTGCCGCCAGCGCCCCCACGAACAGGATCAGCGGCAGCGCAATCGCTTCCCACCACGCCAGCGTCCAGAAGGCCTGCTGGCGGAGTACGGGGGGCAGGCTCTTCTCGAACCGGGTTGGCCCGTAAATATCGTAGAGCGCGGGGACATTCTCGACCGTCTGGCGGCTGAAGACCCACACCGGTTCGCCCCCCGGCGTCTGCACGCGGGCAAGCCGGATCGGGACCGTGCGATTGGCCAGTTCGAGATGGCCGATGGTCAGCGAACGGCGCGCAACCCCCGCCATCGGATCCTTCGAGGTGGTGGTGGTGTCGACCGCGTCGGGGCGGTCGGGCAGCAAGGCCCAGTCGAACGCGACCGACCGGTGCATGAGGTCGTAGAGTCGGGCGGCGAAGCGGTCCGGATCGCGCTCCGCCGCATCGACATTCGCCAGGTCGAGCGCCGCGGAGGCGCGCGACCAGTCCCCCTCCTCGCCTGCGGCCATGAAGCTTTCCATGAGCCCCATCGGGGTATCGAGATCGAGCGGTATCCGGCCCGCGGGCGTGCCGTTCTCAAGCCGCTCCACCTCATAGACGAAGGCCTTCGAATCCTCCGCGACCGTACGATCGGACTGGGCAACCGCTTGGAAGGCGAACAGCGCGTAGAACAGTGCGATGAGCACGCGGATGAAGCTGGTGTAACGATTCCCCATGCGGTTCGAATGCACCGCAGCTGGGATCGGTCCCGAACAAACAAAACCCCGCTACGCGAGCGCAGCGGGGTCATGCTTCGGATTATGGTGTGATTTAGGCGGCTTCGAGTTCGCTATCCGCTACGGTTTCGCCCAGCATATCGATCAACGCCTTGCTGAAGGCGGGGATGTCGTCGGGGTTGCGGCTGGTGATGAACTTGCCGTCGGTGGCGACTTCCTGGTCGACCACATTGGCGCCCGCATTCTTGAGGTCGGTGCGGATCGAGGGCCAGCTGGTGACGGTCTTGGCGTCGATCAGGCCGGCTTCGGCCAGCAGCCACGGGGCATGGCAGATCGCCGCGATCGGCTTGTCCGCCAGGGCGAATTCGCGGACGATGGCGACCGCGCGTTCGTTCATGCGCAGGATATCGGGGTTCATCTGGCCACCCGGCAGCAGCAGCGCATCGTAGCCATCGCAATTCTCGATCGCATCGACCGTCTTGTCGACCGCGACGCTCTCGCCCCAGTCCTTCTGGTCCCAGCCGCGGATCGAGCCTTCCTCGAGGCTGACGACTTCGGTTTCGATGCCGGCCTTTTCGAGATTGGCCTTGGGCTTCATCAGTTCGGACTGTTCGAAGCCATCGGTGGCGAGGATCATTACGCGCTTTGTCATAGGGGAACTCCTTGATTTGATGTTGCCCTTGCAACGCGTGGGGAAAGCGCACCGTTCCGTTCTTCTAGGTAGGGCATGGCGGTGATAGGGCGGATCGCATGGCCGCTAACGACACCACTCTCGACAGTGAAAAAGACCCGTTCGACGCGATCGTCGATGCCCCGTTCGATTCGGCGCTGTCCGAGCGTTATCTCGTCTATGCGCTGAGCACGATTACCGCGCGCTCGCTGCCCGACCTGCGCGACGGGCTCAAGCCGGTCCACCGCCGGCTGCTGTGGACCATGCGCCAGCTCAAGCTTGATCCCTCCAGCGGCTTCAAGAAATCGGCGCGCGTGGTGGGCGAGGTGATCGGCAAGTACCACCCGCATGGCGACACCGCGGCCTATGACGCGATGGTCCGCCTCGCGCAGGATTTCTCGCTGCGGTATCCGCTGGTCGAAGGGCAGGGTAATTTCGGCAATATCGACGGCGATAACGCCGCTGCCTACCGCTATACCGAAGCCCGCCTGACGAAGACCGCGATGCGCCTGATGGAAGGCCTCGACGCGGGCACGGTCGATTTCATCCCGACCTACAATAACGAGGAAGAAGAGCCGGAGATCATGCCCGGCCTGTTCCCCAACCTGCTGGCGAATGGTGCCAGTGGCATCGCGGTGGGCATGGCAACCAATATCCCGAGCCACAACGTCGCCGAGATCGTCGATGCGACGCTCGAGGTGATCGACAATCCGCATGTCGAACATGCGCGGCTGATGGAACTGTTCAAGGGTCCCGATTTCGCCACCGGCGGGATCGTCGCCGAAAGCGCGGCGACAGTCGCCAATGCCTATGAAACCGGGCGCGGGTCGTTCCGCGTGCGTGGCAGCTTCCACGCTGCCGAAGCCGAGAAGGCGGAGGACCGCGAAGCGGGGATCGAGCGGCTTGGCGGCGGGCAATGGCAGCTGGTCATCAGCGAAATCCCCTACCAGGTCGCCAAGGGCAAGCTGATCGAGCAGATCGCCGCTGCGATCGGCGATCGCAAGCTGCCGATCCTCGAGGATGTCCGCGATGAAAGCGACGAGCAGATCCGCATCGTGCTGGTTCCGCGCAGCCGCAATGTCGATCCCGACCTGCTCAAGGAAAGCCTCTACAAGCTGACCGATATGGAAACGCGCTTCGGGCTCAATCTCAACGTGCTCGACGCGAGCCGGACGCCGATGGTGATGGGGCTCAAGGAGCTGCTCAACCACTGGATCGCCAGCCAGATCGATATCCTCCAGCGGCGCAGCCAGCACCGGCTCGACCAGATCGCGCGGCGGCTGGAGCTGGTCGAAGGCTATATCATCGCCTTCCTCAACCTCGACCGCGTGATCGAGATCATCCGCACCGAGGACGATCCCAAAACGGTGATGATGGAGGAATTCAAGCTGACCGACCGGCAGGTCGAGGCGATCCTCAACATGCGGCTGCGGTCGTTGCGCAAGCTGGAAGAGATGCAGCTGCGCGGCGAGAAGGACGATCTGCTCAAGGAGCAGGACGAACTCGAGAAGCTGCTCGGTTCCCCCGCCCGCCAGCGCACGCGACTGAAGCGCGATCTGGGTGCGCTGCGCAAGGAATACGGCCCCGGCACCGCGCTCGGCCGCCGCCGCACCGCGATCGAGGAAGCGGCGCCCGCGGTCGAATTCAGCATGGATGCGATGATCGAGAAGGAACCGGTGACGGTGATCCTGTCGCAGAAGGGCTGGGTCCGCGGGGCCAAGGGCCATCTGCCGCTCGACCAGGAATTCAAATACAAGGAGGGCGACGGGCCGGCCTTCGTCTTCCACGCGCAGACGACCGACAAATTGCTGCTGGCGACCGACAAGGGCCGGTTCTTCACGCTGGGCGCGGACAAGCTGCCCGGCGCGCGCGGCTTTGGCGAACCGGTGCGCAACACGCTCGATATCGACGCCAGCGCGCAGATCATGACGGTGATCGTGCACAAGCCGGGCCAGCGGTTGCTGCTCGCCGCCGATACCGGCAAGGGCTTCGGCGCGACCACCGACGATCTGCTCGCCGAAACGCGCAAGGGACGCCAGGTGGTCAATCTCAAGGACGGGGCGAAGCTGGTCGTCGCGCGCGCGATCGCCGAGGGGCACGATCATGTCGCGGTGGTCGGCGACAATCGCAAACTGGTGGCGTTCAACCTCGAGGAACTGCCCGAGCTCGCGCGCGGGCAGGGGGTGACGCTGCAACGCTATCGTGATGGCGGGCTGGCCGATGCGACCACCTTCCGGCTCGAGGACGGCCTGTCATGGCAGATGGGCGGCAAGGGCGACCGCACCCGCACCGAGGGCGAGATGTGGCAATGGAAAGTCGCCCGCGGCGGCGCTGGCCGCCTCCCGCCGCAGGGCTTCCCGCGGGATAACAAGTTTGGTTGAGGTTTGTGGGGTGCGGTCAGGACATCCGTCCTGACCTTGCTGCAAGCTGGCGGCGGATGCCGCTAGCGCACGCAGAAGAGACGCACCCAAAGAAAAAGCCGGAGACGATCGCTCGTCCCCGGCCTTCATGCGACCCTTGAAGGGCTGTCGTATTATTCGCCAGCGCTTTCGGCAGCCGGGGCCGATGCAGCCATCGCGGCATCGATCTGGGCATTGGTCATCAGCGCCATCAGCGCGCCGTCGGGCGCAGCGGCGAAATGTTCGCGCAGCAGCGTGATCTTGTTGGTTTCGTCACCGCCGCGGGCGATGATGACATTGTCGCCTTCGATCTCGAGCACGGTGCCGAGCGGCGCATTCTTGGCGGTCACGGCTTCGGCGCCGACAACCAGCGCGGCGTCGCGCTTGGCCATCGCTTCCTGATGCGCGGCCTGCAGCATGCCGACGATCTGCGCCTTGGTGGCGTTGAGCGTAGCGCCCTGTTCACCGGTGCCGAAAGCAGCCGCCGGGACCGGGGCCTTCATGCCGTCGACCACGAGGACCGCGGTTTCGCCTTCGACGCTTTCGACGGTGCCGATTTCGACGCCGTCATTGCCATAGACGGTCGCGCCAGCGGTCACACCGGCGGCAGCTTCCTGCGCGGTGGCGACGCCCGGGGCGACAGCGGCGGTGGTGGTGAGGGCAACGGCGGCGAGCGCCAGTTTCGCGATTTTCATATGCAACTCCAAGGCTTGTTATTCGGAACTCGCGGCTCTCCCACACGCGAAACGCGCGATCGAGCCGACTAAACTGGAAAGAGCGGACGAGAATGGTGATCTGCGCCCCCCGCAGTCCCCCAAGGGAGAACGGCTTCTCTATTTCACGGATTGCATCATTTCGCAACCGCGGGGCATTTATGGTGCATTGCACCTTAAGCCACGCTGAAGCCGTGCGAAGGCGGGGTTTAGCGCGCGGCGAGCTCTTCGTCGAGCAGTTGCTCGACCCGTTCGCGGGAGGGGAAACGCTCCGCGACCCAGCGCTTTTCGATGCACTGCAATATGCGCGCGACCTCGGGACCCCTGGCGACGCCGCGGGCGACGATCTCGCCGCCCTTGAGCGGGAAGGCGGGGGCCTCCCAGTCGATGATCGGGGCCGGATCGGCCCCGCCGATCAGCAGGCGGTCCACCGCGCATTCGCGCCCGACCATATAGGCAAGCCCCTGCGGATGCGCTGCGTCCTGCGGCTCGCGCCGGGCGATACAGGTCAGCCGGCCGCGCTGGCTGCGCGAGAGGCGCAGGCGTGCAGCCACCGTTTCCGCGACCGGAACGATGGCGGGCAGCAGCGCCGCCATCCGGCGCATGGCAGCGGGGGCGATTGCGGCGCTGCGTTCGGCATCGACGAGCCGGGCGAGCTGCGCGACCTCGCGCCGACCGCTTTCGGGGAGCACTTCCTGCAGCACGCCCAATTCGCGCATCCGGTCCACCGTGGCCGCGGGATCGGGCAGCGCGAGCAGGTTCTGCAACTCCCAGCCCACGCGTTCGCGGCTGAGGCCCTTGAGCGTGGGCGCCAGCTCGCTGCAGGCGCGGCTCGCTTCCGCATCCCAATCGTCGCCAAAGCGCGTGGCGAAGCGGAAATAGCGCAGGATGCGCAGATGATCTTCGCGGATCCGGGTTGCTGCATCGCCGATGAAGCGCACGCGATGCGCGGACAGATCGTCCAGCCCGCCGAAATAGTCGTCGATCGCCAGCGTTTCGGGGTGGGCATAGAGCGCATTGATGGTGAAATCGCGCCGCGCGGCATCGTCGCGCCATTCTTCGGAAAAGGCGATCGTCGCGCGCCGGCCATCGGTCGCCACATCGCGGCGCAGAGTGGTGATCTCGACCGGGCCATCCTCGAGGATGGCTGTCACCGTGCCGTGGTCGATCCCGGTGGGCACGGTGCGGATGCCCGCCGACCGGCAGCGATCGATCACGGTTGCGGGCAGGTGGCGCGTGGCGGCATCGATATCGTTGGCGGGATAGCCCAGCAGCGTGTCGCGCACGCAGCCGCCGACCCAGCGCAGATCCTCCGCGCCCAGCGCCTCGACCAGCCGCGCGAGGCTGGCACGCTGTGTCCATTCGGCCTGCGGAAGGTGCTCAGTCATCCTGCGCCCGCAGCCATTCGACCCGGCGCGACAGGTTCCAGCAGATCGCCGCGGTAACGCCCCAGATCCGGTAGCCGTCATGGTCCATTTCGAGATATTCGCGCATCGCGCCTTTCCAGAATACCGAATTGCGGCTCCATTGCGACGCATCCATCAGCTTGTCGAGCGGGCATTCGAACCAGCTTTCGACCTCGCGCGGATCGGGGCGGATGGGCAGGTCATGCGGCACCGTGGCGAGCACCGGGGTGATGTCGAAACCGGTCCCGGTCTGGTAGCGGTCGGTGGTCCCGATCAGGCGCACGTGCTCGGGCTCGATCGACAGTTCTTCCCATGCTTCGCGCAGCGCCGCCTGCACTGCGTCCTCGCCATGGTCGAGCTTGCCCCCGGGAAAGGCGACCTGGCCGGGATGGTCGCGCATGGTGCGTGGGCGCTGGGTCAGGAGAACGGTCGGATTGGGCTGTTCGGTCACTGCGATCAGTACGGCCGCGTCGGCGGTGCGGCTGGCATCGGCAAAACGGCTGTCGGACAAGAGATCATCGAATTCGCGCGTATGGCCCTGCTGGAACAGCGCGGTCAGCCGATCGAAGATCGCGCTCATGCGGGCAGGAGCGAGTAGGTTTCGCCGCCGCTGGCCACGGTCCAGTCGTCGCCCCGCGCCAGCGCAATGCGCGCGAGCTGTTCATAGGTCGAACGGTTGAGCCGCGCTTCGCACCCGCGCCTCACGTGCAGATAGAGTGCGGGGCTGTCGGGATCGCCTGCCGCGCGGATTGCATGGCCCGGACCCGCCACCACCAGTTCGTCGGTGTTGAGCCGGAAGGCGAGGTCGCCTTCGGTTTCGGACACGTCGGTCGCGATGAAACAGGCATCGTCCACCGCGATCGACAGCTTCTGGTAGGGCACGACCAGCCAGTAGCTGCCATCGTCCTCGCGATTGAGCAGGCCGGCAAAGGCGCGGACCATGCCCCCCCGCTTGATCGGTGACCCTTCGTGATACCAGGTGCCATCGGCGGCGATGCGCATATGGCTGTCGTCGACATTTTCCGGCGACCATTGCTCGACCGGGGGCAGCTTGCGCGCGGCAACCGCCTCCGCGATCTGGGCCAGCGACATTCCGGCAAGTTCGGGGGGCGGAGTGTAAGGCACGACGCGAGCGATGGCAGAACACTCCCGCTCACTCAATACCCCGTCGCTCCTGCGCAGGCCGGGGCCCAGATGACTCCACGTCAGGCTCCAGAGGCGAGGTTATCTGGATCCCTGCCTGCGCAGAGATGACGACGCGGTAATGGCGTCTGTTCGCGGCTGACTGCGTCAGTCGCTGCGCCCTGTTCGCTCCCGCTCCCCCTCCCGGCCACCCACGGCACGGTACTCTATTGGGTGGCCGGGAGGGGGAGCGGGACGGAACAGCAAGGTCAGGACGGATGTCCTGACCGCACGCATCAGGAATTCCACGGCCCCAGCATGCCCTCGGCTGGCAGCACCGCCGGATTGCCCGTGCGCGCCAGCAGCCGGTCCCGGTCATAGGGGCCGGGGCAGTGCCAGCCGCCCGTATGATCGGCCAGGAAGCCCCAGCGGTCGTAATAGTCGGGATCGCCGATCATCACCTGCGGCAGCGGGGCTGCGCCCTCTTCGAAGCCTGCGTCGATCGCGCCGAGGCTGGCGGCCATCAGCGCCTTGCCGAAGCCTTCGCCCTGCCGCCCGGGCATGACCGCGACCGGGCCGACCATGATCATCGGATGTGCGCGCCCCTTGGGGTCGGTCAGCGCCACCGGCCACAGCTGGATGGTGCCGGCGAGGTAATCCTCGTCGTCGAGCGCAGCGAAACTCGCGCCTTCGAGCCAGTCCATCCCCGCGCGGATGCGATAGGCGGTGCGCGCATGCCGCTCCTCGCCGAACGCCGCGTCGAGCAATTGCTCGACCAGCGCCGGATCGATTGCGGAAAGGGGGACGAGGCTAGCCATGGGCCGCGCCGATTAGGGCTGCCCATGGCCGGTGTCGATCAATTTCGCCTTATCGGGGGCGAAGTTCCAGCAGCCGTCCGCCGTCGCCGTCTTCGAGCACCCACAGCGCACCATCGGGTCCTTCGACGATCTGCCGGATACGGTTGCCCATATCGTAACGGGCGGTCTCGCGCGCCGTGTCGCCATCGGTCGCCACGCGCACGATCGCTTCGGTCTTGAGGCCCGCGATCAGCAGATCGCCCGCCAGTCCGTCGAACAGGTCGCCGGAGTAGAAGATCATGTTTCCGGGCGCGATGACCGGCGTCCAGCTTACTGCGGGCTTGGCAAAGCCGTCATCGGCCGAATGGTCGGGAATGTCCGAGCCGTCGTAATTCACCCCGTTCGATCGCACCGGCCAGCCGTAGTTCTGGCCGCGCCGGACGAGATTGAGCTCGTCGCCGCCCTTGGGGCCGTGCTCGACTTCCCACAATTGCCCCTGCGCATCGAAGTCGATGCCGAGGATGTTGCGATGGCCCATCGACCAGATATCGGGCAGCGCCCCGTCGATCGCCCCGTCGCCTGCGGGGCTGCCATCGAGGGTGAGCCGGACGATCTTGCCCAGATGGCTCTGCTTGTCCTGCGCGGGGGTCTGTTTCTGGCGTTCGCCGCTGGCGACGAACAGGTGCTGTTCGTCGGGGCTCAGCACGAGGCGGTGCGAATAATGGCCGCGTCCGGAAACCTTGGGGGTCTGCCGCCAGATGACCTCGAGGCCGTCGATGCGGCAGCTGTCCGATGCTGCGCAGACCAGTTCGCCGCGGCCCACGGCCGCGCCGCGCGTATCGCCTGCGCCGGCTTCCGCCCAGCTGAGATAGATCGCACGGCGACCGATGGTGGAGGCGCTTTGCGACGGCAGGAAGGCGACATCGCCAAGCCCGCCCTGACCGCCGTAATCGACCTCGGGCAGGCCGGTGACGGGGATGACCCGGTCGTTTGCCGTGTCGACGATCTTTGCCGTGCCCGCCTTTTCGGTGACGAACAGCATCGCGGTACCCGGGACGAAGGCCGCCGCCCATGGTTCGGCGAAACTCCCGTGTTCGGTGGTTACGAAGCCGCCGTCCCATGCGCCGCCGGTCTCGCCCGTAGGCGATGCCTGCGTCGGCGGGCTATCCCCCGATCCGGTGGAGCCGCAGCTTGAAGCGAGCAGGAGGGGCGATAAAGTGGCGGCAAGGATTGAGGTCTTTTTCATGTTCAGTGCAACTCCCGAACGAGGGCTTGGTGCCGCGCCATTGGTGATCGGCGTCGACGAGGCGGGGCGCGGGCCCCTGGCCGGTCCGGTTGTCGCAGCCGCGGTGGTGCTATGCAAGCCATGCCCCGGCGGGCTCGACGATTCCAAGCGGCTTTCGCCCAAGAAACGCGCGGCGCTCGAGCCGCAGATCATGGCGCGCTGTGCGTGGGGCCTGGCGGTGGTGGAGCCGGCGGAGATCGACCGGCTCAATATCTTCCACGCGACCATGCTGGCGATGACCGTGGCGGTGTCGCGGCTGGTCGCGGCGCTGGGGTGCGAACCCGAAGCGGTGCTGATCGACGGGAACATGACCCCGCACGGGCGACATCCCGAGTGGCGCTGGGCGCAGGCCCGGCCGATCGTCGGCGGTGACGGCAAGGAGAGGTGTATTGGCGCGGCCTCGATCCTCGCCAAGGAACATCGCGACGCGCTGATGCGCGCTGCGGCCGCGCGGCACCCGCATTACGGGTGGGAACGCAATGCCGGCTATGGCACCGCCGAACATGTCGAGGCGCTGCGCGTGCATGGGCCCACGCCCTTGCACAGACGCAGTTTTGCGCCCGTGGCGCAGGCGGATCTGTTTACGAGTAGGGTGGCGTAGGGACGCCGACTTCGCGCTCGGCGAGATCGCGGGCTTCGGCCTCGCGCGCTTCGGCCTTGGCGGTTTCGATCTTTTTGCGCTGCCGCGCTACCGCGCGGGCCTGATCGGCAAGCGCCTGCCAGGTCGCTTCGGACCGCAGCGCGCGATCGCGGACATTATCCAGCGTCGCCGCCTTCGCCTCCGCTGCGGATTCGGCAGCACGGGTTGAATAGAATTCGTAGGTCGGATTCGCCATCGATCATCTCCGTTGCTGCAGAAGGAATGGGCTGCGCGGCGTCATCCGCTGGGACGACGCCGCGCGGCCGCGTGAGATCAATCGGCAGCCGAGAGGTTCACGGCGCTTGCCTTGCCATTACGGCCGGTTTCGACTTCGTAATTGAGGCGCTGCTCCTTATCGAGCGACTGCATGCCGGCGGCCTGCACTGCGCTGATGTGGACGAAGCTGTCGTCCGAACCGTCGTCGGGCTGGATGAAGCCATAGCCCTTGTCGGTGTTGAAGAATTTTACGGTTCCGGTCTTGCTCATGATGGTTCCTTTCGAGAACGCGAGAGGTTGCCGCGCCACAACATGTGGAGCGGTCGTGCTTAAAATCGTCCAATGAAAGGAAGTCGTCGTCTGGTTTGCGCCGGGGCTACTGAAAGCAAGCGGCGGTCGTCAAAACCCGAAGTCCGTCGCATAATTCGACGTCAGCAATTGTGCACTAGCACGCGCGCCTGCCGATACCAAACGCTTATTTGCGCGGCTGGTCGCTGCCGGTGGCTCCGGCGGTCGGTTGACCGTGTTCGATCAGCGCATGCCATTCGGCAATCTGGCGGTCGATTTCCGGATCGCTGCCAACCCAGGGCAAGGCATCGTTGGCGGGGGCGGGGTCCTGTTTGCGACGCGAGACGCGGAACAGGTTCGACAGGCGGTCGGCGAGTTTCATGGGCAGGCTCCTTTCGGATAGCACAACAACCCGGCCCGAGTGGCGGGGGCTGTAGCTAGAAGGCGGAAAGGAGGCGGGTGCCCATTGCCAGGGGACCCCCAGACCCGTCGTTCGCGACCGGTAGCAGCAGCGCTTGTACCACAGCGCAGGCCGATCGCCTAAGGAATGCTGCGAAGGCCGCGCGATAGAGTCCTCGCGGCCACACCGCAGCATCTTGAGTCCGCAGATTCGCCGGGGACTCAACATGTTGTAGCGGACACCTTCTGTTCTCTCTGCGCATTCCGCCGCACCTCCTAGCGCGCGGAATATTGGTGCTTGACCGCGACTCCGTTTGGACTCACCCTGTGGATAAGTCAGGACAGGGAAGCATATCATGGGGGTCATCGAGACCACGAAGAGTCGCGTCAAAGCGGCTGTAAAACCGGCGCAAACGCCGAAGGAACTGCTCCCGCTGGGGCAGATCCTCGATGGCGATTGCGTGGCCGCCATGCGCCGGCTTCCCGATGCGAGCGTGGACCTCGTCTTCGCCGACCCGCCCTACAATCTCCAGCTCGGCGGCGATCTCAACCGGCCCGACGGCAGCCATGTCGATGCGGTGACCGATCACTGGGACCAGTTCGACAGTTTCAAGATCTACGACGATTTCACCCGCGAATGGCTGACCGAGGCCAAGCGCGTGCTCAAGCCCGATGGCGGGCTGTGGGTGATCGGCAGCTATCACAACATCTACCGCGTCGGCGCGATCCTGCAGGACCTGGGCTTCTGGATCCTCAACGACATCGTCTGGCGCAAATCGAACCCGATGCCCAATTTCCGCGGCACGCGCTTCACCAATGCGCATGAAACGCTGCTGTGGTGCAGCCAGGGCGAGAAGGCCAAGTACCACTTCAACTACCGCGCGATGAAGACGCTGAACGACGAATTGCAGATGCGCAGCGACTGGGTGCTGCCGATCTGCAACGGCGCGGAGCGGCTGAAGGAAGGCGGCCACAAGGTCCACCCGACGCAGAAGCCCGAAAGCCTGCTCTACCGCGTGCTGCTCTCCACCACCGAGCGCGGCGACGTGGTGCTCGATCCCTTCTTCGGCACCGGTACCACCGGCGCGGTGGCCAAGCGGCTGGGGCGCGAATGGATCGGCTGCGAACGCGAAGGCAATTACCGTGACGCCGCGATCAAGCGGATCGAGAAGGAGCTCCCGCTCGACGAAAGCGCGCTCACCACGATGCAGGCGGGCCGCAGCGCGCCCAAGGTGGCCTTCGGTGCGCTGGTCGAAAACGGCTTCATCAAGCCCGGCACCAAGGTGTTCGACAAGAAACGCCGCTGGACCGCCACCGTCCGCGCCGACGGCTCGCTCGCGCATGAGAAACAGACCGGCAGCATCCACGGCCTCGGCAAGGACTTGCAAGGCGCGCCCAGCTGCAACGGCTGGACCTTCTGGCACTACGAAGTCGAAGGAGAAGCCAAGTCGATCGACGCCGCGCGGCAGCTGTATTTGCTCGCGGTGGAGGACTGATCTTCTTTCGCGGCCTCGCCGGATAGCGCGCACATCTCCCCGGGCCGCCTGGCAGGCCGGGGGGCGCGACGCCTCTAGCCGGTGATGAATTCCAGCATGTCCGCGTTGAGCCGGTCGGCATTCACCGTCAGCATGCCGTGCGACAGGCCGGGGTAGGTCTTGAGCGTGCCGTTCGCGAGCAGGTCGATTGCCTTGTGGGCCGAGGCGGCGATCGGCACGATCTGGTCGTCTTCGCCGTGCAGCACCAGCGTGGGCACGGTGATCGCCTGCAGATCCCCGGTCTGGTCGGTTTCGGAGAACGCCTCGATCCCGTCGTAATGCGCCTTGGCGCCGCCCATCATGCCCTGGCGCCACCAGTTCTGGATGACGCCTTCCATCGCTTCCGCATCCTCGCGGTTGAAGCCGTAGAACGGGCCCGCGGGAACGTCGCGGAAGAATTGCGCGCGATTGCCCGCCAGCGCGGCGCGGAAACCGTCGAACACCTCGCGCGGCGTGCCTTCCGGATTGTCGTCGGTTCTCAGCATCAGCGGCGGGACCGCGGCGACGAGCACCGCCTTCGCCACGCGCCCCTCGGGCTCGCCATGGCGCGCGACATAGCGCGCAACTTCGCCGCCGCCGGTCGAATGGCCGATATGCACCGCATTGCGCAGGTCGAGCGCGGCCGCCACGGCTGCCGCATCCGCGGCATAATGGTCCATGTCGTGACCGTGATCGACCTGCGCCGAGCGGCCGTGCCCGCGGCGGTCATGCGCGACGACGCGGAAGCCATGCGACAGGAAGAACAGCATCTGCGCGTCCCAGTCGTTGGAACTGAGCGGCCAGCCATGATGGAACACGATCGGCTGCGCCTCTGCAGGGCCCCAATCCTTGTAGAAGATTTCGACATCGTCCTGAGTGGTGACAAACGGCATTTCCGGTCTCCTTTGCGTGTGGGAGGGTGAAATACGGCAAGCATGGGTGGCGACCGGCCGCTTTCGGCCCGAGTCGCAGGGGGCAGGATACGCCTGTCGGGTGTCGTTTCCGCGGCTAATTGTCGGCGTGCGCAGTAATTACGAATGCACAGCACCAAGCAGCGCGTGAAACGGATATGGCTGGGCCTTCTGGCACTTCGCACAGGACGTCGTAATCAAACCCATCGGCGCCGCGCGCGCCAGCTCAACTTGCGGTGGTGAAATGGCAGGCCCAACGCGAGTTGCATGTCCCCGCTCGGCAGAGGCCCATGCCGGTGGCCGAACGCCATGGGGCCGCTAGCCTGCAAGAGGGGGCATCCGGGCCTTGAAGCAGGGTTTCTGGCTTTTAGTTCTGTTTTGCCGCGCGTGCGAGTTCGCGGGCGAGATCAACAAAGACCTTAACCGCCGCGGGTGGGTTGCGACGACTAGGATAATAGAGGCACAAGGGCGCAAGCGCGGGGGTCCAGTTTTCCAAAACCTGCACCATCTTCCCCGCATCGATGTCGGACCGGACATCCGATTCCATAAAGAACCCGAAGCCAACATTCTCGAGGACGGCCATGCGAGCCACGCTTGCCTCATCGAGGATGATCGGACCTCGGACATCGACTTGCGTTGGCTGGCCCTGGGATTCGAAATGCCAGCGGTACATTGCTCCGTTCGGAAGGCGTATGCGGATACATGCATGAGAGAGTAGGTCTGCCGGTACTTGCGGGCGTTCTCGCCCAGCCAGATATGCTGGGGAAGCCACCACGACGTACCGCCTGGCTGGAGTGATCGGAATGGCGATCATGTCTGACGGAACCAGGTCCCGGCTCCTTACACCGAAGTCGAAGCCGGCTGCGACGATGTCGGTAAGATTGCCCTCCGTGACCAGATCGATATAGACCTCGGGAAAGCGTCTCAGGAACTCCAAGACGAGTGGTGCCATGATCTCGCGAGCGGCAGTGGGGAAAGTGTTGATCCGCAATGTCCCGGAAGGTGTGTCCTGCTGCGATCGGACGGTGTCGAGCGCTTGATGGACGTCCCGTAAGGCGGGGGTGACCTGATCGACAAACCGGCGGCCTGCTTCGGTCAAAGCAACGCTACGGGTCGTACGATTGAACAAGCGAACACCCAACTGGCTCTCCAGCTTGGCGATTGCGCTGCTCAATGCGCTAGTCGAGATACCCAGATCGACCGCTGCTGCGCGAAACGATGCTTTGCGACCAATCGCAAGGACGGCTTCGAAATCGCTCAAGCTGTAGCCGCTCATTGTCCTCAAAATCCAGATGGCTCATCCAGATTTATCTCAATTATCGGGATGTAGGTAAAGGCCTATTCGGATGGTGCCGAACAGGCCGGTGCTCTTCGCCGAACACCAAACCAATCTGGAGAATGATAATGCCTATTCATTTGCCTGACGTGGTCCGCGAGTATTTCGAGGCCGACAAGTCTTCAAATCCCGATGCGATCGCCCAATGCTTCGCTGAAGACGCGGTCGTGATCGACGAAGGGAATACCTACACGGGACGCGAAGCCATCCGCCAGTGGATGGCGAATGCCTCCACTCAATATACCTACACCGTCAAGCCGATCGCCATCGCTCCCGAGCACGGTCGGATTGTCGTGACAGGACATCTGGCGGGCAATTTCCCCGGTAGCCCGGTCGATCTGCGTTACATTTTCGCCTTCGCAGACGACAAGATCGCCCGACTTGAGATCGTGCCATGAGCGACTTCCTCTCGCTCTGCGGCAAGCGGGCGCTCGTTACGTCGGGGACCCGCGGAGCAGGTGCCGCGACCGTCGCACTTCTAACCGAACTCGGCGCCCGCGTCCTGACTACAGCGAGGAGCAAGCCAGAGGACATGAAGGCGGCGAACTTCGTGGCGGCCGACCTCACGTCTCCGGATGGATGCGCTCGCGTGGCGCGCGCCGTATTCGATCGCCTTGGCGGGGTTGATATCGTTGTGCACATGCTCGGCGGTTCTTCTGCACCGGTCGGTGGGTATCAAGCGCTCACCGATGAAGAATGGTACCGAGAACTCGACCTCAACTTGATGCCCGCAGTTCGCCTCGACCGGGCATTGCTTCCTTCGATGACGACGCGAGGATCCGGCGTCGTAATCCACGTCACGTCGATCCAGAACGAGCTGCCATTGCCCGAGGCTACAACCGCCTACGCTGCAGCCAAAGCCGCTCTATCGACCTATAGCAAGGCGCTTTCGAAGGAGGTTTCGCCCAAGGGCGTTCGCGTTGTTCGCGTCTCGCCCGGCTGGATCGCGACAGAAAGCTCAATCGCTCTCGCAGCACGCCTCGCAGCTGATCATGGACTCGCTTGGGGGCGTGCCGATCGGTCGCCCATCCGAACCCGGGGAGATCGCAAATCTGGTTGCTTTTCTTGCTTCCGATCGAGCGGCGACGATCACTGGATCCGAGTATGTCATCGATGGTGGGACAATCCCTACCGTATGATCGCGACGGCTACACGCCTGCCAGAAAACGGAAGCGTTCGAGTGCGCATCCAGTGGCTGGCCGTGTTCGGAAAGTCGGTTTAGGTATTCGGGAGGCTTCACAAACGATACGGAAGTCGTCGCGCCAACCCTCATATTGCCTGCTTTCCCGCAAATGAAGCGCCCGCTTCATGCAGGAACTGCGCTCCGTACCGGGGCAGGGGAGTAGCAAACCGCCATAGGGTGACTGTCCTACAGTGCATTCGCGCGCTAACACTCCGCGCATGATCCAGCGCCTCACAGCTCACGCCCCGTTCCGCCTCGCACCGCAAAACCCCTCCGCGGGTTTTTTCGCATTGGACCGTGTAACACCCGGTCCATGTCGCGGTGTTTGCCCAGGGGAAGTCCAACAATGAGCGGGCAGGTCTACATTCGCCCTATCGGCTTCGTCCCCGGTCCGCAGTCCGAGCACGGCGATGCCATCCGGCTGGCGGGCACAATGGTCTATGCAAGCCGATTTGCGGTGATCCAGCGGCGAGATGGCGAGGTGGTCGAGCGCTGGCTTGCGGCGCCGGACACCATGGCCGAAGCGCTCGGCCGCCTGCCCGACGAGCTTGGCGCCGAGGGCGAGGCGCAATGGGCCAATCTGACGCTCGCGCATCCGCCATTACAACTGGGGGCGCGGACCGTGCCGCTCGACCAGCCGCAGGTGATGGGCATCCTCAACGTCACGCCCGACAGCTTCAGCGACGGCGGGCGCTTCCTCGACGATGCCGAGGCAGGGCGGGACCATGCCGCCGCCATGGTCGAAGCGGGGGCAGCGATCATCGACGTGGGCGGCGAAAGCACGCGCCCGGGGGCCAAGCCGCTGTGGGAAGGCGACGAGATCAAGCGCGTCGTTCCCGCGATCGAGGCCTGCGCCGGCATGGGCGCGGCGGTCAGCGTGGACACGCGCAAGGCAGCGGTGATGGAGGCCGCGCTGGAAGCGGGCGCGCATCTGGTCAACGACGTCTCGGGCCTCGCGCATGATCCGCGCAGCGCCGAAGTGGTCGCATGCGCCGGTTGTCCGGTGGTGCTGATGCATGCGCCCGGCGCGGCGGGCGAGGACCTGCATGCGGGCGCGGACTATGCCAGCGTGGTGTTCGACGTGTTCGATGCGCTGCGCGTGCGGCGCGATGCGGCGCTCGAAGCGGGGATCGCGGCGCAGCACATCCTGCTCGATCCGGGCATCGGCTTCGGCAAGAGCCTGGCGGAAAACCTCGCGCTGATGAACGCGCTGCCGCTGTTCCATGCGCTGGGCCATCCGCTGCTGCTGGGGGCCAGCCGCAAGCGGGTGATCGGCGCGCTGTCGAAGGAAGCGCCGGTCGAGCAGCGGCTGGGCGGCAGCGTGGCGCTGGCGCTCGAGGGGATGCGCGCGGGCATGCAGATGGTGCGGGTCCACGATGTCGCGGAGACGGTGCAGGCGCGCAATGTCTGGCGCGGCCTGCGCGATGCCGCGCTGACCGACTTCGCCGACCTGCCCGCCTAGCTGCCTGCCTAGCTTCCGGGCGAAGCGGCGCTGCCCGCCAGCAGACCGCCGTCGAGCGTGAGTTCCGCGCCGGTCATATAGGCGCTGTCGGCGCTGGCGAGGTAGACGCAGGCCGCGGCGACCTCTTGGGCCGTGCCGAAGCGCTTCAGCGGCGTATCGGCGACCAGCGCGGCCATCTTCGCGTCTCGGTCGGGCCCGTCGCCCAGCATCGGCTCCCAGATGTCGGTGAGGATCGCGGCGGGGTGAACCGAATTGCAGCGGATCGCCCAGCCTTGCTGCGCGGCGTAGAGCGCGACCGACTTGCTGTGGTTGCGCATCGCCGCCTTGCTCGCGGCATAGGCCGCCGCGCCGGGTATCCCGACGAGGCCCGAGCGCGAGGACATGTTGATGATCGAGCCGGTGCCCTTGGCCTTCATCGCGCGCAGGGCATAGCGGCAGCCGAGGAAGCAGCCGTCGGTATTGACGCTGTGCACGCGGTGCCATTCGGCAAGGCTGGCGTTCTCGGGGTCATGCGGCGCGGGGCCGTCCTCGAACCCGGTGATCCCGGCGTTGTTGACCAGCACGTCGATCGCGGGGAAGGCGGCAGCCAGCGCGTCCCATTCGGCTTCGCTGGCGACGTCGAGGCGGTGGAAGCTGCAGCCGAGCTCGGCGGCGGCTTTCCTACCTTCGTCTTCGTCGATATCGGTGAGCACGACGCGCGCGCCTTCGGCCATATATGCGGCACATATCGCCTTGCCGATCCCGCGGGCGCCGCCGGTGATCACGCACAGCATGTCGTCGAGCTTGCCCATGGCCAAGGGCTAGGACGCTCAGGCGGCGTTGTCGATGCCGAGTTCGCTGAGCTTGCGGTAGAGCGTCGAGCGGCCGATGCCGAGCCGGCGCGCGACTTCGGTCATCCGCCCGCGGTAATGGCCGATGGCGAGGCGGATGATGTCGGCCTCGATCTCTTCGAGCGGGCGGACATTGCCGTCATCGGTGTAGAGCAGCACGCCCAGGCCGCGCGCGCGGCTCTCGCCGCGATCGGCCTGGTCGCCGAGCAGTTCGGCCAGCTGCGGGAAGCTGTGCGCGGTCAGCGCCTCGCGCTGTTCGAACACGCAGGCGCGGAACAATACGGCCTGCAACTGGCGGACGTTGCCCGGCCAGTCATAGGCTTCGAGCAGGCTCAGCCCGCTGTCGGCGATCGAATGATGCTGCAGCCCCGGCTGTTCGCCGATCTTGGCGAGGAAATAGCGCGTTAGTCCGGGGATGTCGCCCAGCCGTTCGCGCAGCGCAGGCATCCGGATGCGGGTGGCGGATAGCTGGTCGTACAGGGCCTGCGAGAAGCCCCCCGTCGCGGCGAGCTCGGCCAGCGCGAAATCGCTGGTGGCGAAAATGCGCAAATCGACGCGGAAGCCGTGCGCGGCGCCGGTCGGGCGGACGATCCCGGTGGCGAGGACTTCGGCGAGGCGCTGCTGCTGGTCGGCGGGTATGCGGTCGACATCGTCGAGGATCAGCGTGCCGCCGTCGCAATGCTCGATCAATCCGCGCTGGCGGTCGAATGCCCCGGCGAAGGCGCCCTGTTCATGGCCGAACAACAGCGATTCGAGCGAAGCGGGCGGCATTCCGGCGCAATGGACCTTGCGCATCGCGGCCTTGGCGCGCGTGCTGGAGGCATGCATCGCATTGGTGAGCATGTCCTTGCCCGAGCCGCTTTCGCCCTCGACCAGCACATGCGCATGCCCGCGCGCGGCGGTTGCTGCCTTGGCGAGCGCGGTGCGGAACGGGGCGGCCGTGCCGACCATGCCGTCGAAGTCCACCGGGTGGGGAAGCTTCTCGGCCAGCGGCTGGAGTTCGGCGGTGGGCCGCCCGGCGCGCGTGGCGCTTGCCAAGGCCTGCAGCAGGCGGTCGGGTTCGACCGGCTTGACGACGTAATCGGTAGCGCCCGCGCGCATGGCCTCGACGGCGAGCCGGGGCGAGGCGCTGGCGGTGAGCATCAGCAGCGGCGCATCGGGCCGCGCGGCGCGCAAGTCGCGGATCAGGTCGCAGGCATGGTCGCCCGGCACCCATTGGTCGAGCAGGATCGCCGTGATGTCACGGCCCTCGGGCGAAGCGAGCAACGCCAGCGCCTGTTCGCCATCGGCAACGGTCAGCGTGCGCCAGCCGTCGCGCGCGGCAAGCGCGGACACCAGCCGGCTTTGTGCCGGCTCGTCGTCGATCAGCATCAACACGCGTGATTGCTGTGTCGCCATCTGTCTCGCCAAACTCCCTCGGACCCGGGGCATGCTGACCACGCCCTTGTGCAAAGTGCCCTAACCGAAACGGGTAAAGACCGGATTAAGCCTGTTTCGATGATGGCGGCGATTGCGGGGCTTGAGCACCCGGCCCCGCCGCGATAGACCCCGCCGCAACACCCGTTCACACATCACTGCCACACAAGGACTTATCGACATGGAATCCGCCAACGACCACAAGGCGCACAACCAGACCTACGGCTCGTTCATCGGCACGCTCAAATGGTCGGTCCCGCTGATTGCCATCATCACGCTGGTCGTCGTCATCCTGATTGCCGACTAGCCGCATGGCGCTACGCATCGCGGCGCTGAAAGAGCGCGCACCGGGCGAGAACCGGGTCGCGCTGACTCCCGAAACGGCGAAGAAATTCGCCGCTCTCGGGGCTGTAGTCGCAGTGGAGGAAGGCGCCGGTCTGGCCGCCGCCATCACCGACCAGGCCTATCGCGACGCCGGGGCCGAAGTGCTCACCGGGCCGCAGGCGGTCGCGGAGGCGGATATCGTGCTCGGCGTGCAGGCACCCGAGGTCATGGCGCTCGCGGGGGCCAAACCCGGCGCATGGATCGCGGCGACCTTCGACCCGTTCCGCAATGGCGATCTGGTCGCAGCCTATGCCAAGGGCGGCTTCGAAGCGCTGTCGATGGAATTCATGCCGCGCATCACCCGCGCGCAGAGCATGGATGTGCTCTCCAGCCAGTCGAACCTCGCCGGGTACAAGGCGGTGCTGACTGCGGCCAATGTCTATGGCCGCGCCTTTCCGATGATGATGACCGCTGCCGGTACCATCCAGGCAGCCAAGGTCTTCGTTATGGGCGTGGGCGTGGCGGGCCTGCAGGCAATCGCTACGGCCAAGCGGCTTGGCGCGCAGGTCTCGGCCACCGATGTCCGGTCGGCCACGAAGGAACAGATCCAGTCGCTCGGCGCCAAGCCGATCTTCGTCAAGGATGTCGCGGGCATCGAGGGCGAAGGCTCGGGCGGTTATGCCACCGAAATGTCCGAAGAATACCAGAAGGCGCAGGCCGAGCTGGTATCGGGCCACATTGCCAAGCAGGACATTGTCATCACCACCGCGCTGATCCCGGGACGGCCCGCACCGCGGCTGATCTCGGATGCGCAGATCGCCAGCATGAAGCCGGGCAGCGTGATCTTCGACCTAGCCGTTGCGCAAGGCGGCAATGTCGAAGGCTCGAAGCCCGACGAGGTGGTCGAGAAACACGGCGTCAAGATCGTCGGCTATTCGAACACCGCCGGACATCTGGCGGCGGACGCCTCGGCGCTGTTCGCGCGCAATCTCTACAATTTCCTGTCCGCCTTCTGGGACAAGGACGCCGGCAAGCCCGTGCTCGACGAGGAAATCGGCGATGCCGTGCGGCTGACGCGGGGCGGCAAGGTCGTGAACGAGAGACTGACCACCGCGTAATCCGGGCCCGGGGAGGGGCCGCACATGGACTTCATTTCGATCCTGTCGATCTTCGTGCTGGCGTGTTTCGTCGGCTATTACGTGGTCTGGTCGGTCACGCCCGCGCTGCACACGCCGCTGATGGCGGTGACCAATGCGATCTCTTCTGTGATCATCGTCGGCGCGCTGATTGCGGCGGCGGCGGCGGATGTGCCGGGGGCGAAGTGGCTGGGGCTGCTCGGCATCGTGCTCGCCAGCGTGAACATCTTCGGTGGCTTCGCGGTGACTGCGAGAATGCTCGCCATGTACAAGAAGAAGGAGAAGAAGTGATGCTTTCTCTCCTTGCAGCTGCGCCTGTTGCAGAGGCAGTCGCACACGGTCCGGTGAACCCATGGGTAGCGCTCGCGTATCTCGTATCGGGCGTCTTCTTCATCCTCGCGCTGCGCGGCCTGTCCTCGCCCGCGACGAGCCGGACGGGCAACCGCTTCGGCATGATCGGCATGCTGATCGCGGTGGTGACGACGCTGGTGACGCACGACATCGCCAACATCGTCGAGATTCTGATCGCTATCGCGGTCGGCGGCGTGATCGGCCTCGTCATCGCCCGCCGTATTGCCATGACCGCGATGCCCGAACTGGTCGCAGCTTTCCACTCGCTGGTCGGCCTCGCAGCGGTTCTGGTGGGCTGGGCGGCCTATCTCAATCCGAGCGCATTCGGCCTGCTGGTGGGCGGCGGTATCGGCGCGGTCTCGAAGGTCGAGATGGGCCTCGGCATCGCCATCGGCGCGATCACTTTCTCCGGCTCGGTCATTGCCTTTGCCAAGCTTTCGGGGCGGATGAGCGGATCGCCGATCCTGCTGCCCGCGCGCCACATCATCAACCTCGGTACGTTGACCGCGATCATCGTGCTCATCGGTCTTTTCGCCCTGACCGGACACACCGAAACCCTGCCGCTTATCATCGCGCTGACCGTGCTCGCCTTCCTGATCGGCTTCCTGCTGATCATCCCGATTGGCGGGGCGGACATGCCGGTCGTGGTCTCGATGCTGAACAGCTATTCGGGCTGGGCCGCAGCGGCGATGGGCTTCACGCTCGGCAACAGCGCGATGATCATCACCGGCGCGCTGGTGGGCTCTTCGGGCGCGATCCTCAGCTACATCATGTGCCGCGCGATGAACCGCAGCTTCCTCAGCGTGATCGCGGGCGGCTTCGGCGCGGAGGACGGCGGGGCGGCAGGCGGCGAACCGCGCGAACAGCGCCCCTACAAGCAGGGCAGCGCGGCGGATGCGGCTTTCATGCTCGAACAGGCCGAGAAGGTCATCATCATCCCCGGCTACGGCATGGCGGTGGCGCAAGCGCAGCACGCGCTGCGCGAGATGACCGACCTGCTCGAGGAGAAGGGCGTCGAGGTGAAGTTCGCGATTCACCCGGTCGCGGGCCGCATGCCCGGGCACATGAACGTGCTGCTCGCCGAAGCCAGCGTCGATTACGACAAGGTATTCGAGCTGGAGGACATCAATAGCGAGTTCGCGCAGGCCGACGTCGCCTTCATCATCGGTGCCAACGACGTGGTCAATCCCGCGGCCAAGACCGACAAGTCATCGCCCATCTACGGCATGCCCGTGTTCGACGTCGACAAGGCCAAACAGGTGTTCTTCATCAAGCGCAGCATGGGCGGCGTCGGCTATGCCGGGGTCGATAACGACGTCTTCTACATGGACCAGACGATGATGCTGCTGTCCGATGCGAAGAAGATGGTCGAAGAAATCGTGAAAGCGCTCGACTGAGATGAAACGCGTGCTGATCGTCCTCGCGCTGCTGGTCGTCGGCGGGCTGGTCCTATGGGCGACCGTGGGCGGCAGGCTACAGGCCACGGTCGAGGACCGGCTCGAGGATGAGTTCGTCGCGCGCGGATTGCCGCAGCCAATGGCTGAATGCATGGCTGGACGAATGGCGCAGCGGCTTTCGATTACCCAATTGCGCAAGCTCGAGAACCTGCGCGCCGAAGACGGCGAAGCGGACGTTCCGCTGAGCATCGCCGAATTGCTCGAACGCGTTCGCCGCGTGGGCGACCGCGAGGTGCTCGAGGTCGCGGCCAGCTCCGCCGCCGTCTGTGCCTTCACGGGACGTTGATCCGTCTGATACGCTTGCAATCGTCCGTCCTTGCGGCACTATAGGTTGCAAGGGAGAGACTCATGATCATCAGACTGTCGATTGCCGCTGCGCTGCTCGCAAGCGCTGCGCCCGCCATTGCCGCCACGCATAATGTCGCGCCGGGTGAAGGCGCGCAGGAAGCCTTGCAGGAAGCGCTGATCCTCGCCGAACCGGGTGACGAGATCGTGCTCGCTGCGGGCCGCTATACGCTGACCGACGGTCTTAGCCTCGATGTCGACGATGTGACCGTGCGCGGCGCGGGCATGGATGGCACCGTGCTCGACTTCACCGCCCAGCAGGGCGCGGGCGAAGGGTTGCTGGTAACCAGCGACGGCGTGACGCTGCGCGATTTCGCGCTCGAGAACCCGAAGGGCGACGGGGTGAAATCCAAGGGCGCGGACAATATCGTCTATTACCGCATCCGGGTGACCTGGACCCGCGGTCCGCATCCCGAAAACGGCGCCTATGGCGTCTATCCGGTCGAGAGCGACGGGGTGCTGGTCGATGGCGTCAAGGTCACCGGCGCATCGGACGCGGGCATCTATGTCGGCCAGTCGTACAACATTACCGTGCGCAATTCGATTGCCGAGGCCAATGTCGCCGGGATCGAGATCGAGAACAGCCGCAATGCGCTGGTCGAACACAACCTCGCCACGCGCAACACCGGCGGGATCCTAGTGTTCGACTTGCCCAATTTGCCCGTGATGGGCGGGGGCAATGTAATCGTCGCCAACAATCTGGTGGTCGCCAACGACACCCCCAATTTCGCGCCGCCGGGCAATATCGTCGCGGGCGTGCGGCGCGGCACCGGGATCATGGTGATGGCCAATGACAAGGTGCTGATCGAAGACAACATCCTGTCGCGCAATCCAACCGCGCCGATCATGGTCATCGCTTACACGCAGGAGTTCGAGGACGAGCGGTACAATCCGCTGCCGCGCGACGTGGTGGTGGGCGAAAACCGCTATGACGGCGGCGGCTACGATCCGCAGCTCGAAGGTTCGGACATGCTGCTGGCAGCCTTCGGCGGCGAACTGCCGCCGGTGCTGTGGGATGGCCTCGGGTCGCTGTCGGCAGTCGAGGGGACCGCAGGCTGGAATCTCAACCTGACCGAAGCGGGCAAGGGGCTCGGCGCGGCGCAGCCCGGTCCGCTGGCAGTCGGGACCCCCGCCAGCAAATTCGATCGTAGCGGGATCGGCGCACCCGCCGAACTCGAACAACGGCTTGGCGGATGAGGTCAGCCGCATGGCTCGCCTGTGCTGCTGTCGCGCTTTCGGGCGCGATGGTCGCGCGTGCGACCCCGCCGCCGCCCGAATACGTCAATGACGCCGCGATCATGGGCGATGGGATGCCGCGCCTGCTGTCGGACTACGGATTTTTCGACGATCCGGGCGCGCAGTTGCCCGTGGCCGGGGTCCATCCATATCGCCTGAACACGCCGCTCTATTCCGATGGCGCTGAGAAACTGCGGTTTGTCTACCGCGCAGCGGGGACGCAGTTCGGCGCACAGGGCGAAGGCCTGCTCGACCTGCCGGTGGGTACGGCGCTGATCAAGACCTTTGCCTTCGGCGAGGGCAGCGAACGGCGACTGATCGAAACGCGCGTGCTGCTGCACCGCGCGGACGGCTGGCTGGCGCTGCCCTATCTGTGGAACGAGGCGCAGACCGATGCGCAGCTGGCGGTGGTCGGCGCGCGGATCGACCTGACCACCCCGGCGGGGCAGGCGATCAGTTACCGCGTTCCCAACAAGAACCAGTGCAAGGAATGTCACGGGCTCGACGGGGCGGTGGTCCCGATCGGCCCGAAGGCGCGCAATTTGTCGCATGCCTGGCTGAGCCGGATGGTCGCGGACGGGCATCTCGATACCATGCCGCAGGATGCCGACCAGTTGCCGCTGTGGGAGGAGCGTGAAAGCGCGCCGCTGACCGCCGCCGCGCGTGCCTATCTCGACGTGAACTGCGCGCATTGCCACCAGCCCGGCGCGACCGCCTCGAACAGCGGGCTCGACCTGAGGTGGGAGCAGCAGGCACCCGACGCGCTGGGGATCGGCAAGCGCCCCGTCGCCGCCGGACGCGGGGCGGGTGGCCATCTGTTCGATATCGTGCCCGGATCGCCCGACGCGTCGATCCTAACCTACCGCATGGCCAGCCCCGAACCCGGTGTGGCGATGCCCGAACTGGGCAAGGCGACGGTCGATGAAGACGGGCTCACCATCGTGCGCCGCTGGATCGAGGAGATGGCCCCGTGAAATGGTTCTGGCGGATTCTGGGCGGGCTGGCGCTCGTCCTATTGGCCGCGTTCCTGGTCCTGCGCGTACCCGATACCGATGCGGGCGCCATGTATGCGAAATACGGCACCCCGCCATCGCAGATGCTGGGAATCGACGGGACCCGCCGCGTACATGTCCGCGACGAAGGTCCGCGCGATGCACCGGTTGTCATCCTGCTGCATGGCTCGAATGCCGATCTCCACACCTGGCAGGCCTGGGCCGACGCGCTCAAAAGCGACTACCGCGTGATCCGTTTCGACCAGCGCGGGCATGGGCTGACCGGTCCTGCGGCCGATGGCGATTACGCGCTCGATGCCTTCGTGAAAGATATCGACGCGGTCGCCGACGCGCTCAATGTCGAGCGGTTCACGCTGGCGGGCAATTCGATGGGCGGGGCCATCGCCATGGGTTATGCTGTCGCCAATCCGGACCGGCTCGCCGGGCTGGTGCTGGTCGATGCCGCCGGTGCGCCGGTCGAGCGCGACGGTGGTGGCAATCTCGCCTTCCGGCTGGCCGCCATGCCCGGTGTGGGCAATGTGATGAGCCAGCTGCTGCCGCGTTCGCTGGTCGAGCGCAGCCTGTCGCAAAGCGTCTCCAACCAGGCGGTCGTGACCCCCGGCACGGTCGACCGCTATTGGGAGCTGGCCCGCTATCCCGGCAACCGCAATGCGACGCGCCAGCGCTTTGCAACCCCGCGCCGGAATTTCGACGCTGCGCAGATCGCGGCGGTGACGGTTCCCACGCTGGTGATGTGGGGCGAGGAAGACAGCCTGATCCCCTATGAGGCGGCCGGTTGGTACATGGAACACCTGCCCAATGCGACGCTCGCGAATTATCCCGGCGTGGGCCATATCCCGATGGAAGAAGCGCCCGAACAAAGCGTTGCGGACCTGCGGATCTGGCTGGCCGAAGTGCTCGCCTCGCAAGATGTCGCGGACGAAGGAACCGCCTCGTGACCCGCCCGTTGTAAGGCCCTGATACGCGGGCACACCGCGATCGTGCGAACATCAGGGCGGAATAGGGGACAAACGGTTGCGCAAGCTTGGCATTATCGGGGGGATGAGCTGGATCTCGACCCGCGCCTATTACGAACGGATCAACAAATCGGTGCAGAAGCGGGCGGCCCCCTTGGCCAGCCCGCCGCTGCTGATCGAAAGCCTCGATTACGCGCCCATCGCTGCGGCCAAGAATGCCGACGACTGGGACGCGATCGCCGCCACGCTGGTCGAATCCGCGCGGCGGCTCGAAAGCGCCGGGGCCGAAGGCCTGGTGATCGCGGCCAATGCCATGCACAAGGTCTATGACCGGCTGACCGAAGCGGTCTCGATCCCCGTACTGCATATCGCCGACAGCGTCGGCCAGGCGATGGAAGATGCCGACTGCAAGAGCGCCGCACTGCTTGGCACGCGCTTCGTGATGACCGAAAGCTTCTATCGCCAGCGGTTGGTCGGCCACGGCGTCGATCTGCTCCCGCCCGATCCGGGTGATGTCGAACTGGTCGACGGGATCATCTACAAGGAACTGATGCTCGGCCGCGTGACCCGCGATGCAGAGCGTGCGCTCAAGACGATCATCACGATGAAGGAAAAGGACGGCGCCGAGGCGATCGTGCTGGCCTGTACCGAGCTCGAGCTGGTCGTCGACACCGACGCCAACGTGCTGCCGGTCTACGATTCCACCGATATCCACTGCCGCGCCGCGGCGGACTGGATCCTGGGCTGAATCCGCAAACCCGCGAACCCGGCTGTCCGCGCGCACATTCTGCCGAAAACCCGCCGGGTTCGCCTTTCGTTCACGTTGTCGCCCACCCGGCGCTGACCTAAGCCTCGGCGGGCATGCACACAGCCCCCTACGCTTCCGATCCCGCCGCCAGCCGCGGGCGCGAATTCACCGAGGAACGCGAGGGGTCGCGCGGCCCGCGCAGCGAATTCCAGCGCGACCGCGACCGGATTGTCCATTCGATCGCCTTCCGCCGCCTGCGTTCCAAGACGCAGGTGTTCGTCTCGCCCGATGGCGACCATTACCGCACCCGCCTGACGCACAGTCTCGAGGTCGCGCAGGTCGGCCGCGTGCTCGCGCGCGAGCTGGGGCTCGGCGAGGACCTGACCGAAGCGCTGTGCCTGGGTCACGACATCGGCCACCCGCCCTTCGGCCATGCGGGCGAGAAGGCGCTTGAAGAGGCCATGGTCCATGCCGGCGGCTATGACCACAATGCGCAAGGCCTGCGCACGCTCGCGCGGCTCGAAAGCCCCTATTGTGACCACGACGGGCTCAACCTCACATGGGAGACGCTCGAAGGGCTGGCCAAGCACAACGGCCCGGTCGCCGCGCCGAGCTGGGCTTTGGCTGAAATCGACCGCGCGTTCCCGCTCGACCTGGCTACCTGGCCCTCGCTCGAGGCGCAGGTCGCGGCGGTCGCGGACGACATCGCCTACGACAATCACGACATCGACGACGGCCTGCGCGCCGGCTTCCTCGAACTCGACGATCTGCTCGCGCTCGACTGGCTGGCCGATCAGTGGCGCGCGGTGGAGAAGCGCTTTCCCTTCGCCCCGCGCGATCGCCAGCTGCGCGAACTGGTCCGCACGCAGATCGGGCTGATGGTCAACGACGTCCTCACGCATACGCGCGAACAGGTGCAGGGCATTGCCAGCGTCGACGAAGTGCGCGGCGCGGGCCGCCAGCTGGCCGGGTTCTCGCCCGCGATGGGTGAACGCGAACGCGTGCTCAAGCGCTTCATGTACGACCGGCTCTATTATCACGAGGAACAGCTCGCCACGGCCGAACGCGCGCGCGACGTGATCGCGCGGCTGTTCGCGGCCTATCACGATGACCCGCGCACCATGCCCGACGACTGGCTCGCCACGCTGCCCGCGCAGGAACCGCAGCGCAGCCGCCATATCGCGGACTTCATCGCCGGGATGACCGATCGCTATGCGATCACCCAGTGCAACCGCATCTACGGCAGCACGCCCGAAGGGCTGAGCAATGTCTGACGCGGTTCGCATCGCCCTGATCGGCGCCACCGGGCTCGTCGGTTCGAGCGTGATCGGGCAATGCGTCGGGCGCGAGGACCTGCGCCTGACCGGTATCGCGCGGCGCGAGGTGGCGCTGCCGCGCGGTATCCGCATGGAGCTGTTCGTGGCCGAGCCCGCCAAATGGGGCGAGGTGATCGAGGCGGTCCGGCCCAAGGCGATCATCTGCGCGCTGGGCACGACCTGGAAGAAGGCGGGCGCGGACGAGGCGGCGTTTCGCGCGGTCGATCAGGACCTCGTGCTCGACACCGCGCGCGCCGCGCGCGAACTGGGGGTCGAACGCTTCGTCCATATCAGCTCGGTCGGCGCCGATCCGATGGTGAAACCGTTCTACCTGCGCGTGAAGGGCGAGGTCGAGCGCGAGCTGACCAAGCTGCGCTTCAACCGGCTCGATATCCTGCGCCCCGGCCTGCTGCGCGGCACGCGCGACAATGATCGCCGACCTGCCGAGCGGTTGGGTATCGCCGCAGCGCCGGTGGCGAACCTGCTGCTCCATGGCAAATATCGCCAGTATCGTGGTATCAAGGCCGATGTCGTTGCACGCGCGGCGCTGGCGCTTGCAAAGCGTGCCGCCCGCGGGCGCTTCGTGCATGATAACGACGCCATCCAGCGCGCGGCGCATACGCTGCCGCAAATCGAACATGAGGTGCTTTGATGTGGGATACGGCCTTCGGAACAGCCAATGCGCTCGCCATGATAATGTGGGCCGGATTGATCCTGCTGCCGCGCTGGCCCGCGCTGCTGGCGGCGGTGCTCTATGCCGGGGTGGGGCTGCTGTGCCTCGCCTATACCGTCGGCCTGATCGGCATCCTGACGAGCGCCTTCGACCCCGTTCCCCTCGGCTCGGGTGAAGCCGCCAGCATTTCGACGATCGAGGGCGTTCGCGCGATCTTCGCCAGCGATGGCGGCGTGACCGTCGGCTGGATCCATTACCTTGCCTTCGATCTCTTCGCCGGTCTGTGGATTGCGCGCGATGCCGATGCCAAGGGCTTTTCGCGGCTGCTGCAGGCACCGATCCTGCTCGCGACCTTCTTTGCCGGACCGCTTGGGCTGTTCCTCTGGCTGGCCATTCGCGAACGCCGCGCGCGGGCCGGGGGACGCTGGCAGTAACGCCAGCCCGAATCGGGTTGCGCAACGCAACCGACCTGCCATGATGCCTCCAACTGCTGAAAACAGCGGAGAGGATATATGGCAGATACCGAAAAGCTCACTTTCGATGAGCTCATCACGCATTGGGCGCAGGAAAAGCCCGATCAGGTCGCGCTCGAACAGGATGGCGCGGCGCTGACCTTCGCCGAACTGGAGGACCGCTCGCGCCGGATCGTGGCGATGCTCGCCGCGCACGGGGTCGGCAAGGGCGACCGGATCGCCTGGCTCGGCAAGAACGCGCGGCACTATTTCGAACTGTTCTATTCCGCTGCGCGCATCGGCGTGGTCATGGTGCCGATCGGCTGGCGTCTAGCGGCGCCCGAAATCGCCTATATCCTCGGCGATACCGGCGCGAAGCTGGTGTTTATCGACGAGGGGTTCGGTGAACTTGCCGCCAAGGCCTGCGGCGAACTGGATACGCCCCCCGAGATCATCGACACGCCGACCGCCCAGCGCGAAATCGCCGCCGCACCGGCCGATACATTCGACGGCGCGGGAGCGAACGATCCGGTCCTCCAGCTCTACACCTCGGGCACCACGGGCAATCCCAAGGGTGCGGTGCTGACCAATGCCAACCTCTTCTCGCTGCGCCAGCCCGCCGAAGCGGCGGCCCAGCCATGGTCGAACTGGGACGAGGACGAGGCGATCCTGATCTGCATGCCTTGCGCGCATATCGGCGGGACCGGGCTTGGCATCATGGCGATCGCGGCGGGCATCCGCGGGATCGTCCAGTCCGAGTTTACGCCCGATGGCGTGCTCGACGGCTTCGAACAGGGCATCACGCGGCTGTTCATCGTGCCCGCCGCGCTGCAGATGGTGGTGCAGCATCCGCGCGCGAAGGACACCGATATGTCGGCGGTCAAATACGTCATGTATGGGGCGGCGCCGATCCCGCTCGACCTGCTGCGCGAGGCGGTCCAGACCATTCCCGGTGCGGGCTTCCTGCAATGCTACGGCATGACCGAGACGACCGGCACCATTGCCATGCTTCCGCCCGAGGATCACGCGCTCGACGGCAACCAGCGCATGCGCAGCGCGGGCAAGGCCGTACCCGGTGCTGAGCTCAAGGTGGTCGGCGAAGACGGTGCCGAACTGCCGCGCGGCGAGGTGGGTGAATTGATCTGCAAGAGCCCGTCGAATATGCAGGGCTATTGGAACCTGCCCGATGCCACCCGCGGTGCGCTGAAGGACGGCTGGATGTACACTGGCGATGCCGCCTATATGGACGAAGACGGCTACGTCTATATCCAGGACCGCATCAAGGACATGATCATCTCGGGCGGCGAGAACGTCTATCCCGCGCAGGTCGAAAGCGCGATCTACGGCCACCCGGCGGTGGGCGAAGTTGCGGTGATCGGCGTGCCCGACGATACTTGGGGCGAAGCGGTGAAGGCGTGCGTCGTGGCCAAGCCGGGCAGCGAAGTGGATGCCGAGGATATCATCACCTTCACGCGCGAACGACTGGCGGGCTTCAAGGTCCCCAAGACGGTCGATGTCATTCCCGAAATGCCGCGCAATGCCAGCGGCAAGATCCTACGCCGCGAATTGCGCGCCCCTTATTGGGAAGGGCGCGACAGGCAGGTCAATTGAAGCGCCACGCACCCGCCACCGCGCGCAATTCGGAGCCCTTGGCCGAAGTGTTGGCGGAGGAATTGCCTGCGAGCGGGCTGGTGCTCGAAATCGCCAGCGGGAGCGGTGAACACGCGGTGTTCCTCGCGCGACGCTTCCCCGCGCTGGACTGGCAACCGAGCGATCACGATGCGGAGGCGCTGGCCTCTGTCGATGCCTGGGCGGCCGAAGGCGGCTGCGCGAACCTGCGCCCCGCAATCGCACTCGATGCCGCGCGAGCCGAGTGGCCGATCGCGGCGGCGGATGCGGTGTTGTGCGTCAACATGGTGCATCTCAGCCCGTGGGACGCGGCGGTCGGGCTGTTTGCGGGGGCGGGGCGGATATTGGCGAGTGGCGCGCCCCTAGTGCTCTACGGCCCCTTCATCGAACCGGATCAGGAGACCGCAGCGTCGAACCTGGCGTTCGACCAGTCGCTCAAACAGCGCCATCCCGAATGGGGCCTGCGCAATACCGCCGATCTCGACACATTGGCCGCAGACCACGGCCTACGCCGAACTGCGCGCCGCGCGATGCCTGCGAACAATCTGGTGCTTGTCTACCGACGAGGCTGAGCGGAAATGCCGGCTAACGACCCGATTGCGGACATCAGTGGACTGCATCGTGTTTGACTTCAATTTCGAACGACTGGACCCATTGAGATGAGCTTGGCGAAAACTCAGGCAACTCCTGAACGCCCTCGGAAAACCGTTCTACGAAGTCGTCGACATCTTCGCGTTGGACGTTGTAGCAGTCGATGCGGACAATGACCTTCTTGCCTTTGGCCTTCGGAAATTTTTCTGCCACTTGCCCATCAAGCGCTGCCTCCAGGCAGCCGTAAATCCGATCCTGAAGTGCGCGGAGATGACCATCAATCTGACCAGTCCACGGCCCTTCCTCGACCAAGACCAACAAACAGGCATTTAGGTCGTCATCGAACGCTACAAAATCGATAGTGACGGTCATAAGATGAACTTACCAATCTAACGTTCGCTTTCCACCCCAAAGCAGAACTCATGCCATTCGATCCCGGTTCAGGTCGCTGCGGGAACCGTGAAACATGGTCCGCGCCGAACCACCCGCCACCCATTACCGCGAACCGTCTGATGCGGGCTTGTCGCAGGCGGCGCGATTGTCTTCTGCTCAGCGCGAGCACACTTGCGCCGCCACGCCTCGCCGATAGGGTGTCGCATGAGGGAGACGCCTCATGACCGCCCTATCCATTCGTGAACTCGCCAGCCGCCACTGGTTCTATCTGCTGCTGCCCGTGTGGCTTGCCGCGTCATGGTCCTTGCGCGGGGCGTCTATGTGGAACCAGCAACCGCGGCTGGGCGAAGCGATCGTCCTGTTCGACTGGTGCATCTTCATGCCGGTGCTGTTCGCGATCTGTTATCGCGACATGCCGCGCCGGGCGCTCGCGTTGCGCATGCTTGCGCTGTTCTGCGGTGGTATCTGGCTGGCGGGCCAGATCGTCCCTCCCGATGCGCACAGTCTGCTGGGGTTCGGCGCGGGTCTGCGCTGGGTCGGGCTCATCGTACTGGTAGTGTTCGAAGCCGCCGCGATCATGGCCATGGTGCGGATAGTCTTTGGCGCAGCGCCGAGCGCCGCTGCCCTCGAACGGCAAGGCATCCCGCCGGTGATCGCGCGGCTGATGGTGCTCGAGGCCCGCTTCTGGCGCTGGGTGTGGAAACGCCTGACGGGGAAATAGCCCGCATACGAAAACGCCCGCCGGTGGGGGCGGGCGTCTCGCTGTCAAATTGTGGCTCGGCTCAGGTCGCGTCGTCGACCGTGTTGGCGGCGGATTGCAGGTCGTCGCCGGCGCCGCGCACGGTGTTGCAGGCGGCGGCGGTCAGCGTCATCGTGGTGATGCCGAGGGCGAGCAGGATTTTCTTGATCATCATCGTTTCCTTCCCAAAGGGCTCCCATCGCGGGGTGCGAAAGATTTAACGGATCATGCTTCCTTCGGTTCCAGCAATGCCCTGCGCGCCAGGCCGAGCCGGTGTTCACGCCAGGCGATCAGCAGTCCGGCCCCCACCACCAGCGGCGCGCCGAACCAGAAGGACGCGGGCGGGAGACTGGTGAAGACCAGCCAGCCGAACAGCGTCGCCCAGATCAGCCCCGAATAATCCATCACGATGACATTCGCGACCGCGCCGTAGCGCAGCGCTGCGGTCAGCAGCACCTGCCCCAGCAGTCCGATGACCCCGCAGGCCAGCAGCAGCAGCCACTCCTCGGGCGCATGCGCCTTGCCGACGAAGGGCATTGCCAGCGCGAGGACCGGGACCGAGAAGAGCGAAAAATAGAACACGATGGTGAAGGGATGCTCGGTTCGCCCAAGATCGCGCAACTGCACCGAGATCAGCGCGATCATCAGCGCCGCCCCGAGCGCGATCGCCGCGCCCAGCAGCGGCAGTTCGCCGCCCCAGGGCTGCGCGATCAGCACGACGCCGGCAAAGCCCAGCGCCACCGCGCTCCAGCGCCACACGCCCGTCGGCTCGCGCAGGATCAGCGCGGACAGCAGTACCGCGAAGATCGCCGAGCTGTAATTGAGCGTGGTCGCGACCGCGAGCGGCAGCAGTGTCGCCGCGCCGAAATTCATCGCCATGCCGACGAGGCCGAAGCCCGAGCGACGCAGGTGCGATCCGGTACGGCGCGTGGCGAGTACATCGAGTCGGCTGCGCAGTGCGAACCAGGCGAACAGGATCGGGATCGTCGGCAATTGCCGCCAGAACATGATTTCGGCGAGATGGATGCCCTTGTCGCTGGCCAGCTTGACGCAGGCGAGCAGCGCGGCGAGCACGAATGCGGCGGCAAGACGCAGTCCCAGCGCGAGCAGGGGCCGATGGTGGGGATGATCGCTTTCGGGCTGCATCGCACGGGGCGGTTAGCCCAGCCATGGCGGTGTGCAAACGGGAGATTGCAGGCGGTGCATGGTCTGCCCATATGGCCGCGTAATGGAAGAACCCGATTTCCTGCTGTTCGCAAGCGATGCCGAACTCGCCGCCTATTGGGCCGCGGCCTTCCTGGTGGCGGCGCTATTCTGTCTTGCGATGGAGCGGCGCAGAATGAAGCGGACGGTGCTCAACCGCGTCGGCTGGATGCCGTGGACGGGGCTGTTCCTGACCTTTGCGGTGTTTGCCGGCGGCCTGCTGGCAGCGTCGATCCCCGCGATTATCCAGGGATAGCGTGCTCAGCCTTGGGGCTGCGCGCGCGCATTTCGGTGAAGCTCTGCATGTACAGCGCCTCGAAATGCCGTTCGCGCGCGAGATCGCGCAGCGTGTCCCGCTTCGGCTTGCGGTGGCCCAGAAAGAGAAGCTTGTTCAACATGGCGTGTTCCTACCCTGAAGCGGGTATACGCCGGCCGGACGGTACGTGATTGTAAGAAGTCGCCTTTGTGCGGCGTGTTCTTACAATTCCGCGGGTTTAGATCGCTTGCACCAGAGGGGCCGCGTCAGAGACAGGCTTCCAGATACGCCTGGTCGAAGCCGAACTGGCGCGCTTTTTCGAGCGTGTAGGGGCGCAGGCCCGACGAGCGGTATTCGCCCATGATCTTGCCGTCATCGCCCTCGTCGAGATATTCGAACTTGAACAGTTCCTGCGTCACGATCACGTCGCCTTCCATCCCGATTACTTCGGTGATGTTGGTCGTCCGGCGCGAACCGTCGCGCAGGCGCTTGACCTGGACGATGATATCGACGCTTTCCGCGATCTGGCGGCTGATGGCTTCCTTGGGGATCTTGATGTCGCCCATCAGGATCATGTTTTCCATACGGCCAAGGCATTCGCGCGGGCTGTTGGCGTGAAGCGTACACATCGAACCGTCATGGCCCGTATTCATCGCGGCGAGCAGGTCGAAACATTCCGCGCCGCGGATTTCGCCCAGGATGATCCGGTCGGGGCGCATACGCAGCGCGTTCTTGACGAGGTCGCCGATGGTGATGGCGCCCTGGCCTTCGAGGTTGGGCGGACGGGTTTCGAGCGGCAGCCAGTGCGGCTGCTGCAGGCGCAATTCGGCCGCATCCTCGATCGTCAGCACGCGCTCGCCCGGGTCGATCATTTTCGACAGCGCGTTGAGCATGGTCGTCTTGCCCGAACCGGTACCGCCCGAAATGACCACGTTCATCCGGCAGGCACCGGCGATCTTGAGCGCGGTACACATCTTGTCGCTCATCGAACCGAAGTCCTTGAGCATGTCGAGCGTGATCGGCTTTTCGGAGAATTTACGAATCGAGATCGCGGTCCCGCGCAGCGACAGCGGCGGGACGATGACGTTGACACGGCTGCCGTCCTTGAGACGGGCGTCGGCCAGCGGCGTGGTCTGATCGACGCGGCGGCCGACCTGGTTGACGATGCGCTGGGCAATCTGGAACAGGTGCGTCTCGTCGCGGAACTTGATCGGCGCGATGATCAGCTTGCCCTTTTTCTCGATATAGGTCTGGTCGGGGCCGTTGACCATGATGTCCGAGACGTCGGGATCGTTGAGCAATTCCTCGAGCGGACCGAAGCCGAGCAGTTCGTCGACAAGGACCTTTTCGAGCGCGAATTGCTCGCGGCGGTTCAGCGTGACCTTCAGTTCGGCCAGCACTTCCATGATGATCGGGCGGAATTCTTCCGACAGTTCATCCTTGGACAAGGTCGCCGCGGCTTCGGGATCGACGCGTTCGAGCAGGCGCGGCAGCACCTGTTCCTTGATCTTGTGGACGCTGGCTTCGAACCCGCCGACTTCGCTCTGGCCCGAATGCGTCGAATTCATCCGCTCTTCGAGCCGCGACATCGCGTCGCCGGTGCTGTTGGACCCGGCGGAAGGTACGTCGTTTTCAGGCAGCGGGGGGAACTGGTCTCCGCCATCGTCCCGGTCGGGCTTTGATGGCGAAGGGGTTGGCGAGCCGCCCCGCATGGGTTTGGCCACACCAAATTGCGGACGGGCACCGGCGCCCATACCTGCCGGCCCGTTTTTCCGTCCGAATGCGCTCATTCCGGTAACCCCCGAAGAAACTCTTGATTCGCCCAGCGGAACCTTGCGCTTATGCGCCCAAGTCCGCCTCTCGAAGCGTGGTGAATAATTTGGAAACCTTGATTATTCCCTAATAGGGGGTGACGCGTAAGCACGTCCCGCGCGCACGGCGATCCACTATGTTGAAGGCGAGCCGCGCGCGCCCAATCTGCCGGACCGATTGATTGCCCGTCAGGAACCGCTAAGTCTCGCGCCACACAGCCAATCGGAGAATACGGCGCATGTGCGGAATTATCGGTATCGTCGGGGCAGAACCCGTTGCGGAACGGCTGGTCGATGGCCTGCGCCGGATGGAATACCGCGGCTATGACAGCGCCGGGATCTGCACGCTCGACCAGGGCGAACTGATCCGCCGGCGCGCCGAGGGCAAGCTCAACAATCTGGTGGTCGAACTGGCGAGCAATCCCGCCCCCGGTGACACCGGCATCGCGCATACGCGCTGGGCCACGCACGGCGCGCCGACTGCGCAGAATGCGCATCCGCATGCGACCGGGCAGGTGGCGCTGGTGCACAATGGGATCATCGAAAATTACAAGGAACTGCGCGCCGAATTGCGCGCCGATGGCCGCACGCTCGAAAGCGATACCGATAGCGAAGTGGTCGCACATCTGGTGTCGCGGCTGGTCGAAACGGGCAGCAGCCCGCAGGAAGCCGTCGCCACGGTGTTGCCGCGCCTGCGCGGTGCCTTCGCGCTCGCGATCGCCTTCCGCGACCATCCCGATCTGCTGATCGGCGCTCGCCGCGGCTCGCCGCTGGTCGTCGGCTACGGCGATGGCGAGACCTATATCGGGTCGGACGCGCTGGCGCTGGCCCCGCTGACGCAGCAGATCAGCTATCTCGAAGAAGGCGACTGGGTGGTCGTGTCGCGCGATGGCGCCGCTATTTATGACGCGGAGAACCAGCCGGTCGAGCGCGAGGTGCGCAGTTCGGGTGCCTCGGCCGCGGCGGTCGAGAAGGGCAATTATCGCCATTTCATGCAGAAGGAGATTTTCGAGCAGCCGACCGTGGTCGCGCAGACGCTCGGCTCCTATCTGCGCCAGTCGGACAATTCGGTCGCATTGCCGCAGTTCGATTTCGACATTTCCAGCGTCAGGCGCATCACCATCGTCGCCTGCGGCACCTCCTTCTATGCCGGCATGGTCGCGAAATACTGGTTCGAACGCTTCGCGCGCGTGCCGGTCGATATCGATGTGGCATCGGAGTTTCGCTATCGCGAGCCGGTGCTGGAGGAAGGCGGGCTGGCACTGTTCATTTCGCAGAGCGGCGAAACCGCCGATACGCTCGCCGCGCTGCGTCATTGCAAGCAAAACGGCCAGACGATCGGCGTGATCGTCAACGTGCCGACCAGCTCGATGGCGCGCGAGGCGGACCTGCTGCTACCGACGCATGCCGGGCCCGAGATCGGCGTCGCCTCGACCAAGGCCTTCAGCTGCCAGCTTGCCGTACTCGCTGCGCTGGCCGTGCATATGGCGGTGAAGAAAGGGCTGATGAGCCGCGCCGAGGAGCAGGAGGTGGTCGCGCATCTCCTCGAAGCGCCCGCCGCGCTCAACGCCGCGCTCGACCATGATGATGATATCGCCAGCATGGCGCATCTGATCGCCCCGGCGCGCGACGTTCTTTATATGGGCCGGGGACCTGATTATCCGCTCGCGCTCGAAGGGGCGCTGAAGCTGAAGGAGATCAGCTATATCCACGCCGAGGGCTATGCCAGCGGGGAGATGAAGCACGGCCCCATCGCGCTGATCGACGATGACGTCCCCGTGATCGTGCTCGCGCCTTCAGGTCCGCTGTTCGAAAAGACCGTGTCGAATATGGAAGAGGTGCGTGCGCGCGGCGGACAGATCGTGCTCATCTCCGATGCCGAGGGTTTGGAAGCTGCGGGCGAGGGCTGTCTCGCGACGATCGAGATGCCGCGCGTCCATCCGCTGATCGCACCTTTGGTTTACGCGATACCGGTGCAATTGCTCGCTTATCACGTGGCTTGCGTCAAAGGCACCGATGTCGATCAGCCGCGAAATCTGGCGAAATCCGTTACTGTGGAGTAACTTAGGGCCGGTTTGACCGTTTTTTCCTGCCTCAACTGTTTGGTCCGTCTTTTACCAGAGGATAAGGTTTTGCGGTTAATCGTCCCCGGGTGAGCGAGCCGGTAAACCCCCAACAAACCAGTGCACCTGCGCTGTCGACTCGGCAGGTCATCGGGCTTGAAGCGCCCGAGGGCTCCGATTGGGGCGTGGTTCACGGCCAGCAATATGCCTTGCTGCAGGAACGGGTGAAGGTCCGTATCGGCCTGCATCTGACAAGCTTCCTGCTCGTTGCGGTGACGCTCTATGGTTCGCTTCCGACAGTAGTGCTCGGGTTGTGGGGGCTTGCGCTGCTTGTTGCGGTGGGCTTCGCCTCCCGCTCCGACCTCGGGCTGGGCGATGCCGACAATCGCTTTATCGAACTCGCAGAGATGAAATCCCATGCGATGGCCACGGGCACCAAGGGTGCGGTGTGGTCGGCGGGCATGCTTGCCTGCGCCTGGCTTGCGAATCCGGCATCGGTCGTGCTCGTCTGGGCCGTCGTTGCCATGCTCGTGGTGGCGAGCAGCGCGAGCCGCTTCGGCGCGCCGCTCAGTTCGATCACCTTCACGCTTGGCGCGGGAGTAGGCGGGCTCGCAGCCAGCCTGATCACCGCCCAGTACGGACTTGCCGTCGTCGTGCTCATGACCACGCTGCTGGCGATCTTCGGCGTTATCGAAAGCGCCCGTATCCGCGTGGCTGCGCGGCTCGCCGAATCGGCGATGCAGGAGAAGAGCGAAGTCGTCTCGATGCTGCTGCGCGAATTCGAGGAAGGCCAGGCCGATTGGTTGTGGCAGATCGATCCGCGTCGCCGCCTCAAATCGGTCTCGCCGCGTTTCGCCTTTTCGCTGGGCAAGCAGCCCAGCGAGATCGAGGGGGAATCCTTCCTCCAGCTGATTTCGGGCGACGGCTGGAAAACCGGCCGCTTCCCGCCGAGCCTGCACGAACTGGCCGATAAGCTGAAGCGAAAGAAGAATTTCTCAAACCTCGTGGTCAGGGTCTCGATCGACGGCCAGGACCGCTGGTGGGAGCTGTCGGGCACACCGATCGTCGACGAACTGGGAACCTATCAGGGGTTCCGCGGGGTCGGCTCCGATGTCACCGAGCAGCGCGAATCCTCGGAGAAGATCGAATACCTTGCGCGCTACGACACGCTGACCCAGCTGCCCAACCGCCGCATGCTCAACGAGGCACTGGGCGAGGCGCTCAAATATGCCGCCGAATGGCGCTCGCGCTGTGCGTTTCTCATGATCGACCTCGACCGGTTCAAGGCAATCAACGATTCGCTTGGACACCTGGTCGGCGACCGGATGCTTGGCGAAGTCGCCGCGCGGCTGAAAAGCCTGGTCGTCGAAGGCGAGGTCGTGGGCCGCCTGGGCGGCGACGAATTCGCAGTGGTCATCCGCGACATTGCCAACCGCGAACGCATGGACACGCTGGCGCGTGACATCATCCAGCGGCTTTCCGAACCCTATCACATCGAAAACCAGGTGCTCTATGTCGGTGCCAGCGTCGGATCGGCGCTGGGTCCGCGCGACGGGCGCACGGTCGAGGAATTGCTCCGCAACGCCGATCTCGCGCTGTATCGTGCGAAGGGCGAAGGTGGCGGCATGCACCGCGAATACGAACCCTCCCTCCACGCCAATGCCGAAGAGAAACGCCAGCTCGAACATTCGCTGCGCAATGCGCTCGAACGCGACGAGATGCTGCTGCACTACCAGCCGGTGGTGGACGCCACGACCGAAGAGATCGTCAGCTTCGAAGCGCTGATCCGCTGGGACAGCGCCGATCACGGCTTCGTCAGCCCGGGCAAGTTCATCCCGCTGGCGGAAGATACCCGCCTGATCGTGCCGATCGGCACCTGGGTGATGCAAGAGGCCTGCCGGGAGGCAGCCGAGAACTGGCCGACCAATATCAAGGTCAACGTCAACGTCTCGCCCGAACAGCTGCTCGAAACCGATTTCTCCGCCACGGTCGTGCGCGCGCTGTCGGACAGCGGGCTCGATCCCAAGCGGCTCGAGATCGAGGTTACCGAAAGCATTTTCCTGCGCGATGCCAGCGTGGCGCGTAACGCGCTCGAAGAGTGCATGGCACTGGGATGCTCGGTCGCGCTCGACGATTTCGGGACCGGCTATTCCTCGCTCGGCTACCTGCGCAAGCTTAAGTTCTCGACCATCAAGGTTGACCGTACCTTTGTGCAGGGTGCCGCGCAGCAGAGCCCCGAATCGATTGCCATCATTCGCGCTGTCGTTGCCATGGCCGACAGTCTCGGCATGACCACGACCGCCGAAGGCGTCGAGAACGAGGAAGAAGCGGAGATGATCCGCAGCATGGGCTGCACCAAGATCCAGGGCTTCCACTTCGGTCGCCCGATGCCGCGCGACGACGTTGCGGGCGTCTTTACCCGCCGGGCAGCGGAGCAGCGGCTCAAAAGCGCCTGATCAGGCTTCGGCCAACGCTTTCAGGGCATTTTCGAACAGCGCCAGGCCGTCGGTCCCGCCATGCGCCGGATCGACCGCGCGTTCGGGGTGCGGCATCATCCCGAGCACATTGCCCGCGGCATTGAGCACGCCGGCGATGTCGCGGCGCGAACCGTTGCAATTCTCGACATAGCGGAACGCCACGCGGCCTTCGCCCTCGATCCGGTCGAGCGTATCCTCGTCGGCAAAGTAATTGCCATCGTGATGCGCGACCGGGATATGGATCGTCTGGCCCTGGTCGTAGCCGCCGGTGAACAGCGACTGGTTGTTCTCGACCGTCAGCGGGACGGTCCGGCAGATGAAGTTCTGGCTGGCATTGCGCATCAGCGCACCGGGCAGGAGGCCGGCTTCGGTGAGTACCTGGAAGCCGTTGCACACGCCCAGCACGGGCACACCGCGTTCGGCCTGTTGCTTGACGCCGCGCATGACCGGGCTGTTCGCCGCCATCGCGCCCGACCGCAGGTAATCGCCGTAGGAGAAGCCGCCGGGCAGCGCGATAAAATCGAGCCGCTCGGGCAGTTCGGCATCGGCATGCCAGACCCGCAGCGGGGCAGTGCCCGTAACCCGCTCGATCGCCACCGCCATGTCGCGGTCGCAATTGGAACCGGGGAAGGTGATGACGGCGGCGCGCAGGGCCATCAGCCGACCTTCTCGATGCGGTAGTTTTCGATCACCGTGTTGGCGAGCAGCTTCTCGCACATATCGGTCAGCGCCGCGTCGCTCGTGCCATCGGCCACTTCGAGTTCGATCAGCCGGCCCACGCGAACATCGGCAACGCCGTCGAAACCCAGCCCTTCGAGGGCATGGTGGACGGCGCGGCCCTGCGGATCGAGGACGCCGGGCTTGAGCGAAACATGGACGCGGATCTTCATCGACAGGCCTTTCGTGTTGGCGCGCCTATGGCGCAGCACCCGCGCGCATTCAAGCCCGCGCGCATGCGCAGCGGGGAAGGTTGCAAGGGCGGCATATGCGCGACGGATTGTAGCGCGATTGCAACATTTGCAATCAATCTGTCGCAACCCTGAGCGTCGCACGCCAATTTCCCGCGCAACCTGCTATCGGATGCGCACGGCGATCGTGCCGCTTCCCTCCAAATGCCCGCCCCCCATGTGCGCGCTCAAGCAGGACTTCCCTACATGACCATTCGATCCACCGCTGCCCGTTTTCTCGGCGCCAGCACGCTCGCCTTCGCGGCGTTCGCTGCGCAACCCGCCCTCGCGCAGGATGTCGACGCCGACAGCTCCGGCACCGCAGAAGCCGGCGCGGGCCAGCTCAATACGATTATCGTCACCGCCAACCGGCGCGAGGAAAACCTGCAGGATGTCGCGGTTTCGGCTGCGACTCTCGATGCCAGCACCGTGCGCACGATCTTCGATGCGGGCGCTGAAATCACCGCGCTGGCCGCGCGCGTGCCGGGCCTGTTCGTCGAAAGCTCGAACGGCCGCGCCGCACCGCGTTTCTACATCCGCGGGCTCGGCAATACCGATTTCGATCTCGCCGCCTCGCAGCCGGTCTCGGTGGTGATGGACGATGTCGTGATGGAAAACGTGACGCTCAAGTCGTTCCCCATCTTCGACGTCGAGCGCATCGAAGTGCTGCGCGGGCCGCAGGGCACGCTGTTCGGCCGCAACACGCCTGCCGGCATCGTCAAGATCGACACGGTCAAGCCGGGCGACGAATTCGCGGTTGACGGTTCGGTCAGCTACGGCAGCTTCAACAGCATCTCGGCCGATGGCGGCGTGACGCTGCCGCTCGCACCCGGGGTGGTGTCGCTGCGCCTTTCGGGCCTGTGGCAGCAGCGCGACAACTGGGTCGACAACGGTTTCACCGGTGAAGAGGACGTCTACGGCGCCTACAGCGAAGTGGCGGGCCGCGCGCAGCTGCTGATCACCCCCGGCGATCGCCTGTCGATCCTCGGCAGCTACTCGATCCGCGACCTCGACGGCCAGTCGACGCTGTTCCGCGCCAATATCCTTGGCCCCGGCGACAACGAGCTGAACGACAATTACGATCGCGACACGGTGTTTTACGACGCCGGCGGGCGTAACGAAGCCGCCTACAAGGCCGAGATCGCGACCGCCAAGGTCGATTACGAAGCCGATTTCGCGACCTTCACCAGCATCACCAGCTGGGCGAACAGCGAAGGCCGCAGCCGCGGCGATATCGACGGGGGTAACCTCGTCACCGGTCCGGGCTTCATCCCGTTCCCCAGCGATACGCAGGACTCGATCGATCTCGAACAGTTCACGCAGGAAGTCCGCATTGCTTCGGCTGCGAACGGCCCGCTGCAATGGCAGGTCGGCGGCTTCTACTTCGACAGCGACTTCGACGTCACCACGATCGGCTTCGATTTCCCGCCGCCCGTGACCGTCAACCACACCAACGAGAGCTGGGCGGTGTTCGGCCAGGTCACGGGTGAAATCACCCCCGCGCTCAAGCTGACCGGCGGCCTACGCTATACCGAGGACGAGAAGCAGTTTGCAGTGACGCAGACCTCGTTCATCTCGGGGCCGGATGCGCAGGAGCGCAGCGTCAAGGACGAGCGGATCAGCTGGGACCTCGCCGCATTCTACGATGTCGGCGCCGACGCCAGCGTCTATGCCCGCGTGGCGAGCGGTTTCCGCGCGCCGACCATCCAGGGCCGCGACGTCGCCTTCGGTTCGGCCCCGTCGATCGCGACCTCGGAAAAGATCATGAGCTACGAAGCCGGCTTCAAGTCCGAATTCGCGGGCCGTAGCGTGCGTCTGAACGGCGCGGTCTATTACTACACGATCGACGATCCGCAGTTCACTGCGGTGGGCGGCGCGGGCAACCTCGTGCAACTGGTCAATGCCGAGGAAGGTCGCGGCTACGGGTTCGAACTCGACAGCGCCTTCCAGATCACGCCCGACTTCCTCGTCACTGCAGGCGTCAGCTGGAACAAGACCGAGATCCAGGACGACACGCTGGCCGTGGGCATCTGTGCACAGTGCACCGTGACCGATCCGACCGTGGTCCTGTCGGGCAACACGCGCGCGTTGGTGGACGGCAACCCGTTCCCCAATGCGCCCGAATGGATCGCCGACGTGACCGCGCGCTACGGCGTTCCGGTGGGCCATGCGGGTGAGCTCTTCGCCTTCACCGATTGGGCCTACCAGGGCAAGACCAACCTGTTCATCTACGAAAGCGCCGAGTTCAACACCAACAACCAGATCGAGGGCGGGCTGCGCGTCGGCTATGCCAAGCGGGACGGCACGTTCGAAGTCGCCGCTTTCGTCCGCAACATCCTCGATGCCGACAATGTGAAGGGCGGCATCGACTTCAACAACAACACCGCCTTCGTCAACGATCCGCGCGTGTTCGGTATCTCGGCCCGCGTCAGCTACTAAGCGCGCGGACGACCGACCAAGAAAAGGGCCGGGGGAGCGATCCCTCCGGCCCTTTTTCTATACCAACGCTGCGCCGCGCGGCTCGCGCCGGGTGCGGCTGGCCGCGTTACTTCTTAGGCTTGGACGGGGTCCGCAGCCGCCCGCGATGCGCGTTCATGTCGAGCACTTCGCCCGGGCCGCTGTCTTCGTTCTGCAGCAGGCCGAGACGCCGCGCGACTTCCTGATAGGCTTCGCTTTCGCCGCCGAGGTCGCGGCGGAAGCGGTCCTTGTCGAGCTTTTCGCCGGTGTTGATGTCCCACAGGCGGCAGCCGTCGGGGCTGATCTCGTCGGCCAGGATCACCCGGCTGAAATCGCCATCCCAGATGCGGCCGAATTCCAGCTTGAAGTCGATCAGGCGGATATCGATCGCGCTGAACATGCCCGAGAGGAAATCGTTGATACGGATCGCCATGCTCGACATGTCCTGCAGCTCTTCATGGCTGCACCAGTTGAAGCAGGCGATTTCCTCTTCGGAGACCTTGGGATCGCCCAGCGCATCGTCCTTGAGGCAATATTCGATCAGCGTATGCGGCAGCAGCTCGCCTTCCTCGATCCCGAGACGCTTGCTCAGCGTACCGGCAGCGACATTGCGCACCACCACTTCGAGCGGGATGATTTCCACCTGGCGCACCAGCTGTTCGCGCATGTTGAGGCGGCGGATGAAGTGCGTGGGGATGCCGATGTGCGACAGCCGCGTGAACACATATTCGCTGATGCGATTGTTGATCACGCCCTTGCCGTTGATCGTGCCCTTCTTCTCGGCGTTGAACGCGGTCGCATCATCCTTGAAATACTGGATGATCGTGCCCGGTTCGGGACCTTCGTACAGGATCTTGGCCTTGCCTTCGTAGATCTGGCGCCGACGAGCCATGAATATGCATTCCTTCACGCTAGAAAAGCCTGCGCCCCGGCGACGGAATCGACTGGCGATTGCGACTGCCGGGGCGTGTAGCGAGCCATACAGAAGCCGATTGACGAAAGCAATTGCAGGCGCGCGGCGCGGTGGTTAGCGCGCGCGGCATGGATACGGGGCGCACCACCAACACTCCGCTTGCCGCGCAGGTCGACGATCTGGCGGGGCTGGCGCACGCGGCGCGGCTGCGCAGCCTGTCGCTTCCCGGCGGCGCCGATTTCTCCTCGAACGATTACCTCGCGCTGGCGGGCAGCGCGCGGCTCAAGAACGCCGTGATGGACGCACTCGAGCGCGGGGTTCCCGTCGGTTCGGGCGGTTCGCGGCTGCTGCGCGGTAACCATCCCGAACACGAGGCGCTGGAGGCGGAGGCCGCGCGCTTCTTCGGCTGCGAAAGCGCGCTGTTCCTCGCCAATGGCTACGGCGCGAACAGCGTGCTGCTGTCGGCACTGCCCCAGCGCGGGGATGCGATCTTCCACGACGCGCTGGTTCATGCCAGCGCGCACGAAGGGATGCGTCTGTCGCGGGCGGAATGCATTGCGGTGCCGCACAATGATGTCGGCGCCTTTGCCGAAGCGCTCGCGCATTGGCGGGCCGGCAATGCCGCGGGCCAGGCCTGGATCGCGGTCGAAACGCTCTACAGCATGGACGGCAACCGTGCACCGATTGCCGAACTTGCCGATCTGGCGGATCGCCATGGCGCGGTGCTGTTGGCAGACGATGCGCATGCCACCGGCGTGTTCGGCGATGGCGGCCGGGGGCTGGCTGCGGATATCGACGGACGCGATAACGCGATCGTGCTGCGAACCTGCGGCAAGGCCCTGGGCAGCGAAGGCGCGCTGCTGTGCGGGCCGCGCGTAATGCGCGACCATGTGATCAATCGCGGGCGGGGCTTCATCTTCTCCACCGCGCCATCGCCGCTGATGGCCGCCTGCGTGCGCGAAGCGCTGAGGATCGTGGAGGAGGAACCCGGACGGCGCGAAGCGCTGCACGATCTGATCGGCTATGCCGGCCGCAAACTCGCGCCCTTCGGCGTCAGCGCCAGCGGATCGCAGATCATGCCGCTGGTGCTGGGTGACGAAGCACGCACCATGCAGATTGCCGGGGCGCTGCGCAGCGCGGGCTTCGATATCCGCGGTATCCGCCCGCCCACCGTTCCTGCGGGCAGCAGCCGCCTGCGCATCTCGCTCACTCTCAATATCGGCCGGGCGCAGATCGACGCGCTGGCCGACACGCTTTCGGAGATACTCGCATGAGTGCATTCACCGTCACGGGGACCGATACCGACGTCGGCAAGACCGTTTTCGCCGCCGCGCTGACCGGCGCGCTCGATGCGCATTACTGGAAGCCGGTGCAGGCGGGGCTGGAGGAAGGCGGCGACCGGGCGCAGGTGGCGAAGCTTGCGGGATTGCCCGAAACCCGCGTGCTGCCCGAGGCCTATCGCCTGGCGACGCCCTGTTCGCCGCACCGCGCAGCCGAGATCGACGGGGTCGCCATCGATCCCGACCGGCTGGCACTTCCCGCGCCGCGTCCGCTGGTGGTCGAGGGGGCGGGCGGCGCGCTCGTGCCGCTCGGCGGGGACTTGCTCTATGCCGACATGTTCGCGCGCTGGGGCCTGCCTGCGATCGTGGTGGCGCGCACCGCACTGGGCACGATCAACCATTCGCTGCTGACTATCGAAGCGCTGCGCGCGCGCGGGGTGGCAATCCACGGCGTGGCCTTCGTCGGCGACGCGGTGGAGGACAGCGAGGCGACGATCTGCCGGCTCGGCGAGGTAAAGCGGCTCGGCCGGCTGCCGCTGCTCGCCACGCTCGACGCGGCGACGCTCGCCCGGGCCTTTACCGAGAATTTCGACCTGGGAGATTTCCTGTGACGCAATCGCCAGTATGGCATCCCTTCACGCAGCACGGGCTGGGCGATCCGGTGCCGCTGGTCACGCATGCCGAAGGCGCGGTGCTGCACACCGAGGACGGCCGCCGCGTGGTGGACGCCATTTCGAGCTGGTGGGTGACCACGCATGGCCACTGCCACCCGCGCATCATGGCGGCGATCGCCGACCAGGCGCAGCGGCTCGACCAGATGATCTTCGCTGGCTGGACGCACCAACCGGCAGAGGATCTTGCGCGCGAACTGTGCCGGATCCTGCCCGACGAACTGACCCGCGTGTTCTTTTCCGACAGTGGTTCGACCGCGGTCGAGGTCGCGCTGAAGATGGCGCTCGGCTTCTGGACGCATCGCGGGGAGAACCGCAGCCGGATCGTGGTGATGGAGCATTCCTATCACGGCGATACGATCGGCGCGATGTCGGTGGGTGCGCGCGGGGTGTTCAACGCCGCCTATGCGCCGATGCTGTTCGATGTCGGGCGCGTGCCCTTTCCCGGCAATGATCCGCAGCCCACCCTCGACGCGCTCGAAGCCGAATGCGCGGGCGGGGCGGCGGCGTTCATCGTCGAACCGCTGGTGCTGGGGGCGGGCGGCATGCTGATGTATTCGCCTGCGGTGCTGGCCGAGATGCGCGCGATCTGCGCCCGCCACGGCACGCTGTTCATCGCCGACGAGGTGATGACCGCCTGGGGCCGCACCGGCACGCTGACCGCCTGCGAACAGGCCGATGTGGTGCCCGATATCATGTGCCTGTCCAAGGGGCTGACCGGCGGGGCGATGCCGCTGGCGGTGACCATGGCGAGCGAGCCGATCTGGGACGCGCATTATTCGACCGACCGCACGCGCACGTTCTACCATTCGTCGAGCTATACCGCGAATCCGCTGGCCTGCGCGGCGGCCAACGCCAATCTGGCGATCTGGCGCGAGGAGCCGGTCCTCGAGCGGATCGCGGCGCTGGCAGCGAAGCAGCAGGCGCATCTCGATACGCTCGGCGAACATCCGATGGTGCGCAATGCGCGGCGCTGCGGGACGATTGCCGCGCTGGAGCTGGGCAATCCGGGCGGCAGCTATCTGTCCGACCTCGGGCCGAAGCTGCTGCGCCGGTTCCGCGAGGCGGACCTGCTGCTGCGGCCGCTCGGCAACACCGTCTATGTCATGCCGCCCTATTGCATCGAGGATGCCGATCTGGCGCGCATCTGGGCCGAGATCGGCGCCGCGGCGGACGATGTGACCGCGTCCTAGGGCGGAGGCGGCGCGCCTGCTGCCGCCGCGGTATCGTCTTCGACCGCGGGCGCGTGGTCGCGTTTCAGCTTCTCGATCAGCCGCCCCAGCGTGGCGCGCTGGACGAGGACGCTGAACAGCACCGCGGCGAAGGTTGCGGCGAGGATCAGGTCGCGCGTCTCGCCCGCGGGCAGCGACAGCGCCAGCGCGATCGAAATCCCCCCGCGCAGCCCGCCCCACCACAGCACGCGGCCTGCGCCCTTGTCCTGCAGCCGTGCGGCGGGGATCGCCTTGGTCGAAACGACAATGCCGACCCCGCGTGCAGCCAGCGTCAGCGGAATCGCCGCCAGCGCCAGCACCAGTTCGTCAAAGCCCGCGACCAGCACGATCATTTCCAGCCCGATCAGCAGGAACAGCACCGAATTGAGCAATTCGTCGACCAGCTCCCAGAACTTGACGAGGTAATCGCGCGTCACGTCGCTCATCGCATAGGTAACGCCGTGGTTGCCGATCAACAGGCCGGCCACCGCCATCGCCAGCGGGCCCGAAAGCGTGAGGTAGTTGCACAGCGCATACCCGCCCATCACCACCGCCAGCGTGACCAGCACCTCGAGCGTGTATTCGTCCATCCCCGCCAGCGCGCGGTAGCCGATATAGCCCGCGACCAGCCCGATCAGGATGCCGCCGCCCGCCTCGATCGCGAACAGCCGTGCGCCCTCGGCGAAGGAAAAGTCGTTCCCGCTCACCGCCGCGCCGAGCAGGATGATGAACACCACGATGCCGACGCCGTCATTGAACAGGCTCTCGCCCGCCACTGCGCTCTGCAGCGATTGCGGGACCTTTTCCTCGCGCAGCACGCCGAGCACCGAAACCGGGTCGGTCGGGGCGATCAGCGCGCCGAAGACGAAATACCAGATCGGCGCGATCCCCAGCGCCAGCAGCATGCCCACGCCCCACATGGCGAGCCCGACGAGCACGGTCGAAATCATCACGCCGACGGTGGAGAGCAGTAGCACCGGCAGCCACGCGACCTTGAGGCGGTCGAGATCGACATGCAGCGCGCCGGCGAACAGCAGGAAGCTGAGCATGCCCTGCAGCAGCGTCTCGGTGAAATTCATCTGCTGCAGCGTGTCGGCGACCCAGTCGTCGAGCGTCACCCCGGGAATGAAGGCATCGGCCACCGTGAGCCCGATCGCCCCCAGCGCGCCCATCACGGTCAGCCCGATGACATGCGGCAGCTTGAGGAAGTGGTGGTTGAACCAGCCCAGCAATGCCGAGGCGACCACGAGGATCGCGGCGATGTCGAAAGCGGAGAGCGCAGTGCTGGCGGTTTCATGCATCCCCGCTGCCTAGCGTGGGCGGCGTGAGAGGGAAAGCATTGCAGCGAAGTGGTGCCCAGGGGCGGATTCGAACCACCGACACGACGATTTTCAGTCGTCTGCTCTACCCCTGAGCTACCCGGGCACACTGCTTCGGCGAAGGGGCTTCAAAACAGCCCCGCGAGCAATGAGAGCGCGCCTATGGCGAAGCTGGCTCGCCTTGGCAAGGGGGTAATTAGTCGTCCTGCCCCTTGGTGACTTCCGCCGCGATTTCCTCGGGCAGGGCGGGGCGCGCCGGCACGGCATAGCCATCGCCGAACCATTGTGCGAGGTCGCGGTCGCGGCAGCGGGGCGAACAGAACGGCGTGTGCTCCTCGCTGCGCGGCTTGCGGCAGATCGGGCAGGGGCGGGGCTTACTCGTCATGCGGCACGATCTGGGCGGTGGCGGCCTCGATCGCAAGCCCGGGATCGGTCTCTATCCGCAGGGGCCGCGCGGTGCGGCGTTCGAGTTCGGCGATCCATTCGGGCTTGAGCTTGGCCCGCACCGCGGGATGGATCGCCAGCAGCGTCATCCCCGGCCCGTCGACCAGTTCCGCGCGGCGCAGCGCCATGCGCGCCGCAGCGCCCACGCGGGCGGTGGCGAAGCGGTGGAGCAGCGAAGGGCCGGTCAGCCGTGCGACGATGTGGACGAAGCCGAAGCCGTTCATCGCGGTGCGTTCATGCGGCCAGCCCTCCAGCGCGGCGTCGAGCGCCTCGTCCACCGCCTTGCGATCCGCCTTGGTCGTCAGCGTGGGAAAGTCGATCCCGATCGAACCGCCGAGGTCGAACAGGCGCAGCCAGCGCGCAATCGCGGGGACCGCGGCGAGCGCGAGTTCGCGCGGCGCCAGATCGCCATCGATATCGATCAGCGTCATTGCGGGCGTCACGCTGAACAGCAGCGCGCCGCCGGTGAAGGCGACCTCGCCCGATGACGCGGCATGCCAGATCTCGTTCCACTCGCCCGCGGGCAGGCGGCGGACGGCATTGCCCAGCACGAAGATATCGTCGCGCGGCGGCGGTGCGCCGGCCTCGCTCTCGATCACGCGGCCCTGCGCGCGCTTGAACCGTCCGCGCTCGGCAATCGCGGCGCGGGTGATGCGCAGGGTCAGCGCGCTGCCCTCGGTCGCGCGGGGCGGAATGCGGTCGACGAGGATTTCAGTTCCATTCGCCATCCGCGCGAGCCCGCGTGCACCCCCGGCGGGCTTCGACACCAGTTGCGCCAGCGCGGTGCTGTCGACCGGGAGATCGCCCGGCCAGTGCAATTTCGCGGCGACCACCTCTTCGCCGTGGACCAGCAATGCGCGGCTTTCGCCGATCCCGTGTTCGACCAGCCATTCGGGCCCGTCGCTGCCAGGCCCCCCGCTGTCAGACAATCTGGAACCCTGCGGATTTGAGCAGCGCACGCGTTTCATAGAGCGGCAGTCCCACAACCCCCGAATGGCTGCCCTGGATGCGCGAGATCAGCCCTTCGGCGAGGCCCTGGATGGCATAGCCCCCGGCCTTGCCCTCCCATTCCCCGCTGGCGAGATAGGCGTCGATCTCCTCGGCGGAGAGGCGTTTGAACAGGACCACGGTCTCGCACAGCCGCTCGCGCAGAGTGCCGTCGGGTGCACGCAGCGCGATCGCCGACAGCACACGGTGACGGCGGCCCGAAAGCAGTTCGAGGCATTTCCGCGCGGTCGCGACATCCTCCGCCTTGGGCAGGATGCGGCGCCCGGCGGCGACCACCGTATCGCCGGCCAGCACGAAGCCGTCGTCCGTTGCGGCGGCCTGCGCCTTCTCGCGCGCCATGCGGATGGCATAGTCGCGCGGGCGTTCGCCGGCAGCGGGCGTTTCGTCGATATCGGCGGGATTGATCGCAGCCGGCTCCAGCCCGAGGCGCGCGATCAATTCGCGCCTGCGGGGGCTGGCCGATGCGAGGATGAGTGTGGGCTGGCCCACCGGCGCTTATTGCGGGCCGGGGCCGCCGCGACCGGGCATAAAGCGGTAGGTGATCCGCGCCTTGGTCAGATCGTAGGGCGTGAGTTCGCACAGGACTTCGTCGCCCACCAGCACGCGGATGCGGTTCTTGCGCATCTTGCCAGCGGTGTGACCAAGCACTTCATGGCCGTTCTCGAGCTCGACGCGGAACATCGCATTGGGCAGCAGTTCAACCACCTTGCCGCGCATTTCGAGAAGTTCTTCTTTCGCCATGTAGGTCTTCGTATCCGTTCGATTGTGCAATATGAGCGGCGGCCTTTAGCGGTGACGGGGGGAAAAGGGAAGCCTCGCTGCATCCAAGTGCCATCGACGGAACGTATATCCTATTCGTTCAGCGACAAACCGATACGGAAACCCCGCTTGCCTGTCGGCATTCATCGTCGCAATAGCCTGCCACACGGGGGCGGTTTGGATAATTTAAGACGGAAGGCCCTGCGCTTGAAATCCCTATCATTTGTCGCAACTTCGCTCCTCGCACTCGGCTGGGCCACGGCGGTCCACGCCCAGGATACCGGCCAGGCGGCTGAGCCCGCGCCCGAGGTCAATGAAGACGTGCTGTCCGCACCCGGGACGATCGTCGTCACCGGTGCGCGCATCCGCGGGCAGTTGATCGTCGACCAGCCACCCGTGGCCGAATATGACAGCGAGGATATCGCGGCGTTCGGCGGCAGCTCGATCGCCGATATCATCGCGGCGATCGAACCCGCGACAGGCAGCGCGCGCGGTGGGCGCGGCAGCGGCCGGCCGGTGTTCCTAATCAACGGCATCCGCGTGTCCAGCTTCCGCGAATTCCGTTCCTATCCGCCCGAAAGCATCGCCAAGATCGAGGTTTTCGCCGAGGAAGTGGCGCAGCGCTTCGGCTATTCGCCCGACCAGCGCGTGGTCAATATCGTGCTGCAGGAAAGCTATTCCTCGATCACCGCGGAAGTCGAGGCCGAGGCGCCCGCGCGCGGCGGCTATTGGCGCAACGAGCAGGAGATCGGCTACCTCTCGATCAATGACGGCGCGCGGATCAACCTCAATCTCGAGGTCGAAGACGTCAGCCTCCTGACCGAGGACGAGCGCGATCTGGTGACCACTTCGTCGATCCCCGGTGTCGCCGATGAAGCCCCGTTCCGCAGCCTCGTCTCGGACAGCTACGGCGTCGAGGCGACCGCGAACTATGCCAAGGCCTTCATCGACAACGGTTCCTCGATCAGCCTCAACCTGACTGGCTCGCGCGAGGAAAGCCTCGGCCTGTCGGGCCTGCGCCAGGTCGATGGCGTGCTCGAACCGATCGAACGGCGCAACCGCACCGATACGCTGTCCACTGCGGCCAGCTACACCCAGCCGGTCGGCGACTTCCAGCTGACCGCCACCTTCGACGGCGGCCGCACCAAGACGCGCAGTGAAGTCGATCGCAGCGCCGCTGCGGGCTACGATATTTCGCGCTCGACCACGTGGAATGCGACCAATCTGGTGACGCTGCGCGGCATCGCGGTCGAAATCCCCGCAGGCGAGATCGCGACCACCTTCGATGTGGGTTACGACTGGCAGCGGATCGAGAGCGACGACACGCGTACCGCTTTCGATACGCAGCTGACGCGCGGCGATCTGTCGGGCGGCGTCAATATCGTCGTCCCGCTTACCAGCCGCCGGACCGGCTTCCTCGATGCCGTTGGCGACATCTCGGTTTCCGGGCAGGCGGGGATCAACCATCTGTCGGACTTCGGGACGCTGCAGGACTGGAGCCTGGGCGTGAACTGGTCGCCATTCGAAAACCTCAACCTGCAGGCGACGCGGATCTGGCGCGAAGTCGCCCCCGGGCTGAGCGCGCTGGGCTCGCCGCGGATCGACGAGGCCAATGTCTCGGTGTTCGATTTCGCCACCGGGCAGGATGTGCTGGCGACGGTGATCACCGGCGGCAATCCCGACCTGCGCGCCGAAACGCAGTCCGACTGGAAATTCGGCGCGAACTGGGAACTGCCCTTCTGGGAAGGCACGCGGTTGCAGGCCGATTATGCGATCAACCGCTCGCGCGATGTCACGCTGTCCTCGCCCGCGTTCACCTCGGCTTTCGAACAGGCCTTTCCCGATCGCGTGACGCGCAATGGGGCGGGTGAATTGCTGGCGATCGACCGCAGCCCGGTGACGCTGTACGAAACGCGCAGCCGCACGCTCAGCTTCGGTCTATCGACCCGCGGCAGCTTCGGCGGTTCGGATAGCGGCGAAAGCAGCCGGGGCGGTCCGCCGGCGGCTGGCCGCAGTGCCGGGCGCCCCGGTGGCAGCGCTGGCGGTTCGCGCTTCGATCCTGCGGCCTTTGCTGCGATGCGCGAGAAACTATGCGCCGCACCCACTACCGGCACACCCGACCTGTCGCAGCTGCCCGAGGGGATGCGGGCCCGCCTGCTCGACGAGAATGGCGAGCCCGATCCGGCGCGCGTCGAGATGCTCCGCCAGCGGCTGTGCAGCGCCGAGGGCGAGGCCGATATCGGCCGCTTCGCCGAGCTGCGCACCGCGCTGTGCGCCGAACCGCCGCAGCTCGACCAATTGCCGCCGCAGATGCTCGAACGGCTGCGCGGCGAAGATGGCGAGATCGATCCCGAGCGGCTCAAGGCCTTCCGCGAGCGCACATGTGCCGCCGATGGCGCGGGTGGTCCGCCGCAGGGTGAAAGCCAGCAGCGCGGCGGCGGGATGAACCCCTTCGCCCGGCGTGGCGGCTCGGGCGGGCGCTATTTCGTCAACCTCAACCACACCATCGCGCTCGAAAACGAAGTGACGCTGGCGGCTGGCGGACCGGTTTTCGACCAGCTCGACGGCTTTGTGCTGGGTAGCGGCGCGATCCCCGAACACACGTCGCGGCTCGAAGCCGGGATGTTCATCGATGGGTATGGCGTGCGCCTGTCGGGCAATTACCTCGGCGAAGCCGAGCTGCGCGGTAGCGGCCTGCCCGGATCGAGCGATCTGTTCTTCGGCGACCTGGTGACCTTCGACCTGCGGCTGTTCGCCGATCTCGGGGAAATCCTCGAACGCGACGAGGGCTTCCTCAAGGGCTTCCGTGTCGCCTTCGTGCTCGACAATGTGTTCGATGGGCAGCGCCGCGTGGTCGATGCCAGCGGGGTCGTCCCCGAAGCCTACGACCCGCGCCGGATCGACCCGGTCGGGCGCTATATCGGCGTGGATCTGCGCAAGATGTTCTAGCGGCAGGGGCGGCGCGCGAAGCTACAGCGCGTCGCCCGCCGCGACCCCGCTCGCCCAGGCCCATTGGAAATTGTAGCCGCCCAGCCAGCCGGTCACATCGACCGCCTCGCCAATGGCATAGAGGCCGGGGATACGCTTGGCGGCCATCGTCTTCGATGACAGTTCGGCGGTCGAGATGCCGCCGACGGTAACCTCGGCCTTGGCAAAGCCCTCGGTGCCATTGGGGCGGAATTCCCACCGCTTGAGCCGTTCGCCCGCGGCGCGCAGCGCCTTGTCGGGCAGGTTGCCCAGCTCGCCTTCGAGCGCGAGCTTGTCGGTCAATATATCCGCCAGCCGCGCGGGGAAGGCGTCGCGTAATTGCGCACGCAGGCCCGCGCGCGGGTTGGCGCGCTTGGCGTCGAGCAGCCATCCGGCGCCGCGCTGCGGCAGGAAGTCCACGAACAGGGGTTCGCCCGACCGCCAGTAGGAACTGGCCTGCAGGATCGCCGGGCCGGACAGGCCGCGATGCGTAAACAACGCGGCTTCGGCAAAGCTGGCCTTATTGGCCGAGACGACGACCGGCGCAGACACGCCCGAAATGTCGCGGAACAGCACTTCCTCGCCGCCCAGCGTCAGCGGGACCAGCGCCGGCCGCGGCTCGACCAGTTTGAGACCGAATTGCCGCGCAAGATCATAGGCGAAGCCGGTGGCGCCCATCTTGGGGATCGAGGGGCCGCCGGTCGCGATTACCAGCGCCGGGGCGCGATAGCTGCCGGTCTGCGTGGTAACGGTGAAACCGTCGCCTTGTTCGACGCGGACGATCTCTTCGCCGCAGCGGATCTCGACGCCGCCCTTGGCGCATTCCTCGAGTAAGAGCGCGACGATCTGCTTGGCCGACCCGTCGCAGAACAATTGGCCGAGCGTCTTTTCGTGCCAGGCGATGCCGTAGCTTTCGACGAGTTCGAGGAAATCCTGCGCGGTGTAGCGTGCGAGCGCCGATTTGGCGAAATGGGGGTTGGCGGACAGGTAATTGGCCGGACCCGCGCCGATATTGGTAAAATTGCAGCGCCCGCCGCCCGAGATGAGGATCTTCTTCCCCGGCGCGCTTGCGCGTTCGAGCACCAGCACGCGGCGCCCGCGCTGCCCCGCACGCGCCGCGCACATCAGGCCCGCGGCCCCGGCGCCCAGGACGATCGCATCGAAGCCATGTTCCATGCGAAGCGCCCTAGCCGCGCGGGGGCGGTGTGCAAGCCTTTAGGGCTGCGCCACGGTCACCAGCTTGCCCAGCGTGTCCCACTCGGGCCGCGGCGACCAGTTGCGGTTGCTGCCGAGATAGGAGTGGTCGTCATTCTCGAGCAGGCCGATGATCGTCTCGGCGACGATGGTTGCGCCGACCGGGCCGAGCGCTTCGCCTTCCTTGGTGCTGCCGTCGCTTTCCTCGCGTCCGATCACCTCGGCTTCGGCAAGGATCCACAGCCACAGCGGGACACCGTGTTCGGACAGCGCGCCATCGACCGCGTCGGATAGATTGGCGATCCGTTTCTTCACCTTGGCGGTCCACTTCGGATCGCAGCCGATCGCTTCGGCCACCTTTTCGCCGCCGGGCAGCAGGAAGGCATTGCCGCGCAGCAGGTTGCGCGTCGCGAGCGAGTTTTCGGCGTTGGTGATAAACGGCAATTGCAGCAGGTCGCCCGCCAGCAGCAGGTCGAGCTTCTGCGCGCGTTCGACCTGGCGGTTGGCCGGGGTGAACAGCAATTCGTGCCAGTCGACCACGCCATCGGGTGTGCCCAGCGCATCGAAACCGCCACCCAGTATCGCGCCGAACAGTTCGAGCGGCGACTTGCCCTTCTGCACCTGGATTTCCATCGGGATCATCGAATGGCCGAAGCGATAGGCAGCCACCGAAAATTCGATCGGGATGAAGGGCGTATCGCCGCAATAATGCGCGCGTCCACAACCGAGGATACGCTCGACCACCGGGCGGCCGCACATGGCGGCGAGGAAATCGTTCACCACCGCCCACTGGTAATGCCAGGTGGTTTCCTCGCGGGCGTGTTCGTACAATTCCTCGCCCTCGAAGCCGTCTTCCGCATGCAGAGTGTCGCAGACGTGGTTGTGGAAGCGGATGATCGCCAGTTGCAGCTGGCTGATGATGCGGTTCTCGTCATTGCGCGGATCGCCGATCATCGCGCGGCCATTGGGGCTGCGCAGGAGATCGTGGTCGCGCTCGCCCGCCTGGCCGGGATTGTCGCTCCCAGTCAGCAGCTTGGCCCCCGCGAACGCGCCCGCCTGTTCGTAGAGATAGGGCTGCGCTTCGGGCCCGACGCCATAGACGCAGTCGAGATCGAGCGTGGGCGTGCGGACATTGGCGATCTCGCCCGGATCGTCGACCACGCTGTCGAAGGTGGTGCTCGCGTCGAGCGTGATGTCGTGATCGACGAACTGGCCGAAGAAAACCATGCCGACGGGGACGGTATCGGTCCGGTCGTTCTTCGATTTGCCATCCATCGGCCCGCCCTTGCGGCCGATCGCCTCGAGCGTGTGGATAGGGATGTAGGCGGGACTGAGCTTGGGGAACAACCGCCCGAAACGGTCGTCGCGCTGGTGGCCGGGCTGGTGCCCGCGCCGGCAATAGGCGCTCATCCCTTCGAGGGGCTTCATTCCGTGATGTTCATGGCCGGACATTGGCGGTCTCCTGTTTGCTATGTTTTGCAGACGCGACCGTACGTCGTCGTAATCGACGGTTCTCACTGACTCATTCCGACTCGAGTGAGCGGACAATGTCTTTGAAAAGATCGGAAGAATTGTAGAATTGCGCCGCCCACTACAGGGGGTAGTGGCGCATTTATCGCCAAGTATATCTAATCAGCGCTTTTTTCGTCTTCCAGGCAGGATCGGGCGATCACTGTAATAGATAGATTGTATTATAGGGGCGCCCGGCCCGTCGCCGCCTGCCCACTAAGCCTCGTCGATCGGGTACTCCGGCTTCTGCCGCGCCGCGATAACATACAGCAGCGTGCCCGCGGCGATAAACCCGCCGAGCACCAGCCACGCCTGCGCCTGCGCCTGGGCAGCGATAAACAGCGAACTGCCCACCGCGAAGATCACGCAGAACAGATGGAACGGGACGATCCGCCCCTCGCGGTGTTCGAGCACGGGCAGCGCGCAGCTGGTCACGATATAGGTCACCAGCCGCACCAGCGTCCCCGCGATCGCCAGCACCTCAAAGCCTTCCCACAGGCCGAACAGCATCGCCACCACGCCATAGAACAGGATCGCGTTGAACGGCGTGAGGAAGCGCGGGTGGACATATTCGAACCAGCGCGGGAGCATGCCGCGCTCGGCCATGCCGTACATCAGCCGCGGCTGCGCCACGCCGCTGGCGAAATTGTTCGCGCCGATGCTGAAGCTGGCCGCGACGACGATCGCGAGTGACCCGATCTGCCCCATCGAGGCACCCGCCACGCCCGCCAGCGCATTGTCCTCGCCCGCGAACTGGGGGCCGATCGCGATGAAGGCCCAGATGATCGCCATGTAGAGCAGCGTCACCCCGCTCACCATGGTCACGATCGACAGCGGGACGTCGCGCTTGGGATGCTTGAACTCGCCCGCCGCCTCGACCACGCCCTCGAAGCCGATGAAGGCGTAGAAGGTCAGGAGGATGACCGTCTCGACCTGGCTGAACTGCGGCAGCGTCACCGCCCCCATCTCGCCCCCCGCGAAGAAGGCCGACAGGATCAGCGCACCCAGCGGGACCAGCTTGATCGCGGTCATCACGCCCAGCGCGCCGACCGATGCGCGCATCCCGTAAAGATTGATCGCGGTGATCAGCGCCAGCCCCATCGCCACCGCGACGGGCGAGGCGACCGGCCCCGCCAGTTCGGGGAAGAGCGCGGCGAGATAGGCAACCATCACATGCATGTTGGCCGCCGCGGTCACGATCGCGCTGGCATAGCGCGCCCAGCCGGCCTGGAAACCGACGAAACGCCCGAAGGCGGCCTCGCCATAAAGCACCGATCCGCCGCTATGCTCGAACCGCGTGGCCATCCAGGCATAGCACAGCGCAAGCGGCAGGAAGAGGATCCCGCCGACCAGCATCATCCACGGGGCGAAGTTGCCCACTGCCGCCACCAGCACTGCGGGTAGCGCGAAAATCCCCGCGCCGATCATCCCGTTGAGCGGGAACAGCGACGTCCCCCAGAAGCCGACCGTGCGCGGCGGTGCAATTTTGGTTGGGTCCATCGCCCGGGGGATGGCGGCAAAACCGGCTTTGCACAAGCCGATGCGGCGCACTATCTCCCCATGCATGTCGCGCACGAAAGCCGGTTCCCCGCATGATCCGAGAGGCAAGGAGCGGTTCCACGAGGACCGCGCCAGCAAGACCGTGGCCGGTGCGCAGCCCGATCTCGAAGCGGGCATCACCGCGATCCGCGAGACGGTGAAGACGCTCAAGCCGCGCCCGGGCGTCTACCGCATGCTCGATGCCCGCGGCGACGTGCTCTATGTTGGCAAGGCGCGCAGCCTCAAGGCGCGGGTCGCCAATTACACGCAGATCAAGGGCCTCACCAACCGCATCCAGCGGATGATCAGCCAGTGCCGCGCGATGGAAATCGTGGTCACCAATTCGGAGGCTGAAGCGCTGCTGCTCGAAGCGCAGCTGATCAAGCGCTATCGCCCGCCGTTCAACGTGCTGCTGCGCGACGACAAGAGCTTTCCCTTCATCCTGCTGCGCGCCCACCACGCCTTCCCGCGGATCACCAAGCATCGCGGCGCGCGCAAGGCCAAGGGCAATTACTACGGCCCCTTCGCCAGCGCGGGCAGCGTCAACAAGACGCTCAACGCGCTGCAGAAACTGTTCCTGCTGCGCAGCTGCACCGACAGTTTCTTCAACAATCGCGACCGGCCCTGCCTGCTGTACCAGATCAAGCGCTGCAGCGCGCCCTGCGTCGGCCGGATCGACGAGCCGGGGTATGAGAAACTGGTGCGCGAGGCGAAGGACTTCCTCGGCGGCAAGTCGAGTGCAGTGCAGCAGGATCTGGAAAAGCAGATGGCGAAGGCGGCGGAGGAGCTCGATTTCGAGACCGCGGCGATCCTGCGCGACCGGCTGCGCGCGGCGACCTTCATCCAGGGCAGCCAGGCGATCAACGCGCAGGGCGTGGGCGATGCCGATGTCTTCGCGCTCGCCGCCAAGGGCGGGCAGGTCGGGGTGCAGGCCTTCTTCATCCGCGGCGGGCAGAACTGGGGCCACCGCACCTTCTATCCGCGCAATACGGGCGAGCTCGAGAAGGAGGAGGTGCTCTCCGACGTATTGCTGCAATTCTACGAGGAAGTGCCGCCGCCGCGCACCATCCTCGTCGACCGCGCGCTGCCCGAACAGGACCTTGTCGCCGAGGCGCTGTGCGAGAAGGCGGGGCACGGCGTCGCGATCTCGATCCCGCAGCGCGGCACGCGGCGCAAGCTGATGCAGCAGGCGAGCCGCAATGCAGTCGAGGCGCTAGAGCGGCGGCTGGCCGAAACCGGGACCAAGGCGAAGGTCCTGCGCGACCTCACCGAATTCCTCGAACTGGAAGAGGTCCCGCAGCGGATCGAGGTTTACGACAACAGCCATATCCAGGGCGACAAGGCGCTGGGCGCGATGGTCGTCGCCAGCCCCGAAGGCTTCGAGAAGGGCCAGTACCGCAAGTTCAACATCAAAACCGCGAAGACCAATGACGATTTCGCCATGATGCGCGAGGTGATGGAACGCCGCTTCCGCAAGCTGGCCGAAACCGGGCGCGATCTCGACGCGCGCACCGAGGGCAAGGGGCACGAGGCGATCTGGCCCGATCTGGTGCTGATCGATGGCGGCAAGGGGCAGATGTCGAGCGTGCGCGACACGCTGGAGGAAATGGGGATCGAGGACGTCCCGCTAATCGCCATCGCCAAGGGCCCGCATCACGGGCGCGAGGGGCGCGAGGTGTTCCATTTCCCCGACGGGCGCGAAAAGACGCTGCCGGTCAATTCGCCGCTATTGTTCTACCTCCAGACGCTGCGCGACGAGGTCCACCGCTACGCCATCGGCGCCCACCGCGCCAAACGCAGCCGCGCGATCACCGCCTCACCGCTCGACGAGATCCCCGGTATCGGCCCCTCGCGCAAACGCGCGCTGCTGCTGCATTTCGGCACCGCGGGGAAGGTCAGGGCCGCCGCGCTGGACGACCTCAAACGCGCCCCCGGCATCAGCGCGGGCGTGGCGCAGCAGGTGTATGATTTCTACCACGCGGGTGGGTGAGGGCGGGGTGGCCGCAAGCGACTCGATTGAGCCTTTCGCGAGCGCCTCGGCAAATCCCGAAAGCCGACAGGCTGCTATCGCGGCATTGGGACGAAAAGCTGACAGGCAGGAAACGACCCCGTTGCAGCCATTGGAGAAAGCAGTCTAAGTTTGCTCCATGAAGCCTTGGATGTCTTGGTTCTTGTTCGCACTCGCGTGCGGGGCAATCGCCTATCTTGTAGCCGATGATTGGAGCGCGAGAGTCATCACCTACATCTTCCTTTTTTCCGACCCTGCTGTTTGGGCGGTCCGAAAGATGCGGCAGTCAAGGTGACTGCTTTCCACCCCAAACTCAGTCATCCCAGCGAAAGCTGGGATCGCTCGCCGCGCGCGGCTAGCTGTCGGGGCGCATGAGCGCGTGGGTCTACATCATGAGCAACCGCAAGGATGGCGTGCTCTATATCGGCGTGACCGCCGACCTCTCTCGGCGGATCGTCCAGCATCGGGAGGGGAAGGGCTCGGCCTTCTGCCGGCGGTACGGGCTGGCGCGGCTTGTCTATGCCGAAGAGCATGACAGCATCGAGGATGCGATCGCGCGCGAGAAAGCGATGAAGGCGTGGAAGCGCGCGTGGAAGATCGAATTGATCGAGGGTGTGAACCCAGAGTGGGACGATTTGTTCGACATGGTTCTTCGATTGCGGGCGATCCCAGCTTTCGCTGGGATGACATGGCGGGGCAGAGTTGACGTGGCGGGGCTGGCTGCCTTGGTGGGGCTGGGCCGAGGGCGATCCCAGCTTTCGCTGGGATGACGAAGTGGGCTGGGCTGACGCCGTGGTGGCAGGGCTTTCCTACACACCCTGTCCCGTGCCTTATCCTCTCGGATGAAGCACTACCCACCGCGCTCCGCGCGTCCGCGCAGGCCCTCCATTACTATCCCGCCGTTCCACGCCGTCCCGCTGCGTCATCGCGCCGATGGATGGACGCCCGTGCGGCAGGCGGAGTTCATCGGGCATCTCGCCGCGACGCGCTCGGTCGCGGCGGCAGCGCGCGGCGTTTCGATGGCGCGCGAGACTGCCTATCGCCTGCGCGCGCGGGCTGGGGCGCAAGGCTTTGCGGCGGCGTGGGACGTGGCGCTCGCGCGGCCGCGTTCGGAGGCCGGGAGGGCGCGGCTCGAGGCGGCGCTGGAGGCTGCGCGCGCGGCGCGAGAGGCACACCGGAAGGTCACGATCCCCGAGCTCGAATGGCGGGTGGCGACCGGGCTGTGGCAGGTCATGCTGCGCGGCGGGCGCTATGTCGGCGTGGTTCGCAAGCCCGACGAAACCGCGCTTCTCGCGCTGCTCTCGCGCACGCGCACGGCCGCGGGGCGGGCATGATGCGCGATGAAGGTCACGCTTTTGGGGCGCGCGGTTCGCGGTCCATGCCAGCGCGCGGTTTGATCTCGATCAAGGAGCCGCGCCGGATAGCTGCTATACTGCCGCATCACGCGGGAATCGGCCCGTTGGCCATCCTGCAAACTGGGAGACGAGCCATGAAGACGATCCTGTTCAACGCCGCCGGGGATGACGCCTTTCCCGGACGGCTCGACGCCGTGCTTGGTCTGGCGCGGCGGTTCGATGCGCATCTCACGCTGCTGCACGCAATCCCCTATGAAGCGGTGGGCGTGCTCGATTTCCAGGGCGCCGCCTTTGCCGCGATGGTACCGATCTGGCGCGAGGAGGCGGCGCGGCTGCGCGAGACGACGCTGGCCGATCTCGCCAATGAGGGCGTGTCGTGGAACTGGGTCGATGCGGGCGGACCGGCGGCGCTGGCGCTGCTGCGCGAATCCGCGCTGAACGATTTGGTGGTGGTGAGCGCGCGCGATCAGTCAGCAGGCCCGGATACGCCGTCCTTCACCGCGGGCGAACTGGCGCTATCGGCGTCCTGCCCGGTGCTGGTGCTGCCCGAGACCTGCACGCGGATCGACCCCGAAGCGCCCGCGCTGGTCGCGTGGGACGGATCGGCCGAAGCCTCGCACGCGCTCAAGGCGGCGGTGCCGTTGCTCAAGCTGTCGAGTGCGGTCTATCTCGCAACGGTCAAGGAATCCGCGAAACCGGCGAAGGAGCCCGATCTGCCGCCGGTTGCGGGGGCGGACTACCTCTCGCGCCACGGCATCTCGTGCGAGATGATCGAGGTCGCGCCGCATGACGAGGGCGTTGCCGCCGCGTTGCAGGCCGAGGCCGCCACGCGCAAGGCGGGGCTGCTCGTCATGGGCGCCTATGGCCATACGCGCCTGACCGAACGCGTGTTCGGCGGCGTGACGCGCAGGATGCTCACCGGAGTGCGCATCCCGCTCTTGCTGACGCATTGACGCTGGGCCGGGGGCCGGATCAGTCCTTGCTCGGACCGCCCGGCTTGCCCTTCGGCTTGAACTTGGGCTTGCCCGCGAACGGCTTGCCGCCACCGGGTTTGCCGCCGCCGGGCTTGCCGCGCTTGAACGGCGGTTTGCCACCGGGGCCCTTGCCGGTACCACCCGGACCGCCGGGACCCTTGCCCGCGGGACGCGCGTGGATCTTGCCCGCGCCGCCACCGCCGCCGTGCTTGCGGCGGTTCTCGCGCGCTTCGATACGCGGGCCCTCGGGGGCTTCCTCGATCGCGATCGCATCCTGTTCGTCCTCGGGCGAGGCGGTGCGCTGCACGGCATCGGCGAACTTGCCTGCCACCGCGCGCGGCACCTGGAACCAGCTTTCGGTCTGGCCGATGCGGATCGCGCCGATCTCGTTGCGGGTGATGTGGCCGCGGCGGCAGATCAGCGGCAGGATCCAGCGCGGCTCGGCGTTCTGGCGCCGGCCGATGTCGATGCGGAACCAGGTCACGTCCTCGAAGCCGGGACGGTGGCGCTCGGCCTTGGCCTTCTCATGCGCTTCGGGGGTATTGGCGATCAGTTCCTCGGGCGCGGGCATCTTCGCGCGGTGCGCCTGGACCAGCGCGGCGGCGATGTCCTCGGGCGACATGCGCGCCATCAGCTCGGCAGCCGTCTCGCGATCGGACTCGTCGATCTCGCGCGGTTCGGTGAGCTTCTCGATGAGGCGCGTGTGATCCTTCTTGCGGATCGCCTCGGGGGTGGGGGCGTCCATCCATTGCGCCTCGATGCGGGCCCCGCGGAGCATGCCTTCGACCCGGCGGCGGCGATTGTAGGGCACGATGATCGCGGCAGTGCCCTTCTTGCCCGCGCGTCCGGTGCGGCCCGAGCGGTGCTGGAGCGTTTCGGCATCGCGCGGGATCTCGACGTGGATCACCAGGCTGAGCGTGGGCAGGTCGATCCCGCGCGCGGCGACGTCGGTCGCCACGCAGACGCGGGCACGCCGGTCGCGCAGCGCCTGCAGCGCCTGGTTGCGCTCGGACTGCGAATGCTCGCCCGACAGCGCGACAACGCCGAAGCCGCGGTTCTGCAGCGTGGAGTGGAGGCGCCGCACGCTTTCGCGCGTGGCGCAGAAACAGATCGCGGTTTCCGCTTCGTGGAAGCGCAGCATGTTGACCACCGCGTTCTCGATTTCGGACGGGCCGACGGTGATCCCCTGATAGGTGATGTCGCCATGCCCGCGCGTCTCGCCGGCAAGCGACAGGCGCAGCGCATTACGCTGGTAGCGTTCGGCCAGCCGTTCGATCGGGCGCGGCATGGTGGCGGAGAACAGCAGCGTGCGGCGCGTATCGGGAGTCGCGTCGAGGATTTCCTCGAGATCTTCGCGGAAGCCCATGTCGAGCATCTCGTCGGCCTCGTCGAGCACCACGCCGACCAGTCCCGAGAGGTCGAGCGCGCCGCGTTCGAGGTGGTCGCGCAGGCGTCCGGGCGTACCGACGACGATCGCGGGCCCACCGCGCAGCGCGCGGCGTTCCTTGCTCGCATCCATCCCGCCAACGCAGGTGGCAATGCGCAGGCCCGCACCGGCATAAAGCCAGCCAAGCTCGCGGCTGACCTGCAGCGCGAGCTCGCGGGTGGGCGCGATGGCCAGCACCAGCGGCTTTTCGGACGGCGGCATGCTGCCGGTTTCGCCCAGCAGTTCGGGTGCCAGCGCGAGACCGAAGGCAACGGTCTTGCCGCTGCCGGTCTGCGCGGAGACGATCAGGTCGCGGCCGGCCGCATCGGGAGCGATGACGGCGGCCTGAACCGGGGTGGGGGCTTCATAGCCGCGGGCGGCCAGCGCTTCGCCGAGAACCGGCGGGAGAGTTTCGAAAGACATAGGACTCGATAGAACGGAGGCATCGCGGAATGCGACGCGAGGAGGAGGGGGAGGTGTAGCAATGCGCCCGGCTGGCGCGGATAAGGGGTGCGTCGGCGGGTTTTGCACCTGCACGCTCGGGACCGCCTATAGCGTATTGGAGCCGGTTTGGCTTGCGATATTTTGCAGGTGCGAAATCAGCGCTCGCAAACGCCGATCCGGCGGCTCGTCCGGATGTTACAGTTGCGGGTCACAAACGGCTCGATTGTCTTGCAGATTTCTTCGTCCGGCAATGATCCGGTCAACCAGCGCTCATATTGCGCCTTCATCTTACCTGGAGGGCAATTCATGAAAATCAGAACCACGCTGTTCGCCGGAGCCGCGATTGCGGCGCTGTCGCTTCCCGCAGTTGCGCATGCCGGCGAAGTCGCCGGCACCGTGTCCGATGCCAGCGATACCATCGCTTTGCGCAGCGCGCAGATCCGCATCGTAGAGCTCGACCGCGTGGCGACGTCCGAACGCGACGGCTCCTTCCTCTTCGCCGATGTCCCGGCGGGTGAATACACGCTGGAAATCAGCTATGTCGGTGCCGAAACCGTTACCCGGATGGTCAGCGTTCCCGCCACCGGCGCGGTGCGCGCGGATATCGCGATGTCCGGCTTCGGCGATAACGAGATCCTCGTCATCGGCCAGGCGGCGAACCTGTCGAGCTCGCTGTCGCGCAAGAAGGAAGCCGATGGCGTTTCCGATGTGCTGACGCGCGATGCGATCGGCCAGTTCCCCGATCAGAACGTCGCCGAAAGCCTGCGCCGCCTGCCCGGCGTCAATGTCCTCAACGACCAGGGCGAAGGCCGCTTCGTTTCGGTGCGCGGGCTTGCACCCGACCTCGTGTCCTCCTCGCTCAACGGCGTGCGCCTGCCGTCGCCCGAAGCCGATGTGCGCTCGGTCGCGCTCGATGTGATCTCCTCCGACATCATCGAATCGATCGAAGTGAAGAAGTCGCTCACTCCCGATATGGATGCCGACACGATCGGCGCCTCGGTCGAGATCGAGACGACCAGCGCCTTCGACCGCAAGAAGCGCCTGCTGACCGCCAAGATCGAGGGCAGCTACAACGATTATGCCGACCAGGTCAGTCCGAAGGGGAGCCTCGACTTCGCCACCCGCGTGGGCAACAATTTCGGTATTTCGGGCGGCGTCAGCTATTACAAGCGCACCTTCGAAACCGACAATATCGAGGCCGATGGCTGGGAAGAGGACGATGGCGTCATCTATGCCGAGGACCTCGAATATCGCGACTACGACGTCGAGCGCGAGCGTATCAGCGCGACGCTGGGCTTCGATGTCCGCGCGGGCGACAGCACCGAGCTGTATGTTCGCGGCGTGTACAGCCAGTTCGACGACCAGGAGAGCCGCCGCCGCCTGATCTTCGATCTCGGCGATGCGATCGTCTCGGGTTCGGGCAGCACGGTCAACTACAGCGATACCGATCCCGATCCGGACGAGGAAGCCGCGATCACCGTCGAACGCGACATCAAGGACCGCTTCGAAAGCCAGAAGATCCGCTCGCTCGTCTTCGGCGGCGAAAGCGACTGGGGTGCATGGTTCGCCAATTACTCAGCCAGCTGGGCAAAATCGAGCGAGCTCGAAAATGGCAGCCTCGATCCGATCTCGTTCGAGCGCGAATATGAGGAAGAGGGCTTTGGCGTGGGGCTGGACTTCAGCGATCCGCGCATCCCGCTCTATACCGCCACCGACCCGAGCGGCGACTTCCGCGATCCCGGAGCATACGAGCTCAACGATATCGAGTTCGTCACGCTCTCCGATTCGCAGGACGAGGAATGGTCGGCAAAATTCGATATCGGCCGCCGCTTTGCCGCCGACAATGGCGAATTCACCGTGCAGGTCGGGTTCAAGGGCCGCTGGCGCGACAAGACCTATGACGCGGATGTCGAATTCTACGAAAACGACGCGATGACGCTGACCGACGCGCTGGGTGAGGGCCAGACCTATCGCTTGGCCGATATCTCGCCGGTCGCCGGCTTTACCGCGGGGTCGGACTTCTTCCGCGCGAACTTCGGCGATTTCGAATTGCAGGAAGCCGACAGCGCCTATGACAGCGCGGTCGAGGATTTTGCGGTCGATGAAGACATCATGGCCGGCTATCTGCTCGGCCGCTGGGAAAGCGCGGACCTGCGCGTGATCTATGGCCTGCGGTACGAGCACACCGACAACACGCTGGCTGGCAACAATGTCCTGCTGGTCGAGGAAGATGGAACGCTGCCCGATGGCTCGATCGCGGGTGACGATACCGTACTCGTTTCGCCCATTTCGATCGACAAGAGCTACGACCACTGGCTCCCGAGCCTCAATGTGCGGTACGAAGCGCAGACCGACCTCGTCCTGCGCGCGGGCTTTTTCCGCTCGATCGTGCGTCCCACGCCGTTCCAGCAGGCGCCGCACTTCGCAGTCGAGGAAGCCGATGACGGCGAGCGCGAAGGCGAGTTCGGCAATCCCGCGCTGCTGCCGACCGAGGCATGGAACTTCGATGCGGCGGTCGAATATTACATGAGCTCGAACGGCGCGCTGTTCGCCTCGGTCTTCTACAAGAGCCTCGACAACTTCATTGTCGATGTGAACACCGATGTCGCGGGCAGTTTCCGCGGTCTCGCATTCGATGAAGCGACCATCGCCCGCAATGGCGACGATGCCGACATCTTCGGTATCGAGCTGGGCTTTGCGCAGGCGTTCACCGGCGCGCTCGATGGCATCGTGGTGCAGGCGAACTACACCTACACCGATGCCGAGGGTACGGTCACCACACTGGCCAGCGAAGGGCCGCGCTCGATTGCGCTGCCAGCCACTGCCAAGCATACCGCCAACTTCTCGGTCGGTTACGACAAGGGGCCGATCGATATCCGCCTGTCGGGCACCTATCGCGACAAATATCTCGACGAGCTCGCCGATACGGCCGATCTCGACCGCTATGTCGACGACCACTTCCAGCTCGACCTGTCGGCCAAGCTGCGGGTCACCGACAATGTGCAGGTGTTCTACGAATGGGTGAACATCAACAACGCGAAATATTTCGCTTACAACACCTTCGGCAGCCAGCGTAACCTCTACCAATACGAGGAATACAACTGGACCATGAAGGGTGGCTTGAGGGTGACGTTCTGATGCGCGGTGAATTCCAGATTTTCGCACTCGCCAGCCTCGGCATCGCCGCCGCTTGCGCGACGGTCCCGGCTGCCGGCGACCCCGCCGTGCCGGTCTTCGCAGTGGCGGAGACCGTGCCGGTGGTCACCACCAACGAGGACGCCGCCGACGATCCGGCGATCTGGCGCAATGCGGCATCGCCCGCCGACAGCCTGATCGTCGCGACCGACAAGAAGGCGGGGCTGTATGTCTATGGCCTCGACGGCAAGGTGAAGAGCTTCAGCGAGCATCCCGCGCTCAACAATGTCGACCTCGTCGACATGGGCGAGGCGGGCGTGATCGTCTTCGCTAGCGATCGCAGCGATCTCGCCAGCGCCAGGATCGTGCTTTACCGTCTCGACACGGCGAAGGGCGCGCTCACCGAACTGGCCCGCCTGGCCACGGGTCCGGGGGAAGCCTACGGCATCTGCGGCACGCGCCGCGGTGACAAGCTGGTCGTCTACACCGCGCCCAAGAGCGGGCGGATCGGCGAATGGGAAATCGCCCTGGGCGATACTCCCCGCGCGCGCGAACTGCGCACCATGCAGGTCCCCTCGCAGCCCGAAGGCTGCGCGGTCGATCATCGTAGCGGCATGCTCTATATCGGAGAGGAAGCGGGCGGCGTCTGGCGGTTCGCCCCCGGCACGGTCACGGGCGAGCTGGTCGCCGCAGTCGATGGGCGCAAGCTCGTCGCCGATCTCGAGGGGCTCGCTTTGGTGCCCGAGGGCAGCACTGGCGGCTGGCTCTATGCTTCGAGCCAGGGCGACAACACGTACATGCGCTACGCGCTGCCCGACATGGCCCCGGCAGGGCGGTTCCGGATCGCCGAGGGCCGCTTCGGCAGCACCGAGGAAACCGACGGGATCGAAGCCATGCGCGGCGATTTCGGTCCGAGCTTTCCCGGCGGCCTGTTCATCGCGCAGGACGGGATCAACGACGGCAAGGCGCAGAACTTCAAGCTGGTCCCGCTGGGCGCAATCGAGGAGGCGCTGGCAGCGGAGTAGGGCACCTAGGCGTCCTTCTGCACCCGTTTGCGCATCATGCCTTCCTGCGCGACGCTGGCGACCAGTTCGCCCTGGCGGTTGAAAATGCGGCCGCGGTTGAACCCGCGGCCGCCACCGCTCCACGGGGCGTCGGTGGCATAGAGTAGCCATTCATCCGCGCGTGCAGGGCGATGGAACCAGATCGCATGGTCGAGGCTGGCGCCGACCAGTTCGCCGCGCATCCACGACAGGCCGTGCGGAAGCGCGCTGGTGCCCAGCAGCGTGTAATCGCTGGCATAGGCGATCACCGCGCGGTGCAGCGCCGCGTTCTGCTCGATCGGGGGCAGCGGGGCGACGGTGCGGAACCAGCTGTGCGCGCGCGGTTCGCGCGGTTCGCTGTTCATCCAGTGCAGCCGGTCAACCGTGCGCATGTCGATCGGGCGGGGGCGCAGGACGAGATTGCGTTGCTGCTCGGTCATGCGGTCGCCCGCGCGCTCGACCATCTTGTGGCGCATCTCCATATCGCTCTTCAGCTCTTCGGGCGGAGCGACATCGGGCATGGTCACATCGTCATGCGCCAGCCCGTCCTCGGGCCGTTGGAAGCTGGCGGTAAGGTTGAGAATCGGGCGCGGCGCACCGCTATCGTCCGGCTGGCTGGCGACCACCCGGCGGTTGGCGAAGCTGCGCCCGTCGAAGTCGCGCGCGGTATTGTAGGCGATATCGACGCCTTCCTTGCCGCCGCGCAGGAAATAGGCGTGGAGCGAATGTGCCTCGAGGCCTTCCGGCGCGGTCGCCTGCGCCGCCTGCAGCGCCTGCGCGATGACCTGCCCGCCAAATACGCGGCCCACGCCATCGGGCTGTTTCAGGCCGCTAAAGGCGTCCTCGGCATCGCGGGAAACGGTCAGCAGGCGGATAAAGGCTGCGACGAGCTCTTCTGGTGTCTTTTCAATGCTCACGCCCAGCGGTTTGCGGGTGCTTTACGTTTGCGTCAAGCGTCACGGACGCGCGATTGTCGGAAAGCGTAAACCGCCAGCCCGATGCTGATGAAAAGCTCGCGATATTCGGAGCTGTCGAAGATCATCACCATGGTATGCCCGAAGGCGAGCATGAACAGCTGGCCCGCTGCGACCCACACCGCCAGGGTGCTCCATAGCACCGTGCCATGCCGCGTGACGCTGCTGCGCGCAAACGCGATGCAGACGCCAAGACCGATCCAGAACGCCGCCTGCACCGGCAGGAGCGTCCAGTGACTGTAAGTGAACACCAGCATCGGCGCGGAGACCGCGGCCACCGTGCGGTCGGGCAGGAAGGGCGCCAGCACGCGCACCAGGGGCCAGCGCGCCACTTCGCTTTCGCGCAGCAGGGGGAGCAGCATGAGGAAGATGCCGGTGCCCGAATACAGCGCCAGTTCGGTGATGTCGGTGTGGAAATTGTGCAGGTTGAATTCGCCCTGCCAGTTGCGCGCGGCCACCGCTTCGGGCGTGTCGAAGCCGATCTGGCGCTGGAACCAGCTGACCTCTTCCAGCGCCATCAGTGCGAACAGCGCGGTGAAGCCCGCAGCGATCACTACCGGGATCCAGCGGGGACCATGCGCCGGGGTAAGGCGAAACACTGTGCGCACTCGCAGCGCCATCAATCCAGCGGCGCCGAACAGCAGCAGGGCGGACAGCCATTCGATCGCGCTGTCCTCTGCGCCGACGCGGGCGAAGGCGGGAGGGCTTATCCCGAGCAGGGCCGCGCCAGCGACCGAAAGCAGCGTAACCGACCAGGCCAGCACCAATGCGCCGCCGCCTATCCGCTCGCTGTGTATGCGCGCCCTGGCCAGCGCCGCGACGAGCAGGAAGCTCAAGCCTGCGGTTACCAGCCTGCGCGCCCAGTGCCAGCCATCGTGCACCGGCGCTTCCTCGCGGGCGAAATGCCAGTTGAATACGCTTTGCTCATAAGCGGCCATGCCGACCATGAAGCCGAGCCAGAGGATTGCGCTGGTAAGGATGAACCATTGCGAGCGGGTCAAGCGGCACTCTCCCACCACGGGGACAGCAGCCGGGACAGCAGCGCGCCGCGCACGAACAGCAGATCGACCATTTCGGGACCCGGCTGCGCGCCCATTTCGCTCTTGTATCCAGCGTCGCCCAGGCCCCAGCTGATGCGCGTGACGCCGTGTTCGGCCGCGCGGGCGAAGTCGTCATATAACAGGACGCGACCGGGCCCGAACTGGGTGAAGCGCTGGTCGTAATTGTTGGCGATGTAATAACGGACATCGCCCGCCTGAACCCCGAAGGTGAAGGCTGCGGGAGTATTGCCGAGCCATATCAGGCTGCCGAACAGCATGGCGGCCAGCTGCGGGTCCGCGCAGAGCGCCTTCCAATAGCCGCGCATCGCGGGGTCGCGGAACTTGGTATCGCCGCCATGGTCGAGCTGGCCGAGCCAGCTTGCCGCCTCGACCTGCGCCATTGCGTCGCGCTGCGCGGGGGTCCAGTCGGTCCCGGTGAAGAACTCCACGCGCAGCGGTCCGCTTTCTTCCTCGAGCCTGCGCTTGCGCCACCGGTTCTTGCGCCGGGTTTTTGCCGATGGCCAATCGCCCTGCGCACCAAGCGCCGCGAGATCCAGTTCGAAGACCCGCCCGAGCGGACGCGACAGCATGTGCCAACCGGCCATCCGGGCGGCGGCGCTCAGCATTTCGAGTGACGGGCCGCCGGCCTCCACGGGCCCCAGCCGCCAGATCCGGCCCAGCCGCTCGCGATGATCGCCCAGCGCTTGTGCGAGCGGCGCCACCTGTACATCGCGGGCCAGGGGCACGCCGCGGAACGGCCAGTACCCGCCAGCCACTTCGCGCAGGGTGAGAGGTCCCTTACGGCGTTCGGCCAGTGCCAGTCCGGCAAGCGGCGCACCGTGCTTGTCGGCAAGGACGAAGCGATCGGGCGCGGGCGTGGCAGCGCCGAACCATGCAGCGCGCAGGAAACTGCGGCGCGCCGGGCCCTGCTCGGCCAGAGCGTCGAATAGCGCGCTGTCGTGAGTGCGCCGATCGCCGGACCCCATCCGCTCCATCGACAGTCTATCCCGGGGTCCCGAAGGCTTTGCGCCACGCGCGGAAGGCAAGGGATTTGGCAGTGTTCCGGGCCGGCCAGCGCCGGGGCGGGGCGGGGGTGATGCCGAGCTTGCGAACAAGGCCGTTGAAGCACCGCGCGCCAGCCTCGGCATAGCTCCATTCGCTGCGCCAGGTGATCGAAAGCGAAAGCGAGGGTTCCGAACCGTTGCGGACGAAATGCGGGGCCATGACCGGGACATAGACGGCTTCGCCCGGCTCGAGGGCGATGGCCAGGCCGCCGGACCGCAAACTCTCGTCCCAGGGCAATTCGCGCGGTCCGCCGAGATGATAGCTTTCATGCACCGTATCGGGTGCGTAACGCGTGTCGCCTGCGGGGAACTGCGTCATCACCTTCGTGCCCTTCACCTGCAGCAGGATGTTGTGCTCGGGATCGAAATGATAGGGCGTCACCGCGTTCGGGCTGGAAATGAAAATGAACCCCTGCGGCGTCAGCATTTTGCCGGTGCCGGCTTCGATCGACGGTCGCAGTTCTTCGAGCAGCGCCATCAGCAAGGCTTCGTAGGCCGGGACTTGCTCGATATTCTTGAGCACTGCCCAGCTGTTGCTGGTGGCGATATGCCGGATCGTTTCGCCGATGGTCATGCCGTTGGTACCGGGCTTGCCGTCGATCCCGATCGGCAGATCGCCGCGATTGTACTCGACCGATGCGGCGGGCAGCTCCTCGCCCAATTGCGCAAGCCGGTCCAGCGACAGGCGCGCATCGGCATCCAGCCGGTGGCGCAGGACATGCGGCGTCTCGGGATAGCCGCGGGCAAAGGCGGCGACGGACTGTTGCGGGAAGACGCGGATCGCTGCTGCGGAGAGGGCGGGATCGTGTTTGGTCACTGCCTTTTCCCCGTGCGGTAGAGCTCGATGGCCGTCAGCGCGGCCCCGATCCCGCGGCGGAGACGCCCGCCGATGGGGATGGTGAGCATCGCGATTTCGCGGCGGTCAGGCCAAATCTGTCCTATCATCGGGTGGTCCGGTGCTGCGCAACTGTCTGACAGCGTAACACTCTTGCATTCCAGAATGGCGAGGTTTTCGACCTGCAACAGCATTCCGGGTGAAAGTTTCGAGAGGCTCTCGTCATACGCCGTCTTGAAGCCGAACGCGTGAGGGGGGGTGACGAAGCTGGTCAGCATGGCCACCGGGCGCCCGTCGAGATGGAAGGCTAGCCGTTCCAGTTTGCCCAGCTTGGCCGCTTCGGTCAGGCTCGCGCGAAACAGCGCTTCGGTCGCGGGCGAGCTGGCCAAGGCGGAGCCCTGTTCTCCCTTCCAGCCGGCACGTTCGAGCGCGAGAAACTCGTCGATCCAGCGATCGACACCGGTTTCGTCAGTCTGGCGCGAGAAGACGAAATGCCCCGATTCTTCGAGGCGGCGGCGCTTGCGCTGCAGTTCCTTGCGCCTTTTTCTGTCGAGCGCAGACCTGAGATGTTCCTGGGGCGCCAGTCCGGATCGCAACACGGCACGTTGCAGGCTATGGACGACGCTCAGCTTGCGGCCAGTGGTGGTCGAAATGTCCTGTAATGCAGCGTAAGCGGTGCCGTCGGCCGGGATGTGGGTCAGATGCAGGAAAACGCTGATGCCCGCATGGCTATCGCACCAGTCGAGCAAATTTTCCCAGAATGGCCGCGAATAGCCCTCCTTGACGAGCGGTTCGCCGCAGAACGCATTGGCATGTACCCAATTGGCAAGGTGGGGCACAGGCTGCCCGTGATAGTCCCTGTCGCGCATCAGCGGCATCAACCCGACCAGTTCACCCTCAGATACGTAGCAGGCCAGCAAGATGCTGCCGGCTGGATCGAGGTGGCGGAGCGAATGGGCAAGAAACCATTCTTCGGCAAAGGGGTTCGGCGTGGCGCAATGTTGCGCAAGACGGCGCCAATGTTCGGCAAAGCTGCTGCCGACAACCCCCGTCCACGGCAGGACCGAGAATCCTTCGGTGAGGGCTGCATCTGCGGGAAGCTCCCGAGCGCGATCGGACCATGCATCGGTCGCAAGATCGTCAATATGCGTCACTCGGCCCTCCTTTGGGGCTACAGCTTAGGGGGCAAGGCGCTTAAACCCGGTTAACGCGCTGAAAAGGATGGCGCTAAAAGGGAAGGGCGGCGGCACCTGATGATGCCGCCGCCCCTCGACTTGGTTCGGTCGGGGATCAGCCCGCCGCAAGTGCTGCCAGCAGCAGCAAGGCGACGATATTGGTGATCTTGATCATCGGGTTCACCGCCGGACCCGCGGTGTCCTTGTAGGGATCGCCCACGGTATCGCCGGTCACTGCGGCCTTGTGGGCTTCGCTGCCCTTGCCGCCGTGATGGCCGTCCTCGATGTATTTCTTCGCATTGTCCCATGCGCCGCCACCGGCGGTCATCGACAAGGCCACGAAGATCCCGCCGATAATCACGCCGAGGAGCAGGGCCCCGACCGCGGCGAAGGCGTTCTCCTGCCCGGCGAGGAAGTAGATCGCGTAATAAACCACGATCGGCGCCAGCACCGGCAGCAGCGAGGGCACGATCATTTCCTTGATCGCGGCCTTGGTCACGAGGTCCACCGTGCGGGCGTAGTCGGGTTTGCTGGTGCCCGCCATGATCCCCGGGTCGCCCGCAAACTGGTCGCGCACATCCTTGACCACGTCGCCGGCGGCGCGGCCGACGGCGGTCATGCCCATCGCACCGAACAGGTACGGGAGCAGCGCGCCGAGCAGCAGGCCGACGATCACGTAAGGGTTCTCGAGGCTGAAATCGACGTCCGCATCGGGGAAGAACTCCGCGAGGTCGGTCGTATAGGCCGCGAACAGCACCAGTGCGCCGAGACCTGCCGAACCAATGGCATAGCCCTTGGTCACTGCCTTGGTGGTATTGCCCACCGCGTCGAGCAGATCGGTCTTTTCGCGCACGCTATCGTCGAGACCGGCCATTTCGGCGATTCCGCCGGCATTGTCGGTCACCGGACCATAGGCATCGAGCGCCACGACCATGCCCGCCAGCGCCAGCATGGCGGTGGCCGCATAGGCGATCCCCATCAGCCCGGCGAGCTGGAAGGAGGCGATGATGCCGGCGACGATCACCAGCGTCGGCAGCGCGGTCGATTCAAGGCTGATTGCCAGGCCCTGGATCACATTGGTGCCGTGACCCGTCTCCGAGGCCTTGGCGATCGACTTCACCGGGCGGAAATTGGTGCCGGTGTAGTATTCGGTGATCCAGATGATCAGGCCGGTGATGGCCAGACCGACGACCGAACTCCAGAACAGGTCCCAGCCGGTGAAGGTGCGGACCTGTTCGGCCATGCCTTCTTCCGCCAGCGGGGCGCCCGGGTCGATCCCGGCGGGTGCGCCGCCGATTTCGGTATTCATCCCGCCTAGTGCCAAGTCCATGACCAGCCAGATCAGCGGTACCGCCAGCACGGCGGTGATGATGAAGCCCTTGTACATCGCGCCCATCACGTTCGTGCTGCCCTTGCCGAGCTTCACGAAATAGGTCCCGATGATGCTGGTGACGATACATGCACCGCCGATCAGCAGCGGCAGGGCCATCATCGGCATGAGCAGGTCGCCCAGCGCGTCGCCGAAAAGCAGCGCGGTGAGGACCATCGTGGCACCCACGGTGACGACATAGGTTTCGAACAGATCGGCAGCCATGCCGGCACAGTCGCCGACATTGTCACCGACATTGTCGGCGATGACCGCAGGGTTGCGCGGATCGTCTTCGGGAATGCCCGCCTCGACCTTGCCGACGAGGTCGGCACCCACATCGGCGGCCTTGGTGAAAATCCCGCCGCCAAGACGTGCGAAGATCGAGATCAGCGAGGCCCCGAAGGCGAGCCCGATGAGGCCGTCGATGACTTCACGGCTGTTGGGCGCATGCCCGCCCGGTCCGGTGAGATACCAGAAGAACACCGCGATCGCGAGCAGCGCGAGGCCGGCCACCAGCATGCCGGTGATTGCACCTGCGCGAAAGGCGAGGGTCAGGCCCTGCTGCAAGCCGCTTTGCGCGGCGGCGGCCGTGCGGACGTTGGCCCGCACCGAGATGTTCATCCCGATGAAGCCCGCGAGGCCCGACAGGATCGCCCCGATGACAAAGCCGATCGTCGGCACGGTGCCGAGGAACACGAATACCAGCACCGCCACGACCACGCCGACGAGCTCGATGGTGGTGTACTGCCGTTTGAGATAGGCCTGCGCGCCTTCCTGGATTGCGCCGGCGATTTCCTGCATTCGCTCGTTGCCGGCGCCTGCGCCAAGCACCTGGCGGCTGGTGACGAAGCCGTACACGACGGCCACAAGTCCCAGCAGAATTGCTATGAGAACTAGGTCCACGAAAATTCCCCCTCCCGTTTGATTTTTATATTTATGCGCCCCGGCGTGGGAACCGCCGGAGCACGTCTCGAGAGGTATAAGCGGCGCGTGTTGCGTGACAAGGCCGAAATGCGCAGCAATCGGAACCTGCCGGCCGCGTGCGGCGCAACCGATCAGTGGCGGTAGCCGAGACCGTCTTCGGGCGTGAGGGTGTCCCCGTCCAGCGCGAGCCGGGCCGGACCCTCGGCAACCATCCCGATACGCGTTGCGGGGACGGGCAAATCGGTGCCGGGCGACGCGGTAAACAGCAACTGGTAATCGTCGCCCCAGCGCAGGCATTCGTCCGCGCGTTCGGGGTCGGCGACGGGGATCGCGCCGCGATCGAGGTCGAACCCGACATCGCTCGCTTTCGCCATGCGCCAGCTGTCGAGCAGCAGGCCATCCGAGATATCCATCATCGCGCCGACATGCGGTGCCAGGGCGCGCCCTTCGGCCAGCAGCGGACGGGGGCGCCGATAAGCGAGGTCGTCGGCGCTGCCCGACCCGCGATCGGCCATTCCCAGCATTGCCCGGCCAAGCGAGCCGGTGACGAAGATCGCGTCGCCTGCACGCGCGCTGCGTCGGTCGGGGACGGGGGTGTGCTTGGCCCGGCCGATAGCGGTGCAGCCCCACACGCGGCGTCCATCGGCGCGCACCGTGTCGCCGCCCAACAGCGGGGTGGCATAGGTCTCGAGCACCTCGCGCAGACCCGCGACGAAGCGTTCGTCGGCGTCGCCCAGCATGTGCGATACCAGCACCCCGACGGGGGCGGCGCCCTTGGCGGCGAGATCGGACAGGTTCACCGCCACCAGCTTCCACGCGATATCGGCCGGGTCCTCGTCCTCGCGGACATGGACGCCATGGACCAGCGTATCATGTGTCAGGACGAGCTGTTCGCCGCCGATCTCGATAATCGCGGCATCATCGTCGAGGCCGCGCGCGGCGGGTGTGTCGGCCAGCGCCTTGAGCGCGGCGACGAACGCGCTTTCGTTCAGCGCCCCGCCTCTTTGGCCACCGCGTCGAGGATGCCGTTGACGAATTTCGCCTCGCGATCGTCGAAGAACGCCTTGGCGACATCGACATATTCACTGATCGAACTCGCCTTGGGCACGTCGGGCCGGGCGATCAATTCATAGGTGCCTGCGCGCAGGATCTGCAGCATGGTCTTGTCGAGGCGCGTCAGCGTCCAGCCCTGCGCCAGACGCGCGGTCAGACGCTCGTCGATTTCTTCGCGCCGCGCATCCACCCCGCCGACGATATCGTCGAAGAAGTCGGTGTCGGCATCGGCATATTCCTCGTCCTCGATCACGCGGCCGAGGCGATGCTGGTGGAATTCGTCGAGCAGGCGGGCAAGCTTGGTGCCCTCCATATGCTGCTGGTAAAGCGCCTGGACGGCGCCGAGGCGGGCGGCGCTGCGCGCCTGGGATTTGGGGTTCTGGCTCATTTCAGTCTCGTGGAAATCGATAGGGCATGCGCGGGAAGGCCTTCGGCTTCGGCCAGCTTCACTGCTGCGGGGCCGATGGCGGCAAGCGCGGCGTGGGAAGCATCGATAAAGCTGGTGCGCTTCATGAAATCGAGCACCGACAGTCCGCTCGCAAAACGGGCGCGGCGACCAGTGGGAAGGACGTGATTGGGACCGGCGATATAATCGCCGACCGCTTCGGGCGTGTGCCGGCCGAGGAAGACGCTGCCGGCATGGCGTAACCGGTCGAACAGCGCCTGCGGCTCGTCGACCATCAGCTCAACATGCTCCGCCGCTAGCCGGTCCGACAGGGCGGGGGCTTCATCGAGGCTGTCGACGATCACGATCAGCCCGTGACCATCCCAGCTGGTCTTGGCGGTCTTGGCGGTCGACAGCTTCATCAGCGCGACATCGATCGCATCTTCGACCTGACGCGCCAGCGGCTCGCTGTCGGTGATCAGGATCGACTGGCTGGTCGGGTCGTGCTCGGCCTGGCTGAGCAGGTCGGCGGCGATCCAATCGGGATTGTTGTTGCCATCGGCGATCACGAGGATTTCGCTGGGCCCGGCGACCATGTCGATCCCGACCACGCCATACAGCTGGCGCTTGGCCTCCGCGACCCAGGCATTGCCTGGCCCGGCGATGACATCGACCTTGCCGATCCGCTCGGTGCCATAGGCGAGCGCGGCCACGGCTTGTGCACCGCCGACCCGCCAGATCTCGTCCACCCCCGCGATATGCGCGGCGGCGAGCACCAGTTGATTGACCTCGCCCTTGGGGGTCGGAGTGGTGACCACCAGCCGTTCGACGCCCGCGACCTTGGCGGGAATCGCATTCATCAGCAGCGAGGAGGGATAGGCCGCGCGTCCGCCCGGAACATAGAGCCCGGCAGCATCGACCGCGTTCCAGCGCGCACCCAGCCGCATGCCGATATCGTCGGTATAGTCGCGATCTTCGGGCAATTGCCCTTCGTGATACGCGCGAATGCGGCTGGCCGCGAGTTCGAGCGCATCGCGCAGCTCGGGGTCGAGCGCGTCATAGGCGGCGTGGCAATCGGCAGCGTCGATCCGCCAGTCGCTGTCTTCACTCAGCCGGTGATGGTCGAAGCGCGCGGTGTAATCCACCAGCGCATCGTCGCCGCGCTCGCGCACTTCATTGATCATATTCGCGACATCGCGCCCGACCTGGGTATCGCTTTCGCGCCGGTTGCGCACGATGCGCGCGAAGGCGTTCTCGAAGCCTTCAGCCGAAGTTCGTAGCCATTGCATCAGGCGGCCTCGCGCTTCGCTGCATCGGCGCGAAAGCCCTCGACCAGCGCGGCAACCCGCGGATCGGTTTTCAGCGCCGCCCGGTTGACGATCAGGCGCGCGGAAATGTCGAGGATGCGGCTGGTTTCGACCAGGCCGTTCTCACGCAGGGTGGTGCCCGTCGAAACGAGATCGACGATCCGTCCGGCGAGGCCAAGCGCGGGGGCGATTTCCATCGCGCCGTTCAATTTGACGCATTCGGCCTGGATGCCCTGCCGCTCGAAATGGCGGCGGGTGAGGTTGGGGTATTTGGTCGCGACGCGCAGGTGGCTCGCGCCATCGACACTGGCGCCGCCTTCCTTGGGTTCGGCCACCGATAGGTGGCAATGGCCGATGTCGAGATCGACGGGGGCGTAGAGATCGGCATAATCGAATTCCTCGATCACGTCCGATCCGACGATGCCCAGCTGCGCCGCACCATGCGCCACGAAGGTCGCAACGTCGAAAGCGCGCACGCGGATGAGGTGCATGTCCTCGCGCGTGGTGGCAAATGTCAGCGAGCGGTTGGCCTTGTCGTGGAAGCCGTCTTCCGGCACGACGCCGGCACGTGCCATGACCGGCAGCGCCTCATCGAGGATGCGGCCCTTGGGAACGGCGAAAGTCAGGCGATCATTCATGGGAAGCGCAGATAGGCAGCGGGGGTGTAAAGGGCAATGGCGATCGACAAGGCTCAGTATCGCGTAACCGAACCGGGGGCCATCGGCCCCGAGGCAGTGGCGCGGGCGTTCGAAAACCAGGTTGCCTATTGCCGCGACAGCGGGGCGCCGATTACCGCTCTGGTCTGCGAGGCGCTGTACCAATTGCTCGACACCGAACGCGGCGGCGCGGTGATGCGCCGGGTGCGGCGCTGGGCCGGACCGGCGCTGGCCGATGCCTTGCCCCTGCGTATCGCGGGCGGGCTGCATGCGCTGCACCTTGGGGGCGAGGAACCCGCGCTGGCCCCGATCTACGAAGGGCTGGGCCCCACCCATGCCGCCGAACTGATCGCCGATGCGATCGAGCGGCACGAACCCTATCTCATGCCGTGGCTCGACGGTCCGCCGCAGACCAATGAGGCCGGGCGGTCGGCCAATTTCGCCGCGGCTTTCCTGTGGCTGGTGGATCGCGGCCTGCCTGCGGATCTCGACCTGCTCGAGATTGGATCGAGCGCAGGGATCAACCTGATGATGCGGCGCTATCGCTACGAATTGGGCGGGGCGGCGGTGGGGCCGAAGACCTCGCGCATGAAGCTGGTGCCCGAATGGCGCGGGGAGGCGCCGCCTGCGCGCTGCTTCGATATCGTCGGCGCGCGAGGGTGCGATGTCGCCCCTGTCGACCTCACCGATCCGGCGCAAGCCTTGCGCCTGAAGGCCTACATCTGGCCCGAGTTTACCGAGCGTTTCGCGCGCATGGATGCCGCGGTCGAAGCCGCGAACACCTTCCCGCCCGAGATCGCGCGGATGAATGCGGCCGACTTCCTCGAGGAGCGGCTTGGAGAGCCGCAGCCCGAAGGGACTACGCGGGTGCTGATGCATTCGGTGGTCTGGCAGTATATCCCCGCCGACGAGCGCGAGCGGATCGTCGCCCTGATGGAAGCGGCCGGCAAGCGCGCGGGCGAAACCACGCCGCTTGCCTGGGTTAGTCTCGAGGCCAATCGCGACACCCACCGGCACGAATTGACTGTGCGCTACTGGCCGGGCGGGGACAGCTGGCAGCAGCTTGCCACCGCGCATCCGCACGGCGCTTGGATCGAATGGGCTGGCTGATCAGCCGGTGCGGTCGAGAAACGCGTCGACCGCCGCGTTGAAGGCGGTGGGTGCTTCCCACTGAACGAAATGTCCGCAGTCGGGGACTTGCACGACTTCCGGGTCCGCAATGACTTCGTCCAGCCCCTCGAGATTTGCCGGCGGCAAGGCCTCGTCAGCCATCGCCCAGATCACCAGAGTCGGCAGCGTCAGTTTCGGCAGCGCGTAGGGCTGGTAGTTTTCCGGAAGCTCGTAGGGCGCATCGAGCGGCAACACCTCCATCGGGCTGGCGCGGTAATAGTTGAGCATTCCGAACGCGGCATCGGGATCGGACCAGTCCTTCAGCATCGCTGCCGCTTCATCTTCCTGGATCCTGCTCATGACTTGGCCTTCGAAGGCTTTCATCAGCAGCGGCGCAAGGCCATGTTCGCGCACCAGCGCATCATTCGCGGGATCGCGGAATTCGGTAAAATACTGGCTCGCCTCGCGCTGCTGGCGATTGGTGTAGAGCAGCTTGGGAAACAGCACCGGATGCGGTGCATTGGCAATGATCGCGCGCGTGACGCGGCCGTTCGCCATGCCGCCATAGGCCACGCCCCAGGCGATCGCGCCGCCCCAGTCGTGACCGACGATGGTGAACCGGTCCACGCCCAGCGCATCGGCGAGCAGGAACACATCGCCCACCAGCTTGTCGGGCGTATAGGCCTCGACCTCCTGCGGCTTGGACGACCCGCGATAGCCGCGCTGGTCGGGCGCGATGCAGCGAAAGCGATCGGAGAAATGCGGGATCTGGTTGCGCCAGGTGCGGTGGCTTTCGGGAAAACCGTGCAGGAAGATCAGCACGGGTGCATCGCGCGGGCCTTCGTCCACCACATCGAGTTCGATACCGTTCGCCAGCACCACGCGCTTCTGCTGCAGCGGCATGCTCAATCGTCCGCCTTCATCTTGTCCATATATCCAGCCGCGACCATGCCCGCGACCTGGTCGAGCAGTTGATCGGGTGTCCTTCGCAGCTCGCCCATCGCCTCTTCCACGCCTTCGGCCACGATGATCTCGCGCTGGTTGGCCTCCACCGCGTCGACGATACGTTTGGCGGCGTCGTCCGGGGCGATGCCGTTGTCGATCACCTTGTCGCTGCGCCCGCGCTTGCTGCCATCGGCGGTCAGCGCGTTGCGGCTGACATCGGTGGCGACCGATCCCGGGCACACGACATGCACCGAAACGCCTTGCTGCGACAGTTCGGCCCGTAGCGCGTCGGCATAACCGATGAGCCCGAATTTGGCCGCGCAATAGGCGGTGCGCATCGGCACGCCGACCTTTCCGGCGATCGAGCTTATGAACAAGAGCGTGCCGCTCTGCCGCGCGACCAGATGGGGCAGCAGCGCCTGCGTCGCGGCGATCTGCGCGGTGAGGTCGATGTCGATGATCTCGCGGTATACCGCCATGTCGGTATCCACCGCCGCACTGCGCTGCGAAATACCCGCATTGGCGACGAAGACGTCCACGCCGCCGTGCCATTCGATCGCCTGCTGCGTTGCGGCTGTCATCGCGGCCTCGTCGCGCACGTCGAAGGGCAGGATCAGCGTTTCGCCGTCGATATCGTCTGCCACTTGAGCCAGCCGTGCCGCGTCGCGGCCCGACAGGATGATCCGCGCGCCGCGTGCCGCCCATTCACGCGCGAGCGCCGCGCCAATGCCGCTGCTCGCGCCCGTGATCCAGGCGGTCTTGCCTACGAAGCTCATCATTCTCCCCCCTCAAGGATAGGTTACGGTCTTCGGCGCGCCCTCGGGCAGCGGGATGCGCTCATCCTCGTCACCCGGGACTTTTGGAAAGCGGTCCTGGCGCCAATCCTGCTTCGCCTGCTCGATACGCTCGCGGCTCGAACTGACAAAATTCCACCACGCATGGCGGGGAGTGGTGAACGCCTCGCCGCCCATCAGCATCACTCGTGCACCGCCTGTGCTCGCCAGCGTCATGTCGCGCCCCGGCTGGAGCACGGCGAGCTCGAATTCCTTCAGCGCATGGCCATCGACGCTCGCGTCGCCGCCGACCAGCATGACCGCGCGTTCGTCGGCATCGTCTTCCAGCGGGATCGCGCCGCCCGCGCCCAGCACGATCTCGGCATAGATCGTCGCTGCGTGTGTCGTCGTCGGCGCGCGTTCGCCCCACAGTTCTCCCATGATGACGATCGCCGTGGCGCGCCCGTCTTCGATCACCGGCAGTTCGGTAATCGCTTCGAAGGCAGGATCGATTTCCTCGCGCCCGTCGGGCAGCGCCAGCCAGGTCTGCATACCGTACAGCTTGGGTCCGCCCCTGCGTTCCGCATCGGGCGAGCGTTCCGAATGGACGATGCCGCGCCCGGCGGTCATCAGATTGACCTGTCCGGGCCGGATGGTCGAATACGTACCGAGGCTGTCGCGGTGGTCGATCGCGCCTTCGAACAGCCAGGTCACCGTGGCGAGATTGATGTGCGGGTGCGGGCGGACATCCATGCCCGCGCCAAGATCGAGCTGCGCGGGGCCGAACTGGTCGACGAAGATGAATGGCCCGACCATGCTGCGCTGGCGCGCGGGCAGCACGCGGCGGACCGTAAACTGGCCGAGATCGTGCGTAGTCGGGACAAGGACTTGGTCGATCTGGCTCATCTTCGCGAACCTCCTAGCTGGTCGGGGCCGAGGCCTGGATGGCCAGCGCATGGACGCGCTCGCCCGGGATGTCGCCCAGCGCGCGGTTCACCATGCGCTGGCGTTCGAGGCGGCTCTGGTCGGCAAAGGCGGCGGCTTCGATCACCACGGTGAAATGCGATTCGCCGCTGCCGTCGTCGCCCGAATGGCCGGCGTGCTTGGCGCTGTCATTGATCACTTCGAGCCGGGTCGGGCTGAATGCCTGGCTCAAAAGGCGTTCCATTTCCTGCTGGACGGGTCCTGACACGGGTTCGAATCTCCTCTTTGGGGGTTTCCTTAGCGCACTTCGCTCCCCATCCTAGAACGAATGCGCCAGACAAAGTTTCACGGACAACATGCAGGCTCGGGCCGGGTCTGCGCCCATCCCACCTGCGACGAGCCGGGCGAATTTCGCGCGCCCAGCGGGCAGGGCCACGGTTTCGACGGGCCCGCCGAATGGCGCTGGCTATGTCTCGACCATGTGCGCGAATTCAATGCCGGCTATGACTGGTTCGAGGGCATGAGCGCCGAGGAAATCTTCGCCGCGCAGGCGCCGGGTGCGGGCTGGCGCACCGAAAGCCCGAGCTTTCGCCCCACCGCCGGGGTGGACGGCATGCCGCGCTGGTCCGACTTCACCGATCCACTCGACGCGATCTCCGCGCGCGCCAGCGGGATCAAGAGCCGCGCGCGCCGCGAAGCCGAAATGGCGATGGACGGCCGCTTCAGCCGCGAGGAAGCCGAGGCGCTCGAAACCATGGGGCTGGGGCTCGACGTCGACCGGCGCGGCCTGCGCCGCCGCTATTCCGAACTCGTGCGCCGGTACCACCCGGACCGCAACGGCGGCGACCGCCAGCACGAAACGCGTCTCAACCGCGTGGTCGAAGCCTATCAGATGCTGCGCAAATCCCGCGCGATCGCCTGACCAGCCTACCAGGTGCCATTGGCAATCCGCGCTTGCCGTTCCGCTTCGCGGTCGCTGGTGCTCGGTGTGAGCGCGTCGGCAGGGTATGCCGGCAAATCGCCACCCGGGGCATAGCTGGCAATGATCGTCCCTTTATCGGTGACGTAGTGGTCGGTCATGTCCAGCTTGCGAGCCGGCGTTTCCGCCCCGAACCAGCGTTTGCCGCGGCCCAGGATTACCGGATAGGTTATGAGGATCAATCGATCGAGCAAACCGGTGCCCAGCAGGCCGGGGTAGATCGATCCCGAACCTTGCACGATCAGGTCCGGGCCCTCGCTCTCCTTTAGCTTGGCCACCTCCTCCCAATCCGTCAGGCGGTGGCTGTTCTCCCATGGCAGCGGGGCGTTGCTACCGGTGAGCACATATTTATTGGCGTGGGAAAATGCCTTGCCCAGCGCTGCCTCGGGGCCTTCGACATACGGCCAATAGGCGGCAAAGATATCGTAGGTCCGGCGGCCAAGCAGCAGATCGTATGCGCCGCCGAACAGGTCGCCTAAGGTCTGGTTTACGCCGTCGTCCGGAAGCTTGAACAGCCAACCACCCTCGTCGAATCCGTTGGTGGGGTCTTCGGTCGGCCCGCCGGGTGCCTGAATCACTCCATCGAGGGAAACGAATAGCGAACCGGTAATCTTGCGTGCCATATCAGTCTCCGCATTTGGCGGCTTCGATCGCGGCGATGTCGATCTTCTTCATCGTCAGCATCGCTTCCTGCGCGCGCTTCGACGCCGCGGGATCGGGATCGGTCAGCGACGCCATCAAGGCGCGGGGCGTGATTCGCCAGCGATAGCCCCATTTGTCCTTGCACCAGCCGCACATGATTTCCTCGCCGTCATTGCCGACAATCGCATCCCAGTAGCGGTCGGTCTCTGCCTGGTCTTCGGTATAGACCTGCAGCGAGTAGGCATCGTTGGGGACGGTGTGCGGCCCCGCATTGAGCAGCGCGTACGGTATCCCGAGCAGGGTCATCTCGACGATCTGGACCTCGCCGGCCTTGGTGCCGGGAACGTCGTTTACGGGGCGCACGAGATTGTCGATCCGGCTATCGGGGAATGTTTCGGCATAAAACCGCGCCGCGTCCTCCGCCTCGCTGTCGAACCATAGAAATACACTCGCCTTGCGTACCTCAGGCATCGGTAGCCTCCCGCTGTGCGATCAGGTCGTTGTCGATTGCCTTGGCGGCAATATACGCCTCGCGCGTGCGCAACCGTTCGGCATAGGCGGCGAAGGCATCGCGCTGGGGCAGGGTGCCAAACGCAAGGCCCCAGTCGACCTGGCTGCCGACATAGACGTCGGCCATCGTGAAACGATCGCCGCACACGTAATCGCGCCCGGTCAGCATGGCTTCGAAGGCCTCGACCATGCGTTCGTAGCTGCCAAAGCCCAGCGAGCCTTCCTTTTGCGGATCGACCGACCAGCCCATCGAATTGGCGATGATGGCCTGCTCTACCGGCCCGGCGGCAAAGAACAGATAGCGGAAATATCGCGCTTTTTCATGTGCTTTGGGAAGTAGCCCGGTATCGGGGTGCATTTCTGCAAGGTAGTGGCAAATCGCGGCAGCCTCGGTCACGACATGATCGTGATCGCCGTGATGGTGGACCAGAGTGGGAACCTTGCCCATCGGGTTGGCCGCAATGAACGCCGCAGGCTTGCCCTCTGTCGGGCCGTATTCGACGATCTGCTGTTCGTAATCCGCACCCGCCTCGTGCAGCGCCCAACGGACGATCTGCCCGCGGCTCATCGGATTGGTGTAGAATGTATAGTCCGCCATTTTCCCAGCCTCCCTACTTGCCGATCAGCGAGACCATCGCGCCCTGCGGATCGACCGCCTGCAGCGCGAATTCGCCGCCCGGGACTTCCATCGGCCCGTTGACGATTTGCCCGCCATTCTTCTCGATATGGGCCTTCGCCGCGTCGATTTGCGGGACGCGGAAATAATGGCACCACAGCGAAACCGGCATCTGTTCGGGCCGCTTCATCATCGCGCCGAGGCCGTAATCGGCGTGGACGTACATCTGGTAGAGGCCCAGCTCACCCATATCCATCGCCTCGCCCTTCTGCCAGCCGAACAGTGCGGAATAGAATTCGCCCGCTGCGTCTGGGGCGTCGGTGACCAGCTCGTTCCAGGCGCAATGCCCGTCGCGCGGTTCGTGCTTGGCGAAGGATTCGCTGCCCTCGCCTTCGGGCTGCATCAGGTAGAAAGGCGCGCCCTGCGGATCGGCGACCATTGCCATATGGCCCACGCCGTCGAGGTGGTTGGGTCCCATGAACAGGTGGCCTCCCTTGTCCTTCAGCGCGGCAATCGAGCCGCCGATATCGTCAACCGCGATATAGCCGATCCACGCCGGGCGCGCGCCGCCCTGCTGCATCTCTTCGCTCAATTGCATCATGCCGACCACTTCGGTGCCTGCCATGCTGCCGATCCGGTAATCGACATCCGGCGTGCCGCTATCGGCAAAGGTCCAGCCGATCAGCGGTTCGTAGAAAGCCTGCGCGGCATCCGCGTCCGTGGTCATCAGCTCGTACCACACGAAATCGCCCTGGGCGTTGGCCATGGTCATGCTCCCTTGAGTTCGGCGACGGGGGCGAACCCGCCGAAGATCAGCCGCTTGCCGTCGAACGGCATGGGGTTCTTCTCCTGATCCATCCGCTCGTCGGAGAAGTCCTCGGACATCATCTTCGCCATTGCGGCATCGCGGGTCTTCTTGTCCGGCCATTCGATCCAGGAGAACACCACGGCCTCGTCATCCTTGGCCTTCACCGCCTTGCGGAAGTCGGTGGTTTCGCCGTCAGGCACGTCATCGCCCCAGCATTCGATCACACGCGTCGCACCTAAGTCGATGAAAACACTGTCCGCCATTTCGGCATGCGCAGTGAACTTTTCCTTGTTGGCGGTGGGGACCGCCATCACAAATCCGTCGATATACATCTGTTCGTTCCTCCAGTCTGGCGTCACGCCATTGCTTCGGCGGGCGGACCTTCGGCGGTCATCTGCGGGTCCATCCAGCTGATCTCGAAGATATGACCGTCGGGATCCTCGAAGCTGCGCCCGTACATGAAGTCCATGTCCTGCACCGGTGTCGGGTCGAGTGCGCCGCCGGCGGCCCCGGCCTGCGCGACCATGGCATCGACCTCGTCCCTGCTGTCGCGGGTCAGGCACAGCAGGACCTGCGCCGCTTTGGGCGCATCGACAATCTCCTTGTCGGTGAAGGTCTTCCAGAAATCATGCCTGAGCAGCATGAAGTGAATTGTGTCCGACCACACCATGCACGAGGCCTGCTCATTGCTGAACTTGGGGTTCTTGTTGAAACCGACCGCCTCGTAAAACGCCGTGGATCGTGCCAGGTCCGTGACCGGCAGGTTTACGAATATCAACTTGCTCATGATGCTCTCCCTAAAGGGCCCGACCGACTCGGACCTTGAGTGTGATGCGTCGATGAGTTACTAAAAGCAACTATGAAGTTACAAAAAGAAACTATGGGTCACGGAAAATGGTACGACGACGCTTGCGGAACGGCGTTTGCAATGGAGCTGGTGGGTGAACGCTGGGCGCTGCTCGTCGTCAGGGAACTCATGTTCGGTGCCCGGCGGTTTTCCGACCTGCGCGTCAGGCTGCCGGGTATTTCCGCGAAGGTCCTGACCGAACGGCTGGCAGGGCTGGAGGAAGCAGGTGTGCTGAACCGGCGCAAGCTGCCGCCGCCGGTGTCGGCGCAGGTCTATGAACTGACCGAATGGGGTTATCGCGCCGAACCGCTGGTGCAGGAACTCGGGCGCTGGGCGGCGATGTCGTCGCGGCACGATCCCACGCTGCCGCTTTCGCCTGTGTCGCTGATGCTGTCGATGCGCACCATGTTCGATCCCGCCAAGGCCGCGGGCATGCAGGCGACGATCGGCTTCGACATCGTCGGCGAAACATTCGTCGCGCGGTTGGCGAATGGCGCATTGCCGATCGAGCGCGCCGATCCGGGTATTGCCGAGGCGGTGTTCCGTGCCCCCGGCGCCCCGGTTCTGGCGGGCTTACTCTATGGAGGGGTTGGAGCCGACGAGCTGGAGCGTGATGCCGGACTGGTGATCGAGGGGGACCGCGATCTGGCGCTCGTCTATGCCGATATCTTCGAATTGCCCGCGCCGATCGCCTAGGTCTGGCGGAACGCCCAGCGCAGCGTCTTGCCCATGCCCCAGGTCGCCGCGCGCGCGGGGATCGCCGCCAGCCCGGGGCGTTCGAGACCGAGCATCGAGCGCGCAAAGGGTGGCAGCAGCGCCACCGCTTCGGCACCGAGCAGCGTCTGGACCGCGGGCGGGGCGCCCTTGGGGCGCTGGCTGAGCACGAGATCGGCGACCTCGCGCGCCGCGGGCGATGCGGCTAGGTCGCTGCGCAATTCGCGAAAGATCACCTCGGCCTCGGCGCGGTTCGTCGGCACCGGATCGGCGCCCAGCGCCAGCGCGACAACCGCGAACTGGCGATAGTATTCGTCCTGCTCGGCGCCCGGCATATCGGGCCGAACATGGCGCAGATAGGCGGCAAGGAAACTGGTCGCTTCGGCGACATGCACCCACGCCAGCACGCGCGGGTCGCTGGCCGCATAGGGCGATCCATCGGGCAATGTCCCGCCGACGGCGGCGTGGATGCGGTTGACGCGGTCGATAGCCGCCTGCGCATCGTCCCGGTGGCCGAAGGTTGTCACCGCGATGAACCGCGCGGTCCGCCGCAGCCGCCCGTGCATGTCGCTGCGGAAGTTCGAATGGTCGAGGACGCCCTGCAGCGCATGCGGATGCAGCATCTGCAGCAGCAGACTGCGGACCCCGCCGACCATCATCGCCACGATATCGGCGTGGACCATCCGGATCGGCGTGTCCCTGGCGAACAGTGCCTCGTCCGAAGGCGGGACCGGTTGCTGCCCGCTCTCGACGTCGTTGAACACGCCGCGCACCTGCTCGACGAGCTTGAGGCGCAGGCGTTCGGACAAGGGTATCGGCGGCATCGACGTGACTATGCGACCGCTTGCAAGGGGAGTCGAGTGGTGCTTGGGCCGGGGTGCAATTTCGTTGCTTGCAGCTACCTATCCATCCCGCTACCCCGCCACACGCGATGAACGATATGACCGACAAGAGCTTCGACGCTTCCGCCAAGACCGTCCTCCCCGCGCCCGACACCACCGTCGACGTGCGCGAAACCTTCGGGATCGATATCGACTGGCAGGTGCCCGCCTTCTCCAAGCCGGACGAGCGCACGCCCGACCTCGACGAATCCTACGTGTTCGACCCGGACACCACGCTTGCGATTCTCGCGGGCTTTGCGCACGACCGCCGCGTGATGGTGCAGGGCTATCACGGCACGGGCAAATCGACGCATATCGAACAAGTCGCCGCGCGGCTCAACTGGCCGTGTATCCGCATCAACCTCGATGCGCATATCAGCCGGATCGACCTTGTCGGGCGCGACGCCATCGTGCTGCGCGATGGGTTGCAGGTCACCGAATTCCGCGAAGGCCTGCTGCCGTGGGCGCTGCAGCACCCGGTGGCGCTGGTGTTCGACGAATATGACGCGGGCCGCCCCGATGTGATGTTCGTGATCCAGCGCGTGCTCGAACAGCAGGGCAAGCTGACGCTGCTCGACCAGAACCGCGTCATCCGCCCCGATCCGGGCTTCCGCCTGTTCGCCACCGCCAACACGGTCGGGCTGGGCGACACCTCGGGCCTCTATCACGGCACGCAGCAGATCAACCAGGGCCAGATGGATCGCTGGAACATCGTCGTCGGCCTCAACTACCTGCCCGCCGAAACCGAGCAAAGAATCGTCGAGGCGAAGAACCCCGATATCGATCCCAAGATCCTCGCCGACATGATCAAGGTCGCCGATTTGTCGCGGCAGGGCTTCATCAATGGCGATATCTCCACCGTGATGAGCCCGCGGACGGTCATCACCTGGGCGCAGAACTACGCCATCTTCAAGGATGTCGGCTTCTCCTTCCGCCTGTCCTTCCTCAACAAATGCGACGAGGAAGAACGCATGCTGGTGGCCGAATACTACCAGCGCGTGTTTGGCGACGACCTGCCCGAGAGCGTGGTTGGCAAGAGTTAAGGCGAGACCCCCTATCCCTGCCTGTATTGTTCGGTTAACACAGTAGGCGATGGGCGTATTCAACCTCTTCCGGCGCAGGCCGCAGCCGCACGCGGAACTTCCGTCGCATAGCGGCTATTACGCCACCCACGATACGCTCGATTACGACGATTGGGACAGCCGGCTCGACCGCCTCGACAGCGCGCTCGAAGCGGAAGAGAAAAAACGCCTGCGCTGGTGGCAACGCGATTACTGGCGCAGCCGCCGCAAGCGCTGGTGGCTGGGGCGCATACTCGCGGCGATAATCGCCCTGTTCATCGTGCTGGTCGCATGGCTGGCGATAACCGCGCCGCTGTCGAAATCGCTCGAACCGATAGCCGCCCCGCAGATCACGCTGCTTGCCGCCGATGGCACGCCGATCGCACGCAATGGGGCCATAACCGACGAACCGGTCGCGGTCGCGGACCTGCCACCGCATGTGATCGCGGCGTTCCTCGCAACCGAGGATCGCCGGTTCTATTCGCATTGGGGGATCGACCCGCGCGGGATTGCCCGGGCGGCCTTCACCGGCACCGGCGGGGGCAGCACGATCACCCAGCAGCTGGCGAAGTTCACCTTCCTGACGCCCGAACGCACGCTGACGCGTAAGGCGCGCGAGGCGCTGATCGCCTTCTGGCTCGAAAGCTGGCTGACCAAGGACGACATCCTCAGCCGCTATCTCTCCAACGCCTATTTCGGTGACAATGTTTACGGGCTGCGCGCGGCGAGCCTGCACTATTTCTACCGCAAGCCGGAGAACCTCAAGCCCAACCAGGCGGCGATGCTCGCGGGGTTGTTGCAGGCGCCAAGCGCCTATGCCCCGACGCGACATTACGACCGCGCGGAACGGCGCATGCGGATCGTGGTGCAATCGATGGTCGATGCGGGCTATATTACCGAGGCCGAAGCGCGCGCGATGAAGCCGCCCGCGCTCGACGTGCGCACGCGCAACGATCTGCCCACGGGGACCTATTTCGCCGACTGGGCGCTGCCCGGGGCGCGCGAACTGACCGAGCAGGGCTATGAACGCCAGACGCTGACCACCACGCTCGACAGCCGCCTGCAGAATATCGCCCGTCAGGTGACGCAGCGCGCGCCGCTGGGCGGGGCGCAGGTCGCGCTTGTCGCCATGCGCCGCAATGGCGAGGTCGTGGCGATGATCGGCGGCAAGGACTATGCGAAATCGCCCTTCAACCGCGCGACGCAGGCCAAGCGCCAGCCGGGATCGACCATCAAGACTTTCGTCTATCTGGCGGCGCTGCGCGATGGCTGGTCGCCCGACGACGAGATCGCGAATACCGAAATCTCCGAGGGCAGCTACCGCCCACGCAATGCCAATGAGCGGTATTCGGAGACGATCACGCTGCGCGATGCACTTGCCCGGTCGAGCAATGTCGCGACGCTGCGGCTGTTCAACGAAGTAGGCTCGGAGAAGGTAATCCAGACCGCGCGCGATTTCGGCATCCGCGCCTCTTTCGTCGAAGGCGATCCGAGCATTGCGCTGGGGTCCACCAGCATGACCCTGATCGAACTGACCGCCGCCTATGCGGGGATTGCCGCCAACGCCTTCCCGGTCGAACCGCATGCCTTCGCGCGCGAAGAGAAGGGCTGGTGGGAGACGCTGTGGGACGGGCCGGGTTCGCTATCCGGCCGGACGCATGACGATATCCAGGGCATGCTGCGCGCCGCCATCAACGACGGCACCGGGCGCGCGGCGATGCTACGCGGGCCGAACTTCGGCAAGACCGGGACCAGCCAGGACAATCGCGATGCGCTGTTCGTCGGCTATGCGGGCGATCTGGTGGTCGGCGTATGGATCGGGAACGACGACAATTCGCCGCTCGCAGGCGGGATCAGCGGCGGGGGGCTGCCCGCGAAGATCTGGCGCGACTTCATGAACGGGGCGATGAATGTGAAGGCTGCGCCGAGCCAGCCCGCGCCGCGCGAACAAAACGATCCCGGCACGCCGATCGAGCCGCTCGACGTCCCCGGCCTCGATGACATTCCGCTGGGCGATGGCAATTCGCGCCTGCGCATCCGCGATGGCGAGGCGGTATTCTCGACCGAGATCGACGGCATTCCGGTCGACATTACTATCGGTGAGGATGGTCTCGCCGTGGACGAGCAAGCGATCGAGGAAGCCCGCCGCCGCGCGGACGAGCGCCGTTTCGAGGCGATCCGCAACCGCCGTGACGAACGGCTGCGCGAGACCGAGGACGCGGGGAACTAGCCGGTCGGTTCGGCCATCAGGACATTCATTACGGCAGTCGCGATCGGGCGGCTGCGCTCGTCCTGCCACGCTTCGACGGTGATGTTCGCGCTGCGCCGCCCGAGTTTGGTAATCCGCCCCATGGCATAGCTGGTGCGGCTCTTGCCCGCCGCGAGATATTGCACGGTGATGTTGATCGGCTTGAGCATGGCGGCACGGTCCTGCCGTGCCAGCTCGGCGCGCAAGACGGCATAGCCCGCGGTTTCGAGCAGGCCGCCGGTCGCACCGCCATGGTAATGATCGGGGCGTCCCTCGACTATTTCGTCGAACGGCACCGACAGGATTGGCGTCCCGTCCTCCCAGCTATCGAGCGTAATGCCGAGCGAACGGGCGTAGGGCGTCAGCGCCTCGATTTCGGGGATATCCGCCATGTCAGAGCCTCGCCGTCGACGCGATCTTCATGAAGACCGCCTGGATATGCGCCACCGGATCACCGGCATCGCCATCATGCGCGAGGCCGCGGACGAACGCCGCGCTGCGCGTGAGGCGATAGCATTGTGACCGCCCGAATACGCTTGCGCCCTCGCGCGCGGGGCGGACGTAATCGACGCGCAGGTCAAGCGTGGCGATGGCGGAAAATTCGTCCATCGCGCGCCAGATCGCCATGCCGCTGGCCATGTCCATCAGGCTGAGGATCGGTCCCGAGGCGAGCACGCGCTGGCCTTCTTCACCAAGCAGGTCTTCGCGCCACGGTAGTTCGAGCTCGACCCAGTCGTCGCCATGGTCCGAATATTTCAGCCCCAGCCAGCCCGGATGGCCGCGTCCCGTGAAGAAGGACGTCGCCTTGGACGGATCGAATTTTCGCGGCTGCTCGCTCATCGCCTGCCGCGATAGCCGCGCAGTTCACGCGCTTACAATGTTTTAATTTCAAGCGGGCCGCGTGCTTCGCCAGTCTCGCCAGTGGCGGACGGGGACACGGGGTCGGGGTTCGCCCGAATGTAGGAGAACCACATGAAATTTCCCGAGATCGAGCTGGGCAGTCTGCCCGATCTGGATGCAGCGACCGGGCTGTTCGGCAGCTTCTCGTCCGCTGGACCGGACGACACGATCGTGGCGATCATGGTCTATGTTTACGACCACATGCTGGTCGAAATGCTGCTCTGACCGGTTGACGGCGAGATGCATATCGATCCGCAAATCGGCGCGCTGCGTGGCGACACTGCCGCGCAGCGCGCCATGAGCGAGGCGGTTGTCCAAATTGTTGCAGAGTGCCGCAAGGACGCGGGCTTGGCGCCTGTCCTTCGGGATCTCGAGGCCTACGGTTCGGGGGCAAGATTGGATGATTGTCCGGCGCTCACGGGCCTCTTTGCCAATGGCGGCGCGGCGATGCGCGTCATTGCGCCGCTCGTCGGGAGGCTGGCGGAAGTGCACCGCGCGTGTCCGCTCGCACAGCTGGCATTTCGCCACCAGTCGCGCCCGGGGTTCCACTTTCTCCAGCTGGCGGCAAAGGGGCGCGCCGCGCTGGGTCTGGCGCTCCACGACGATCAAGCGGTGCAGGATGCCAGCACGGTGGCGACATTCCCCGATAGCGAATGGGACGAAATCGTGCTGGCGGGCGCGGCCGATATTGGGCTTCTCGAAATCCGCGGAGAGCGTCGCGATCATGCAGTCATCGACAGCCGCTGCCGCACCATCGGGGCAGGCGACCGGCTCAGCTTTGCCGGCGCGGCCAAATCACGGATGGTCCGCCGGGTTCACGGACGTCTTCTCACTCTGCGCCTCACGCGGATCGCCCCACGGCCCCGGCCGACCCGCCAGTACGACCTCGCCACGGGCAGGCTGGTGCACCGGGCGAGCGGGGACCGGCACGAAAGCCGCGACGAAATGATGATGGCCTTGCTTGGCCGGATGCGCCGCAAGGATGCCGCGCCCGTCCTGGCGGCGTTGACCCGTTCGGGCAGCGATCATTTGCGCTGGCAGGCCTTGCGCGAGTGCCTGGCGCTCGACAGCGCGGCGGGATTTGCCGCGCTCGACAGGATTGCAACCGATCCTACCGATGATCTGGCCCCCGAGGCGGGCGCATTGCGCGCCCGGCTGGTGGAAGCCCATCCGCAGCTCGCTCGATGGGAGCCCGCTCCATGCCCCGCATAATCGCGAACTACGAAACCCGGTCGGCGAGCCTCTCTGAAACCGTGGAAGCGATTGCCGACGGGTTCGATCCGCAGGACGACAGCAGCACCATGGAAGCGGCAGCCGCGCTCGCGCGGCTGGCCAACAACCGGACCTTTCTCGGCGACCTGCTGATCGACCATTTGCGCGAACGGCATCGCGATACATTCGAGGACAGCGCCTATGGCCCGCAAGTCATCGTGCTGTCCCCATTGGTCGGCGGCTGCTTCCTGCGCGCCAATATCTGGCCGAGCGAGGATGAAAGCTGTTTCCGCAGCAGCGGCGCGGGCAGCTTTGTCTACAGCGTGCCGCACGACCACAATTTCGATTTCCTCACTGCGGGTTATTTCGGGCCCGGCTATCGCAGCGACTATTACGAAATCGACTATCCCTCGATCGCCGGATTTACGGGCGAGCGCGTGGCTTTGCGCTTTATCGAACGCAGCGCGCTGCACGAGGGGCGGCTGATGCACTACCGCGCGCATGTCGATGTTCATGCGCAGCTCCCGCCCGAGGCGACGTCGGTTTCGCTCAATATCATGCGCGTCGGGGCGGGGCAGGACTGGTTCGACCAATATGGCTTCGATCTCGAGAGGTCGGAAGTGAGCGCGGTGCTGAACCCGTCGGCCAGCGAGACCTTCCTGCGCTGCGCAGTCGCGCTGGGCGATGCCGACGCTCTCGACTTGGCCGAAGACTTCGGACGCCACCATCCCAGCGGACGAATGCGGCTGGCCTGTTTCGAAGCGCGCGTCAGCTTGGCCAGCAGCGCGGCGGAACGCGACGCCCTGTGGCGCGAGGCCGAACTGGCGGGAAATGTGATGCTGGCACGCGAGGCGCAGGCGCGCCGCGCCCGGCTTCAGCCATAGAGCATCGCGAACAGCGCGAAGCCGAGGATCAGGAAGATCGCAGCGATGATCGCCAGCGCCCGCGACAAGGCGCGTTCGCGGTGGCCCAACCCGGTGTCGGGATCCGCGCCTTCGCCGGTCACGAGGTGCCTGAGGGCGTCGATCAGCCGCATTGCGGCCAGCACTATAACCCGCCGCCGGCCAGTGCGTCTATCGCGCCCTGTAGGATGATCGCGGCGGCATGGCTGTCGATCTTGGTGGCGCGTTTGGCGCGGCTCATGTCCTGCCCGATCATTGCTGCCTCGGCGCTCGAAGTCGACCAGCGCTCGTCCCACAGCAGCACGGGCAAGTGCAGCGTCTGCGCAAGGTTGCGCGCATAAGCGCGGCTGGCCTGTGCGCGCGGGCCCTCGGTTCCGTCCATATTGCGCGGCAGGCCGATCACCACGCCGGCGATCTTCCGCTCGGTGACGATCGTGCGCAGCGCGCCGCAATCCTTGGTGAACTTGCTGCGCGTGATCGTCTTGCCCGCGGTGGCATAACGCCAGCCGGCATCGCATGTGGCGACGCCGATGGTCTTGGTGCCCAGATCGAGCCCGAGCAATGCGCCGCCTTCCGCCAGCACGTCGCCATAGGTCAGCGCGTTGTCGGTTACGAGGCCCGCGCTGCCGTCCATGCCTTCACCCGTGCAATGACGTCTTCCTGCAAGTTCTTCCAAAACAGCGGGATATCGTAAACGTGGTAATTGCCGCCCGGCAGCACGCCTTCGCCCAGCTCGGGCGGATCTCCGATATAGAGCAGGCCATTCGCGCCGCAGCGCGCCGGGATTGCGCCCGCGACCAGTTCGCCTTTCGAAAGGGTTTCGTCGGGGACCAGCGTGCCCAGATTGGCGCTGGCGGGGGCGTCGCCATTTGCGCTGCCGGTCAGCGGATTGACGCACAATATCGGCCCGGTGCCACGCGGCTCGCCGTCATAGCCTACGGTGGCCTCGTAGCGGCGCATGATCATGTCGGCATCGCCATCGTCGGAAAAGGCCGACCAGGCGAGCAGGCATTGCGCCTGGTCCGCCGAAGCGCAGGCGGGGAAGGGCAGCGAAGGCAGATCATGCTCGACCGATACCGGCCAGCCGGGCGCGTAAACTGCGGCAATCCGCGCTTCGAGCGGCGTCCCTGCAACCCTGTCCTGCAGCAGGCGCAGGATATGCGCGGCGCCCTGGCTATGCCCGGCGAGCACGATCGGCTTGTCTTCGTCCACGCTGTCGAGGAAATAGTCGAACGCCTGCGCGACATCGGCATAGGCGGCGTCGATCGCCTGCTGCGCTTCGGGCCGGTTGGTCAGGAAGGCCCCTGCCGCCGCCTGACGGTATTTGGGCGCCCACAATTCGTCCGCGCGATTGAACGGGCTGGCAAGTCCCTTGAGGAAGACGCGCGCGCGATTGTTGGTGGTCGCATCTTCGAGCGTCGCGTTCCAGTCGCCGCCCGCCTGGATATAGCTGGTCGGCGGAACGAAGAAGACCGCGAACTCGGGCAGCGCCTGCGGGTCTGCCGCTTCGCCCGTGGTCGAGGTGGTGGTCGCAAGCGGGTCGCCGCGGTCGAGGCTCTGTTCGGCAGCGGGTGCGTCGGGCGAGGGTTCGCGTCCAGCCGGGTCGGGTTGGGCGTCGGCGACCGCCGGCTGATAGCGCGCCGGATCGCTGGTGCCGAGGCCGGGGCGCGAATACCACATCTCCGGGTCCTGGTAGGCATTGGCGTCGAGCGGCGCCTGCTCGACGAAGTCGCCACGCGGGACGAAAGCGATCTCGGTTGCTTCGCGCGACCAGATCGTCAGCGCGATCCCGCCGATGATGACCAGCACGATGCAGACCGCAATGAAGTACAGGAACTTACGCGCCATCTTTCGCACCCTCTCTGGTTTGGTTCTCGTTCGCCTGTTCGGCCCGGCGTTCGAGCGCGACCTTGATCATCGCCAATAGCGGATCGGCCAGAAACAGGCCGAGTATCCCGAACAATATGCCCATGATCAACTGGAACGCGAGCACCAGCGCCGGCGCCAGGTCGACCGTCTTCTTGGCGATCATCGGGATGACGACATAGCCGTCGAAATTCTGCACGAAGAAATAGACCGCAATGGTGTAGATGCCCATTTCCGCCCCGCCCGAGAAGCCGACCAGCACCATCAGCGCGCCCGAGATCAGCGCGCCCAGATTAGGGACGAAGGCCAGAAGGCCGGTCAGGATCGCGAGCAGCGCCGCCATCGGCACCGCGCCGATCCCCACCAGCGGGGCGACCCAGGCGAGCATCACATAGGTGAACACTGCCTCGACCACCATGCCGAGCAGGCGCCCGGCCATCAGGCGGCGCATGGTCTGGCCCATCCGCGCTGCGGTGATGTAAAAGCGGTCGCGCTGCTCGCGTGGGAGCATCCAGGCGACCCCGCGTTCGTAGAGCTGCGGGTCGATCGCGACATAGACGCCGATCACGAGGATCAGGACGATGGTCGCCGCGCCGCCGAGAATGCCGCCCAGCGCCTTGGTGACGGTGCTGATGCCGCTGCCGATATTGCCGAGATAGTTCTGCAGCTGTGATTGGTCGACCTGGAAGCCCTGCCGGCCCGCCCAGTCGATCAGCTCGGTAATCTGCCGTTCGATGATCGCGGGAAACTGCGCCGCTTCCTGCGAGATCGTCGACCCGGCGAAATAGGCAAGCCACAGCAGGAAGGCGGCAGTGACGAACAGAACGATCGAGACGCGCCAGACCCGCGCGATGTTGAGCGCCCGGCCAAGCAGGCGTGCGCCGCCATCGATCATCGAGGCGAAGACCATGGCGCCGAAGATCACCAGCAAAGGGCGGGCGATCCAGATCGCGAGCGCCACTGCGCCGACCACGCCGACCCATACGATGGCACGGGCAACCTCGTGACGGATACGTGGATCGTTGATCCGCGAAGGGCTGGTGCCGAGGTCCTGGTCGTGAATGTCCTGCGTCTCGTCGGCCATGCGCGCCCCTTCGTTTCAGGACCCTAGCGCTCGGAAGCGGCTTTTCGTTCCGCAATGGCGGGACGCAGGGTCGACCAGGCGCGGCCTTCGCGCAGGCTTGTCCACCAGCTCACCGGATTGAGCGAGGTGGTGCCGTCGAGCGAGAAGGTGATGAATTCGGCGCGCCCGCCGATGTTTTCGAGCGGGATCGGGCCGAGCAGGCCGCGCGGATCGTTGAGCTCGCGGCTATCGGCCGAATGGTCGCGATTGTCACCCATCACGAAAACGTGATCGTCCGGCACCGTGATTTCGGCGAAATTGTCGAGTTCCTGGGTCTGGTGGTCGATCACCAGATAGGTCGCCCCATTGGGGAGCGTTTCGCGCATCACCGGTACGCGGCAGACGGGCGTACCCGCGGCGTTCTCCGCGCGGAAATCGTCGAAGCCGAAGCCATCACAGCGCGAATTGGCATCGAGCGGCAGCGCGATGGCAGGCTCGACCTTCTGTTCGACCGGCGCGCCATTGAGGATAATGCGTCCGTTCTGCACCGCAATCCGGTCACCGGGCAGCGCAACCACCCGCTTGATGTAATCCTCGTCGCGCTCGGGATGCACCGGGATGACGATGTCGCCATATTCGGGCGTCGATTCCATCACTCGCCAGTCGCCCCGCGGGGCGAGGTGGAAGCTGATCGAGCTCCAGTTCCAGCCATAGGGATATTTGCTCACCACCAGCCGGTCGCCCACCAGCAGATTGGGCATCATCGATTCCGACGGAATATAGAACGGCTTGGCGATGAAGCTGTGAAAGGCGAACACCGCCAGCAGCATCAGCGCAAGCCCGCGAATTTCCGCGATCCAGTCGACCTTGTCGTCGGATTTCTTGTCGGATGTCTTGTTCACTGCCGTAGCACCGGTGGTCACTTGGGTAGGGCCTCGATGATGACGTAGGCCTGTGCCCATGGATGGTCGTCGGTGAGGGTGAGATGAATGCGCGTCTCATGGCCGTGCGGCACCATTTCCGCAAGCACGATCGCCGCGCCCCCGGTCAGCGCCAGCGTGGGTGCGCCCGACTGCGCATTGACCACCCCGATATCCTTCATGAACACGCCGCGGCGAAACCCTGTACCGACCGCCTTGGAGAACGCCTCCTTGGCGGCGAAGCGCTTGGCGTAAGTGCCCGCGATGGTGAAGGGGCGGCGGCGCGCCTTGGCACGCTCGATCTCGGTGAAGACGCGCTGCTCGAAGCGTTCGCCGAACCGGTCGAGCGAATTCTGGATGCGCTCGATATTGCACAGGTCGGAGCCAAGGCCGATAATCATGCCCGGGGTGTCCATGTACAGATCGGTGTGCCGGCGAAGTGGTTGATCAGGCGCCGGCCGATTTCAGCGAAAAGCCCTGCGACCAGGACCAATCCCACTGCCGGCAGCGCGAGTTCGTTCCAGCTGGATCCCGCGCTATCATCGCCGTGCAGATTCGCGAGGATGACGAGCGGAACCACGACCAGGAAGAGGATGAAGGTGGTCCGGATCGACCGCCAGATGTTCAAGGCATTGTCGGGCGACACCTAGCGCGCCTCATCCATCAGGTCGCGCATCCGGCGCACTGCGGTTTCCAGCCCGACAAAGACCGCTTCGCCCACCAGATAATGCCCGATGTTGAGTTCGGCGAGTTCGCGGATGGCGGCAACGGGCTTCACGTTCTCATAGGTCAGGCCGTGCCCGGCGTGTGGCTCGATACCCATATCGCGCGCCAGCCGGGACATTGCTGCGATACGCTCAAGCTCGCGTGCCTCGCGGTCGTGATCGCCGTCGAGGCCCGCATGCGCATATTCGCCGGTGTGAAACTCGACCACGGGTGCGCGCAAGCGCTGCGCCGCTTCAAGCTGGCGCTCACTCGCCTCGATAAACAGCGAAACGCGAATGCCATTGTCGGCCAGCGTTCCCACGATCGGGGCGAGCTGGTTATGCAGCCCGGCAGCATCGAGTCCGCCTTCGGTGGTGCGCTCTTCGCGTTTCTCGGGGACGATGCAGGCGGCATGCGGCTTGTGCGCCAGTGCGATCGCCAGCATCTCTTCCGTGCCTGCCATTTCGAGGTTGAGCGGCAGGTCGGTCGCCTTCTGTATCCGTTCGAGATCGTCATCGCGGATATGCCGCCGGTCCTCGCGCAGATGCGCGGTGATCCCGTCGCCGCCCACCGCCGCGACGATTTCCGCCGCGCGCACCGGGTCCGGATGATCGCCGCCCCGCGCATTGCGGATGGTGGCGACGTGGTCGATATTGACCCCGAGGCGCAAGGGAGCACTCACGCCGCGCGGCTGCCCGGCTTGGTCACTCCGATCGCCGCCAGTTCGGCGGGCACTTCGCCCTCGGCATAGGTCGGGAAATTGATATCGACGAGCGGGAAGAAGGGCACGCCGAGATCGGCGGCGCCATTGCTGCGATCGACCAGCGCGACCTCGGCGATCACTTCGCCGCCCTCACGCGCAACCGCAGCGATCGCTTCACGGCTGGAGAGCCCGGTGGTGACCACGTCCTCGACCATCAGCACCTTGGCGCCGGGCTCGAGCCGGAAGCCGCGGCGCAGGTGGAACTCGCCCTCGGGCCGTTCGAGGAACATCGCGTCCTTGCCCAGCGCGCGGCCCATTTCCTGCCCGATGATGATCCCGCCCATAGCGGGGCTGACCACCACATCGATCCGGCTGCGAATATCGCGCGGGATCTTCTGCGCGAGCGCAAAGGCCAGCCGTCCGGCGCGGTCGGGGTTCATCAGCACGCGCGCGCATTGCAGGTAGTGTCCGCTGTGGCGCCCGCTGGACAGCTTGAAATGGCCCTCGAGCAGCGCTTCGCTGGCCCGGAACTCGTGGAGGATTTCTTCATCGGTCATGATGCTGTGGTCCAAAGCGTCTCGCGCGCGATTGCGCAAGAGGCAAAGGCGCTTGCACATTTTTATCGGCCAGCCGCTTGAGGCATACGCAAACCCTGCCTATAGGGCGGGCGCAATCGGGCCCTTGCATGGGGCGCGTCCCGCCACGCAGCGCGGGATTTGTCCCAGCCACAGGCCCCGAACGAGACACGACACGAAAGAGTGCCACGACGATGAAGAACTTCGGCTCCCTCCACGGGTTCCACCGGATTGTCGCCAGCCTGGCGATGGCGGCGATGCTGGCTTTCGGCGCGCAGGGCGCGGCGGCGCAGGACGCTGCCGAATCCGCGGCGACCGAACAGCTTGAAACGCTCGACCCGGCGGTTGCCGCCGACGCATCGAGCGAAGATGTGGCTGCCGGTGCAAGCGCCTACACGCCGATGAAGCCGACAGAAGGCAAAGGCATGCCGGTCGCGGGCGCGATCGACGTACAATCGCAGTTCTCGCCGATCGGCAAGCAGGCCAACGGACTGCACATTGCCCTGGTGTGGATCATGGCGATCATCAGCATCTTCGTCCTGCTGCTGTTCCTCTATGTCATCGTGCGCTTCAACAAGCGCGCCAATCCGGTGCCTTCGAAGACCAGCCACAACACGCTGATCGAAGTGATCTGGACCGTCGTTCCGGCGCTGATCCTGCTCGGCATCGCCGTGCCGTCGATCGGCCTGCTGAGCGCGCAGTACAAGACGCCCCCCAAGGATGCGATCACCATCAAGGCGATCGGATACCAGTGGTACTGGGGCTATGCCTATCCCGACAATGGCGATTTCGAAGTCGTTTCGAACATGCTGACCGAGGAAGAGGCCGAAGCGAGCGGTGAACCGCACCAGCTGGCAGTCGACAACCGCATGGTCGTCCCCGCCGGCGTGCCGATCCGTTTGCAGACCACGGCCGCCGACGTGATCCATTCCTTCGCGGTGCCGAGCCTGTGGTTCAAGCTCGACGCCGTTCCGGGCCGTCTCAACGAGAAGCTGCTGCTGATCGAGGAACCGGGTGTCTATTACGGCCAGTGTTCGGAACTGTGCGGCGCGCGGCACGGCTATATGCCGATCGCGATCGAAGCACTGCCGATGGCGCAGTACAATGCCTGGGTTCTGGCGCAGGGCGGCACCGTCGCCGGTGCCGCAGACGCCGCGGCTTCGGTCGCGCCGCTGCAGGAACCCGAAAGCTCGGTCCCCGGTGCACCCGGTGCCGGCGCCGCCCCGACCGCTTAAGATTTACGATTAGCTCGAGAGTATAGCACGATGGCTACCACCGCCGACAGCTTCCAAGCCCACACCGAAGACCACGCGCATGATGATCATCATACGCCCGGTTTCTTCGCGCGGTGGTTCATGTCCACCAACCACAAGGACATCGGTACGCTCTACCTGATCTTCGCGATCATCGCGGGCATCGTCGGTGGCGCGATTTCGGGCATCATGCGTCTGGAACTGGCCGAACCCGGCATCCAGTACCTGCAGTGGTGGGCGCAGTTCATGGGCGGCAACGCCGATTTCGACACCTCGCTGCATATGTGGAACGTGTTCATCACGGCCCACGGCCTGATCATGGTCTTCTTCATGGTCATGCCGGCAATGATCGGCGGCTTCGGCAACTGGTTCGTCCCGCTGATGATCGGCGCGCCCGACATGGCGTTCCCGCGCATGAACAACGTCAGCTTCTGGCTGACCGTGGCGGGCTTCATGTCGCTGCTGTTCTCGCTCTTCGTGCCCGGCGGTACGGGTCCGGGTGCAGGCGTGGGCTGGACCGTCTATGCGCCGCTGTCGACCACGGGCAGCCAGGGTCCGGCAGTCGATTTCGCGATCTTCTCGCTGCACCTTGCCGGTGCCGGTTCGATCCTCGGCGCGACCAATTTCATCACCACCATCTTCAACATGCGTGCGCCGGGCATGACCCTGCACAAGATGCCGCTGTTCGTGTGGTCGGTGCTGGTCACTGCTTTCCTGCTGCTGCTCGCGCTGCCGGTTCTGGCCGCCGCAATCACCATGCTGATCACCGACCGTAACTTCGGGACGACCTTCTTCGACCCCGCCGGCGGCGGCGATCCGATCCTCTACCAGCACCTGTTCTGGTTCTTCGGTCACCCTGAAGTCTACATCATGATCCTGCCGGGCTTCGGCATGATCTCGCAGATCGTCTCGACCTTCAGCCGCAAGCCGGTGTTCGGCTATCTCGGCATGGCCTATGCCATGGTCGCGATCGGCGTGGTCGGCTTCGTCGTGTGGGCGCACCACATGTACACCGTCGGTCTCGACGTGAACACGAAGATGTATTTCACCGCAGCGACCATGGTCATCGCGGTCCCCACCGGGGTGAAGATCTTCAGCTGGATTGCGACCATGTGGGGCGGCTCGATCGAGTTCAAATCCCCGATGGTATGGGCGATCGGCATGATCTTCCTGTTCACGGTCGGCGGCGTCACCGGCGTCTATCTCGCCAATGGCGGCATCGACGACGTTGTCCACGATACCTATTTCGTGGTCGCGCACTTCCACTACGTGCTGTCGATGGGTGCGGTGTTCTCGCTCTTCGCCGGGTTCTATTACTGGTTCCCCAAGATGAGCGGCCGGATGCACTCCGAGCTCCTGAGCCACCTGCACTTCTGGGGCTTCTTCATCGGCGTGAACGTGATCTTCTTCCCGCAACACTTCCTCGGTCTGCAGGGCATGCCGCGTCGCTATCCCGACTATGCCGACGCCTATGCCTATTGGAACGAGATCAGCTCGATCGGTTATGTGATCATGGCCGGCTCGATGATCTTCTTCTTCGTCAACATCGTCTACGCCTTCGTGGCGGGCAAGAAGGCAGCGGACAATCCGTGGGGCGAAGGCGCGACGACGCTCGAATGGACGCTGTCGAGCCCGCCGCCGTTCCACCAGTTCGAGACGCTGCCGGTGATCGAGGACCATCACACCGCTCACGATCACATGAGCAAGGCTGCGCCCGCCGCGAGCTAGGCGCGAAGCACTGGACACAAGCAAACGGTCGGTCCCATGGTGGACCGGCCGTTTTCTTTTGTCTGCCGGATATCTGCACGGGGGAGTGCCATGCTCGAAATGCGTACCATCGATACGGGAGAGGTTAGCCTGCGCTGTGCCGTCGAGGGCGAGGGCCCGCTGGCGATCATGGTCCATGGCTTTCCCGAAAGCTGGTACAGCTGGCGCCACCAGCTCGGTCCGATCGCGCAAGCGGGCTTTACCGCCTGCGCAATCGATGTCCGCGGCTATGGCGGTTCGGACAAACCGCAGCCGGTCGATGCCTATGCGATGGAGCATATCGTCGGTGACCTCGTCGGACTGCGGCAGGCGCTGTCGCCCGATGCGCCCGCCGTGCTCATCGGTCATGACTGGGGGGCGCCGATCGTGTGGAATTCCGCGCTGACGCACCCCGAGCATTTCCGCGCCGTTGCCGGTCTGTCGGTGCCCTTCGCCGGGGTACCGAGCCGTCCCTTTACCGAGGTCTTCCGCGAACACTTCACCAGCCAGGGCCGCTTCTTTCACCAGGAGTATTTCCAGGAGCCCGGTATCGCCGAAGCGGAGGCGGAGAAGGACCCGCGCGATTTCGTCCAGCGGATGATGTATTCGATCAGCGGCGATGTCCCGCCCGGCGACTATTGGGACAAGCCGCTGGGCGCGACTTTCCTCGAAGGCCTGCCCGATCCTGCACCGGTCGCCTGGCTTACCGAAGACGATCTCGATTTCTACGAGGCGGAGTTCACCGCCTCGGGCTTCCGCGGTCCGCTCAACCGCTATCGCAACCATGAGGCCGATTACGCATGGCTGCAGGGCTGGGCGGGCAAGCGCATCGAACAGCCCGCATTGTTCATTGGCGGCACGCGCGATCCCGCGACCTTCCTGTTCGGCGCGATCGAGGACCCGGTGGCGCTGGCGAAGATGTTTGCGCCGCGCGCCGAAGGGCATATTCTCGACGGCGTCGGTCACTGGACCCAGCAGGAGCGGCCCGATGCGGTCAATTCGATCCTGATTGACTGGCTAAAGCGCCTTTGACGCCCTATATGCCGCCCGATTCCATGACCCAGACAGTTCCCACACACCTCCCCGCGGAATGGCGCGATTTCTTTGCGCTGACCAAGCCGCGCGTGATGAGCCTGGTGATCTTCACCGGCCTGTGCGGCCTGCTTGCCGCGCCGGGCCATATCAATCCCGTCCTCGGCTTCAGCGCCATCCTGTGCATCGCGCTGGGTGCGGGCGGGGCGGCGGCGCTCAACCAGTGGTGGGAAGCCGATATCGATGCGGGCATGAAGCGCACTGCTGCACGCCCGCTTCCCGCAGGGCGCATGAACCGCACCGATGCGCGCGATTTCGGCGTGCTGATCTCCGCCGCTTCGGTGATGATCATGGGGCTTGCGGTGAACTGGCTCGCGGCCGCGATCCTGGCGCTGTCGATCTTCTATTACGCGGTCATCTATACCATCTGGCTCAAGCCGCGCACGCCGCAGAATATCGTCATCGGCGGCGGGGCGGGGGCCTTTCCGCCGCTGATCGGCTGGGTCGCGGTGACCGGCGAGATCACGCTGATGCCGGTGCTGCTGTTCGCGATCATCTTCATGTGGACCCCGCCGCATTTCTGGGCGCTCGCGCTGTTCGTGAAGACCGATTACGCCAATGTCGGCATCCCGATGATGCCGGTGGTCAAGGGCGAAACCTCGACCCGCCGCCAGATTCTCATTTATGCCGCGTTGCTGGTGCCGATCGCCGCCGCACCGTGGTTCATCGGCGGGACGAGCTTCGTCTACGGTGTTGCTTCGCTTGCGCTATCGCTTGCTTTCCTTGCGCTTTCGGTCCCGGTCGCTTTCCGGCAGACTGGTTCAGACGACACGATGAAGCCCGAAAAGCGCCTGTTCGCTTTCAGCATCATCTACCTTTTCGCCCTGTTCGCCGCGCTGGTGGCGGACCGGGTGCTGGCTTATCAGGGATGGATCGCATGACCCCCGAAGAAGAAATCGAATTCAAACGGCGGCAGAAGAGCCGCAACCTCGTGCTCGGCGGCATCCTGCTGTTCTTCGCCGTGCTGTTCTATGTGATTACCATCGCCCGGATGTGAGCCACGCCATGACTGCTGCAACTCTCGAAACCCGCAAGAACCGCACCGCTCTGCTGGCTCTAGGCGGCGCTCTGGCGATGCTCGGTCTGGGTTATGCCGCAGTGCCCCTGTACCAGCTGTTCTGCCAAGTGACCGGTTTCGGCGGTACGACCCAGCGCGCCACCGAGAGCGAGGCGGATATCGCCCAGCGGCTTGGCGCGAGTGCCGGCGGAAAGACGATTTCGGTACGGTTCGACGGCACCACTGCGGGCGACGTCCCGTGGAGTTTCCGCCCCGAGCAGGTGACCGATACCGTCACCGTCGGCCAGCGCGACATGGCAATCTATCTCGCCAAGAACAATTCGAGCGAGACCATCACCGGCACCGCGACCTTTAATGTCGAGCCCGAGCAGGCCGGCGCCTATTTCAACAAGATCCAGTGCTTCTGCTTTACCGAGCAGGTCCTCCAGCCGGGGCAGGAAGTGCGCATGCCGGTGCTCTATTTTATCGATCCCAAGGCGCTCGACGATCCCAATATGGACGGGGTGGAGCAGATCACGCTCTCCTATACTTTCCACCGGGCGCTGGATTCTGCCGAGTAGCCCCTAGACCCGCGCGCGATGGCGCATTAAGGGCACCCGCAAAGCGAAACCCAGGACGCGAGTACAATGGCCGGTAACGTCAATCACGAATATCATATCCTCGAACCCGATATCTGGCCGCTGATCGGCTCGCTTTCGGCGCTGACCTTCACCAGCGGCATGGTCCTGTACATGCACGAAATGGGAAGCGCGCACCTCGTGCTGGGTCTCGGCATCGCTGGCCTGATCGCGACGTTCTACGCGTGGTTCTCGAACATCGTGAAGGAAGCCGAGCGCGGCGACCACACGCCGATCGTCCAGCTGCACATGCGCTACGGGATGATCCTGTTCATCGCGTCCGAAGTAATGTTCTTCGTCGGGTGGTTCTGGAGCTGGTTCGACTTCGCGCTGTTCCCGAGCGAACTGTCCGATGTCGTCGGCGGGGTCTTCCCGCCCGCGGCGATCGAAGCGGTCATCGACCCGTTCAGCCTGCCGCTGCTCAACACGCTGATCCTGCTGTGTTCGGGTACGACGGTGACCTGGGCGCACCACTCGCTGATCCATGGCGACCGCGACGGACTCAAGAAAGGCCTGTGGCTGACCATCATCCTCGGTGCGATCTTCACCGCGATCCAGGCGTATGAATATGCGCATGCGCCGTTCGCCTTCGGCGGGAACACCTATAGCTCGGCGTTCTACATGGCGACTGGCTTCCACGGCTTCCACGTGCTCGTCGGCACGATCTTCCTGATCGTTTGCCTGCGCCGCACCTATCTCGGCCACTTCACCCCGCGCCAGCACTTCGGCTTCGAAGCGGCAGCGTGGTACTGGCACTTCGTCGACGTGGTGTGGCTGTTCCTGTTCATCACCGTCTACGTCTGGGGTGGCTGGGGCGCCGCCGTCCACTGATGGCTGCCGACAGTCTCGAACAACGCGAAGGGCAGCCCGGTACCGCCGAGGCTGCCCTTCTCGGTTTATGCCCGGGTGGCTGTGCCGGGACGATGGCGCCTACAAGCGATGCGCGCGAGACAAAGAGTTGGAATCTATAATGCGTTTTCCGATCGTTCCGACGGTTGTCGTTGCCGCCGCCATCGCCACGATGGTCGCGTTGGGCGTCTGGCAGCTTGGCCGGATGAACGAGAAGGAAGCGCTGATCACGCGCTACGAAACGGCGTTGCGAAATTCGGCCGATGTCGATTGGCCATCGCCAGGCGAGTACGAAGCCAGCCTGTTCCGGCACACCACGGTCGAGTGCAGCGACGTTCGCGCGATAGATAGCGTCGCGGGTCGCTCGCGCTCGAATGCGCCGGGATGGGCACACATCGCCCGCTGCGCGAACGAGGGCGAGGGCACAGTCGATATCGCGATTGGCTGGTCGCGCGAGCCGCAGCCACCCTCGTGGGATGGCGGCGTCGTCGGCGGATTGATCGCTCCCCAAGGCGACACGGTGAAGCTGGTCGCGGACGAAGGGCAGGGCGGTCTCGAACCGCTCGCCCGCCCCGATCCTGCCAATCTGCCCAACAACCACCTTGCCTATGCCGGGCAATGGTTCTTTTTCGCGCTCACCGCGCTGGTGATTTACGTGCTCGCCCTCAGGGCACGCTTGCGCAAGCAGGGCTGACCTATTTGTAGAGCCCTTGGCGCAGGTTGATGCCATGCTCTACCCACGCCTTGAGCGCGAGGATCACACCGGTCCAACCCTCGCAATTCATATAGGACCCGCGCAGCGCTTCGGCGGTCTTGCGCCAGCCTTCCTCGACGATCTCGACCAGCGTGCGGCCATCGTCCGTCGGCTTGAACAGCATGGTGACGGTGGTGCGATAGTCGCCATCTCGGCCCTTGGCGCCGATCTCGCCGCTCTCGGCTTCGTGCCCGGGCCATTCGAGCACGATCTTTTCATTGGGAACGACCTCGATCACCTCGACCGGGAAGGCGCCGGGGAAATCGTGGAAATCCCACATCACCGTGGCGCCGGTTTCGAGGCGTCCCTTGGCGCCGCCGGTGGTAAAATATTGCGATAGCTGCGCCGGATCCGCGACCGCTTCGAACACTTCCTCGACCGGCATGGCGATGCGGCCGGAGACACGAAAATTGATTTCCATCGAGCTTCTCCCTTGAGTCGCGATCCATTATGTTATAAAAAACTAACATGTCAAACGAGAACAGAACTCCCGACGACGATCTCGACCGTGTGTTCAAGGCGCTTGCCAATCGCATTCGCCGTGCGATCTGCGATGAGTTGAAGGTGCGTCCGCTCACCACCGGCCAGCTCGCCAGCTGCTTCTCCGAACTCGATCGCACCACCGTGATGATGCATTTGCGGGTGCTGGAGGAGGCGGGGCTGGTGGTGCCCGTGCGCAAGGGGCGCGAGCGCTTCAATCATCTCGATGCCATACCCATCCAGGCGCTGCATGCCCGCTGGATCGGTCCACATGCCGAGCGCGCGGCGGAAGGCCTGCTGCAGCTGAAGTCGGCGCTCGAAGACAAAGCGGAAATCACGACTGGCGAATGACCGCTTGCTTGCCCGCCTTCGCATGCCCCGCTAACCGCCCAACCGATGAAATACGTTTCCACCCGCGGCAGCGCTCCGTCGCTCGATTTCGCCGGCGTCACACTCGCCGGCCTGGCCAGCGACGGCGGGCTCTATGTCCCCGCCGAATGGCCGCAGTTCACGCAGGAAGAAATCGCGGCGATGCGCGGCCTGCCCTATGCCGAACTCGCCGCGCGGGTGATGCAGCCCTTCGTCGGCGATTGTCTGACGCCCGAACGGCTGCGCGAACTGACCGCCAAGGCCTATGGCCGCTTCGCACATGCCGCGGTCACGCCGCTGACCCAGCTCGACGAGCGACAGTGGCTGCTTGAACTGTTTCACGGCCCCACGCTCGCCTTCAAGGACGTGGCGCTGCAGTTGCTCGGCCTCTTGTTCGAGGAATTCCTTGCGCGGGACGGCGGCACATTGACCATCGTCGGCGCGACCAGCGGCGATACGGGCAGCGCGGCGATCGATGCGGTGGCCGGGCTCGACCGGGTCGAGATATTCATGCTCCACCCCAAGGGGCGCGTCAGCGACGTCCAGCGCCGCCAGATGACCACCGTGCGCGCGCCCAACGTCCATAATATCGCGATCGACGGTAGCTTCGACGATGCGCAGGCGATGGTGAAGCGCATCTTTGCCGACAAGGATGTCACCGACAAGCACCGGATCGGTGCGGTCAATTCGATCAACTGGGCGCGGCTGATGGCGCAGGTGGTGTATTACTTCGCCGCTTCGCTGCAATTGGGCGGACCCGAGCGCAAACCCGCCTTCAGCGTTCCGACCGGGAATTTCGGCGATGTCTTCGCGGGCCATGTCGCAGCGCGGATGGGACTGCCGATCGAGAGACTGCTGGTCGCCACCAACGTCAACGACATCCTCCACCGCGCGCTGAGTGCGGGCGACTATTCGACCGGCACTGTGACCCCGACCGCCGCGCCGAGCATGGACATCCAGGTCAGCTCCAATTTCGAACGCCTGCTGTTCGACGTCGGTGGGCGTGACGGGGCCGCCATGGCGGACCAAATGCTCGCGTTCGAGAAAGCACGCGCGATGCGTCTGACCAATGCGCAACGCGAAGGCGCCGCCGCGCTGTTCACCAGCATGCGCGCGGACGAGGATGACATGGCGCGCGCGATGCGCTGGGCGAGCGAGGAATGCACCGAGATCGTCGACCCGCATACCGCGATCGGTCTCCATGCTGCGCGCCACGCCGAGCTGGCTGGCGACACTCCCGTGGTTACGCTCGCCACCGCGCATCCGGCGAAGTTTCCCGACGCGGTCGAACGCGCCACCGGCAACCGCCCCGCGCTGCCGGCGCGGGTCGGCGACCTGTTCGCGCGCGAAGAAGCCTATATCGAATTGCCCGGCACCTATGAGGCGGTCCGCGATCATATCGTCGAGCACGCGGCCTGATGGCCGAACTGGTTCGCGATCCGGTGCTGATGGTGGGCGAGGGGTGGGATGCCTATCGCCTGCTCGACAGCGGCCATGGGCGCAAATTCGAGCAATACGGCGCCTATCGCTTCATCCGCCCCGAACCGCAGGCAATGTGGTCTCCGCGCCTGTCCGAATGGGACGCGCATGGCGAATTCGTCCCCGGAAGCGATGAAGATGGCGGCGGGCGCTGGCAGTTCGCACAGGACGTCCCGCAGGATGGCTGGACCCTGGGCTGGAACGACGAAGCGCGCTTCACGGCCCAATGCACGCCGTTCCGCCATCTCGGTTTCTTCCCTGACATGGCCCCGGTGTGGGAGTGGATGGGCCGGCAACTCGGCGATGCGCGCGAAGCCGAGACGATGAACCTGTTCGGCTACACCGGCGTGGGCACGCAGGCGCTGAGCCGTTATGGGCGCGTCACGCATGTCGATGCGAGCAAGAAGGCGGTTGCCCAGGCGCGCGAGAATGCCGCCATGGCGGGTCTGGAGGATCGCCCGATTCGCTGGCTGGTCGAGGACGCGATGAAGTATGCCGCGCGCGAAGTGCGGCGCGAACGGCGCTATGACGGGATCATCCTCGATCCGCCGAAGTTCGGGCGCGGTCCCGATGGCGAGGTGTGGCGGCTTGAGGACGGCCTCCCGGAGCTGGTCTCCGATTGCCGCCAACTGCTCGATGCCGACAGCCGGTTCCTGTTTCTCACCGTCTACGCCGTACGCATGAGCAGCCTTGCCTTGGCCGGCTTGCTGCAGGAACTGTTCGCCGACCTGCCCGGCACGGTCGAACATGGCGACCTCGCTGTGCAGGAACAGGACGATGGCCGGCTCCTCCCAACCGCGATCTTCGCGCGCTGGTCGAATCCGCGCTAGGACGCTGGCCATGGACGATTCGCTGATCCTCGAAGTAGCCGATTTCGAGCACGATGTGCTCACCGGAATCTATTCCGAAGAAACCGGCCGGCCGCAGCCGTTGCGGTTCACGATCCAGGCGCGGATGAAGCCGCTGCATCGCTACGAGCCCGATACCTCGCTCGAGCATTCGAAGAACTACATGGATCTGAAGTTCGCCGCTTCCGCTGCCTTGCCCGAAGGCGTGCATTTCAAGCTGATCGAGGCTGTCGCCGACCACGTCTGCGAAACGCTGTTCCTGCAGGATGCGCGCATCACCGCGGTGACAGTCAAGATCGTCAAGCTGGCGATTGCCGAGGCGGGCGAGAAGATCGGCATCACGCTTCACCGCGAGCGGCGTGAATGAAGCGCATCACGGTCGACGGGCTGCCCGACGACCCGCTGGCTGCGGCGGGGGTGTTCCACCAGCATTGGCTGGCGCATGTCGAGCAAATCCTGCGAGCGGGCGAAGATGTGCTTCTGGCGCTGCCCGCCGCCGATCACACCCATCGCGAATGGCGGCTGGCGATTGCAGCCGGGCTCGCCCGTAAGCATACCCCGCGCCGGATCAACATCGTTGCAGGCGAGGGTCCCGCCGTGGACGCGACCGCAGCCTATCTTGCCGGAGCACCGGGGATTACCGGGCAGTATCTCGAGACCTGAGCCATGAGCGTACGCATTCTCTTCCTGGGCCCGTTGTCCGACCTCGCTGGTACGCAGGAGCGCGAGGTGGCCGGTCCGCTCGATTGGGCGGGATTGCTTGCCGCAGCCGGTCCCGAGATCGCCGCGCAATTGGATGACGCGCGCGTGCATGTGGCATGCGGGGGCAAGGTGCTGGCCGACAAGACCGCGCTCGACGCGCGCGATGGCGATGAAGTCGCGCTGCTTCCCCCGGTGAGCGGTGGCTAGGCTTACGCTCGCAACCCCGCTCGACGTCCGGCTGCTCGACAAGGGGCTGTCGGTCGGCGAAGCGCTCGCGGCGTTCAATGCCGCGCATGAGCAGGCGGGCGGGATCGTTTCCTTTCTCGGCAAGGTCCGGCCCGATGGCGGTGTGAAGGCGCTCGAACTGACGCATTACGAACCGCTGACGCATTCGGGCATGGCGGCGCTGGCGCAATCGGCACAGGTGCGCTTCGGTCTCGACGGCGTGCTCGCCTGGCACCGGGTCGGGGTGATGCGGCCGGGGGAGGCGATCGTGCTGGTCGCCGCTGCAGCGCGGCACCGGCGGGATGCCTTTGAGGGGGCCGATTACCTGATGGACCATCTCAAATCCGCCGCCTGGTTCTGGAAACGCGAGAAGCGCGATGACGGCTGGCACTGGATCACTCCGCGCGAGCGCGATCACGCGGACCTTGCGCGGTGGAATTAATCGCCGGTTCTTGATCCAGATCAAAGACCGCACCCTCGCCTGACGGCATCACGGCTCCAACAAAGGAGCACGTCATGTCCAAGCATCTGATCCGTGAACTCGTTGCCGAACAGGCCATCATCCACGACGCGCCCAAGGTTCCGCACGAGGCCGACCGCAGTTTCGAACTGCCCAAGGGGTTCTATGTCGGGACCGTCGCGCTCTATCTCGGCTTTCTGGCGATTACTGCGGTCGGCTTCGCGTCGCCGGGATTGATCATCCCGATGGCGATCTTCACGCTGTTCATCGTTGCAGGCTTCGGACTCCCGGCGCTGTGGACGCGGATCGGGCCGGAGCACAGTGGCCGAAATATGAGCTGGGCCCAATTGTCCAGCCAGGGCATCGCCACGCATACGGGTCGGGTAACGGCGCGTGACGCGATGGCTCAGGTGCTGATCCTCCCGGCGCTGATTTTCTGCTGGGGCATAGTCACGGTAACGATCGCTGCGCTCGTCTGAGCGATCGAATACCGGGGAGAGGCGCGGGGCCGGGTAACCGGCTCCGCGTTGCTTGTGTGCGGGGACTAGCGGACCTGCGCGCGCAGCCTCGCCAGAACATCATCCTCTTCGGCCACCAGCGCGATCACCGTCATGCGTGCCGCGGTGATCGGTGTGGCATCCTCGGCCTGCACCGTGGCGGCGGTGTAGAGGATATCCAGGTCGCCCAGCGCAATCGCGGCGATGCTGCGTGCCGAATCGAGATCCGCCAGCGCGACCTGCGCCGCTGCCCAACTGTCGCTGCCGATAGCGCTCCCCGATGCCGCCTGAACCCGGCGTTCGGCGGAGGGAACGGCGCCGGTAAAGTCGGCGTGCGCCTGCCGCGCCTGTTCGACCAGGGCGGACAGCCGGGCATCGAGCCCGCCGGCCAGTTCGACCGGGACCCGCGGTACATCGAGGCGCGGGCTGGGGACAGGTTCGAAGGTGCCTTCTGCCCGTTCGACATCGCGAACGGCGAGCGAGGGATAACCATCACCCGAGCCGGCTGCACAGCCCGCCAGCAGGAATACGGTGAGCGGAAGGACGAGATGCTTGCGGTCGATCATCGCCTTCTCCATATCACGCGGGCCGCAGCGCGCCAGCGAGGATGCAAATTTCCTCGCACCGGGCGTTGACTTGCGGCCACCCATCGCTTAACGGCACGCTTCTTTCCGGGGCTGGCTCTGACAGCCTGACGGGTGCGCCGTGCAATCGCAAGATCACGGCACAGCAATTTGAACGAGAGATAACCACCATGTTCGCAGTAGTGCGCACGGGCGGCAAACAATACCGGGTTGCCGCCGGAGACAAGATCGCGGTTGAGAAGCTGGCTGGCGAAGCCGGCGACACCATCACGCTGGGCGACATCCTGCTTGCAGGCGAAGGCGATACGCTTTCGGATGCCGGCAAGGTTACCGTTTCGGCGGAGATCATTGCGCAGGCCAAGAGCGAGAAGGTGATCGTCTTCAAGAAGCGTCGCCGTCACAACTATCGCCGCAAGAACGGTCATCGCCAGCAGATGACCCTGCTGCGCATCACCGATGTCGGCACCGGCTCGGCCAAGAAGGCAGCTCCGAAGAAGGAAGCGGCCAAGCAGGACGACGCTGCAGACCAGCAGGCTGCTCCGAAAAAGGAAGCCGCCGAGAAGAAGGCTCCGGCCAAGAAGGCAGCGCCTGCGAAGGCCGCCGCCAAAAAGACCGCAGACAAGAAGTAAGGAGCACGGACGATGGCACATAAGAAAGCAGGCGGTTCGTCGCGTAACGGTCGCGATTCGGCCGGTCGTCGCCTCGGTGTGAAGAAGTTCGGCAGCGAGAACGTCGTCGCCGGCAACATCATCGTGCGCCAGCGCGGCACGCGCGTCTATCCGGGCGCCAATGTCGGCATGGGCAAGGACCACACCCTGTTCGCGCTTGCCGACGGTATTGTGCGATTCCACAAGGGCAAACTCGACCGCAAATTCGTCTCGGTCGAAATGATGGCCGAAGCCGCCGAATAACAGGACGCTCCGATAACGGGATCGTCCAGACAGGACGGTCCCAGCCGGGTCCATGATCCGGCAACCGAAGAGGGAGATGGGGCCGACCCGTCTCCCTCTTGTCGTTTCTCCCTCTTCAATTTCGCGGCGAAACTTTCTTTCGCCATCACGCAATTGTCACGCGTCCGGCCTAGGAGCCCGGAGCGTGGACCACAGGGGAGATAACCGATGTTCCATGTAACCGAGAGGCTGCTGTTGCGGCCTGCCTGGCCCGAAGATGCCGATGCGCTGTTTGGCGGGATCGCCGACGAAGCGATCGTCCGCAATCTTGCGCGCGCGCCGTGGCCCTATCTTCCCGAACATGCGCGTGAATTCGTTATGCGGAAACAGGACCCGCGTTATCCGGGCTTTCTGATCACCCGGCCGTCACCGGCGGGATCCGAAGTGGTCGGGTGCATCGGGCTCCAGCCCAATGAATCGAGCGAAACCGAACTCGGCTATTGGGTCGGGCGGGCGCATTGGAACCGCGGCTATGCAAGCGAGGCCGCACGCGGCGTGCTCGAAGTCGCGCAGTTGCTCGGGCACGAACGGATCGAGGCGGGCCATTTCATTGACAATCCGGCCTCGGGGCGTGTTCTACGCAAGATCGGCTTCGCGCCGACCGGCAAGGTCGTTCCGCGTCACAGCTGCGGGCGCGGCGAGGAATCGCCTTGTGCGCTTTACCGGCTCGACCTGTCCGTACCCGCCCGCATGCCGTCGCAGGCGGCCTGAACACCAAAAGGGCCCCGCGATCGCTCGCGGGGCCCTCTTCGGCTGGAAGATGAGGTCTTATTCGGCGGGTATCAGGGCGTCTTCGAAGTCGCCTTCGTACAGCTTGATCAGCGCGCGGTCGTCATGGTCCCACGGGTGGAAGCCCGGCTTGAAATAGGCGAGCCATGCGGGGAAGATGCGGCGCACGATGCCGGGGGTGACGGTGAGGTATTTGAACAGGCCCCACTTCGCCTTCCAGCCGGTGATGCCGTCCTGTTCAAGCAGCGCGAGCGAATCGGTCCAGCGGTTCTTGAAGAAGCGCGCCGTGACAGTGAGCATCACCAGGCTGCGGACCTGCCAGCGCTTGCTTGGTTTCCAGTCCCTGGTCGCGTGGTTCCAGGTGTCGAAGGCAACGCCCTTGTGCTCGATTTCCTCCGCCGAATGCCAGCGCCACATGTCGCGGACCTCGGGGTCGGCATCCTTGAAGTGCGCCGGATTCGCGAGGAATTCGGCCGCCATCATCGCGGTGTAATGCTCGAGCGCCATGGTCACTGCGAGATTGGCGATGGCCGGGCGATCCTTGGTCAGCGCCAGCAGTTCGGCCACGCGGGCGTCGATCGCCTTGATGTCATAGCCGGCATCTTCGGCGAGCCGGTTGAAGGCGATATGTTCGCGCGTGTGGTTGATTTCCTGCTTCACGAAAGCGCGGATCTCGGCGTCGAGCTTGGGCTGGGCGCCTTCGCGATGGGCCTTGACCGCTTCGATGAAGAACGCCTCGCCGCGCGGGAAAGTGGCCGACAGCGCATTGTGCCAGGCAGTGCCGAACGGCTCGCCCGCCCACCAGCGCCGCGGATTGGTGCCACGGTTGAAGCGCTCGTCGCGCACGGTGATGGTGAGATCGGCCGGGGTCGGCGCGGCTGTACGGTAGTCTGAATCGATCGAAACGGGCGCGTTCATGGGTAGCTCCGCGAGATTTAACTGACATCGATGTAAGTAACGCTTACTTACAGGACTGTCAATAACGGGGTCTAACTGCTTCCCAGGCCCCGATCGATGGGTTAACGCTGGCGGTATATGGCGACACGCAAAAGACTTAGCCCCGAGGAATCGCGCCTCGCCGCGCTCGAGGCAGCCCGCCTGCTGTTGATCGAAACCGGCCCGCAATCGGTCACGCTAAAGGCGGTCGGGGCGCGGATCGGGCGTACGCATGCCAATCTGCTGCATCATTTCGGTTCGGCCGCGGGGCTGCAGAAGGCGCTTGCCGGGCATCTGGCGGGGACGGTCTGCAACACGATCATCGACGCGGTCCGCGCCAGCCGCGCCGGGCTGGGCAGCCCGCGCGAAGTGGTGGACCTCGCTTTCGATGCCTTCGACAAGGAAGGCGCGGGCGCGCTGGCCAGCTGGATGATCCTCACCGGCAATGAGGACGCGCTGACGCCGATCGTGGAGACCATCCATCAACTGGTCGACGAAATCGCCCCCGAAGAGGCGGGGCATGGCGCTGGCCCGCTGCAAGTGCACGAGGAAACGCTCGCGCTGGTTCTTATGGCGATGGGCGATGCCTTGATCGGGACGGCGCTGTCGCGGTCGCTGGGCCTGCCGGAGACCGCTGCGCGCGACCGCGCCGAGCGTATGCTTACCCGTTCGATTGATCCGACGGTTCCGCAGGGCTAAGCGCATCGCGCATCCAGTCGGGTGCGGTTTCAGGATTAATGTCGGCCACCCGCAGGTGGTCCACTGCCAGGCCAAGGTCGGGATATTCCGCCTTGCGGCGTTTCTCCTCCGACTGGTCGAGCGGCACCACGACCAGCCGCCGGTTGACCTTGCTGCGCCAGTTCATCCGCGCGGTGTTTTCCTGCCCGACATAGCACCCCTTGCCAAAGCTGACCCCGTGGAGCTCGACCGCATTGGTTTCGAGCCAAAGGATATCGCCCAGCTCCGCGCGGCCTTCGGGAACGCCAAGCGCAAGGCGGTGCGCCTGCCACGCCGTGTCTGCCCCTTCGTCGCTTACGCTGGCGGGAGCGAGCCAGCGCTGGCCCAGCGCGCCCAGCCGCGGGTCGGCCGCGCCGCCATCGCCCATCTCGCGCTGCCAGTGCACCGCTACTTCGGGATCGACCGCGATCTCGATCTTCCGGCGCAAACGATAGAGCGACAGCCGCTTGGCGAGATCCTCCGCCGCATCGGCCTCGCAATCGAGCAGCAACTCGCCCTGGGCACCCGGCCAGACGATGAAATCGAACAGCATCTTGCCCTGCGGCGTCAGCAGCCCCGCATAGGCGGGGAGCGTGCCAGCAACGTCATTGGTGACGAGCCCCTGAAGGAAGCCGGCAACGTCTTCCTCCGGGGCCTCGGTCCTCAGGCGGATTACGGCGCGGTCGAACAGGCGGGTAGCAGTCATGGGTGACAGATAGGCCGCCCGACGCCATAGGCAACCACATGGTCGAATCGTTGACAATCCGCCGCCCCGACGACTGGCATCTGCATTTCCGCGATGGTGACACGATGCGCGCGGTGGTCCCGCAGACCGCGCGGCAATTCGCCCGCGCGATCGTGATGCCCAATCTGGCGCCTCCGGTGACCACCACCGCGCTCGCCGCGGCCTATCGCGACCGGATCCTTGCCGCGGTGCCCGCGGGCGTGGATTTCACTCCGCTAATGACCGCCTATCTGACCGATGAGAGCGACGCGGACGATCTCACTGCAGGGCATGCCGACGGCGTCCTTACCGCCGCCAAGCTCTATCCCGCCGGCGCCACCACCAATTCTGCGCATGGCGTTACCGACGTCGCCAACATCATGGGCGTGCTCGAACGCATGGCCGATATCGGCATGCCGCTGTGCGTCCACGGTGAAGTGACCACGCCCGATATCGACATCTTCGACCGCGAGGCGGTGTTCATCGATCGCGTGCTGCAGCCGCTGGTCGATCGGCTGCCCACGCTGCGCGTTATCTTCGAACATATCACCACCATGCAGGCGGTGAGCTTCGTGGAAAGCGCCGGTCCCAATGTCGCGGCGACGATCACCCCGCAGCACCTGCAGATCAATCGCAACGATATCCTCGTCGGCGGTATTCGCCCGCATCTCTACTGCCTCCCGGTGGCCAAGCGCGAACAGCACCGGCTGGCGCTGCGCGGCGCGGCGACCAGCGGGTCGGCCAAGTATTTCCTCGGCACCGACAGCGCGCCGCACCACCGGCATACCAAGGAAACCGCCTGCGGCTGCGCGGGTATCTTCAACGCGCCCTTCGCGCTCGAAAGCTATGCCCAGGTGTTCGAGGACGAGGGCGCGCTCGACCATTTCGAAGCCTTCGCCAGCCTCAACGGCCCCGCTTTCTACGGCCTCGCGCCGAACGAAGAGCGGATCACGCTGGAAAAGGTGCCGGTCGAGGTGCCGGCGGAAGTCGATGGCGGCGAGGCCCGGATCGTGCCGTTCCACGCGGGTGAGACACTCGACTGGCGCTTGCAAGCCTGATCGGCGCGGACCTAGCCGGCGGCCTTGATCCTGTTCTGGCTGCGTGACCGTTTGACCATGTCCCACATGAAGATCACCGCGGCTGCCCAGATGCAGGCGAAACACGCGGCCTGCGCGGGCTTCAGCTCCTCGCCGAACACGGTCAGACCGAGAATGAAGACGATGCTGGGCGCGAGGAACTGGATGAAGCCGAGCGTCGAATAGGGCAGCTTGCGCGCGGCGATGGCGAACAGCAGCAGCGGGAAGGCGGTCAGCAGGCCGCCCGCCATGATCGACAGGCTCAGCTCGGACGACACGGCGAAGGACGAGCCCTGCGTCTGCGCGAAATACCATGCCACACCAAGCGAAGGCAGCAGCAACAGCGTCGATTCGATGGTCAGGCCGGGCACTGCGCCCACATCCAGCTGCTTGCGGATAAGGCCGTATGTGCCGAAGCTCAGCGCCAGCGTCAGGCTGATCCACAAGGTCGTCAGCGCGCCCGCCGCGAGCAGCGACACGCCAATCGCGGCGAGGCCGACCGCCACCCATTGCGCGCGGGTCAGTTTCTCGCCCAGCAGCAACGTGCCGAGCAGCACATTGACCAGCGGGTTGATGTAATAGCCCAGGCTGGCGGCATAGACCTGCCCGTTCTGGATCGCCCAGACATAGACCACCCAGTTGATCGCGATCAGCGTTGCGCTCGCGGCGAGCCAGGCGACCGTGCGCCGGTTTCGAAGCGCGGTGCGCAAATCGGGCCATTGCTTGCGGGCCAGCACGATCAGCAGGCACAGCGGCAGCGTCCAGATGATTCGCCAGCCGACGAATTCGAAGGCCGGAACACTGCGGACGAGAATCAGATAGAGCGGCAGGAAGCCCCAGATGACATAGGCGCCAAAGGCCGCGGCGAGGCCCGTCCGGTCATGCTGGGGTGGGGCGCTCGCATCCATTCCCCGCGCGCTAGGCGGGTGTACCGGCGCCCGCAAGCGGCAATTCGTCGGCGCCCAAACCTCGCTTCGTCGAATTTCCCGAAAGCTGACGGCGGCGTTGCAAACGGTTCAGGTTTGGGTGCTTAAAGCTTAACGGCATCGCAGGGGTGCCCCTCTCGGATCCCGCTCAGGAAAGGACCTATCATGCTCAAATCGTTTCGGAACGCCTCGATGGCGATCGCCGCAGCGGGTCTGGCATTCGCCGTGCCGGCCAACGCTGCCCCTGCCACGCACATGGCCCCCGGCGCGCACGCCGCGGTCATCGGGGACATGAGTTTCGAGCACAAACGACAGCGCTCGCACGGCCATGATCGCAACCGCAACAACGATTATCGCGGCGCGCAGTCCCGCCCCTATTACATGGGCTACGACCGCCAATACGGTCAGCCGGTCCGCGCCAATACCCGCGTCTGGCGTGGAAATGACGGGCGCTACTACTGCAAGCGCGACAATGGCACGACCGGGCTGCTGGTCGGAGCCGGGGTCGGCGCGCTGCTCGGCCATGAAGTGGCGGGCAGCGGCGGCGACCGCACGCTCGGCGCCATCCTCGGCGGCGCAGCCGGGGCCTTGCTCGGCCGTTCGATCGACCGCTCAAGCACCCGCTGCGGCTAATCAGCCTTACCAGTTCCGGCCGTGCCCACCCACGGCCGGATACCACGGTTCCACCGAGCCGTGAGGGCGTCGTCCGATCTCCCACAGAGGAGGCGGGCGGCGCCCTTTAACCTTTGCATGCGCGCATGTCCCGCTATGGTGCAACGGTGTTCGCCGGGCTGGCACAGTTTGGCGGTCCGGTCTTATGCCGTTCGTGTTCCCAAGCTGAAGGTCTACCGATGAAACGTCGCCTGCTCGCCTCCCTTGTTCCCGTCGTCCTGCTCGCAAGCTGCGGCGACAAGACCGAGGACGAGGCGGCAGGCGACGCCATGGACCCGGCCAGCGAACAGGCTCTCAATGACGAGTTGATGACCGATCCGGATCTTGCCGGCCGCAACGAGGCAAATGCCGCGCTGTCGGGCACGGGCAATGCCGCGATCCCCAATATCGACAAATCGCCGCGCGCCATCGAGGCTGCGCGCAGCCGCGCGGCCGAACTGGTCGGCGGGCGCAGCGCGCTGATCGCGGTTCCCGCTGCACGGGCACTGGCTGAAGACGCAAAACCGAGCCAGGCGATGGTCGCTGCAGCCCGCGCCGCGGTTGCCCCCGGGGGCGAGAATTGCGGCGAGAAGGTCGAATACACCTCGGCCTGGGCGGCGAAACTGCCCGCCGCTTTCCCCGTCTATCCGCGTGGCAATACGCAGGAAGCAGCCGGGACCGACGAAGGCGATTGCGCGCTACGGGTGGTCACCTTCCTCACGCCGGTTGCGCTTGAGGACGTGCTGTCGTTCTATCACACCCGCGCCAAGGCGTCGGGCTACAGCGCCGAGCATGTCGTCAGCGCGGGCGATAATGTCCTGAGCGGGACCAAGGGCAAGTCGGCCTATGTCGTCTACGGTCGTCGGCTGCCGCAGGGCGTGACCGAAATCGACCTCGTCACCACCGACTGAGGAGCGGTTTAGCTGCCCTTGATGCCCACGCCGATACTGGCGCGCGGCTGTTCCATCTCATTGCTGGCAACCGGATAAGCGCAATAGTCCGCGGCATAGAAGGCCGCCGGACGATGGTTGCCCGACAGGCCCACACCGCCGAAGGGGGCGGATGAGGACGCGCCATTGGTCGGGCGGTTCCAGTTGACGATACCGGCGCGGATCTCGTTCCAGAACATCTCGAAATCCTGCGGCTTGCCGCCGATGAGCGAGGCCGAAAGGCCATAACGCGTGGCGTTCGCCTCGTAGATCGCCGCGTCGAAATCGGCCACGCGGATGACCTGCAGCAGCGGACCGAACAGCTCGATGTCGGGCCGTTCATGGATATCGGTCGCGTCGAGGATCGCGGGTGACAGGAACGGCAGGTTCTCGTCGCGCCGCTTCATATGCATGATCGGCGACCCGCCGCGGCTCATTAGCGCGACGAAGCTTTCGGACAGCAGGTCGGCGGTGCTGTTGTCGATCACGCAGCCCATGAAGGGTTGCGGATCGGCGAAGGGTTCGTCGACGATCAGCTTTTCGGTCAGCGCCTTCACCGCGGGGACGATCTGATCGAACACCGAATCGACCACGATCAGCCGCCGCGCGGCGGTGCAGCGCTGGCCCGCGGTAGTGAAGGCCGACTGGACGATCGTTGCCGCAGCATCCTCGATCTTGGGCGTGTCGAGCATGACGATGGGGTTGTTGCCGCCCATTTCCAGCGCGACGATCTTGCCCGGGTCGGAGGCGAGCTTGCGGTTGATTGCGATGCCTGCGCGCGCCGAACCGGTGAACAGGACGCCGTCGACCATCCAGTGTTCGACCAGCGCCTGGCCGACCTCGACCCCGCCGTGGATGCACTGGATCACGCCCTCGGGGAGCTTGGCCTCGTGGAAACAGCGGGTGAGGAATTCGCCCACTGCGGGGGTCTTCTCGCTTGGCTTGAAGATCACGACATTGCCCGCGATCAGCGCGGGGATGATGTGGCCGTTCGGCAGATGCGCGGGGAAGTTGTAGGGCCCCAGCACCGCCATCACACCATGCGGCTTGTGGCGCAGCGCGGCAGTGCCCTGCAGCGCGCTGTTGAGCTTCTTCTGGCCGGTCCGTTCGGCATAGGCGGTGACCGAGATTTCGACCTTGCCGATCACGACTTCGACTTCGGTCCGCGCTTCCCACAGCGGCTTGCCGGTTTCGCGCGCGATCAGTTCGGCGAAGGGTTCGGCATGCTTGCGCACTTCATTGGCGAAGCGGCGCATGAATTCGATCCGGCGGGCCAGCGGCTCGCGCGCCCAGTCGCGCATCGCCTTGCGCGCGCGCTCGATTGTAGCATCGACATTGCCCGACTTGCCACGCCAGATTTCCTTGCCGGTCGCCGGTTCGGTTGAGACCAGATCGGTTGCCATTACGGTATGATATTCCTGTTTGCGCCTCGAAGTGCGTCTTAAGTGGGGGGTCCGGCGCGCAACGTCAATTCAAGTCGTGGCTGTGTCCCACACATGGCCGGCGGGCAGCGGGGGTGCGCCATGCGCCGCGCCCATCTCGCGCAGGGCGGCAACCTTGTCGCTCAGCGGCTGCCAATCGTCGGCGTCGGCAATGGCTGCCCAGATCGCCTCGACCTCGTCGATCAGCATGGACTGCGGGCCCGGTCCGTCCCAATAGGAATGTTCGCTGGCGAGCGGTTCGTAACCTGCAAGCGCATCCGCCAGATCGCCTTCGGCGGCGCGCCCGGCGCGGTGGGTGAAAAAGAATCGGTCGGGCGCCACGCCGGTTTCGCTCAACGCCTTCTCGCTCGCCGCCACCACTGCGGCATCGGCCTCGGACCCGCGGCTGGCAACGCCCAACCGCCAGCACCAGCGCCGGCCGATCGCTTCCATGTAGAGCGGGCCGAAGCGTTCCATTGCGGCAATCAGCGGCGGCGCATCGGTCAGCAGCCGCAGCGCAATCGCGAACTGGCCGCAATTCCAGTGCAGCGCTTCGGGCTGGCGGCCGAAGGCATAGAGCCCCTGGTGGTCGAAATAGGCGGCGGTGAAGCCCGGATCCCATTGCGGCAGGAAACGCCACGGACCGTAGTCGAAGCTTTCGCCCGAGATGTTCATATTGTCGGTGTTGAGCACGCCGTGGACGAAGCCCGCGACCATCCAGCTGGCTGCCAGATCCGCCATCCGCTCGACCACCAGATGCATCAGCCGCACCGCCGGCTCGTCGCGCCCCGGCGCATCCTCGGGCGGGGGCGGGCCGGGAAACTGTTCGAGGCAGTAATCGACCAATTGCGCCATATGCGCGCGCTCTTCGAGCGCCAGCAGCCGCTGGAACGTGCCGATCCGGATATGGCCATGGCTCAGCCGGGTCATGACCGCCGAGCGGGTCGGCGAAGGTTCGTCGCCGCGGGTCAGTTCCTCGCCCGTCTCGATCACGCTGAAGGTCTTCGACGTATAGACCCCCAGCGCTTCGAGCATTTCGGTCGCAAGGATTTCGCGCACCGCACCCTTGAGCGTCAGCCGTCCGTCGCCTCTCCGGCTCCACGGCGTGGGGCCCGATCCCTTGGTGCCGAGGTCGAGCAGGCGATCCGCGCCGTCGCGCAGCTGCGCGAACAGGAAGCCGCGGCCATCGCCGATTTCGGGATTGTAAACGCGGAACTGGTGCCCGTGATAACGCAGCGCGAGCGGGCGGGGCAGATTGCCGGGCAGCGGTTCGAACCGCCCGAAATGCTTGACCCAGTCCGCGTCCGACAATTGCGCCAGACCGATACCGGCCGCATGGCGATCGTTGCGGAAGCGCAGGATGGTTTCGGGAAAGGCCGCCGGTGCGACCTCATCGCCGATCCATTCGGCCATGGTTTCGATCGGCGTATCGGCGCGATAGCTCGCGTCCGCTGCGACTTTGCTCGGGACAGGTTGCGGTTCGGCGCGCATACGGCGATAGTGGGCGGCGAAACAGCCCGATACAAGGGCAGGATTGCCAAGCGACTAAGGTTTTCGCCGCCAGACATGGATACCAGCTTCACCGACCGTCACTGGCAGAGCGCCGACGGTCTCACCCTGCATTGCCGCGAATACGGCACGGCCAGCGATCGCCCACCGGTGATTTGCCTGCACGGCCTGACGCGTAATGCGCGCGATTTCGAAGCGCTTGCCCCGCATATCGCCGCGCAGGGCTGGCGGGTGCTGGTCCCGTCGATGCGCGGGCGCGGCGACAGCGATTATGCCGAGGTTTCGGATAGCTATGCGCTGCCGACCTATGTCGCGGACCTGCTGGTGCTGCTGGAGCAGGAAGGCATCACGCGCTTCGTGTCGATCGGGACGTCGATGGGCGGGCTGATGACGATGCTGCTGGCGCAGGCACAGCCCGAACGGATCGCCGCGGCAGTGCTCAACGATGTCGGGCCGGTGCTCGAAACCGCGGGTCTCGATACGATCAAGACCTATGTCGGGCAGGGCCGCAGCTTTCCTACCTGGATGCACGCGGCACGCGCGCTCGAGGAAGTGCATGGCACCTCCTTCCCCGCTTTCGATCTCCACGCGTGGATCGCCATGGCCAAGCGCACGATGACGCTGTCGAGCAGCGGACGCATCGTGTTCGATTACGACATGAAGCTGGCCGAACCGATCCTCGCCACGCCCGAGGCGGCGGCGCCGGTCGATCTGTGGCCCGCATTCCACGCGCTCAAGGGCAAGCCGCTGCTGTTGCTGCGCGGTGAACTGTCCACGCTGCTGTCCGCGCGCAGCTTTGCCGATATGCAAAAGGTTGCCACAGGGGCGGACAGCGCGGTGATCCCCCATGTCGGGCATGCGCCGACGCTCGATGAGCCCGAGGCCCGCGCCGCGATCGACGCCTTGCTGGCGCGTGTCGCATGAACACGCCGCGCGGCGGGGCGGTCCCGCATATCCTCCACCTGCATTCGACCTTCGCCCCCGGGGGCAAGGAATTGCGCACGGTCCAGCTGATCAACGCCTTCGGCAAGAAGGCGCGGCATACGATCGTCTCGGCAGAACCCGAGCGCTTGGGCGCGGCCGAACGGATTGCCCGGACTATCGACGTCCGCCTGCAGCCCGATTTCCCCAGCCTGAAGGGGCGGCCCACGCCGGGGCGATTGCAGAAGCTGGCCAAGGCGATGCGCGGCTTCGATCTCGTCTGCACCTACAATTGGGGCGCGATGGATGCGGTGATGGCGCATACGCTGTTCAAGGACCTGCACAATCTGCCGCCGCTGATCCATCACGAGGATGGCTTCGACGAAAGCGAGCTGAAGAAGCTCAAGACCAGCCGCACCTGGTATCGCCGCATTGCACTGGGCAAGAGCGCCGGGCTGGTCGTGCCGTCCGAACGGCTCGAGGAGATCGCGCTGGTCGATTGGCAGCAGCCGCTGGGCCGGGTGCGCCGCATTCCCAACGGGATCGATACCAAGGCCTTCGCCATGCGCCCCAAGAAGGACGCGCTGCGGCTGATCAAGCGGCCGGGCGAATATTGGGTCGGCACATTGGCGGGGCTCCGCACGATCAAGAACCTGCCGCGGCTGGTCCGGGCATTCACTGACCTGCCCGAAAATTGGCAATTGGTGATCCTGGGCGAAGGCGAGGCGCGCGATGCCATCCTTGCCGAGGCCGACCGCCTCCAGATCAACCACCGGGTCCATCTGCCCGGCGCGGTCGCCGCACCGGAACGGGTCGTCGGCCTGTTCGACATCTTCGCGCTGTCGAGCGATTCCGAACAATTCCCGCTGTCGGTGGTGGAAGCGATGGCCGCGGGCCTGCCGGTCGTCGCCCCGGCGGTTGGCGATATCGCGGGGATGGTGTCGCAGCCCAATGCGGAGTTCATCGCCCCCCCGGGTGACGAGGAAGAACTGCGAATGGCGCTGGTCCAGCTCGCCGTGTCGAAGGAACTGCGCAAGGAGGTGGGCGAGGCCAACCGCGCGAAGGCGGTTGCCGAATTCGACGCGGCGAAGATGATCGCGACCTATCGCCGCCTTTATTCGAGTGCGATGAAAATTGACCTCTAAGCCGTTTCAGCCAGCGTTCACGCGAGCGGGGACAGGCGGTCGCGACCATTGCCCTTGTCCGCACCGGGCCTTAAAGAGCCGCCCAAACCGATATCTATCCAGATGGAGCCCGCCCCTGTGGCCCTGACACCGAAGAACGAACTGTCCCGCGAAGAAAAGCGCGCCAAGCAGGAAAATGCCCAGCAGGAAGCGCTGCTGCGCGAAGTCGATGAAGCCGTGCGGCAGAGCGATGCCGAGCAGTTTCTCGATCGCTGGGGCAAGCCGCTGTTCGGCCTGCTGATAGCGGGGCTCGTGGCCTTCGGCGGGTATCTCTATTGGGACAGCCGCCAGGAAGCCGCGATGGAACGCGATTCCGAAGCGCTTGTGGGCGCGCTCGACCAGATCCAGTCGGGCAATATCGACAGCGGGTACGACCGGCTCGAAGAGCTTGCGGGCCGCGAAGGCGGCGGCGCGGCGGTCGCTGCGGCAATGATGCGCGCCGGAATTGCCGAACAGCGCGGCGATAGTGAAGAAGCCTCGACGATCTTCAAACGCGTTGCGGAGAATGACAGCGCGGCGCCCGCGATGCGCGATCTTGCCCGCCTGCGCGATGTGGCGCTCAATTACGACAGCATGGAGAGCGCCGATATCATCGCCACGCTCAAGCCTCTGGCGGTACCGGGAAAACCCTATTTCGCCAGCGCGGGCGAGTTCGTGGCGCATGCCTATCTCGACCAGGGCAAGCGCGCCGAGGCCGGGGCCATGTTCGCCCAGATCGCCAAGGATGAGCATAGCCCGGAATCGGTCCGCTCGCGTGCGCGCCAGATGGCGGGTGTGCTCGGTGTCGATGCAATCGAGGATGTCGATGCGGTGCTCGAGGAGCAAGGGGTCCAGCGTGACGAAGCCGCGAGCGAAACCGCCGCAGCCGCAACCGAATAGGCCCCTGCGGCCCGCCAAGAGATACGGAACGAGGATACAGATGAAGCGCAAGAACCTATCGCGTACGGCATTCGTTGCGGCACTGGCCATCGGGCTGGGCGGCTGCAGCGGCGGTCTCTTCGGCGGCGGCGGAGACAAGAAGGTCACCCCGACGCTCGGCGATCGCCAGCCGATCCTCTCGCGTATCGAAACCGGCGCGCAGGTCGATCCGGCGCTGGCCGGCGTGTCGGTGGTCCTGCCCCCGGCGCAGGTCAACGATGCCTGGGCGCAGGCGGGGGGCAATGCAGGCAAATCCTATGGCCATCTGGCGCTGTCGGGTTCGCCCACCAAGGCCTTTACCGTCTCGATCGAAGGCGCCAGCCAGCGCCGCCGCTTCGGTGCCTCGCCGGTCATCGGCCAGGGCATGCTCTTCGCGGTCGGCAGCGACGGCATCCTGACGGCGTTCGATGCCCAGTCGGGCGCGCAGCGGTGGAGCTACAATCCGGATCTCGCGAGCGATCTCAAATCCTCGGCCTTCGGCGGCGGCGCCAGCTATGACGATGGCATGGTCTATATGACCGATGGCGCGGGCGACGTCGTCGCGCTGACCGCCGCCAGCGGATCGGTACTGTGGAAGGTCAAGCCCTCGGGCCCGCTGCGCGGCGCCCCGACGATTGCTTTCGGTTCGGTCTTCGTCATGACGCAGGACAACCAGATCTTCGCGCTCGATGCCGCCGACGGTTCGGTGCGGTGGCAGGAATCGGGTTCGTCGACGCAGGCGGGCGTGTTCGGGGTCGCGGCTCCGGCAGCCGCGCAGGGCACGGTCATCGCCGGCTACAGCTCGGGCGAACTGATCGCGCATCGCTATGAAAACGGGCGGACATTGTGGGCCGACGCGCTGGCGCGGACCTCGATCTCGACGCAGGTCGGCTCGCTTACCGATATCGATGCCGACCCGATCATCGACAACGGCCGCGTCTATGCGCTGGGGCAGGGTGGCCGCATGGCCGCTTACGAACTCGTCACCGGCCAGCGGATCTGGGAACTCAACCTCGCGGGGATTTCGACCCCGGCCATTGCGGGCGAATGGATCTTCACGCTGACCGACGATGCCCGCCTGCTCGCCATCGCGCGCGCAACGGGCAAGGTGCGCTGGCTGACGCAGCTGCCGCGCTGGCGCGATGAAGAGGACAAGAAGGGTCCGATCTTCTGGTCGGGACCGGTGCTCGCCGGAGGCAATTTGTGGGCGGTGAATTCGGAAGGCGAAGTCTACCGCATCAGTTCGGGCGAGGGTTCGGCCAGCCTGTTCACCGATCTCGACCAGCCGGTGTCGCTGGCACCGGTAGTGGCCAACAACACGCTCTACATCCTCGACGACAGCGGCAGGATTACCGCTTTCCGGTGATTTCCGTGGTAGCGTGACCGCCGTGTTAACCAAATCGGGCTAACGAGGTGCGGTTATGAACGCGGCGGAACAAGCACCCCTCGCGCGGCCAGAGAGCGATGTCTCCGCGGCCGTGGGGCTGGTGGGTCTGGCCGGGCTCTTTGCCTGGGTGGCGTTCGCGCGCGCCTTTCCAGCCCTTGCCGAAACCTTCGACTGGGCGGTCCCGCTCGATACGCTGGGCGGGCGCAATTCCGCGCTGGTGGGCCTGCTCGCCGCCGCGATCCCGATGGCGGCATGGTCGATCCTGGTCGACAAGGTGCATCTGCGCGCAACGACCGGGCTCGACTGGTCGCTGGTGCGCAGCCGCGAACCCGATCACGGTGTCACGCTGGTCAAGCTGGTCGGATTGTGGGCGACCTGGGCGATCATCGCAGGGCTTTACTGCCTGTGTCGCTGGTACTGGGAGGGGCAATATGTCTTCGCGATACAGGTGCTCGCCTATGCCTCGCTGCCCCTGGTGGTGCTCTCGGTGCCCTATGTCTTGTGGATCGACCGCGCGCTGGTGAACCGGCGCGATGCCGCGTGGCATTTCGGCGCGCTGTTGCTGATGCGCCCGGGCTGGGACATGGGCCAGATCGCCAAGCACTGGAAAACGTGGATCATCAAGGCCTTCTTCACCGCCTTCATGCTCTCGATCACCCCCTTCGCCTTCAACCATATCGTGACCGCGAACTTCGCCGAGGTGTTTGCCCGGCCCGAACGGATCGCGCTGACGATCATCGAGGCGATGTTCATGATCGACGTGATGATCGGCACCGTCGGCTATATCGTCACCATGCGCCCGCTCGATGCACATATCCGCTCGGGCAACCCGCTGCTGGGCGGCTGGGTCGCGGCGCTGATCTGTTACCCGCCGATCGTGTGGGGCATCCTCGGCGGCGGCCGGGCAATCAACTACGAATACGATACCGCGGGCTGGCTGCACTGGATGGCGGGCAATGACACGCTGATCGCGCTGTGGGGCGCGCTGCTGGTGGTGCTGACCGGGATCTATGCCTGGGCGACTTTCGCTTTCGGCCTGCGCTTTTCCAACCTCACCTATCGCGGTGTGCTGACCAATGGCCCGTACCGTTTCACCCGGCACCCGGCCTATGTCTCGAAAAACCTGTTCTGGTGGGCGGCGATCCTGCCGTTCCTCGTGACCAGTGGCTCGCCGGTCGAAGCGATCCGCAATTGCTTCTTCCTCGCGGTGGTGAACGGCATCTATTTCTGGCGCGCCAAGACCGAGGAAGCGCATCTGCTCGCCGAAGACCCGAAATATCGCGCCTACCACGCCTGGATGGCGCAGCACGGCCTGCTGACCGCGCCGCTGACGCGGTTGTGGAACCGGATCAAGCCGCGCCCGTCGATGACGGCGGAACCCGCCGAGTAATCAGCCGAGCGGCTGGCCCTCGTCGGTTTCATAGACGCGCAACTCGCGCGCCTTGGGCGGATTGGCGGCCATGAAGGTCTGGAACTCGGCCATGTGTTCGGACTTGCCATGCGCGTCGAGCGCGGCGCGATCGCGCCAGCGTTCGAACAGGATCAGCGTGTCCGGATCGGCGAGGTCGCCGGCGAAAGCGTAATCGAGGCAGCCGTCCTCGGCGCGGCTGGCGCGGACCATCTCGACCATCGCCTTGCGCGTCGCGGCGTCGATCGAACGCCCCAGCTTGATGGTGCCGTTGATCTGGATCATCGCTTGTCTCCCACGCTTCTCAGAAGCTGTATTTGTAGATGCGGTCGATATCGCCGCCCCATTCGCCATTGTAGCGGTCGAGCATGACCTGCGCCGGGACCTTGCCGGTGGCGACGATCTCGTCGAGCGTTTCGAGGAAGCCGGTTTCATTGTCGCCCGAGGTGTTGAGACGGCCGCGGGCAGCGAGGCCCGAGCGCGCGATGGCGAGTACTTCCTTGGCCAGATCATGCAGCTTGCCGCCGCCTGGCAGCGGCGCGTCGAGCGCCAGCTTGGGCACTGCATTGCGCAGGGTCTCACGCTCTTCCATCGACCAGTGCTTGACCAGATCCCAGGACGCATCGAGCGCGGACTGGTCGTAAAGCAGGCCGACCCAGAAGGCGGGCAACGCGCAAATCCGGCTCCACGGGCCGCCATCGGCACCGCGCATTTCGAGGAAGCTCTTGAGCCGCACTTCGGGGAAGGCGGTGGACAGATGGTCCCACCAATCGCTTTCGGTCGGCTTCTCGCCGGGCAGGACGGACAGCTTGCCCTCGAGGAAATCGCGGAAGCTGAGGCCCGCGGCGTCGATGTACTTGCCGTCGCGGAAGACGAAATACATCGGCACGTCGAGCATGTAGTCGACGTAGCGCTCGTAACCGAAGCCGTCTTCGAAGACGAAGGGCAGCATGCCGGTCCGGTGCGGATCGGTATCGCTCCAGATATGGCTGCGATACGACAGGTAACCGTTGGGTTTCCCTTCGGTGAAGGGCGAATTGGCGAACAGCGCAGTGGCCAGCGGTTGCAGCGCCAGCCCGGTGCGGAACTTCTGCGCCATGTCGGGCTCGCTCGAATAGTCGAGATTGACCTGGATGGTGCAGGTTCGCAGCATCATGTCGAGGCCCAGATTCCCGACCTTGGGCATGTGCCGCATCATGATGTCGTAGCGGCCCTTGGGCATGACCGGCAGTTCTTCGCGCGTCTTGTCGGGCCACATGCCCATGCCGAGGAAGCCGACACCACGACGCTCGCCGATTTCCTTGACCTGCGCCAGATGGCGTCCGGTCTCGGCGCAGGTATCGTGCAGGTTTTCGAGCGGCGCGCCCGACAGTTCGAGCTGGCCTGCGGGCTCGAGGCTGACGGTGCCGTCGTCGCCCCGCATCGCGATGACCTTGCCGCCTTCCTCGACCGGTTCCCAGCCGAACTCGCGCAGCGACAGCAAGATGTCGCGGATGCCGCCCTCTTCGTCATAGGACAGCGCGCGATGTTCATCGCAGCAATAGACCAGTTTTTCGTGCTCGGTGCCGATGCGCCAGTCGGCCTTCGGCTTTTCGCCGCGCTGCATCGGGGCGACCAGCTGGTCGCGGCTTTCGATAATGGGGTCTTCAGTCCCCGATGTTTCGCGCGTGCTCATGACGCGTGGCGATAGGCAACCGAACCTTGCGTGAAAAGGAAATTAATCTGCGTCGAGCCAGTCCCCCGCTTCGGCCATCCATACCGCCATGCCCGCAATGGCCGCGGTTTCGCCGCGCAGGATGCGCGGACCGAGGCTGATCGCGACCGTGGCGGGATGCGCGCGAATCGCCGCGCGCTCGGCCTCGTCGAACCCGCCTTCGGGGCCGATCAGCAGTGCTGCGGGGCGATCAGCATAGCAGAACGCATCGGCGGCAGGTTCGCCGCCTTCCTCGTCGGCGAAGAACAGGTCGCGCTCTTGCGGCCAGTCGCGCAGCAATGCGTCGAGCTTTGCCACGGGCGCAATTTCGGGCAGCGCGGTGCGCGCGCATTGCTCGGCCGCCTCGGTCACGATTGCGGCAGCGCGTTCGGCATTCAGCTTGTCGGCGACGCAGCGCCGCGTGAGCACGGGCGCGATCCGCGCCACACCGAGCTCGGTCGCCTTCTCGAGCACGAGGTCGAAGCGGTCCTTCTTGAGCAGCGCGGGGCAGAGCCAGAAATCGGGCACCGGTTCGCGCGGCCGCTGGTGGTCGCGCGGCTGGAGCAAGACCTGGCGCTTGCCCGCCTCGACCACTTCGGCGGCCCATTCGCCCGTGAGATTGTCGCACAGGATCACCGCATCGCCGGGCGAAACGCGCATGACCTTGGACAGGTAATGCGCCCGGTTGCCCTCGATCGTCACCGGTTCGCTTGCGGAAAGCGGCTGTTCGACAAACAGACGGGGTGCGCTCTTGGGCGGCCAGGCGGGGGTGGCGGGCATGGCCCCTCTAATCACATCCGCCATCCCGGCGAAAGCCGGGATCGTGTCGCTTCTGGCAAGAAGGCCGGCAGCGATCCCGGCTTCCGCTGGGATGACGAGATTGATAGGGCCCATCCCGATGAATGAAACCGTCGTCCCCGATAGCGAACACCGCGGCCTCGTCGCGCGGCTGCCGCAAATGCCGCGCGATCTGGCGCAGCTAGCGCGGTTCGACCGCCCCATCGGCTGGTGGCTGTTGTTCTGGCCCTGTGCGTGGGGCGTCTGGCTGACCGGCGCGGGCTGGCAGCCGGCGCTGCTCGCCTGGCTGCTGCTGGGGGCGATTGCGATGCGCGGTGCGGGCTGTGTCTATAACGACATCGTCGATGCCGATCTCGACCGGAAGGTCGCGCGTACTGCGGTGCGGCCCGTGGCAAGCGGACGGATATCGAAGAAGCTCGCATGGGGCTGGCTGTTCGTGCTGTGCGCCATCGGGTTGCTGGTCCTGCTGCAATTGCGTCCGCTTGCGCAGGGCGTGGCGCTCGCCAGTGTCGCACTGGTCGCCGCCTATCCGTTCATGAAGCGGATCACCTGGTGGCCGCAGGCCTGGCTGGGGATGGTGTTTACCTGGGGGCTGCTGGTCGGCTGGACGCAATTGCGCGCCGACCACTGGGATGCGCTCGCGGCGATGTATGCTGGTGCGGCGCTGTGGGTGATTGGCTACGACACGATTTACGCCATGCAGGACCGCGAAGACGATGCACTGGTCGGTATCCGCTCGAGCGCGCTGCGGCTGGGCGGGCATGTGCAGGGCGGGGTGGCGCTGTTCTATACGGGCGCCGTCGCGCTGTGGGCGCTGGCCTTCTGGCTCTATCGCGCGGACTGGGTTGCGCTGCTCGCGCTGCTCCCCGCAGCCGCGCATCTGGCATGGCAGGTTGCCACGCTCGACGGGACCGATGGCGCCAATCCGCTAAACCGCTTCCGTGCCAATCGCTGGACCGGCGCGCTGGTTGCCGCGGCGTGCTTTGTCGTAGGCAATGCCTGATGGGTATGCGCATCGCGATGTTCGAGCCCGAGATCGCGGGGAATGTCGGTGCAGTGCTGCGTCTTGGCGCGTGCATGGGCGCGGGTATCGACCTGATCGAACCGCTGGGCTTCACCTGGGACGACCGCCGCGTGCGGCGTGCAGCGATGGATTACATCGATCAGGTCGAGATCACACGCCATTCCGGTTTCGACGCATTCAGCGCGGGGCTGGGTGAGCGGCGAGTGATCCTGTTCACCACCAAGGCGGCCCGGTCGGCCTATGATTTCGCCTTTCGCGCCGACGATGTGCTGTTGTTCGGCAAGGAAAGCGCGGGCGTGCCCGAGCATGTGGCTACGGCCAGCGACGCCATGGTCCGCCTGCCGATGCGCGCCGAAGTGCGGTCGCTCAACGTCGCGACCAGCGCGGCGATCGCCCTGGCTGAGGCCTTGCGCCAGACCGGCACCCTGCCGCGCTAGCTCCCGGCGGTGGACAAGTCGGCGAGCGAGGGCCGGCGAATCTTGAGCGACTCGGCCGCGCCTTCTTAACCATGGTCACATGACGGACACTTTCACCGCCCTTTCCGATCCCACGCGGCGGCTCCTGCTGGACCGGCTGAGCGAAACGGGCGGGCTGACGCTGTCCGACCTAGCCGAAGACCTGCCGATGACGCGGCAGGCGGTGGCCAAGCACCTCGCCGTGCTCGAGGCGGCCGAACTGGTCGCCTCCGAGCGCGACGGGCGCTGCAAGCGGCATTATCTCAACCCGGTGCCGCTGGCCAAGATCGCGCGCCGCTGGCTGGGCCGGTTTGAGGAGGTTCCGCTGGCCGCGATGTCGGGTTTTCACGGACCTGCGGGCGAGCGGCGCGTTGCGCAAACATAGGCGCGCGAGGCATGGGCTCATTCATAGCTGACCACCTCGAACTCGATCCCGTCCCAGTCGAAGAAGTAGAACCGCCGCCCGGGAACGTAATCGTCATGCCCGAAGGGGGTGAGGCCATGCGCAGTCACTGCCTTCTCGGCCGCGTCGAGATCGTCGACGGTGAAGGCGATGTGATTGAGCGGATGGCCCTTGGCGAACTCTCCGCGGACATGGTCGCCCGTGTAGAGCGCGATGTAATCGTGTTCGGCCCCGATATGGACCGAACGCCCGTATATCTGCGAGGGGCCGCGCCAGCCCTCCTCCCAGCCGAGCAAATCCTTCAGCAGCGCGGCGCTGCGTTCGGGATCGGTGACCGAGATATTCGCGTGTTCCAATCGTCCGGTAGCCATGGTGCATCTCCTTTGCGGGGCGGGGGCCATGGCTCGGCCGGACCGCCCTTTTGCGATGCACAGGCATATGCAACCTCAACTTCACTTGAGGTCAAGCTTCAAATGGCCTATCACTCTGATCGATGAATGCGAACGACCACCTCAGCATCGGCGATCTGGCGCGCCGGACCGGCCTTTCCGCCTCGGCGATCCGCTTTTACGAGGACAAGGGACTGATCGAATCCTTCCGCACCGCGGGCAACCAGCGGCGCTTCCTGCGCAGCGATATCCGGCGGCTCAGCTTTATCCTGATCGTGCAGAAGCTGGGGCTCTCGCTCGAGGAAATCGGCGATCACCTGCGCAGCCTGCCCAAGGGACGCAATCCCTCCAGCTTCGACTGGTGGAAGATCAGCGAAGCCATCCGCGAAAGCCTCGACCGGCGCATCGCGCAACTGCAGGCACTGCGCGACAATCTCGATGGCTGCATCGGCTGCGGTTGCCTCAGCCTGAAGACCTGCAAGCTCTACAACCCCGATGACATCGCCGCCGAGGGCGGACCGGGTCCGCGGGTTTTGCGGTGATTGCGGACGTTTGCCGCCGGCAGGTATCGAAGCCTTCGACCAGGGGCAAAGTGTGCCGGGAGCGGACTGACCGGCGAGGACCCACAAGCAGACGGTGCTGCGAGCGAGGCACTCGGGCAGGGCATGTAAAAAATATTTGACATCGAGCCGGGTGGCGCTACCTATGTAGAAGATATTCTACATGGGAGAGGTCGATGTCATTCCGAGAACGCACTGCATGGGTGATGGCCTGCACGCTTATCCTGACTGGCGGATTCTATCTCAAGCTCGTCATCGATGGCGTGTCCCCCTCATCCGCTGCCTTTCCCTTCGTGATTGGCGTCATCCTGTTCTCGATCGCGGCGCAAGTAGTGCTTGCGGCCATGTCGCCTCGCGAAGCCTCTAACCCCGTCGACGAACGCGAAAGGCTGGTGATGCAAAAGGCAGCAAACTTTTCGTCCTATGTCCTGGCCACCGGCGTGATTGCAGGCCTTGGTATATTCATGGTCCAGGAAGCCGGAATGCAGCTGTTCCACATCGTGCTCGTTTCGCTCGTTCTCACGAAGATCGCCGAATACGGTGCACAGATTTTCCTGCTGCGCTCAAGGATCTAGCCCGTGGGCAAGCCGCCTCCAATTACCAACCGTGTCCGTGAACTCCGCGAGGCCCATGGCCAGATGAGCCAGGCGGCCTTGGGCGACGCGGTCGGGGTCACTCGCCATACGATCATGGCAATCGAGCAAGCTCGCTATTCACCGAGCCTCGAGACCAGCTTTCGCATTGCGAGGGTGTTCAATGTCGGTCTGGAAGACGTATTCGGTTGGGAGGGTGACTAAACACCACTTTCCCTGAAGGGCAGCGCCTCAACCGCCGCACAGCAGACGCGCCGTCTCAATACTCCGGCCCAAGCTCCGCATCGAGATCGCGCGGGCGGGCGAAGTGGGCGAGCGTGCCGCAGCCCGTCCCCAGGTCGGTCCAGTCGTCGATATCGAGCTCGAATACCGCATAGGCGGCGGTGGGGAATTTGACCTTGGCCTCGTCGTAGAGCGCGTTCTCGTTCTTGGGCGCGACCAGTTCGAACAGCATGTCGCCGAGCCCCGGATTGTGGCCCGAAAGCAGCAGCGCATCGCCATCGCCCCCGGCTTCGCGGATCACGTCCATGATCGTGTCGGTCCCGGCGAGATACAGCCGCTCGTCCCATTGCGGCGCAAGCGCGGGTAACGCGGCGGCAAGCGTCTGTTTGACGCGTTCGGCGGGGCTGGCGACGAGCCGGTCCCAATCCACCCCATGCGCGCGGATATGATCGCCGATCACCCGCGCCCCGCGGCGGCCGCGATCGTTCAGGCCGCGATCGAAATCGCGCTTGTCGCTCTGGCCCCAGTCGGACTTGGCATGACGCAGCAGGCCGAGGATTTTCATGCGCGCGTCATCACTGGGGCAGGGTCTCCGCTGTCGAAAGGTCGGGGCTAACAACACCCTCGGTGACGCGCTGTAAAGCCTCTTCGAGTGTCAGCCGCGTGACGGGGGTGCCTTCGGGAAAGGCGGACAGCAGCCGGCTGGGGAAGGCGGGCGAAAGCACGACGAAATGGCCCGCATCCTCGCGCGTGCGGATCAGCCGTCCGAAGGCCTGCGCCAGCCGCGCGCGGATGATGCGGTCGTCATAGCGCTTGGCGCCGCCTGCCTGTTCAGCAGCGGCGGCGCGGCGCGCGCGGTGCAGGATCGTCGGGCGCGGCCAGGGCACGCTTTCCATCACCACGCAGCGCAAGCTCCGGCCGGGCACGTCGACCCCGTCGCGCAGTGCATCGGTGCCCAGCAGGCTGGCGCGCGGATCGTCGCGGAAGATGTCGGTCAGCGTGCCCGTATCGATCGGATCGACATGCTGCGCATAGAGCGGCAGGCCGGCGCGCGCGAGCCGGTCGGCGATCCGGCCATAGACCGCGCGCATCCGGCGGATTGCGGTAAACAGCCCCAGCACGCCGCCATCGCTCGCCTCGATCAGCCGCGCATAGGCCCCCGCCAGCGCGGGGATATCGCCCTTGCGGATATCGGTGACGATCAGCACTTCGGCGCGGCCCGCGTAATCGAAGGGGCTTTGCGCCTCCGCGGTCTTCGGTAGCAGTTCCAGATGCGGCGCGCCGCTCTTAGTGATGGCATGCGGCCAGTCGGGCCCGGTTTCGTCGCGGTCGGTCAGCGTGGCGCTGGTCAGCATGACCCCGTGCGCCGGTTCGAGCACGACCTTGGCGAATGGCTTCATCGGATCGAGCCAGTGGCGATATATCCCGACATCGAATTCGCGCGAATCGTTGCGGTCGACCTGCAGCCAGTCGATGAATTCGGGATCGGCCGGGCCGCCGAGCCGCGACAGCAGCGCTTCCCATGCCGCGATCAGGTCGATCCGCCAGGCGAGCGAGTGGCGCGCGCCTTCGATCCGCGCACGGCCTTGCCCATCGAGCCAGTCGGGCGCGTCCTCGACAATCGCTTCGAGCCGTCCCGCAAGCTTGAGCAGCGGCGTGCGGATGGTTGCCAGCGCCTGCGCCGCAGTGCCTGCCGCCTCGACCAGTTCGCCCGGCAGCTGCGCAGTCTCGGTCTCGATGCCATAGCCCATCTCGAGCCCGCTTTCATCGCGCGCGAAGGTGGTCGCGCGCACGGCGGCGAGCAATTCCTCGATCGGCCCGATGGGGCCGCTTTCGGCCAGCCGCCCGAGCCAGCCATCGGCTGGCAGGGCATTGGCTGCCTCGACCGCCGCCTCGACCGCTTCGCCGCCCGCATCGTCATAGCTGGCGACATCGGCGAGACGCGCGGAAAGGCCCCGGCGGCGCCCGCGGCTGTTCTTTTCGGGGCCGATGATCCAGCGCCGCAGCTCGATCGCCTCCTGCCCGGTCAGCGCGGCGGAAAAGGTGCTGTCGGCGGCGTCGAACACGTGGTGTCCTTCGTCGAACACGATCCGCGTCGGACGCGTGGCGGAATCGCGTCCGCGCGCGGCATTGACCATCACCAGCGCATGATTGGCAATGACGAGATCGGCCTGCGCCGCATTGCGCGCGCTGCGTTCGATAAAGCACTTCCGGTAATGCGGGCACCCGGCATAGACGCATTCGCCGCGCTGGTCGGTCAACGCCGCGATGCCGCGTTTGCGGAACAGCGTGCCGAGCCAGCCGGGCAGGTCGCCGCCGATCATGTCGCCGTCCTGCGAATAGGCCGCCCAGCGCGCGACCAGATGCGCGAGGATCGCGGGGCGTCCCGCGAACCCGCCCTGCAAGGCGTCTTCCAGATTGAGCAGGCACAAATAGTTCTCGCGCCCCTTGCGCACCACCACGGGGGGCGAGCCGTCGGCGCGGCTGGCGGGCCATGCGCGGCGGCTTTCCTGGCGCAGCTGGCGCTGGAGGTTCTTGGTATAGGTGCTGACCCAGACCGTCCCGCCCGATCGCTCTGCCCAGAGCGAAGCGGGGGCGAGATAGCCCAGCGTCTTGCCAATCCCGGTACCCGCCTGCGCGAGCAGGATATGCGGGCGCTTCTGGCTGTCGCGCGGGCCGAAGACATGGCCTGCACCCTTCGAAAACGCGCGCTGGCCCTCGCGCCGTTCGGCGCCTTCGCCGGTCAGCCGTTCGAGCTGTGCCTCGATCTCGGGTTCGTCGATCAGCACCTGTGCAGGCTGCGGACGGTCGGGCGTCTCCTCCCATTCGGGCAGGCGGCTGAACAGCCACTTCTCCGCCCGATCGGGCCTTTTGATATGGGGCGCGAGCACGCCTACCCAAGGCCAGCGCAGCCGCGCCAGCGATTGCAGCGAAGACCACGCGCCTTCGCGCTGCGACCAGTCCTCGCTCTCGCAGGTCGCCACCAGCACGCCTGCGGCCTGTTGCAGCAGCAGGGGGACACCCGCATCGTCCGCCGGTTCGTCCAGCCCCAGCGCATGCGCCAGCCCCTTGGGCGTGGGCACGCAGAAGGTCGCCGGATGGATGAAGGCGAACAGTTCGAGCAGGTCGAGCCCCGACAGGTCGGGATAGCCGAGCCGGCTGGCCACCAGCGGCGCATTCATCAGCAGCTGCGGCGTATCGGCGGCTGCCATCACCGCCTCGCCCTTCGAACACCCACGCGTCGACCCATTCGGATCGCGCAGCCAGGTGCCGGCGTGGCTGGCATGAAGAGCGGGGAGGGGCAGCAAATGGCTCACGGAAAAGACCATGTAAGGGCGGGAACGAAAAGTAAACAGAGGGCGGCGAGGCTATGCCAAGAGCGTTTCGGTTCGTCGCAAGCGGTCGGTGCTTGGCCGCGAAACGGTTTTAAGAACACCTGCAATATCAGTTATTTGGAGTTTCCTGAACGTCAGATGACAGGAACTGTGGCGAAATCATGCCCGTTCTATTGGCATGACCAAGACCCGCCATATGATCGCCAGCGCCCCTATCGCGATTGCCGCGATGGCCGCGCTCCATACACCAGCCGCCATGGCTCAGGAAGCGCCACCGATCGTGCTCGATTTGCCGGCGCCAACGCCGGCCGCATCGCCCGCTCCGATCGTATTTTCCGCGCCCGCGCCTGCTCCGATCGCGATCGACCTGCCACAGGCCGAACCGGTGGTCGAACCCCCGGTCGTGAACGATCCCGCACCGGTCGCGACCACGCGGACCACGCAGGCTACCCCGACGCAACCTCGTGCGGAAGCTCGGGAACCCGCCGTAGCACCTACGACCGCTGCAGAAACGACACTTGCTCCCGTGGCCACCGCGGATACCGCAGTAGCAGCGGAGGAAGCTCCTCTCCCTGTTGGCGCAAGCGCGGTGCAGCCTGCCCCTTCGGCCGAAATCGTACCGGTCGAGGAGCCCGTAGGGGACGCCTCGAGCGCGGCCCTGCTCTTCGCGCTCCTTGGCGCAGGGGGAATCGGTCTGGCAGCGCTGCTGCTGTTCCGCTCGCGGCGCCGGCGCCGCACCGGCGACGCGCCGGTAATCGAACGGCCAAGTGTCGGTGCGTCACCGATTGTGGAGCGCGAACCTGCTGTGACGGTGCATGCCGCTGAAGCCGGCAGCACGTGGGCGAGCAAGTCGCCATCCACCGCTACCAGCAATGGCGCAGCAGTCGAGTTGCCAAGCGAATTGCCGCATAGCCGTGCCGAGCGCGGGCGCCTGCTCCAGCGGATGATCGACGCGCGGCCCGATCGCGCCAACCCCTTCGCCTCGCACAAGGCCCGTGCCAAGCGCGCCCGCCTCATCCTGCAATCGATTGGTACCCGTTTCACCGATCGCAAGCCGGGCATCGATCTCAGCCAGTACGCGAACGTCTGGCCCGAACTGCGCGGCTGGCGACCTGCGACGACCTAAACCCCTCCTGACCCTCGATAGGTGTCGCAGCGGTAGGGGCGTCTACTCCCAGGAGTAGGCGCCCCTATTGGCGACTGTGCCCATCGCAGCATACCGGGCCCCAGCGTCGTTCGTCGCGCCTTGTTCGATATAAGCCAACGTCTGTCCTACACGGCGCTTTCCGGATACTCCCCGGCGCATGCCGCAGGCCTTTGTTCTTGAACGCTACCTCTATCGCATCTGCCAAAGGGCCCGGCGGCTTTTCTCTTCCAGGACCGTGGTCCATGCGGTCCATGTGACTGGACTCGTCTTCGCGCGTTCCAACACGCGTCCAGCACTTCGCACTTGCGAAAGCGGCGGTCACCCGCAATGGCGTTTCACATGAGCATGACCGATCTGATCGCCGCTGCACGCGTGTCCAAGGCCTGGCCGTTCCAGGAGGCACAGCGCCTGCTCAAACGCTATCCCGATGGGGTCAAGACCGCCAAGGACGGCATCACCTCGCCGGTCCTGTTCGAAACCGGTTACGGCCCCAGCGGGCTGCCCCATATCGGCACCTTCCAGGAAGTGCTGCGCACTACGTTGGTGCGTCGCGCGTTCGAGGCCATGATCGGGGCGAAGCCCGAAGACGGCAAGACGCGGCTGGTCGCATTTTCGGACGATATGGACGGGCTGCGCAAGGTGCCCGACAACGTGCCCAACCAGCAGCTGTTGCAGGATAATCTCCACCTGCCACTGAGCCGGGTGCCCAATCCCTTCGATACCGATCACGCCAGCTTCGCCGCGCACAACAACGCGATGCTCCGCGAATTCCTCGACCGCTTCGGCTTCCAGTACGAATTCGTCTCGGCCAGCGATCGCTACAATTCGGGTGCCTTCGACGAGGCGCTGCGGCAGGTATTGCGCAAGAACCAGCAGATCCTCGATATCATGCTGCCGACGCTGCGCGAGGAGCGCCGCCAGACCTATTCGCCGGTGCTGCCGGTCAGTCCGCAGACCGGCCGCGTGCTGCAGGTGCCGGTCGAGGTGGTCGATGCCGAGGCGGGCACGATCCGCTTCACCGACGAGGATGGCGACGTCGTCGAACAGTCGGCGCTGGGCGGCATGAGTAAGCTGCAGTGGAAGGTCGACTGGGCAATGCGCTGGTATGCGCTGGGCGTCGATTACGAGATGTACGGCAAGGATCTGACCGACAGCGGTGTGCAGTCGGGCAAGATCGTGCAGGTACTCGGCGGGCGCAAGCCCGAGGGATTGATCTACGAGCTGTTCCTCGACGAGAACGGCGAGAAGATCTCCAAGTCGAAGGGCAACGGGCTGACCATCGACGAATGGCTGACCTATGGTTCGGAAGAGAGCCTGGGCTTCTACATCTTCCCCAATCCCAAGAGCGCCAAGCAGCTGCACGTCGGCGTCATCCCGCGTGCGGTGGATGATTACTGGCAGTTCCGCGAGCGGCTGGCCGAGCAGGAGCTCGACAAGCAGCTCGGCAATCCGGTGTGGCACCTGGCGCGCGCGAATGGCGGCTTCGAGGCGGCGGAGGCGCCCGGCGCAGGTGAAAGCCTGCCGGTGACCTACGGCCTGCTGCTCAACCTCGCCAGCGTGCTGGGCGCCGAGGCAAGCGAAGATGCGCTGCGCGATTACCTCGCCAGCTATATTGGCGATGGCCGGATCACGCCCGAACTCGAAGTGCTGATCGGTACTGCGGTTACCTATACGCGCGACTACATCGTCCCGACGCTGTCCAAGCGCGCGCCCACCGCCAACGAAACGGATGCGCTGCGTGCGCTCGACAGCTATCTTGCGGGGGCCGCCGAAGATACCAGTGCCGAGGACCTGCAAACACAGGTCTATGAGATCGGCAAAAGCGAAGACTATGGCTTCGCCTCGCTGCGCGACTGGTTCAAGGCGCTCTACCAGACGCTGCTCGGCAGCGACCAGGGCCCGCGCATGGGCAGTTTCATCGCGCTTTACGGGGTCGCGAATACGCGCAAGCTCATTGCCGAGGCGCTGGCGCGCGGCTGACCGGTCCAAGAACCTCAACCGAGCCTCGCAGGAACGCCGGGGCAGGGACTTGCAATCCCTGTCCAACCGCGACAGTCTCTGCGCCGGATAGATGGGTAGTTGAGAGGGGGGAGGCGCCATGGGTCGCGCCATGGACGGCAACAATGGGCGGACTCCACCTTCCAGCGGGGTCGAAAAGGCAGTCGAACGCGCCGAGCATGAAGCGCGCATGGTCGGCCGTCTTGCCGATCTCAAAATCGGCTCGTCGCAGCTGTTCTTGCAGACGACCGAACAGACACGCATGGCGCTGTCCATCGCCGATCCGCATCAGGACGATTGCCCGCTGGTCTATTGCAACCAGGCCTTTGTCGATCTGACCGGCTATGACCGCGACGAGATTATCGGCCGCAATTGCCGCTTCCTTCAAGGGCGCGGCACCAAGCCCTCGGCTGTCGCAAAGCTCGCCGAAGCGGTGCGGAGCGGGGAATATACGGTCGTCGATATCCTCAACTACCGCAAGGACGGTTCGTCTTTCTGGAATGCGGTCCATGTCGGCCCGATCTACGACGAGAATGGCGATCTGGCGTATTTGTTCGGTTCGCAATGGGACATCACCGAACTGCTCGCCGCGCGCGAGACGATTGTCGAGAACGAACGCGTGGCGGAGGAATTGCGGCACAGGACCGACAATCTGTTTGCCGTCCTGGTCGCCATCGTGCGGCTGTCGGCGCGCAATTCGCAGGACGTGGGCGAACTTTCGAGCAAGATCGAGCGGCGGGTCGAAGCACTCGCGGGGGCGCACCGGGTCTCGCTGGCGGCAGAGGGGCTCAACCACGACCGCAGCAATCTGCGCGATCTCGTCGATGCGGTCATGCGGCCCTATCGCAGTGCGCGCGGCGACCGCATCGACCTTGGCGGCGAACTGATCGAATTGCCGCGCAAGCATGTCACTCCGCTGGGCCTGACGCTGCACGAACTGGCGACCAATGCGCTTAAATACGGCGCGCTGGCGCATCAGGACGGCAAGGTCACGATCGACTGGGAGGTCGCGGAAGGCACGCTGGTGATCGAATGGGAAGAGACGCGCGGACAGGGGGCGATCCCGCTTGCGGCCAATCCCGAGATCAAGGGTACGGGTTCGGGCACGCGGCTGATCGAAGGCGTTATTCGCGGCCTTGGCGGCGGGGTCGAGATGCGCTTCGAACCCACAGGGTTCCAGGCCACCATCCGCGTACCGGCAGCGGCGCGCGCGCTCGACTGAGCAGGGTTACCCGTGTTTGCGCGTGCGGAACCACTTGGTCAGCACGTATTTCTGTCCCGCGATCACCGGGGTCCCGGCATGGAGCGTGTCTTCATTGGGTTGCCCTTCGGGCGTGGCATTGTTCCACACCATCAGCACGCCGGGTTTCGGTTCGATCGAGGCGCCGATCTCGGTGAAATGCGTATGCCCGCCTTCCTCGACCTCGTTGAGAAAGGCCATCGCGGTCCAGCAGCGTTGCCCGCCGCGCTTGCGTTCCAGCTGCCAATATTCCTGGTCGGTATAGAACCAGTCATTGTGCGGCTTGAATTCCTGCCCGGGAAGATAGCGCTGGCCCTGGATGTTTTCCCCCGTCTTGCCCGGCAGCCCGAGCAGATCGTCGATCCGCCGCGAGATCGCCTTGATGAACGGATCGTGCGGATCGAAATTGCCCGAATAGGAGGTGCGGAACTTGGCGATATAGGCGGTTTCGTGCAGCTCGCTCGGGCGCGCGACGGCATCGATCATGCCCATCAGGCGCTGGCATTCATCGGGCGAGAGGAAATCGCCAATGGCGTAGATTTCCGCCCGATCGGTCGGAATCTTGTACGCCTGCGGGTCGGCATCTAGGCGCTTGCGCACCATGGCGCCGACGCGTTTGAGGGCATCCTGATCGGGAACGGTAGCAGTCTTTGTCATCGGGGCCCTTGTTAGCAAGCATGCGCGGGGCTTCAAGTAAGGCGCTTGCCGGGCAGGTCGCGGGCGCTAGGATGATGGCTGATCCATAGGGAGTGAATGATGAGCGAGATGCACGCACGCCGCTATTCCAAGGGAGCCATGCTGTTCCACTGGGTGATCGCGATCCTGGTGATCATGAACTGGCAGATCGCCGAACGCGCAGGATCGCTGGAGATGCCGCTCAAGGCGGAAGTCTTCGGCTATCACAAGGCCTGGGGCATGGTGATCCTCGCTCTGACCCTGGGGCGGCTGGCATGGCGGTTCACGCACCGCGTTCCGCCGCTTCCCGCTGACCTCACTCGTTGGGAAGCTGCACTGGCGCGCACGGTGCATACGATTTTCTATGTTCTGCTGATCGGTCTTCCGCTGGGCGGGTGGCTGGCCAATTCGTTGGGAGGACGCACAATCGACGTCTTCGGACTGTTCACCATTCCCGCGCTCCCGGTCGGCGAGAATGGCGATCTGGCAGGGCAGATTTTCGACGCCCATGCCTTGGGCGGATCGATTTTCATTGCCCTGATCGGCCTGCACATACTCGGCGCGCTCAAGCATACTTTCTTCGATCGCAACGGCGGCATTTTCCGCATGCTGCCCTTCGGCAAGGTGCCGAGCTGAGGCGGGCTACGAAAAAGCCCCCGCCAGTCACCTGGCGGGGGCCTGATTGCCGCCCGGACTACTCACGAAATCCGATCGGCGGCGTGACTTACCAGAAGAAGTTGTGGATCACGTCGACCACTTCGCCGCTGTAGATATCGACCAATAGCACGTCGTCGTAATAGCGCACCCAGCGGTAGGGGCCGTAGACCTCGGGCAGGCGATACCGCCAGGGATCGTTGATCCAGTAGCGGCTGCCGAAGAACAGGCTGCCGATCCGCAGGCCAATGCTCAGGCGGCGATAATTGTAGTTACGATATGGCGCGTAGTAGCGACCGAGCCGGTAGGTGCTGCGATTGTTGTAGCGATAGCGCTGCCAGTCGTAGCGATTGTTGCTGCGCCAGCGGCGCTGGTCCCAGCGATCGTAATCCCGCCACTGACGTCCGTCGTAATAACGCGCCCGGCGATTGTCGTGACGCACGCTGCGCGAACTGGTCCGATTGGCATCGCTACGGCTGCGGCGCTCCTCGCGGGTGTTGCGCTCGCGCTGGTCGCGGCGACCGTCGCGATAGGCTTCGCGGCGCGCATCTTCGCGTCGATCGGTCCGTTGTTCGCTCCGGCGCTCGCCGCGATTGCGATCAGTATTGGCGCGGTCGCGGTCGGCATTGGCGCGGTTGCGATCTCCCGTGGAACTGCGGGTACGCTGCTGGATTTCGCGCCGGCTGTTGCGTTCGCGAGCCGCTTCTCCGCGACGGTCCGAAGTGCTTGAGCCACGGGCCTGCGCAATGTCCGCGCGATTGTTGCCACGCGATTCCGTGCGCTGCACCCCCTCGACGCGTTGCGGGCGCTGTGCCTCGCGGGGCTGGGCGCGGCGTTCGCTGCGCTGCTGGCGCTCGGCGCGCGGAGCGGAGCGTCGCTGGCGGGTTTCGCTGCGGTCGCCGCGGTCGCGCTGGGCGCGTTCCTGCCGGTCGCGCGATTGCGCTTCGGCTTCTGCGGGCAGGGCGGTGATCGCCATCGCCGCAGCGAGAGCGCTCAGCGCGCTTCCTTTCAGGAGCTTGGTCAGATTCATGGAGCGTGTCCTCTTCTTACGCTTGGCGCCGCTCCACCACCTGCGGCATATGTCGATGTCGCAGTTTGTAACACAACGGCCTGACCCCAAACTGAACCGGTCTGTCGGGGTTTCGTTCATGTTTCGATAGGAAAATATGAATTTCGTGGGGGTTGGCACCGGGTCGGTGCGCAGGCATTGCTACGGCCATGTACGATACACTCGACGAAGTCCGCGCCGATATCTCCGCCAGGCTGGCCGATGCGGCGGCAAACCGCCATTCACCCATGCACACGCCGGTGGTGGCGACGACGGATGCCGATGCGCGGGTGATGGTCCTGCGCACCTTCGATGCCGATCGCTGGACGCTGCGCTTTCACACCGACACCCGTTCGCCCAAGGTCGCGGTGATCGAAGGCGATCCGCGTATGGCGGTGCTGGCCTATGACCGCGACGCCAAGGTACAGTTGCGCCTGCGCGGCACCGCACGGATCGAACGCGACGGGGAGATAGTCGATGCGGCGTGGGCGGAAAGCACCAATTTCGCGCGGCGTTGCTATCTGGGGGAAGAGCCGGGTGCTATCTCGGATGTGCCCACCTCGGGGCTACCGCCCGAATTCGAGCGCGACGAGCCCGATGATGTCCAGCTTGTCCCTGCGCGCGAGAATTTCGCTGTGCTGCTGATGCAGGCCGAGGAGATCGACTGGTTTTCGCTGGCCCACAACGGCCATCGCCGGGCGGTACTGGCGCGCAACGGCGCCGACCGCTGGATCGCGCCTTAGAGCCGGGGATCGGTCAAGCCGCTTCGGTCTCTCGCGCGTGTATCGATACGATGGCGGGCGGCCACCCACGTGCCCGATCGGGGCCGTGGGCCCGGACCGCCCGCCAGTATTGCGTCAGGCCGCCTGCTTGATCTCGCGCAGCGTGATGGCGAAAGTAATGTCTTCACCGGCCAGCGGGTGATTGCCGTCGGCCTTGATCGACTGATCGTTCACATCGACGACATAGAGGGTCATCGGCGAACCGTCCTGCTGCTGCGCCTGCAGCGCCATGCCGGGCTGCGGGGCGGGTTCGGGCGGCAGGTTCTCGCGCGGGATTTCGATGATCAGCTCGTCGCGGCGCGGACCGAAGGCGCTGTCGCATTCGATCGCGACGGTTTCTTCGTCGCCGACTTCCATCGCGGTCAGCGCCTGCTCGATCTGCGGGAAGATCTGGCCGCTGCCCAGTTCGATGTCCTGCGGGCCTTGTTCTTCAGTGTTGCCGACCACTTCGCCGTCGCTCCGGCGCAGGACGTAGTCGATGGATACGGTGTCACCGTTTTTGGGAGTGGGCATAAATGTCCTTTTCGAAATTTGAATTTGCGGCCGCCGGGGGCCGTCGGGGAACGCGCTCGCAAACGAGCGCCTTGCCCCTGATTGTCGCAATTCAGCCGGTGCTAGTCAAATGCAGTCGGCGCAGGTTGCTCACTGCCTGCCGATTCATCCGCGCCGGGCGGCGGTATGGTCCACGCGGTCCGCTAGATCACGGCGGGTTCTTCGTAAATGACGCAGCGCGCGCGGCCGCCGTGCTTGGCGCGGTATAGCGCGTCGTCGGCCGACCGCAGCAGCTGGCTTTCGTCCCAGCGCATGTCATACTCCGCGATGCCGATACTGACAGTCACCGGTTCGAGGCCGGCTTTGTGCCATTCGGTAGCTGCCAGCGCGCGGCCGATGGCCAGGCAGCGTTCGCGCGCCGCAAGCGCGTCGCTGCCCGGCCAGACGAAGAGGAATTCCTCGCCGCCGACGCGGCCCACCATTTCGCCAGAGCGCAAATGCGCCTCGAGCACCTGGCTGACCTTTACCAGCGTGAGATCGCCGATCTCGTGGCCGAACCGGTCGTTGATGGTCTTGAAGTGATCGATATCGATCATCGCGATGGTGAACCGATGCCTGCCGGAAAAGGCTTTCGCTATCTGCCCGCCGATCCGGGACAGCACCTTGCGGCGGTTGGGAATGCCCGTGAGATGGTCGGTCTCGGCCAGGATCCTGACTTCGGCCGCCTCGGTCTCGGCCCGCAGTTTCGCCTGCTCGAGTTCGCGCATGGCCTCGGTGCGTTCAGTCACATCCATGATGGTGCCGAAGATGATCGCGGGCCCATGGCGAGTGTCGGTTTCCACCTCGTTGCGGCATTCGAAATAGCCCGGCGTGCCATCGGGTGAATCGATGCGGGCTTCGAATATGAACGGGATGCCGGTGTGGCGTGCGCCCGCCAGCAAGCCCATCACCCGCGGACGGTCATCCTCGTGGAACATCTCCGCCATCTCGGTCAGTGTCGCAGGCAGGGGCGCGCGCGCCAGCATCCTGCCGGCTTCTTCGGACCAGTAGATGGCGTCGGTGTCCGGATCATGCCGCCAATGGCCGACCTTTGCGGCGCGCTCCGCAGCTTCGAGAAGCCGCTTGCTGGTGGCGATTTCCTCGAGATCGCGCCGGTTGCGGGCGAGCGACAGCGCAACGGGCAGCGTCGAGACCAGCAGGGCCAGCAGGTAGACCTGGAACACCAGCACCTGCTGCTCGACCGGGGGGAAGAAGGCACCCACCGGACCGAGGTCGAAGATCGTCAGGACCGAGCCGATCGCGGTCACGAGCAGCAGCGCGACCATCGCGCCGCTCAGGCCCAGTGCCGCGGTGGTGATCGAGATCGCGACCAGCGGCAGGATCAGCAAGGGGAACTCGGCCTGCCCGAAGGCCGCCAGCGCGGTCAGCGCGACGAATACGAAGATCCAGAACCCACGCAGCGACAGCATGCTGGTCTCGTGTGCCTCATCCTGGTGGAGGAACATGACGACCGGGGTCACCACGAGCATGCCCAGCGTCACCGTGCTCATCCACGAGGTGAGGAACACGGTATCGAAATTGCTGGAGAGAATGCCTGCCATGATTGCGCTGGCAATGCCGCCGACCAGTGCGGAGGCGGCAAAGCGCACCAGGTTGAGCGGACGCGCCAGCAGGACATGTTCCGCCCGCCCGCCGCCCATCAGCATGAAGACCAGCCAACCTTCGATCAGATTGGCGATGGTATATCCCACCGAGGGCAAGACACCCACGCCGGACCACATATTCGCCGCAAAGCTGGCGAGGGCCACGCCGATGCTGGTCAGCTTGCGTCCGCGTGGGCCAAGCAGCAGCAGCGCAGCGACGAAAATGCCGCTGGACGGCCAGACCGCCGCAAGGCCATCCGCACCCTGGGTCAGCTCGAGTGCGATCATCGCGCACACGAGCCAGCCGAGGCTGAAGATGATGGCCCACGTCAGTTCCGAACCTGCCGAAACCGCGAACTTCCGCTTATTCAATTAAGTCCCCCCTTTGGGCCCGGGCGTGAATGACCGGGCCTTACCGGAGGCTTAACGCGTCAGCTTCTTGTAGGCGAGGCGTGTGGGACGATCCGCCGCATCGCCGAGACGACGGCGCTTGTCTTCCTCGTATGCTTCGAAATTGCCTTCGAACCATTCGACATGGCTGTCGCCTTCAAAGGCGAGGATATGCGTGGCGAGACGATCGAGGAAGAAACGGTCATGCGAGATGACCACGGCGCATCCGGCGAAGTTCTCGATCGCTTCCTCGAGCGCGCCGAGCGTCTCGACGTCGAGATCATTGGTCGGTTCGTCGAGCAGGAGGACGTTGCCGCCTTCCTTGAGCATCTTGGCCATGTGCACGCGGTTGCGTTCACCGCCCGACAGTTTGCCGACATTCTTCTGCTGGTCGGCGCCCTTGAAGTTGAACGCGCCGACATAGGCACGGGTGCTGGTATCGTGACCGTTGACCTTCATGTAGTCGTGCCCGTCGGAGATTTCCTCCCACACGTTCTTGCTCGGATCGAGATGGTCGCGGCTCTGGTCGACATAACCCAGATGCACGGTGGAACCGATTTCAACTGTCCCGCTATCGGGCTCTTCCTTGCCGGTAAGGATCTTGAATAGCGTCGATTTGCCCGCGCCATTGGGACCGATCACGCCGACGATCCCGCCCGGGGGCAGCATGAAGGAGAGGTCTTCGAAAAGCAGCTTGTCGCCATAGGCCTTGGTGATGTTCTTGGCCTCGATCACCTTGCCGCCGAGGCGTTCGGGGACCTGGATGACGATCTGCGCCTTACCCGGCTTGCGGTCCTTCTGCGAATCCTGGAGCTGTTCAAACTTGCGGATACGCGCCTTGGACTTTGTCTGGCGCGCGGCCGGGGTCTGCCGGATCCATTCTAGTTCGCGGCCCAGCGCCTTTTGGCGCCCGCTTTCCTCGCGGCTTTCCTGTTCGAGACGCTTGGCCTTCTTTTCGAGATAGGTCGAGTAATTGCCTTCGTAGGGATAGTAGCTGCCGCGATCGAGCTCGAGGATCCATTCAACGACATTGTCGAGGAAGTAGCGGTCATGGGTGATCATCAGCACCGCGCCAGCATATTCCTTGAGGTGGTTTTCAAGCCACTGGACGCTTTCGGCGTCGAGATGGTTGGTCGGTTCGTCGAGCAGCAGGATCGAGGGCTTCTGGATGAGCAGACGCGTCAGCGCGACGCGCCGCTTTTCGCCGCCCGAGAGGTCGGTCACCGACCAGTCGCCCGGCGGGCAGCGCAGCGCTTCCATCGCCACTTCGAGCTGGTTGTCGAGCGTCCAGCCGTCGACCGCGTCGATCTTGGCCTGCAAATCGCCCATTTCTTCCATCAGCGCATCGAAATCGGTGTCGTCCTGCGGATCGCCCATTTCCGCGCTGATCGCATTGAAGCGGTCGACCAGCCCGGCGGTTTCGCGCGCACCGTCCTTGACGTTTTCGAGCACGGTCTTGCTCTCGTCGAGCTCGGGCTCCTGCTCGAGATAGCCGACGGTGATGTTCTCGCCCGGCCAGGCTTCACCGGTGAAGTCGGTGTCGATCCCGGCCATGATCTTGATCAGCGTGGACTTGCCCGCCCCATTGGGGCCGACGATGCCGATCTTGGCGCCCTGGTAGAACTGCAGGTTGATGTTGCTGAGCACCGGCTTGGGCGCACCGGGGAAGGTCTTGGTCATGTCCTTCATGACGAAAGCGTACTGGGCGGCCATCGGGCGAAAATCCTTCGAGAAATGGAATTGGCTGGGCGGGCACAGTGGCCCTGATGTTTGGGGGCGCAGATAGTCGTCCGAGCCCCGCGGGGCAAGTATCACGAGGCTGCGGGACCGGCCCCGCACGTGCTCGAAATGCAAATGCGTGATAAGGTGCAATGATATCTGGACAAATCCGGTCAGAAAACCGAATTGGGCCGGCACTCGGGGGTTTTACCTACACCAACTGTTAACCGAACCTCCTTATTGCAATGGCAGGAAGGGCAGGGGCAGTCCATGCGCGAACAGATTATGGGCCTGATCACACCGACGATGGCGATCGTGTTTTTCGCGGTCTTCCTCGTGATGTGGTGGCGCGGGAAGATGGGCAGTTATGTGCTCGGCTTCGCCGCGACCTACCTGCTTTTCGCAATCGGCTTCGGGACGACCCACCTGTTCGACACAGGCTCGCCCTATGTCTTTCACATCACCCAGTTCTTCTATTCGATTAGCACTGCGACGGCGATCTGGGCGCTGACCAAGCGCGCGGGCCAGCCGCCCTATCTCGGCGTCCTGCTGGTGATCTATGCGCTGTCGGCGGTTACACTGGGGGTGGCCGTGGTGACCACACCCGAAATTTCCTCACGCCTGATCATCGTCAACGTCGGTTATGGCGCGATGTATCTCGTCTGTCTGATGTCGCTGCTCGGCGGGCAGCGGCGCGAGGCGATCGACAAGCTGATCATCGTCGCGCATTCGATCCTCGCCGCGCAATTCATGATCCGACCGGTTCTGACGCTGCTGGTCGAGCAGGGTATCGCGGCGGAAGGCTATCGCCAGTCGGTTTATTACTCGGTCCTCAACCTGTCGCTGGCGCTGATCTCGCTGATGAGCGCGATGGTCCTGGTCGGCGCCTGCGTCTACGACCAGATCAAGGCGGTGCGCGAACAGGCCGAGCTCGACGGGTTGACCGGGCTGCGCACGCGGCGCGCCTTCGAACAGGATGTCGTCGAATTGCTCGAACGGGCGAAGCAGGAATGCCTGCCGGTGTCGCTGGTGGTGGCCGATATCGATCACTTCAAGGCGGTCAACGATGTCTGGGGTCACCAGGTCGGTGACCACGCGATCGCGCAATTCGGCCAGATCATCACCGGCACGATTCGCGATAGCGACCTTGCCGGGCGCATTGGCGGCGAAGAATTCTGCATTCTCGCGTGGAATTGCGACGAAACCGCAGCGGTCACCATGGCCGAGCGTATCCGCTGCAAGTTTGCGCAGGCCCAAGTCAAGGGCATGCCCGAGGATCACCGGCTTACCGCCAGCTTCGGCGCTGCCGGGCGGATCGAGGGCGAGGGCTACGGGCGGCTGTTCGCGCGGACTGATGCGGCGCTCTACCGCGCGAAGGAAAATGGGCGCAATCGCACGGTGCGCGACAGTGCGGGTAAAAAACGCAACGTGGTCACCTCGATCACGCAGAGCGTCGAGGAGCGGCGCGAAGCGAGCGTCTAGCCAAGAACCTGAGACAAGCTGCGCTATGTCCCTGTGCCAAGCCACTTGTCCTGCGAAAACAAAACCGATGTTTTCAATCGGGCCTTAACTGTTATCACCTAGGAATCGGGTGAGAGGGTCGGGGTAGCGCATGTCAGAGAACATTTTAGCTTTGGCGAATCCGATGCTTAGCACGGTATTCGCGCTTGCGTTCTTCATCTTGTGGCGACGCGACCCCAGCGCCACTTGGATCGCGATCATAGCCGTGGGTTATTTCTCCAGCGCGCTTGGGTTTTTCATTTTCCATTTCACCGACGATCCCAACGGGATCACCGCGATCGTGTTGATGCACCTGTGCTATTCGCTCGGCACGATCAGCCTGGTGTGGGGAATATGCGCGCGGTACGGGCAGCCGATCAATCACCGGCTCTATATCGCAATTGCCGTTACCGGCATGATCCTGATGATCGGCGCGAGCTTCGGGGTGGATTACAATGCCCGTCTGTATACCGCCAACGCCTGTTACGGCCTGATCCTTGCTCTCGGCACCCAGACCGCCGCGCGCAAGGCGGGCACGGAGTTGCTCGACAAGGCAATAATTCTCCTTCTTGCCATCGGCACCTTCCAGTTCTTCGTCCGCCCGCTAGTCGCGATCATGGTCGAAGGGTCGATGACCGCTGGCGAATATCGCGAAACGCCGTTCTACGCCCTGATGGTCGTGTCGCTGGCGCTCGCGGCGGTATCGCTGGCGCTGATCTTGCTGGGGGCGGCCTTGACCGACCAGACCAAGGCGGTGCGCGAAGATGCGGAGCGCGATGCGCTGACCGGTTTGAAGATGCGGGGCCCCTTCGAGGCCCAGGCAATCGCCATGCTGAACCGCGCTCGCGACAAGGACGTCCCGGTAAGCGTGATCGTGGCCGATATCGATCACTTCAAGCGGGTCAACGATATCTGGGGGCACCAGGTAGGTGATACGGCGATCGCCAGCTTCGGGGACCTGCTGCGCTCGACCATCCGGGATACCGACATTGCCGGGCGCATCGGTGGGGAGGAGTTCTGCATCCTCGTGTGGAACTGCCCGGAGGAGCCCACGCTTAACCTAGCCGAACGTATCCGCGCGCGGTTCGAGCAATTGCCGATCGCGGGTATTTCGGATGACGTCCGGCTGACGGCGAGCTTCGGCGTCGCCCAATGGGTGACGGACGAAGGCTATGGCCGGCTGTTCGCGCGTGGCGACGCGGCGCTCTACCGGGCAAAGGAAGGTGGCCGCAATCGCACTTCCGCCGATGGTGACGACGAACCACGCGCCGTGGTCTCCCCTATCAAGCAAGGTCCCGATCCGCGCGAAGTGCGCGCCTAGCCCAGTTCCCGTCGCAGCAATCGCGGCATGAGCGCTGCTTGCATCGCCGCACGCAGCAGCAGGAACCCGACGAAGCTGGCCCACAACCCGTGATTGCCAAGCGGCCAGGTTAGCCACAGCATCACGCCATAGCCTGCCGCCGCGCCCGCCATTGCGAGCAGGAGTGCGCGAGTCCAGCTGGCGCCGACGAACACGCCGTCGAGCACGAAACCGGCAAAGCCAGCCAGCGGGATCGCCACCAGCCACGGCCACAGCGTTCGCGCTTCGGCGGCGACTGCGGCGGTTGCGGCAAAACTGTCGGTGATTGGCCCGCCGAAAAAGGCAAACAACAGCGCCAGCGCGGTCGCCACGCCCAGGCAGCGCCACAGGATCGCGCGGATATAGAGCGTGAAGCCAGCGCGGTCCTTGTCCCCGGCGCGTTCGCCATTGAGCACCTGTGCGGCATTCTCGAACCCGTCGAGCAGCAGCGCGGATAGCACGAAGAGCTGGTACACGATCCCGTTCGCCGCGAGCGCCACCGGTCCGCGTTCGGCCCCCAGCCGGGTTAGCGCGGCAATGGCGATGATCAGCACCACCGTGCGCAGGAACAGGTCGCGATTGACCGAGAGAAAGGGCCTGAGCGCGGCCAGCGACATGCTCGTCCCGGTGTGCAGCGCCGCGCGGATATCGCTGCCCGCAATCCGCCAGATCACTACGCCCGCGGCGGCAAGCTTGGCAAACTCGGCGATAAAGCTCGACCAGCCGATCCCCGCGATGCCCCAGTCGAGTGCGAGCGCGAGCCACAGGCCCAGCGCGACATTGAGCAGATTGTAGAATACCTCGATCGCCAGCACCTCGCGCATGCGGCGGCGCCCGACGAGATAGCCCACCAGCGCGAAATTCGCCATTACGGCGGGGGCGCTCCAGTACCGGATATCGGCATAGACCAGCGCCGCGCTGCGCACTTTCGCCTCGGCCCCCAGCGCGTCGAGCAACAGCGGGAGCAGCACCGGCTTGGCGAGCAGCAGCAGCGCGGCGATCGACAGGCCGACCACCAGCCCCTTGATCAGCACCTCGGCCTGTGCCTGCGCGCCCGACCGCGTGCCCGCCTGTGCGACCATGCCGGTGGTGCCGGTCTTGAGGAAGTTCATCACGGTGAACAGCGCCGCGAACAGCTTGGCGCCGACATCGACCGCGCCCTGCGTCGAGGCATCGCCCAGCCGCCCGACGATCCACATATCGCCCACGCCGATCAGTGCGGTGGCGACATTGGTCACCATGGCGGGCAGCGCGATGGCCCAGATCAGCCGGGTATCGATGGCGGGAGAAGCAGCGGTGTTCAAACGGCGGAACTCCCGCAACGGCGGCTGGAAGCCTGCCGGACGAAGCCGCCCATGCGGCGGCTTCGCATTACGAAGTATTGGTCGGGGAGACTGGATTCGAACCAGCGACCCCTTGTACCCAAAACAAGTGCGCTACCAGGCTGCGCCACTCCCCGACCGATTTCCCGCAAGACGCCGAGCTTGGTGGGCCCGGCAGGACTCGAACCCGCGACCTAGCCGTTATGAGCGGCCAGCTCTAACCAACTGAGCTACAGGCCCCAAGGCACGCCCTGCGGAACAGCGCGCCTAGCCCCGGGGCGTGAGGCATGCAAGCGCTAGGCGTCCACTGCCGTCATGATTTCCGCGACCGTGGTCGGCCGGACGCCGCGCATGTCGAGATAGCCATAGACCCCGCGCAGCCAGTCATAGAGCGCATCGAGGTCCTCTTCGGTGCGGACGTAGGGTGTGTGACCGGGCGCCAGCGAGGGGCTGTGGAAGCTCAGCACCAGTACCGGCAGGCCGTCGTCGATCGCGATATCGACCGCGCGCAGCGCCTCTTCCTTGGTCACGCCTTCTGGGGTGAGGCCAATGCGTTCGAGCAGCCCGAGCTTCGCCAGCGCGCCGCCCAGCAGCGGAAGTTTGCGGGCGAGCGGGAAGATCTGCTGGCCCTGCTTGCGCAACATGCCCCAAAACACGCTGGTAAGTGGTAGCTCGAGCAATGTGCGCTCGGCATCGGTCCAGTAGGGGACAACCGGGTGGCGGCTGTAGTCGGGACCGTGCGCGTCGGAATAATCGTAACGCGCGCGCACCGAGCTGTCGATCGCCACGCCGGTCTCGCTCAACACTTTGGCGGTTTCCGGGCCGAGGCCATAGCGGCCCGCGCGATAAATCCGCGGAACGCTGCCGAAGCCTTCTTCGATCGCATCGCGCAGGCGGCAAAACTTGTCCCGCTCCAGCTCGTGCGGGAGATTACCGGCAAAGCTATTGTACGTGGTAACTTCTTCCTCGTGCGGCGGATTGACCCAAGGATGCAATTGCACGCCCACTTCGGCCTTGTTCGCGCGCACCGCATCGCCGATGATCTCGCGCGCCAGCGGGTCGGTCGCGATCGGCCAGTCGACCATGTAAACGGGCGAGACGCCGAGCCCTTCGCAGAACTCCTGGAAACCGGTGATCGCGCGGACATGGTCGAGCCCATAGCCATCGGCGCGAAACGGGGCGTTCCAGTCGAATTCTTCCTCGGTATCGACCGTCAGCAGCGAACGCTGGCCGAACCCGTCCGCATAGCGCGCGACCTGCGATGGGTGGGGCGGGTCGAGGAGGTTGGCATGGGCGATGGCGGTGGGTCCTAGCCGGCGGCGCGATCAGGTGCGTCAGCAGGGCTAGGCAGCGCATCCACGCCGGTCAAGAGCGGGAGCACGAGGATGAGCGCACCCTCCTCGCGCACCAGTTCGCCGCCTGCCGCGCGGGCCTCTGCGCGCGCGAGGCGGAGCGAGAAGCCGGCGCCGAAAATGCCCGAGCTCAAGGTGCTGCCACCCGAGCGGACATCGGAGACAAAGACGTCCTCGGTTTCAGCCAGCTTGGCGGGTAGCTGCGCACGCAGCGCAGCCTGGTCGCCATCCAGCGCGAGGGCCAGCGCGACGTTCTCGCCCGCTCCGGTCGCTCCCGCAAGCGTCGCCAGGATGCGCCAGCCAAGCATCTCGGCTTCGTTCTGCGCAAGCGCCATTGGGGCAGGCGCTTTGGCGATCTCCGCATCGAACCGCGCAACCCGTGGGCCCAGCACAGTCTGCAACTGACCGACCTGCGCGCGAACGATGGCGGCAAAATCGCTCTCGCCCGCTTCCAGATCCAATTCGCCGGTCTCGAGCCGCGCGAGCCGGTCGAGCTCGTCGAACCCGGCAAGGATGCGCGCGGAATCGCCCGCGATCGTCGCGGCCAATGCGCGGTATTCATGCGGGGTGGGCCCGAAGACCTGCTGCTGGATCACCTCGGCATAGCCCTGCATCGCATTGACCGGCGTGCGCAGCTCATGAAGTAGCTGGCGCAGGCGATCGGCGCTGCGCTGGGCGCGGTTGTCGACCGGTGCGAGCGCGCGGCGGAACCGCCCGACATAGCCATAGAAGCGCCCATCGCCGCGAGTGAAACGCGGGGCGGCATCGACGATCCATTCGCCTTCGATCGCGTCGGCCCCGCGCAGGCTGATCGGCACGTCGCGGACCGGCTGGCGATTGATGAAAGCGGTGGCGAAATCCTCGCCCACCTGGCTTCCTGCGCGCCGCTGCGAAAGGTCGATCCCAATCACCAATGGGGCGATTTCGGGTTCGGCCCAGTCGATCCGGCCTTCGGACCCGGTGCCGAAGCTGAACCCGTCAAGCGGTTTGCGCTGCGCCGTCTCCTCGAGCCCCGCCATCGGCAGTGTCGGCGCACTGGCCCCCTGCGCGCCGGGCGCACGGGCCTTGCGGAACGTCTCGATCCGCTCGACCAGCGCACGGATGCCATCGGATTTGGCAGGCGTTTCTGCCTCGGGTGCGGGAGGGGTGTCGTCAGCGACTGGTACCGGCGCGGGCTGCGGATCCGCTTCAACGATGCCGCCGGGCTCATCCGCGGGCGCGGCATTCTCGTTCGCAGGGCGCAGCACCAGCGGTTCGAGCTCGTCGAGATCGATCGGGTCGCGTGTGTCCTGCGCGGCCGGTTTGCGCTGGGCCGCCGGGGTTGGCGCCGGCAGCGCGCGATCGGATACGCCGAGCCGGTCGAGCACGCGCACCGCACCGGTGGGCAAATCGCGGCGATGGCGCAGGAAGCCGCGCGCGCGGATCGGCAGGCGCGGAATCAGCGCAGCCCATTCCTCGTCGGTCAATTGCGCGCGATACAGCGCGGCCCCGGCGATGGCGGGGTGCGCTTCGCCGAACCAGCGCACGAGTTCGGGGTTGCGGAAGCGCCAGCCGTTCTCGCCCACGATGCCCGCGCGTTCATCGGTCGGGATCACTTCGGCGAGCGCGATCAGCCGCAGATACGCCGCCGCCTTGAGCGCAGGATCACCGCCTTGCGGCCGCTCGCCAAGCAGATCGAGCAATTGCCGGAACTGCGTCTTCGCCGCGCGCTCGCCCGCAGCGCGGTGGCGCAGCACAGTGGCAAGGCGATCGTCGAAATGCATTGATTCTCCGGGTGGCGTGGGGGTCCGCTACACGTAACCCATCGCAGGACAACGTTTCTACAGGTGTAAAACTTAGGCTGAACGGAAAGTTGCCTTCGCGTTGCAAAGCGGGACAATTGCTGGCAGAGCTAATAATGTTAGCCAAGAGGGCTGCATCGCGTTTCCAACATTTCGTGGAAGTTTCGCGATGACTCGCCCGTGGCGCAGGGTTAGCAGGGGCAGCGTATATGGCCAATCTTGATGATATCGACCGTCGTTTGCTGGCGGAACTCCAGTCCGAAGGACGAATCACCAATGTCGAACTGGCCCATCGGGTCGGGTTGACCGCACCGCCGTGCCTGCGGCGCGTGCGCGCGCTCGAGGAAGAGGGCGTTATCCGCGGCTATCATGCCGAGCTCGATCCGTCGAAGCTGGGCTTCTCGATCACCGTCTTCGCGATGGTCAGTCTGAAGAGCCAGGCGGAAGACGCCTTGCGCGAATTCGAGGTCGCGATGCGCGACCTGCCCGAAGTGCGCGAAGTGCATATGCTCAATGGCGAGATCGATTTCATCATTAAGATCGTCAGCAGGGACTTGCAGAGCTTCCAGGAATTCCTGACCAGCAAGCTCACGCCGGCGCCCAATGTGGAGAGCGTGAAAACCTCTCTCACCATCCGTACCAGCAAGCACGAGCCGGGCGTCCCGCTATGAGCGCGGTCGAGCGGATCGAGGGCCATTGCCTGTGCGGCGCGGTCACCATCGCGCTCGACAATCCGGCGCATGAGATCGAGATCTGCCAGTGCGCCATGTGTCGGCGCTGGGGCGGCTCGTTCTACACTGCGCAGACGAGCGAGCGCGCTGACATCACGGGCGAGGACAGGGCCACCGTATATCGCTCGAGCGAATGGGCCGAACGCGCCTTCTGCTCGCAATGCGGCAGCAATCTGTGGTTCTGCTTCCTCCCGACCGGCAACCGCAGCTTTTCCGCGGGCCTGTTCGATGCGGCGGCCCACTATGCGATCGAGAAAGAGATCTTCGTCGACGAACGCGCCGACTGGGGCCGCATCGAAGGCGACCATCCGCGCCAGACCGGCGCGGAGGTGATCGCGGAAGCAAAGGCTGCGGGTTTCACCTTCGACTAGCGACAGAGCGGGGGCGGGCAGGGACTGGCGCCCACCTGCAGGGTATCGGGCAAGCCGGGCGAGACGAGAGAACCCGCCCCGCCCGGCACCGGGGTTACGAGTACGCGCCTTCCGAATAGGTAAGCTCGTAACTGTGGCTGTAGATTTCGAAGACGATCCCGAACGGGTCTTCGACATAGCACATGCGATAGGGCTTCTCGCCGGGGTAATATTCGCGGATCGGCATGCGCTGCTTGCCACCGGCAGCGACGATCTTTTCGACCAGGCCTTCGACGTCGGGATCCTGTACGCAGAAATGGAACGTCCCGTGGCGTTTGTGGGCGAGATTGTCCTCGGGGGCATAATTGCCCGGAAACTCGAAGATTTCGATGCCCACGCGGTCGGCGGTGGCAAGGTGCGCGATCTTCAGCGACTTCCAGTTCGGGCCGAACACATCGGTGCACATCACGCCGATCGGGCTGTCGTCCTCGAACACCTCGGTCGGCTCCATGATGGTATAGAGGCCGAGGACTTCGGTGTAGAATTTGACCGCGGCCTCGAGGTTGGGGACCGAGAGGCCGATATGCGAGAAGGTCTTGGGCGATACGTTCATGGGGGATCCTTTCACTCATTGACCCCGCCGATATCGACCTCGCACATGACAACTTGAAATTATCATATCTCATAACCATGATAAGGTAAGGTTATGAGTGACCTCAATTCCCTATGGCTCAAGTCCTTCACCATCCTGTGCGAGGAACGCCATTTCACCCGCGCCGCAGCGCGCCTCAACATGACCCAGCCCGGCATGTCCCAGCACATTGCGAAGCTGGAGCAGCATTTAGGCGTGCCGCTTATTGAACGCGATGCCCCGGGGTTCGCCCTGACCGATCCAGGAGAGAAAACTCTCGCCATGGCGCGCGCGCGATGGCGCGAGGAACGGGACTTCCTCGAAAGCCTCGATGATGAAGACGAAGACCGCGGCAAGATCAGCGTGGCGAGTTCGGGCAGCTTCGCAATGCTGCTCTATCCTGCCCTGATGCAATGGATGGCGGACGCGTCCGGAATTTCCGCAAGCCTCACGGCGGCGCCCGAGGACAGCATCGTCGCGGGGGTCCTGTCCGGGAGCTACGATGTCGGCGTGATCGCGAACGCCCCGCGCCATCCCCGGCTGACCGCCGAATATCTGGGGGCGGAGCCGCTCGACCTCATCCTGCCCCGCGAATGGGACGGACGCCAGCCGCGTTTCGAGGACCTGCAATCGCTGGGGTTCGTCCAGCATCCGGACGGCACGACCTATGCGGATGCCGTGCTCGGATCGAACTTCGCGAAGGAATATCGGGGCGCGGAAAGACTGCACGTCCGCAGCACCGTCAACCAGATCGGGCAGATCCCCGAGCCCGTGGCGCGGGGGCTGGGCTATTCGATCCTCCCGCGCAGCGGGGTCCTCGCGTATCCGGGGCGCGAGCAGCTTTCGATTGCGCAATTCCCCCAGCCCAGTTTCCTCGAACTGCATCTGGTGGAACTCAAGCGAAAGGCCCGGTCACCGCGGGTCGAGAAACTGGTCCGCCTGGTTCGAAAAGAGGCCGGAAAGCTTGAATGCCGATAGCTGCCATCCGGCCGATAGCCCTCGTCACCCCTCGCGCGTCTTGAGCCATTCCTCGAGCCATTTGATCGAGTAGTTCCCGCTCTTCACATCGTCCTGCTGCAGCAGTTCCTGATGCAGCGGGATGCTGGTCTTGACGCCTTCGACCACCATTTCCTCCAGCGCGCGCTTGAGGCGCATCATGCAGCCTTCGCGGGTGCGGCCATAGACGATCAGCTTGGCGATCATGCTGTCGTAATAGGGCGGGATCCGGTAACCGGCATAAAGCCCGCTATCGACGCGCACATGCATGCCGCCGGCCGCGTGATAATGCGTCACTTCGCCGGGCGAGGGGGCAAAGGTCCAGGGATCTTCGGCGTTGATGCGGCATTCGATCGCGTGGCCCTTGAACTCGATTTCGTCCTGCGTGATCGAGAGCGGCCTGCCCTCGGCGATACGGATCTGTTCGCGCACCAGATCGACACCGGTGATTGCTTCGGTAACCGGGTGTTCGACCTGCAGGCGGGTGTTCATTTCGATGAAATAGAACTCGCCGTTTTCCCACAGGAATTCGATCGTCCCCGCGCCGCGATAGGCCATGTCGCGCATGGCCTGCGCGCAGATTTCGCCCATCCGCATCCGGTCGTCCTCGCCCAGCACGGGGGAGGGGGCCTCCTCGAACACCTTCTGGTGGCGGCGCTGGAGCGAACAGTCGCGCTCGCCCAGGTGGATCGCCCCGCCATTGCCGTCGCCGAAGACCTGGAATTCGATATGCCGCGGATCGCCGAGATATTTCTCGATATAGACGGTGGCGTCGCCGAAGGCGGCCTTGGCCTCGTTGCCCGCCTGCTTCATCAGCGTTTCGAGCTGGTCTTCGCTTTCGCAGACCTTCATGCCGCGGCCGCCGCCGCCGCTGGCGGCCTTGATGATCACCGGATAGCCGATTTCGTCCGCGATCGCGCGGCCCTGCTCGACCGTTTCGACCGCGCCGTCGGAACCCGGGACTAGCGGCAAGCCAAGCGCGCCGGCGGTTTTCTTCGCCGCGACCTTGTCGCCCATGGTGCGGATATGCTCGGGCTTGGGGCCGATCCAGGCGATGTCATGCGCCTCGACGATCTCGGCGAACTTGGCGTTTTCCGACAGGAAGCCATAGCCCGGGTGGATCGCGTCGGCCTGGCTGACCTCGGCGGCGGAAATGATATTGGCCACATTGAGATAGCTGTCGGTCGCGGGCGGCGGACCGATGCACACCGCGTGATCGGCGAGCCGGACATGCATGGCGTCGGCGTCGGCAGTGGAATGCACCGCGACCGTCTCGATACCCATTTCATGTGCCGCGCGGTGGATACGCAGCGCGATTTCGCCGCGATTGGCGATCAATATGCGCGAGATACCCATGGCTTACGCGACGACGACGAGCGGCTGGTCGAATTCGACCGGCTGGGCGTTTTCGACGAGGATCGCCTTCACCGTTCCTGCCTTGTCGGCCGTGATCGGGTTCATCACCTTCATCGCTTCGACAATCACCAACGTCTGGCCTTCCTTGACGCTGTCGCCGACCTTGATGAAATCGGCCGCACCCGGTTCGGGGGCCAGATAAACCGTGCCGACCATCGGCGATTTGGTCGCCCCGGCGGTGTCCGCTGGCGCGGCCCCCGCGCTATCGGGCGTCGGAGCCGCAGCAGCAGGCGCTGCCGGAGCCGCCGCCGCTGGCGCCATAGCGGGTGCAGCTGCCATTGCCACGCCGCCGCCGCGCGCAACGCGGATCTTGCGGTCGCCATCCTCGACTTCGATTTCGGTAAGTCCGGTGTCGTCCAGCATCTCGGCCAGCTCGCGTACGAGAGCGGTGTCGACATTCATGCCGGATTTGCCGGCGCTGGCTTTACGATCGGCCATGGAACCCCTTGTGTGTTGTTTGCGCCGCCTATGCTACCCGCGCGGCGATAGGGCAAGGGGTGTGCGGGCGAATTAGAGCGCGGCCGCTTTCTCCAACGCTACGGCATAGCCCCGCGCGCCCAGTCCTTTGACCTCGTCCACCGCGCCCATGCCCACATAGGAGATGTGACGGAACGCTTCGCGCGTCGCAGGGTCGGACAGATGGACCTCGATTAGGGGCAATTCGATCGCCTTGATCGCATCGAGCAGCGCGATCGAGGTGTGTGTATAGGCGGCGGCGTTGAGCAGCACCGCCTTCGCTCCGGTGCTGCGCGCCTCGTGCAGCCAGTCGACCAGCACGCCTTCGTGATTGGTCTGGCGAAAGTCGATCTCGAGGCCCAGTTCGCGCGCCTTCTCGCCTAGCATTACCTCGATATCGGCGAGCGTGTCGGAGCCGTAGATCTCCGGCTCGCGCGTGCCGAGCAGGTTGAGATTGGGGCCGTTGAGGACGAAGACGGTGTCGGTCATGGGAAGGGGTTAGCGGTTGCCCGCAATATGGCAAAGCGGAAGGTCGGCTGGCGACCCGGTTGCGGACATTGAGTATTGCGCATAGCAATGCTGCAAGAGCTTCATCTTTATGACGAAAAGGGGATTGGCCGATGAGGCTGTTAAGCGCAATGATCGCCGCTTGTGGGCTTTTGGCGGTCCCTAACGCTGCTATTGCCCAATCGGATGAGTGGTTCGTCGGTTTTCATCCTGACTACCACGCCGCGATGGTTAGAGATCTCGATGGGATTTTTGTAGCGGTTTATGTCGCAAAGGAGCCGTCGATCTATGCGTCCCCCTTGCTCATGGAAACTCTGGCACCAGCTTGTGATACGGCGCAGCCGGTCGAAATGCATGGCACACAGGCGATCATGGCGTTTGGTCCGACTGCCGAGGAGCGACTGGCAGAGGTACGGGACGTTTTTCAGGGATTTTTCGACCAAAGTGTTGAGTCATGCCCGGTCGCGGATGATTTCGAGGCTCGGTTCTTTCATCGGTTCGACGACGCGTATCTTGCAACAGATGCATTGCTCATGGAGGCGGGGATTTTCCCGCTCGAGGAAGGCGTTGAGTAGCGGACTAATAGACGCCGCCTCCCACCCCAATAGCGGTCTGCCCAGCTACTGGTCCACGCCCTTGACCTTTCCCCATTGGCGCGCCGCGGTGTAGCCGAGGTAGCCGGTGCCGAAGAGCGCGTAGAGCGCTTCGGGCAGGGCGGAGAGGTAGCGCGTCATGCCTTCGCCGATCGCGCGTGCGGCGATGGGGTCGAAGGCCGCGATCACGCCCATCGGGACGCTGAACAGGATCAGCGCATACATGACATAGAGGAAGCTCGGCCGTGCGCGGCTGGTCCAGGGATCGGCGCTCTGCGCTTCGGCGACGATCGCGGACAGGCGCGCCTCGATTTGCTGCAGTTCCTGCGTGCCCTCGAGCGCGAGCAGTTCGAGCTTGGCCTTCGCCCGCGCTTCCTTGTCGGGGATCACCTTGTCGATGATCGAGGCGATCGGGCCGATGAGCGATTCGAGTAGCGGCATTCAACATCTCCGGTTCTTGAGTTGGAGATGTTTTAACCAATACGGTACATGTAGGAAAATGGCTTCTACGACATGACATATCCGGGGGTGGCCGGGTGTTTCACCGGCCATCCCCGAGCATATTTGGGGTATTGGCCCCTATCGATGCGTTTCGCCTTCAGCCGGCCGGGCGGGTGCTTCCTCGGGCGCGGCGCCTTCCGGCTGGGCCTTGCCGCCCGACACCGCGCCTTCGCCCATTACCAGGGCATTGCCGCTCGCTGCGAAACGGCTGGCAGGGACCGTAAAGGCGCGCCCCTTCGATTCGACCACGACCTGTTCGACCCGGCCGCGCGAATCGCTCACCAACTGGCGAACCTTGCCCGCCGGGGCACCCAGTGCGGTGGTTACCGGCATACCCGGAGCAATGGCGATCGCGCCTTCGCCTGCTGCGGCTCCGCTGCCCGCTGCGACCAGCATCCCCTGCGGGAGGGAGGCGACACCCGCGCCGCCTGCCATGCCATTGCCGCTGCCGGAGGCAGTGAGGCCATTCGCCTGCGAAGCGGTACCGCTGGCCGCCGTCTGCGCCCTGTGTACGGCGGGGGTCGCCAACTGGCGGACCTGCGCCGCACCCGACCGCGTCTGTGCGACGCCCTGTCCGGCGAGCGCGCCAACCGTATCGGTGCCCACGAGCTGCGCCTGCGCGCTGCCCGAGCCCGAAGCGCGTCCGCTGCCCGCAGCCGAACCGGCGGCTTCGCCTTGCGGCGTGGAGAGGACCTGGTCGGCAGTGGCGGTCACGCCCGTATCGAGCGAACGGTCGAGCGACACTTCGCCCGAACGGCGGTCGACATTCTGGCTGCCGCGCGTGCGGGTTTCGCCGCGCAGCGTTCCACGAGTGGTCGAACGGAGCGTCCCGGTCGCGCTTTGCGTGATTGAACCGGTATTGCCGGTGACCTGTCCCAGGCCCGAGCCCGAAAGCAGCTGCGCCTGTGCCTGCGGTGCTGCGGCCAGGGCAGTAAGAGCGGCTGCTGCGAGAAGATGCTTTTTCATCATATGGTCCTTTCATCTGCAGGCGGAGGGGGATCGGTGCCTGCTTCGAAAGGAAAACGGATCGGCTACGTGGCTTAATCCATGCGAGGGCGAATTTTTCAGCGGCCCGCGCATGATCCGCAGAGCAATCCGCGCCCGAACACCGGATCGGCGCCCCGGCGCCCGAGGTCTTCCGCCTCGCGGTCGAGCGTGCGGCGCCAGTTGCCACCGCCATGCAGGGCGCGCGCCAGCCGCGCGGCAACCAGCGGCGTGGCGAACGATGTCCCGCGCACGCGGATGCGTTTGCCCTTGGCATCGATTGCGCGAATATCCGCGCCCGGCGCGGCATAGTCGAGATGCAGCGCGCGGCCCGCCTCGATCAGCGCACGGCGCCTGGCGTCGACTCCAGTCACCGCGACCACCCCGTTATAGCTGGCCGGATAGGCGGGCGGCGCGGCGGGTCCGTCATTGCCGACCGCCGCGACCACGATCACGCCGCGGCGCCGCGCCGCGGCGATCGCGCGCTCGAGCAGGGGATTTTTCGGCCCGACCAGACTGATCGTAACCACGCGGCTGCCTTCGCCGACGAGCCAGCCGAGCCCGCGGGCAATGGCCAGTGCATTCCCGCCTGCCTTGTCGGTGCCATAGACATCGGCGACGCGGATCGGACCGGCGTGTTCGGATGCGAGAAGCGAGGCGACCGCACTGCCGTGATTGCTCGGATAGGGCGCGCCTTCGGCAAAACCGCGCGTTGCCGTGACGCTGACCGATTTTCCCGGCGCTCCGTCGATCATGCCCACCGCGACGCCGCCGCTTGCGCCGGTGGATGCAGCGCTCGTCAGGCCAAGCGCGACCGCATCGCCTGCGGGAAAATGCAGATTGTCGGGCGCAAGGATTGCCTCGGGCACCAGGTCGGCCAGGTCCTTCTCGGCTTCGTCGAGGTCGCGGCCGGCCGGGATGCGCAACCGCGTCACCTGGATTCCCAACTCGTCCAGTTCGATCGTCTCGATGATGCCGAAGCCCGCCCGAGACGCGGCGAGCAACGCAGCCGCCTGCGCATCGACCAGCAGCAACTCGCCGCGCCGCGCGGGGGCGCCACGCGCATCGCGCTCGATCGTCGCGCGATTGCTGCGCACCAGCCGGTCGATGCGCTGTAGCCGGGTGCGCGCCAGTTCGCGCGCGTCCTGCGCAGTGCGATCGAGCGTGGTTCCAGCCAGCTCGCCAACCTGCCCAAGCACCTGACCGACGCGCGGAACCGCTACGCCGGGCACCGCGACTTGCGCCGCGAGCGGCGCGGCAATCATTGCAAGGAGCACGGAAATCAGGGGAAATCTGGCCATTGGCTACCTTCTGTGTGGCAAATCGCATTAAGCATGGATGAAACGGGCCATGTCGTCCGTTTAATCCATGGAAGGCAGATGACGCTTAACCCATCGTTCGAGCAGGACTTGCTGGCCTTGTTGCCCCGGCTGCGCCGTTTCGCGGTCGGGCTCTGCGGCGATCCGGCGGACGGTGACGATCTCTGCCAGATGAGTCTCGAGCGCGCGCTCGCCAATCGCGACAAGTGGCGCGAAGGCACGCGGCTCGACAGTTGGATGTATCGGATCATGCGCAATCTGTGGATCGACGAGGGCCGGGCGACGACGCGCCGCCGCGCAACCTTCGTGGCAGAGGACGCCGGGCTTTCGGTCGGCAGTGACGGTGCGCAGGAAGCCGCGGTCGAACTCTCGCTGGTCGATCGCGCGATGCAGCAATTGCCCGCCGACCAGCGCGAGGCGGTGCTGCTGGTGATGGTCGAGGGCTATGGCTATCGCGAGGCGGCGGAGATCGTCGGCTGTCCGGTCGGCACGCTCAATTCGCGGCTAGTGCGCGGGCGCGACGCACTACTCACCCTGCTCGGAGAAAAAGCATGACCGTCACGCGCGAAGACCTCGCCGCCTATGCCGATGGCGAACTGCCGCCCGAACGCGCGCAGCAGGTCGCACAGGCGGTCGAGCGCGATCCCGAACTGGTGCAGCAACTGGCCGCGCACCGTGCGCTGAAGGATCGGCTGGCCGGGCATTTCGCCCCCATCGCCGAGCAACCCGTGCCCGATCGCCTTTCGGCCATGCTGGCCCGCGAAACCGCGCCGGTGAGCGATATCGCCACCGCGCGCGAGAAGCGCCAGGCGCGGCGCCTCCTGCCGCATTGGGGCTGGGTGGCGGGACCCGCGCTGGCCGCGTCGCTGGCGCTCGCCATATTCCTGCCGCGCGGCGGCGTGCCCGATGGCTATGCCGATGCGCAGCTTGCGGGCGCGCTCGATACGCAATTGGTGGCCGAACAACCGTCCGGGGCGGACACGCGCATCCTGCTCAGTTTCCAGAATCGCGAGGGCGACTTCTGCCGCGCGTTCAGCGGCGCCTCGGGCAGCGGCATCGCCTGCCGCGATACGCAGGGCTGGAAGCTGGAGGCGCTGGGCGAGGGTGCTGCCGGTGCGCGAACCGAATATCGCACGGCAGGCGCCGATGCGGGCGCGATCATGGCGCGGGCGCAGAGCATGGCCGACGGGCCCGCGCTCGATGCCGAGGCCGAGGCCGAAGCGCGCGCTACGGGCTGGCAATAGCCGCCGACCCGCGGCCGCCTCGCCCCTATCGATTCGATATGAAAAAAGGACCGGCGCGCTGGGCACCGGTCCTTGGAGGAGGGCGACCGTCCGGGTGGCTTGGGACGGGTGCGGTCGCCGTTGGCTGCGGCCGGTCAGTCGACCAGGTAGACGGTGCCCTGGCGATAGCCGCGCTTTGCCATGTCGTGGATGTAGTCCTTGCGCTCGTGCCCGAGCTCTTGCGCATATTCGGACCATGCATCGCGGCGGTCCTCCACGTCGCTGGCGCGGCGCAAATCGCTAGTGAGTTCCTTCTGCGCCTCGGTAACGTCGATGCGATAATCGAACCACAGGCTGTTCTCGATCCCCGCAATGGGAGTGGTGAGAATCAGCTTCTCCTCGGCGCGGGCGAGCTGTTCTTCGTAGAGTGCGGGCAGCGCCGCCTGCGCGGTACCGGCGAGGCCGAGGGCGAGCAGCGGGAGGATGGTCTTTGTCTTCATCGGGTCTTCTCCTTCATGCCGGAGCCGGCACGCGCCGGCTGGTCGAAGGGAAAACGGATGCGCGCTCACGCTTAATCCACGCCGCGGCAAAAATTTCATCCGGGCATGCCAAACGCCCCGCAGGGCGGGGGTCTGTCAGACGAATTATGAAGGGAAACCACTGGTCGGGATGACTGGATTCGAACCAGCGACCCCCACACCCCCAGTATGGTGCGCTACCAGGCTGCGCTACATCCCGAAACCAGTGGAGGCGGCCCTATAGGGCGGGTGTTTGTGCATGGCAAGCGGAGTTCGCAGGCATTTCGTTGCCCCGGCATCGCAATGCTGCTAACCGCGCCGCACTTTCGCAAGAAGGACTGTGCAGGCCGCTTGAACCGGTCGCGCGCATCGCCCAATTGCGGATCCGACCGACACGCAAATTTCCGACAGGTATTCCTCCGATGATCGATTTTCTCGCCGCCGCCGGAAGCGCCGCCGCCGGGCCGCCCGCATGGACCGGCTGGGTGCTGCCGCTGGGCATGCTGCTGATCCTGTGGTTCCTCATCCTGCGCCCGCAGATGCGCCAGCAGAAACAGCACCGCGAACGCGTTGCCGGGCTTGGCAAGGGTGACGAAGTGGTCACCGCCGGCGGTCTCGTCGGCAAGATCACCAAGGTGGACGAGCATTTCGTCCACGTCGAACTTGCCAAGGGCATGACCGTCAAGGCGGTGCGCAACACGATCGGCGAAGTGCTGTCGTCGCGCAACACGCCCGCTGCGAACGACTAGGGACGCCTCACCTCCATGCTCGATTTCCCTACCTGGCGTAAGGTCTGGCTCTGGCTGATTACCGGCCTGTGCGTGGCCGCTGCGCTGCCCTCGCTGCTGTCGGCCACCAGTGTCCGCTGGCCCGATGCGCTGCCCGACCCGATGGTCAACCTCGGTCTCGACCTTGCCGGCGGCAGCCACATCCTGCTCGAGGCCGACGCCGCGCAGGTGGCGACGCAGCGGCTCGAGAACATGGAAGAGAACGTGCGCAACACCATGCGCCGCGCCGAACCGCGGATCCGCATCGGTGACGTATCGACGCGTGACGGACGGCTGAGCTTCATGCTCGACGATCCGGGGCAGGTCGACCGCGCACGCGAACTGCTGCTGCCGTCGATCAATGGCACCGGATTGGTGCGCGAATGGGATCTGGCGGTCGAGGACGGCAATCGCATGATCCTCACCCCCACCTCCGAGGGGATCGATCAGGCGGTCGGTGACGCGATGGAAAGCGCGACCGAAGTCGTGCGCAAGCGTATCGACGAACTCGGCACACGCGAACCGACGATCATCCGCCAGGGCGATACGCGCATCGTGGTGCAGGTCCCCGGCCTGCAGGATCCCGACCAGCTCAAGGCGCTGCTGGGCCAGACCGCCAAGCTCGAATTCAAGCTGGTCGACCAGAACGCCCTGCCCAGCGACGTGCAGCAGGGCCTCGCCCCGCCGGGCTCCGAAATCTTCGCCTATGCCGATACGTCCGCCTTTGCGGGATCCTCGCTCGCAGTGCGCCGCCTCGGCGGTATCCGCGGCGACAATCTGACCGGCGCGCAGCAGAGCTTCGACCCGCAGACCAATGAGCCGGTGGTCAATATCCAGTTCGACAGCGATGGCGGGCGCCGCTTCGCCAAGCTGACCACCGAAAACGTGGGCAAGCCCTTCGCGATCATCCTCGACGATACGGTACTGTCCGCGCCCAATATCAACGAGCCGATCCGTGGCGGTACGGCGCAGATCTCGGGCGGCTTCTCGGTCGAGACTGCCAACCAGCTGGCGATTTCGCTGCGCTCGGGCGCGCTTCCGGTCGACCTCGCCGTGATCGAGGAACGCACCGTGGGTCCCGATCTCGGCGCCGATTCGATCAAGCGCGGCATGCTCGCCATGCTGGTCGGATCGCTGCTGGTCATAGCGCTGATGATCGCCAGCTATGGCCGTTTCGGCGTTTACGCTACGATCGCGCTGGTCATCAACGTCGCCATGCTGCTGGGCATCATGGCCGCGCTCAACACCACGCTGACTTTGCCCGGTATTGCCGGTTTCGTGCTGACGATCGGTGCGGCGGTGGACGCCAACGTGCTGATCAACGAGCGTATCCGCGAGGAACGCAAGCGCGGGCGCCGCGTGGTTGCCGCGGTCGAGAACGGCTACAAGGAAGCAAGCCGCGCGATCTACGACGCTAACGTCACCAATTTCATCGCCGGTGTGCTGCTGTTCCTGTTCGGATCGGGCCCCATCCGCGGTTTCGCGGTGGTGCTGATCATTGGCCTGTTCACCAGCGTCTTCACCGCGGTCACGCTGACCCGCATGTGGGTCGCCGACTGGCTGCGCAAGGCCAAGCCCAAAGACATCGTGCTGTAAGGAGGGCGACGATATGAAACTGCTCAAGCTCGTCCCCGACGACACCAACATCAAGTTCCTCCGCTGGCGTGTGCCCTTCTTCGCCATCAGCATCCTGCTGATCGCGGCCAGCTGGGCGCTGGTCTTTACCAAGGGGCTCAATTACGGCGTCGACTTCGCCGGCGGCCTCGAAGTGCGCGCGACCTTCACCCAGAGCGTGGAAGCCCCGGTGGGCGAATTGCGCGAAAAGGTGGCCACGCTCGGCTATGGCGATCCGGTGGTCCAGCGCTTCGGCGAAGACAACCAGGTCTCGATCCGCGTACGCCTGCCCGACGAGGTATCGGCCGACAAGGAAGCCGCTCAGGCTGCCGCGAACGATATCGTCGAGACTCTGCAGGCCGATTACGAGGACTTCCGGCTCGACGGGAATGACAATGTCTCGGGCAAGGTCTCGGGCGAATTCCGCCAGACCGCGCTTTACGCACTGCTGGCCGCGATGGGGGCGATCGCGCTCTACATCTGGATTCGGTTCGAATGGCAGTTCGGCGTGGGGGCGCTGTTCGCGCTGTTCCACGATGTCAGCCTGACGCTGGGCATGTTTTCGCTGTTCCAGATGGAATTCAGCCTGCAGATCATCGCGGCGATCCTCGCGATCATCGGCTATTCGCTCAACGATACCATCGTCGTTTACGACCGCATCCGCGAGAATTTGAAGAAGTTCCGCAAGATGGAATTGCCCGCGCTCCTTGACCTGTCGGTCAATGAAACGCTGGCCCGGACGGTGATGACCTCGCTGACGCTGCTGATCGCTCTGCTGCCGCTGCTGCTGTTCGGGCCGGCCAGCCTGTTCGGCATGGTCGCCGGGATCACGCTGGGCCTGTTCGTGGGTACCTACAGCTCGGTCTATATGGCGGCGCCGATCCTCGTCTGGCTGGGCGTTACCAGCGACAGCTTCGTGCCTACCGAAACCGTGGCCGACCAGCAGGAAAAGAAGGCGCGCGGCCTGGTCTAGGCAATCGCGTCGTAATGGGCGGCGAGCGCCGCGGCGTTCGCTTCCCAGCTGAATTTCTCGACCGTCGCCGCCACCGTCTCGGGTGAGCGGGGGCGGCGGGTCACAAGGTCGATCCCATCGCGAACCGCGCGGCAATTGCGCGCGACGATCACCCCGGCTTCGGGAGCGGTCACCACTTCGCGCGCGCCGCCCGCATCGGTGATGACCAGCGGCGTTCCGCAGGCCAGCGCCTCGATCCAGGCATTGGCGAGGCCCTCGCTGGCCGAAGGCAGCACCATGGCATCGGCCGCCGACAGGATCGGCGGCAGCATCGTCGGGGCGAGGCTGCCAAGGAAATGGACCCGCTCGGCCACGCCGACTTCTTTCGCCAGCGCGCGCAGGCTCGCTTCATCTTCGCCCTTGCCGACCAATAGCAATCGCGCCTGCGGCAGATCGGCTAGCGCCTTGATCACCAAAGACTGGCCCTTGCGTTCGATCAGCGCGCCGACACTCACCAGCAGCCGATCGCCGCTGGCGATGGGGATCGAAAAGGTCTCGCCCAGTCGCGCGCGCAGCCCGACATGGTCCATCGGACGGAACAGGTCGCGGTCGAGCCCGGTGTAATGCACCGTGATCGTGTCGCGTGCCATGCCCAGCGTGGCCATGTCATCGGCCAGCGCCGCGCATACCGCCAGCACACCCGCCGCCTCGCGCGCGGTTTCGAGCAATGCGTCGCGGCCATAGGCGCGTGCGCCCCAGTAATGGATGTCGGCCCCGCGCGCCTTGACCGAGAAGGGCAGGCCGAGTTCGCGCGCGATGATCATCGCCGCGGGACCGTCGGGATAGAAGAACTGTGCGTCGACCAGGTCGAACGGATGGTCCGCATGGAGGCGGCGGGCGAGGGGGAGCACCGCCTTGGCGATCAGCCCGGGATTGAGCCTGCCACCGATCTTCGGCAGCAGCCGAAAGGTCGGGCGATAAACCGCCATCCCGAACTCGCGCCCATCCTCGGCGGCACAGGCCAATGCGCGGTAGCGCCCGAGCGCCACCGGGGGCAGGCCGACCGGATTGATCACCGTGACATCCCAATGCGTATCGCGCTGCAGCGCCTCGAGCGATTTGGCCACGAAGACGCCGAAGCGCGGATTGGCGGCATTGGGAAACAGCGTCGCCAGCGACAGCACGCGGCGGGTCTTGGCGACGCTCACAGCCGACGCACCAGCATTTCCGCCACCGCGATCCAGGCGGGATTGTCGACCACCTGCTGTTTCTCGCCATGCCCGGGAGGGAGCAGGCCGACCATCTTGCCCTGCCGGTCGATCAGCCGCCCGAAGGCGAAACGTCCGCCCTTTTTGGGGACCAGCACATCGCGGTTGATCGCGCGCGCCGCCTCGTCGGGATTGAGCTGGCGTAGCCACAATTGGTCGCCGGGGCGGTACTCGCCATGCGGATAGGCGATATCGAGCACCATCAGCGACCCATCGCCGCCCAGATCGGTGGCGAGGATGGCATCCTGCGGCGTAGCAAGCGCTTCGGGTCCGGTCTTTGCCAGCGCGGCGACGACCTGCGGGTGACCGGCCTTTTCGCTCCGCACCAGCATTTCGGGATTGACCTCGAGCGCCGCGGCGATCCGCTCCATCCATTTGAGCGAGAGATTGCGCATCCCGGTTTCGAGCCGTCCGACCGTCTGCGGGGTGGTCGGCGGCGTGCAGGCCTCGGCGAGGTCGGCCAGCGTCAGGCCCTTCTGCTTGCGGATGTCGCGGATCCGGTTGATCACTTGGCTGCCCCACAGATAACCGATTTGGTTTTTCCTGTTTCCTACAGGAACCGTCGCGGCGCAAGGCCAAACTTTCACAACCAGGGAGACCGCCATGCGCCGCACACTTGTCGAACGCGAACTGACCGAGGAAGGCCCACGCGGGGGCGCCGCCGCGCATGGCAAACGGCGTAGCGTAACGGTCAATCTCGCCGAAAGCCCGCTTACCTGGCTGCATGCACGCGGGCATCTGACCGAACGGCAGTTCGATGCCGGCGAACGGCTGCGCGCCGATTACGAACGCGCGCAGATCGCCCCTTCGACCACCATGCGCTGGGATCCGGTGCGGGTCGATGGCGGCGCCGTGGACCGCGACCTTACCTCGTCCGAGCGCCAGCTTGCGGCGAAGGCGCGCTTCGATGGCGCGATGCGCGAGGCAGGACCCGGGCTCAGCGACATTCTATGGCGTGTCGCGTGTGCGGGCGAGGGGCTGCCCGGGGCCGAACGCGCGCTTGAATGGCCCGCGCGTAGCGGGAAGCTGGTGCTCAAGCTCGCGCTCGACCGGGTGGCGGTTTTCTACCGGATCGGGTGAGACGCGACATTTTGTCCAGGACAGTGGTCCATGTGGTCCATGTCGTTGGGAGCGAACCGTCCAGTCCTACACGCGCTGCGCAACCGCCTCGCGCAGTATGGGCAGCACTTCGGCTTCGAACCACGGGTGCTGGCGCATCCAGATGGTCGAGCGCCACGCGGGGTGGGGCAGGGGGATGAAATGCGGGAGGTAGTCGCGGAATTGGCGCACCCGGTCGGTCATCGACAGCGTGCGCGCCGCGGGCAGATATCGCGCCTGCGCATAGGTGCCCACCAGCAGGGTCAGCCGGTCCTCGGGCAGCACGTCGAGCACGCGCTCGTGCCACTGGGCGGCGCATTCGCGGCGCGGCGGTTTGTCGCCGCCGCTCGCCTTGCCGGGATAGCAGAACCCCATCGGGACCAGCGCGACTCGCGCAGGGTCGTACATCTGGTCCTTGCTCAGCCCGGTCCATTCGCGCAGCCGGTCGCCGCTGGCATCATCCCACGGAATGCCGCTTTCATGGACCTTCGAGCCGGGCGCCTGGCCAATGATCAGCAACCGCGCGGTTGCCGAGAAGCTGGCCACGGGGCGCACGCCGTGGGGCAAGTGATCGGCGCAGATGCGGCAGGCCGCGATCTCGGCCTCGAGGCTCACCCTTCGACCGCCTCCGCCAGCATCAGCCAGCGCTCCTCCGCCGCATCCTTCTCGGCGCGGGCGTTCTCCAGGCCCTTGGAGATATTGGCGAAGCGCTGCGGATCGGCGGTGTAGAGTTCGGGATCGGACAGGATCGCCTCGCCCTTGGCAATCGCGGTTTCGAGCTCCTCGATGCGCGTCGGCAGCAGTTCGAAGTCGCGCTGGTCCTTGTAGGAAAGCTTGTTCGGTTTTGCGGAGGGCGGCGGCAGGGCGGCGGGTTTCTCGGCCTGCTTCCCTGCCTTGGGTTTGCCCGCGATCGGCTGGCGGCGCTTGCGCTCCCAGTCCTCGTAGCCGCCCGCGACCACATCGACCTTGCCGGTCCCGTCGAGGCCGAGCGTAAGGGTCACCGTGCGGTCGAGGAAGTCACGGTCGTGGCTGACGATCAGCACCGTGCCTTCGTAATCGGCGATGACCTCCTGCAGCAGGTCGAGCGTTTCGAGGTCGAGGTCGTTGGTCGGCTCGTCGAGCACGAGCAGGTTGGACGCCTTGGCGAACTCGCGCGCCAGCAGCAGCCGGCTGCGTTCGCCGCCCGACAGCACGCTGACCTTCATGTCGACGATCTTGGGGTCGAACAGGAAGTCCTTGAGATAGGCCTGCACATGCTTACGGTTGCCGCGCACATCGATCCAGTCGCCGCCTTCGGCGAGCACGTGCCGCACCGTCTTGTCGGCGGTGAGCAGCTGGCGTTGCTGGTCGATCATCACGCCGGTCAGCGTCTTGGCGATGTCGACCTTGCCGCTGTCGGGTGCGAGTTCGCCGGTAAGCATCTTGAGCAGCGTGGTCTTGCCCGCGCCATTGGCGCCGACAATGCCGATCCGGTCACCGCGCTGGATGCGCAGCGAGAACGGCTTGATGATCGTTCGGTCGCCATAGGCTTTGGTGATGTTCTCGGCCGCGATCACCGATTTGGACTTGAAGTCTTCCTCGGTCGCCAGCTTGAGCTTGGCGGTCCCGGCGGCGTCGATCATCGAAGCGCGTTGTGCGCGCATCTGGCCCAGCTTCTCGAGCCGGCCCTGGTTGCGCTTGCGCCGCGCGGTCACCCCGCGTTCGAGCCAGTGCGCCTCGAGCTTGAGCTTGGCGTCGAGCTTCTCCGCCGCGCGGGCTTCCTCGGCATAGACCTGTTCTTCCCACGCCTCGTAGCCACCGAAGCCCACTTCCTTGCGGCGCAGGCTTCCGCGGTCGAGCCACAGCGTGGTGCGGGTCAGGCGCTTGAGGAAGGTCCGGTCGTGGCTGATAACGAGAAAGGCACCCTTGTAGCGTTCGAGCCAGCTTTCGAGCCAGTCGATCGCGCCAAGGTCGAGATGGTTGGTCGGCTCGTCCATCAGCAGCAGGTCGGGGTCCTGCGCCAGCGCGCGCGCGATCGCCGCACGGCGCTTCTCGCCCCCGCTTGCGCCCTTGGTTTCGCGCGCCATGTCGATACCGAGCTGGCCGGCAATGGCGTCGATCTCGTGCTCCTGCGGCGCATGTTCGCCGGCAAGCGCCCACTCCATCAACGTGGCATGGCCTGAAAGGTCGGGGTCCTGTTCGAGTACGACGATCCGCGTGCCCGGCTTAGTCTTGCGGATGCCGGCATCGGTTTCGACTTGCCCGTCGATCATCCGGAACAGCGTGGTCTTGCCCACGCCATTGCGTCCGATCAGCGCGATCCGGTCGCGCGGGCCGACATGCAGGTCGAGCGGGTCGTGGTCGGGCCCGCCGAACAGCCACTTGCCGCCCTGCTGCAGCGCGATGCCTTCGAGGCTGAGAATGGGGGGCTGTGCCATAGGCCGCGCGAGGTAGGCGCGCGGACGCCGCTCCGCAAGACGCTAGCGCGCCGCCTCCTGCTCCGCGACCATCCGCGCCACGTCGGCGAGCAATTGCGGCGCATCGTAAACGATCCCGTCCTTGATGGTCCAGCGGACCCCGCCGACCTGCTCGATTGCGCCGGTCTCGCGATTGAGCCGCGTATGGCCCGTGCCATAGAGCACCTTGAGATTGGCCAGCGGGTTCTCGGGCACGATCACCAGATCGGCCAGCTGGCCCACGGCAATCCGGCCCATCGGCGGTTCTTCGCCCAGCGGTTCGTACAGCGCACGCGCCCCGTCGAGCGTTGCCGCGCGAATGACGGCGAGCGGCGAAAGGCCCGCCTCGCGCAGCATTTCGAGTTCGCCGATATAGGCGAAGCCCCAGGTCTGGTAGATGTAACCGGGGTCGGAACCGGCGGTGACGCGCCCGCCGCGGTCATGGAAGTCCTTGGTCAGCGCAAACCACTTGGCGTAGAAGTTCCGCCACGCGACCTCGTCTTCGCTCGTCCAGTCCTTGTAATAGCTCCCGTGATTGGTCGCGCTGGGTGCGTAGAAATCCATCAGCGATGGCAGAGTGTACCGTGCATGCCAGTCGAACCCGCGCGCACGCATCACGTCGCGGCTGGCGGCGTAGATGTTGAAGGTCGGGCTCAGCGTCACGCCGTTCTCGATCAGCAGGTCGACGTAATCGTCCCACCTCTCGCTCCCGGGTTCGACGGCCTGCGGGGCAAGCCGGGCAACCCAGGCGAAGCGCGATTGCTCATCGAAATAATTGTAGTCCTCTGGATAATAGGGGAGCGCGGCGTCGTTCAGCAGGCTTTCGAAATGACCGTAGAAATGCGTCACATCGTCGAGCCCGAGTTCGACCGCCTTGCGCGCGTTGACTTCGGCCACGCCGGTCTGCGCGAGATGCGCGACGGTGCCCATCTGCTGCTTCTCCGCCTCGTCGAAAGCCGCCGCGAAGACTGCGGGCGAATAGCCGTTGAAGAATTTGACTCCCCAATAGCCCTGCGCCTTGGCCCAGCGGACCCATTCGCGCGCCTTGGTTGGGGTGTCGGGCGCACCGCCCGCCCATTTATCTCCAAAGACGGCGTAAGGGATCAGGCGCGGAGCGGTGATGGTGTTGGCGGCGCTGCGGCGCGCATCGGAAAGGTCGGGCGTATCGGGGCCGAAGTAGAAGCTCACCCCGCGCACCGTGGTCACGCCATGCGCGAGCCACAGCTTGTAGCCATAGGATGGCTGCGGCGCTTTCGATGCATCGCCATTGTGGCCATGCACATCGACGAAGCCGGGCAGGACATACATGCCCTTGGCATCGATCACGCGCTGCACGTCTTGCGCCTCGGCGGCGGGGGCCCCGCCAGGATAAAGCGCAGCGATGCGATTGCCTTCGACCATGATGTCGATCGGTCCCGCCGGCGGGGCACCGCTGCCCTCGATCACCGTTGCGCCGCGGATCAGCAGCTTGCCGAAGGGGCCTTCGCCCTCGTCGGCGGCGCGCGCGGGCACGGTCTCCACCTGCGCGGCCAGCGGCTGCGTCGCTACCATGGCCAAGGCGGCCAGCGCATATTTCCAGGCTGTCATTCATTCCCTCTCGATCAGCGCCATGGCTAGCGGCAAGCAAGGGCCGAGAAAAGCGGGAACACTTCCGTTCAGCAAGCCGTAAAGCTGTAAAGCCGACATTACGCTCGACAAATGAGGAGCAAATCCATGATCCGTTTCGCTATTCCCGCGCTGGCCATTGCCGCCACCGCTTCCCAGGTACAGGCCGCCGAAGTCCAGATCGCCAGCCAGGGGCCGGTGGTCGAACTGTCGGTGAGCGAAACCGTCGATGCCAAGCCCGACATCGTCGACATCAGCGCCGGCGTGACCAGCCAGGCGCGCACCGCGGTCGAGGCGATGCAGATCAACGCGCGGGAAATGACCGCGGTAATCGACCGCATCAAGGCGCTCGGGATCGATGAAGACGATATCCAGACGACCGGGATCAATCTCGGCGCGCAGTACGATTACGACCAGTCGACCCGCCAGCAGGTGTTCCGCGGCTACCAGGCCTCGAACCGCGTGAGCGTCACCTTGCGCGACGTGAAGCGGGCCGGTGAGGTGCTCGATGCGTTGGTCGCTGCAGGGGCGACCGATATCGGCGGTCCGCGCTTCTCGCTCGACGATGACAGCCCGGCGCGCGCGCAGGCGCGCAAGGCGGCATTCGACAAGGCGAGGGCTCAGGCCGAAGAATATGCCCAATGGTCGGGTTTTGGCGGCGTCAGGCTGCTCGAAGTGAGCGAATCCGTCGCATCGAGCGGACCGATGCCCTTTGCCGAATCGGATGCCCGCCAGGCGATCAAGGTATCGGCTGCGCCGACGCCGGTCGAACCGGGTCTGGTTGGCACGATGGTTTCGCTGACCGTCAAGTTCGAGATGACCCGCTAGGCCGGATGAGCTCAGGCACGGACATTCAGTCCTTGTTCAATGCCCCAAGGCTAGGCAGATTCGCATTATGAAACGCATTTTCGCCTCTTTCCTCGCCTTGGGGCTCGTTACGGGCCCGATTATGGCCGCGCCCGCTGCCGCGCAGTCCCGTTCCGAACAGGGCGAGGCGCGGCGCGAGATGAGTGCGGGCAATATCCTGCAGCTGCGCGATATCGAGGCGCGTATCCTGCCGACTATGCGCGGGGCGGAATATCTTGGTCCGGCCTACGATTCGACCGCAATGGCCTATCGCCTGAAGTTTATCAGGGATGGCCGCGTGATGTATGTCGATGTCGATGCGCGCACCGGGAAAGTCCTTCGGCGCAGCCGCTGATTTGCGCCGGTGCAACTCCGTTCAGGTTGACGCGTTCATCTACATGAACGAAACGCGCTTCAAACAATCCGAGGACGGACATTTATGCGGATCCTGATCGTCGAGGATGAGCCCACCCTGGGCCAGCAACTCAAGTCGACGCTCGAGCAGAACGGCTATGCGGTGGATCTGTCCACCGATGGCGAAGACGGCCATTTTCTCGGCAGCACCGAGGATTACGACGCCGTGATCCTCGATCTCGGCCTGCCTGAAATCGACGGGCTGACCGTGCTCGGCATGTGGCGCAAGGAAGGCCGCAAGTTCCCCGTCCTGGTCCTGACCGCGCGCGACAGCTGGTCGGACAAGGTCGCGGGCCTCGATGCAGGCGCGGACGATTACCTCGCCAAGCCCTTCCAGACCGAAGAACTGATAGCCCGTCTGCGTGCGTTGATCCGCCGCGCATCGGGCAACACGTCGAGCGAACTGACTGCCGGCCATGTCCGGCTGGACACGCGCTCAGGCCGCGTCACGCTCAAGGGTGAACCGGTCAAGCTGACCGCGCAGGAATACAAGCTGCTGAGCTACCTCATGCACCACAAGGGCAAGGTGGTCAGCCGCACCGAACTGATCGAGCATATCTACGATCAGGATTTCGACCGCGATTCGAACACGATCGAGGTCTTCGTCACGCGCATCCGCAAGAAGCTGGGCGCCGAAGTGATCACGACGATCCGTGGACTCGGATACAGCCTCGACGACCCCGCCGACCAGCCGCGCGCCTGATGCTGCGCCCGGCACGGTGCTGAAGGTCGGGCGATCCCCGCCGCCAGACCCGGCTGCCGACAGCCCGGTGACCCTCGCTGCACCGCCCGCGAAGCGCAGTCTTGCGCGGCGCATGATGGCGATCGCCGCGCTGTGGATCGGCGTGCTGCTGCTGGGCGGCGGCTTTGCGCTCGACCGCACGCTGGTGCGGCTGGTCGAGGACAATTTCGACGAGCAGCTCGAATATGTGCAGACCGCGCTGATTACCTCGGCCGAGATCGACAGCTTCGGCGATGTGCAGCTCTACCGCTCGCTTGGCGACCAGCGCTTTCTCGAACCCAATAGCGGCGTCTATTGGCAGATTACCGGCGAGGGGCATCAGCCGTTTCCCAGCCGCAGCCTGTGGGATCGCAGCCTGACGGTCGAGGGCGACCACATCGACAACGAGCCGCATTTCTACAATTCGGACCAGTTCGAGAACGAACCCCTGCGGATCGTCGAACGGAGCGTCATCCTGCCCGATAGCGACACGCGCTGGACCTTCGCGGTTGCCTCGGCCCGCGGCGAACTCGACTACCAGATTACGCGGATCCGCTCGATCCTCGTCTGGAGTTTCGCCGCTCTGGCGCTTGGCCTGCTGGCGATGGCGATGCTGCAAAGTTGGTACGGCCTTTCGCCGCTGCGGCGTGTGCGCAACGCAATCCAGGCCATGCGCACCCACGGCACGAACCGGATTACCGATCCGCTTCCGCTCGAAGTCGAGCCGCTGGTCGATGAGATTAACGCGCTGCTCGCGCATACCGAACAGCAGGCCGAGGAAGCGCGGATGCACGCGGGCAACCTAGCGCATGCGCTCAAGACCCCGCTGACGGTGCTGACCAATGCCGCCACCGCGCATGATCCGCGGCTGTCCGACCTTGTCTGCCGCGAAACCAAGACCATGCAGCGCCATGTCGAGCATCACCTGGCGCGTGCCCGCGCGGTCGGCCGCCGCGCCAGCGGGCATGCGCGCGCCGAGGTCTGGCCCAGCGCCGAAAGCGTGCTGCGTGCGGTAACCCGTATCTACGAGGAAACCCGCTTCGACCTCGACGGCAATCGCGATGCTGCGGTTTCGATGGAGCGGCAGGATCTCGACGAGATCCTCGGGAATCTGATTGAGAATGCAGCCAAATATGGCGGCGGCAGCGTGTTCGTCACAATCGACGCCGATCCGGCAGCCAGCAGCTGCATCATCTGGATCGAGGATGATGGCATCGGTATCCCGGAAAGCGAACGCCCGCGCATCTTCGACCGCGGTGCACGGCTCGATACGGGCAAGCCCGGAACCGGACTTGGCCTCGCCATCGTGCGCGATGTGGTAGAGATCTACGGCGGCTCGGTCGAACTGGGCGAGAGCGAGGATTTGGGCGGCCTGCTGGTCAAGCTCACCCTGCCGCGCAGCGCGCTGTAAGCCGGATCTAGCGCCGCGCCGCGCGTTCGTGGTGGCGGATCACCTCGTCGATGATGAAGCGCAGGAACTTCTCGCTGAACTCGGGATCGAGCTCACTGTCTTCGGCCAACCGGCGCAGCCGCATGATCTGTTCCTGCTCGCGCGCCGGATCGGCCGGGGGCAGCGTGACCCTGGCCTTGTATTCGCCAACCGCCTGCGTGATCCGGAACCGCTCGGCGAGCATATGGATGAGCGCGGCATCGATATTGTCGATGCTTTTGCGAAAGCCGGCGAGGACGGCATCGGTCTGTGGGGCGTCGGACATGCGATCACGCTAACAGCAAATCCCGTCTTGCCAAGAAAGCTTGGGCAGACCATGGCCAAGCCGAAATGTCTGCCGACGTAATCCCCCTGAATCGCGCAGAGCCCGAGGGCTCGATCGAACCCATGCTGGCTCTCACTGCGCAGGGCATGAACCGGGTCAACCAGGTCATCCTCGACCGGATGCAGAGCGAAGTACCGCTGATTCCCGCGCTAGCAGGGCATCTGATCGCGGGCGGGGGCAAGCGCCTGCGTCCGATGCTGACGCTCGCGGGGGCCGAACTGGTCGGTTACAGCGGCACGCGCCAGCACAAGCTCGCCGCCGCAGTGGAGTTCATCCACACCGCCACGCTGCTGCACGACGATGTCGTCGACGGGTCCGACCTGCGTCGCGGCAAGGCGGCCGCCAATATCATTTACGGCAATCCCGCGACCGTGCTGGTCGGCGATTTCCTCTTCAGCCGCTCGTTCGAACTGATGACCGAGGACGGCAGCCTCAAGGTGCTCAAGATCCTCTCGGGCGCGAGCGCGATCATTGCCGAGGGTGAGGTCGACCAGCTCACCGCGCAGCGCAAGATCGACACCAGCGAGGAACGCTACCTCAATATCATCCGCGCCAAGACCGCAGCGCTGTTTGCCGCGGCCAGCCGGATTGCCGCCGTCATTGCCGAGTGCAGCGACGAGCAGGAGCAGGCGCTCGACGAATACGGTCGCAATCTCGGCGTTGCATTCCAGCTGGTCGACGATGCGCTCGATTACGATTCGAACGCCGCCACCATGGGCAAGGATCGCGGCGACGATTTCCGCGAGGGCAAGATGACGCTGCCCGTCATCCTCGCCTATGCCCGCGGTAACGAAGACGAGCGGGCCTTTTGGAAAGCCGCGATCGGCGGCTTCCGGACCAGCGACGATGACCTCGAACAGGCAATTGCGCTGATCGACCGCCATGGCGCGGTCGACGATACCAAACTGCGCGCGCGGCACTTTGCCCAGCGGGCGATCGATGCACTGTCGATCTTCCCCGACAGCACCGCGCGCCAGGCGATGACGCAAGCGGCGCTGTTCGCGGTAGCGCGCGGGTACTGATCCGTCCTAGGGCCACTGGCGTGCCCGCACTGCCGATCCACTCCGTCCTTCCCGAATTGCTCGATGCTCTGCGCGAGCAGACCGGTGCCGTGCTGGTCGCACCGCCCGGCGCGGGAAAGACCACTGCGGTCGCGCCCGCGCTGCTCGACCAGGACTGGTGCAGTGGGACCATAATCCTGACGTCGCCGCGCCGGGTTGCCGCGCGCGCCGCAGCCGAGCGGATGGCCGAAACGCTGGGGGAGAAACCCGGCGAAACGATCGGCTATCTTACCCGCCTCGACAGCAAGCGTTCGGCACGAACCCGCGTGCTCGTCGTGACCGAGGCCATTTTCGTGAACACGATCCTCGCCGATGCCGAACTGTCCGGCATATCGGCGGTGCTCTTCGACGAGGCGCATGAACGCCATCTCGACAGCGATCTCGGGCTGGCGCTGGCGCTCGAAAGCCGCGCGGTGCTGCGCGAGGATTTGCGCGTGCTGGTCATGTCGGCGACCATCGACGGCAGCCGCTTCGCGCGCTTGCTGGGGGATGATGCACCGGTCATCGAAAGCGCGGGCCGGGCCTATCCGCTGCGGATCGAATGGCTCGGCTCGTCGCCGCAGGCCGCCGTCGAGGACGCCATGGCGCAGGCCATCGGTACCGCATGGCGTCAGGAGGAAGGCGACATCCTCGCTTTCCTTCCCGGTGTCCGCGAGATCGAGCGGACGCGCGAACGGCTCGAAGCGCGGCTGCCCGCTGCGCTCATCCTGCCCTTGCATGGACAGGTCGACCCGGCGGGCCAGCGCGCGGCGATCAAACGCGATCCCGGGGGGCGGCGCAGGGTGGTGCTCGCAACTGCGATCGCGGAGACGTCGCTCACGCTCGACGGCGTTTCGGTAGTGGTCGATGCGGGGCTGTCGCGCAGGGCTGAGTTCGACCGCGCCGCGGGGACGACGCATCTGGTGACGCATCGTGCAAGCCAGGCGGCGGCGGCGCAACGTGCCGGACGCGCAGCGCGGCAGGGCCCGGGCGTGGCTTTCCGTTTGTGGGAGGAAGCGGGGCATGCCGGACGGCCGGCCTACGATCCGCCCGAAATGGTGACGGCCGACCTTGCCCCGCTGGTGCTGGCACTGGCGCAATGGGGAAGCGGCGATCCGGCGGACCTCGCATGGCTCGATCCACCCCCGGAAGCTTCGGTTGGCGCGGCGCGGCAAATGCTGGCGGCGCTTGACGCGCTGGATGAAACCGGCCGGATTACGCCGCGTGGCAGCAAGCTCGCGCAACTGCCGCTCGACCCGCAAGGTGCGGCGACCGTGCTGTTCGGGGCCGAGCATGGCGCAGCCGAACAAGCCGCGCGGCTGGCGCTGTTGCTACAGGAACGCGGGCTGGGCGGTCGGGGCGAGGATATGGAAGCGCGTCTGTCGCGCTGGAATGCCGATCGCGGTCGCCGGGCCGATGCCAGTCGCAAGTTGGCCGGGCGATGGGCCAAGCGGGCGACCGGTCTTGCCAGTCGGGTTTCGACCGGCAATGCGCCGCCGCCTGCGATCCTGCTGGCGGCTGGGCGGCCCGAATTCATTGCCAAGCGGCGCGATGCCAGCGGTGAACAGTGGCTCGCCGCAGGCGGCAGGGGTTTCGTCCTCGATCCGACCTCCCCGCTCGCCCGCGCGGCGTTCATGGTGGTAGGCGATGCGCAGGGGCAAGCGAAGGGCGCGCGGATAACCTCGGGTATTGCTCTGGAAGAAATCGAGCTCGAACGCTGGCTCCCCGACCGTATCGAGCGCCGACAGGTCCTGCGCTGGACGGGGGACCGGGTCGAGGCCTTGCTCGAGCGCAGGCTCGGCGCGATCACGCTGGCGCGCGGTCCCGATCCCGCACCCGACCCCCGCGCGATTGTGGACATGCTTGTGGACAAGGCTCTGGAGAACCCGGCGAAGCTGCTTCCGCAAGCGCTGCTTGCTCGGGCCGGTCATGCCGGCATCGAAAGCCTTTCCAGCGCGGGCGTCGCCGCCAATGCGCAGGTGTGGCTCGCACCCCTACTTCAGGGCAGGCGTGATCTGGCGCTGCCGAAGGGCAAGCTGGTCGACGCCGTGCTCGGCCAGATCGATTGGGACACGCGCCAGCGGCTCGACCGGCTGGCGCCACGCGCTTTTACCTCGCCTGCAGGGACTAGTCACGAGATCGACTACATTGGCGACGATGCCCCGAGCGTCGAGGTTCGCGTCCAGGCACTGTTCGGGCTGGAGCGCCATCCCATGGTTGGCGACACGCCGCTGCTGCTCAAGCTGACCAGCCCGGCGGGGCGGCCGATCCAGTCGACGCGCGACCTGCCCGGCTTCTGGCGGGGAAGCTGGGCCGAAGTGCGTAAGGAAATGAAGGGTCGCTATCCCAAACATCGCTGGCCGGAGGAACCCTGGACCGAAGCGCCAAGTTTGAAGACCAGGAACGCCTTCGACCGCTCGCGCTAGTTGACTTCCACGCCGAAGGCGAGGCAAGGGCGGAGCCTGTTTAGGGTTCATGCGAGGTAGCCAGGCGAGGGGTGTTTGCCGCCCGGCGCCTGAAGGATCGAGAGAAATGTCAGCACGTATCTACCAGCGACCGAAGAACGCCATGCAGTCCGGCAGGGCGCGTACCGACGAATGGGTGCTCGAATTCGAGCAGTCCGAAGCGCGCAAGGCCGATCCGCTGATGGGGTGGACCGGCAGCGGCGATACGCAGGCCCAAGTCCAGTTGACTTTCCCGAGCAAGGATGAGGCGAAGGCCTATGCCGAGAAATACGGCATTGTCGCGCGCGTTCACGCGACGCCTGCGAAGAGCCTCAAGCTGCAGGCCTACGCCGACAATTTTCGGTAATTGATTTTTCTCGCTCCCGCCGCCATATGGCGCGCCGGGAGTCGGTCGGACGTTTGCGTTCGCTCACCGGGTCAGGTCCGGAAGGAAGCAGCCCAGGTGGATTGCGGCGGGTCGGCCGGCTCCTTTTTCACCCACAATTCGTATGCGCCATGGCATGACTTTTGCCGCGCCAGTGCCTACCTAGTCGGGCATGGGTGATTCACCGGACAATCCTGACGGCCTTCCGTGGGAAAGCGGGGCCGAAGAGGCCGACACGCCGAGCGTGGCGGAACTCGAGGACGCCGGACAGGAAGCGATTTTCGGCGGTGCGCCTGCTGGCGAGCCCGAGCAGAAAGCCGAGCCTGAGCCCGCGCCCCCAACCGCTCCCGTGACCCCACCGGTTACACCCGATCCGGCGCAGCCCTATCGCGTACTGGCACGCAAATACCGCCCGCAGACCTTTGCCGAGCTTATCGGGCAGGAGGCGATGGTGCGCACGCTCGCCAATGCGATTGCGCGCGATCGGTTGGCGCATGCCTTCCTGATGACCGGCGTGCGCGGGGTCGGCAAGACCTCGACCGCGCGGCTGATCGCCAAGGCGCTCAACTGTATCGGTCCGGACGGGCAAGGTGGCCCGACGATCAGCCCCTGCGGCCAATGCGAGCCGTGCCGCGCGATTGCCGAAGGGCGCCATATCGATGTCATCGAAATGGACGCGGCGAGCCATACCGGTGTCGACGACGTGCGCGAGATTATCGAGGCGGTGCGTTATGCGGCGGTTTCGGCGCGCTACAAGATCTACATCATCGACGAAGTCCACATGCTGTCGCGCAATGCCTTCAATGCGCTGCTCAAGACGCTCGAAGAGCCGCCGGCGCATGTGAAATTCCTCTTCGCCACGACCGAAGTCGAGAAACTGCCGGTCACTGTGCTCAGCCGCACGCAGCGCTTCGACTTGCGGCGGATCCCGGTGGAACTGCTCGAAGCGCATTTCGCCGAAATCTGCCGCAAGGAAGGCGTCGAGGCCGATGCCGAGGCGCTGCATATCGTTGCCAATGCCGCCGAAGGTTCGGTCCGCGACGGGCTTTCGATCCTCGACCAGGCGATCGCGCATGCCGATCTCGATACCGAGGGACGGGTGAGCGCGGCGCGGGTGCGCGACATGCTCGGCCTCGCAGACAAAGGCGCGCAGCGGAGACTGTTCGGCCATATCCTAGAAGGCGAGGGCAAGGCCCTGCTGGAAGCAGTGGACGAGCAATATGCGCTTGGTGTGGAACCGCTTGCACTGATGCGCGCGCAGATGGACGTCGCCCATCGTATCACCGTCGCGCAGGTCTCGGGCAGCGAACCCGAAGGCGCCAGCGCCGACGAACGCGAGCAATTGGCCGAATGGGCATCGCGCCTGCCGGCAGGTCAACTGCACCGACTGTGGCAATTGCTGCTCAAGGGGCATGAGGAAGTCCGGCTGGCACCAGATCCGCTGGTGGCGCTGCGCATGGCACTGCTGCGGACGCTGCATGCCGGGCAAATGCCCGATCCGGGCAAGCTGGCGAAGAAGCTCGAGGCGCTCGCGGAAGCTGGGCCGCCTCCTGCATCCATGCCCGCCGGCGGGGGCGAGACAGCGTCGACCACTATCGCGCAACCGGACTGGCAGGGACTGGTCGACGCCATCGATGCATCCGGCCTGTTGCAGGAAGCGAGCATCATGCGTCTGCAGGTGCGCGTCGTCGAGCTTGCCGACGGCATCTTGCGCTACGGGCGCGACGGCAAGTTCACCGACGATATCGCCCCGGTGCTGCGCGAAGCGCTGCATCGCCATACCGGCAAGCGCTGGACGGTCGAGGAAGTGGCCGGCGGTGCCGGTGCGCCGTCGCTGGTCGAAGTGCTCGAAGCGGAACGCACGGCTGCTGCCGCTGCCATGCGCTCGCACCCGCTGGTGAAGGCGGCATTCGATGCCTTCCCCGATGCCGAATTGATCGAAGAAGGCGGCGCGCCCCCCGAGCGCCGCGAAATACCCTGGAGTAGAAAAGCATGAACATGGAAGAAATGCTCGCGCAGGCCAAGCAGGCGGCCGAGACCATCCAGAAGCAGATGGGCGAAGCGCAGGCCAAACTCGACGATATCGAAGTCGAGGGTTCGGCCGGCGGCGGACTGGTCAAGGTGCGCGCGACTGCACGCGGACGCATTCTTGGTGTTGCGATCGACGACAGCCTGATGAAGCCCGAAGAAAAGCAGATGGTCGAGGATCTGGTGGCCGCCGCGTTCAACGATGCGCGCGACCGGGCCGATCGTGTTTCCGCAGAGGAAATGAACAAAATCCAGCAGGACGTTGGCTTGCCGCCGGGTTTCAAACTGCCGGGCATGTGAGCGCGCAGTTCGGGCTTCCGAGAGCGATACGGTAACCCGGCGACCCTTCGTGCGGAATACCATGGGGTGCGCGCCGAGCCGCAAAGGCCGAGTTATATTGCCCGCGCTCCATCACGCATGATGGGGATGCCCCTTGCGATGGGCTTGGTGGTCGCGCGCGCTGTCGAACGGCCGCCACCCCTTCGCCATATCGCGGATCAAGGGAAGGTCGCACCGCTCGCAATTGGTACGAAAATCCAATCCATCGTGCCACACACGACGCCGGTTTACCCGATGGCCGCTAACTTTGCAGATTACCGAACCCAGCATTGTCCTGACTCCTAAAGGAAATAAATTTCCTCTCCCCGCCTCCCGGCGCATATACCTTACCTTAACGAGCGATTCATTGTAATAGTGCGCCATCCACATGACTTTGATGCATGGCGTTGCGTTGCGGGACACGGCTCACCATATTCCTTGCGAATGGCCACAGACGGCCTCGATTTGGAATTTGATTGATGACCCAGACCTATCCTCTCCTGCCTCTGCGCGACATTGTGGTGTTCCCCGGCATGGTGGTCCCGCTATTCGTCGGTCGCGATAAATCGGTCGCTGCGCTTGAAGCGGCGATGGAAGGCAGCAAGGACATCTTCCTCCTCGCGCAGCTCGATCCCGGATGCGACGATCCGGAGCGCGACGATCTGTTCGATGTCGGCGTGGTGGCGCAGGTGCTCCAGTTGCTCAAACTTCCTGACGGCACTGTGCGCGTGCTGGTCCAGGGCAGTTCGCGCGCGCAGCTCGAGCAGTTGAGCGAACGCGGCGAATATGTCGAAGCGGCGGTTGCCCTGAACGACGCGGTCACCGCGTCGGGCAGCGAAGTCGTGGCCATGATGCGCCAGGTGGTCGAACAGTTCGGCGAATACGCCAAGCTCAACAAGAAGCTGGGTGAAGAAGCGGCCGAACAGCTGGGCGACATCGACGACGCCGGCGAACTGGCCGACACGATTGCGGCGGCGATCAATGCCAAGGTGTCCGACAAGCAGGCGCTACTGGTGGAGAAGGATCCGCTCAAGCGCCTCGAAATGGTCATGTCCTTCATGGAAGGCGAACTGTCGGTGCTTCAGGTCGAGCGCCGTATTCGCGGCCGGGTGAAGCGCCAGATGGAAAAGACCCAGCGCGAGTATTACCTCAACGAGCAATTGAAGGCGATCCAGAACGAGCTTGGCGGCGACGAGGACGGTAGCAACGAGATTGCCGAACTGACCGAGAAGATCGGCAAGACCAAGCTCAGCAAGGAAGCGCGCGAAAAGGCCGAGGCCGAGCTCAAGAAGCTCAAGGCGATGCAGCCGATGAGCGCCGAGGCGACTGTCATTCGCAACTATCTCGATGTCCTGCTCGGATTGCCCTGGGGCAAGAAGAGCAAGGTCAAGAAAGACATCGGCGAAGCGCAGCAGGTGCTCGATGCGGACCATTACGGGCTCGAGAAGGTCAAGGACCGGATCATCGAATATCTCGCGGTGCAGGCGCGCACGCGCAAGCTGAAGGGTCCGATCCTGTGCCTCGTCGGCCCGCCGGGCGTCGGCAAGACCTCGCTCGGCAAGAGCATCGCCAAGGCGACGGGACGCGAATTCGTGCGCCAGTCGCTCGGCGGCGTGCGCGACGAAGCGGAAATCCGCGGGCACCGGCGCACTTATATCGGCTCGCTCCCGGGCAAGATCGTCACCAATTTGAAGAAGGCGGGCAAGATCAACCCGCTGTTCCTGCTCGACGAGATCGACAAACTGGGGCAGGACTTCCGCGGCGATCCCGCATCGGCGCTGCTCGAAGTGCTCGACCCCGAACAGAACAGCAAGTTCCAGGACCACTACCTGGAACTCGACCTCGACCTGTCGGACATCATGTTCGTCACCACCGCCAACAGCCTTAACCTGCCGCAGGCGCTGCTCGACCGGATGGAGATCATCCGGCTCGAAGGCTATACCGAGGACGAAAAGGTCGAGATCGCCAAACGCCACCTGCTGCCGAAGCAGATTGGCGAGCATGGATTGAAGGCCGGCGAATTCGAACTGACCGAGGACGGGCTGCGCGATCTGATCCGCTATTACACGCGCGAGGCGGGCGTCCGCACGCTCGAGCGTGAACTGGCGCGGCTGGCACGCAAGAGCCTGCGCAAGATCCTCGAAAAGGAAGTCGAGAGCGTCACGATCACTCCCGACAATCTCAGCGACTTCGCCGGGGTGCGCAAGTTCAAGCACGGCATGGGCGAGGACGAGGCACAGGTCGGTGCGGTCACCGGTCTGGCGTGGACCGAAGTGGGCGGCGAATTGCTTACCATCGAAAGTGTCACCACGACCGGTAAGGGCGAGATCAAGACCACCGGCAAGCTCGGCGAGGTGATGAACGAAAGCGTCGCCGCGGCCTTCAGCTTCGTGAAGGCGCGCGCGCCGCATTATGGAATCAAGCCAAGCCTGTTCCACCGCCGCAACATCCACATCCATCTTCCCGAAGGCGCAGTGCCCAAGGACGGGCCGAGCGCGGGCGTGGGCATGGTCACTTCGATCGTCTCGACGCTGTCGGGTGTCCCGGTGCGGCCCGATGTGGCGATGACCGGCGAAGTGACGCTACGTGGCCGTGTGCTGGCGATCGGCGGGCTCAAGGAAAAGCTGCTCGCAGCGCTGCGGGGCGGGATCAAGAAGGTCCTCATCCCCGAAGAAAACGTGAAGGACCTCGCCGAGATACCCGCCAATGTGAAGGATGGGTTGGAAATCATTCCCGTCAGCCATGTCGACGAGGTGCTCGCGCAGGCGCTGTGCAGTGTGCCCGAGCCGATCGAATGGACCGAGGCCGACGATCTCGCGAGTCAGCCGAACCACGCACATCCCGCGCCGCCCCCGACAGCACATTAACAAAAGATGTGCTGCGCTGCAGCGAATCGGACGGGCTCCGGCGGCATGCCGGGGCCCGTCCCGCCGCTGCGGGCCGGGTATCGGGATGGTGAATAAGTGCTTCACCCTAATATTAACCGCTTCAGCCCCGGAAGCCGCCGTTTTTAGCCGATTTTGCCTTTGACAGTGCGGGCAAAAAACTCTCAATTTGGGCGTCTTCGCCGAGGCGATTCAGCCAATACCATTTCCCGATAAGAACAAGGGGGTTTTCCTAATGAATAAGAACGACCTGATCAGCGCGGTTGCCGATTCCAGCGGCCTTTCCAAGAGCGATGCAGCGAGCTCCGTCGAAGGCGTGTTCGATGCCATCACCAAGGCCCTGTCGAGCGGTGACGAAGTGCGCCTGGTCGGCTTCGGCACGTTCTCGGTTGCCAAGCGCAAGGCCTCGACGGGCCGCAACCCGCGCACCGGCGAACCGATGACGATCAAGGCATCCAACCAGCCCAAATTCAAGGCGGGCAAGGGTCTAAAGGACGCAGTCAACTAAGCCGGTTCCTCTCACCGGCGCGCCGCCACGCCTCGCGGTGCGACAATGGGATCGAACTTCGCCGCGCATTCCAATCCGGAATGCGCGGCGTTTTCGTATCGGTCAGTCGAAGGCGATCAGCGCGGTCGGCGCCTGCCGTGTCGTGGCCCCGATCTTCCACGACAGCGACTGCCCGGCGGCGTGGGGGGCAGGGCCTTCGTCGGTATTGTTGGCCAGGACCTGGCCGCTGGTCACGATCGTGAAGGTGCCCTCGGGCGTGACGATCTGGGGCATTCCCTCGTCATCATCGCCCTCCGCCATGGTCGCAAGCGCCGCGAGCGAGCCGCCACCGAGCATCGGATTGCTGTCTTGCTCACGGCTGAAGCCCGGTGCGTTGACGCGAACCTGTCCTCCATCGCGCAGGTTGACACTGACGAAGGCGTTGGCTCCCAGCATCCCCTCGATGGTGGGGAAGGTGAAGTCATGCGTCAGTGTGCCGGAGATGGCGAACGCCACGTCGAACACGCCATCGCCCTTGTAGGTAACCCGCTCCCAACCACGCTGGCGTTCGAGCCGTGCGGCCACTTCCTGTGCGGCTTCGGGGTTCGCCGGATCGATACCGCCCAGAACGGCGCGCATCTTTTCGGCTTCGCGGGCCTGCTCGGCGTGGCGATCCGCGGCACCCGCATCCCATTCTGCCCGTTGCTCGGCGATCTCCGCCTCCGAACATTCGGCCATATCGAAATCGGCGTCATAACATTCCGCGACGAAGTTCTCGTCGCTGTTGTTGGCCATTTCGGCGAGCTTGCCCAGCGCCAGCATCTGGATCTCGCCGTCATAGGTGAAGGCGAATTGGTCATTGGCGAACAGCTGCAATTCGCTGGTGAATTTGCCGGGTGAAAACAGGCACCCGCCCAGCAGTAGCGGTGCCAGCAAAGCCATCACGATGCGTTACATATGAACTCCCCCCATTCGAATTAATTTACCTAGTGGCGACCGCATAAAGCGCGATGGCGGCCGCGTTCGAGACGTTGAGGCTCTCGATCTGGTCGCCAATCGGCAGCTTGGCCAGCGCGTCGCAATGCGATTCGATATTCTGGCGCATGCCTTCGCCCTCTGCGCCCAGCACCAGCGCCACGGGGCCCGCCGGCAGCGCTTCTGCAAGCGTCGCGTCCGCCGCGCCGGTCAGGCCGATGCGCCAGTATCCGGCCTCGGCAATTTGCTCGAGCGCGCGCGCGAGATTGATCACGCGCACCCAGGGTACGGTTTCGAGCGCACCCGATGCGGATTTGGCAATCACCCCGCCTTCGGGCGGCGCATGGCGATCCTGCGTGACCAGTGCCGCCGCCCCGAAAGCCGCGGCCGAGCGCAGGATTGCGCCGACATTATGCGGATCGGTAACCTGGTCGAGCACAATGATGGGACGGGTGGGCTCGCTGTCGAGAACCTCGTCGAGATGGATATCTTCCAGCGCGGCGCATTCGAGCACCAGCCCTTGGTGCGGGGCATCCTTGGCGACCATCCTGGCGAGATCGGCAACATCGGCATATTCGATCGGGAAGTCGGCCGGCAGTTCGCCGTCGAGCGTGTCGATCGCTTCGCGCGTCGCCCACAGCTTTTGATGGACCCGGTCGGGGTTCTTGAGCGCGGCTTCCACCGCATGGCGGCCCCACAGCCGGACCTGCCCGGTGCTCGCGCGCCCGCTGCCGCGACCGCCCTTCATTCGTCCTGCCCGTCCACGGAGCGCGCGCCTGCGTTCGCCTTTGGCCATCAAATTCGTCCTGTCTGCATCATTGGTTGCGGCCTGTGCCAGCGAGGGCATTGACAGGCAAGCGTCGCTTCGCCAAAGGGGCGCCTCTCGGCACGGGGTCGGCTTGTCGATCCCTCGATTTCCTCAGCGAAATGGCCCGTGTGGACAGGTGGCCGAGTGGTTAAAGGCAGCAGACTGTAAATCTGCCCGCGCAAGCGTACGCTGGTTCGAATCCAGCCCTGTCCACCACCGCCCTTTCCTTCAGCATCTATCTGCATCCCCAGAAACCCATGGAAACTGTTGAAGTTCTGCGGTATATTACGTCCATTCCGTCCCCACAGAGCCATCGTGATCCACCCGCATCCGAGGCCTAGTGTGGGGAAGGTGTGGGGAAAGACGGACGCTTCCCCACACTTGTATTTTCTGGAACGGCCTGCGGAAATGTGGGGAAGGAAATGGGCAAGCTCACGGCGGTAGCGGTAAAGGCAGCTTTAGCGAATCCGGGCACGTATCAGGATGGGGAAGGTCTTTTCCTCAAAGTTGGGAAAACCGGCTCGGCTTCATGGCTGCTCCGACTCCAGCAAGATGGAAAGCGACGGGACATCGGGGTTGGGAGCGCAAAGCTGGTCACGCTGGCGGAGGCACGCGAGAAAGCGAACGAACTGCGCAAGGCCGTGAAGGTCGAAAAGCGCGATGTTCTTACGGAGCGCAAGGACGAGGCTGCCGCCAAGGTGACCTTCCGCGAAGCCGCTACACAGTATCACTCCGAAAACGAGGCGGGCTGGAAGAGCGCTGTATACGCGCGCCAGTGGCTGGCCAGTCTGGAGAACTACGCCTTCCCCAAGCTTGGCGACATGCCGACCGGCAGTATCGCTGCAGCTGACATCATCGATGTACTCACGCCGATCTGGCAGGAAATCCCGGAAACCGCGCGCCAGGTACGCAACCGGATTTGCGCGGTACTGGACTACGCACACGCAAAGGGCTGGCGGTCGACCGAAGCGCCATCTGGGAACAGTAGCCTGAAAGCCGGGAGGGGTCTGCCACGGCAGATCAAGAAAACCCAGAATCGAAAAGCGATGCCTTATGTCGCTATCCCATCGTTCCTGACCGCACTAAGGCGCAAGCCATCCTTCGGACGCTTCGCGCTCGATCTCCTCATCCTGACCGGCACGCGCTCGCAAGAGGTCCGACTCGCGACGTGGGAAGAATTCGATCTGGAAGAGCGGCTGTGGACGATCCCCGCCGAACACATGAAGCGCAGCAAGGCACATGTTGTCCCGCTCTCCGAGGCCGCAATGGGCGTGCTTGCAAAGGCGGACGCCTTCAAAGTCGGAGGGGCCGAAGTCGTCTTTTCCGGAGCTACGGGCAAAGCGATGTCCGACATGACGCTGCTCAAGGTGCTGCGCGACATGCAGGAACCCTTTCACGTCCACGGTTTCCGCTCGGCATTCACGGACTGGGCGGCAAACGAGGGTTTTCCCAATGCAGTTGTCGAGGCAGCGCTCGCGCATAAAACGCCAGACGCGGTTCAGGCGGCGTATCGCCGCACCACTTACCTCGGCACTAAAGAGAATCCTGGTATACGGGTGAAGCTCATGGAAGCTTGGGGAGCCTACTGCGCGAGCAACGTGGCGTCATAAGGAGGCGAATTAGCTGGAGCGACTGCTTTCCTGTCTGAATACTTCAAGCTGGATTCGATGGTCGGCAAGCAGTTGAAGCATGCGCTTTAACGTTTCCCTGACAGTCTGCTGATATCGGAATTGCGTCATGATGCTGGAACCCACGAAAGCAGAGATAGCTCGCAGAAAGAAAGTGGCAGCTCGTTCTGCATTAGCCGATGCCGTGAGCAGGAGTTCGAGCGAAAAAAAAGCTGAACCTAAACGGGCAGATTTCGGACTGCCGTCAGACTTTGATTTTGAAGAGTTTGACGCGTTCTTGAAAAAACGGGAGCGGCTTTCGCTTGCCGTAAAGTTGATCATATTCGCAATCTTAGCCGCTGCATTCGTGTTCGCATTGCACGATGACAGTGAGGAACCCAATTTCATGACGAGCTATCTGGGGCCGATGGCCTATAGCTATGTCCTGATCTTCGTACTGCCTTTCGCAGATTATGTGCTGAAATCGATTTATGGCGATGAGGCCTATATCAACGACGCCTGTGATTTCCGCGTCGCATTCCAGAATTGGAAGCATTTCCAGACGGTCTCGGGCGAAGGTTATTGGAGGTCCTTACGCGGCAGAGATCTGGAATGGGCAGCCGCCGGAGTTTTTCGAGAGCGGGGCTGGAAAGTTTCGACAACTGCTACGACAGGAGACGGAGGGGTCGATCTCGTCCTCAAATACGCCAACACGACGTTCTTCTGTCAGTGCAAAGGACACGTAAAACCAGTATCGGTTGGCGCGGTGCGAGAAATTGCCGGTGTCTGTGCGGCTTCAAGCGCCATTCCAATGTTAATTGTTGTGAATGGGGTCACCGGACCGGCCTTTAAAACAGCTAAAGAGTTGTCGGTGGTCGTATGGGACAGGGCGCAATTGGCGGCATTCGCACGCGGTGATCTTGCACTCAGCTAGTTGTCATCGTCGCCGACTGGGCGGCGAACATGGCCTCTGCGATTGCGGTAGTCGAAGCAGCGTTCGCCCACAAGACGCCTGACGGAGTGCAGGCTGCCTAACGCCTCACGAACAATCTCGGGACTAAGGATTAAGCCAGGCGCGCGATTAGCCTATGGACGCGCCGGGTGACTACCGCTCGGCACAACAAGATGGAAACCACCGCGCGACGCAGACGACTAGCGCTCTGTGCCCCACAGACAGACCACCTGCACCACCCACCGGCGCGCATGGCTTCGCCATGCCGCCTGCCGTCCGGCGAGGATGGGAGGGGGAGGGAAAACCGCAAACCGATGTCCTGGCGCGGGCCAGCGGGCGTAAGCCCGCCACCCGGGGGCGTCTGTTTGCGGTTTCGGGAACGAGAGGGCGAAGCCCTTGGCGTTCCCGCGCAAGGATCGCATGAGCGATCCGCAAAAACAACGGCACCCTTGCGACGGCGCGAAGCCGCCGGACGTCCTGCGCGCGCGATCAGTGCGCCAGCGGGCGTCAGGCAATGAGAGAGGCAAGAGTGCCTGCGGGTTAGCTCAAGAACGCCGCGCCCTAAGGAGCGCGAAGCGCGGGACAGAGCGCGTCCTCCAGAAACTCCCGCTCATTCGATAACTGCTCCTGATCGTCACCCGGATGGGCCGGGACTACAGGCCCGGTCCGCGAAGTGGATAGAGCAGGTCGCCCGCAGGGCAGCCTGAAAACACAACCGGGATCTGATGATCGGCAACACACCGAACAGGCGATAAAGGTCAACGGAAAGGATCAGAGACCTTCTCAGCGGTAAGGGGCCTAAGGTCTAAACTTGGTGGCGGCGCCAATGGCATGCGGGGCGGGGCAGTGCGCCACATCAGCGCGATTTCCTCGTCCGTCAGCCCGTATGCGCGTTCGACCATGGCAGCGAGTCTGCGCTCATGTGCAAGCAATTCGATTCGCGCTTGCCTTGCAGGCTCAGCGGTTTCGCTGAAGGCTTCGCGCAATTGACGAAGCTGCGTGGGAGTCAGTCCTTGCCGTTTGGGCAATGCAGATCGAACAGCAGCGACAAAGCCATCGCTGTCGAGTTTGCTGGCTTCGCGTAAAGTAGCGCTGGTCGCTCCAGAAAACTCTAAGCTCAGCCAATCTGTTATGGCTCGATCCGCTTGCTCAACAATGTCGGTGTTCTTCCTAACGGCGTAAACACATTCCTCGAACGCGTTACGTTGATCGTGTTCAAGTTGTGGGATTGGAAAATTCCGAACGTAAGGAATGTCGAACGCGAGTGCCTCATCCTTCTTGTGCGGGAACTCTTTGAATTGGAAATACCATCCGACAGGGGAATTAAGGCAGGCGACTATCCACTCATCAGCCTTCGGCAATATGAGGGCTGAATCGTTGACCATGTATTCGCCGTTGTCAGTACAAACCTGCGCGTAAAAAGCGATGCGCCTGAGGAGGATTTTTGGTACATCGAAATCTGCGTAATATTCCACGGCATCTTGAATTTCATACCAACGGTAGCTTCCGGCTTTACGACCCGGCCATTTCGCACCCTTTCTTGGGGGCGTCCAATTGTTAGGTTTAGGTTCGAGCTGTGTTCGCAATGATTCAAGGTGCCGTAAGACACTCGGATACTTTTCAATATCGATGCCTCGCCTCGCGAAGATCATCCAAAGGCCATTCCATTCTGGCAGCCATCGACCAATGTCTTGTCCGCGAAGATAAGGCTTTATTATTTCAGCAGCATTGGAATCCTCATTCACAAGCTTATTGCGCGTGGCGGTGTCGATCAGAAACGCTTCGTTGAACCCAGTCTTGACGCCGTAGAGCGGACTGACCCCGGCATATTTCTCCATCGGTTCGCCGCGTTCCCGAATCTTTCGAAGAAGTGCGGCGACTTCTGGTGGCTCCAGCACCCACGCTTCTTCAGACAGATCGGAGCGTTTTGCGCGATAAGTTGCCGCCTGCACAGCAGCTGACAAACCTTCCCGGGGAACATCATCACGCGGGATGACTGCAAGATCGTACTGCTCGGGCGCTGCGTCAGTATCGGGCTTCCGGACCGAGATAACGCATGGAAACACGTCGGCGTCCGGGAACAGATGTCGCGCGTGGCCGAAATCGGCGAGAAACTCGATCCAGACCTCTTCCGCAAACATCCTGCGGAGTTTTTCGGCATAGCCGGCCCTCAGCCACTTGTTGGTTACGACATAGCCCATACGCCCGCCGGGCTTGAGCAGATTGATCCCCTGTTCGTAGAAGTAGACGTAAAGATCGGCACTCCCCGCATAAGTATCGAAGGCTTTTGACAGGGCAGGCTTTATCGCGCTGATCTCCTCCTGACGGACATAAGGCGGATTGCCGATAACCGCGTCGAATCCACCCGATCGCTCCGGCGAGGAAAAGTCGCTCCACACGCCAGGGAAGGCGACCTCCCAATGGAAAAACCTTTGTTCTGCTGCGATTGCGCGTGCTTCGCGCACGAGACTGTCCGCCAGCGCGCGCCTGCGGTCATCCGGCCGGTGGCTCGGCATAAGGCTGCCCTGGACCGGCTCTGGTCCGCCGAGACCAAGTTCGGTGCGCGTATCGGCCGCAAGCACCTCGATCTCTCCGCTCGCGATCCGGCTGGGGTCACCGAAAGATCCTTCGTGTACCAGCTTCATTGCTTCGGCCCGGTCGAACTTGCGCTCGGCATCGATCGCTCTGGCAACTGCACGCTGAATCTTTGCCGTCTCCTTCTCCTTGCTCGGCCCTTCCTCCATTTGCGCCAGCCGCTTCTCGCCGTCTGCCTGTATGGCATTCGCCGTTTCGCGAGGACGTCGCACGGTTGTTTCCAGCACACCCATGAGGTCGTCTGCCTTGGCGAGACTCAAAATTGCTTCAAGCGGTGCGCTGGTTTCGGATATCTTTGCAAAAAGCGTTTTTGACTGGTCAACCTGCGTAATGTCGGTGTCGGTCAGCCCTTCGATCTCTCCCATGTCCCGTACGACAGCTGCTAGGGATAAAAGGTGCTGATTGGAGATCAGGGCACCGCGTTCCCGCATCCAGTCAAAGGTAGGTTGCACCCATGCGCCGAGCACACTGTTGCCGCAGCGCAAATGGTGGTCGAGAAAGGACAACGGCGCCCCGACCGTGAAGCTGTGCAGCCAGAGCGCGACCTTGGCGAGTTCAACTGCCATCGGGTTGAGGTCGACCCCGTGCACGCAGCGCTTGAGTACCATGCGGCGCACGATGTGGCGGTCGTCCAGCTGTTCTTCGACGATAGGCCAGTTATGCGCGCGCGCGTTGGCAATGATCCCCTCTCGCAGATCGGCGATATGCTTGACCAGCGGAGACGTATAGTCGCCCCCGGCCATGCTTTCAGCGTCGCCAACCGCAGTGAGAACCTTGTCTGAAAACCAGTCTACCAGACTGACAAGGAAATGCCCGCTCCCCATGGCCGGGTCGACGATGCGGAGCGAAAGCAGAGACATCGCGGGATCGTGGCCGCGAAGCGTGTCCCCCGTCGCGCCGCTTTCGAGAGCGGCTGCGAACGCTTCGCGCTTCTCGTCGACGAGTGGCCCAACGGTCTTTTCGATGATCAGCGAGACAAGCGGCTCAGGGGTGTAATAAGAGCCCGACCGGTGCCGCGCCTCATTGTCCGAGCGCGGCCGCACCGTTCCGCCTTCTTCGGTTTCGACACCGTATTCGAGAATCGATTCATAGATCGACCCGAGCTGCTGAACCGAAAGATCGCGGTAGTTGATGTAGCGGAGACGTCCATCCTCCTCTCTGTGTGAAAGCGGCAAGATCACCTTGGCGAGCGTATCGTCTGAAAGCTTGATGCGGCTGAGCAACGAGTCACCTTCCGTCGCGAACAAGCCCCCGTTGTAAGGAGGGATGCCCAGATCATCATCGCCTTCGGAAATGGCCCCGAATATCGTTTCGAGGCGAGACCAGTATGCAGTGCTGCGAGCAAGTTGCGCCTGTCCTTGGACATGCCGCTCCTTGATCTCCTCCCGCAACCGGGTGAGGCAATAATCGGCATAAGGGCCGCGCTCGTCAGGCAACAGGTTCCGGTCTTCTGCGAAAAGGACAAACAACAGGCGATAAAGCAGGTACATGGCCGCTTGGCGGACATCCTCTGCGTACTCATCATCCACCACTTCAGGGCGAAACGGGTCTGCTAACGGGATCGCCATTATTAGTTCGGGGAATACACTGTCGAACACGGTATCCGCCAGATCCTTGCGAACCTTTTCTTCCCACCGCCGCGCATCTTCAATCGCGATCAGGTGGAAGCTGCGACCTTGCTCGCTTGGACGAAAGGCATCCCGCCCGAAGATCAGCAAGAAGAGCCGGAATGCCTGATCGGGATCGATTTGCTCATCGAGAAGATCGGGATCGCATCCGGGCAACCCGAATACCTTGCCAAGGTCTATCTCGAAGAAGTCTTCGGCGACTGAAAGTGCATTCTGATAATAAAGCCGCCATTGCCGCCCATTGGTCAGAATGCCCCACGGCATCTTTCCATCGGCAACGACGGCAGCACGGCGCAGGTAATGCATTATCTGGGTGGATGGGACGCCCTGGTCCCCCTGTCCCTCGCGATCGAGCGGTCGATCCCAGCGCTTCGCTTCCACAAGGGCCGCGCCGTGGCGGAAGCGTTGCCACGGCTCGAGTGTCTTTGCCCGTTCTGCGGCTTCTTCATCCGCGAATAGCAGGGCATCGGGGACATCCTTGCGTCCCTTGGTCGTCATGTTCTGCTGGACAGATTTGTGTTGCCAACCCAGCATTTCGAGCAAGGGATAGATGAGTTGGTCTTCGGTTTCGGCCTCGGTAGGCTTTTTCCGTCCCGCGTGATCCAGCAGAAGGGTCCGCGCCTCGTTCCATAGCAGTTCCACTGCATCACTTGCGAGGTTCTGCCATTCAGGGGTTTCGGCAATCCCTTCCTTCAGCCAATCACGTGTAAATAATGCGCCCTGAAACACAGCCACCCTCCCTGCTGCCAGCGAAGTAGCGGATCTACCGTTCAATTACACCCGACCTGTGACGCTCGTGCACAGCGAACTGCGGGGCAGACCGCTTCGCCAAGCCCCATTGCATGCTCGAAGGGCTACCAGTCCACAGATTGCTATGGACTTCGATCGCATTGGAGAGGGTAGGGCATTCGACGACATTGGAGCACCGCCTCAAGCACTCTGGGATACTATGCGAGATTTCGGATTGGGGCCAATTACGGACTGTCTGCCATTGGGCGAAGTCCTCAACCCAAGAGACATTGAACCGCGTTAAGCTGCGGCACGAAAAACCGGCTGAAGCAGCGTAGATTGCTTCATCCGGTAATCGCCTCCTTTGCAAACACTGACGCACCCCAGTCAGCAGTCCGGCAGGTCATCCAGATTGTTTTTGTTGGTCTCGTCCCGGTCCGTCCGCAGATATTTGCCGTTGGGACCTTGAACGACGCGGATCCGAGTTTCCGGATAGCGCGTCCAATTGACCCAGTACTCGTGAGTACCGTTCTCAATATCACGGATCGCATCGACCTTCGCTCGCGGAGACCACGGTTGACCGGAATTGCAAAGGCGAGTGATGTCGCCATCCTTGTCTTTGCCAGTCTGGCGCACATAACGCTTTGCCATAATAGTTCTTCCTTAACATTTGCTGGTTGTTGAAGCGGAGCGAGGCATCGCTCCGCTTCAGCGATTACTTCCGGTTGGGACGCTGCGTGAGCGCCGACGCTGCTGCCGACTTCGCGGCCTTGCTTGACTTAGGGTCGCGCAAAACCTTGGACGCCGCAGAAGCCGCCTTCTTGCTCGTCACTTCCGAATTGCTCTTCCTTCCCGCCATTCCAAATCACCTCCTTTCGATTGACATTCTGCTGATTCGTCGTAAAAACATCTACGAAACCGTAGGGCAATATGGCAAAAAACAAGCGCCCCGGAGTGGGCGCGCTTCTATCTACCATTGCGTAGGCTTAACTAGTTTTGTCCCGTAGGTCAAGGAGCGTGATGAACGAGGATCAATTCGGAGAGCGGTTGACGAAGGCCCGCGAAAAGCGCGAGCTTACTCAAGCGGATCTTGCCAAGAAGGCCAGTCTGCAAGTTGCCGCTATTGGACACTTTGAACGTGGTCGCCGCAAACCTTCGTTTGCAAATGTGCGGGCGCTCGCAAAGGCACTCAATGTGAGCTCGGACTACCTGCTCGGGCGGACCGAAAACATGGCTGGCGCCACGACTGCATTCCGCGGCGAAGAGGACCTTACTGACGCAGACCGCGAGCATATCCAGCTCATGATAAATCTCATGCGCGAGAGACGCGAGCAGTCGGATCAGTGAGGGGGTTTCGGCCGGAATGGGCGCGCAAGCTTGGCGAGCGAAAGGCCCGAGAGTTCGGCTTCGATTCCTTCCCGATCGATCCCTTCGCGATCGCTGCTGACGAGGATATTTTTGTCGAAGAGCACAAAGCCGCTCAGCCCGGGGTTAGTGGCGGCATCATTTTCGACGGCCCGAATGTCGGCATCTTTTACTCTACCGCGATCAAGAGTCCTGGATTTCATCGCTTCACCATCGGTCACGAGCTGGGGCATTATTTCCTTCCAGGCCACCCCGAGGAATTGCAGAAGGTCGGTCCACTGCATGCATCGAAGGCTGGGTTCTCCGCAGGCGATCGGCCTATCGAAATTGAAGCAGATCACTTTTCGTCTGGTCTGCTTCTCCCGGGCAAGCTTGTTCGCAGCACCCTCGACGATGCGCCGATAGGCCTTTCTGGGATAGAAATGCTTGCCGAACTCTCGGAATGCTCGCTTACCGCTTCTGCCATCAGGTCTGCCGAATGCAGCCCTTATCCAATGGCCGTCGTGGTCAGCCAAGCTGACAGGATATGCTACGGATTCCTGTCCGAGGGCTTCAAGCAACTAGGACCCCGGGCATACCCTCGGAAAGGCGATCTCCTGCCTGCTTCGGCGACCAGACAGTTCAATGCCGCACCTGCAAATGTGATCTCTGGCGCCAGAGCTAGCGGCGAGACTACGGTCTCGGACTGGTTCGACGGTTCGTCAAACACCGTTCTTGATGAAGAGGTGATCGGTCTAGGTTCGTACGGCTTCACTTTGACCGTGTTTTCAAGCGAAGAGCTTCCTGAAGACCCGTACGAAATCGAGGACGAAGAGACCGATTTAATCGAAAGCTACCAGCCTAAATTTGCCCGTGGGCGGTGACTGAATTTGGGCCGTTTCCGGAATGTCGGCTGTGAAGCTCCGGACAGGGCAAAGCTGACGGTCCGTTGGGTTTCTGCCTCGGCCAGTAGCCTCTCTTATTTTACACCAGACATGCCCCGCCACATTGCCGGCAAAATTCGCCGGTCATTTGTGCGGCGTCGATGCGATTTACACGGATGCCCTTCTGCAATATCCAGCAGTATATGAGCAAACGCGACCCTAACCTTGTCACTTCCGGCCTATCGGGTAGCCAATCGAAAGATGGGGTTTCTGTCGAGGTGAACATTTTTCGTCTGGAGGACGAAGGTCAATGGACCCTCGAAGTCGTCAATGAGAAGGGTACCTCGATCGTTTGGGATGACCAGTTCGCAGATGATGACGCGGCATTCAGGGCGTTCGAGCAGGTAGTCGCTGATGAAGGTATGGCGACCTTTCTTGATAGCGCCAATGTCATCCCATTTCCCGGCCAGTGAAAGTGACCAGAATTCCCGTGAACCAATCCGACGTATGAATCGTCTGACCGGCTTGGTTTCGGGCGCCGGTAGTTTAGCTGCCATATCGTGGCGAGTTCTGGGCCGCTTCGAGACAGTCTGGTTTCGGGAGCTTTCCTAAGAAAACGGACAATCCGGTCGCGATTCAAATCGCGGCGCCGTGTCCCATCCACATCGCATTCAAAGACAAGCCCACCAGCTAGCGACATAACTCACGTTCCCTGCCATTTCGAAGACAATGCCTGTCGCAATGAGGTGCAAGCGATCGCTGCCTTACTGATTTTTATCGGAATGGTTGCGCCTATCCGGTTTCGGCCTGTGCGTTACGGGCAGCAGCAATCGCCGCTGCAAGCTCTTTTGCTGGACCCACTCCCCAGTAGTGGAGGAAGTAAAACATCGGTTCACCGCCGATCATGTGGTTATGCAATGCTACGATATGGATATCCCGCTCGCGCAGTGCGCGGAGCACGGGCTGGACTTCGTCCTCGGTCATGATGAAGTCACCATCCACGGCGGCAAGGTCGTTGGTGCCCGAGAACGCCGCCCAGGTCGTAAGCCCCATCGAACCACCGATCTCAACGCCGTGCATGCGGCCTTGGCGAGCGAAGGTGTATTTCACGACACCATCGGCGATGCTTGGCTCGGTGCCCAAGATTTCGCTCAGCGCCAGGGCTTCGATCGTGCCGTTTGCATCCGGCGTCATGCCACCGAAACTGCGCTGCGGCGTCGGCGAGGCGGCGCGCACTTCCTTGATGGCATCCCAGACGGCTTTTACACCCGCTGCCATCTTGGCGGTTTCCCCATGCCCGCCGATATGCATAAAATAGACCGGCGGATCGTCGAATATGAAATGATTGTGCAGCGCGGTGACGGTCAACCCGTTGGCGAGGGCAGCGTCCATCGCGGCTGTTATCTCATCCTCGAATACGACCGTGTCGCCCATGACCATCACTCCGCCATCGACGGGTTTGAAGGCAGCCCATGAGCCGAGACCTGCCGGGGGATCGAGGCGCATGCCGTCGACCATCACCGGCACGTCGGCGCGCGTCCAACCGATGCGTGCGACCCCATCGTCGGTCATGGTGACCTCCGAGTGCGATGCCTCGAAAATCAGTGCCTCGAGATTGCCGAGATTATCCTGCGCGTGAAGAGCCGCCGACATCGCTGATAGCGATAGAGCCAAGCCGCCGACGAACAATGTTCTGCGTAATTGCTTCATCTTAGTTCTCCTTGGATGTGATTTCAGGTGCCAGCCATCATTGCGAGGTAATACAGCGACCCAATGAGTGCGCTCACGAAGAGAACGAGCAACATCCCGATCTTGAAGCGCAGCATGGCGATCAGGGCCGCAGCGGCAATGACGACGGAGGCGACGTCGATCGTGGCGAAGTCCGGCACGAGCAGGCGTGCGCCGTAACCTCGAACCTCGTCAAGCCGTGCGAAGGCAACGTGCAGCGCAAACCAGATGGCAAGGTTTAGGATCACACCGACGACTGCTGCCGTCACCGCCGAAAGCGCCGCTGTCAGAAGCTTCACGCCGCGCAGTTTTTCGATAAATGGCGCACCAAGGAAAATCCATAGGAAGCACGGCACGAACGTGACCCACGTGACGATGACCGAAGCCGCGATGCCCGAAGCCACCGGGCCTAACATGTCTGCTTCGCGATATCCCCCCATGAACCCCACGAATTGGACGACCTGGATCAGTGGACCCGGCGTGGTCTCCGCCATGCCCAACCCATCGAGCATTTCACCGGGGGCAAGCCAGCCATGCGTCTGCACGGCTTCCTGCGCCATATAGGCCAGCACGGCATACGCGCCCCCGAATGTCACGACCGCGAGCTTGGAGAAGAAAACCGCCAGTTCCGTGAACACGTGATTTGGGCCAACAAGAAGGATCAGCGCAATTATGGGAGCTGCCCAGATGCTGCCCCAGATCAAGGCCGTGCGGACTGCTCCGCGCCATGTAGGCTGCGCTTTCGCCATACCGCCTGTATGAAGCACGGCTTCCGGCTCGCTCTCCCCGTCCTCGGTCGTTTCACGGGCGCGAATGACCAGAAACCGTGCAGGATCGAAATGCCCTCCAAGAAAACCGACCAGCGCGGCGGCCGCGATAATCAGCGGGAAAGGTGCATCGAATGCGAATATCGCCACGAAGGCTGCGGCGGCAATCAGATACATGGGCCAAGTTTTCAATGCCCTTTTCCCGATGCGCAGCAGGGCCTCGATGACTATGGCGAGCACCGCCGCCTTAATGCCGAAGAAAATCGCCTGGACGAAGCTGGCCTCCTGAAAACTGGCATAGAGCACGCTAAGCGCCATAATGCTGAGGAAGCCGGGAAGGACGAACAGGCATCCTGCGACGAGGCCACCGCGAACGCCGTGGAGCAACCAGCCAATATAGGTGGCAAGCTGCATGGCTTCCGGTCCGGGCAGGAGCATGCAGTAATTGAGCGCATGCAGGAACCGGTTCTCCCCGATCCAGCGCTTTTCATCGACTAGAATGCGGTGCATCACCGCGATCTGGCCCGCTGGTCCACCAAAGCTCAACGCGGCCACGCGCGCCCAGACACGCACCCCTTCGGAAAACGGGATCGGAGTTTGTTCTACGGAACCTGAATTAGCGGGAGAATTCATCAACGCGTCCTTCGCACACAGCTCATCGAGCCGGACTTGGGCGCATTGCCTTACCGGGCGCCGGAATAAGTGCCCGAAGTCAAACTGCTAGATCATTGATCTGGTGTTGTCAAAAGCCTTACGCGAACAGTCTGCCTTGCACTTGGAGAATGTCGGCTTTCGAGATCGGCATTTGTATCTCCGATTTCCGAATTGAGGGCACGAAGCCGCCCTCAGCTACTACCTAGTCCAGTGGCAGGTTTCAGGATCGCGACGAGACCGATCAAATGTCCAATATTGGGGCGCGAAGCCGACATAGCTCGAGTGCACTAGGAGCGCCGCGAAAGTTCCACGACCACGCTGGCTGCCAATGCATCTTCGGATTTCTCGCGTCGCTGCTGAACCGTCGACACCAGCTGACGCTTCGAGTGGTCCGGCATCCTGATGATGGCGGCGAGTACGATGGCCTTCATGAGATCAGGATGCATGGTCATTGCACAGCTTCTGCAGTCGGCTCATCTGAATTCTTCCGCCGTCTCTCAACCAGCGATCGGAGACTGGCAGTCAGCACAAGCGTCGAACTGCCCAGCTTGACGATCTCTATCTCGCCTTCACCGATGAGCACATAGAGGGTGCTGCGCCCGATCCCGAGATAGCGGCAGGCCTCGGGCACCCGCATCGCTATCGGTTCTATCGACTGACGCTGTCGTTGCTCGCGAAGATGGTCTGTCGTGCCTGCAGAAGGCATGCCGGTCGGTCCTTTCATCTATCGGGTGATGACGGACCGACCTGGGGGATCATGGAGGGGAGCAGACCGGCCCGCCATCGACAGCGAGTATCGCTCTATTGAGAGCTGGCGCGCCACATGACGTTTTTACGCTGGGGCAGCCTTTGGTGCGCTGGCGCGCCGCTCTTCTGGCAACTTAGGGTAAAGTGTATCCCAACGTGTCTTCGGGGACGAATGCGGATCTCATCTCAAAGGCTCATTTGCCAAGATACTTGCTCGATTTGGGAGGCGCCGTCGCTCTCTGCATTGAAAACAAAAGGATTTCATAGGGCAGCGCCAGCAGGGCAACATCAGCGCCGTCGGCAAATCATCAGCGAAACCAACCACCTGCACCCCGACCGACGGCGGTGCTTTTATCTCGCCATCCTATTTCCTACCCACCCCAAACGTCCACGGACACTTTATCTGAACAGCACGCGATGCAGCTTCGTTGCAAATGCGTGGCAATGATGTCGCGAAGCGAGCGCAGCGATTACAGCGCACCAAAAACGGCAGGCGTGCAGTCGGAATGCACTTCTACCAGCTCTGATCCGTCCGTTCGATTGCAAGCTCACCGGTCCATGGCTTGCAGAGACTGCGCGCCTCTCTTGTCGAGCCGTTGGTCCATTTCGACCAGTCGTCTTGCTCCAGCAGTACCGGCATCCGCGAATGGCATTCCGCAGCAATGCCAGCGCTGTCGGTCATCAACATCGAGTAGACGAGACCCCATTCGTCGCTGTTGCGCCACAGCCCTGCGGCTGCAAACAACTCGCTATCGGGACGGCTTAGCCAGGTGCGCGTCTTGCTTCCCGGTGTGCCCTCGGCTTCCGCCCATGCCGTCAACGGAATGAGGCAGCGGCGTTCCTCGAAGCTGTAGCGCCACATGTAGCTGTCGAGTTTGTCGGTGCGAGCGTTGTTGACCGGCTTCGGTTTGAGCGGCTCGCCGGTGCGCTTGCTTTTGAGCGACAACGGGAAACCCCAGGACATCTGCGAGAGCTTGCCATCTGCAATCACAGCACCGGGATATCCCGGAAACACTTCGTCCCCAAAGTTGGCATTGCCCAGTTGATCGGCTGCATTGAACCAGCGCGCGACCTCGTCGTTCGCCTTCGTCATTCGGTAGAGATTGCACATCGCAAAGCGCCTGCCGCGAGCATGTTTTACTGTCAATCGGCAGCAGGGTAGAAGTTTCGCATTGGCAATTAGTTCCTGTTATGTTCTAACTGCAAGAATGTTGATTCGACCTAGCGATACTGAACTTACCTATGTGATCGGGGCTGCACTCGGTACGGTCGAGACCTACGCGCTCCGCGATGTGCTTTCAGCAACGAGAGCGTTCAACCGGCGCGAAGCGGTCGAGACACTCACGGCAAGGATCGTCGAGGCGCTCGGGCCTTATGAAATTACCCGGGAGGCGGGGGAGGCCGGTTTTGACGACAAAACCCTGCCGCTTTTTCCAGAAACAGAACAGACAAATGTGCTCAGCGCTCCGTAATCTTGACGAATCTCGAGCCAAGATAGCAATTGTCTAAGAACCGTTCCCGGTCTCGGCTTTGAGTTTTTCCAATCGCTCAGAACACACTTCGTGGACGACGCGGCCCAGCTCTTCGACCTGCTCGCCGAGCCACTCAAGCTCCTCTTTCGTGATCCGGTAGTGTTTTGAGTAGCGCGCCTTCACGTACGCTTCTTTGAGTTTCTCAAAGCGGGCGCGGTCTCGCTTCGTATCGCGTGGCCAGACGTAGGTGAGGCGAGGATCGATGCGCTCAGCTTGGGTGCGAAGGAACCCGAGATTGTGCACGTGGGGTGTGTAGAACGTGCAGACCAGGAGCACGCAGTGATAGAGAAACTCGGAAGTTTGATGAAGGTCGAAGGCAGCGGGTTTGAGGAAGCCTCGCTCCCTGCCAAGTTTCGAGAGTTCAAAGCGCTGGATAGCCGTTGGAAACCACTCGTCGAAATACTCCTGCGCCATTGCTAGCGCTTGGTCGGGAGTCTTGGGTTTAGGCGTATGCAGCTCGGTGTCGTCCGACTGGTAGAGCGCGACTCCATCCTGCTTAACGTCCATGAAGAAATAGCGGCCATGGGCGAGACCGTCGTTCACCTCCTGCAAGGTGTGGACGATGAAATTTACCGGCGTGTGGAGCGTGCCCGTCACGCCGTATTCTCGCATCAGGCGGTCATCGACCTTTGCCCAGTATTTCACTCTGTCGGTGAGCCGCTTGTCATTGACGATGATCAGTAAATCATAATCCGACTGGTAGCCTTTGGCGGTATGCGGCTCGTCGACCCAGGTACCGCGTGCGTAGCTTCCGTAAAGGATGACCTTGAGGATACGCCCGGCCTTCTTCCAGTCGTGCTTAGCCAGTGCGAAGGCATCCTCGAACTCTTCGAAGATCAGCTGAACGACGCGTTCCAGCTCGCGCTGTTTTTGCGGGGGCAGGTGATCGAGATCGGTCTTCATCAGTCAGTTCCTAGCAAGTCGCTGGAATGGTTGCACCTGCTGACCATGATTCATCCGCAAAACTCGCTCATTGGGCACAGTGATTCAGCGGAGCCCGTATACGTCAATACCAAGAAATGGGGATGGGCGTTCATAGACCCATTCCCAGATGCTGGTACGCTGGTGTGGAACAGCAAAGAGCTTCTTTTGAGGTAGTGCTTCTTGGCACTTCGAACGGGCTGGGATAAGAAGGAAAGGCGCTCTACCAAGCCCCGAAAAATTCAGTTTCAAAGCTCAAAAGCTGAACCGAACTACACTTATATGAACAAAAATGTGGGGGAGAGTGTGGGGTAGAGTTTACGCTGCCTATGAGTACTAAATTGATTTCAAAACGTTAATTGCTAGGTTCGATTCAAGCCCTGCCACCACCGCCACCCTTTCCGAAACTCTCATATCCGTTGACGTCGTCGGGATTTCCGGCGGCAATCCGCGTGATCGGCGTTACCCTGCGCGCAGTTCGAGGTCGGCGCGGTCGCGCAGGATGATTTCGCGCCGTGAGGGGAGTTCGATCGCGCCTGCGCTGCGCAGGCGGGTCAATTGGCGGCTGACCGTTTCGATCGTGAGGCCGAGCACATCGGCGATCTGCTGTCGTGACACGGGCAGAAGCAGGCTGGTCTGCGCGCCCGCAACGCCGTTGCCCAGCCGGTCGGCCATTTCGATCAGGAAGCTGGCGACCTTCTGTTCGGCATTCATGCGGCCAAGCAGCAGCATCCAGCGCCGGGTCCGGTCGAGTTCGCTGAGCGTGCGTTCGAGCAATTTGTGTTCGAGGCGCGGATGTTCGCGCGCAAAATGGTCGAAGTCCGCGCGTTCGAACACGCAGATCTGCGCCTCGGTCAGCGCTTCGACGCCATAAGGTGAGGTTTCCCCGAAGGGCCGACCGAGGAAATCGGAGGGATAGACGAGGCCGAGGATCTGCTCCTTGCCGTCGGCCGAGTGCGATGACAATTTGAGCACGCCCTCGATCACATTGGCGACCAGCACCGCCTCGTCGCCTTCCCACATCAGCTGTTCGCCCGCTGCCAGGGTGCGGCGCCGCCCGATGGTGTTGAGCAGGTCTATCTCGCGTTCGTCCAGCTCGGCGCAGATCGCCCGGTTGCGAATGGCGCAGCTATCGCAAAAGTTGCGGGGGCGCGAAGGCTGCGTATCCTGCATGTCGTCAGCACTATCGGGTGCCCGCGGCGATGCCAAGGCATGTCTGCACCTCGGGCGGGACCGGAACTTGCGGGATGGCCGGAGCCGGACTAACCAGCCGGCATGAGTCACGATAGCAATTTGACCGGGCGCCCCGTCATCTCCTCCACCGGGCTGTTCACGCCCGAAGACACCATCACCAACGAAGAGCTCGTCGAAAGCTACAATCGCTACGTCGAGATATTCAATGCCGACAATGCGGAAGCCATTGCATCGGGGGAAGTCGAAGCGCTTCAGCCGAGTTCGGTCGAATTCATCGAAAAGGCGAGCGGAATCAAGGCGCGCCATGTGATGACGAAGGCGCCCATCCTCGATCCGGAAATCATGGCACCGCGGCTGCGCGAGCGGTCGAACGACGAACTTTCGGTGATGGCGGAAATCGGCGTGAAGGCGGCGCGGCAGGCGCTCGAGCGGGCGGGGCGCGATGTTGCGGATGTCGATGCGGTGCTGTGCGCGGCGTCAAACATGGAGCGCGGCTACCCGGCGATGGCGATCGAAATCCAGCAGGCGCTGGGCATCGACGGCTTCGGCTTCGATATGAATGTCGCCTGCTCCTCGGCGACCTTCGGCATCCAGACCGCGGCCGACTATATTCGCTCGGGCAATGCCAGGAGCGTGCTCGTGGTCAGCCCGGAGATTACCAGTGGCCATCTCAACTGGCGCGATCGTGACAGCCATTTCATCTTTGGCGATGTGGCCACGGCGGTGCTGGTCGAGGATGTCGCTGTGGCGCCCAAGCAGCATTGGGACATTCTCGGCACGCGGCTGAAGACCGTGTTCTCGAACAACATCCGCAACAATTTCGGCTTCCTCAACCGCGCTTCGCCCGAGGGTGAGGGCAAGCCGGACAAGCTCTTCGTCCAGGAAGGCCGCAAGGTGTTCAAGGAAGTCGTCCCGATGGTGGCCGAGATGATCGTCACCGAAGCCGAGCGACTGGGCATCGAACCGCAGGCGCTGAGGCGGCTGTGGCTGCACCAGGCCAATGCCGGGATGAACCGGCTGATCGCACAGCGTGTGCTGGGCCACGAGGCCACGCCCGACGAGAGCCCGACGGTGCTCGATACCTATGCGAATACGTCGAGCGCGGGTTCGATCATCGCGTTCCACAAGCATAATGAAGACCTTGCCGCGGGCGATACGGGGCTGATCTGCAGCTTCGGCGCGGGCTATTCGGCGGGTGCGGTGTTCGTGCGTAAGGTGGCATAACATCTTGTGACTGCTGCCCGCAGGCCCTACTTGGCCGACATGGCAGGTGATTTACTCGACAATCGTGGCCGCGGCGATGTTCGCTGGTCATGGCCCCCGATCCATCCCGAAGGTCGCAAGTTCGGCGTCATCGCGGTGCTGGTCAGCCTTGTGTTCCTGATCGGTCTCGACTGGGAAATCATTGGCTGGCCGCTGTTGCTGCTGTCGCTTGGCGTGTTCGCGTTCTTCCGCGATCCCGAGCGCGTGGTGCCGCAGGACGACAATCTGATCGTCGCCCCGGCCGATGGCCTGGTGTCGCTGATCGCCGAAGTCGAACCGCCCGAGGAATTGATGATCGACGATGGCAGCGGCCATGCCGGGCTGAAGCCGGGCCCGGTCACGCGTATTTCGATCTTCATGTCGGTGTTCGATGTCCATATCAACCGCACCCCGATCGCCGGGACCGTGCGCCGCGTGGTCTATATTCCCGGCAGTTTTGTCGACGCGGGTCTCGACAAGGCGAGCGAGGAAAACGAACGCCAGCACGTCCTGATCGAACGGATGGACGGGCAGAAGATCGGCTTCACGCAGATCGCCGGCCTCGTCGCGCGGCGGATCGTGCCCTTCGTCAAGCCCGGCGACAGTGTCGGCGTGGGCCAGCGGATCGGCCTGATCCGCTTCGGCAGCCGGGTCGATGTCTATCTGCCTGCCGGGACCGATTCCCGCGTCCTGCTCGGCCAGAAGGTCATCGCGGGTGAAACCGTGCTGGCCGAAATCGGTTCGCAGCGGCTGATCGAGGGCGTGTCGCAGTGACCGCTCCCAGCGCCGACCCGGACGGCGGAGCCCGCCTCGGTCCCAAGGCGACGGAAGACGAACAACCCACCGAGGTGCACACGCGGGCGCTGACCCTGCGCGCGATGATCCCCAATGCGATCACCGCGGCCGCGCTGTGTTCGGGCCTGACCGGGATCCGGTTCGCGATCGACGAGAACTGGTCTGCTGCAGTGGTGGCAGTAATCATCGCCGGGATACTGGACGGGGTCGACGGGCGGATCGCGCGCGCGCTCAAGGCGCAGTCGCGGTTCGGTGCGGAGCTCGACAGTCTCGCTGATTCGCTGAGCTTCGGTACTGCACCGGCAATCATCATCTTCCTGTGGTCGCTGGTGGCCGAGCCGCGCCTCGGCTGGTTTGCCGCGCTGGCGTTCGCGATTTGCTGCGCGCTGCGCCTTGCGCGCTTCAATGCGCAGATCGATGTGTCCGAGCAGCCGCACAAATCGCTTGGCTTCCTGACTGGCGTTCCCGCACCGATCGGGGCGGGGCTCGCCTTTTCACCGTTCTATCTGTGGATGGCCACCGGTCTCGACGTGCTGCGCCATCCGCTGCTGGTGGGCATCTGGCTGACCGTCATTGCGCTGCTGATGATTTCCAACATGGCCACCCCGAGCTGGACCTCGCTGCGTCCGCGGCGCGGGATACGGCTGGAAGTGCTGGCATTCGTGGGCCTGACCTTCGCGGCGCTGCTGGTCGAACCCTGGTGGACGCTGAGCGCCATCTGCGCCGGGTATCTCCTGCTGCTTCCTTACAGCCTGCTGCGCTACTCGCGGGTCAAGCGGCGTAGCTGACCCTGCCGCCGGCAGAACGTACCGTACCCGACCGATCGAACGCGGCCTGAGAGCCAGCAGTCGTGGCCGGTCGCAGTGCTGGCAATGGGGCGGGCGCGCCCTTCAATTCACTCCGCAGACGAGCGAAAGCGGACCACCAGCGCAGCCCGCTGTCGGCGAGCACGGTCGCCGTTGCTAGACCGATGGCAGCGAGAAGGGTAATGAGGAACAATGCGAACATCGCGAAATCTCCCTGCCCGGTTGCCGACAAGCCTGTTGACAGACCGGGGAAATCTAGTGGAAAACCCGTAGCGCCCGCCGGAGGTTCCGGCGAATGAGAACAATGTTCTCTTTTTGTTCTCAACTGTCAAGCGTTTTCCCGTTCGGCCCCGCATTTTTTGCGGCAAATCGAGTCTGGATTTTCCCACTCATCGGCGCTAAGTGCGCGCGGTCCGCAGCGGATTCGGCCGATTTTCGGCTGCAGTGTAGCGGGCAAATCCACATGGAAGGCGCACAGACCGGTGCCCGCCGCGGGACATGACCGCATTCGGGTTCCAGCTTTCCAGAGGCATAACCGGAAAGGAATTTACTTATGGCGGCTCCTACCGTCACGATGCAGGAACTGATCGAGGCCGGCACGCATTTCGGCCACCAGACCCACCGTTGGAACCCGCGCATGAAGCCGTATATCTTCGGCGCGCGCAACGGCATCCACATCATTGACCTGTCGCAGACCGTGCCGCTTTTCGCGCGCGCGCTCGACTTCATCCAGCAGACGGCCCGTTCGGGCGGCAAGGTGCTGTTCGTCGGTACCAAACGCCAGGCGCAGGACGCGATCCGCGAAGCCGCGCTCGCTTCGGGCCAGCACTTCGTCAACCATCGCTGGCTCGGCGGCATGCTGACCAACTGGAAGACCATCAGCGAACGCATCAAGTACCTCAAGACGCTCGACGAGCGCCTGTCGGGGGACACTGCGGGCCTGACCAAGAAGGAAGTGCTCGACCTGACCCGCAAGCGGGACAAGCTCGAAATGTCGCTCGGCGGCATTCGCAACATGGGCGGCATTCCCGACGTGATGTTCGTGATCGATGCCAACATGGAAGACCTGGCGATCAAGGAAGCCAACGTCCTCGGCATCCCGGTGGTTGCGGTGCTCGATACCAATGTCGATCCCGAAGGCATCGCCTTCCCGATCCCGGGCAATGACGACGCGGCCCGCGCCATCCGCCTGTACTGTGATGCAGTCGCCAATGCCGCCAAGAGCGGCAAGGGTGACAGCGTGCAGGATTCGGGTGCCGATGTCGGCGCGATGGAAAACCCGCCGGAAGAAACCGTCGAGGCCTGAGCCCTCGATTGACCGGGCGCCATCATGCGCCCGTCACAAAGCGGAGTTACGCGCCGGGCCGCCCACCAGCTGGCCCGGTGCCCGCACACCATACCAAGAAGGAAACGACCATGGCTGCATTCACTGCTGCTGACGTAAAGGCCCTGCGCGAGAAGACCGGCGCGGGCATGATGGACGCCAAGAAGGCCCTCGAAGGCGCCAATGGCGATATCGAAGCCGCGGTCGACGCACTGCGCGCCAAGGGCCTCGCCACCGCCCAGAAGAAGTCGAGCCGCACCGCGGCCGAAGGTCTTGTCGGCGTGGCCGTCGAAGGCACCAAGGGCGTGGCCGTCGAAGTGAACTCGGAAACCGACTTCGTCGCCAAGAACGACAAGTTCCAGGACTTCGTCCGCAAGACCACGCAGGTCGCGCTGGGCGTTTCGGGTGACGACATCGACACGCTCAAGGCTGCTTCCTATCCCGATGGCGGCACCGTTTCGGACAAGCTGACCGACAATGTCGCGACCATCGGTGAAAACCAGCAGGTCCGCCGCATGATGACCGTTTCGGTCACCAACGGCGTGATCGTGCCCTATATGCACAACGCTGTGGCCCCCGACCTCGGCAAGATCGGCGTGCTCGTCGCACTCGAGAGCGAAGGCGATACCGCCAAGCTCGAAGAGCTGGGCAAGAAGCTGGCCATGCACATCGCCGCGGCATTCCCGCAGGCGCTAACCGCTGAAGGCCTCGACGCCGACGTGATCGAGCGTGAACGCGCGATCGCCAAGGAAAAGGCTGCCGAAAGCGGCAAGCCCGAAGCCGTGCAGGACAAGATGGTCGAAGGCGCGATCGGCAAGTATGCCAAGGAAAACGCGCTGCTCAGCCAAGTCTTCGTGATGGATAACAAGACCCCCATTGCGCAGGTCGTCGAGCAGGCCGGCAAGGATGCCGGCGCCAAGATCGAACTGGTGGATTATGTCCGCTTCCAGCTCGGCGAAGGCATCGAGAAGGAAGAAGCTGACTTCGCTGCAGAAGTCGCGGCAGCCGTCGCTGGCTAATCCTGTGTATCGCGCACGATAAAGGGCTGGACCGTCAGTTCTTTATCTGTGCAGTTTCCTGCGCCCGATGTTTCCGGGACGCGTGAATTCGGGAGCGGTCGTCGGACTTCGGTTCGGCGACCGCTTTCGTGTCTGGCGGACGCATCTTCCTCGCGCTCACGTGCTGCCGCCCGAACCGGGGCACGCCGTTTTCCCCGCTAGCGCCGAACCCCGGCTTTCCCTTTGCGCGTTTCCTGCTTCATGGCTAAGGACCCGCAACCCCCTACGCTACACGGATCCCTCCGCGCTCATGCCTCTTTCGACGATGAAACGTGTCCTCCTCAAGCTTTCGGGCGAGGTGCTGATGGGCGACCAGCAATTCGGGATCGATCCGGCCTTCGTGCTGGAACTCGCGCAGGAAGTGAAGCAGGCGAAGGAAACCGGCCTCGAAATCTGCCTCGTCATCGGCGGCGGCAATATCTTTCGCGGCATGGCCGGTGCAGCGCAGGGGATGGACCGCGCGCAGGCCGATTACATGGGCATGCTTGCCACGGTGATGAACGCACTGGCGATGCAAAGCGCGCTCGAGCAGCTTGGTGTCCAGACCCGCGTGCAGAGCGCGGTGCAGATGGACCAGGTATGCGAGCCGGTGATCCGTCGCCGCGCCGAGCGCCATCTCGAAAAGGGACGGATCGTGATCTTCGCCGCGGGTGTCGGCGCGCCCTATTTCACCACCGACAGCGGCGCAGCACTGCGCGCGGCGGAAATGAATTGCGATGCGCTGCTCAAGGGCACCAGCGTCGACGGGGTCTATGACAGCGACCCCAAGAAGAACGCGGACGCCAAGCGTTTCGACACCGTGACTTACGGCAAGGTGTTGGCCGATGACCTCAAGGTCATGGACGCCAGCGCCGTCGCGCTATGTCGCGACAACAAGATTCCGATCGTCGTCTTCTCGATCCGCGACAAGGGCAATCTCGCCCGTGTGCTGAGCGGCGAAGGCGTGCAGACGATCGTCAAGAACTGAACGCAAAGACAAGACAGAGGAAGCCGCCATGGCCAAGTACGACAAAGCCGATATCGAGCGCCGCATGAAAGGCGCCGTCGAAAGCCTCAAGAGCGATCTTGGCGGCCTGCGCACCGGCCGGGCGAACACCAGCCTGCTCGATCCCGTGATGGTCGAGGTCTATGGCTCGATGATGCCGCTCAACCAGGTCGCCACGGTCAGCGCGCCCGAACCGCGCATGCTCAGCGTGCAGGTATGGGACAAGGCCAATGTCACTGCGGTCGAAAAGGGCATCGCTAAGGCCAATCTCGGGCTCAACCCGATGGCCGACGGGCAGAACGTGCGCCTGCCGATGCCCGACCTGACTCAGGAACGGCGCAAGGAACTGGCCAAGCTGGCCGGCCAGTATGCCGAGCAGGCCAAGATCGCCATCCGCAACGTGCGCCGTGACGGGATGGAAGCGCTCAAGGATGACGAGAAGAAGAAGGCGATCTCGGAAGACGAGCGCAAGCGCGGCGAGGATGAAGTGCAGAAGCTGACCGACACCTATGTCGCCGAAGCCGATGCCACCGCTGCGCAGAAGGAAAAGGAAATCCTGACGCAGTAAGGCGGACAGGACGCGGAGTGAAAGGATGACTGGGGAAGGGGCGAGCGCCCGCCATGTGGCCATCATCATGGATGGCAACGGCCGCTGGGCGAAGCGCAAGCATCTGCCCCGCGCGATGGGGCATCGCAAGGGCGTGGAAGCGGTGCGCGAACTGGTGCGCGGTCTCGAGGGCACCGGGATCGAGTGCCTGACGCTCTATGCCTTCAGCAGCGAAAACTGGAAGCGGCCCGAGGAAGAGGTCGACGATCTGATGAACTTGATGCGCAAGTTCATCAAATCGGACCTGCCCGAATTCGTCGCCAACGACGTCAGGCTGCATATTCTCGGTGACTGGCGCGGGCTTGCGCCCGATATCGTCGAAATGCTCGAGGATGCGCTGGAGCAGACCGCGCAGGGCTCGCGCACGCTGGCGGTCGCGCTGAACTACGGTTCGCATGCCGAAATCGTCCAGGCGGCGCGGCAGGCGGCGGCCGAGGGCGAGATCACCGAAGAGGGCATCGCCCGGCATCTCTACAGTGCGGATTTGCCGCCGCTTGACCTGCTGATCCGCACCAGCGGCGAAGTGCGGCTGTCGAATTTCCTCTTGTGGCAGGCGGCCTACGCGGAGATGCTGTTCCTCGACGTCCTCTGGCCGGACTTTACGCCCGATCACCTGAAGCAGGCGCTGGCCGATTTCGCGGAGAGGGAGAGGCGCTTTGGCGGACGCTGAGACATCTACGGCATCGCCCGTACGCAAGAATGCAGATCTGCCCGTACGGGTCGTCTCCGCCGTGGTGATGATTGCGCTCGCAATCGGCGCATTGGTCGCCGGCGCCCCGTGGCTGGGCTGGTTCCTCCTCGCCGTCACGCTTGCGACCATGGTCGAATTCGTACTGTTGATGGTGAAGGCCACCCCCTCCGTGCCCTTCCGCCTCGCCGGTATCCTTGGCGGTGCGATCTATATCGGGCTTGCGGGCTATATGCTGGCGCGCTTTCCGCTGCCGCTGGTGGTCGGCGTGATCGGCGCCGTCGTCTTCGTCGACAGCTTTGCCTATTTCTTCGGTCGTACGCTGGGTGGGCCCAAGATCGCACCTTCGATCAGCCCATCTAAGACCTGGGCGGGCCTGCTGGGCGGGATCGTCGGTGCGACGATCTGGATCGCGGTCTGGAGCTATTTCGTCGCCCCCGCCATGCGCGGCGATGCGGCCGCTGCCATCGATATTGCCCGGTTCGGCCAGATGCTCGGCCTTGGCGCGCTCACCGCCGTGGCGGCACAGGCGGGCGATTTCTTTGAAAGCTGGCTCAAGCGCAAGGCGGGGGTGAAGGATTCGTCCAAGCTAATCCCGGGGCATGGCGGCGTGTTCGACCGGACCGACGGGATGATCCCCGTCGTGCTGCTCGCAGGCGTCCTGCTGGGTGCCGCGCAATGACCCGGTCGATCTCCATCCTCGGTGCGACGGGTTCGGTGGGCGAGCAGACACTCGACCTCCTCCGCCGCAATCCAGGGGACTGGAACGTCGTCGCGCTGACCGCCAATTCCAACGTCGCGGGGCTGGCTGCCGCAGCGCGTGAATTTGGGGCCGAACTTGCCGTCGTCGCCGACGAGAGTTGCCTCGACGACCTGCGTCACGCGCTTTCGGGCAGCGGGATCGAAGCCGCGGCCGGGCGTAGTGCGCTCTGCGAGGCCGCTGCGCGTCCTGCCGGGATCACCGTGGCGGCCATCGTCGGCTGCGCCGGGCTGGGCCCGGTCATGGCGGCGATCGAGCAGGGCGGCACGATCGCGCTGGCCAATAAGGAAGCGCTGGTCTCCGCGGGCGAGGTGATGACCGCCGCCGTCGCCCGGCACCGGGCCACGCTGCTACCCGTCGACAGCGAGCACAATGCCATCTTCCAGTGCCTGCAGGGCGGCAAGATCGCGGACGTCCGCTCCATCACGCTGACCGCCAGCGGCGGTCCGCTGCGCATGGTCGAGGATTTGTCCGCAGTGACGCCTGAGCAGGCGATCGCGCACCCCAATTGGGACATGGGCGCCAAGATCAGCGTCGACAGTGCGACCATGTTCAACAAGGGTCTCGAGCTGATCGAGGCGCATCACCTGTTCCCCGTCGGACTCGACCGCATCCGCATCGTCGTGCATCCGCAAAGCGTGATCCATTCGATGGTCGAATATCGCGATGGCTCGACACTGGCGCAGCTGGGGCCGTCGGACATGCGCGTGCCGATTGCCTCGTGCCTTGCCTGGCCCGCGCGGATGGATACGCCCATGGCTCCGCTCGATCTGCCGGCAATTGGCGAGATGACCTTCTTCGCCCCCGATGAGGACCGTTTTCCGGCGACACGGCTGGCACGTCAGGCCGCCGAAGCGGGCGGCGCGGCCCCGGCGGTGCTCAATGCCGCAAACGAAATCGCGGTGGCTGCTTTCCTGAAGCGTCAGATTGCGTTCAGCCGCATCGCGGTATTGGTCGAGAGCGTTCTCGATCAGGGTGATCTGCCCCAAGCGCCGCGGACCCTCGAAGAGGTCCTGCGCGTAGACGAAGACGCCCGCACCCGTGCCACCCGCATTCTGGAGCCTGCCTGACCTTGGAACTGAACCTGCCTTTATGGCTCTACTACGTCATCGGTTTCCCGCTGCTGCTGGGGCCATTGGTGACGATCCATGAGATGGGCCACTATCTGGTCGGCCGCTGGTTCGGCGTCCATGCAGAAGCGTTCTCGGTCGGATTCGGCAAGGAACTCTGGGGCTTCACGGACAAACGTGGCACGCGGTGGAAGCTCAGCGCGCTGCCGCTGGGCGGCTATGTCCAGTTCAAGGGCGATATGAACCCGGCGAGCATTCCTGATGCCGACGCCGCGGCACAAGCGAGCGCGGAAGAGCGCGCGGGAAGTTTCCATCATGCCTCGCTGTGGAAGCGCGCGCTGATCGTCTTCGCCGGGCCGGCAACCAACATCCTGCTGACGCTGGCGATCTTCGCGGGTTTCTTCGCCTTTTACGGAAAGCCGGTTCCGGGCAATCCCGAAGAACAGCTGACCGTCGCCGAATTCGCCGAAATCTCGCCTGCGCGCGCAGCGGGGATCGCGATCGGCGACCGCATCGTGGCGGTCGAAAGCGAGCGGATCGAGGACTTCCGCGACCTGCAGGATTCGATCATGCTCTACCCCGGGCGTACGCTCGACATCACCGTCGAACGGGACGGCGCCGAGCAGAGCTTTGCCGTGCCCGTCCGCAGTGTCGAGATGGAAGATCGGTTCGGCAATGTCTCCAAGATCGGGCTGATCGGCATCGCACCGGCGGCCGCGGGCTTCGAGTTCGAACCGCAGGGCGTGGTCGCCTCGCTTGGCCTGGCGGTCGATCACTCGATCGGCATCGTCGACATGATGGTGACCGGCATCGGCCAGATATTCACCGGCGAACGGTCGGTCCAGGAACTGGGCGGTCCGGTCAAGATCGCGAAATTCTCGGGCGAACAGCTCAGTCTCGGCGCAATGGCCTTCATCAATTTCGCGGCGCTGATTTCGCTTAACTTGGCATTCATCAACCTCCTGCCAATTCCGGCGCTCGACGGCGGGCACCTGGCTTTCTACGCGGCAGAAGCGGTCCGCCGGAAGCCAGTCGGTCCCCGTGGAACCGAAGTGGCGTACCGCGCCGGTGTGGCCCTTGTGCTCATGCTGATGGTGTTCGTCACAATCAACGATCTGGTGACGCTTCCCGTTTTCGGGAATTAGCCGGGGAAAGGGAGCGGGTAACCGGCAATAGACCGCAGCAAAGCTTGATCGCCACGGACGCATGGGGCAGGGGACGGCAAGGCCGCCCCGCACAACGCGGCCCGATGCCGGATCGGGGGCTGCACCAGCCGGGTCTGCTGTAAGTGTAACGAGGACGGGAATCTCCTTGTCGATGACTAATTTTGCTTCTGCCGCCACGCGACGCAACCCTGCCGCGCGGCTGGCTATCGGCCTGCTGGCCGGCACCATGCTTGCAGGTGTGCCCACCGCGGTTCTTGCCCAGGAAGAGGCTGCCGCAGTCCCGGCAGCCGCCCCGGCGGTCCAGCAGGATGTCGTGCGCACGATCGCTGTCAGCGGCGCCCAGCGCCTCGAGGCGCAGACGATCCTGTCCTACATCAAGTTGCGTCCCGGCGACACCTGGACGCAGGCCGCGGGCGATGAGGTCCTCAAGGATCTCTATGCGACCGAGCTGTTCTCCAGCGCCAATGTGGTCAACAACAATGGCGATGTGGTCATCACCATTGTCGAGAACCCGGTCATCAACCGCATCATCCTCGAAGGCAATCGCCGGCTGAAGAACGACAAGGTGCTGCCCGAAATCCGGCTGTCGCCGCGGCAGATCTTTACCCGTTCGAAGGTCCGCGCCGACGTGTCCCGCATCATCGAGCTGTACAAGCGCCAGGGCCGCTTCGCCGCCACGGTCGAGCCGAAGATGGTCGAACTGTCGCAGAACCGCGTCGATATCGTGTTCGAGATCAGCGAAGGACCCAAGTCCAAGGTTCGCCAGATCAACATTATCGGCAACGATGCTTTCTCCGACGGGAAGCTGCGCGGCGAGATGCTGACCAAGCAGGCGCGTCTGACCAGCTTCCTCAGTTCCAACACCAGCTACGATCCCGATCGTCTGGCCTTCGACCAGCAGAAGCTGCGCCAGTATTACCTGACCGAAGGCTATGCCGATTTCCGCGTGGTTTCGGCGGTCGCCGAACTGACCCCCGACAAGCGCGACTTCATCATCACTTATGTCGTCGAGGAAGGCGAGCGGTACAAATTCGGCACGGTCGATGTTGAATCGCAGATCCGCGATTTCGACGATGAGGCGATGACCGCGCGTCTGCCGATGCAGGGCGGCGACTGGTACGATGCCAAGCTGGTCGAGGACACGGTCGAGCAGCTCAGCGAGCTTGCCGGGACCTTCGGTTACGCCTTTGCCGACGTCCAGCCGCAGTTCAGCCGCAACCAGGACACGCTGACGATGGACGTGACCTTCGCCTTGCGCGAAGCGCCCCGCGTCTATGTCGAACGGATCGACGTCAACGGCAACACGTTGACACAGGACAAGGTCGTGCGCCGCGAATTCCGCCTGGCCGAAGGCGATGCCTTCAATTCGCTGTCGGTCGCGCGGTCGACCGCACGCATCAATTCGCTGGGCTATTTCCAGGAAAACTTCGAAATCAACCAGGTCGAGGGCAGCGCCCCCGACCGGATCGTGCTCGAAGCCAATGTCGAAGAGCAGGCGACCGGCGAACTGCAGTTGTCGGCTGGATTCTCCAGCCTCGAGAGCTTCATTCTTGCTGGCTCGATCCGTCAGCGCAACTTCCGCGGCCGCGGGCAGACGGTCGGCCTCAGCCTGAACTATTCGCGCTATTCGAAATCGGCGCAGGTGAGCTTTTCCGAACCCTATGTGTTTGACCGCAATATCTCGGCGGGCGTCGATATCTATCGCCGCGACACCAACAGCTTCAACTTCCGCAATAACGAGCGCAACACCACCTTTGCGCAGTCGACCACCGGCGCCCAGCTGCGTGCGGGCGTTCCGTTGACCGAGTACACCTCGGCGGTTGCCAGCTATACGTTCAATTACGACGACGTGACGCTCGATGAAGGACTGTATTTCTCTGATCGCGATGGCGACGGGGTTGCGACCTGCGATCCGATCCTTGCCAGTCGTTATCTGTGCGAGGCAATCGGGCAGCGGACCAGCTCGATCGTCGGGCTCACGCTCAACTACAACACGCTCAACAGTCGCCTGCGTCCCACAAGCGGCGAGACGATCAGCTGGACGACCGAATTGGCCGGGCTCGGCGGCGATGTGAAATATGTCCGTTCGCGCGCCCGCGCCGGTAAGTACTGGCCCGTCGGCGGCGGCTTCATCTTCTCGGTGACCGGCGAGGGCGGCTGGATTCGCAGCCTCGAGGACAATAACGTAGCCGGGCAGGACGACGTTCGCCTGACCGACCGTTTCTTCCTCGGTGAACCGCAGATGCGCGGGTTCGACATCCGCGGTGTCGGTCCGCGCATCGTGCGCCTGCAGTACCTGGACGACGATGGCGATGCCGCCACGCCGCGGGTCTCGCAGACGATCGAGGAAGCGCTCGCCAGCGATAGCCGCGTGGACGATGCCTTGGGCGGCAAGGCCTATTACCTCGGCCGCGCCGAACTCGAAATCCCGCTCGGCAGCGGTGCGCGCGAGATGGGCCTGCGTCCGTCGATCTTCCTCGATGTGGGCTCGCTGTTCAGCGTTACACGCCCGGTTCTGCAGGATTACCCCGATGGCTTGCAGGCCACTGACGGGGACGGCAATCTGCTTTATCTGCAGCCCGGTGTAGACGATGAGGGCAACGACATCATCCAAGCAGTAACCAACCGCTTTGCACCCGATGGGACCGAAAACGAGCGTAACGTCATTGCAGGGACCTTCTTCAAGGAAGTGTTCGTCGGCGACAGCCCCGCACCGCGTATTTCGGTGGGCATTGGCGTGAACTGGAACTCGCCCTTCGGTCCGTTCCGGATCGATGTATCTCACGTGCTCAAGAAGCAGGTCGGAGACGACACCAAGACCTTCTCCTTCAACGTAGGAACGCAATTCTGATGAAACTTTTCGCCAAGACCATTGCTGCTGCCGCGCTTGCGGGCACTGTAGCCATCGCAACTCCCGCCGCCGCGCAGGTTTCGGGCATCGCTACCAGCAGCCCCGAAGCCGTGATCGTGCGCAGCCAGGCGCGCATCAATGCCTATCAGCAGATCGACCAGCAGTATTCGGCGCAGATCGCGCAGATCCGCACGCTGCGTCAGGAAATGCAGACGCTGCAGCAAAGCCTCGATACCGACAACAATGGCCAGCTGAGCCAGGCCGAAGCGCAGGCCAACCCTACGGTCGTGCAGCAACTCCAGCAGAAAGAGCAGCAGCTTGGCCAGGCTTCGCAGCCGATCGTGCTCGCGCAGACCTATGCCATCGAGCAGCTGATCAACGATTACCAGAATGTCCAGCAGCAGGTCATCCAGCAGAAGAATATCCAGCTGTTGCTGAACCCCGATGCTATCCAGTGGGCACCCGAAGCGGTCAATGTGACCAACGACCTCGTCGCCGCGCTCAACCAGCGCATGCCGAGCGTCCAGATCACGCCGCCGGCCGATTGGCGGCCCCGTCAGGAATCGCTGTCCGCGCAGCAGACCGTGTCGCAGGTCCTCCTTGGCGTGGCGCAGCAGCAGGCAGCCCAGCAGGCCGCGCAGCAGCAGCCCGCGCAGCCGACCGGCCGCTAGGCACGACAAGAAGGGCAGGGTGATGAGCGAGACCGGTTTCGACATCGTCGGGGTGCTAAAGCGCCTGCCGCATCGCTATCCCCTGCTGCTCGTCGACCGGGTGCAGGAACTGGTAGCCGACGAGCGTATCCACGCGGTCAAGGCGGTCAGCTTCAACGAGGATTTCTTCCAGGGCCATTTCCCCGGCGCCCCGATCATGCCCGGTGTTCTCCAGATCGAGGCGCTGGCGCAGGCCGCTGGCGTACTCGCGGTGGAGAGCCTCGGCCTCGCGGACTCGGGGAAGCTGGTCTATTTCATGGCGATCGAGAACGCCAAGTTCCGCGCGCCCGTGACGCCGGGTGTGCTGCTCGATCTCAAGGCCGAATTCGTGCAGAAGCGCGCCAAGGTCTGCAAGTTCGCCGGCAAGGCGAGCGTGGATGGCAAGGTGACCTGCGAAGTGCAGTTCACCGCGATGATTGCCGACGCACCCGAATAGGGTTGTCAATTCGGGCGCTCGCCGCTATGCGCGCGCCTTTCCCACAACAGCTGGACCGGTCGGAACCGTTCCGATGCTAGAAGGACGTTTATCATGAAGGCCGCAGGTCACCCCGATTACCACATGATCACGGTCAAGATGACCGATGGTACCGAGTTCCAGACGCGCTCCACCTGGGGCAACGAGGGCGAAACGCTGACGCTCGACATCGATCCGACCAGCCACCCGGCATGGACGGGCGGCACCAAGCAGATCCAGGAAGGCGGCCGCGTCGCAGCCTTCAACAAGCGCTTCGGCGGCCTGTCGCTCAAGAAGGGCTGAGCGCAACCAGTCCAAGAGTTTACGCAAGGGCGGTCCCGCGGGGCCGCCCTTTCTCTTTGGACGAACGCCGCGCGCCGGATAGCCGCGTCACCAGCCCCAAGGCTTCTCGCGGTACCATTTGGTGATCACATATTTGATCCCCTTGCGCACCTTCATCCCGTGATGGAGCGTATTGGGGTTTTCGCGCAGGTCGGGCCGCCGGTTGTTCCAGCAGACCAGCTTCCCCGCCTCGGGCTGGAAGGTCCTGCCGACCGCCTTGAAGCGGGTCGCCCCGCCGCCTTCGACCTCGTTCAGATAGATCATGAAGGTCCAGGTCCGCTGGCCCGCGACCGAGCAATAGGTTGCCCAGTCGGCCCCGCCGCGATTGAAATAGTCGCAATGCGGTTTGAATTCCTGCCCCACGTCATAGCGCTGGCCCTGCAGCGGTTCGCCATGCGCCGGGTCGATCCCGTTGAGGTCGAAAAGCAAGTCTTCGAGTGCCTGGACGGCAGGTTCAGTCGTATCGAGGTCGCAGGTTTCGCTGGTGCGAAAATAGCGGTCGTCGCCCGCATCGGCGAGCGTCGAGGGCCGCCGGTCCTGCTCGATCAGGCGGATCAATCCGGCACCCAGGTCGACGGGGACGAAGTCGCGCAGCTGGAACAGCTCGATCTTGTCGCTCGGCACGCGTTGCATGCCCTCGCGCGCCAGCAGCATCTCGCTCGAAGATTCGCCCGGTCCCGTCATCACTTTTACGATAGCGCGCGCGCAACGCGCTTCAACCGCGAAAGAAAATTGCGCACAGCTGCGGCGGTTGCGATTTTCGCTTCCCTATTCGGCTTCATTGTGCAACAGGCACGCGCCGTTGCGCAGGCGGCTTGACGCTGTCCCGCTCATGCGTAACAGCCCCCCTTTCCCGGGCGGTTCCGGGGGCATGTGGCGATCGTAGCTCAGTTGGTTAGAGCGCCGGTTTGTGGTACCGGAGGTCGCGGGTTCGAACCCCGTCGATCGCCCCATATTCTCCCCTATCATGGCCGTCCATCAGAGCATTTTGGGGACTCGCTGCATGACGGCTTTCTGGACCGAAGCGGATTTCGACGACCACGAACTGGTCGAGGTAGTCCGCGATGCGAAAAGCGGCCTGACCGCCATCATCGCGCTCCATTCGACCCATCTCGGTCCCGGTGCCGGCGGCACCCGCTTCTGGCATTATGCCGAACCCGCCGATGCCATGCGCGATGCGCTGCGCCTGTCGCGCGGGATGAGTTACAAGAACGCCATGGCAGGCCTGCCGATGGGTGGGGGCAAGGCCGTGATCCTGGCCCAGAAGGACGCCGCCAAAACGCCCGAAATGCTGGCGGCCTTCGCCGATGCGGTGGAGCGGCTCAACGGCCAGTACGTCACCGCGGAAGATGTCGGCATTTCCGAAGCCGACATGGCGGCGGTCGCGCAGCGCACGCAATATGTCTCGGGCCTCCCGGTCGAGGGCGAGGACGCCGCGGGCGGCGATCCGGGCCCGTTCACCGCGCTCGGCATCTTCCTCGGCATCAAGGCCGCGGTGCGGCACAAGCTCGGCAAGGACAGCATCGAAGGCGTGCATGTCGCGCTGCAGGGCACGGGCAGTGTCGGCGGCGGCGTTGCCCGCTTGCTGGCGCGCGATGGGGCCAGGCTGACGCTTTCCGATATCGACACGGGTCGCGCCGAAGCGCTCGCCGCCGAACTCGGTGCGGACACCGCTGCGGCCGATGCGATCATGTCGGTATCCTGCGATGTTTTCAGCCCCAATGCGCTGGGGGCGATCCTCGACGACGAGGGTATCGCGCGGCTCGATTGCCAGATCGTGGCGGGCGGTGCGAACAACCAGATCAAGCGTCCGGAACATGGCCCGATGCTGGCCGAACGCGGCATTCTCTATGCCCCCGACTATGTGATCAATGCCGGCGGGATCATCTCGGTAACGCTTGAATATCTCTGTCGCCGGGACAAGGCGCCGTGCGACATCAACGAGGTCCGCAAGCGCATCGCACTGATCCCCGGACGACTGGAACAGATCTGGCAGGAAAGCGACCAGACGGGGGTCTCGCCCGACCAGGTTGCCGACCGCATGGCACAGGAACTGATCGGCCGCTGAACTGCGCCCTTGCGAGGCCGGTGGCGCGCTGCCAAAGCGGTGCCGGACGGTATATTCGATGCATGGCTTCGCCAATCCCAAGCGCTTCCTCGCGCTCGCCAACCCGCTGACCCCGCTGCTGCTGGTCGGCGGCCTGGTGGTGAGCGCGGCCGCGCTCTATTGGGGCCTGTTCCAGGTGCCTCCCGACCGCCTGATGGGGGAGACCGTGCGCATCCTGTTCCTGCATGTCCCGGCCGCATGGCTGGGGATGGGCGGCTGGACCGCGATCGCCGTGGCAAGCCTCGTATTCCTCGTCTGGAGGCACCCGCTCGCCGCGCTGGCCGCACGCGCTGCGGCCTTGCCCGGTCTTGTATTCACTATCATCTGTCTCGCCACCGGATCCATCTGGGGGCGACCGACCTGGGGCACCTGGTGGGTGTGGGACGGGCGGCTGACCAGCATGCTGGTGCTCGCCTTCCTCTATCTCGCCTATATCGCGCTGGCGCAGGCCGCCGAACGCGAAGGTGTTTCGCCGCGCATCCCGGCGATCTTCGGCTTGCTCGGCGCGATCAACATCCCGATCATCAATCGCAGCGTGGTGTGGTGGAATTCGCTTCACCAGCCGCCCAGCATCACACTGGGCAAGAGCGCGATCGACGCCGAATTCCTCGTGCCCTTGCTGGTTGCAGTGGCCGGCTTCTCGCTGTTGTTCGGCGGCGTCGTACTTGCACGCATGCGCGCGCTGCTCGCCGATGTGCAGGCCGAGGCGCGCCTGCGCCGCCGCGCGATGGAAGCCGCCTGATGCGCGAAGCACTCGATCAATGGACCTTCGTCGTCGCCGCCTATGCAGTGGGCGTGATCGGCACGCTGGCGATGGTCGGCTGGGCATGGCTCGACATGAAACGCGCCGAGAAGCGCCGTGAGGAAAGCCGCCGGAAATGAACGCGCCCAAACCCAAGCACCAGCGGCTCGTGCTGGTCGTCCTCGCGCTCGTCGCACTGATCGGGGCAGGCTTGCTCGCGGCCTATGCACTGCGCAATCAGGCGAGCTATTTCTACTTGCCCGAGCAGATGCTCGCCAACCCGCCCGAGGTCGGCCTGGCGGTGCGACTGGGCGGCATGGTCGAGCAAGGATCGCTCGAAACCGCGGCTGACGGGGTCACGCTGACCTTCGCCGTCACCGGAAATGACGGATCGCGCGTGCCGGTGCGGTTCAGCGGAATCGCACCCGACCTGTTCGCCGAAGGTTCGGGCGTGGTCGCCGAAGGGCGGCTGGGGCCCGGCGGGATATTCATCGCCGACAATCTCCTCGCCAAGCACGACGAGAATTACGTGCCGCGCGAATTGCAGGACATGGAACAGCACCAGGCCGCGCAAATGGCCGAGGAAACGACGGTCGGGCTGGAATGATCGCCGAACTGGGTCTTGCCGCCCTGTGGCTCGCCGCCGCTCTGGCCGCGCTGCAGATGGCCGTCGGCTTCATGGCGGTGCGCAATGACGGGGCGAGCGAACTGGCCGGGCTGATTCGCCCTGCGGCGATCGTCCAGGGTGTGCTTGTGGCGCTGTCCTTCGCAATGCTGGTGTGGCTGTTTGCCGTCACCGATCTCTCGGTCAAGCTGGTGGCCTCCAATTCGCATTCGATGAAACCGCTGGTGTTCAAGCTGTCGGGCACATGGGGCAATCACGAGGGCTCGATGCTGCTGTGGGTGACCGTGATGGGTCTCGCCGGTGCCCTGATCGCGCTGGTCGAGCGGCGTCTGCCCGAGCGGACGATGAATGCCACGCTGGCCGCACAGGGCGTGGTCTCGCTGGGATTTTACGCCTTCCTGCTGCTCAGTTCGAATCCCTTCGAACGCCTGCCGACCCCCGCGGCTGAGGGGATGGGGCTCAATCCCTTGTTGCAGGACATCGGTCTCGCCTTCCATCCGCCCACGCTCTACCTCGGCTATGTCGGCCTGTCGGTTGCCTTCAGCTTCGCCGTGGGGGCGCTGCTGACGCGGCAGGTGACCCCCGATTTCGCGCGCGCAATGCGGCCGTGGGTGCTCGGCGCGTGGGTCATGCTGACGGTGGGCATCACTGCGGGCAGTTACTGGGCCTATTACGAGCTTGGCTGGGGCGGCTGGTGGTTCTGGGACCCGGTCGAGAATGCTTCGCTCATGCCCTGGCTCGCGGCGACTGCCTTGCTCCATTCGGCCAGTGTTCTCGCCAGCCGCGACGCGCTGCGCACCTGGACGATCATGCTCGGTGTGGTCGCCTTCTCGATGAGCATGGTCGGCACCTTCCTCGTGCGGTCGGGCATCCTGACCAGCGTGCATGCGTTTGCGGTCGATCCCGAGCGGGGGACCTTCATCCTCGTGCTGCTCGGTATTTTCATTGGCGGGGCGCTGCTGCTGTTCGCGCTGCGCGCCAATACGATCAGCGAGGGTGAGCGGTTCGCACTCGCCAGCCGCGAAGGCGCGCTGGTCTTCAACAACGTCATGCTGAGCGCGATCCTGGCCATCGTGCTGCTGGGTACGCTCTACCCGCTGCTGACCGAGGCGTTCGATGTGCGCGTGTCGGTCGGGCCGCCCTATTTCAACCCGGTCGGGGCGATCTTCGTCATCCCCATGCTCGCGGTCATGGCGGTCGGACCGCTGCTGCGCTGGCGGCAGGACCGGATCGACCGGATCGGCCGCGAAGTGGCACTGTTCGCCGCGCTGGTGCTCGCGGGGCTGGTCCTGTTCGGCCTGCTCGCGGAGATCGCGCTGTTGCCGCTGCTCGGACTGGCCTTCGGGCTGGGGTTGGCGGTCGCCAGCCTGCTGCCCCTGCGCCGCCGCAAGCTGGGCCGCACCCCGCTTGCGACATGGGGCATGGTAGTCGCCCATTTCGGCATCGCGGTGGCGCTGATCGGCATGGCGAGCGAAAGCGCCTTCACCAAGGAACGGCTCGCCGCCGTGGCCGAAGGCGGCAGCGCCACCGTCGGCCCGTGGACGATCGTCTTGCAGGGTGTCGAGCCGGTTGCGGGTCCCAACTGGACCGCGATCCAGGGCCGGCTTGCGGCAAGCTATGATGGCGGCGAGCCGCATATCCTGACCCCGCAATCGCGCAATTTCTGGGCCCCGCCGCAGCAGACCACCGAAAGCGCGCTGGTCACGCGCTGGAATGGCCAGCTTTATGCAGTGATCGGTGATCGCGCACCCGACGGGCGGTGGCAGGTGCGGCTGTGGTGGAAGCCCTTTGTCCCGCTGATCTGGTACGGCGGCCTGCTGGTGGCGCTGGGCGGCGTGCTGGCCTTGCTCGGCCGGCTGCTCAGCGATCTGAGGCATCGCCGCCTCGCAGTACGCATCGCCGAACGCCGCGCGGACCGGGAGGCTCTCGCATGAGCTGGCGTCTGTGGGTCCCGCTGTTCCTGTTTGCGCTGTTCCTCGGCCTCGCGGCCTATCAGCTGACGCAGCCAAAGGACGAATTCGTCGCCAGCGGCATGGTCGGCGAAGAATTGCCCTATTTCGACCTTCCGCCGGCGATGGACGGGGTCGAGGGGGTCTCCAATGCAACCTTCGGCGATGGCCGGCCGCGCCTGCTCAATATCTGGGCAAGCTGGTGTCTGCCCTGCATCGCGGAAGCCCCGCATCTCGAAAGCCTCGAGCGGCAGGGCGTGGAGATCGTCGGCGTCGCGATCCGCGACCGGCCCGAAGACATCGCCCGGTTCCTCGCGCAGCACGGCAATCCCTACAGCCGCATCGGGCGCGACGATCTGTCCGAAGTCCAGTTGGCGATCGGCTCTTCCGGCGTGCCCGAAACCTTCGTGATCGATGGCGAGGGCGTGATCCGCTACCAGCACATCGGCGATGTCCGTGCGAGCGATGTGCCGGTGCTGCTGGCACAACTGGAGCAGGCCCGATGATCCGCGCCTTTCTGGCCGCCCTCATGCTCGCGCTCGCGCTGCCGGCTACCGCGCAGCAAAGCATGCCGCCCGCGCCCTATGCCTATCGCCAGCTTGACGATCCCGCGCAGGAACAGGCCGCGCAGGAACTGATGGAGACGCTGCGCTGCCTCAAGTGCCAGTCGCAGTCGATTGCCGATAGCGATGCCCCCATGGCGGGTGACATGCGCCACCAGGTGCGCATCCGCATCGCGGCGGGTGAAAGCCCCGGCGACATTCGCAGCTGGCTGATGCAGCGCTATGGCGATTACGTCAGCTACAAGCCCGAGGTGAGCGCGACGACCTGGCCGCTCTTCGCCATCCCGCTGCTGCTCATACTGGGCGCGGGCGCGGTACTGCTGCGCCGGTTCCGGGGGCGTGCATGAGCTGGTTGCCGATCATCGTGCTTGCGGCGCTGGTCTTCGGCCTCGCGGTCGTCCTGCTCAAGCTGCCGCGCAGCCTGTGGATGCTGTTCGGCTCGGCGCTGCTGTTCGGGCTCGCGGGCTACGCCTTGCAGGGGCACCCGGGACAGGCCGGCGCGGCCGCCACTCCGGTGACCGACAATGCCGCGCAGACCGGCGAATTGATGGTCGAGGCACGGCGCGAATTCTATCCGGCGGGTAGGCTGCCCTCGCGCTTCGTGGTCACTGCCGACGCCTTCACCCGGCGCGGCCAGCACGACCAGGCGGCGAATTTCCTGCGCAATGCGGTGGCGGAGAACCCCGATGACGGCGAGGCCTGGGTGGCGCTGGGCAATGCGCTGGTGGAACATGCCGATGGCCAGCTGACCGCGGCGGCGCTGTTCGCCTATTCGCGCGGCGAGCAGGCTGCGCCGAATAATCCCGCGCCAACCTACTTCCTCGGGCTGGCTTTCCTGCGGGCAGGGGAGCCGGGCCGCACGCTCGCGCTGTGGCGCGAATTGCTCGAAGTGGCGCCCGAAAACGCCGAGTGGCGTGCACCGCTGGCCGCGCGACTCGACCGGCTGGAGGCGATGTTGGGCGTTGCAGAGCCATCCGCTGCCCAACAAACCGATGAATAATCAATGCGATGCGCGATTTGTTGCGAGTGCGAAGCCTTGCTGCTAATCGCCGCGACTTCGCCAAGCAGGCCATGTGACACGATGTTGTCGGAACCCAATCCCGCATGAATGATACCGCTTCTGCGCCGCTCCAGCAGGATGGCGTGCCTCCCGTAACCGAGCAGGGTGGCCACGGCCACGGCGGCTCGCGCACTGCGCTGGCGGTGGGGGCGATCGGTGTCGTCTTCGGCGATATCGGGACAAGCCCGCTCTATGCTTTCCGCGAAACGTTCGCCGGGGCCGCGAGCATCGCTATCGACCGCCTGCATGTGCTCGGCGTGGTCAGCCTGATTTTCTGGTCGATGCTGGTCGTCGTGGCGATCCAGTATGTCACCATCCTGATGCGTGCGGACAACAAGGGGCAGGGCGGCAGCCTCGCGCTGGTCGCCTTGCTCAGCCGCCATATCGGCAAGTCGAGCTATGGCTGGCTGGTGGTGCTGCTGGGGGTCTTCGCGACCTCGCTGTTTTATGGCGACAGCATGATCACGCCGGCCATCTCGGTCCTGTCCGCGGTCGAGGGCCTGACGGTGGTCGATCAGCGGCTCAATCCGCTCGTGATCCCGATCGCGCTGGTGCTGCTGGTTTGCCTGTTCCTGCTGCAAAGCCGCGGTACGGCCAAGGTTGGCGCGCTGTTTGCGCCGGTGATGATCGTCTATTTCGTGACCATCGCGGGGCTCGGCCTCAACCAGATCATCCTCAATCCCGACATTCTGTGGGCGCTCAACCCCTATTATGCGGTGATGTTCTTCGTCACCGACGGTGCGGTGGCCTTCTTCGCGCTGGGCGCCGTGGTGCTTGCGGTGACCGGTTCGGAAGCGCTCTATTCGGACATGGGCCATTTCGGACGCGGGCCGATGCGGCTGAGCTGGTTCGGCTTCGTCATGCCATGCCTGCTGCTCAACTATTTCGGACAGGGCGCAATGATCGCGGGCCTGCCGCCCGAACAGGCTGCCGAAGTGGTGCGCAATCCCTTCTTCCTGCTGGCGGGCGAGGAATGGCGCCTGCCGCTGGTCATCCTCGCCACGGTTGCGACCTTTATCGCCAGCCAGGCGGTGATCTCGGGTGCGTTCAGCATTACCCACCAGGCGATGCAGCTGGGCTTCATGCCGCGCCTGTCGATCCGCCATACCAGCGAGACCGCGGCGGGACAGATCTACATTCCGGTGGTCAATTGGTCGCTGATGGTGGCGGTCATCCTGCTGGTGCTGACCTTCCAGACATCCTCCAATCTCGCGGCGGCTTACGGCATCGCGGTGACCGGGGCGGTGACGATCGACACGCTGCTGATGGGCGTCCTGTTCGTCGGCGTGTGGAAATGGAAATGGTTCATTGCGCTACCTGTGGTGGCGTTCTTCCTGATCGTCGACGGGGCCTATTTCGCCGCCAATCTGGCCAAGGTGCCCGATGGCGGGTGGTTCCCGCTGGTGGTTGGCCTGGTCGCCTTTACGCTGCTCACCACCTGGGCGCGCGGACGCAAGCTCATGCGGGACCGGATGAGCGAGACTGCATTGCCGATCGAGATCTTTGCCAAGAGCGCGAAGAATTCCGCGACGCGTGTACCCGGCACGGCGATCTTCATGGCCAGCCAGACCGCTGGCGTGCCCAGCGCGCTGCTGCACAATATCAAGCACAACAAGGTGCTGCACGAACGCGTGGTGATCCTGACCGTGCTGATCGCCGATGCGCCCTATGTCGACACCACCGAGAGGTGCGAAATCCATGACCTTGGTGACGGCTTCTACCGGGCGACGCTGCATTACGGCTTCATGCAGGAAACCAATGTCCCGCAGGGGCTGAAGGAAATGTCCCGCTGCGGCGGCGAATTCGACATGATGCACACCAGCTTCTTCCTCAGCCGCCAGACGCTGCTCGCCAGCGACAAGCCGGGCATGCCGATCTGGCGCGAGAAGATCTTCGCCTGGATGCTGCGCAACGCCGCGACCGCGATGGATTTCTTCCGCCTGCCAACCAACCGCGTGGTCGAGCTCGGGAGCCAGGTCGAGATTTAGGACCGGGCTTAGAGGGCCTGAAGGTGGTCGCTGTGCCACTGGGTTGAACCGTGCAGTTACGCCGTCGGCGGTTCGTCCTTCACCACCTCATCGCGGTCTTCCAGCGCCAGGCCGTGTTTCATCAGCATGGGCAATTGGGTGAAGGTGAACAGGAAGCTGAGCGGCATGAACACCCATAGCTTCGCCCACAGCCAGCTTTCGAAATCCAGTTGCATCCGCAGGACTTCGTTCAGCGCGGCCATGAAGAAGAAGAACAGCCCCCAGTTGCGCGACAGCTTGAGCCAGCCTTCGCGGTCGAGGCCTTCGAAGGCTGCCTCGAGCAGGATCTGTAGCAGCGCCTTGCCGCGCAGCCAGCCGCCGATCAGCAGCACGCCGAACAACAGGTAGATCGCCGTCGGCTTGATCTGGATGAACCTTTCGTCCTGCAGCCAGATCGTCAGCCCACCAAAGCCGACGATCAGCGCGGTCGAGAGAATCAGCATCGGGCTGACATGGCCGAATTTGAACTTGCTGAAGACCAGCGCCACTACGGCCGCGATCATGAAGGCGATGGTACCATAGATGACCGCCGCGATCTCGCCGAAGGTCGAGGTTTCTGGCGGCTGGTAGAACTTGTATACGCCGAGGAAGACCAGCAGCGGCCCATAATCGACGAGGATGCTGAGCCAGCCTGTCTTGGGCTTCGGCTTGGCCGCGGTGTTGCTGTCAGTCTCGCTCATCATTCTCTCAGTCAGTCGTTACGTGCAGCGCAATCGCGCGGAAATCTATCTCGGGTTCGCCTTCGCCCCATCGCCATGACGAGGGGCTGAACTAGGCGACCCCCGCGATCACGCGCGCCACGAGGTCGGGATCGAACGGGCGCAGGTCGTCGATCTTCTCGCCCACGCCGATCGCGTGGATCGGCAGGCCGTATTGTTCGGCCGCCTGCACCAGCACCCCGCCGCGCGCGGTGCCATCGAGCTTGGTCATCACCAGGCCGGTGACGCCCGCGACTTCCTTGAACACGTCGATCTGGTTGAGCGCGTTCTGGCCGTTGGTGGCGTCGAGCACGAGCACCACGTCATGCGGGGCCTCGGGATTGAGGCGGCCGAGTACTTTCCGGATCTTGGCCAGCTCGTCCATCAGCTCGCGCTTGTTCTGCAGCCGCCCGGCGGTGTCGACGATCAGCACATCGGTGCCGATCTCGGTCGCCTTCTTCACCGCGTCGAACACGATACTCGCCGGATCGCCGCCTTCGGGGCCGCGCACGATGGGAACGCCCACGCGGTCGGCCCAGGTTGCCAGCTGGCCGATCGCAGCGGCGCGGAAGGTATCGCCCGCTGCCAGCATGACCGCGTAATCGTCTTCCTGGAACAGATGCGCGAGCTTGGCGATGGTGGTGGTCTTGCCGCTGCCATTGACGCCGATCACCAGCAGGACCTGCGGGCGCGGGAAGGCGGTGATCTCGAGCGGTTTGGCCACCGGGCGCAGGATTGCGGCGATTTCCTCGGCGACGGCTTCCTTCAGCTCGCGCTCGGTTATCTCGAGCCCGAAGCGTTTTTCGGCCAGCTTGGTCCGAATCCGCGCGCCTGCCGCCGGGCCGAGGTCCGACAGGATCAGCGCATCCTCGACATCGTCGAGCGTCGCATCGTCGAGTTTTGCCGTGCCGACGACTTCGGTGAGGTTGCTGGTCAGCTTCTCGGAGGTCTTGCGAAAGCCCCCGAACAGCCGGTCGCTCCAGCTCGATGTGTCATTCATTGCAGCAGGCCATTCTCGATTTGCGTCGGCGTCACGGAGATGATCGTCCCGGCGGGTGTGCTTTCGGGCACGGCCACACGGGCGAAATGCGGGGTGTAGCCCGTCGTATCGCGCTCGGCGAGGACGCTGTGCGGCTTATCGACGAGCGACGCGAGCCAGCCGTCGCGGGTTGCCTTGGCACGGGTGCGCAATTCGGCGGCGCGGCGTTTGACGGTTTCGCGCTCGACCTGCGGCATCCGCGCGGCGGGGGTGCCGGGCCGGGGCGAGTAGGGGAAGATATGCCCGTGGACGATCTGCAACTCCTCGATGATCGCGAGGTTGGCCGCGTGATGCTCCTCGGTCTCGGTCGGGAAGCCCGCGATGAGGTCTGCGCCGATGGCGATATCGGGGCGGCGCTCCTTCAGCCGGGTTACCAGCGCAATCGCATCGCTGCGCAGATGCCGCCGCTTCATGCGCTTGAGGATCAGGTCGTGCCCATGCTGCAGCGAGAGGTGCAGATGCGGCATCAGCCGCTCCTCGCCCGCGAAGAGATCGAACAGCAGCGGGTCGATCTCGATCCCGTCGAGCGAGGACATGCGCAGGCGCACCAACTCGGGGAAGCGGTCGAGTACCGCGCGGACCAGTTCGCCGAGTGGCGGCGTATCGGGCAGATCGTGGCCCCACGAGGTCACATCGACGCCCGTCAGCACCACCTCGGGTGCGCCGTGGATCAGATGGCGTTCGACCTCGGCCAGCACTTGCGCGATGGTCAGCGAACGGCTGGGCCCTCGGCCCTGCGGAATGACGCAGAAGGTACAGGCATGGTCGCAGCCATTCTGTACCGCGATGAAGGCGCGGGTGCGGTCCTGCGGAATCGCGGGTGTTTCGCTGGCGACGTTCCAGGCGCGCGCATCGAGCTTGGCCCTATTCGCCACCAGTCCGTCGACTTCGGGCATGGCGGCAAGCTGGTCGCGCTCGATATCGGCGGCGCAGCCGGTCACCAGCAGCCGGGCATCGGGATGGGCGCGCCGCGCGCGGCGGATCGCCTGCCGCGTCTGGCGCACCGCCTCGCTGGTTACCGCGCAGCTATTGACCACCACCAGGTCGCGTTCCTGCGCCAGCATCGCGCGGATCTGTTCGCTTTCGGAAATGTTCAACCGGCAGCCGAGCGAGATAACCTGCGCCTCGCTCACGCGAAATCGTCCCATTCGAAGCTGCCGCGATAGGCCTCCGCTGCGGGGCCGGTCATGCGGATGCGATTGTCGTCACCCCATGCAATGACGAGGTCGCCGCCGGGCAGGGTGACGGTCACTTCGCGTTCGGCCAGCCCGCGCCGCATGGCATGCACGGCGGTCGCGCAGGCACCCGTGCCGCAGGCGCGGGTGATACCGGCACCGCGTTCCCATACGCGTAGCCGGATATGTCGGCGGTCGAGGATTGTCGCGACATTGACGTTCACGCGCTCGGGAAACAGCGGATCGGTTTCGATCTGCGGGCCGATGGTTTCGAGTGGTACCGCGTCGGTATCCTCCACGAAGAAGATCACATGCGGATTGCCGACATTGACCGCGCCGGGCTGGCCGAGGGTCTCCCAGCCGACCGGCATGACGGCGGTGCCCATGCCATAGGCGAGCGGGATCGCCTCCCAGTCGAAGCGCGGTTCGCCCATGTCGACGCTTGCGCCAGTGCCGATGGGTTCGACCGCGATCACGCCGCCCGCTGTCTCCACCCGCGCGGCAGCGCCATGAAGCAGCGCGACTGCGCGGCTGGCATTGCCGCAGGCGCCGACCTCGGTGCCGTCCTGGTTGAAGATGCGCATGCGGAAGTCGGCGGATTTGCTTGCCTCGAGCAGGATCAGCTGGTCGCAGCCAATCCCCGTCCGGCGATCGGCCAGTGCGCGGGCAACGGGCGCGTCGATCGCGGGGAGGGGACGCGTGCGGGCGTCGAGCACGACGAAGTCGTTACCCAGGCCGTGCATCTTGATGAAATCGACACGCATCGTGCGGCGCATCTATGCACTCGCCGCCGCAGCGTCCAGTGCCGTGTCAGCCGGCGCGCTTGCTACCCTGCGCGGTGAAATCGACCTCGGTGACATTGTCGAGCTTGTCCTTGGCGAGCAGGTCCTGCCGGCTCAGCCGTTCGAGGACCAGCCCGGCGGGTTCGGGACGACCATAGTGATAGCCCTGGCCCTTCATCTTGCCCATCCGCTTGAGCGCTTCGAGCACGACTTCGTTCTCGATCCCCTCGGCGGTCACGGGCAACTTGAGCCCGTCGCTCATCGCAAGGATCGCATCGACCAGCTTTTCTCCGTGTTCTTCCTGCTTGAGCTCGGAAATGAAGGTGCGGTCGATCTTGAGGCGGTCGAACGGCAGGCTGCGCAGCTGCGACAGGCTCGAATAGCCAGTGCCGAAGTCGTCGAGACTGACTCCGACGCCTTGGTTGCGCAGGCTGCTGATCATCGAGCGGACCATGCCGACATTTTCGTGCAGGCAGCTTTCGGTGATCTCGATATCCAGCCGGTTGGCGGGGAAATTGTGCCGCACGAGCAGCTTGAGCAATTTCTGCGCAAACCACGGATCGCGCATCTGCACAGGCGAGATATTGACCGCCAGGGTGAGCTGCGAATCCCATTCCTTGGCGTCTTCGAAGGCGCGCGCGATCAGCGCTTCGCTCATTTCGCCGATGACGCCGATTTCCTCGGCAATCGGGATAAAGATATCGGGGCCGACGACGCCCATTTCGGGCGATTCCCACCGGGCGAGCATTTCGAAGCCGACCAGCTTGCCAGATTCAAGATCGACCTGCTGTTCGTAATAGGGCCGGAACTCGCCATTTGCGATGCCCTTGCGAATGCCCGCTTCGAGCTCGTTGCGAAAGCGCAGCTCGTTTTCCATCGGCGGTTCGAACCAGTAGAAGCGGTTCTTGCCCTGCTTCTTGGCGTGATACATCGCGATATCCGCCTTGTGCATCAGCTTTTGCGCCGACGTCGTGCCGTGGCGCATGTCTTCGATCTGCGTGCTCGAGGCGATGCCGATCGACATGGTCACATCGACCGGCGAATCCCCATAGGGAACCGGCCGCGCGACCTGTTCGATCATCCGCGTGGCAAGCTGGTCAACCCGATCGGGGACCTGCGGGTGATAGGGCACGACGCAGACGAATTCGTCGCCGCCGAGCCGCGCCAGGATCCCGCCATCGGGCAACAGGCGCTGGATGCGCGCTGCGGTCGTGCGCAGAACTTCGTCGCCGGCCTGGTGGCCGTGAAGGTCGTTGACCTGTTTGAAATTGTCGAGATCGACAGCAATTGCCGCCAGCGCCTGTTCGCGGCGCTCGAGATCGTTGAGCAGGTCGCCCAGCGCGGTGGTGAAACTGCGGCGGTTATGGCAGCCAGTCAGATGGTCGAGATCGGCCAGACGGCGCGCTTCCTCCTCGGATGCGCGGCGGGTGTCCAGTTCGTCGGACAGTGCCTTGTAGCGCTGCCAGCCGAGCAGGATCAGCGCGATATTGAGCAGCAGGGCATTGGTTAATGCGGTGTCGGGCGACGCCTCCTTGCCGGTCCATGCCTTGATCAGGTCGGGAAGGACGACGCCCGCCGTCCCCACGAACAGGATAATCGCCGCAAAGGCGATCCCGAGAGTGACGAAATCACGTTCGCGCGGCGCAGGTTTCCTGCCCGCTTGCGTGCGTCGATCCTCATGTGTCTTGGCAGTTTTCGCGGTCAAGCCCGCCCCCTGAGTTGTGGCTGCAGGGCTTGCTTAGGCAAGGCCGCCTAAAAACAGGTTAACCGGGGACTGCGGTGGGTGGTCACTGCGGGCTGCACGCGCTACCCGCTGCGAACCCGAGCTAAATTGACGGAGCAGGTTCCCCGATGCGTTACTGGCTGTTGAAATCCGAACCCTTCAAATATGGCTGGGACGACCTCATCGCCGAGAAGGAAGGCACGTGGGACGGGGTGCGCAACCACCGGGCCAAGAACAATCTCGCGGCGATGGAAGTGGGGGACCAGGCGTTCTTCTACCATTCGCGCGAAGGGCTCGAGATCGTCGGCATCTGCGAAGTCAGCGTGGCGGGGATTACCGACCCGACCGATCCCGAAGGCAAATGGGCCGCGGTGAAGGTCAAGCCCAAGACCAAGCTGCCGCATCCGGTCACGCTCAAGCAGATCAAGGCCGAACCCAAGCTGGCGGATTGCGAACTGGTCCGGCTCTCGCGCCTGTCGGTGGCCGAAATCAAGCCCGACGAATGGTCGGTGATCTGCGCGATGGCGGGGATCTAGCCGCCCGAGACGCTAACCGCCGCGCAGGCCGCTGATACTGGCGCCGCTGGCGGCGAGTTGTTCGATATCGATGGTGCAGTGGATCAGCCGCACACCGCCGCGGCCCTGCGCCTCGACCAGCGCGTGCTTGAACTCCTCGGTCGTTCCCGCCCGCGCCGACCAGCCGCCGAAGGCTGCGGCGAGCGCGGCGAAGTCGGGATTGGCCAGGCGGGTGGCACTGATCCGTTCCTCGCCGGGAAATTCGCGTTCCTGGTGCATCCGGATCGTGCCGTAAGCCGAATTGTCGACCACGATAACCAGCAGGTTGGCGCCATGCTGGACCGCGGTGGCCAGTTCCTGCCCGTTCATCAGGAAGTCGCCATCGCCCGCCACCGCGACCACGGTGCGTTGCGGATACCGCATCGCCGCAGCGACCGCCGCGGGCACCCCGTAACCCATCGCGCCGCAGGTGGGGGCGAGCTGGGTCGGAAAGCCCTCGTAGCGCCAGTAGCGATGCCACCAGCCGGCGAAATTGCCCGCGCCGTTGCAGATGATCGTATCGGCAGGCAGCGTGTCGCGCATGAACTGGACCGCCTGACCCATGTCCAGCGCATGGTCGTTGGGGTGTGCGGTTGCCCAGTCTTCCCATTCGGCATGCGCCGCGGACCCGGCATCGAAGTCGATCGCATCGCCGTCGTCCCACAGTGCGGCGCTTTCCGCGAATTCATCCATGCTGGCGCAGATGGCCAGATCGGCGGGGTAGACGCGGTTGAGTTCGTTTGCATCGGGGTGGACGTGAACCAGCTTGCGCTCGGGCGCGGTCAGCGGCGGGACGGTGTAGCCATCGGTGGTCGCTTCCCCGAGCCGCGCGCCGATGGCGAGGATCAGGTCGGCCTGTTTGACGCGTTCGACCAGCGCGGGGTTGGGTCCGTAGCCGAGATTGCCGGCATAGACCGCGCTCGCGGGTGAAATCGCGTCCTGGCGGCGGAAAGCCGTGGCCACCGGAATGCCGAGCCGCTCGGCGAAGAGCTGGAAATGCGCGCGGGCCTTGGCGTTCCAGCCGGCACCGCCGATAATCGCCAAGGGCGCGGCGGCATCGGCAATCAGCGCCATCATCGCCTGCATCGCATCGGGGCAGGGCGCCTGCGCCGGACGTTCGACGCGCGGACGGGGCCTCGCCGCGCTCTCCCGGCTCAGCATGTCTTCGGGCAGGGCCAGCACGACCGGTCCGGGCCGCCCCGAGATCGCGGTGGCATAGGCGCGCGCGATATATTCGGGGATGCGCTCGGCGGAATCGATCCGCGCCGCCCATTTGGCGATCGGTCCGAAGAACGCCGCGAAGTCGACTTCCTGGAAGCCCTCGCGGTCGCGCATCTCGCTGTCGACATCGCCGACGAACAAAATCATCGGCTGCGAATCCTGCATCGCGACATGCACGCCGATGCTGGCATTGGTCGCCCCCGGACCGCGCGTGACGAAGGCCACCCCGGGGCGGCCCGTCATCGCGCCGTCGGCACAGGCCATGAAGGCAACGCCGCCTTCTTGCCGGCAGGTTACCACGTCGATCGCGTCCTGCTGGCCGAGACCATCGAGCACCTGGAGAAAGCTTTCTCCGGGCACGGTGAAGACGCGGTCGCACCCCTGTTCGACAAGGCAATCGACGAGCAATCGGGCGGCGGGCGGGGTGTTGGGCGCTTGCATGATAGCGCCGGTTAGCCCGCCTGATGCAGTGGCGCAATTGCGACCTCGATCGGCGATCTGCGCGCGCGCCGTTCCAGTCGGGGACAGTTGGGCCAAAAGCGGTTCCAAAAGGTTAAGAAAGCGTTAACAAGGGCCTATGCGACGCGCCCTGGTCCTCTCGAGTGAAGCCGCCCGCCACTGGTTCCGGGCAAGCCTGCCGCAGCGACGTGCGGCCTTCGCCGATCTTCCCGCGAGCAGGACGGTCGACTGGCGCCTGACCAGTGACGATGTGCGCGGGGTCGCAACGACCTATTTCGCCACGCTCGCCGCGGTGTTTGCCTTTATCGTGTAGCGCTTAGGCGCCGGCAGCAAGGGCTTCGGCGGCCGCGTGGTTTTCCGCCGCGATCAGCCTGCGTGCGAGCCATGCGGAAACCAGGCACATCGCGGCGCAGAGCAGGATCTGTTCGGTAATTGGCACCCCGATAGCGCTCATGCCCATCGCCACGAGCGACCCGCCCACCATCGCGCCCGAATTGACGATATTGTTCGCCGCGATCGTGCGCGAGGCCTTGTCGGGCGAAACGCGCGTGGTGAGGAAGGCGTAGAGCGGCACCACGAACATTCCGCCAGCGACCGAGATGCCCAGCAGGCACAGCAGCAGCACCGCCGCCATGGGCCAGGCGAGGAATTCGCTCACCCCCAGCAGGCTGGTCGGCTGGTCCGCTTCCCACAGTTTCGCCACGACGTAGAAGGCGACCACGAACACCCCCATCGCGATCACCGATCCGGGTGCAAACCGCGCCGAGACGCGCCCCTTGAGCAGTGCATTGACCGCCACCGATCCGATCGCCACGCCGACTGAGAACACCACCAGGAACAGGCTGGCGACTTCGGGGCTGGCCATGATCGTGTTCTTGGCCAGCGGCGGGAATTGGATGAACAGCACCGCGCCGATGGTCCAGAAGAAGCTGATCGCGAGGATCGCGTAATAGACTTCCGGATTGTGCATCGTGTCGCGCACCAGCTTCGCCGAGGCGCGCAGGATGTGCCAGTCGAGCTTCTCGATCTCGCCCATGGGCGGGGCGGGGGGCACCTGGCGGCTGACGAGATAGCCCATGCAGGCGGTTACGATAATCCCGATCGCGGCCCAGCCGGTATGCTCCACCGCCAGCGGTCCGGCGAGGATCGTGCCGGCAAGAATGGCGATATAGGTCCCGGCCTCGACCAGTCCGGTCCCGGCCAGCACCTCTTCCTTTTTCAAATGCTGCGGCAGGATCGCGTATTTGATCGGCCCGAGGAAGGTCGACTGCACCCCGGTCAGGAACAGCGCGAGCAGCAGCAGCGGGATCGCCACCGTCTGCACCATGATCCCCTGCCACGCCATGTAGAGGCCGGCCGCGCCGATCATCATCAGCCCGATCTCGCACAGCTTCACCGTGCGGATGATCTTCGCCTTGTCGCGCATGTCGGCGAGCTGGCCCGCCAGTGCGGACAGGATGAAGAACGGCAGGATGAACAGCGCCGAGGCGAGACCGCTGAACCCCGCCTCGGTCGTCTCGTCATTATAGACCGCGTAAACGACGAACAGGACCATGGTGGTCTTGTAGAGATTGTCGTTGAAGGCGTTGAACAGCTGCGTGACGAACAGCGGCAGGAACCGCCGGCGCCGCAGCAAATGCGTGGATGTAAGCATGACCCCCCGGGCAGAAACCCATTTGTGGCCCAAGTCTAGTGCCATCGCGGTGGCGGACAAGGGCACACAGCGGCTTTTGCGACGGGACGATTGCCGCTAGGGCTGGCGTCACGATGCTGACGCTGCCCAACATGCTGACACTGTCGCGTATTTTCGCGATTCCGCTGCTCGCCTGGTTCCTGTGGTGGCCGGGCTGGGAAACCGGCTTCCTGCTCGCCTTCGGCCTCTACTGCCTGATGGGCATCACCGATTACTTCGACGGCTATCTGGCGCGCACCAGCGGGACGGTGTCGAAACTGGGCATCTTCCTCGATCCGATCGCGGACAAGATCATGGTCGCGGCGGTGATCCTCGTGCTGGCCGCGCAGGGCGTGCTGCGCGGGCCCTATGTCGGCGACATGCATGTCGTGGCCGGGCTGATCATCCTGATGCGCGAGATCGCCGTGTCGGGCCTGCGCGAGTTTCTCGGCCCGCTGCAGGTGTCGGTCCCGGTGAGCCGGCTGGCCAAGTGGAAGACGACCTTCCAGATGGTCGCGCTGGGGGCGCTGATCCTCGGCCAGGGCCTGCCGCAATGGACCACGATGATCGGCGCCGTCGAAGCGAATATCCCGCACACCGTCGGCCTCGCCACGCTGTGGGCGGCAGCCGTGCTGACGCTGATCACCGGCTGGGATTACCTGCGCGTCGGCCTCAAGCACATGGATTAGGATTCGCCCTTGGCCACTCTGTAGACATGGACCGGGTGTTACGCGGTCCATGCGCAAAAAACGCAGGGGCGCGAAAGGGGCGGGATCGGGCTGGTTCGACGGCGAGAAAGAGCGGGCGCGATTTTAGCGGAGCGCGGGCGAGTAGGAAATCGGTTTGCCGAATGTCCCGTTTCACCAGTCGCTGGCCAATGCGGTATCGGAGATCATGCATTTGCCTCGGAAATCATGCGTTGATCGAACTCGATAACGGGTCTGGTATCCCCAACAAACCGTTCAGATTGCGGGTGAGTAAGAGCGCCTTCCCTGATTGATCTGCTGATGGCTGCCGCGCTGACGGCTTTCCCTGCCTTACCTAGCTAAATTCTCGGCGATAAAACTTCTCTTGGTCGATCCCGATTTGCGCGGAAGCCGGGTCCCAGCCGAAGTTCGAGAATAACTCGATGATTAGGGGGAGCGAGGTTGCTGGCGCGCTCTCATGGATTTGGCTCGGCGTCACCTCGGTCTTAAGAGAAATAGTGTCAAGATTGGTTCGCCGCGGATCCAGGAAAGGCATGCGGCCCGGACCCACCTGAAGAAAGCGCCCTTTTGTGTTAACGAGACTGACCTCTGCCTCATATCCGTCTCGGTACAGACCGTCCTTGGCTATGCGATGGGCGAACTCGATGAATTCGCTGACCGAGTAAATTGCATCACGCACATCTAGATAGCGCTGATCTTCAGTTTGCGTACCATCTAAGTCCTGCTCCAGCGATCGATAAGATACGAATTGTCCGCTCCTGTACATACGCCAAAACTCGACGGAATGGATCCAGTCGCACCAATTCTCCGCGAAGCCGTCCTCCCGACCGTAGCCTGCGCCATCATCTTTCCGGCGACTGATGTGCGGGAAATCCCAGCCTCTCAGGGTCACGCGGTTGCGCTCGACCACTTGTTCGCATTCAGCAAAACTTAGCTGTTGATGAAGTGGCCTAGCTGGTCGGAAAACCACCCTCCAGTGCCCGATCGCCCGAATTCGATCAATTAGTCCTCCCTTCACTAGAGCCCCCCCAATTCGGCGTCGTAATCGGGCCGTTCCTCAATTTGTGGAACGAAGCCAATTCGCTGTAATCGTCCGGCACTAAGAACGGCAGCGCGTTCGATGATGTCGCGCATGTCTGAACTGCTACCCACAGGTGCGCTGGCTGGGCGTCGCCTTCGACTGCGAAAATAGACGACTCCTTCGCATACGTCCGCCCCATCCCGTGCACAGATCACTGGAAAATCCTCGAATGGGGTGACTTCGATCACGGCATAGTGTCGTTCATCTGCATCCTTAACTTTGTGAAGGCGAAATACCACTCGAGGGTCTGCATAGGGAGCGATGCTGTCACGCATCTCGTCGATCTTATACGTTTCTAATTGCTCGGGGCTGAGGCCTTGGCGCGCGAAAGTCCCATCTTCCACGCCAATCACTATCCGGCCTCCGTCAATCACGTTGGCCATCGCCAGAATGTCCTTCACAAACAACTTCCGGTCCCAAGGGACTGCTGCCTTGAACTCAAGGATGTCGGATTCCTCCGTGCCGTTTAGCAGTAACTCTAGCTCGTCTGTATTCATTAAAACCCAACTGTGCCGGAGGACTTCCACTGATTTCGATCGTTTTTCCAAATTTCCGTCAGTAATCGTGTGAAATGCTCATTCCTCTTATCGCCGTTCATACTCCCTAGAACGTCCCTTTTCCACGAGTACCGCTGACATGACGTGCATGTCAGGACGGATGGAGAATGCCTTCGATTGGTCCCAGTACCTTGCGTGTATGATCAGGATATCACCATTCGAATCAACGAGGTGGAAATCCCAGCGTTGGCCCGTCCCTCGGGGCTGGACGGTACCCTGCAAACCTGCGGCCTTCGCAGCCGTTTTAATCGCAAAGATATCACGGTTGCTTGTTGCACAGTCGATTACTGTGACGAAATGACTATACAGACTAGCGGCGGTAGACAACCGTATGGCTCCAATCTTTTAGTCCACCATATTCGAATTGGTTAGGGATCGAAACATGGAAGTAGTCGCGGGATCAAAAGGGCGGTTCAAGCGCAATTTCCCTATTTTTCCGTTTGGGACGCAAAGGTAATATTGCATTTCAAGTTGAATGTCGGATAGCGAAAGCAGTCTCGCTTACGGGACGCTGGACTACCCCTGCGCAGCGTTCGGAATGACGCTAGCATGCTATTCGGCAAATCAATTGAAGTTCTCAAAGAACAGTCAGCAACTGTGCGTCCAAGTCAAGCCAAAAAAATGGTTTCTGAAAGTGAGAGTTGCGGCGCGCGTGTAGCTTCGACTAGATCTGCATTATTCATTATCGGACAAAGTCCGCCCCGCTCACCCCGCGCGCAATTCCTCGGCCAGCAGCTCGAAATCGGCGCGCCTTGGCGAGTTCTTGCGCCAGATCAGCGCGATCTCGCGGGTGGCGTTTTTCGATTTGAGCGGGCGGGCGACGACGTCGGTCCCGTTGAGGATTCCCGCATCGACCGCCATCTTGGGCAGCATCGTCAGGCCGAGGTCGTTATCGACCATCTGCACCAGCGTATGCAGGCTGGTGCCGATCATCGTGGCGCTGGCACGCATTTCGGGCCGGTTGCACGCGGCGAGTGCATGGTCCTTCAGGCAGTGGCCGTCTTCGAGCAGCAGAAGCCGTCCCTCGTCGATCATGCTCGGGGGCACGAATTCGGGCGGATCGCGCGGGTCGTCCTTGGGGAAGGCGACGTAGAGTTCGTCATGCGCGATATGCGCCTTTTCCACCTCGCCCGTGGTGAAGGGCAGCGCCAGCAGCACGCAATCGACCCGGCCGTGCTGGAGCGATTCGACCGCGTCGTGGCTGGTTTCCTCGCGCAGCAGCAGTTCGAGGTCGGGCCGTTCGCGGCGCAGGCGGGGAAGGAAGCGCGGCAGCAGGAACGGTGCGATGGTGGGGATCACGCTCATCCGCAGCTGGCCCGCCAGCGGCTTGCCCGCCGCCTGCACCAGATCGGCCAGTTCCTCCGCCTCGCGCAGGATGCGGTGGGCCTTGTCGACCACCTGGTTGCCCAGCGCCGTGAAGCGCACGACCCGGCGGCTGCGCTCGACCAGCGTCACGCCGAGCAGCGATTCAAGCTCGCGAATGCCCGCCGACAGCGTCGATTGCGACACGAAGCTGGCATCCGCCGCGCGCCCGAAATGGCCGTGCTCGTGGAGCGCGACGAGATACTGGAGCTGCTTGAGCGTGGGAAGATAAGTGGACATTTCTAACCCATATCCGTCATTGCGAGGAGCCGCAGGCGACGCGGCAATCCAGTAAACCCGGCGCTGGATTGCCGCGCGGCTGCGCCGCTCGCAATGACTGTTTGCGTTCTATTCCGCTGCCTGCGCTTCGACCATGCCGGCGTGCAGTTCATCGACGTGGGTCATCAGCAGGCGGCCGTCCTTGACTGCGAAAGCCAGCCGGCCTTCGACCAGTTCGAGCGCATCCTTGCCGAAGACTTCGTAACGCCAGCCGGTCAGAATCTTGAGGTCGCGCGCGCCCGCGGCGAGGGCTTCCATCTCGTCGGCCTTGGTCAGCAGGCGCGATGCGACGTCGATCTCGCGCGCGCGGATCTTGAGCAGCAGCTTGAGCAGATCGGCGACCAGCGCGCCTTCCTTGCCCAGCGGCGCACCGCGCTTGGGCTTGTCGGGCATTTCCTCTTTCGGCAGCGGTTCGGCCTTGTCGAGCACCTTGAGAAGCCGTTTGCCGATGTCGTTGTCTTTCCACGCATTCGACAGGCCGCGGACCTTGATCAGGTCGGGCTGCTTCTTGGGCGGGTGGCTGGCGATATCGGCCAGCGTCTCGTCGCGCATGATGCGCCCGCGCGGGATGTTCTTGTGCTGCGCCTCGCTCTCGCGCCACGCGGCCAGCGCCTTGAGCCGTCCGAGCACCGCCGGGTTGCGCCCCGGCGAGCGAATGCGCTTCCACGCGATATCGGCATCATTGGCGTAATTCGCCGGATCGGCCAGCTTTTCCATTTCGGCATCGAGCCACACGCCGCGGCCGGTCTTCATCAGCTTCTTGAGGATGCGCGGGAAGATGTCCGCCAGATGGGTGACATCGCCGATCGCATATTCGATCTGCCGCTCGGTCAGCGGACGGCGGCCCCAGTCGGTAAACCGCGCACCCTTGTCGATCGTCAAGCCCAGCCAGCTTTCGACCAGATTGGCATAACCGATCTGTTCCGACTGGCTGATCGCCATCATCGCGATCTGCGTATCGAAGATCGGCTGCGGGGTCTTGCCGGTGAAATTATAGACGATCTCGACGTCCTGCCCGCCGGCGTGGAAGACCTTGAGCACCTCGTCATTGTCGCACATCAGGTCCCACAGCGGGGTGAGGTCGATCCCGGGCGCGAGCGGATCGATCGCCGCGGCCTCTTTCTCATTGCCGATCTGCACCAGGCACAGCTCGGGCCAATAGGTGTTCTCGCGCATGAATTCCGTATCGACGCAGACGAAATCGCTTTTCGCCAGTCGCTCGCACAATTCGGCCAGCGGTGCAGTCTCGGTAATAAGCTCGTGTATTTTCATCGTATCTTTTCGTTTCTGTCGGGCGGAGTGCCGCCCCCGGGCCGGGGCCCATCGAGTTGCGGGCTTGTCCCGCAGGTTCAGGCTAGCGCGTCTGGCGTGGCCCGCAATCGTTCGGCGGCAACTATGCACCGTCGCGATGCGCGCCGCTTTAGACCTGCCGCAAGTCCGGTCAAGCTGGTCTTAACGCTTGGGTGCCATGGTGCACCCCATGTCCCGCATGGAATTCCAGCATGCTTTCGATGCCGTCGCAGCCACGCCCGGCTTCGACCGCGCGCCGCTGTGGGGGGCCTATCCCGAAGCCGCGCACCTGCTTTCGCACAGGCTCGACATCGAACCGTGCTTCGACTGGTCGCGGCTGGCCGATACCATCGCGGCAGCCGATCCCGCGCTGATCGAGATACGCGAGGATACGCCGCAGCAGCGCTTCCGCATATTGCCCGAACACCCGGCGGATCTGCGGCCGCTGGTGCACGGGCTCGAGGGCACGAAGCGCTGGATCATGCTGCGCGAGCTGGACAGATGGCCCGATTTCGCGCCGCTCGTCGCCGATATCCTGCAGGCAGTCGAGCCGGTGGTCGAACCGCGTACCGGGGCGATCGTCAAACCCACCGCGTTCCTGTTCATCAGTTCGCCGGGGCTCGTCACCCCGCTGCATTTCGATCCGGAATACAATATCCTGTTCCAGATATCGGGCCGCAAACGGTTCACCGTCCTGCCACCATCCTGCGGCCTGCCGTCCCGGTCGGACAATGAGCGCTTCCACCGCAGCGGCGACAATCTGCTCGAATGGCGGCCCGAACTGGCGGCGCAGGGCTGGCCCTTCGATCTTGCCCCGGGCGATGCGCTCCACGTTCCCTTCAAGGCCCCGCACACGGTCACGGTCGGGACCGAACCGTCGATCTCGCTCTCGGTGACCTGGCGTTCGCACAGCAGCCTGATGCAGGACGATGCCTGGGCCATGAACGGCCTGCTCGCGCGCTGCGGGGTGAGGGCGCCCGAGCCGGGGGTGCGCCCGTGGGTGCGCGCCGGCACGCTGCGCGCCTTGCGCCGGGCGCGACTCGCCTAGCGCGGACCCAGAGAAATCTTGACAAAACGGCCCTTGGTGGCTGTTAGGGGCGCGCTCTCGTGCGGCGCCCGGATGCGCGCGCGGTTCCAACCAATCTCCGGCAGAAAGATCGAGCTTTAGATGCACGCCTATCGTACCCATACCTGCGCCGCGCTGACCAAGGACAATGTCGGTGACACCGTTCGCCTGTCGGGCTGGGTGCATAACAAGCGCGATCATGGCGGCGTGCTGTTCGTCGATCTGCGCGACCATTACGGCATCACCCAGATCGTCGCCGACGAAGACAGCGAGGCGCTGCCGGTCCTCGACAAGCTCAAGCTGGAATCGGTCGTCACCATCGATGGCGTGGTCAAGGCGCGCGCCGATGCCGCGGTGAACCCGAACCTGCCGACCGGCGGGATCGAGGTCTTCGCCCGCGCGGTCACCGTGCAGAGCCGCGCGGACGATCTTCCGCTGATCGTCAACTCGGCCGAGGACTATCCGGAAGAGACGCGCCTCAAGTACCGCTTCATCGACCTGCGGCGCGAGCGCGTGCATGCCAACATCATGCTGCGCAACAAGGTCATCACCTCGCTGCGCCGCCGGATGACCGACCAGGGCTTCAGCGAGTTCCAGACGCCGATCCTCGGCGCTTCCAGCCCCGAAGGCGCGCGCGACTACCTCGTGCCCAGCCGCTTGCACCCGGGCCGCTTTTACGCGCTCCCGCAGGCGCCGCAGATGTTCAAGCAGCTACTGATGGTCGCCGGCTTCGACCGCTATTTCCAGATCGCGCCGTGTTTCCGCGATGAAGACCTGCGCGCCGATCGCAGCCCCGAGTTCTACCAGCTCGACTTCGAAATGAGCTTCGTCACGCAGGAAGACGTGTTCCAGGCGATCGAGCCGGTGCTGGCGGGCGTGTTCGAGGAATTCTCGGGCGGCAAGAGCGTGACTCCGGCGGGCCAATTCCCGCGCATCCCCTATGCCGAAGCGATGCTGAAATACGGCAGCGACAAGCCCGATCTGCGCAACCCGCTGATCATCTCGGACGTGACCGAACACTTCGAAACCTCCGGCTTCGGCCTGTTCGAAAAGATCGTCGGCGGTGGCGGCCGCGTGCGGGTGATCCCCGCGCCGAACACGCATGAGAAGAGCCGCAAGTTCTTCGACGAAATGAACGACTGGGCGCGCCGCGAAGGTTTTGCCGGGCTCGGCTATGTCACCCGCAAGGGCGGCGAGTTCGGCGGCCCGATCGCCAAGAACCACGGCACCGAAGGCATGGAAAAGCTTTATGCCGAGCTGGGGCTGGGCGAGAACGATGGCCTGTTCTTTGCCGCGGGCAAGGAAAAGGACGCCGCCAAGCTGGCCGGCGCCGCACGCACCCGCGTGGCCGAGGAACTCGGCCTGATCGAGGAAGGCTGCTTCAAGTTCTGCTGGATCGTCGATTTCCCGATGTTCGAATATGACGAAGAACAGAAGAAAATCGATTTCAGCCACAACCCCTTCTCGATGCCGCAGGGCGAGATGGAAGCGCTAGAAACCAAGGATCCGCTCGATATTCTCGCGTGGCAGTACGACATCGTCTGTAACGGCTACGAGCTGTCCTCGGGCGCGATCCGGAACCACCGCCCCGACATCATGTACAAGGCGTTCGAACTGGCCGGTTACAGCCAGGCCGATGTCGACGAGAACTTCAGCGGCATGATCGAGGCGTTCAAGCTCGGTGCCCCGCCGCACGGCGGTTCGGCCCCGGGGATCGACCGCATCGTGATGCTGCTCGCCGACGAGCCGAACATTCGCGAAGTGATTGCCTTCCCGCTCAACCAGAAGGCGCAGGACCTGATGATGGGTGCGCCCAATCTCGTCAGCCCGCGCCAGCTGCGCGACGTGCATGTCCGGACCGTGGAAGCGCCGAAGCCTGACAATAGCTGACCGATTTGTTCATGACAGCGTCACTGCGCTGACCTAGACCTTCCCCCGGAGAAACGGGGGATGGAATGCGGACATATTCACTGCTGGCGATGGCGGGATTGGCACTGGCCGGCCCGGATATCGCGCTGGCCGAGGTGCTGACTGTCGAAGGCGTCTACCCGGCGCGCACGGCCGGGGCGGTCGAGGTCGAGGAAATCACGGTCGAACGCTTCGGCGGCGATGTCGGCGAACAGCTCGCCATTGCGATCACCGACCGGCTGGAGGATGTCCGGCTGGATTCGCAGCCCTATTTCACGATCAAGTCGGCGACGGGCGGCGGCAACACCTACCATATCTACGGTGCGGCTGGCGCGGCGCCCGAGGAGCCCATCAGCGGTCCGGTAGGAGCCACGCTGCGGGGCACCGCAAGCGGCGAGGTTTCGGAAGTCCGCGACGGATCGGAGAAACGCACCCGCTGCGTGCGCCGCGACGACAAAAAGAACTGCATCGAGGAAACGGTCGATGTGTTCCGCTGTCGCAAGATGACCGTTCGCTTCTCTCCTTCGCTGCGACTCATCGCGCGTGAAGGCGGGACGCTCTACGCGGCGGACGACGACCTGGTGCAATCGCAGCGCTATTGCGCGAACGACAAGTCCGAGCCTTCGCCCGCGCGCATGATGGATTCGATGATGGACGAGTTTGCCCAGCGCGTACGCTATGACCTTGCTCCCGAATTCAGGCGCGAGGATGTGCGCATCATGGAAAGCCGCAAGGGCCTGGCGAACGCCGATTCCAGCGCGTTCAGGGAGACGGTCCGGCTGACCAAGTCCGATCAGGCGGTATCCTGCGTCCAGTTCGAAGCGATGCTGGCCTCCTATCCCGATCACGCGTCGCTCCTGTTCAATGCGGGACTATGCGCCGAACGCGATGGCCGGCTGGAAGAAGCGGCGGATCTGTACCAGCGCACGCGGATGACGGCCGACGGGCGGGCCTATGCGCAAGCCGGTATCGACCGCGTGGCGAGCCGGATGCGCGCCGAACGCCAGCTCGACCGCCGCTATCCGCCGGGATAAGCTGGGCGCGGTTGGCGTTTGGTAGGGAAATCGCTTTATTATGCTGCTGTCGCGAGCCCCTTGCGCTTGCCAGCGGCGTTCATTAGGGCGACAGGCAATTCACAAACCCCCAATCTGAGAGGGACACAAATGAGCGATACTGCCGACCGCGTGCAGAAAATTGTCGTCGAGCACCTCGGCGTCGAGGCCGACAAGGTCACCCAGGAAGCCAGCTTCATCGACGATCTCGGTGCGGACAGTCTCGACATCGTCGAGCTGGTCATGGCCTTCGAAGAGGAATTCGGCGTGGAAATCCCCGACGATGCGGCTGAGAAGATCACCACCGTCGGCGACGCGACCAAGTATATCGAAGAGCACAAGGGCTAAGCCTCGCGCTTTTCGAATCCCGCACTATATGCGGGACCGGACAGGCCCGACCCCATAGCGGGCCGGGCCTGTTGTCTTATCTGCGGAGAATTACATGCGTCGTGTGGTCGTAACCGGACTTGGCCTCGTCACCCCCCTGGGCGGTGACGTGGAGACTTCATGGAAGAACCTGATCGCGGGCAAGAGCGGAGCCGCGCAAATCACGCGCTTCGACACCGAGGGGCAGAAATGCACCATCGCCTGCGAGGTGAAGCCCAAGGACCACGAGTTCGGCTTCGACCCCGACAAGCGCGTCGACCACAAGGTCCAGCGGCAGGTCGATCCGTTCATCATCTATGGCATCGATGCCGCGGGCCAGGCGCTTGAAGACGCCGGCCTCGACGAGATGGACGACGAACTCAAGCTGCGCACCGGCGTCTCGATCGGTTCGGGCATCGGCGGGCTGCCGGGGATCGAGAAGGAAAGCATCGTGCTGCACGAGCGCGGCCCCGGCCGCGTGTCGCCGCACTTCGTCCACGGACGGCTGATCAATCTCATCTCGGGCCAGGTCTCGATCAAATACGGGCTGATGGGCCCCAACCACGCAGTGGTTACTGCGTGCTCGACCGGGGCGCATTCGATCGGCGATGCCGCGCGGATGATCGCGCTCGACGATGCCGACGTCATGCTGGCGGGCGGCGCCGAAGGCACCATCAACCCGCTCGGCGTGGCCGGTTTCGCACAGGCGCGCGCGCTCAACATGAGCATGAACGACCGCCCCACCGAAGCCAGCCGCCCCTATGACAAGGACCGCGACGGTTTCGTCATGGGCGAAGGCGCCGGCGTGGTGGTGCTCGAGGAATACGAGCACGCCAAGGCACGCGGCGCGAAGATCTATGCCGAAGTGGTCGGCTATGGCCTGTCGGGCGATGCCTATCACGTCACGGCACCGCATCCCGAAGGCAAGGGCGCCGAACTGGCCATGCGCATGGCGCTCAAGAAGGCGGGCCTGACCGCTGCGGATATCGATTACGTCAACGCGCATGGCACATCGACGATGGCCGACACGATCGAACTCGGCGCGGTCAAGCGCGTGCTGGGCGACGATTTGGGCGGTGCATCGATGAGCAGCACCAAATCGGCCATCGGGCACCTTCTGGGCGGCGCCGGGGCGGTTGAGGCGATCTTCTGCATCCTCGCGATCCGCGACCAGATCGTCCCGCCCACGCTCAATCTCGACAATCCCGACGAGGGCACCGAAGGTGTCGACCTGGTCCCCAAGCAGGCCAAGCAGCGCGAAGTGAAGGCGGTGCTCAACAACAGCTTCGGGTTCGGCGGCACCAATGCATCGCTGATCCTCAAACAGGTCGATTGACGTGAAAAAGGCCGGGTGCCTCCTCGCAGGCGTCCTCGCGCTGGTTCTCGCCATCGGCGCGATCTGGTTCCTGTCGGGTTGGTGGGGCACCGCCGAGATCGAGGAGGACACCAATTTCATCGTTCCGTCGGGGGCCAGCCTGACTTCGGTCGCCGACAAGCTCGGCGCCGAAGGGCTGATCGCCAATCCCGAGGGTTTCTTGCTGCGCGCCAAGCTGTTCGGCTCGTCGGACCCGATCATGGCGGGCGAATTCCTGCTCCCCGCCGGGGCGAGCAATGCGCAGATCCTCGACACTTTCCAGCATGGCGAGGTGATCCGGCGTTTCGTGACCATTCCCGAAGGCCTGGCCTCGGTACTGGTCCACGAACGGCTGATGGCCGAAGATCACCTAACCGGCGAAATTCCTATTCCGGTCGAAGGTTCGGTGCTGCCCGATACCTATGATTTCGAGCGCGGCGAGGCGCGCAGCGCGGTGCTCGCGCGGATGCAGGCGGCCATGCAGAACTATCTCGCCGAAGCCTGGCCCAAGCGCGCGCCGGACATCGCGGTCGACAATGTGAAGGACGCCGTGATCCTCGCCTCGATCGTCGAGAAGGAAACCGGGGTCGCGCGCGAGCGCAGGATGGTCGCCGGGCTCTATTCCAACCGCGTGAAGGACGGCATGCTGCTGCAGGCCGACCCGACGATCATCTACCCGCTGACCAAGGGCAAACCGCTGGGGCGGCGCATCCGCCAGTCCGAAATCGCCGCGATCAACGATTACAATACCTATACCATGGTCGGCCTGCCCAAGGGGCCGATCACCAATCCCGGGCGTGAAGCGATCGCGGCGGTGCTGAACCCGGCGGAAACGAGCGCGCGCTACATGGTTGCCGATGGCACCGGGGGGCATGCCTTTGCGGAGACGCTGGAAGAGCATAACCGCAATGTCGCCGAATGGTTCGAGATCCGCCGGCGCCGCGGGGAAATGTGAGCGCGGCAGACGCCGCCCCGCTGATCGTCACCGCGCAATTGCCGCGCGACCTGCACGCCCGGTACACGGCGCTGCGAACCGAGCATTTCCCGCCCGAGCGCAACTATCTCGACGCGCATGTCACGCTATTCCACGCGCTGCCGGCCATGTGCGAGGCGGAGGCCTGTACCTATCTCAAGCGCCTTGCGGGCGAGTTCGCGCCGGTTGCGGGGCAGGTCGAGGGGCTGATGTCGCTCGGCGGCGGCACTGCGATCAAGCTGTCCAGCCCCGACATGCTCGCGCTGCGCGACATGATCGCCGAGCATTTTCGTGGCATGTTGACGCAGCAGGACCAGCATCGCCCGCGCTTGCACATCACGATCCAGAACAAGGTCACCGCCAAGGAGGCCAAGGCGCTGCAGGCGGCGCTGGCGGGCACGATCGAACCCCGCCCCTTCGCCTTTCGCGGCCTTGCGCTTTTTCGCTATCGCGGCGGGCCGTGGGAAGCGGTAAAGGAATTTGCATTCAGGGGCCGGAGCGCGGCATAAGAGCCCAGCTTTACGAGGGGACGGGGGATGGCTGAAATCGCCACTATCTTGGCTTATGCTGCGGCGTTGCTGGCGGTCGCGGCGATGGCAGCGACCACGATCAGGCAGCTGCGCTACGCGATGTTCGTCGCCGGCCTTGCAGCGCTGGCGCATTTCGCGGTGACCGACCAGCTCGGCTGGGCAATCATCGCCGCGGTCTTTTTGATCATCAACGGGATGCAGATATCGGTGCTGCGCCGCCGTGCGCGGCGCGGCGCGATGCTGGAAGAGGAAACCAGCCTGTTCCAGCGCCTGCTCGGTATCGAAGACGCTGGCCGCCAGCAGCGCCTGCGCGATCTGATGGAATGGCGCGATGTCGAAGCGGGCGCGGTGCTCATGAACCAGCACCAGCCCGACCCGCCGCTGATCTATGTGGCGCGCGGCGCGGCGCGGGTGGAGTGCGACGGCAAGGTTGTGGGCACCTGCGGCCCGGAGGAGTTTCTCGGCGAGATGAGCCTGGTGTCGGGCCAGACCGCCTCGGCCACGGTGGTGGTGACCGAACGCACCCGTGTGGCGACTTTCGACCGCGATGCGCTGGCGCATTATGCGCGCGCGGTGCCCGAGGTCGATACCGCGCTGACGCATGCGCTCAACCGCGGCCTGGCGGCCAAGGTCCGGCGCATGAACGAGGCTGCCTCGCAAGCATCCGCAGAAAACGCGGGCGAGGCGCATTTGCGCGGTTGACCGCAATCGCGGACCGCCCTAAATGCGCCGCCTGCCGAGGGGGCTATCGCCCCGGCATGCCTCTATGGGGCGGAGTAGCTCAGGTGGTTAGAGCAGCGGAATCATAATCCGCGTGTCGGGGGTTCAAGTCCCTCCTCCGCTACCAATTCGACCGGCATAGCCATGTGCAGCAGGGACAGCTTTCGGCTGCTGCGCACGACCCATCTTAACAATACCGCCCCCCCTATCGACGCCTGTCGTGGGCCTGTCCGGCCCCTTGCGCCAAACCACCCTGCCTGACGCACGTTCGAGCGCGTGAACGCGTTTGTTGCGGGTGCGAACGGAACGGGGGGTGGTCGCTCCCGTTGTCTTGCTGAACCTTGCGGCGTGCAGCTGCGCCGATCCCGGGCGGATCGGCGAGCGCTCCCCCCACAGCGAGAAAGCGAACTATGACCCAGATACAGACCCGTAACCCCGCCACCGGCGAACCGCTCGAGACCTATGAGACCATGGGCGAGAGCGAGGTGTTCGCGAAGATCGAGGCGGCGCATGCCGCGTTTCTCGACTGGCGCACCAAATCGCATGACGAGCGCGCGCCCTATCTGCGCAAGATCGCCGAGGTCCTGCGCGCCAATGCCGACCGCTTTGCCGAACTGATGACGCGCGAAATGGGCAAGCTGATCAAGGACGGGAAGACCGAGGTCGAGATCTGCGCGCGGATCTTCGAATACACTGCGGACCATGGACCGAAGGAACTGGCCGACCAGGAACGCCAGCACAGCGGCGGTCGCAAGCGCGGGATCGTGACTTTCTCGCCCATCGGGGTGATCTACAGCGTGCAGCCGTGGAACTTCCCCGTTTACCAGCCGGTGCGCGTGCTCGCCGCGAATTTGATGGCGGGCAATGCGGTGATCCTCAAGCATGCATCGATCTGCACCGGCAGCGGGTTGCTGCTGCGCGATCTGTGCCTTGAAGCGGGCCTGCCCAAGGATTTGTTCGAGGTCATCCTCGTCGGGCACGATTTGTCGGACAAGGTCATCGAACACAAGCTGATCCGCGCGGTGACCATGACCGGCAGCGACGGCGCGGGCAGCCATATCGGCGAGCTTGCCTCGAAGAACCTCAAGAAGACCGTCCTCGAGCTGGGGTCCAACGACGCCTATCTGGTGCTCGAGGACGCCGACATCGACCTCGCGGTAGAAACCTGCGTACAGGGGCGGCTCTACAACAATGGCGAGACCTGCGTGTCCGCCAAGCGCTTCGTGGTGACCGAGGCAGTCTATGACGATTTCGTCGCCGCCTTCGTCGCGCGCATGCAGCGCGCCAAGATGGGCAATCCGACCGCCGAGGATACCGAGCTTGGCCCGGTGTCGAGCCAGGAACAGTTCGACACGCTGGTCGAGCAGGTGGGCAAGAGCGTGGAGCAGGGCGCGACGCTGCTGTGCGGCGGCGATCCGCAGGAAGGCGAGGGCTATTACTACCCCGCCACAGTGCTCGCCGACTGCAAGCCCGGCATGCCCGCCTATAACGACGAACTGTTCGGACCCGTCGCCTCGATCATCCGCGCGAAGGATGACGAGGACGCAATGCGGATCGCCAACGACAGCCGTTACGGGCTGGGCGGGGGCATCTTCACCAAGGATGAAGACAAGGCGATCCGTCTGGCGCGCGATCATTTCGATACCGGCATGGTGCGGATCAATTCCTTCGGAGCGGCGGACCCCAACATGCCCTTCGGCGGCGTCAAGGATTCGGGTTACGGCCGCGAACATGGCGGCTTCGGCATGAAGGAATTCGTCAACGCCAAGGCGATCTTCCTGCCTTCATAAACCCCGGTCGACAGCGACCCATCAACACCCAATTCGGAGAATATCCATGCAAGTCCTCGTCGCCGGTTCGACCGGCAATACCGGCCTCAGGCTCGTGCGCGAATTGCACCGCCGGGGCCTCGATACCGTCGCCATGGTGCGCGCCAGTTCGGATACCTCGGGCCTGCCCGATGGGGTGGAGCAGCGCGAGGCCGATCTGACCGATCTGGCCGATGATGTGACCGAGGGATGCGACGTGGTCGTGTTCGCCGCGGGCTCGGGTGGAGACACGCCGGCGGAGATGACCGACAAGGTCGACCGCGACGGTGCCAAGCGGCTCATCGACCTGTCGGTGGCCAATGGTGTGCACCGCTTCGTGATGCTCAGCAGCGTCGGCGCGGATAATCCGGACCCGGACAGCGAACTCGCGCACTACCTCCAAGCCAAGCACGAGGCCGACGAGCATCTTAAGGCGACCGATCTCGAATATGCGATCCTGCGCCCGGTATCGTTGACCGATGCGGACGGCACCGGCGAGGTCCGTCTGGGCGAGAATGTCGATCCCAAGGGCGAAGCTGCGCGCGGCGATGTCGCGAAGCTGCTGGCCGATGCGGTCGAGGCGCCCGAATGGGTCGGCAAGGTGCTGACTATGGAAAGCGTCGGCTGACTGGGATTGCGAGCGTGTCGGAGAGGGGCGGAATACAGCCTCCCCGACAGGCTCTACCGCTTCCCTCCAGGTGTGATCGAACACGCTAAAAGACCCCGCCGATCGCTCGACGGGGCCTTCGAAGGTATCACCAAAGAGAGGGGGGTCAGATTTCGGTGATGACCTCCGTTTCGGGTAGCCGCGACTTGGGCAGCGCGGCATTGAAATCGTCTTCGGCGCGGTAGCCGAGCGATACGACGACCAGCGCACGGAAACCCTTTTCGTGCAGGCCGAACTCCTCGTCGAGCAGGTCGAGATCGACGCCTTCCATCGGCGTGGCATCGATACCCAGCGCGGCGACGCCGAGCATGAACTGGCCGATATTGAGATAGGTCTGCGCCTGGCTCCAGGCGTCGAGATCACCCGCTTCCTTGTGCATGTTTACGAACATCGAGCGCGCGCCGTGCATCTGTTCGCGCAGCGCTGCGGGATCGGGGACGAAGCGGCCATCGGCATCCTCGACGTCGAGGATATGCTGGAGATAGTCTTCCTCGATCGAGGTGCGCGCCGCGAACACTACGACATGCGATGCGTCGATCACCTTGCTGCGGTTGAATCCGAAACCGCCCGCGGTCGATTTCGCCACGCGTTCCTTGCCTTCGGGCGTGCCCGCCAGGATGAAGTGCCAGGGCTGGGCATTGGTGCTCGACGGGCTGAAGCGGAGCAGGTCGCGCACGCCCTGCAGATCGGCTTCGGGGATACGGCGCGAGGCGTCGTAGGACTTGGTGGTATAACGGGCCTTGGCCGTTTCGACGATGGCGTCGCCGGTGCGGACGAGGGGGGCGAGAGCGGTCATATGCTTACCTCTTGGCTGTTGTGCACGCTGCGTGAAGCATGCGTGTCTTGTCAGTCGAGATAATTACATTTGCAAAGCAAGAAAACCGCCCGTGGCCGGCAAAGAGTTTTCCGGTTTTCGCTATAATCAAGCCACCAACTCATTGGCCTGATCGGTTGTTCTATAGTTGACGATACATAATCAGCGCATCAACCATGCCCCTGGCCGGATGGTCGAAGGCGTTCGGCAGCCGGCCGACTGCGGCGAAGCCCAGCGTTTCCCACAGGTGAACCGCACCGACATTGCTGGCGACCACGAAATTGAACTGCATCGCGCGGAACCCGCGCTCGCGTGCGCGGCGCAGCGAGTCCTCGCCCATCTGCCGCGCTATCCCGCGACCCGCCGCTGCGGTGGCCGTGATATAGCCGCAATTGCACACATGGGCCCCGCCGCCGCCGTGGTTGGGGCGCAGGTAATAAGTCCCCAGGACTGCGCCCGCGTCCTCGAAGACGAAGGCCTCGCTGTCGCCGCCCATCCAATAGGCCAGGGCATCCTGCCTGGAGATCGCGGGATCGACGGCATAGGTCTCGCCCGCACGAAACACCGGTTCGAGGATATGCCAGACCGCGTCGCGATCGTGGCTGGTGGCGGGGCGGATAGACATGCGGGGTTCGTGGTCTTCGTGGGAGGGTGGCGGGAAGGGAGCTGCGCGGTTTACTGCAGCCAGGGCGGATCGCGACCGATTTTCTCGACGAGGAAATCGATCAGCACGCGCACCTTGGCGGTCAGGACATTGGTCTTGGGATAGACCAGCCAGAGCGCGGTGTTGTCCTGCACATGCCACTCGGGAAGCACCCGGCACAGCGTACCGTCGCGCAGCGCCTGCTCGACGTTCCAGTCGGCATGGGGGGAGATGCCCAGCCCGGCAATCGCGGCGAAGCGCATGCTCGCACCATCGTCGATCACCACCCGGCAGTTTTCCTCGGGGCAGGCGAATTCGGCTTTCTCGCCGCGGCTCGAAATCAGCGTCCTTGTGCCCATGCTGCGAAAGGCGAGCAGGTCATGCTCCGCGAGATCGGCGGGGGAGGCGGGGGTTCCGCGCCGCGCGAGATAGTCCGGCGAAGCACACAGCACGCCGCGCACCTCGGCCAGCTTGCGCGCCTTCAGGCTGCTATCGTCGAGCGCGCTGTTGCGCAGCGCGAGATCGAAACTGCCTTCGAGCAGATCGAAGGGCGTATCCGAAAACCGCAGATCGAGGCGGAGGCCGGGATTGCGGGCGAGAAATTCGGGCAGCAGCGGCGCGACGTAGAGCTGTGCGAAAGTGCTCGAGGCGGCGAACCGGATCGTGCCCTCGGCTTGCGCTCGGCCATGCCCCAGCGCAGCCATGGCCGCATCGCGCTGCGCCAGGATTTCGCGCGCGAAGGGCAGGAATTCCTCACCTTCAATCGAGATTGAGACTTTGCGCGTGGAGCGGTGGAGAAGCTGGGCGCCGACTTCGTGTTCGAGCCTGGCGAGCCGGGCGCTGGCTACCGCAGGCGCCAGTCCGAGATCGCGGCCGGCAGCGCTGATATTCAGTTTCTCGGCGGCGCGTACGAACAGACGCAGGCTGTCAGTGTCCATCGATTATACCTGATCTACGAATACTGTTACCTCACATGGCGCATTTATATCGAGAAGGCACTCTATTATGTCGAAATGCTCGAACATCACCAGAGCCGTCTTGCTGGACCGGCTCAACAGGAGCAGTTCCGTGACCAAGCCGATCATCGCCGCCGCCATTGCCATCTCCATGCTGGCGTCGCTGCCTGCCGCGGCCGCGGATACGCCGCATTACGAGGTGGTCGAGTTTGATGCGGTCGAATGGGGCGCGCTCAACCCGGCGCGCGGCGATGCCAGCCCGCGGGCCGGCGATCTGTGGGGCGATCGGACCCGCGACGAGGCCTCCGGCTTCCTTGTCCGCTTCGACCAAGGGTTCTCCTCCCAGCCGCATATTCACAACGTCACCTATCGCGGCGTCGTGATCGGCGGGGCGATCCACAATGACGACCCGGAGGCTGCGCCGCTGTGGCTGTCGCCGTCATCCTTCTGGACACAGCCCGCGGGTGAGGATCATGTCACCGCCGCGAGGGGCGCGTTCAACATGGCCTATATCGAAATCGATTCCGGTCCGTATCTCGTCCGACCGTCCGCCGAAGCGTTCGACAATGGCGAGCGTCCCATCAATGTTGCGGCGTCCAATCTGGTGTGGCTCGATGGTGACGATGTGACCTTCCTTCCTGTCAGCGACGGATCCGGCGCGCAGACGGCGTTCCTGTGGGCTGATCGGGAAACCGGCGAACGCGGATCGCTTCTGCGCCTGCCTGCCGGTTCTTCATCGCGGATCGAGACAGGCGCCGGGACATTGCGGGCTGTCGTTACGTCCGCCGGGATTCGCTACACCAATCCGCAGACCACGGGTGAAGTGGCGCTGGGGGCAGGCAGCTATTTCGGATCGATGGGGAATGCCGTCCACACCATCAGCTGCGACGCCGAAGACGACTGCCTCCTCTACATTCGAACGAGCGCAGCCTTCACCGTCGCCGAATAACGGCTGGCGGATGGATTTCGGCCGGCGGCCCTTAGGCATATCAAACGGACAATCATGAGCAAAACCATCCTGATCACCGGCGCTACCGATGGAATCGGCTTCGAGACCGCCAAGGTGCTCCGCGCCAGCGGGCATAGCGTCCTGCTACACGGACGCAGCTCAGCGAAGCTCGATGCTGCGCGCGCTGCTGTCGCGGCCGTGGACGGCGGGGGCCGGATCGCGACCTACCAGGCGGATCTGTCCTCGATTGCGGCGACGCGGCGCCTGGCGGATGAGATCCGCCGCGCAGAGCCCGATCTCGACGTGTTGATCAACAATGCCGGGGTCTTCAGCATCGCCAAACCCATGACGGAGGACAGGCTCGACGTCCGCTTCGTGGTCAACACGATTGCGCCCTATGTCCTGGCCAGCGAACTGGCGTTCCATATCGGCATGGGCGGGCGGATCGTGAACCTGTCCTCGGCGGCACAAGTCCCGGTATCGCTCGCCGCGCTCGCGGGGGAGGAGCGGCTGTCCGACAATGACGCCTATGCGCAAAGCAAGCTCGCGCTGACCATGTGGTCGCGCCACATGGCGGACGAGTTCGCCGATGCCGGACCGGCGGTGATCGCAGTGAACCCCGGCTCGCTCCTCGGCAGCAAGATGGTCAAGGAAGCCTATGGAATGGACGGCAAGGACCTCGGCATCGGGGCCGATATCCTGCGGCGGGCGGCCGTTTCACCGGAGTTCGACCATGCCTCGGGCCGCTATTTCGACAATGACAGCGGCCAGTTTCGCAATCCGCACCCCGATGCGCTCGACCCGTCGCTGAACGCCGCACTCGTCGCGGCGATCGACGACATTCTTCGGCGCGTGGGCGCGTAGGGATTGCGCATATCCGAGTTCGCGCGCGTCGTTTCCTACGTCGCAAGGGCGAGCACGCGATCTGAAAGAGCATGGAAGGACGCGCCGTGCTCCGGCTCGCCCAACCGAACGGTTGCCGCGTCGTGACGATCCACCCGGTTTTTCGCGCGGTTTCGTTGGTGCCGTTAACCATTGGAGAGGTGCTTCGGCACGCGTCGCGGCTCCACAACACCGTAGTTCCCCTGATGTGCGGTTTACCATACCTTCGTTCCGGCCTGCCACCTCGGCTTAATGTTTAAGGCTCGAGTGCAATTTTGGCGGCGTATAGATAGGTTGATCGGATTTGAATCCGACAACGAAATCGCCGCCAAGTTCAGTCGGGAACGCATCAAGTCGGTGCGCAACACGATCCATATCTATTATCTGACCATCATCGCGCCCTTTATCGGGATCGCATGGGTGACCTGGGACCAGACCCCCACCCGGATCATGGCCGGCATCCTGGTGCTCGCTGTTATCACGCGCTTCCGGCATTGGGTGTTGCCGCTGCCCGAAGGCGCATCGGAAAACGTCAATCCGGTTGCAGCACGCGTGACGGGTTTCATGGTCGTGCTGCTGTCCTGCTCGCAGACAATGTTCTATCTCTTGCTCGCGTTCGGCAGCGTCGCGTTTAACAATGGTAACACGGCGTGGTTGCAGATTTTGTCCCTCGCACTGCTGGCGGCCTTGACCCAGGGCGCCGCGCTGACGGGGATTATCTTCGCCTCGCGGGTGATCTTCTTCTGCTTCGTGCTGCCCTTGGTCTCTGCCGTGCTGTATATCTACGCAGGTAACAACCTGCCGGCTTCGGTTGCGGTCATCGTGCTGACCGTGGTCAGCCTGTATCTCGCCGAGACGAGTTACAAGATGCAGCTCCGCCTGTTCAAGGCGCAGTTCGATGCCGATGCAGCGCTGGTTGGAATGGAGCGAACCAATCTCGAACTGATCGATGCCCGGCGCTCTGCCCAGCGCCAGGCCGAGTTCGACAATCTGACCGGTGTCCGCAACCGCCTCGCCTTCATCCACGATGTCGAGGCAAAGCTGGATGGCGGGCAATGCGGGCTGCTGGCGGTGATCGACCTCGACCGCTTCAAGCCGATCAACGACCTCTATGGCCACCATGCCGGCGATGTCGTGCTGCGCCATGTCGCCCGCCGCCTGCAACGCGTATCGCCGACGGGAACGATCGTCGGTCGGCTGGGCGGGGACGAATTCGGCATCTTTATCGGCGGTTCGTCATGCCCCGAGGAACTCGGCGCGCTGGTCGCGACCTGTGCCGATGCGCTGGTGCAACTGCGCAAGCCCATGCGCCTGTCGAATGCGCTGGTCAGCGTTGGGGGTTGCGCAGGCGCCCGCCTTCTGGGCGAGGATGCGCCCGATGTCGGCCGCGCGCTGCGCGATGCGGATGCGGCGCTGTATGTCGCCAAGCGCGAAAATCTCGAGACCACCAAGCTGTTCGATGGCGCAATCCAGGAAGAAACCAGGCGGTTGCACGCCATCGAAGCTGAGCTGATGGAGAGCGGCACGATCGAACACATGACGCTCGCGTATCAGCCGATCCTCAATCTCAAGACGGGCGAACTGACCTCTTTCGAGGCGCTTGCCCGCTGGAATCATCCGACCTTTGGCGAAGTTTCGCCGGCATCGTTCATTCCGGCAGCCGAGCGTCTGGGCCGGATCGGCGAAATCACCCTCTCGCTGCTTAGCAAGGCGCTTGATTTTGCAGCGGAATGGGTCCCGCCTTGCCGTCTGTCGTTCAATCTCAGCGCCGCCCATATCTGCAGCGAGAACGCCGCAGCGGAAATCGTCAATCTGATCAAGCGGAAGAATTTCCCGCCCGACCGCCTGCAGTTCGAAATCACCGAAACCGCCATGCTGGTGAATTTCGACGTCGCCCGCCGGAATGTCGAGCTCCTGCGTAGCGCAGGCTGCCGCATCGCTCTCGATGATTTCGGCGCCGGCTTTGCATCGCTCGTCTATCTGCGCGAAATCAAGTTCGACAAGGTCAAGATCGATGGCTCGCTGATCCGGGGCGCGCGCGAACCGCAAGGGCGTGACATGCTGCGCGGCGTGATCAAGATGATCGAGGCGATGAAGCTTGAAAGCGTTGCCGAATACATTGCCACCGTCGGCGATCGCGAGACCGCGCTCGAACTGGGCGCAGAGTTCGGACAGGGTTTCTATCTCGGGCGCCCGCTCGATGAAGAGGGCGTGCTGGCCTTGCTGGGGCAGTATCGCGAGCCCGATGCGCCGAACATCCATCGCCTGGCCGACCGGCAGATCGGTGACCTCGACGCGGATGCGGCCGACGATGCCGAAACCCCCTGTCCGTTTTCGGTGAGCGGGTCGCGCCCGTAGCCGTTCGGCTGGCGCAAGCGCTAGCTAGGCCAAGCGCCAGCATTCTCCCGCGAAGCGTTCGTCGGCTTGCCTGATCCGGTTGAGTGCGGTTCTTCGCGCCTAAGCCAGCCCCTCGCATGTCGCGCCGAGGCGCGCATCGCGGTGGTCGACCCCATCCTGCACCAATGCATCGCGTCACCAATCAGAACCAACCCCAATGAACTTTAGGTCGAAATCATAACTTCAATCAAACTTGAGGTTTTGCGGTGGTCGGCGAGTTTCTCCCACTCCTGGCGGACCATCTGACCGTGGATAGTGGTGTTTTTTGCGAAGCCGCTCGACAGGGCCGCGCGATGGTGCTCGAACGCCGCACGACCGCAGCTATCGAGGACCCGCAATTGGCCGATCTATCCCATATCGACGAGCAGGGCCGCGCGCGCATGGTCGATGTCGGCGACAAGCCCGTTACTGCGCGCCTCGCCACGGCAGCGGGCCGGGTGGATTGCGCAGCCGATACGATTGCGCTGGTGAAGGCGGGCAAGACCCCCAAGGGCAGCGTGATCGCAACTGCGGAACTGGCCGGGGTGATGGCCGCCAAGCGGACGTCGGACCTGATCCCGCTGTGCCACCCGCTGCCGCTCTCGCAAGTCGAGGTGACGATCGCGTTCGACGATACGCGGCCCGGCTTCATCGTCGAAGCGGCGGTGCGGACCGAAGGGCGCACGGGGGTGGAAATGGAAGCGCTCACCGCAGTGTCCATCGCATGCCTGACGCTGTTCGATATGCTCAAGGCGGTCGACAAGGACATGACCATCGAAGATATCCGCGTCACCGCCAAGGAAGGCGGCCAGTCGGGTAGCTGGCAGCGCGCATGATTTCCTTCGACGAGGCGATGGCGCTGCTGGCGGAACATATCGCTCCGCTGGATGCCGAGACGATCGCGCTGCCCAAAGCCGCAGGGCGGACTCTCGCCGCCGGTATCACCGCCGCTATCGGGTCGCCGCGTCGCACCACTTCGGCCATGGATGGCTATGCGGTGCGGCTGGACAGCGTCGTTCCCGACGCGCCGCTGCGGGTGGTCGGTGAAGCGCGGCCCGGTCACCCCTATGACCACCCTTTGGCCACCGGGACGGCCGTGCGGATATTCACCGGGGCACCGCTGCCCGAGAGCGCCGATTGCGTGATCATGCAGGAATACGCCTCGCGCGAGGGCGAGGACGTGCGCTTCTCCGCCGGGTTCGGCCCGGCCTGCCACATCCGCCAACAGGGGAGCGATTTTGCGAAAGGCGATGTCCTCCTTGGGCAGGGCACGCGCTGCGATCCGAAAGCGCTGGTTGCCATTGCGGCGGGAGACAGAGCCGACCTTGCCGTCCACCGGCAACCGAGGGTGGCGCTGCTCGCGACCGGCGACGAATTGGCCGAGCCCGGATCGGCGCAGCGCGCACCTTACGCCATCCCCGACAGCACCAGCTATGCGCTGGCGGCGTTAGTCGAACGCGAGGGCGGGGTAGTGAGCACCCGCAAGCGCGGGTTGGACGATTTGCCCGCGCTCGAACGACAGGCGGGCGAAATGCTCGGCGGTGCCGATCTGGTGGTGGTCACCGGCGGCGCTTCGGTCGGCGAGCGTGACTTTGCAAAACCGATGTTTGCGGCGCACGGGCTCGAACTGCTCTTCGACAAGGTGGCGATCAAGCCGGGAAAGCCGGTATGGCTGGGGCGCGCTGGGGGAAGGCTGGTGCTGGGGCTGCCGGGCAATCCCACCTCGGCGATGGTGACCGCACGGCTGTTCCTCCAGCCGATCCTCGCGCTGCTTCAGGGCGCAAGCACCGTGCACCGCTGGCGCACGATGCCGCTGGCTGGGGGCCTGCCCGCGACCGGCGATCGCGAGACCTTCGCACGGGCCGCCTGGGCGAGTGAAGGGCTGCGCCCCCTCGGCAATCAGGACAGCGGCGTGCAGGGCGGACTGGCCCGGGCGGACTGGCTTATCCGCTGCCCGCCGGACCAAGCCGAATTGCCGGTAGGCGCGAAGGTGCAGGCGCTGCAGTTCTAAGCCGCGGGTCCAGCGGTCAGTCGCGGGTCCAGAGCGCCAGTGCCTCACCCTCGCGCGTCACGGTGCCGCTGCTTCCAACGGGTTCGTCGCGTCCTTCGGTGAGGAAGGCGATCATAGCGCTATCCTCCGCAGGCACGCTTGCCAGCGTGCGCGATCCGGTGGGCGTGCGGGCCACGATCACGCCCGAGCTCGGTGTGCCGGTGCGGTCGTAATGCACGGTGTAGCTCTCGATCGTGGCGGGACCCGTATAGGTCTTGTCCAGCGGCGGAACGTCCCCGCGCCGCGCGTCGGCCTCGGCCTGGTAGTCGAACTCCTGCGGGAAGGCGGCCTGCGTCGGGGCACCCGAAACCAGGATCGTGTGGTTGTGCGTGGCATAGCCGCCATTGGCGAACAGCAGCCCCTTGTCGCCGGTCCCGCGCAGCTTCTCGACCATCGCGGCGACCGCATGGCTCATGTAATTGCCGATCGGACCGCCCCCGAAAGTCAGTCCCCCGAAAACAGTCGCGGGCCGCTCGAGCGGCCAGCCGAGCACCCGGCGCGCCATTTTCGGCACACAGGGAAAGCAGCTGTAAAGCTCGACATGCGCGAGATCGGCGGTGGTGACACCGTTCAACGCCATCGTCCGCTCGATCGAGGTGGCGAGGCTGGGGGAGGCGTCATAGCGATCGCGCGACAGGAAGCTGTCGCTTTCATGCGCCGCCGCGCCATAGCCGATATAGACCAGCCGGTCCTCCGCAATCCCGCGTCGCCGCGCTTCGGCCAGCGAGGTTACGATAAAGCCGGCGCCCTGATTGACCGACGAATTGGCGACCTGGAGCTTGGTGTAAGGAAAGGCGATGGGGCGGTTGCTGGCAGAGGGCGTGACGGCCTCTTCCGCGCTTACCGGCTTGCGGATCCAGGCGCCCTCGCTCTGCGCCGCGACCTCGCTCATCCCGGCCCAGATCGCACCGCTTTCCGCCTGCCCTTCGGCGAGCGATTGCCCGTAGGCGGCGCGTCCGGCGTTTTCATAAAGCGGATAGACATCGGTCGGCACGACCAGCCCGTATCCTTGCGCATAACCCTTGCGCACGCGGTGGCTCGCATCGCGCAGCGCGTTGGGCTTTGCGCCATCGGCGCGTTTTTTCAGCGCTGCCAGCTGGCCCGCAGTGCGGAGAGCCTCGCCGCCGGTCACTGCGCAAATCTTCGCCTCGCCGCGCCCGATGCGATTGGCGGCTTCGTTGAGCAGCAGGATCGGGCTGTCGCCATTGGGCATCGCGGTCTGCATCCGGTGCGCAGGATCGATCCCCAGTACCTCGGCCAGCTTGCCATCGACAGGGTTGAGCTGCGGCCAGGCCAATTGCGCCACCACCGCCAGCGAATCGCATTCGGCAAGCAGGCCGCCGCCCGCATCCGCATCCGCCCGCCGCAGCGCCTCGCCCATCAGGTGTATGGGGTCGAGCCCATCCCCGGGGTTCTCGGGGCGGTCGTTGACCTGTCCGACACCGGCGATGACGGGGATATTCTCGGGGTTTTGCTCGGGCACGCATGCTCTCCTCTTGCTGCCCTGCCTAGCAAGCGGGTTTCATGCTGCAACCGAAACCTGGAGGAGAATTGGGGGCAAGAACCACCTTGCACCCAGGCTGATGCGATCAGGCAGCGGCCCTGCGCGTCGCTAGTATGGGACGGGCCGGCCGTGGTGCCACCTGTTCGAGCGGGGCGAGGGAGACCTTGTTGCGGCCGGTGTTCTTGGCTTCGTAGAGTGCGAGGTCAGACCGGCGGGCGAGGCTGGACAGCGCTTCGTCCGGGGAAAGCTGGGCCAGGCCGAAGGACGCCGAGACCACCTGCGCATTGCCGACCGCCTGCGACAGTTCGGTCTGCACCCGCTGCCGCATCAACTCGGCCGAACGCGCCGCCTGCTCGATGTCCTGCCCGGCAAGGACGAGCGCGAATTCCTCGCCCCCGAGCCGTGCCACCAGATCCCCTTCTCCAGTCGCACTTGAAAGCAACTCGGCGACCGCGATGATCACCTTGTCGCCGACCGGGTGGCCGAAACGGTCGTTGATCGTTTTGAAGCGGTCAATATCGACCGTCACCAGCGTCAGGGGCTGGTGGCTATGGATGGCGTCAGCGACCATCTGCTCGCCATGAACCTCGAACCCGCGGCGGTTGCGCAGGCCCGATAGCGGATCGGTTTCCGAGCGCGCGATCATCTCGATCGTCATGTCGCGCATCATGACCAGCAGCAGCACCAGCGCGAGCGCGATCAGGATGACCGAACCCAGGCTTTGCGAAATCGCGGCGTAATCCGATGCGAGGTAGTTCTGCGGCGTGTCGGCACCCCCGATCCGCCAGGCGATGAGCGGCTTGGCCAGATAGGAGAGCGCAGCTGCCGAGCTGACGAAGACCAGCAACCGGTCGAGCAGCATGCGGCGCCCGGACCGGATCACGATCCAGGTCATCAGCACCTGCATGATGAAATAGGGAAGGTGATAGAGCAGCGTGCGAGCGCCCGTGCCGTAGGGAAGCATCAGCATCACGGGGGCGAGCATTCCGGCAAGGATCCAGACGGCCACTATGGGCCTGGTCTGCGGACCAGTGCAATAATATTTCGCTACGCCGACAAGGCCGCAGGTGAGTGCCGCCAGATAGGTAAAGAAGATGCCGGTGATGACCGGAGTGGGATGTTCGGTCCAACGCATGATGAACTCGAGCATCACATCGACGATGCCCAGCGCATAGGCGGCGGCCAGCCAACCTGCGCCCCGGGCAACCGGGTTTGACCGCGCGACCACCGCAAACGCCACGCCGAACAGCGCGGCGATGAACATGTTGATCCCGAGAATGAACGCCGCCGTCATCGGCTGTTCCCTGCCCCCATCTACTTCCCGCGCAGGAGCTTAAGGGGCGAGGGTTAAGATGCCCTAACCATACACTTGATTGCGCGTGAAGCGCGCGGCTAGTCCGGCGCGCTTGCTCGCGATCGTCTCGGTAGTTCGGAGTGGTGATCGATATCGCGAAAGCGTATTACCGCAGGGCGCCGGGCGGTTTGGCCCGCAGGCAATCCTTGCCTTTTGTCGCGTGGATCACATGGAAACTGGCTGGGGTGGCAGGGATCGAACCTGCGAATGCCGATACCAAAAACCGGTGCCTTACCACTTGGCTACACCCCAGCGAGTGAGCGCCCCTATAACGCCTCGGGCGCGGAAGGGAAGGGGTTGGAAGGCGAAACGAGTCGACGCTCGGCCAGTTCGGTTTCGACCTGCGCAATGGTCGCGCGGTCGAGCCGGTAGAAATACATCGCCACACCCGCCGGAACGATCGCGGCGGCGGGGACGAGCGCGAAAGCGAGCTCGATCCCCATGCGCGCCTCGGCAGACTGGATCGCGCCTGCTTCGAAGCCGGTCAGCGCCAGCAGGAAACCCGGCAGCGCCGCGCCGAAGGCCACGCCCGCCTTGATCGCGAAGATCGAGGCGGAGATCACCAGGCCGGTCATCTGCCGCCCGCTCGACCATTCGAGATATTCGGCGATATCGGTGAACATCGAATAGGCGAGCACCATCATCATGCCGAAACCCACGCCGACGAACAGCTGGACAAAGGTCTGCGGCCAGACCGCATCGAACGGTAGCATGTAGAAAACCACCATAGCCGCGATTTTCAGCCCGCCGGCCACAATCAAGAGCACCGGCTTGTCGAACCTTCGGGCAAGATAATTGGCGCCGATAACGCCGATCAGCTGGCCGATGGCGAGCGCCGAATAGAACAGCCCGATCCGGTCGAGGAAGAAGAACACCGGCGCGCCATCATCGCCCGCGACATAGCGGAACCAGAACAGCGCGCTGCCCGCACGCGCGGAGAGCGCGACCGGGGCGAGCAGCGCGGCCACTGCCACGGCGATCCAGGCAGGCGTGCGCACCAGGACCTTGAGATCATCGATAATCCGGCCGTTGGTGGGTGCAGGCGGGATACGCTCGCGGCTGGCGGCAAAGGCGATCCAGTAGGTCGCGACGCCCAACCCGGCGAGCACGAACATGGTCAGCATGATACCGCGCCGCTCGTCGCCCGCGCCCAGTTCGCGCACCAGGGTGGTCCCGATCACCCCGATCAGGATGACCGCGGCGGCGGAAAACACCATGCGATAGGCGGCGAAGCTCGAACGCTCGTCGGCGCTGGTGGAAATGACGCCCATCAGCGCCGAATAGGGCACGCTGGCGGCGGTGAAGGCGAGCATGGTCGCGGTATAGGTGACATAGGCCCAGATCAGCATCGAGCCGGGCGAAAGATCGGGCGCGGCAAAGATCGCCGCCCCGGTCAGGCCGAAGGGGATCGCGCCCCACAGCAGATAGGGGCGGTATCGGCCCCAGCGGCTGCGCGTGCGGTCGGCCAGCGCGCCCATCATCGGGTCGGTCACTGCATCGATCAGCTTGGTCAGGAACAGCATCAGTCCCATGGCGGCAGGTGCCACGCCGCCCAGCTCGACGAAGAAGAACAGCAGGTAGAGATTGAAGAAGTTGAGATAGAAGGACGAGGCGAGATCGCCCATCCCATAGCCGATCTTCTCCAGTCGGCCGACCGGGCGCACCGGATCACGCAAATCTGTATCCTCCCATGCCGCCGCGATGGGACGGCATGGGAGGAGCTAAGTCAAGTCAAACGGGGGGCGGTCAGATTGCCTTGCCGTCGAAATCGGCTGCCGAGTGGCGTTCGCGGAGCTGCGCGTCGTCATCGCCCCAGGTCTTGTTGACGATCCGTCCCCGCCGCGCCGCAGGGCGTTCGGCGATCTGTTTCACCCAGCGTTCGACATGGGTGTATTCGTGGATTGAGAGGAAGGTGCGCGCCTCGCCGTAAATGCCGCCGAGTACAAAGGGCGACAGCCAGGGCCAGGTGGCCATATCGGCGATCGTGTAGTCCTTGCCGCCGAGGAATTCGCTTTGCGCCAACCGCTGGTCGGTGACGTCGAACAGGCGCTTGGTTTCCATCGCATAGCGGTTGATCGGATATTCGAACTTTTCAGGTGCATAGGCATAGAAATGACCGAACCCGCCGCCGATGAAGGGCGCACTGCCGACTTGCCAGAACAGCCAGCTAAGTACTTCGGCGCGGGTATGATCGGTGGGCAGGAAGGCTCCGAACTTTTCGGCCAGATGCATCAGGATCGCCCCGCTTTCGAAGATGCGGACGGGCTTGGGTCCGCTGCGATCGAGCAGGGCCGGGATCTTGGAATTGGGATTGAGGTCGACGAAGCCCGAACCGAACTGGTCGCCTTCGCCGATATTGACCGTCCAGGCGTCGTATTCGGCGCCAGCATGTCCCGCCTCGAGCAATTCCTCGAACATCAGCGTTGCCTTCACCCCGTTGGGCGTGGCGAGCGAATAGAGCTGGAAGTCATGCTCGCCCACGGGCAGCTCGCGGTCCTCGCGCGCACCGGCGGTGGGGCGGTTGATATTGGCGAAGCGCCCGCCGTTTTCGGAATCATAGGTCCAGACGTCGGGCGGGGCATAGGTGGAATCGGCCAAGATCGTTCTCCTCAGGCGGATGGGCTAAAACAGCCTTCCATTCGTCGCAAGGTGGGGAACCGCGACCGGCGTCCCACGGTTCTTCCCTTCGCCATGACGAAGCTCATCTATGTCGACGACGACCTGCCCGGTATCACTCGCAAGGGGGCGGGCAGGGGATGGGCCTATTACGACCCCGAGGGAAAGCTGCTGACCGATGCAGCGGAGAAGCGCCGGCTCAATGCGGTTGCGCTGCCGCCGGCCTATACCGATGCCTGGTTCTGCCCCGCACCTAACGGCCATATCCTCGCCACCGGGATCGATGCCAAGGGGCGCAAGCAATATCGCTATCATCCCGAATTTCGCGCGGCCCGCGAAGGCGAGAAGTTCGACAGCTGCGTTACCTTTGGCAGCCTCTTGCCGCTAGTGCGCAAGCGGGTGGAGGCCGATCTGCGCGGTCACAAGCTGACGCGCGAACGCGCGATCGCCAGTGTCGTGCGCCTGCTCGATCTGGGCGCGGTGCGCGTCGGGAACGAGGGCTATGCCAAGGCCAACAAGAGTTTCGGCGCCACCACCCTGCGCCAGCGCCACGCCGAATTGACCGGCAAGGTGCTGCGCCTGCGGTACAAGGGCAAGGCGGGCAAGCTGCGCGAAGTGACGCTGTCCGATGGCAGCCTGGCACGCATGGTGCGCAAGATGCAGGACCTGCCGGGGCAGCACCTGTTCAAATATACCGACGATGAGGGCGATCTGCACACGGTCGGGTCGAGCGATGTGAACGACTATCTGCGCGAGACCATGGGGCAGGACTTCACCGCCAAGAATTTCCGCACCTGGCATGCCAGCGTAAAGGCGCTGTCATGCCTTCGGGATGGCGAAGGCGCGATGCCGATGAAGGCGCTGCTCGAATGCGTCGCCGACCATCTCGGCAATACGCCCGCGGTGACCCGCAAGAGCTATATCCACCCGGCGGTGTTCGAACTGCTCGAGGATCAGGAAAACTGGCGCGCGCAATTGCGCCTGCCGCGGGCCACGCGCTGGCTGACCCGCGAAGAACGCGGGCTTATCAACCTGTTGCAGGAAAGTCCGAGCGCGCAGGAATTGCTCGCCGCGTAGCCCGCAGACGCGAGAAGGGCTTCTGCTTTTCGGAAGTTTGCGATAAACGGAGCGCGCCGATGGTGCGGAGCCATCGTGCGTCCGCGCGTGCAACGGGGCAACGGCGGGCATCGGTTCTCCGCCGGAATGTCGTATCCATGCACCGGCTCGCCAATTTCGATGTCAGTCGCCAGTTCCTCAGCCAGCGCAGCAAGATTGCCGCCCAAGTGGTGTTCGGTGCCATGTGCGCTGCGGCCATGGTCGGCCTGCGTTCGCTGGTCGACGTCTGGGCGCCGGTCTCCGGGCCCTTCGCGCTGACCTATCCCACGATCCTGCTCGCCACGCTCTACGGACACTGGCGCGCGGGCGTGGTCGCCTTTACGATTACCTTCTTCTGGGCGTGGTTCTTTATCCTGCCGCCGTCGCGCTCGTTCCTGTTCGCCGACCTAACCGATCCCGCCCGCGTGGTCCTCAACGCCGCCTGCGCGCTGATCGTGCTCGTCTTCGCCGAGGCTTTTCGCCGTGCCGCGCATGCGACGATGGACGAAATTCGCGAGCGCGCCGACCGGCGCCTGACATTGCTGGCCGAGCTCGAGCATCGCACGAAGAACAATTTTGCGCTGGTCGCCAGCATGCTCGAATTGCAGAAGCGCCGTATCCCGCAGCGCGAACTGCATGCCCCGCTCGACGATGCGGTGGGCCGCGTGCGGACCTTTGCCGATGCCTATTCGGCGCTGGCGCTGGAACAGTCGGACAATCCCAATGTCGCGATGAAGCCCTATCTGGAATACCTCCTCGACCGGATCGAGGGATCGAGCCTGCCGCCATCGGTGCGGCTGTTCCGCGAAATCGACCAGGCGACGCTGACCCCCGAAGAGGCGGTGGCGATCGGGCTCTATCTCAACGAAGCGGTGGCCAATGCGTGCAAATACGCCTTTCCCGATGACCGGGCTGGCACGATCGCAGTTTTCTTCCACGTGCGCGGCGACACGTGGCGGTTCACCATCGAGGATGACGGTGTGGGCGCCGACGCCTTTACCGATCCGGGGGGCGGACTGGGCAGCCAATTGCTCGCCGCCTTTGCCGCCCAGGCCCAGGCAACGCACCATGCGGGGCCCGTGCTCAACGGCTTCCGCACCGAAATGCGCAAGGAAGACCAGTCCGAACTTGCGTAGGGTAGCCTAAAAGGATACCTCGGCGGCCATGCATTTGGCCGGCTTCAAGATACGCCAGTGGCGCGAAGCGCAGCACCCTCCGCTCAGTGCGGAGGACTTCGGTGCGCGCTTCGGCGAGCCGCAGCCTTGGCCAAGCCGGACCGTCTATGGCTGGGAGGCGAAGGGCAAGATCGCGCGCGCCACCGTCCAGAAACGGCTGGCCGAACTCGGCATTTGCCAGCCGGCCGACTGGCTCGAACCGGCTCCTGCACCATCCGATCAGAAAGGTACCGCCCCCATGAGCGGAAGCGCGACGCATCCCTTCTACGACATGCACACGCATGGCTTCGTTCGCCTCGCGACGAGTACGCCCAAGGTTCGCACGGCCGACATCGCCTATAATGCCGAGGGTATTCTCGAGACCGCGCACAAGGCGCATGCGCAGCATGTCGACCTCTTGCTCTATCCCGAACTGGCGCTGTCTTCCTATGCGATCGACGATTTGCATATGCAGCTCGCACTGCTCGATGCGGTGGAAGCGCAGGTCGAGGCGATCATCACCGCGTCGCGCGAACTAAGCCCGGTGCTGGTCTTCGGGGCGCCGCTGCGCCGCAATGGCCGGATCTACAATTGCGCGCTGGTCGTCGCGCGGGGCGAATTGCTCGGCGTGGTACCCAAGAGCTTCCTGCCCAACTATCGCGAATATTATGAAAAGCGCTGGTTCGCGCATGGCCGCGAATGCGTCGGCCTGACGATCCGCTGCGGCGCCCGTGAGGTACCTTTCGGTACCGATCTGATCTTCGCCGCGGACGATCTGCCGGGGTTCACCTTTGGCATCGAGATATGCGAGGATTTCTGGGCGCCCAATCCGCCCGGCACCATGGCCGCGCTGGCGGGAGCGACGATCCTGCTCAACCTCTCGGCATCGAATATCGTCATCGGCAAGTCGGACGAACGCCATTTGCTCAGCCGCGCAAGCTCGAGCCGGTCGGTCTGCGCCTATGCCTATTCGGCCAGCGGGCATGGTGAAAGCACCACCGACCTCGCGTGGGACGGGCAGGGGATGATCTACGAACTGGGCGATCTGATGGCTGAAAGCGTGCGCTTCGATCTCGCCCCCGAACTGTGCGTCACCGATATCGATACGCAGCGCATCCTGTCCGAACGAATGCGGATGCAGACCTTCAACGATGCCGCCGAGGCGGCCGGACGCCCCGAGGACTGGTACCGGCGGATCGCGTTCGAGCGCGGCGCGCCGCGCGCCGATATCGGCCTCAACCGCCCGATCCGGCGGTTCCCCTTCGTGCCCAACCGCGCCGACAAGCTCGACGAGGACTGCTACGAGGCGTTCAACATCCAGGTCGATGCGCTCATGCGGCGGATCCAGGCAACCCGGCCGAAAAGCCTGACCATCGGTATCTCGGGCGGCCTCGACAGCACCCATGCGCTCATCGTCGCAGCGAAGGCGATGGACCGGCTGGGGCGGCCGCGCAGCGACATCCACGGCTATACCTTGCCCGGCTTCGCCACTTCGGACGATACCAAGTCGAATGCCTGGCGGCTGATGGATGCCTTCGGCATCACCGCCGAGGAGATCGACATCTCGCCCACCGCGCGGCTGATGCTCGAGAACATCGGTCATGCCTTCGCCGATGGCGAACCGGTCTATGACACGACCTTCGAGAACGTTCAGGCGGGCTTGCGCACCGACTACCTCTTCCGCCTGGCCGGCCAGAATGGCGGCTGGGTCATCGGCACCGGCGACCTTAGCGAGCTGGCGCTGGGGTGGTGTACCTACGGCGTGGGTGACCAGATGAGCCATTACGCGGTCAATTCGGGCGTGCCCAAGACGCTGATCCAGTACCTCATTCGCTGGGCCACGCAGACCGCGCAATTCGATGCGGGCGTCGACGCCGTGCTTACGGATATCCTTGCCACCGAAATCAGCCCTGAGCTGGTTCCCGCGGGTGAGGACGGTGCGATTCAAAGCACCGAATCGATCATCGGCCCCTACGAACTCAACGACTTCTTTCTCCACCACATCATCCGCTGGGGGCAGAAGCCCAGCCATGTCGCCTTCCTTGCATGGCATGCGTGGAAGCAGGCGGATGCGGGACTGTGGCCGATCGACTTCCCCGAAAAGGCGAAGAACGAATACGATCTCGCCACGATCGCGGCCTGGCTGGAGAAGTTTCTCAAGCGCTTCTTCGGTTACAGCCAGTTCAAGCGTAGCGCCATTCCCAATGGGCCCAAGGTCAGCGCGGGCGGTGCGTTGAGCCCGCGGGGCGACTGGCGCGCGCCCAGCGATGCGGTGGCCGATACATGGATCGCCGAATTGGCCGCGGCCCTCCCGCCGCTGGATGGTGACTGACCATGTCGGCGCGGGCCTTGCTGATCATGATGATGTGCAACATCGTCTGGGCACTCAATATCGTCGTCAGCAAGGTGGCGATCGTCGATCTTGCTTCGCCGCCGCTGTTCTATGCGCTGCTGCGCTCGCTGATCGTGGCGATCGTCCTCATCCCGCTGCTGCGTCCGCTTCCCGAAAATCTCGGGCGTGTGCTGCTCATCGGTCTGGCGATCAGCGGAGGGTCCTTCGCGCTGCTGTTCATGGGACTGGTCACGGCCAGTCCCTCGGCTGCCGGGGTCGTCAGCCTGACCGGCGCGCCGATGACGGTGCTGTTCGCGATCCTGTTCCTGGGCGAGCGTATCCGCTGGCGCCGCGGGCTCGGGATCGGGCTGGCGTTCGGCGGTGTCTTGTTCGCCATGGCGGGCGAGAACCAGATGGAGACCAGCACCGGCCTGTTGCTGGTATTCATTTCCGCGGTCGTGGGAGCGCTCGGCACGGTCTTCGTTAAACGGCTCGACCTGTCATCGATCCGTTTGCAGGCATGGGCGGCGCTCGCCTCGGTCGCGGTGCTCTTGCCGCTGACCGCGGTGATGGAAACCGGGCAGGTCGCATCGCTCGCCACGTCACCGTGGAAGCTGGCCGCGTGCCTGATCTTCGCCGCAATCGTGGTCTCGGTCGGCGCGCATACCGCCTATTACCGGATGCTGCGCGAATACGATGCCAATCTGATCGTACCGCTGACGCTGTTCACGCCGATCCTGACCATCGTCTTCGGCGCGTGGCTGACGGGGGACGCGATCGGCGGGCGGCTGATCGTCGGCGGCGGCATTGCGCTGGCCGGCGTCGCCATCATCGTGCTGCGGCCAAGCGAAACCTTCACGCGCCGGTTTCTGGTCCGCCCGCGGTTCTGATCAGTCGAGCTTCATCGTCCAGCCGTGGGTGTCCTCGACCGCGCCCTTCTGGATGCCCACCAGCTTTTCGCGCAGCTTGTTGGTCATCTGGCCGGTGCCCCCGCTGCCGATGGTGAATTCGCCGTCGGGGCCAAGTACCGTGCCGACCGCGGTGACCACTGCGGCGGTGCCGCAGGCCATCGTCTCGAGCAGGCGACCCGTGGTGGCGTCCACGCGCCACTGATCGATGCTGTAAGGCTCCTCGCGCACCTGCAGGCCTTCTTCGCGCAGCAACTGGATCAGGCTGTCGCGGGTGATACCGGGCAGGATCGTCCCCGTCAGCGGCGGGGTGATCACGCTGCCGTCGTCGAACACGAAGAACAGGTTCATCCCGCCCAGTTCCTCGACCCATTTCTTTTCGACCGCATCGAGGAAGACGACCTGGTCGCACCCATTCTCGATGCCTTCGGCCTGCGGGACCAGGCTGGCGGCATAATTCCCGCCTGTCTTGGCCGCGCCGGTGCCGCCGGGCGCAGCGCGTGTGTAATTGCGGCTGACCCAGATCTTCACCGATTGCGCGCCCGCCTTGAAATAGCCGCCGACGGGCGATGCGATCAGCACATATTTGTACTGCCGCGCGGGCCGTACGCCGAGAAAGGCTTCGGAAGCGAACATGAAGGGCCGCAGGTAGAGCGCGCCATCGGCAATCGTCGGCACCCAGTCGCGATCGCGGGTGACCAGCTGGCGGATCGATTCGAGAAACAGTTCTTCGGGCAGTTCGGGCATCGCCATCCGCCGCGCGCTTTCATTGAAGCGGCGCGCGTTCTGCTCGGGCCGGAAGAGCGCAAGCGAGCCGTCTTCCTGCTTGTAGGCTTTCATCCCTTCGAAGATTTCCTGCGCGTAATGCAGCACGGCCGCCGCCGGATCGAGGCTGATCGGCTCGCGCGCGCCCAGCGTCGCCTTGTACCACCCGCCCTTGTCGGCATCGTAATCGATCACGACCATGTGATCGGTGAACAGCTTGCCGAAACCGGGGTCGAGAAGCGCCTGCTGGCGGGTTTCGCCGGGGACGGGGGCGGGGTGGGGAAGATGCTCGAAATCCATGCAGCGCGGGTAATCGGAAGGCGCGCGCGAGGCAAGGATGAGTCTGATGGGCGTCTGTCACCGGCAAAACCGAGGGATGCGGCGAAGGCGGGAAACCGGTCCGGTTTGGCCCCGACACAATGAGAAGGGCAGCCCCACGCACATAGGTGGAACTGCCCTTCGCATGGTCAGCGGCGGGAAGTGCCGCTCACGAAGCCTCTAAGGGTTTGGTTTTACCGATAGTGCTCCGCGCGGAAACTTGCCGACCTCTCTGCTGAACCATGAGACATCGGATCACCTCCTTTCGCGCTGTTTAGAGCCAAAGTACCCCGTCTCCGGGGAACAAGACCGCGTTTCGCCGCTGATCTTGTGGATATATTTGAGTCTTCCAGAGGGTTAAAACAACCCTTGTAAAAAAGTTTTCCCACGTCAGAATTGGCGTTTCTGGCCCGGATCGGTTTCCGGGCCATTTTTGTGCCTGCTCGCCGCGCTCATGCCGGAGGCGGCCGATCCTGCGACTCCGCTCAGCGGCATTCCTCGATCACGCGCGTCACCTCGGCCCAGGCCGGAAGGTAAAGTGTGGATAAGCCCGAAGTCTCCACAGCGAATCGCCCGCGCGTCAGCGCCATCGCATCGAGAAGCGGATCGCGCGCGTCGATATAGGCGATCGATCGGGGTCGCCCGGCACTGTCGGGGGTGAAGGCGCGGGCGGGCAGAGCGCGGTCGGCGGTTTCGGTCCGGATGATCATCTGGCCTGCGCCGCCCGACATGGCAGTCCGCACCAGCCCGACCTGCCCATCGGAGGCGAGGCACAGTAAGGAGAAAGCAGGCGCGCCGCCGCTATCGACGAATTGCGCGAGCGCATTCTCCCCGAGGTCCGAATAGGTCCAGTTGCCGGCGGTCTGCGGGCGGTCGATCCAATTCTCTGCCGGGGCGGGTGCGGGCATCGGGGGCGGCGCTGGCGGTGTAGTCGCAACTGGCGTCGGAGCGGGCGTGGGCGCGGGCGTCGGCTGCGGAGCGGGCACGCAGGCCGCGATGGTGAAGCTCAGCGCCAGCGCGCCACCCAGATGCAAATAGATCGGTTTCATGCCTGCACAATGATCGCTAACGCGCATGTTTCCAATGCCGAAAAAGATGCGCCTCGATCAAATGCTGGTGGACCGCGGGCTCGTGGAGAGCCGGACGCGCGCGCAGGCGCTGGTCATGGCGGGGCTGGTGTTCAGCGGTGAACAGAAACTGGCCAAGCCGGGACAGCAGCTGCCAGAGGATGCACCGCTCGACGTGCGCGGGCGCGATCACCCCTGGGTGTCGCGCGGCGGGATCAAGCTGGCGCATGCGATCGAACATTTCGACCTTGACCCGCGCGGCGCGGTGGCAATGGACATCGGCAGTTCGACCGGCGGCTTCACCGACGTATTGCTGCAGGGCGGGGCGGAGCATGTCTTTGCGGTCGACAGCGGGACCAACCAACTGGCCTGGAAACTGCGGCAGGACGAGCGCGTCACCGTGCTCGAACAGACCAGCGCGCGCATCCTCACGCCGGACATGATCGAACGGCCCTGCGACTGGGTGGTGTGCGATGCCAGCTTCATCGGGCTGGCCAAGGTACTCGAACGTCCGCTCCAGCTCGCGGCCCCGCAGTGCCGCCTCGTCGCGCTGATCAAGCCGCAATTCGAGGTCGGGCGCGAGGAAGTGGGCAAGAAGGGCGTGGTCAGCGACCCCGCACTGCACCGCCGCGTTTGCGACGAAGTGCGCGACTGGATCGAAGGACTGGGCTTTACCGTACAGGGCATCGCCCAAAGCCCGATCACCGGGCCCGAAGGCAATGTCGAGTTCCTCATCAGCGCCGAGAGAAGCGCGCCGCGCGATTGACCTTGCGCCTCGCTTGGCACTAGTCGCACATCAAAACCTATTCACGGAGAGAGCATGTCCGCCAATATCGCCGAAATGGAACGCCGCCGCGATGCCGCCAAGATGGGCGGCGGGCAGAAGCGGATTGACGCGCAGCACGCCAAGGGCAAGCTGACCGCGCGCGAACGGCTCGACATTCTGCTCGACGAAGGCAGCTTCGAGGAACTCGACACCTATGTCGAACATGACTGCGTCGATTTCGGCATGCAGGACCAGAAGATCCCCGGCGACGGCGTGGTCACCGGGTCGGGCACGATCAACGGCCGGCTGGTCTATGTCTTCAGCCAGGATTTCACCGTCTTCGGCGGCTCGCTGTCGAAACGCCACGCGGAGAAGATCTGCAAGGTGATGGACACCGCGATGAAGGTCGGTGCGCCGGTGATCGGCCTCAACGACAGCGGCGGCGCGCGCATCCAGGAAGGCGTTGCCAGCCTCGGCGGCTATGCCGAGGTGTTCCAGCGCAACGTGCTCGCCAGCGGCGTGGTGCCGCAGATCAGCCTGATCATGGGGCCGTGCGCGGGCGGGGCGGTCTACAGCCCGGCGATGACCGACTTCATCTTCATGGTTGAAGACAGTAGCTACATGTTCGTCACCGGCCCCGACGTGGTGAAGACGGTGACCAATGAAGTCGTCACGCAGGAGGAACTAGGCGGCGCGAAGACGCATACGACCAAGACCAGCGTGGCGGACAACAGCTTCGAGAACGATATCGAGACGCTGCTCGCGACGCGCGATTTCTTCGATTACCTGCCGCTGTCCAACCGCGAGGACGTCCCCGAGCGCCCCACGAGCGACGCCTGGGACCGCGAGGAGCCGAGCCTCGACACGCTGATCCCCGACAATGCCAACCAGCCTTACGACATGCATGAAGTCATCCGTAAGACGCTGGACGAAGGCGATTTCTTCGAAGTGCAGCCGGGCCATGCCGCAAACATCATCTGCGGCTTCGGCCGGGTCGAGGGGCGCACGGTGGGCGTGGTCGCGAACCAGCCGATGGTGCTCGCGGGCGTGCTCGACATCAACAGTTCGAAGAAGGCCGCGCGCTTCGTGCGCTTCTGCGATGCCTTCGAAATCCCGATCCTGACCTTCGTCGACGTGCCCGGCTTCCTTCCCGGCACCAGCCAGGAACACAACGGCATCATCAAGCACGGCGCGAAGCTATTGTTCGCCTATGCCGAGGCGACCGTGCCCAAGATCACCGTGATCACGCGCAAGGCCTATGGCGGCGCCTATGACGTGATGGCTTCCAAGCATTTGCGCGGCGACTTCAACTACGCCTGGCCGACCGCCGAGATCGCGGTGATGGGCGCCAAGGGCGCGGTGGAGATTATCTTCCGCCAGGACCGCGACAATCCCGACAAGATCGCCGAGAAGACGAAGGAATACGAAGACCGCTTCGCCAATCCCTTCGTGGCGGCAAGCCGCGGCTATATCGACGAGGTGATCTACCCGCACTCGACCCGCAAGCGGATCGCCCTGGGGCTCAGGAAGCTGCGGACGAAGCAGCTCGAGAACCCGTGGAAGAAGCATGATAATATTCCGTTGTAGTTGTCCATGATCAAACCAGTTCTCAAGAACCCCCTAACATATCTTGGCTTCGGCCTTGGTATGGCCGCAGGGATTGTAGCAGCGGGGCCAGTGTCCTTTGGACCTGAGGATGGCGCTCGTTTTCTTGGTGCGATGGTCGGGTCATTAATCACTGTCTCTGGGGCAATCGCACTATTCTTCCTGAAAGAAGAGTACGACTCTCGAAAACGCGTTGAGATGGTTGAGACGACGCTGAAGGACTTGTTGGCGATGTGCAAAGTGGGAAAGCGTAAAGCCACTACACCACAACCCAATGGTCGTTCGTCTGTTAAACCTGTTGTAGCCCAATTTCGCCGCGCTCGAGCACTGACTGCCAAGTTTGAATTTGATGACGTCAGGATTTCAGAGGCCCATTTCTGGTTGAACGCCCTGTCCGATAACTGTGATGTCGACGCAGTTTTCGATGGCGATGAGGGTTATTCGGAAGAAGAGCGGAAGAAATTATGCGAGTTATTCCAGACTGCTGCAGAATCCGCCCTCGAGAAATTGAACTGCAAGAAGAGTGCCTAAGAAAAGTCGCTTCTGCGATATATGAGACTAAAGGAGAAGAAATGAAACTCGGCCGTCTCAACCATATCGGCGTTGCCACGCCCTCGATTGCGGAATCGCTGCGCTATTATCGCGATGTCATGGGCGCGAGAATCACGCATGAACCCTTCGACCTGGAGGAGCAGGGCGTGACGGTCTGCTTCGTCGATACGCCGGGCGAGAACGGGACCAATGGCACGCAGATCGAGCTGATCGAGCCGTTTGGCGAGGAGTCCACGCTGACCGGTTTCCTCGCCAAGAACCCCGCCGGGGGGCAGCACCATGTCTGCTACGAGGTCGAGGACATCGAGGACGCGCGTAAGTGGTTCGAGGATATGGGTAAGCGTATCCTCGGTCCCACGCGGATTGGTGCGCACGGCACGCCGATCTTCTTCCTCCACCCCAAGGACATGATGGGCCAGCTGACCGAGATCATGGAAACGCCAAAGGACGATGCGCACTGGTCGAACTGAGGGGTGTGGAGGTTGGAATGGCGTGCCACCAGCCTCTTCCGTCACCCCCGCGGAGGCGGGGGTCCAGTTGACCTGGCGAGACTGAACGACCGTTATCTGGATCCCCGCCTTCGCGGGGATGACGGGTGAGGGGATGGCGCGACACCGCAAGCGATCCCAGCTTTCGCTGGGATGACGAGGGAGAGAAAATGCTATTCTACGACAGTCCCAACCCGGCGCCCAATCCGCGCCGCGTGCGTATCTTCGCCGCCGAGAAGGGCATCGAGCTGCCGAGCAAGGAAGTGTCGATCCCCAAGCGCGAGCAGAAGGCGGAGGACTTCGTCGCGAAGAACCCGCGTGGGCAGACGCCGATCCTCGAGCTCGATGACGGAACGGTGATCGCCGAAAGCGTCGCGATCATGCGCTATCTCGAGGCCGAGCATCCCGAGCCGCCGCTGTTCGGCACCACCGCGCGCGAAATTGCGGAAATCGAGATGTGGTGCCGCCGGGTCGAGATGATCCTCATGCCGCCGGTCGGTGCGGTTTGGGTCCACACGCATCCCTTCACCGCCGCGCTGCCGGGGCGCAATGCGGAATGGGGCGAGGCCAACCGGCCGCGCGTGGCCGAGGCGATGCGCTTCTTCGACGAATCGCTGAAAGCGCGCGACTACCTCGCCGGCGACGCTTTCTCCGCGGCGGATATCCTGCTGCTGACCACACTCGATTTCGCCAAGTTCGTCGGGCTCGAAATGCCCGGTGAATGCGCGGCGCTGGCGGCATGGCACGAGCGGGTATCGGCACGGCCCAGCGCGGCCGCCTGAATTCCGGCCCGCTACGCAAGGCTCTTGCACGCGGGCGCCATCGCAGCCAAGGTCGGTAGCGAAAAGAAACCTTTGGGAGAGACGCGTGAGCTACGAAACCATCATCGTCGAGAAAGACGGCCCGCTGACCACCATCACGCTCAACCGGCCCGACCGGCTGAACGCGATGCCGCCGCAGATGGCGGATGAAATCGGCGCGGCTTTCTACGATCTGGACGACAGCCGCGCTGTGCTGATCACCGGCGCGGGCAAGGGTTTCTGCTCGGGCGCCGATCTCGCCGCGCGGGGCGAGGGCAGCGCGCTGCAGAACAAGGGCGGCAGCCACCGTGCGCTGCAGAACCACTACAATCCGGCGATCAACCAGGTGCTGCGCGCACCTGTCCCCGTGATATGCGCGGTCAACGGCCCCGCCGCGGGCGTGGGCTGCAGCCTCGCGCTGGCGGGCGACTTCGTGTTCGCGGGCAAGAGCGCCTATTTCCTCCAGGCCTTTGTTAATATCGGCCTTGTCCCCGATGGTGGATCGACCTGGCTGCTCAGCCGCGCGATCGGACGCGCCCGCGCCACACGGATGATGATGCTGGGCGAGAAGATCGGCGCGAACCAGGCCGAGGACTGGGGCCTGATCTACAAGGCCTGCGATGACGACGCGCTGATCGGCGAAGCCCGGGCGCTAGCGCACAAGCTCGCCAATGGTCCGACGCTGGCCTACGCCACGATGAAGAAGAACATCGCCACCGCGCTGGACGGCACCATCACCGAGGTGCTGCTGGCGGAAGCCGAGGGCCAGCGTCTGGCGGGCGCGAGCAAGGACGCGATGGAAGGCGGCATGGCCTTCCTCCAGAAGCGCAAGCCGGACTTCAAGGGCGAGTAGCGCCATCCCGACCATCGTCATTCCCGCGAAGGCGGGAATCCATCTACCTTGGCTATCGATAGCAAGGTTATCTGGACCCCCGCCTTCGCGGGGGTGACGTGGAAGGTTGGCCTCAGATACGAGAGCCCGCTCTTTTCCTGTGCATACGATTGTGGTTTAGGACCGTGCATGACCGACAAGCCGACTTATGACGACTGGAAGCCCCTCGCCGACAAGGAAGTGAAGGGGCGCGATCTCACGTGGCACACGCCCGAGGGGATCGCGGTAAAGCCGCTGTATACGTCGCAGGACACCGCCGCGCTGGTCGATCCCGGTGTGCCGGGGATCGCGCCGTTTACGCGCGGGCCCTATGCCTCGATGTACACCGGGCGCCCGTGGACCATCCGCCAATATGCGGGCTTCTCCACGGCAGAGGAATCGAACGCCTTCTACCGCCGCAACCTCGCGGCGGGGCAGAAGGGCCTGTCGGTCGCATTCGATCTCGCCACGCACCGCGGCTATGACAGCGATCACAGCCGCGTGGTCGGCGATGTCGGCAAGGCGGGCGTCGCGATCGATACCGTGCGCGACATGGAAATCCTGTTCGACCAGATCCCGCTCGACACGATGAGCGTCTCGATGACGATGAACGGCGCGGTCATCCCCGTACTGGCGTTCTACATCGTCGCGGCGGAGCGGCAGGGCGTGAGTCAGGACAAGCTCGCCGGGACCATCCAGAACGACATCCTCAAGGAGTTCATGGTCCGCAACACCTATATCTACCCGCCCGAACCGAGCATGCGGATCGTTTCGGACATCATCGCATATACTTCGGCCAACATGCCGAAATTCAACAGCATTTCGATTTCGGGCTATCACATGCACGAAGCCGGGGCGACGGCGGTGCAGGAACTGGCCTTCACCATCGCCGACGGCAAGGAATACGCCAAGCGCGCGATGGAAGCGGGGCTCGATATCGATGCCTTCGCGCCGCGCCTGTCCTTCTTCTGGGGCATCGGCATGAACTTCTTCATGGAGATCGCCAAGATGCGCGCCGCGCGCGCGCTGTGGCACGATGTCATGGAAGGGCTGGGGGCGCAGAACCCCAAGTCGAAGATGCTGCGCACGCATTGCCAGACCAGCGGCGTCAGCCTGCAGGAGCAGGACCCCTACAACAACGTCATCCGCACCACTGTGGAAGCAATGGCGGCGGTGCTGGGCGGAACGCAGTCGCTGCACACCAACGCGCTGGACGAGGCGATCGCGCTGCCAACCGATTTCAGCGCCCGCATCGCGCGCAACACGCAGCTGGTGATCCAGGAGGAGACCGGCATCACCAATGTCGCCGATCCACTGGGCGGCAGCTATTACATCGAAAGCCTCACCGCCGCGCTGGTCGAACAGGCCAAGGCCATGCTCGACGAGGTCGAGGCGGCCGGCGGGATGACCGAATATGTCGCCAGCGGAAAGCCCAAGGCGGCGATCGAAAGCGCCGCCGCGGCCAAGCAGGCGAGCGTCGATCGCGGCGAGACGGTGATCGTCGGCGTCAACAAGTACCGCCGCGAGACCGAGGACGAGATCGACACGCTCGATATCGACAATCACGCGGTGCGCCAGAGCCAGATCGCCCGGCTGCAGGAAGTCCGCGCCAAACGCGATGAATTCGCCTGCAAGGCCGCGCTGGACACGCTGGCACGCGGGGCGGCGCAGCGCGAAGGCAATCTGCTCGCATTGGCGGTCGAGGCCGCACGCCACGATGCGACGCTGGGCGAGATCAGCCAGGCGATGGAAGACGCCTATGGCCGCTACGACACGATCCCCAAGCCGGTCCGCGGGGTGTATGCCGCCGCCTATGCCGAAGACGACCGCTACCAGCAGGTCGTCGAAGGCGTGCAGGCGGTCGAACGCCGGCTCGGGCGCGCGCCCCGGCTGATGGTCGCCAAGATGGGCCAGGACGGGCACGACCGCGGCGCCAATGTCATTGCCAGCGCGTTCACCGACATGGGCTTCGAAGTCCTCTCTGGCCCGCTGTTCCAGACGCCCGGTGAAGCCTGCGCCATGGCGCTTGAACACGATGTCGACGCGATCGGCGCCAGCAGCCTTGCCGCGGGACACAAGACGCTGATCCCCGAGCTTATCGGGCACCTGCGCGATGCCGACCGGGCCGATATCAAGGTGATAGCGGGCGGGGTGATCCCGCAGAAGGATTACGACTTCCTCCGCGATGCCGGGGTGCAGGGCATCTACGGCCCGGGCAGCAATGTCGTCGAATGCGCCGCCGACGTGCTGCGGTTGCTTGGCCACAACATGCCGCCAGCGGGCGAGGATCTGGACGAGGCGGCACAGTAGTGAGCGCATCTTCGTCCCCTGCCTTCCTGCCGCTTGCCGCCATGATGTTCGCGGCCGGGCTGGGCATTCCGGTTTTCGCGGCGCTTAACGCGGGGCTCGGCCAACAGCTTGGCGGGCCCGTGGCGGCGACAGCGGTGACCTTCGCGATCGGCTTCGTCATCGCCACTGCGATGCTGGTATTCACCGGGTTTCCCGCCGCCAGCACCTTCACATTCGAACGGCCCTGGTTGTGGATCGGGGCCATTGTGATGCTGTTCTACGCCACTTCGGTGGCCTATTCCGCGCCGCGTATCGGGCTGGGCAATGCGATCTTCTTCGTGCTGCTGGGCCAGATCGTCGCCGCGGCGATTATCGACCATTTCGGCCTGCTTGGCTCCATCCAGAGCGCGATCACCCCCAAGCGCGCGCTCGGGCTGGCGGTCATGGCATTCGGCCTTTACCTTGCCAGGAAACCTGTATGACCCACATCCGCACAGACTGGACTCGCGACGAGATCGCGGCGCTGTTCGACCTTCCCTTTACCGAACTGCTGTTCCAGGCCGCGAGCGTCCACCGCGAGTTTCACCCGCCAAGCCAAGTCCAGCTGTGCACCCTGCTCAGCATCAAGACCGGCGGATGCCCGGAAGATTGCGGCTATTGTTCGCAGTCGGTGAAGGCCGACAGCGGGGTCGAGGCGACCAAGCTGATGGATGTGCGCGCAGTGCTGCAATCCGCAGCACAAGCAAAGGACGCGGGTTCGCAGCGCTTCTGCATGGGCGCCGCCTGGCGCAATCCCAAGGATCGCGACATGCCCGCGATCGTCGAGATCGTGAAAGGCGTGCGCGCGATGGGGCTGGAGACTTGCATGACGCTGGGCATGCTGACGCCGAAACAGGCGGACATGCTCAAGGAAGCGGGCCTCGATTACTACAACCACAATGTCGACACCGGCCCTGAATATTACGAGCGGGTGATCTCCAGCCGCAAGTATGAGGACAGGCTCGACACGCTGCAGAACGTCCGCGATGCGGGTATCAACGTGTGCAGCGGCGGGATCGTCGGCATGGGCGAAACGCGCAGCGACCGCGTGGGCTTCGTCCACACGCTCGCCACGCTGGAACGCCATCCCGAAAGCGTGCCGGTCAACGCGCTGGTCCCGGTCAAGGGTACGGTGCTGGGCGATATGCTGGCCGACACGCCGCTCGCCAAGATCGACGATATCGAATTCGTCCGTACCGTCGCGGTCGCGCGCATCACCATGCCGATGAGCATGGTGCGCCTGTCCGCCGGACGCGAGAGCATGAGCGAGGCCACGCAGGCGCTGTGCTTCATGGCGGGCGCGAATTCGATCTTCACCGGCGACAAGCTGCTCACCGCGCCCAATGCGGGCGACGACACCGACGCCGCATTGTTCGCCAAGCTGGGCCTGACGGCGCTGCAGCAGGAAGAACCGATGCGCGCCTGCAAGGTGGCCGAGCCGGCCGAATGATCATCCTGTCGTCCCTGTTGCTGACTGCGCAGGCCGCTGCCGGCATGCCCGACTGCGCCGACCCGCAAGTGCAAAGCGAGATGAACATCTGCGCACATCGGGAATGGGAGCAGGCCGATGCCGAACTGAACTCGCTGTGGCCGCAAGTGCGCGGGGTCATGCAGCGCGAGGACGGTTATGCGGTCGAGGATGACCAGCCGGGCTACTGGGAAAGCCTGCTGGAGGCCCAGCGCGCCTGGATCGCGTACCGCGACGCGCATTGCCGGCTGTCGAGCTACGATGCGCGCGGGGGAACGATGCAACCGCTCCTCCACAGCACCTGCATGACCGCTCTGACCGAGCGGCGAACCGAAGAACTGCGCGAATTGACGCGCAATCAGATGTCCGGCGAAGCGAAGCCCGGAACGGAGAACTGACACCGATGTTCACGAAAATCCTCATCGCCAATCGTGGCGAAATCGCCTGCCGCGTCATCAAGACGGCCAAGCGCATGGGTATCGCGACCGTGGCGGTCTATTCCGATGCCGATGCCCGCGCACCCTTCGTTCGCATGGCGGACGAGGCGGTGCATATCGGCCCCGCAACCGCTTCGGAAAGCTACTTGGTGGCGGACAAGATCATTGCCGCGGCCAAGCAGACCGGGGCCGAAGCGGTGCATCCGGGCTATGGCTTCCTGTCCGAACGCGCGAGCTTCGTCGAAGCGCTGGAAGCGGAAGGCATCGCTTTCATCGGTCCGCCGGTGAACGCGATCGCCGCGATGGGCGACAAGATCGAATCCAAGCGCATCGCCAAGGACGCCGGGGTCAACACGGTTCCCGGATCGCCCGATGCGATCGAGAACACCGAAGACGCGCTCAAATGGGCCAACGACATCGGCTATCCGGTGATGATGAAGGCCAGCGCGGGTGGCGGCGGCAAGGGCATGCGCCTCGCCTGGAACGACAAGGATGTCGAGGAGGGCTTCGAAGCGACGCAGCGCGAAGGGCTCAACTCCTTCGGCGACGACCGCGTCTTCATCGAGAAGTTCATCGAAGATCCGCGCCACATCGAGATCCAGATCCTCGGCGACAAGCACGGCAACATCATCTACCTCAACGAGCGCGAATGCTCGATCCAGCGCCGCCACCAGAAGGTGGTTGAAGAAGCCCCGTCGCCCTTCGTCACCCCCAAGATGCGCAAGGCGATGGGCGAGCAATGCGTCGCGCTGTCGCAGGCGGTCGGTTATCACAGCGCGGGCACGGTCGAACTGATCGTGAGCGGCGCCGACGCAACCGGCGAGAGCTTCTATTTCCTCGAAATGAACACCCGTTTGCAGGTCGAGCATCCGGTGACCGAGGCGATCACCGGTGTCGACCTGGTCGAGCAGATGATCCGTGTCGCGGCAGGCGAGAAGCTGGCGATGACGCAGGACGATGTCAAAATCGACGGTTGGGCGATCGAGAACCGCGTCTATGCCGAAGATCCCTATCGCGGCTTCCTGCCGTCCACCGGGCGCCTGGTAAGGTACCAGCCGCCGGTCGAACCATGGGCCGATGATGGCGCTGCCAATGGCCGCCGCGGCGTCGACGGCGTTCGCGTCGATGACGGCGTATTCGAAGGCGGCGAAGTGTCGATGTTCTACGACCCGATGATTGCCAAGCTGGTCACCTGGGGCGAGACGCGCGACGAGGCCGCCGATCTGCAGATCGCGGCGCTCGATGCCTTCCGGATCGAGGGGCTGGGGCACAATGTCGATTTCCTCAGCGCGATCATGCAGCACCCGCGCTTCCGCTCGGGCGAACTGACCACCGGCTTCATCGCCGAGGAATATCCCGATGGGTTCACCGGCGCGCCCGCGTCCGACCAGCTGACGAGGGTTCTGGCCGCTGTGGGCGGGGTGGTTGCCACCGCCGATGCCGACCGTGCGCGGCGTATCGCGGGCCAGCTGTCCGACGACCTCTATGCTCCGGGCGACTGGACCGTGCGGATCGGCGAACGCGAGGAAGGCTCGACGTCGCATGAGGTGCGGCTCGAAGAGAACGCGCTCACCGTCGACGGCGAATCGGTCACTATCGAGATGCAGTACACCCCGGGTGAACCGATGGTCGATGTCGCGCTGTATGAAACCGGCGCCGATGAGGATGCGGACCCGGTCGAGGCTTATACGCTCCAGCTCAAATCCACGCGCACCGGCTATGCGGTGACCACGCGCGGCGCGACGCATCACTTGCGTATCCTGCAGACGCGGATCGCCGATCTGGCCGCGCATATGATCGAGAAGACACCGCCCGATCTGTCCAAGATGCTGATCTGCCCGATGCCCGGCCTGCTGGTAAAACTGCATGTGGGCGAGGGCGAGGAAGTCCATCCCGGCCAGCCACTCGCCACGGTCGAGGCGATGAAGATGGAAAACATCCTGCGCGCCGAAAAGCAGGCCACGGTCGGCAAGATCAACGCTGCGGAGGGCGACAGCCTTGCAGTAGACGAGGTGATTCTCGAGCTCGAATAGGCAGGCGGGACTGGCGCATTCTCACATCAACGCGCAATTTTCGGCGCCTGATAGAGTATCGTTGTTGCGAATTTGGCCGAATTCACCGGCTTTGTTGGTAAACGCGCTGGTAAGGCTGACCGCTGCGGGGAATCCTGTGCGTTCTGAGTCGGCTCATGCTTTCATGCGGGAGGTAGCGACATGGCACGCAAGGGTACCGGGTTCTTCGACGCGAGGGGCCACTTCTTCAAATCGCCCGAGGAGGCGACGGTGAGCGATCTCGCCAGCATCCTTGGCAAGATCGGTGACGGCGAAAGCCTGGCCCCGGGCATCGCCTGCACGCTGCTAGACCGCCGCGGCGAGATCGAGCGGCTGTTTGCCGAACACGATGCGATGATGGCGGATTACCAGCCGGTCGGCGTGGGCAAGATCACCCGGCTGGCCCCGCGTCTCAGCTAGCGCAGACAGGCTGAGCCTGCCGCCTCCGGCTAAGCTCAATGTGCCTGCAATTCCTCGTCGAGGAAGGCGGCCACATCGGCCAGTTCGACATCGCGCGCCAGATGCGCTTCGCCGATTGCACGCAGCAGGATGAAAGGCAGCGTGCCTGCATCCATCTTCTTGTCGTGCAGCATGTGATCGGCCAGTCGGCGTCCGTTGCACTCGAGACCCAGCGCCGAGATTTCCGCAGGTAGCCCCGCAGCGTCGACCGCGCGGGTAACGCGCCGGGCATCGTCCAGCGAAAGCGCGCCGCGCCGCGCTGAATAGCGCGCCGCCAGCACCATGCCGAGCGCCACGCCTTCGCCATGCAGCAAGCGGTCCGAAAAGCCGGTTTCCGCCTCCAGCGCGTGGCCGAATGTGTGGCCGAGGTTAAGCAGTGCGCGCGCGCCGCTGGATTCGCGCTCGTCTTCGGCCACGATCCGGGCCTTGGCCGTCACGCTGGTGGCAACCGCCTGTTCGAGCGGTTGCGGTTGCAGCGCGACCACTGCATCGCCGTGCCCCTCGAGCCATTCGAAGAAGGGCCGGTCGCCCAGTACTCCGTATTTGAGCACTTCGGCATAGCCTGCGCGCAATTCGCGTACAGGGAGCGTGCCGAGCGTATCGAGATCGGCCAGCACCAGCGCGGGCTGGTGGAACGCACCGATAAGGTTCTTGCCCGCACTCGTGTTGATCGCGGTCTTCCCGCCGACCGAACTGTCGACTTGCGCCAGCAGCGTGGTCGGCAATTGCACAAAGCCGCAGCCGCGCTTGAGGATGGCGCAGGCGAACCCGGTCAGATCACCGACGACCCCGCCGCCCAGTGCAAACACATGGTCGCCGCGTTCGACACCCTGGGCGAGCAGCCAGTCCGTCAGCCGGGCGAGGCTAGCCCAGCTTTTCGAGCCTTCACCCGGCGCAACATCGTACCAGCGCGGTTCGATCCCGGCTGCGCCGAGTGACCCGGCGATTGTCTCGCCCCAATGCGCGCGCGCATTCTCATCGGCTACGATGCAGACGTGGTGTTTGCGCAGGAAAGGACGCGCCTGTCCTGCGACATCGGCCAACAGGCCGGTCCCGACGCGGACCTCATACTCGCGCCCGGCCAGGTCGACGGGGATCACAGCCATGCGTCGATCGCCTCCAGTATGCGTTGCGCGGTTTCGGTATGCGGCGCGTCATCGGTAACCACGTGAACCTGTGCTTCCGCGTAGGCGGCACCGCGTCGGTCCTTGAGCGCGGTAAGTATCTCGCGCGGGTCGCCCGAGCGCAGCAGCGGGCGATTGTCGCGGCGTGCGGTCCGCTCGACCAGCGTGTCGATATCGCAATCGAGCCATACGGCAATCGCCCGCTCGAGAATTGCGGCGCGGGTCTCGGGATCGACGAACGCGCCGCCTCCCGTAGCGATTACCCCATGCGCCTCGTCCATCAACCGCGCGATCACGCGGCGCTCACCGTCGCGGAAATAGCTCTCGCCATGGGAATCGAAAATCTCGCTCACCGTCCGGTCGGCAGCGCGTTCGATTTCTTCATCGACATCGACGAAGTTCCTGTCGAGCATTGCCGCCAGTCTTCGGCCGACAGTGGATTTGCCCACGCCCATCAGTCCCACCAGCACCACGGGACGGTCGATCCGCCGCGCGATGCCGCCGATCTCGGCGGGGGTGAGGGTCGTTGCATGGGTCATTGCCGCCGTGCCTAGAACTGGGCTAGGGCGCGGGCAAGGTATCAGCACTTGAAACGGGACGTGAAAATCTTGGCGATGAGCGGCAGAAGGATCGGAGGCCTCTTGGCGGTGCTGTTCGTTTTATTGCTCGTCGCGGCGCTGGTTGATGGCGGGGAAGAGCCGCTGCACCCGATTGAACAGGCAGTCGAATTGCCGGAGGCAGCGCGATGAAATCGGCATGGCTTGTCGGCGGCGCGGCGCTCGCGCTCAGTTCCGCGATGGTGCTGGCGCAGGAAGCGCCCGTGGACCTGCTGCCCCCCGGCTTCGACAGTCCGACCCCTTCGCCGACACCTACCCCGCGCGCCGCGCGCACGCCTGCGCCGACCGCGCCCGTCCAGTCCGGATCGCTGCCGCCGACCGAGACCCAGGCGGGCGAGATCGTCCAGCCGCTGCCGGTGCAGTCCGCGGCGCCGCGCGCCGATCTCGATCTGTCCAACCTGCCTACGCTCGAAGAGCTGGAGGCGATGTCGACCGACGATCTCGACGAATTGCTTGGGCTGAAGCCGAAGTTCGATATCCCGCCTGCGGCCCGGCGGTCGATGGACCGGGTCGGTGTGATGGATGCAAGCGAGGGCGGCCTGCCCGCAGGCTCACTGGCGCGCCAGCCCGCGGCGCTGGTCCGCGCGGTGCTCGCGGGCATGCAGCAGCCGATGGTTTCCCGCTGGGGCCATATCCTGCTGCGCCGCGCGCTGGCCAGCAGGCTGGCGGCGCCCGAAGGCATGGACCCGGTCGAATTCGCGGCCCTTCGCGCGCAAGTGCTCAACACGATGGGCGAACACAGTGTCGCCCGCGCATTGGTGCAGGATGTCGACACCGCGAATTACTCGCCCGCGCTGACCGATGCCGCGGTTGCCGCCTATATCGGCACCGCCGACATAGTCGGTGCCTGCCCGGCCGTGCGCCTGGTTGAAACCGGGCGCGACGATCAGGAATGGCAGATGCTGGCGGGGATCTGCAACGCCTACGCCGGCGAGGCGACCCGCGCGCAGAACGATCTGCGCCGCCTGCTCACCCGCACCGAAGACGACCGGATCGACGTATTGCTCGCGCAGCGACTTGCCGGCTCGGCCGGGCGGGGGCGCCGTGCGGTGACGATCGAATGGGACGGCACGGGCGCGATCACCCCGTGGCGCTTTGCCCTCGCCAATGCGCTGGGCGAACCGATCCCCGAAGGGTTGCTGGACGATGCTGCCCCCGAACTGGTGCGCACCGCGGCGCTGACCCCCGCACTCGCGCCGGTCCAGCGCGCACGCGGTGCGGAGATCGCGGGGGCGAGCGGCATCCTGTCGGCCTCGGCGATGGTGGATCTCTACAGCCAGCTCTATGCCGAAGAAGGCGCCGAGGGCGATGCCGCGCTGACCGCTTCGCGCCTGCGCGAAGCCTATGTTGGGACCGACCCGATGCGGCGGCTGGCGGCAATCCGCGATATCTGGTCGGGCGGCGGCGATTATTCGTACGGTCGCATGGTCCTGACCGCCTACGCGGCGGCGCGCCTGCCGATCGATGCCGAACTGGGCGACGACACGGGCGCCCTGATTGCGTCGATGCTGACCGCGGGCCTGGATGGCGATGCCATGCGCTGGGCGGGCACGGTGGATGCGGGCAGCGAGGCATGGGCCTTGCTGGCACTGGCCGATCCCCGCCGCACGGTGGGCGTCACCGACGGTGAATTAGACAGTTTCGTCGACGATGACGGGTCCGCAGGGCAGCGCCGTTCGCGCTTGCTGCTTGCCGGGCTGGCCGGGCTCGAGCGGATCGGTAGCGGCGAGATCGCCGAGTATAGCGGGCGGCTGGGCCTGGATTTTTCCGCGCAGACCCGCTGGACGCGGATGATCGATCGCGCGGCCGAGGTCGACAATCCCGCGCTGGTTGCAATGCTCGCCGGACTCGGCATGCAAGGATCGAGCTGGGACCGCATGACCGCCCGCCACCTTTATCACATCGTTTCGGCACTGCGCCGCGTGGGTCTCGAGGCCGAAGCCCGGATGATCGCCGCGGAGGCGGTCGCGCGCGCCTGACGTGAGCGCGATCGCCGATTTCCTCGCCATGCTCGCGGCAGAGCGGGGAGCGGCGAGAAACACGATCCTTGCCTATGGGAGAGACCTCGAACAGGCAGACGAACTGGTCGGGGGGGGCCTCGAGCAGGCCAGTCCGGCGCAATTGGCGCGGCTGGGGCAGGGCTGGTCGTCGCTCGCCCCGTCGACACTGGCGCGCAAGATCTCGGCGCTGCGGCAATTCTTCGGCTTCGTGATCGACGAAGGTCTGCGCGACGACGATCCCACGCATGCGCTGCCACGCCCGGCAACCCGCCGCCCGCTACCGCGAATCCTCTCCCATGCCGAAGTGGAGGCGCTGTTCGCCGCCGCCGAGGAGGCGGCGACTGCCGAATCGCCTGCCGCCGTGCGCATGCTCACCTTTCTCGAATTGCTCTACGGATCGGGTTTGCGCGCCACCGAACTGGTCGCGCTGCCGTTATCCGCGGTCCCGCGCGATGCGCCCTTCCTGACGGTGATTGGCAAGGGCGGGCAAGCGCGCATGGTCCCCGTCAGCCAGCGCGCAAATGCCGCGCTGCAGCGGTGGCTGCCGTTGCGCGATAGCGATTCCCCTTGGCTGTTTCCCTCGCGCACCGGCCATCTTTCGCGTGTACGGCTGTTCCAGCTGCTCCGCGAACTGGCAGTGCGCGCCGATCTGCCACCCGAAAAGCTCAGCCCGCATGTCCTGCGCCATGCCTTCGCCACGCATCTGCTGGAGGGCGGGGCGGATTTGCGCGCCTTGCAGACATTGCTCGGCCATGCGGATATCTCGACCACCCAGATATACACCCATGTCGATGCCGCACGGTTGGTGAAACTGGTCAACGAGCGGCACCCGCTTGCGCAGCAGCGCGCTTCGGACTAGCGCCACCGCATGATTTCCTATCTCGAATTCGAGAAGCCGGTCGCCGAGCTTGAACAGCGCATTGCCGAGCTGCGCAATGCAGCCGAGGGCGACGACGTCGACATCTCTACCGAGCTGCAGCGGCTCGAGACGAAGAGCGCTGCGCTGCTTGCCAGCACTTATGAGGCGCTCACCCCGTGGCAGAAGACGCAGGTGGCCCGGCATCCCTCGCGCCCGCATTTCCGCGACTATATCGAACATGCGTTCGACGAGTTCGTCCCGCTTGGCGGCGATCGCTGTTATGGCGATGACGAGGCGATCCTCGGCGGATTTGCCAAGCTCGACGGCCGCAAGGCCGTGGTGATCGGGCACGAGAAGGGCAACGATACCGCCAGCCGCATCCGGCACAATTTCGGCATGGGCAAGCCAGAGGGCTATCGCAAGGCGATCCGCCTGATGGAACTGGCGGGGCGGTTCGGCCTGCCGGTGGTCACGCTGGTCGACACCTCGGGCGCTTTCCCCGGGGTCGAAGCCGAAGAGCGCGGCCAGGCGGAAGCGATCGCGCGTTCGACCGAGGCCTGCCTCGCACTGCCTGTCCCGATGGTTGCAGCCATCGTGGGCGAGGGCGGATCGGGCGGCGCGGTGGCGCTGGCCAGCGCCGAGCGTGTGCTGATGATGGAGCACGCCGTTTATTCGGTCATTTCGCCCGAGGGCTGTGCGTCGATTCTGTGGCGGACCGCGGAAAAGGCGCCCGATGCGGCGGAGGCGATGAAGGTCACCGCGCAGGATCTCGCCAGCCTCGGCGTGATCGATCGTATCGTGCCCGAACCGGTCGGCGGCGCCCATCGCGATCCGCGATTGGCGGTAAGCACGCTGGGAACCGCGATCGCCGAAGAGCTCGACAAGCTTGGCCGTTATGCGCCGCACGAACTCAAACGCTTGCGGGAAGAACGTTTCCTGACGCTGGCGGGCTGACCCCCAACCGGCAAGGCGGGAACAAACTTCCCCCCGTTCAGGTTTTCCCTTTTGTATGAAACACCGCCGCGCGGGTCGCTTCAAGTCGGCCCGCGCGCGTTTGCCAATCGGGGAGACCTTTTATGTCGCGCATCAGATTTACCGCCGCCACCTCCGTCACCGCTTTGTCGCTGGCGCTGGCCGGCTGCATGGGCGGGGGCGACATTCCGAGCGCATCCACCCCGATTACGCAAAGCGAAGCACAGATGGGCGCCGAAGCGCATCCGCAGCTGCTCGCCGAATTCGGCGGCGCGATGAGCGGCAGCCATGCGCAATATGTCGAGCAGGTGGGCAAGAACATTGCGGTTCAGTCCGGGCTTGGCAATGCGCGCGAATCGTTCACGGTTTCGCTGCTCAACAGCCCGGTGAACAACGCTTTCGCGATCCCCGGTGGCTATATCTACACGACGCGCCAGCTGGTCGCGCTGATGAACAATGAAGCCGAACTGGCCGGCGTGCTCGGGCACGAGGTCGGCCATGTCGCCGCGCGCCATTCGCAGCGCCGCCAGGCCGCCTCGCAGCGCAATACGCTGCTTGGCGCAGCAGGTGCCATCCTGTCGGGCATCCTGCTCGGCAATAGCGGGCTTGGGCAGCAGATCGGCCAGGCCGCATTGCAGGGTTCGCAATTGCTGACGCTGAAATTCTCGCGTTCGCAGGAACTCGAAGCCGACGAACTCGGTATCCGCTATCTCAACCAGGCGGGCTATGATCCGCGCGCGATGGCAACCGTCCTGCAGAGCCTGGCGATGCAGAACGCGCTCGATGCGCGGGTCCAGGGCCGCGACAATGCCAGCATTCCCGAATGGGCATCGACCCACCCCGATCCGGCCAGCCGCGTGCAGAGCGCCATGACGACCGCGCAAGCCGCGGGCGTCGGTGGCGGCATCACCAATCGCGATACCTTCCTCACCCGGATCGACGGGCTGACTTATGGCGACGACCCGGCGCAGGGCGTGGTCGAAGGCCGTCAGTTCATCCATCCCGAACTGCGGCTCGCCTTCACCGCACCGCAGGGCTTCTACATGGTCAATGGCACGCGCGCCGTGTCGATCAACGGCCAGAGCGGGCAGGCACAGTTCACGCTCGCACCGTACAGCAACAATCTCGACAGCTACGTCACCAGCGTCTTCGCCGGGGTGAGCGAGCAGCAGCAGATCCGCCCGCAATCGATCCAGAAGACGACCGTCAACGGATTGCCGGCCGCTTACGGAACCGCGCGGGTAAACTCGGGCAATGGACAGGTCGATGTGACGGTGTTCGCGTATGAATTTTCGAACAGTGTCGCCTATCACTTCCTCGCCATCACGCCGGCGGGCCAGGCATCGACGTTCAACCAGATGTTCAGTTCGATGCGGCGGATCGACGCGCAGACCGCGGCCAATATCATCCCGCGCGTGATCGATGTGGTCACGGTGCGGAGCGGCGATACGGTCAATTCGCTGGCGAGCCGGATGGCCTATAGCGACAATCAGGTAGAACGTTTCCGCGTGCTCAACGGGCTGACCTCGAACCAAGGGGTCAGCGCGGGGCAGAAGGTGAAGATCGTCGTCCGCGGGCGCTAATTCGTCACGCCGACGCCGGACAAAAGAAAAGGGCGGCGGGTTGAACCCGCCGCCCTCTCTTTATCGATCGCGTCGAACTTAGTTTTCGGCGCTCAGCGTGGTCGAGACCTTGTTGAAGGTCGTGCTGAGTTCGTCACCCAGGCTCTGCATTGCGGTGATCGCAGCAACGGCGATCAGGGCAGCAATAAGGCCGTATTCGATAGCGGTTGCGCCTTCTTCATTGCGGCGCAGCTTACGGAAAAACTTCATGTGTCGTCTCCTGGTTCAGTCTTCGTACCCGGTCCGTCCCGAAAATCCGGTTCGAACATTTTCGGTTTTGCATCGAAGTGGTTGAAAAAATCCTAACACTCCGAGCATCCCAATTTCCCCGTCAGCCACTCGTGACCGCGACAACCGCGGCTTCAATGCTCGTCCACATGGCCGTAGCCGTAGTGCCGAAGGCCTGAATCCCGCCAATCATGGCAAGAAAGATCAGTGCGAGGATCAGCCCGTATTCGACGGCTGTGGCTCCGCGTGTGTCGCGTCCCAGTTTGCGCAGGAATTCGACCATGTTCGTTGCCCCATTCGTCACTTGCCTAAGCTGACAATCGGTGAGTACGGCTGATCGGGTTAAGAAAGGGTTGAGGGCGGCGAAGGTTTTGGAAAATATTCCGACATGGACCTGTGTGGTGGCCCTGGCGCTCAGCGACGGAAAGGGCCGCTGGCTGATGCACCGGCGCCCCGCGCACAAGCACCATGGCGGGTTGTGGGAATTCCCCGGCGGCAAGGTGGAAATCGAGGAAAAACCGCGGGATGCGCTGGTCCGGGAGATCGATGAAGAGCTCGGATTGGCGCTTGCGCCCGAGCAGGTTGCGCCGGTCGCCTTCGCCGAAGAAACGCTTGCCAAAGCGCGTCCGCCGATTGTCATAATGCTTTACAGGTCGGTGTGGGACGGCAGTCCGGTGGAGGCCCGCGAAGGGGGCGAAATTGCATGGTTTGCGCCGCGCGAGATCGAGTCGCTCGACAAACCGCCGCTCGATATCGAGCTCATGCGGCACTTGTTTGCAAAACCTTGAATTAGGGATTGCCAAGCTGGGGGCACCTGCCTATGTGCCGCCCTCCAAGCGCGCCCGTAGCTCAGCTGGATAGAGCACCAGACTACGAATCTGGGGGCCGGAGGTTCGAATCCTTCCGGGCGCGCCACAAGAGGCCATCTCTCGCAAGAGGGGTGGCCTCTTGTGGTTCTGGCTTAGAGAAGTTCGCTTTTGAGAGCTGAGGACGGCCAGACCCAGCTACCGCGGCGGCCGGTTCTTCCGGGTGCGGCGCTAGTCCGCCTGGTCTTCGAGCCAATGCATATCGTCGTCGCTGAAGCCGAAGTGGTGGCCCGCTTCATGGACCACCACGTGGCGAACGAGGTCATCCATGCGCACGCCGGTCTCGCGCCATTCGGCAAACAGCGGTTCGCGGAACAGCCAGATTCGCGGCGGCAGGCGCCCGCTTTCCCAGATCGACCGCTCGGGCAGGGGCTCACCCTCATAGAGGCCGGATAGGTGCCAGCGTTCCTCCATGCCGACCGAAGCTAGCTGCTCGGGGGTGGCAAAGTCTTCCACCTGCAGGACGATATCGCCCAGCTGCTCGCGGAACTGGGCGGGCAGGGCGGCGAGTGCGGCTTGCGCCATCATCTGCATCTGCGGTTTCGACGGGGCCTGGCGGTCGTGCATGGCCATGGAGATGGGACCGCTCGCTGCCCGGCACAAGACTGGAACCGCGCCGCCGGTAGCCGGTTCATTGGTGAAAGGAGATCATTTTCCATGACCGACGCCTCAGAAATCTTCGCGCGCCTCAAGCAGGATCACGACCAGCATCGCGAGCTGCTCGACAAATTGCTCGAGACGAGCGGCGACAGCAGCGAACGCGTGACGCTGTTCGAAGAGCTCACCAAGGAGCTCAAGTCGCACGCCGCGGCTGAGGAACAAGCGCTTTATTCGACCATGCTGCGCAAACCGCCGACCACTGGCGAGACACGCCACTCGGTCGCCGAGCACCACGAGATCGAGGAAGCGCTCAACGATCTTGCCGCTACCGATATGTCGGAAGGTGGCTGGCTGACGAAGTTCAAGAATTTCGACCACCAGTACCGTCATCACATCAACGAGGAAGAGGAAGACCATTTCCCCGACTTCGAGCAATATCTCGACGATGACGACATGAAGCACATGGAAAAGGTGTTCGAGCGCCGCAAGCGCGAGGAAATGGCCGAGGCCGAGATCACGCCCGAGAAAAAGGAAGACGCCAAGGAATAGCGCTGGCAGGGGGCGGGAGGTGAGCAAAGCGGGCACAAGCGACCCGAGCCGGGTTTCCGGGCTCGAACCTTCGGTCGAACCGGGGGTGTGGCGCTATGCCAGGGCCACGCGCGCCAGCGTGATTGTCGATGCGGCGGATTATTTCGCCCTCATACAGGAAGCGATGCTCAAGTCGCGGCGGCGTATCCTGCTGATCGGCTGGGACTTCGATACACGCATCCATCTCGAACGCGGGCGCCGCTGGTGGCAGCGTGGGTGGAAGCGCGGCTACCCCTCGCGCCTGGGCAGTTTTATCGCCTGGCTCGCCCGGCACCGCAAACAGCTGGATATCCGTATCCTGAAATGGAGCGTCGGTGCGCTTTCCACCATCGGGCGTGCCTCGATGTGGTGGGATCTCGCGCGGTGGATCCGGCATTCGCGGATCACCTTTAAATTCGACACTGCCCATCCGGTCGGCTGCACCCACCACCAGAAGATCGCGGTGCTCGACAACCAGGTCGCCGTGTGCGGCGGGATCGACATGACCGACCAGCGCTGGGACACGCGCGAACACAAGGAAGACGATCCGCGGCGCAAGACGCCGCATGGGCGGCCCTATAAGCCGTGGCACGATGCCGCGATGATGATGGAAGGCGAAATCGCCGTCGCCCTCGCACAATTGGGGGACGACCGCTGGACCTGTGCTGGCGGCGATGAACTTCCCGACGTGCCCGAAAGCCCCGGTACGCCTTGGCCCGATGCGCTGGAGGCGCAATTCGAGAATGTCGAAATCGGCATCGCCCGCACCCGCGCCTCCTACCGTGACTGGGATGCGGTCGACGAGATCGAGCAACTCTATCTCAAGCAGATCGGCGCGGCCAAACGCTTCATCTACGCCGAAAGCCAGTATTTCGCCTCGCGCGCGATTGCCGAGGCGATCATCGCCCGGCTGCAGGAAGACGAACCGCCCGAGATCGTCATCGTCCATCCCTGCCATGCCGATGGCTGGCTGGAGCAGCAGGCGATGGACCACGCGCGCGCCGAACTGGTGCGCGCGATAGAAGAGGCGGACAAGCAGCACCGGTTCTCGCTGTGGTCACCATTCTCCGGCGAGACCCCGATCTATGTCCATGCCAAGATCATGATCATCGACGACGATATCCTGCGGATCGGCTCGGCCAACCTCAACAATCGCTCGATGGGGCTCGATAGCGAATGCGACGTGTTCATCGATGCCACGCGTGAGGGCAACGATCACGCGCGTGCCGGCATTGCTGACCTGCGGCGATCGCTGCTCGGCGAGCATTGCGGGATCGACGAAGGGGAGGTCGGCCAGCTGCTGTCGCGCTACGGGTCGATGGCCCGTTTGATCGACCATTCGCAGGAAGACGGCGGGCGCAATCTGCGGCGTTACCACCCGCCCGAACTCAATGGAGTCGAGCAGACCCTGGCCGAGAGCGCGCTGCTCGATCCCGAGCACCCGGAAGAGATGTTCGAGCCATTTGCAAAGGGCGGCCTTTTCCGCAAAGGCAGTAGGCTCGCGCGGTTTCGCGAAAAGTTCAGGAGGATCAAGGGAACGTGAGCAGCCTAGTTGGACCCGACGAGGACGATCCCCGCGGCAAGCTGCCGGTGCCCGACCATGTGCAGGATGCCATTCGCACTCTGATCAAATGGACCGGCGATGATCCATCGCGTGAAGGCCTGCTCGATACCCCCGCACGAGTGGCGCGCGCGTGGAAGGAATATTGTCTCGGTTACGAGGAAGATCCCGCCTACCATCTCGGCCGCGTCTTCGAGGAAGTCGGCGGCTATAACGAGATCGTCCTGCTGAAGGACATCCCGTTCCAGTCGCATTGCGAGCATCACATGGCGCCGATCATCGGCAAGGCGGCCATCGCTTACCTGCCCAATGACCGGGTGGTCGGCATCTCCAAGCTGGCCCGGGTGCTGCACGGTTTCGCGCGGCGCCTGCAGGTGCAGGAACGCCTGACCGCGGAAGTCGCCGATTGCATCTGGGAGAACCTCCAGCCGCAGGGTGTCGCCGTGGTCATCGAGGCGTCGCATAGCTGCATGACCGCCCGCGGGGTCAAAACCCCCGGTGTCGGCATGGTCACCAGCCGCATGATGGGTACCTTCCTCGACGACCACCGCAGCCGCGAGGAAGTGCTCCGGCTAATGGGGTACGGCTGACCGAGTTTCCCCGAATGCCGCCTCAACGGCACCGAGGGCATACTCAAGCTGTCACGACACGCCGACTTCACCGATCCTGTGAACCAGCGCCTCGGTATAGAGGCGCGGCGGGTCCGATGATCGAAGATAGCTGCACATGGCATCCATCGCATTGTCGGTCAGCGTCAGCTGGACATTGCGCAATTTCGCCTTGGGCTTCGTCCGGATGAGGTAACCTTCGTTCTCCATGACCGAAATGGCGCGTAACGCCGTGGTCGGGGGCACGTGCGCAGCGTAGCTCGCTTTGGTGATGGACACCGGTTGGTCGTTCGCGGTGCGTTCGAACAGATGGAGCAGCAGGTCCCACATCGGTTCGCCAAGGAATTTCTGTGGCAGGATTTTTTCGCGCCTGCGTCGCAGCGAGAACATCGCCTGGGCGACCGGGATCAGTTCGACCGCCGATACTTTTGGAGCGGGTGCCCGCTTGGCCGGGGCAGTTGCGAGTCCGAGGTCTTTCTCCAGCGTATCGGCAAGTTCGTTCATCTGGGCGGCCTGCTGGCGGAGGGCTGCGACATAATCTCTTGTTTTTTCTATCATAGACACTGGTTCGTGCATCACCTGCCCTGTTTGAGAGGTGCATGATTGCAAAGGGCTGGCGATGCCGATCGGGTTCCTTGATCTGAGTTCGACCACGACAGGCTTCAGGGAATACCATCAGATGTCTTGTATATTCCGGACAGGAGGGCCGGGGGCTCTCCCGTAGCACGCAAGAAAAACGCCCCGCCCGGCACAGGGCCGGACGGGGCGGTAATTCCATAACAGCGTATGCTGGCGGGAGCCTACATCTGGCCGAGCATGTGCTCCGCGCTCGAGACCGAGAAATCGCCGGGTGCCTCGACATTGAGCTGCGTGACCACGCCGTCTTCGACAACCATCGAATAGCGCTGTCCGCGCTTGCCCATGCCGAAACCCGAACCGTCCATCGTCAGGCCCACAGCCTCGGCGAAATCGCCATTGCCATCGGCGAGCATGGTGATGTCGTCCGATCCCGCCGAGCTCTTCCACGCGCCCATGACGAAAGCGTCGTTGACTGCCGTCGCAACGATTTCGTCGACGCCCTTGCTCTTCAGGTCGCCCGCCTTTTCGACATAGCCGGGCAGATGGCGCGCCGAACAGGTCGGGGTGAAGGCACCGGGCACCGAAAACAGCGCGATCTTCTTTCCCTTGAAATATTCGCTCGAGCTGACCTGTTCGGGGCCATTCTCGGTCGCCTTGACCAGCTTCACATCAGGCAGCTTGTCGCCCACCGAAATCGTCATGTTGGAAACTCCGTTAATGTCGTTCGGCGCATGGGTAGGCGGGCGCGAAGGCCCGCGCAACCTTCCTCGACGGGCGCGGCACCGCGGAACCGCCGTGCAAGCGTTAAGACCTCTTTACCGCGCCGCTTTAAGTTACTGTAATCCCTTTACCCCATCCCATGAAATGCGAGATTGCAGCGATGAAACGGCTCGCTGCTGCGCCGCGCAACGGGGGACGGTTCGCGGCGCGCCGGGGCCCCTTCGGGTTCGCAACGGTCGGGGGGCTGTTGCCCCCGGTTCGTGGAGGGGCTAGGGGCGGCGCCAATGCGGCGGTCGCCCCTTTTGCGTGCGGTCACCACCCCGAAAAGTCGAGGACATCATCGTGACCGAATTTACCGATTACGTTATCAAGGACCTGGCGCTGGCCAAATACGGCCGCGACGAGATCGCCATTGCCGAAACCGAAATGCCGGGCCTCATGGCGCTGCGCGAAGAATATGCCGACAAGCCGCTCAAGGGCGCGCGCATCACCGGCTCGCTGCACATGACGATCCAGACCGCCGTGCTGATCGAAACGCTGGTCGCGCTGGGCGCCGATGTGCGCTGGGCCACCTGCAACATCTATTCGACGCAGGACCACGCCGCCGCTGCAATCGCGGCGCAGGACATTCCCGTGTTCGCGATCAAGGGTGAAAGCCTCGCCGATTACTGGGATTATGTCGGCCGCATCTTCGACTGGTCGACCGAGGACGATGCCGACCGCACCGCCAATATCATTCTCGACGATGGCGGCGATGCCACCATGTTCGCGCTGTGGGGCGCGCGCATCGAAGCGGGCGAGGAACTGCCCGAGCCGCAGAACGCCGAGGAAATCGAATTCCAGCGTGCGCTCAAGGCGTTCCTCAAGGCCAAGCCGGGCTATCTGACCAAGTCGGTTCAGAACATCGTCGGCGTCTCGGAAGAAACCACCACCGGCGTCCACCGCCTCTATCACCTTGCCAAGCAGGGCAAGCTGCCGTTCCCCGCGATCAATGTGAACGACAGCGTGACCAAGTCGAAGTTCGACAATCTCTATGGCTGCCGCGAATCGCTGGTCGACGCGATCCGCCGTGCGACCGATGTGATGCTGTCGGGCAAGGTCGCCTGCGTTGCGGGCTTCGGCGATGTCGGCAAGGGGTCGGCGCAGTCGCTGCGCAATGGCGGCGCGCGCGTGCTGGTGACCGAAATCGATCCGATCTGCGCGCTGCAGGCGGCCATGGACGGCTTCGAAGTCGTGACCATGGACGAAGCGGTCGGTGTTGCCGATATCTTCGTCACTGCGACCGGCAACGAGCATGTCATCACCGCCGAACAGATGAAGGCGATGAAGGACAAGGCGATCGTCTGCAACATCGGTCACTTCGACAGCGAGCTGCAGATTTCCGCGCTCGACAATTACGAGTGGAACGAACTCAAGCCGGGCACCGACCTGGTGAAGTTCCCTGATGGCAAGGAAATCATCGTGCTCGGCAAGGGCCGCCTGGTGAACCTGTCCTGCGCCACCGGTCACCCCAGCTTCGTGATGAGCTTCAGCTTCACCAACCAGACGCTGGCGCAGATCGAACTGTGGACCAAGGGCGACGAATATCAGAACGACGTCTATGTCCTGCCCAAGCACCTCGACGAGAAGGTCGCGGCGCTGCATCTCGACAAGCTCGGCGTGAAGCTGACCAAGCTCAGCCAGAAGCAGGCCGACTACATCGGCGTGCCGGTCGATGGCCCGTTCAAGCCCGAGCACTACCGCTACTGATCGCCGCAAACTGCGGCACTACCACGGCACGAACGCGCGCGGGGGCATTGCATCCCCGCGCGCGTCCGCATAGCTGGCGGTAATGGAAACCTCTCCCGCACTGCTGGCCATCGTCGGCCTCCTGCTGGCCTTATGGACCGCAGGTGCAGTCTGGGCGATGCTGCGCGCGAGCGGACGCGAGCAGAAATCGATCGCCAGCAGGCAGGTTGCGCAGCGCCTTTCGCGCCTGATCGAGGAAGCGCCCGCGATCCCGCTGCTGGTCCGCGCCGACGGGCGGATCGAGGCGCCCGACCGGCTGGCGCGCTGGATCGGGCTCGACAAGGTTCCCGAATATATGTCCGAACTGGCGGGCGCGGATGGCCGCGGCCTGACCGAAGCGCAGATGGACGATCTGACGCGCAATGTTCGCCGCACGCAGAAGACCGCCAAGCCCTTCCGCATGGCGATCACCGTGGCGCCGGGCTCGGGCAAGTCGCTGGCGATGCAGGGGTCTCTGGCAGACCCCGCGGTTTCGCCTGGCGGGGCGGCGCTGATCTGGGTCTTCGACTTCAGCGAGAGCGAAGCCGAACTGCTGCAATTGCGCGAGGAAGCCGCGCGCGCGCGCGAGGATTTCGGCGCGCTGGTCGGCCTGATCGAGGCCGCTCCCATGCCGATGTGGTTCCGCGGTGCGGACATGCAATTGCGGCTGGTCAACCAGGCCTATGTCGAAGCGGTCGGCGCGGACAGCGCGGACCGCGTGGTCACCGAACAGATCGAACTGGTCGAAACGGTCAATGGCCGGACGGCGACCGAGGTCGCGCAACAGGCCGCCGACCGGCGCCAGCCGATCGAGCGCATCGTCAGCGCGACCATCGACCGCGCGCGGCGCACCATCCGGGTGACCGACTTGCCGCTGATGGGCGAGGGCATTGCCGGTTATGCCGTTGATATCGAGGAAATGGAGGAGCAGGCCCGCGAATTCCGCGCTTTTCGCGAGGCGCAACGCTCGATGCTCGACCAGCTCTCGATCGGGGTGGCGCAGTTCGATGCGGCGCACCGCATGACCTTCGCCAACCAGCCGTTCCACCGCGTCTTCTCGCTCCCGCCGGGCGTGGTCAACGACCGCACGACCTTCCAGCAAATGCTGCTGATTGCCCGCGAGAACGGCCGCATCCCCGAAGTGCGCGACTTCCCCGCCTGGCGCAACGAACTGGCCGAGTGGTTCCAGCGCGACGAGCCGCACGAAGAGGCCTGGTCGCTCTCGGACAGCACGCATCTGCGGATCGTTGCGCAGCCGCTCCCCGATGGCGGGCTGGTGATGATCGCCGAGGACCGGACCGAGCAGCTCGCGCTGTCGGCGACGCGCGACACGCTGCTGCGCACGCGCACCGCGACGTTCGACAATCTGTTCGAGGCGCTGGCGGTGTTCGCTCCCGACGGGCATCTGGAATTGTGGAACCGCGGCTTTCCCGGCGCCTGGGGGATCGAACACGAAGTTCTCGACGGCCACCCGCAGGCGGAGGATTTGCTCGGCGCGATCGCCCCGAACCTTGCCGATCCCAGCGCGGTGTCGCGGATCAACCAGGTCATCCGTGCGGCGACGCTCGATCGCAAGAAGAGCGATGGCCGCATCGAACTTGCCAATGGGCGTACGCTCGACTTCACGGGGGTCCCGCTGCCCGATGGCAATGGCCTGCTGACTGTGCTCGACGTGACCGCCTCGCGCCAGGCGGAACAGGCCCTTCGGGAGCGTAACCGCGCGCTGGAGGAAGCCGATGCGGTGATGACGCGCTTCCTGGCCAACATGAGCTATGAATTCCGTACGCCGCTGACCTCGATCGGCGGGTTTGCCGAATTGCTGACCAGCGGCATTGCGGGCGAACTGCCCCCGCAGGCCGAGGAATATGCGCAGGCAATCTCGCTGTCAGTCGGCAAGCTGACCGAGCAGGTCGAGAACGTCCTCGATCTCTCGCAATCCGAAGCGGGCCTGATGCCGCTGCGTCAGAGCAAGCTCGAACTGCTGCCCTTCGTGACGCAGATCGTGCGCAAGCAGGAACGGCGGATTCTCGACAGCGGGCTAACGCTCGACCTCAAGGGAAGCCCCGAGAAAAGCGTCACCGCCGATCCGCACCAATTGCGGCGGGCGATTTCGCAGCTGCTCGACAATGCCATCAACGGCACTCCGCGCGGCGGGCGGATCCTGGTCGATATCGGGCGCAAGCGCGGCGAGACCAAGATCGTCATCGCCGACAATGGCCGCGGCATGAGCCAGCACGAACTGGCGCGGGCGCTCGAGGGCATCCGCATGTCTGCCGATGGCAAGGGGATCGAGCGGCGGCAGGGACTAGGTATCCCGCTCGCGCGGCAGCTGATCGAAGCGCATGGCGGAACGCTCGAAATCCACAGCCGCAAGAACGGCGGCACCACGGCCACGATCACGCTGCCGTGACCATTGCACTGCCTGATCTCGCAGCGATGGAGGCGCTAGGACAGCGTATCGCGGTCAGACTAGCCCCGGGTGATGTCGTCGCGCTTTCGGGCAACCTCGGGACGGGCAAGACCACGCTCGCGCGGGCAATCCTTGCCGCGCTGGGCCACACGGGCGAAGTGCCGTCGCCAACCTACACGATTATCGAAACCTATGACGAGCTGAACCCGCCGGTGGTGCATGCCGATTTCTACCGGCTGGAAGATCCGTCGGAGGTCGAGGAACTCGGACTCGACGACTATCGCGAGGGCGCGGTCCTGCTTGCCGAATGGCCCGACCACGCCGGCGGCTTCGCGCATGAGCCGGCGTGTCTCGCGATTGATCTCGAAAAGGTGGGTGACGGGCGCGAGGCCGTTGTAACCCCGGGCACATCTTGGCAAGGGCGCTGGCTATGAGCGACGCGCTTCTCGACGATATTCACGCATTCCTTGGCGATACCGAATGGGAAGGGGCGGAAATCGCCCCGCTCGTCGGCGATGCCAGTTTCCGCCGGTACTTCCGGCTCAAGCTCGGCGGCAAGACCGCGATGCTGATGCATGCACCACCGCCGGAGGAAGATCCCAAGCCCTTCCTGCATGTCGCGCACTGGCTGGAAACCAGCGGTCTGCGCGCACCGCATATCCTGTTGGAAGACGCCGCGCGCGGTTGGGTGCTGACCGAAGATTTCGGCGACCAGCGGATGCGCGAATGGATCGACGACAATCCGGGTGACGAACGCGACATCTATGCCAAGGCGATCGACACGCTGGTGCAGCTGCACCGGCTGCCGCCGGGTCCGTTCGCACCCTACGACATGGCGGTCTATCTGCGCGAAGCCATGCTGCTGGTCGAATGGTACTGTCCGGCAATGGGGCTCGACGTCGATGTCGAGGGCTATCGCAAGGCGTGGGAGGCTGTGCTCGAGCCCTTGCTGCCGCGCCAGACGCCGGGCGTAACCGTGCTGCGCGATTACCATGCGGAAAACATCATGCTGCTCGAACCCGGCAAGCTGGCGGGCGCGCAGGGGCTGATCGATTTCCAGGACGCGCTGGTCGGCCACCCGGCCTATGATCTCGTCAGCCTGCTGCAGGATGCCCGCCGCGATGTTGCTGAAGACCTCGAATGCGAAATGCTCGGTCGCTACCGTGCTGCGGCCGATCCCGGCGCGGATTTCGAAGCCGATTATGCGCGGCTCGGCGCGCAGCGGAACGCCAAGATCGTCGGCATCTTCACCCGGCTGTGGAAGCGCGATGGCAAGGCGCGTTATCTCGCGATGATCCCGCGGGTCTGGACCGCGATGGAGCGCGATCTCGCGCATGAAGCGCTGCGGCCGGTCGCCGACTGGTTTGCCGCCAATATCCCGCAGGAAATGCGCGATACCGCGGGCGGGGAAATCCAGTGAGCGAACTGGCCTCCGATACCGCCATGCTGATGGCTGCGGGGCTGGGCAAGCGCATGCGCCCGCTCACCGCGAGCACGCCCAAACCCCTGGTGCGCGTGGCGGGAAAACCGCTGATCGACCGGGCGCTCGACCGGCTGGAGGAAGCCGGGATTGCCAAGGCGGTGGTCAATGTCCACTATCTCGCCGATGCGATCGAGGCGCATATCGGGCCGCGCAAGGCGCCCGCTGTGACCTTCTCTGACGAACGCGAACACTTGCTCGAAACCGGCGGCGGCATGGTCAAGGCCGCGGCGGCGGGCCTGCTGCCCAGCCAGTTCTTCGCCTGCAATGCCGACAGCATCTGGCTCGACGGTCCGCGCAATGCCTTTGCCGATCTATCGGCGCGCTGGGACCCCGACCGGATGGACGCGCTATTGCTGGTCGTGAACCACGCACGGGCGTACAATTTCGACGGCGTGGGCGATTTCTACATGAATGGGGCGGGGCTGTTGCAGCGCAAGCTGCCGGGGCGGATCGCGCCGTTCATCTATACCGGGATCCAGCTCGTGTCCGAGCGGCTGCTGCGCGACGCGCCCGAAGGCAAGTTCTCGACCAATGTCCTGTGGGACCGGGCGATTGCCGAAGGCCGCCTGTTCGGGCTCGCCTTTACCGGGCACTGGTACGAAGTCGGCACGCCGGCGCATATCCGCCCGACCGAACTGGCGCTCAAGGGTGGCTGAACGGCACCAGCCGCAGGTCTACTCGATTGCTGCCCACCGCGGCTTTGCCGATGCGCTGGTTGCCGGCCTCGTCCCGCGATATTCGGACCCCGAGTTCGGTCTTTCACGGCTGACGCTGCTGGTGCCGAGCAGCCGCGCACGGCGGACGATCGCCGAGGCTTTCATCCGTCACTCAGGCGAGCACACTACGCCGGGGCTGCTGATGCCGCGCATGGCGGTGATCGGCGATCTCGATCTCGACGAGACGCTTGGGCCCCTGCTCGACCCGCTTGGGGCGGCAGATGTCCCGCCCGCGATCGATCCGCAGCGGCGGCTGTTCGCGCTGGCCCAGCTTATTGGCGAAACCATGGGCGACGAGGCGCCCGGCGGGGCGACCTTGCTCCGGCTGGCGCGCGAGATGGGCGCGACGATGGACCGGCTGCTGGTCGAGGGCGTGGGACCCGAAGAACTGCTTGGCGAGTCCGTGCTCGACCTGTTCGGATCGCTGTCGGGCCATTGGCAGCAAAGCCTCCACCTGTTCGCCAGCGTGCAGGCACAATGGCTGGCACAATTGCGCGAATGGGACGCGCTCGACGCGGCCGCGCGGCGCAATCGGCTGTTCGACTGGGCCGCCTCGCGTTGGAAGCAAACCCCGCCGCCGACACCGATCGTGGCTGCGGGGGTGACCAGCGCGGCGCCGTCGCTCGCGCGGCTGTTGCGCGTGGTCGCCGATCTCGACCATGGCGCGGTCATCCTGCCCGACTTCGATCTGACAATGCCGCAGGCGGTCTGGGACGAATTGGGGCGGGCGGGTGCAACGCCCGAGCCGGGTGCCACGCCGTTTGCGCGCGACGATGCGGTGACGCATCCGCAATATCACCTCAAGCTGCTGCTCAACCGGATGGGGGTGGCACGGGAAGAAGTGCAGCCGTGGCATCGCAGGGGCCTCGCCGCGGCGCCGCCCGAGCGCAGCCATGCTATCGGCTCGCTGTTCCTCCCGCCCGAGGCGAGCAAGGGCTGGGTCGATCTGCCGCCCGAAAAACGCCGCCTGTCGGGTCTGCGGACGATGACCTGCGCCACGCCAGAGGAAGAAGCGCAGGCGATCGCGCTGCTGGTGCGCGAAGCGCTCGAGGAGCCCGAACGGCGCGTGGCAGTCGTAACCCCGGACCGCGCATTGGCGCGGCGGGTGGTACATCATCTCGACCGCTGGAATATCGCTGCCGACGATTCGGCGGGCCGCCCGCTCTCGCAGACCCCGGCAGGGCGGTTGCTCCTGCTGCTGGCCGAGGTGATGGCGGAGGACGCCACGCCCGTGCCGCTGATGGGGCTGCTGGCGCATCCGCTGGTCGAAGGCAGGATGGAGCGCGGCACCTGGCTGCGCCAGCTGCGCCGTGTCGAGCGGCGCTTGCGCGGGCCGCGCCAGGCTGGCGGGCTTGTTCCGCTCGCGAAGATCGCAGCCCAGCTGTCCGAAACCCATCCGCGGGTCGGCGCATGGTATGCGGTGGTCGAACAGGCGCTGATGCCGCTGCTTGCCTTGCGGCAGGAGGAAAGCACGTCGCTGGCCGAAGTGCTGGATGTGCTGGCCGAGGCGGGCGAGGCGCTGTGCGGCGAGAAGCTGTGGGCCAGGGAAGACGGCCGCGCGCTCTCCGCCTTTGTCGAGGATTTGCGCCTGCATGCGCGCGAGGCGGGTTTTGCGCTCGCGCCGACCGAAACGGGGATCGCGCTGCGTGATGCGATGGAGCAGATCGCAGTGCGGCCGCCCTATGGCGGGCATGCGCGGGTACATATTCTGGGCCTGCTCGAAAGCCGGATGAACCGCGCCGAACTGGTCATCTGTGCGGGGCTCAACGAAGGCGTCTGGCCCACCAGGGGCGGGATCGACGCGCTGCTCGCGCCCCCCGTGCTGCGCGCGCTGGGCATTCCCGGCTCCGATTTCCGCATCGGTCTGTCGGCGCACGATCTGGCCGGCGCGATGGGAGCACCCGAGGTGGTGCTCTCGCGGTCGGAGCGCGACGAGGCCGGCCCTGCGATCCCCTCGCGGTTCCTGCTGCGGGTCCAGGCATTGCTGGGCGAGATGCTGCCGCGTTACGAGGAACGCGACGCGGTCGCGCTGGCCCGCGCCATGACGCGCGCACCGGCGGCTGAACGCTATCCGCGGCCCGCGCCCGATCCCGCGCCGGAACAGCGCGATGTCGATATTTCCGCCACCGCGCTCGATCGGCTGCTGGGCGATCCCTACCAATTCTATGCGGGCAAGATCATGGGCCTGTCCGATCTCGACGCGCTCGATGCCGAGCCGTCGGCGCTGTGGCAGGGCAATGTCGCACATACGATCCTGCAACGCTGGCACGAGGCGCGCGAGAGCGATCCGGCGGCGTCGCTGGCACCGATCATGGATGCGGTGCTCGACGAGGAGAACGCCGATCCGCTGATGCGCGGTCTGTGGCAGCCCCGCCTCGAAGCGGCGCTGCGCTGGATCGAGGATCAGGTGACCAGTTACGACGATCGCCGCGTGCTCGCGGTCGAGAAGAAGGGCGCGATGACTTTCGAAGGCGTGCAGGTGCATGGCCGCGCGGACCGGATCGACCGGCTCGAGGACGGCAGTCTTGCGATCATCGACTACAAGACCGGCAAGCCGCCCAGCGCGGCAATGGTCGAGCAGGGCTTTGCGCTCCAGCTCGGTATTCTTGGCCTGATTGCCGAGCGGGGCGGGTTCGACGGCCTGTCGGGCGATCCGCACGGTTACGAATACTGGTCGTTGGGCAAGGCGAACAATGACGATAACCCGTTCGGCTTCGGCTATGTCGACATCCCGCTCAAGGTCGGGCGCAAGACTTCGGGTGTGCTGCCTGAGGAATTCCTCCCGCTCACCGCCGAGAAGCTGACGCTGGCTATCGGCCGTTTCATCAAGGGCCGCGATCCCTTCACCGCGCGCGAGAACCCCGATTACCCCGCCTATGACACCTATGACCAGCTGATGCGGCTCGATGAATGGATCGCGCATCAGGATGGCGGAGAGGACGCATGAGCGGGACCGTCTACGAACTGCAGGACAAGCAGCGGCTCGCGGTCGATCCGCAGGACAGCGTGTGGCTGTCGGCGAGCGCGGGAACGGGCAAGACGCAGGTGCTGTCGGCGCGTGTGCTGCGGCTGCTGCTCGAACCGGGTGCCGATCCTTCGCAGGTGTTGTGCCTGACCTTCACCAAGGCGGGCGCGGCCGAAATGGCGGTGCGGGTCAATGCCGTGCTCGCGCGGTGGGTGCGGATGGACGATGCGCAGCTGGGCAAGGAGCTCGGCTATCTTGGCGCGCCGGCCGATCCCGAGACACGCGCCCGGGCCCGCGCGCTGTTCGCGCGCGTGCTCGATTGCCCCGGCGGCGGCTTGCGGATCGATACGATCCACGCCTTTGCGCAATATCTCCTCGCCGCGTTCCCGGGCGAAGCGGGCATGCTGCCCGGATCGCGCCCGATGGAAGACCGCGAGCGCGACCTGCTCAGCCGCGAGGTGCTGGCGACGCTGCTGGGCGAAGGCGACACACGCATAACCGTCGCGATTGCCGAACTGAGCAAGCGCAAGGGCCCCGATGCGGTCCGCGGCTGGCTGATGCGCTGCGCACGGCACATGGAACTATGGCGCGGACCGGGAAGCTGGCAGCCGCCGATGCAGCCGCGCGTCCACCGCCTGCTCGGCATCCCCGCCGACGCCGATGCTGCATGGGTGGCGCAGGCCTGTTCGGACGACGCCTTTCCCGTCGCGGCCTTGCGCGCCTGCCTGTCCGCCACGCGCGGATGGCCCGCCAAGACCGGGCAGCAATGCGCCGATTTCATCGAGAGCTGGCTCGCCGGTGATGCGGACGCGCGCCGAGCTGGTCTCGAGGGTTTCTGCGCCACATTGCTCAAGAAGGACGGAACGCCGCGCAAACTTGCCGGGGCGGAGAAGGCCGATCCTGCCTTTCCGGACAACCAGCAGCAGGTGGCCGAGGCCGTGGCGCTGGTGCGCGAACGCGCTGCGCTGATAGAGCTTGCCGCATTCCTCGCCCCGCAGCTCGAGGCGGGACGCGCCTTCGCGCTCGCCTGGCACAAGGCGAAGGAGCGCGGGGGGCTGGTCGATTTCGACGACCTTATCGCGCGCGCTGCCACCTTGCTGTCCAACAGCGCGATGGCCGAGTGGATCCGCTACAAGCTGGACCGCAGTTTCGATCACATCCTCGTCGACGAGGCGCAGGATACCAACGCGGCGCAATGGAGCATCGTCAAGGCGCTGACCGACGATTACTTCGACGGCGCGGGGGCGCAGGGCGATGCGGTGCGCACCATTTTTGCCGTCGGCGACTACAAACAGGCGATTTTCGGTTTCCAGGGCACCAGCCCGGAAAACTTCCGCGAGGCGCGCGATTACTTCCGCGACAAGTTGGGGGCTGCCGCGCAGGCTGCGCGCGAAACTCGCGGCACGCCGGATGTTCGCGGGTTGGAGGAATATGGTCTCGGGCGCAGCTATCGCACGAACCAGCAGGTGCTGGGCTTCGTCGACCGCGCGATCGATGCGATCGGTTATAACGGTTTCGGTCTCGACGAGCGCGGCGATCCGCATACGGGCAGCGCTGAGCCGGGGCTGATCGGCCTGTGGCAGGTCGTCCGGGTCACGGAAGGCGAGGACGATGATGGCGAACGGGAAGGCTGGCTTGCTCGCCACGACCGCCAACTGGCCGATCGCATCGCGCGGCAAGTGGCGCAGTGGCTCGATCCTGCGGGCGAGGGCTTCACCCTATCGAAGGGCAATCCGCGCCGAGCGACCGCCGGCGATGTCATGATCCTGGTACAGAAGCGGCGCGAACTGGCATCGCTGATCGTCGCACGGCTTTACCGCCACGGCGTTCCCGTTGCCGGGGTCGATCGCCTGCGGCTGGGCAATCCGCTGGCGGTGAAGGATCTGATGGCGGCGCTGCGCTTTGCCGCACAACCGCTCGACGATCTCACGCTCGCCAGCCTGCTGGTCTCGCCGCTGATCGGGTGGAGCCAGGACGATTTGCTGCGCTATGGCCATCGCCGGCCCAAGATGCGGCTATGGGAGCATCTGCGCGAAAGCGATGCCGAGCGGGTGGTGGAGACCATGGACACCTTGCGCGAAATCCTGCGCCGCGCCGATTACGACAGCCCGCAGCAATTGCTCCACTGGATGCTGATCGGTCCGATGGACGGACGCCGCCAACTGGTCGCGCGGCTGGGGCGTGAGGCGAATGATCCGATCGACGAATTGCTCAATGCGGCGAATGCCTATGCCAGCGCGCATACCGCCAGCCTGCAGGGCTTCATCCGCTGGTTCGATGCCGGCGATGGCGATCTGAAACGCGAAGCGGGCGAGGGCGGCGACCAGGTGCGCGTCATGACCGTGCATGGCTCGAAGGGTCTCGAAGCGCCGATCGTGATCCTTGCCGACAGCGCGATCCGCCCCGACGGCGCAGGCGAGCTGGTCCTGCGCGAAGACCTGCCCGGTGGAGGCGAGGCACGCGCAGTCCCGCTGCCCGGGCTTTCCAAGAGCGAGCAGGTCGGCCCGGTGCGGATGGCGGGCGAGCTCGAAACCGCCAAGGCCATGCAGGAGCACTGGCGGCTGCTCTACGTCGCGCTGACCCGGGCGCAGGAGGCGTTGTTCATCACCGGCTCGCTCGGCCCGCGCGATGCGAAGAACGGCCCGCATGAGGATAGCTGGTATGCGCGCCTCAAGCCGCTGTTCGGCGAGGACGAGGGGTTTGCGGACCCGATCTGGAATGCGAGCTGGGAGATCGGCGAACGCGCCCCGGCAGTAGCGCCAGCGGACAGGCACGCTGCCGAGGCTTCGCAGCCGGTCCTGCCCGTCTGGGCCACGCGCCCGATCGGTCCCGAACCCCGGCCGCCGCGCCCGCTGGCGCCATCGGGGCTGGGCGATGTCGAGGGCAGCGATCCGCCGCTCCCTCCGGCGCATGCGGCAGAAGCGGCACGGCGCGGGACGCTGATCCATGCGCTGCTCGAGCGGATGCCGCAGCTGGCCGAGGATTTGCGCGAAGAACAGGCGCGTGGCTGGCTTGCGCGGCAGGCCCCCGACCTGACCGAGGCGGAGCGCGCAGACATGCTCGCGCGGGTTCGCGCGGTGCTGGAGGACGCGGCGTTTGCGCATGTGTTCGGTCCGCAGGCGCTCGCCGAAGTGCCGCTCGCCGCGACGGTCGAGGGGCATGTCGTGATGGGCACGGCGGACCGGCTGCTGGTCACGAGCGAGACGGTCACCGTGGTCGATTTCAAGACCGCGCGGCGCCCGCCCGCGACGCTGGATGACATTCCCGACAGCACGTTGAAGCAGATGGCGGCCTATGTCGCCGCACTGGAGGCGATCTATCCCGGACGCCAAGTCGAAGCCGCAGTGCTCTATACCCAGACGCCGCAGCTGTTCGCCTTGCCGCCCGCAATGCTGGCTGCTTACAAGAGCGCGTTTGCGGCGCCGCAGGAAAGTTTTACCCTGCCGCCCGTTGAGTAATCGACCGGGCCGCCCACATCGGGGGCCAAGCGAATTTCAGGAGATTTCCCATGGCCACCACCGCCGTCACCGACGCCAGCTTCCAATCCGACGTGCTCGAAAGCGACAAGCCCGTGCTGGTCGATTTCTGGGCCGACTGGTGCGGTCCGTGCAAGATGATCGCACCCGCGCTCGAAGAACTGAGCGAGGAACTGGGCGAGCAGGTTACCATCGCCAAGATGGACATCATGGAAAACCCCGACGTCCCCGGTTCGATGGGCGTCCAGTCGATCCCCTATCTCGTGCTGTTCAAGAATGGCGAAGCCGCTGCGCACATGCGCGGGGCGGCTCCCAAGGGCCAGCTCAAGCAGTGGCTTGAGAGCGAGCTTTAATCGAGCCTCGCATATAGCTCGGCGAGTTCGTCCCACAGGGCCGGGCTCGCCGCACCCAGCAGGCCCGTTCGGCCCACCTCGTCGACGCGATAGGGTGAGCCGTCGGGCCGCGCTGCTTTTCCGCCCGCCTCGTTGAGCCACAGCGCGCCCGCTGCGTGGTCCCAGGCCAGCGTGCGTTCGAAAATCGACACATCGTTCACGCCCAGCGCCAACCGTGGATATTGCTCGGCCGCGCAATAGGGGATGTCGACGAGTTCGTACTGCGGCGCGATATGCCGCCGCGTCGCCTCGCGGCGCTCTTCCTGCATGAAGATCAGCGACAGGGCGGCGATCGGCGGCGTCATGCCGGTGGGGCGGGCGGCGACCTTCACGCCATCAACCTGCGCCCCCTGGCCGCGATGCGCGGTGCAGAAGCGTCCGCTGAGGCAGTCGTAAATCCAGCCGGACTGCGCTTCCCCGCCTTCGGCGCGCGCGATGATGATCCCGAATGGCGGCTTGCCGCTGGCGAAATTGCGGGTCCCGTCGACCGGGTCGACGATCCAGCACGGGCGATCGAGCCGGTCCAGTATGCCCGGGTCCGCATGCGCGGTTTCCTCGCCCACGAAGGCGAGCGTATCGTCGAGCGCGGCCAGGCCCTCGCGCAGCAGCGCCTCGCTCTCCTTGTCGGCCACCGTGACGGGATCGTTGCCGCCCTTGTCCTCGACTTCGCCCGCAGCAAGGTTGCGATAGCGCGGGAGGATCGCCTGTTCGGTGACCCGCTGCATCAGCGCGAGGATATCGCGGTCGAGCGCGCTCACGAGCGGTAGTCTGCATTGATCGAGATGTAGCCATGCGTGAGATCGCAGGTCCACACGGTCGCGCGGCCTTCGCCAAGACCGAGATCGACCTCGATGCGAATGTCCTGCCCGGCAAGATGCTCGGCGACCGGCGCCTCGTTGTAATCGGCGACAGGCTGGCCATCGCGTGCGGCCCAGGTGCCGCCGAAGCCGATCGACAATCGGTCGCGGTCGGCGGGTTCGCCTGCCTTGCCTACCGCCATGACGACGCGGCCCCAATTGGCATCGCCCCCGGCAATCGCGGTCTTCACCAGAGGTGAGTTGGCGATCGCCAGGCCGACGCGGCGCGCGCTGGCATCGTCCGCCGCCCCGGTGACCGCGATCTCGATGAATTTCTGCGCCCCTTCGCCGTCGCGCACGACCAGCAGGGCGAGTTCGCGGCAGACATCGTGCAGCGCCGCGTAGAAGGCATCGGCGCCGGGATCGTCCCACGCCGTCAGCGGCGCATTGCCCGCCATGCCGGTCGCGAACAGCAGCACCGTGTCGCTGGTTGAGGTATCGCCATCGACCGTGATGCAGGAGAACGTCGCCTCATTCGCCTTGGACAGCATCTCCTGCAGGAAGGCCGGGTCCACGGCCGCATCGGTAAAGACATAGCCCAGCATCGTCGCCATGTCGGGCGCGATCATGCCGCTGCCCTTGATGATCCCGGCGAGTTCGACTCGCTGGTCCCCGATGAACGCCGCCGCTGCCGCACCCTTGGTGAAGGTGTCGGTGGTCCCGATCGCGCTCGCCGCGTCTTCCCAGCCGCAGGTATCGGCGCCGAGCACTGCAGCCACTCCGGCGCGCGCCTTGTCCTTGGGCAAGGGCACTCCGATCACGCCGGTCGAGGACACGAACACCTCGTCTCCCTGGCAGTGCAGTGCCTCGGCTACCTGGGCGACTATCTGCTCGACCGCCTCGCGTCCGCGATAGCCGGTGAAGGCATTGGAATTGCCCGCATTGACGATCAGCGCCCGCGCGCGGCCCTGCTCCACCTGCGCGCGGCCCATCTCGACCTCGCTCGAGGCGCAGGCCGATTTGGTAAAGACGCCCGCCACGGCGCAGCCGGCGGCGAGTTCGACATAGGTCAGGTCGGACCGGTCCCACGTCTTGTAGCCCGCGCGCGCCACGCGCAGCGTTACGCCGTCGATTACCGGCAGCGCGGGGAAGGGGCGGGCGAGCGGGGAAGGCGTTAGATCCATTCCCCGCGCGCTAGCCCCGCGCCGCGCGCCAGACAAGCGTCAGGCTGCGCGGCCCGCGACCCTCGGCACCAGCAGGAAGGCGATGAGATACAGCAGCCCGGTCACGATCAGCAAGTTATTGTAGCCGGTGAACAGCGCCGCATATTCGAGACACCCGCCGACGATCGTCCCGAGCAGGTTGATCGCAAAGGCCGATTGCGAATCGCTGCTTTCGCGGAAGCGTTTCGCAAAGGCGATATTGGCGAGGTAGATCGGCAGGAAGGCCAGCACGGTCGCCACGATGAGCCGCGGCCAGAACGCCAGCGGCAGCAGCCATTCGGGCTTGATGACCCAGGCCGCCGCAAGCGAGGCCGCCAGCGCGATGAAGACCACTTTGAGTGGCGGCGTCTTGACCCGCCGCTCGGTCTCTACCGCGGCGAGGACGATCACCAGCACGCCGGCAAACACCAGCGCGTTGACGAACCATGTCGTGCCGAACAACAAGGCAAAGGTCGCGATGTTCTTGGTTTCGAGCAGCAGGAACGCCGCACCCATGAAGAACAGGTCGGCATAGGGCCGCATCGTGCCGAGCGGGCCGCCTAGCAGCCGCACGGTCACCAGAGAGGCGAGCAGGATGGCCCCGATGGTGAAGGCATAGAGCGGCGGGAAGCTGTTTCCGCGGAAATAGAGGAACGGGGCATCGTCCTTGACCGTGGTGATTTCGGTCGTCGGAACCCAGGGTTCGCCGCAGGTCTGCGATTCCGCCTGCACCGCGATGCTGACGACGGCCTGCGCATCGGCCCAGGTGTCCACGCAGGGTTCATGGCCGAACACCGCCTGCGTGGTCCCGGCGAGCCGGTCGATCAGCCAGGGTTCGCGGTAATAATTGTACATCGCAAACGCGCCGTCGGGTTTGAGCGCGCGGCGGACCGACTGGATGGCCTCCTCGGTAAAGAGGAAGGATTCGAGGCGGATTTGCGATGCGCCGCTCACCAGCGTGAGCGAATCGGGCAGCGCGAAAAGGATGAGATCGTATTTGCGCTCGGTGTTTTCGAGGAAGGCGCGGCCGTCGTTGACATGCCTCTGGACGCCGGGATTGGCGTAGGGGCGGTCGATGTTCATCTCCACCCCGATCTGCATGATGCGCGGGTCGATATCCACGGCATCGACATGCTTGGCCCCTTCGCGCAGCGCGATCGCGACGTCCGAACCCGACCCTGCGCCGACGATCAGCACGTCGTCGAGCTTGCCCGGAAGCCGCAGATAGGGCGTCTCGTAAATCCGTTCGCCCTGTTCCAGCTTCCATTCCGCCGGAGCCATCAACTGGTGCGGGACGCCATTCGCGCGGATCAGGACGAAACCCGAATCGGCTTCTTCCATCTGTTCGGCGTTGATCTTGTAATAGGGTGACCAGCTCACCCCGGGGGTGAAGGTTTCCATCGCGAGGCCGGCCAGCAGCACCACGCCCCAGCCAGCGCTTATGATCCGGCGGTTGGGCGCTGTCAGCAGCATGATCGGAACCATGGCGACCACACCCCAGACGAGCGAGGGTGCATGGAGGAAACTCAGGGCAGTGAAGCCGAGAATCCCGGCCAGCGAACCGATCAGGTCATAGCGATAGGCAGACAGGGGGCGCATCTTGGGAAAGCAGCGCCCGACAAGTTCCGCCGGTCCGGCAAGGATTACCGCGACCAGCCCGAAGACCACGGGCAGCGCAAGCCAGGCGGGTGGCCCTTCGATTTCGAGCGCGGTGAAATAGATGAGGTCCGAACCCTGACGTTCGATCGAGACCGGAAACTGGATCACGCCGATCACAAGGATTGCCAGCAGCGGCAGCGATATCGGCCAGATCGACCATTCCTTGCGGCTGATCAGGAAGCCCGCGCCAATGCCGAGGAACGACCCCAGCAGGACGAAATTCGAGAAATAGGACAGGTGGACGACGCTCGAACCGAGCCAGCGGATCAGCGCGAGTTCGACGAAGAGCATGAGCCCGCTGGCCAGCAGCAGGCGGGTAAGGACGGCGGGGTCATCCCGCTCTTCATAGCCGCTCGGCTTGCTATCCAAGGTCCCGTCGACAGTGCTCATTCTTGCCCCCTGCAATCCCGTTTCGAGTGCGACGCTTAGGAGCGTATGTTTACTGGAAAGATAATTCGACTGCTGGCCCGCATCTGTCCCCAGCGCCGGAGGCGGGACTTTCGGCGAGTTTACCGGCTTCGGGCTGGACGATCCGCCTCCGCGTCACTATCTCGCCGGTCAGGATGCTTAAACGCCTGCTCGCCTGCCTTGCGCTTCTGACCGGCCTCGCTGCTGCCGGCGCGCCTGCCCATGCGGTGGTCTATGATGCGGCATCGGGCGTCGAGCGCGCAGCCGATACCGAGAAGCCCTGCCACGGCGAGGTAAACATCCGTCTCCACACGGTTCGCCATTCGCTGGTTGCGCCGCGTGCGACCGGACCGGGCCAGCCGGTTGCGGTCCTTTCGGTCATCACCCCGACCGTGCAGATGGGCATCGACCGCGCCTACGAATAGGCCGGCCGCGACATCCCCCGATTTTCGTCCGCCACGCACGCTGTGCGCGGGCTTTCCACCATACACCATAGAATTCATCCGGAAGGCGCCAGGCCCCCTATGTTCAATTCCATCATGAAGACCGTATTCGGTTCGTCCAACGACCGTTATGTCAAATCGATCGGCAAGATCGTCGCCCGGATCAATGCACTCGAACCGCAGCTCCAGGCGCTTTCGGACGAAGAACTGGCGGCGCAGACCGACAAGTTCCGCGCGCAGCTGGCCGATGGCAAGACGCTCGACGACATCCTGCCCGAAGCCTTCGCCACCGTGCGCGAAGCCTCGGTCCGTGTGCTCGGCATGCGCCATTTCGATGTGCAGATGGTCGGCGGTGTCGTGCTCCACCGCGGCGAAATCGCCGAGATGCGCACGGGTGAGGGCAAGACGCTGGTGGCCACGCTCGCGACCTATCTCAATGCGATCGAGGGCAAGGGTGTCCATATCGTCACCGTCAACGACTACCTCGCCGCGCGCGATGCCGAATGGATGGGCCGGCTGCACCAGTTCCTCGGCCTGACTGTCGGCGTGATCGTTCCGAACCTTCCGGAGCACCAGCGCCGTGAGGCCTACAACGCGGACATCACCTATTCGACCAATAACGAGCTTGGCTTCGATTACCTGCGCGACAACATGAAGCACGAGCGCGGACAAATGGTCCAGCGCCCCTTCAATTTCGCCATCGTCGACGAAGTCGATTCGATCCTGATCGACGAGGCCCGTACGCCGCTGATCATCTCCGGCCCGACCGAGGACAAGTCCGATCTCTACACCTCGATCGACGAGGTGGTGAAGGAGTTCCCCGAGGACTGGTACGAGAAGGACGAAAAACAGCGCAGCATCCAGCTGACCGAAGAAGGCACCGAAGCGGTCGAACAGCTACTGATCGAAAAGGGCCTGCTCGAAACCGACAATCTCTACGATGTCGAGAACACGCAGGTGGTCCACCATCTCGACCAGGCGCTGCGCGCGGTCCACATGTTCAAGCGCGATACCGATTACATCGTGAAGGACGACAAGGTCGTCATCATCGACGAGTTTACCGGACGCATGATGGATGGCCGCCGCTGGTCGAACGGGCTGCACCAGGCAGTCGAGGCCAAGGAAGGCGTCAAGATCGAGCCCGAGAACCAGACACTCGCCTCGATTACCTTCCAGAACTATTTCCGCATGTATCCCAAGCTGTCGGGCATGACCGGCACCGCGGCGACCGAAGCGGCCGAATTCTGGGACATCTACAAGATGAACGTGGTCGAGATCCCGACCAATGTCCCGGTTTCGCGCATCGACGAGGATGACGAGTTTTACAAGAACACGCAGGACAAGTTCAAAGCCATCGCCAAGGCGATTGCCGAGAAGAACGCCATCGGCCAGCCGGTGCTGGTCGGCACGGTGTCGATCGAGAAGTCGGAAATGCTCAGCGAATTCCTCCGGCAGGAAGGCGTCGAGCACGAGGTCCTCAACGCGCGCCAGCACGAACGCGAGGCGCATATCGTGGCGCAGGCGGGCCGTATCGGCGCAGTGACCATTGCCACCAACATGGCGGGCCGCGGGACCGACATCCAGCTGGGCGGCAATGTCGATTTCCGGATCGGCGACGAACTTTCCGAGCTTGAAGACGGGGCCAAGAAGGACCTCGAAATCGCTCGCATCACTGCCGAGGTCGCGGCCGAGCGGCAGAAGGTGCTCGAGGCCGGGGGCCTGTTCGTGCTCGGCACCGAACGCCATGAAAGCCGCCGCATCGATAACCAGCTGCGCGGTCGTTCGGGCCGCCAGGGCGATCCCGGGCTCAGCCGGTTCTACCTGTGTCTGGAAGACGACCTGCTGCGCATCTTCGGACCCGACACGCTGTTCTCCAAGATGCTCAACTCGAACCTCGAGGATGGCGAGGCGATCGGATCGAAATGGCTCTCCAAGGCGATCGAGACCGCGCAGAAGAAGGTCGAGGCGCGCAATTACGAAATCCGCAAGCAGGTCGTCCAATACGACGATGTGATGAACGACCAGCGCAAGGTCATCTACGAACAGCGCGCGGAGATCATGGACAGCGAGGCGGTCGACGACGTGGTGGTCGACATGCGTCACGATGCGATCAATTCGATCGTCTCGGAAGCCTGCCCGCCGGGTTCCTATCCCGAGCAGTGGGATATCGAGGCGCTCAAGACGCGCATTGCCGAAGTGCTGACGATCGAACCGCCGATCGAGCACTGGATCGAGGAAGACCAGGTCGAACCCGAAATCATCGAGGAACGGCTGGCCAGCGAAATCGATACGATCATGGACAACAAGATCGCCGCGGCCGATCCCGCGCTGTGGCGGCGAATCGAAAAGAGCGTGCTGCTGCAGGAACTCGACGGGCAGTGGAAGGACCACCTCGCCACGCTCGACGCGCTGCGGCAGGTGGTCGGCCTGCGCGCGCATGCGCAGAAGCAGCCGCTCAACGAATACAAGCAGGAAGCCTTCAGCCTGTTCGAAACCATGCTCGACAAGCTGCGCGAGACGGTGACCAACAAGCTCATCCGCCTCGAACTGGTCGAACCAGCGCCCTTGCCGCAGGTCGATCTGCCCGACTTGCCCGACTTCCTCACCGGCCACATCGACCCGCTGACCGGGCTCGACAATTCCAACGATGGCGACGGCTCGGCCGGACGCGCGGCATTGTTCGGTGCGCTGGCGGGCAGTTCGCGCGCTGCGGTGGGGCCGGGCGGTTCGGTGAGCGAGAACCCCTATGCGGGCATGGACATCAGCCGCAACGCGCCGTGCCCGTGCGGTTCCGGCAACAAGTACAAGCATTGCCACGGCGCCATCAGCGCCAATGCGTGATGCCCGGTCGGTGCAGCCCTGCCGCTAGGCGCGGCGGGGCTGCCTGACCATCGGTACCAGTGGCGGGCTGCCGGGTTCGGGATGGATCGGGTCGCCGAAGGGCTCGAAGCCGCACGAGGCGTAGAAGCCGGTATTCGCCGGGTTCGAATTCTCGAGATACGCGGGCAGTTGCATCCGGTCGCAGGCATCGAGCACCGGCCGGATCAGCTTGCGCCCCAGGCCCTTGCCCTGCGCCGCCGGACGCAGGCCGATGCTGAACAGATAGGCGTGATCGAAGGCCGGATGGCACTGCGCCATCGCATCGCCGGTGCGGATCCCGCGCGCCACCGCGCCCGGTCCGCAGCGAAACAGCGTGGGGAGGGCGAAGGCGGCATAGTCGCGCAGCGAAAAGCTCGCCTCGCCGCCGGGCAGCATCCACATGCACGCGCCCTCGTCGCCCAGTGAATAGCTATAGCCGCGCGGGACGTAGATGCGCCGCGCCTGCAGGTGGAACAGGTTACGGATCCCGGCGAACTTGCCGAACAGCCAGAGGTTGAAAGGATCGTTGCGGAAGGCCTCTGCAGTGATGTCGCCGATCCTGCGGGCATCGCCAGGCCCGGCGCGGACAAGCGCCTCGCCAAGTTCGATGTTACCTGCCTGCATTATCCCTCGTCCTCCCGTGCCGCGACGCTAGCGCGCGGCGCGGTGGCGGTCTAGGCGAGCGCCATGGCTTCCCTCATCGTCGCATTTTTCGTGGCAGCTTTGCTCTATGCCAGCGTCGGGTTCGGCGGCGGTTCGACCTATACCGCGCTGCTGGCGCTTGCCGAAGTCGACTATCGCCTGCTCCCGCTGCTGTCGCTGGCATGCAATATCGTGGTGGTGGCAGGCAGTTCGCTGCGCTTTGCCCGCGCCAAGGTCACGCCGTGGCGAAATGCCTTGCTGCTGACGGGGGTTGCGGCGCCCGCCGCCTTGCTCGGCGGCGTCACCCCGATCGACGAGGCGACATTCCTCACCATCCTCGGGGCCAGCCTCGTCCTGACCGCGCTGACGCTCCTGCTGCGACCGCGCGATACGGCGATGGGGGCGCCGCCGCGGTTCGCGGGGGCTATGCCGGTGCTGGCGGTGCCTCTCGGCTATCTCGCGGGCCTCGTCGGCATTGGCGGGGGCATCTTCCTGGCCCCGTTCCTGCACCTGACGCGCTGGGACAGCGCGCGCGCGATTGCCGCGACCGCGAGCCTGTTCATCCTCGTCAATTCGCTGTTCGGGCTGGCGGGGCAATTGCTCAAGGGCGGTACGGGCCGCCTCGGTGCGGCGATCGATTTCGGCCTGCCGCTGCTGGTTGCGGTCGCGATCGGCGGGCAGATCGGTAGCCTGCTGGCGCTCAAATACCTGCCGCAACGCTGGATCCGCTACGGCACAGCCGCGCTCACCGCCTGGGTGGGCGGGCGCTTGCTGCTGAATGTATGAGAAAAGTGGCTCCCCGAGTTGGATTCGAACCAACGACCAAGTGATTAACAGTCACCTACTCTACCGCTGAGCTATCGGGGAGCAGCCCGCTGGGCAGGGGTGCGCCTATATGGGCGGTCATACGGTTTGGCAAGCGGGCAAATCGCAAAAATTGTGCGCCGCGGTTCCGCTGTGCCGCTCAGACCACGAACTGCTCGGCGACGATGCGTTCGTCGAGCGCGTGGCCGGGGTCGAACAGCAGCGTCAGTTCGCTGTCGCGGGCGATTTCGAGGTTCACTTCGGCCACGTCGCGCAGTTCGCGCTGGTCGGCCACGACCGAGACCGGGCGTTTGTCCTGCTCGAGCACGCGCAGCGTGATGCGGCTGCGGTCGGGCAGGATCGCACCGTGCCAACGGCGCGGGCGGAAGGGGCTGATCGGGGTAAGCGCGAGCAGGTTCGAATCGAGCGGCAGGATCGGGCCGTCGGCCGAGAGGTTGTAAGCGGTGGATCCCGCGGGGGTGGCGAGCAGCACGCCATCGCAGACCAACTCGGGGATCCGCACCTTGTCGTCGACGGTCACTTCGAGCTTGGCGGTCTGGCGCGTCTCGCGCAGTAGGCTGACCTCGTTGATGGCGCAGAAGGTGTGCTGCGCGCCAGCCTGCGTGGTCGCTTCCATCCGCAACGGGGCGATATGGTGGCGCTTGGCCCGCCCGATCCGCTTGAGCAGCGTTTCCGGGTTGCGGTTGCGGTTCATCAGGAAGCCGACCGTGCCGAGATTGAGCCCGTAGGCGGGAATGATCCGGCCGCTGTCGAGCATGGCATGCAGCGTCTGGAGCATGAAACCATCGCCGCCGAGCACGACCACCGCATCGGCTTCTTCGAGCGGCACCCAGTCAGCGACCGCGCGGAATTCCTTGTCGGCGGCTTCTTGCGCACGCGGAGCGTCGGACACGAGCAGGGCCAGTCGGCTGAATTCGGACATGGGTCCCCTTGCATCCTCCCGTGCCGGGACGAGCTCGCCGGGCACGCGGGTTTCCTATGGTCGCGCGTCCCATTTGGCAACACACTGCAAAAACTGATACCGCTTAACCCCGGGCCTCATAAGGACTGTCACATGGCCAGCATACCCAGCTACACGACCGGCGACACACGCGATGCGCTCACCGGCCTGGCGGACCAGTCCCAGGCGCGCGAGACGATCGAGCGCTGGCTGGCTGAATGGCCCAGCGACACGATCGCCTGCCCCATGCACGCGATGATGATCACGCTCGGGCGGATCGATACGGTGAACGTCGCCTTCGGGGAATCGGCGGGCGACGGGGCGCTGGTCGAAGTGGCGCAGCGCATCAGGCATTTCGCGGGCGACGAACTCGAGAGCAGCAGCGCCTGGACCGCGGCGCGCCTTGGCGGGGGCAATTTCCTCCTCGTTGCGCGGCAGGAATGCAGCCGCGAACGCTGGCAGTGGCTGGCCGAGGCGCTGGCCGATGCCATCGCCATGCCGATCGCCAATCCCGAGGGCGGGGCGAGCCTGCGGCTGTGGCCGCGCATCGCCCTGATGCGCGTGACCCAGAACGACGATCCCGACAGCGTGCTCGATCGCCTGTCGGAGGTCGCAGCCCGGATGCGCGACAGCGCGCGGCGGCGGATCGACTGGTCGACGGGCGATGTCGCGCGCTCGGGCCGTTCGAACCAGCAGCTCGAAGCGGACCTGCTCGCGGCGATCGACCGCAACGAGATCGAGATTCTCTTCCAGCCGCAATATGCGCTTGACGACGACCGGCTGATCGGGGCCGAGGCGCTGGCGCGCTGGGATCATCCGGTGATCGGCCGCATCGGCGGCGGGACGCTGTTCCAGGTTGCCGAGCGGGCCGACCATGTGGCGCACCTGTCACGCCATATCGTCATGCGCGCGCTGGAAAAGGCGCTGCACTGGCCCGATCACCTGCGGCTGTCGCTCAACATCACCCCACCCGATCTGGCGGCCGAAAATTTCGCGATCGATTTTGCCCAGATGGCGGAAAAAACGGGCTTCCCGCTCGAGCGGATCACGCTGGAGATCGTCGAGCAGGTGCTGCTCGCCGATCTCGACCGTGTGTGCCGCGTGCTCGATCAGTTGAAACTGTTCGGCATCTGCATCGCGCTGGACGATTTCGGCGCGGGCTTCTGCAACTTCCGCTATCTCAAGGTCCTGCCGATCGACTCTCTCAAGCTCGATCGCTCGATGCTCGACGGCGTGTTGGACGACGAACGCGACCGGGCGGTGATCCGCGCGATCATGGCGATGGCCGAGGCGCTCGACCTGCAGGTGCTGGTCGAGGGAGTCGAGACCGAGGAGCAGCGCGAATTCGTCCGCAAGGAAGGCTGCAAATATTACCAGGGGTTCCTGCGGGCCAAGCCGATGAGCGCAAGCGCGTTCCTCAGCCTGACCTGATCCGAACCTAGGCCGCCGCGCTCTCGCGCTTGCGCGATTTCCTGACAATACCCGACAGCCCCTTGGTCAGCTGGATCAGGCCGTTGAGGCGGCTTTCGGGCGAACCCCATGCGCGGCTGATGACCAGCTTCATGTCGGGGCGCAGCTTGGCGGTGCCCTTCAGCCGGTCGACATAGGCGAGCAGCCCCACCGGATCGGGGAAGTCGTCCTGGTGGAAGGTCACCAGCGTGCCCTGCGCCCCGACATCGATCTTGGCGATATTGGCCTCGATCGCCTGGTGCTTGATCTCGATCAGCTTGACGAGATTGGCGGTGGCAGCGGGTAGATCGCCGAAGCGGTCGATCATTTCCGCAGCCAGCGCGTCGATCTCGGGCTTGTCCTGCGCATCGTTGAGGCGGCGATAAAGCGCCATACGCACCGCGAGGTCGGGGACGTAATCCTCGGGGATCATGATCGGCGCATCGACGGTGATTTGCGGGCTGACGCGTTCGGGCTTGGCTTCCAGCCCCAGTTCGCCTGCCTTGGCTGCAAGGATCGCATCCTCCAGCATCGACTGGTAGAGTTCGAACCCGACTTCGCGGATATGGCCCGATTGTTCGTCGCCAAGCAGATTGCCCGCACCGCGAATGTCGAGATCGTGACTGGCAAGCTGGAAGCCTGCGCCGAGACTGTCGAGATCGCCCAGCACCTTGAGGCGCTTTTCCGCCACTTCGGACAATTGCGTGTCGGTGGCGTAGGTGAGATAGGCATAGGCGCGCAGCTTCGAACGGCCCACGCGTCCGCGCAGCTGGTAGAGCTGGGCGAGGCCGAAAATATCGGCGCGGTGGATGATGATCGTGTTCGCGCTGGGCAGGTCGAGCCCGCTTTCGACAATGGTAGTCGCCAGCAGCACTTCGTATTTGCCCTCGTAGAAGGCGCTCATCCGCTCCTCGATCTCGCCTGCGCCCATCTGGCCATGCGCGGCGACGAATTTGACCTCGGGCACGTGCTCGTGGAGCCAGTCGGAAATGGCTTCCATGTCGGAAATCCGGGGTACGACGATGAAGCTTTGCCCGCCGCGGTGATGTTCGCGCAGCAGGGCTTCGCGCATCACCATATCGTCCCACTCCATCACATAGGTGCGCACCGCGAGCCGGTCGACCGGCGGGGTCTGGATGGTCGACAGTTCGCGCAGCCCGGTCATCGCCATCTGCAGCGTGCGCGGGATCGGCGTGGCGGTGAGCGTGAGCATATGCACGTCGGCGCGCAATTGCTTGAGTTTTTCCTTATGCGTGACGCCGAAGCGCTGTTCCTCGTCGACGATGACCAGCCCGAGGTTCTTGAAGCTGGTCTGCTTCGACAGGATTGCATGCGTGCCGACCACGATATCGACCTGCCCATCGGCCAGCCCCGCGCGCGTTTCCTTCACTTCGCGCGCCGGAACGAGCCGCGACAGGCGGCCGACCTTCAGCGGGAAGCCGTTGAAGCGCGCAGCGAAATTCTCGAAATGCTGGCGCGCGAGCAGGGTGGTCGGCGCGACCACCGCGACCTGCTGGCCGTTCATTGCCGCGACGAAGGCGGCGCGCAGCGCGACCTCGGTTTTGCCGAAGCCGACATCGCCGCAGACCAGCCGGTCCATCGGCTTGCCGCTTTCGAGGTCGCCAAGGACATCCTCGATCGCGCGTTCCTGGTCGTCGGTTTCTTCCCACGGGAAACGGTCGAGGAACTGGTTGTAGGGGCCATCCTCCACCTCCAGCACCGGAGCCTTCTTCAGTGCACGCTGGGCGGCGACCTGCATCAGTTCGCCGGCGATCTCGAGGATCCGCTCCTTCAGCCGTGCGCGGCGTTTCTGCCACGCTTCGCCGCCGAGCCGGTCGAGCTGCACCGCCTCTTCGGACGAGCCATAGCGACTGAGCACGTCGATATTCTCGACCGGGATGAACAGCTTGTCGCCGCCCTTGTATTCGAGCTGGACGCAATCGTGCTTGGACTTGCCCACCGCGATCGGTTCGAGACCGAGGTATTTGCCGATGCCGTGTTCGGTATGGACGATCAGATCGCCGACGCTGAGCGCCTGCAGTTCCGCAAGGAAGGCGTCGGCATCCTTGCGCTTCTTCTTGCGCCGCACCAGCCGGTCGCCAAGGATGTCCTGCTCGGTCAGCAGTTCGAGCTCGTCATTGGCGAAGCTGGCTTCGATCGGCAGGATCATCGCCGTGGGCTTGGGTACGCCCGATCCCTTCGCAGCCGACAAGCCCAGCGCTTCCTGCCAGCTGTCGGCCATCTGTACCGGCGTACCCGCTTCCTCCAGGATCGAGGCGATGCGCGCGCGGCTACCCTTGGAATAGGCGGCGAGCAGCGGACGCTTGCCCGCTTTCGCCAGCGCTTTGAGGTGGTCGGCCAACACGGGATAGACATTGTCCCCGCGCGCACGTTCGGGCGCGAAGTCGCGGCCCGAGCGGAAGCCGAAATTCACCACCTTGTCGCTTTCGGGTTCATCGAAAGGCGTCGCGCGGTGGGCGGGGGCGACGGCAAGGCCGGCCTTGAATTCGCCCGCAGTGAGATAGAGCGCATCGGGCTTCAGGGGCCGGTAATTGCCCTTGGCCTGTCCGGTGATGGCGGTGCGCTGGTCGTAATAATCGCCGATATCCTTCACGCGCTCGTCCACAGCGGCCAGCGCCGCCTGGTCGATCACGACGAGGTCGTCCTTGCCGAGATGGTCGAACAGCGTGGCCAGCTTGTCCTCGAACAAGGGCAACCAGTGCTCCATCCCCGCCAGCCGGCGTCCGTCGCTGATGGCTTCGTAAAGCGGGTCCTGCGTGGCATTGGCGCCGAACATCTCGCGGTAGCGGCTGCGGAACCGCTTGATGCTGTCATCGTCGAGCAGCGCTTCGCTGGCAGGCAGCAACAGGTGCGATTGCAGCCGCCCCGTGCTCATCTGCGTATTGGGATCGAAGGTGCGCAGGCTCTCCAGTTCGTCGCCGAAGAAGTCGAGCCGCAGCGCCTCTTCCATACCGCTCGGGAAAATGTCGACGATCGAGCCGCGCACGGCATATTCGCCCTTGTCGATCACCGTGTCCGCACGGCTGTAGCCCTGCCGCTGAAGCAGCGCGGCGAGGCTCTCGCGGCCGATCTCGGTCCCCACCTTGAACTCGCGCACGCTCTCGCGGATGCGGAACGGGGTGAGCACGCGCTGGAGAACGGCGTTGGCGGTGGTAACGATCAGCTGCGCCTTGGCCTTGCCCGTCTGCAGCCGGTGAAGCGCGGCCAGCCGGCGTGCGCTGATCGACAGCGCCGGGCTGGCGCGGTCATAGGGCAGCGAATCCCACGCGGGAAATTCGATCACGTCGAGTTCGGGGGCGAAGAACGCCGCTGCCTCGACGATCCCGCGCATCGCCGCATCGTCGGGCGCGATGAACACCGCGCGGCCCGTGCTGGCGCGGGCCAGATCGGCCATCACCAGCGGCTGCGCGCCCCGTGCCACCTGCGCCAGCGTGAGCGGTTCGCGGGCGTTCAGGATATTGGAAAGATCGGGCATCGTGTTCCTAGCGTTCGAAGGGGCCGCGCGTTCCGCACACGCAAGAATGCCCCCTGCCCGGACGGGAAGGGGGTGCGCGGCGTGCGAATAGGGAGATAGGGGCTGTGGCTAGTCCGTCAACGCGGAATATCGACGTAGTCGAGTTCCTGCATCGCTATCATCAACGGCCCCTGGAAGGACGGCGGGGTGGGCTGGGTCTTGAGCGCCCATGCCATGACATCGACATCGTCCTGTTCGAGCAGTGCCTCGAACCACGCGAGTTCCCCCTCGTCCCAGCTTTCGTGATAGCGGTCGAAGAAGCCGCCGATCATGTAATCGGCTTCGCGCGTGCCGCGATGCCAGGCGCGGAACTTGGCGCGTTGCTTGCGGCCTTCAAATGTCAGGGCTTGGACCATGGTGGGTCCACTAGCGCCAAACTATCGCCTCGTCATCCCTGCGTACTCAGGGATCCAGCGAACATCTGCTACCGAGCGATATCGACAGCTTATCGGGGGCCCCGCTTGCACGGGGGTGACGGGCCGTTTTGCCTTGGGCTAGGAAGCGGCGATGCGCCCCGATATCCTCAACCCGCTGTTCGCCGAAAGCGAGACGCTCGACGGCGTGGGCCCCAAGCTGAAGAAGCCGCTCGACAAGCTCGGCCTGACGCGGGTGCGCGACCTCGAGTACCATCTTCCGGAACGCTTCGTGACGCGCCGCGCGGTGGAGAATGTGGACGAGGCGGGCGAGGGCGAGCAGATCGTCGTCAAGCTGACCGTGACCGAGCATCGCGGCGGCCGGTCGCCGCGCGCGCCCTATCGCGTGCTGGCGCAGGATGCGCTCGGCAATGTGCTTGCGCTGACCTATTTCGGCCGCGCTTCCTACACCGCGAAAAAGCAGCTTCCCGAGGGCGAGACGCGCTGGGTGGCGGGCAAGCTCGAACGTTTTGGCGACATGCTCCAGATCGTCCACCCCGACCATGTGGTCGAAGAGGGCGGCGAGACGCTGCAGCGATTGTGCGAGCCGGTCTATCGCCTGTCCGAAGGGCTGACGCAGCCCAAGCTGGCGGGGCTTGTCGATCAGGCGCTCGCGCGATCCCCCGAACTGCCCGAATGGATCGAGCCGTCGCAAGTTGACAAGGAAGGCTGGCCCAGCTGGCGCGATGCGCTGGTGCTGGCGCACAAGGGCGAGAATGCGACGGCGCGCGACCGGCTGGCCTATGACGAATTGCTCGCCAACAGCCTCGCGCTGATGCTGGTCCGCGCGGACAATCGCAAGCGCAGGGGCCAGCAATTGCAGGGTGACGGCAGCTATCGCGCCAAGCTCGACCTGCCGTTTCCGCTGACCGGCGCGCAGAAACGCTCGATTGCCGAGATCGAAGGTGACCTCGCGCAGGAGGCGCCGATGCTGCGGCTGCTGCAGGGCGATGTCGGGGCGGGCAAGACCGTGGTCGCGCTCGAAGCGATGCTGATCGCGGTCGAAGCGGGGGCGCAGGCAGCGCTTCTCGCGCCCACCGAGATCCTTGCGCGCCAGCATTACGAGAGCCTGCGCCGCATGGCCGAACCCACCGGCGCGCGCGTGGCGCTGCTGACGGGGCGCGACAAGGGCCGCGCGCGCGAAGCGACGCTGATGGGCCTGCTCGATGGCAGTATCGACCTGGTGGTCGGCACCCATGCGATTTTCCAGGACAAGGTCGCCTATCGCAATCTGGCGATGGTGGTGATCGACGAGCAGCACCGCTTCGGGGTGGGCCAGCGGTTGATGCTCGCCAGCAAGGGCAAGCGCGCGCCGCATGTGCTCGCCATGACCGCGACCCCGATCCCGCGCACGCTGACGCTGGCGCAATATGGCGAGCTCGACGTCAGCCAGCTCGACGAATTGCCCCCCGGGCGGCAGGCGATCGACACGGTGGTGATGGGGCAGGACAAATTGCCCGCGCTGGTCGAGCGGCTGGCCGCGCAGATCGCCGAAGGGCGGCAGGCCTATTGGGTCTGCCCGATGGTGCGCGAGATGGACGGGCCCGAAGATATCGCTGCCGCCGAAGCGCGCCATGCCATGCTGAAGGAGCGGTTCGGCGAGGATGTGGTGATGGTCCACGGCCAGCTCGCTCCCGAGCTCAAAGACGCCGCGATGGAACGCTTTGCGCGCGGCGATGCCAAGCTGCTGGTCGCGACCACCGTGATCGAGGTCGGGGTGGATGTCCCCAATGCCACGCTGATGGTGATCGAACAGGCCGAGCGGTTCGGGCTGGCCCAATTGCACCAGCTGCGCGGGCGCGTGGGCCGCGGTAGCGAGAAGTCCTTTTGCGTGCTGATGCATGGCGAAACGCTGTCGGAGACCGCGCAGGAACGGCTCAAGCTGATGCGCCAGACGCAGGATGGCTTCCTGCTGGCCGAGGAGGATCTGCGCCTTCGCGGCGGCGGCGAACTGCTCGGCACGCGGCAATCGGGCGACAGCGCGTTCAACGTTGCCACGCTGGAGCAGATCACCACCTTGCTGCCCAAGGCGCATGACGATGCGCGGTTGTTGATCGAGCGCGACGGCGGTCTCGAAGGCAAGCGCGGCGAGGCGGCGCGCGTGCTGCTTTACCTGTTCGAGCGCGATTTCGGGGTTAAAACCCTACGCGGCGGCTAGCAGCTGCGCGCCTGCACTGCCGCAGGGTCAGGATGTTTGGTCGAGCAGCACCGCAAGCAGCGCGCGGGCACCGGCATCGACTTCGTTCCAGGTCGCACTGAACCCGTCGGCTTCGCCATACCACGGATCGCCCACTTCGCGGCCTTCCTGTCCCGGCACGATATCCAGCAGCATCGCGACCCTGGCCTTGCCATCACCCGGATCGACTTGCGCGATATTGGCCATGTTAGACCGGTCCATGCCGAGGATATGATCGAACGCATGGAAATCCTGCGCGTGTAGCTGCCGCCCGCGGTAGCCGGTGATATCGATGCCGCGCCGCTGCGCTTCGGCAATGCTGCGCGGGTCGGGTGGCTCGCCGACATGGTAATTGGCGGTCCCGGCGCTATCGACCTCGACCTCGAGCCCGGCTTCGCGCGCCGCCTCGCGGAAGGCCGCTTCGGCGAGCGGGGAACGGCAGATATTGCCGAGGCAGACGAACAGGATACGCGGTGTTGCCATGCGGCCCACCTAATCCGGCGATGCCCGAATGTGCAACCTTCAGGCGGCGAGCCGTACCTGGTTGCGCCCGCCGGTCTTCGCTTCATAAAGCGCGGCGTCGGCGCAGATCATCAGATTGTCGCTATCTTCGCCCGGTTGAAACTCGGCAATCCCGATGCTGGCGGTGACGGGGATGATCGCATCGCCATGGACGATGGGCGCCCCGGCGATCGCTTCGCGCAGCCGTTCGCAGGCGAACCGCGCGGTTTCGATGTCGGCACGGGGGAGCAGCACGGCAAATTCCTCGCCGCCGATCCGCCCGACCAGATCGCGCTCGCGCAGCGCCCTGGATGCGCGTGCCCCGACTTCCTTGATCACTGCATCGCCTGCCGGATGGCCGAACAGATCGTTGACCCGCTTGAAGTGGTCGATGTCGAAAATGGCGAGGCTGAGCTTGCGATCGCGGTCCAATTCGGCCCGAGCCATCGATCGGGTCAGCGCTTTCATGAAAGCGCGCCGGTTGGGCAGCCCGGTCAGCGGATCGGTCAGCGCGAACTGTTCGAGCTCGCGCCGCACCGCATGTTCGCGCGCCAGCGCCTTGCGGACATAGACCGTCGCGAGGATCGACAGCCACAGCAGCAACAGGCCGATACCCGCGAGCATATATTGGTAGCGCTCGTTGGCGATTGCCCGGCTCTGCGCAATCGCCGTGCGCGTGGCGAGTGCGGCGCGCTCGGTGCCCTCGATCTCGTCGAGCGTGCGGATGATCGCTTCGATTGCGTCGCGGTCGCTGCCGCTGCGCATGGTCCGCAGCGCGTCGGCCTGGCGCCCGTCGGCGGCGCTGGCGATCATCGATCCGATGACGGTGTCGAGATGAGCGAGATCGGTCTTCAGCGCCCTGATACGGGGGGCCTGGTCGGTATCGTCCGCCAGCAAGCCCGACAGCCGGTCATAGGCGGCACTGGCACTACGCTTGCCCTCGGTATGGGGGGTCAGGAAGATGCGCTTGCCGGTGAGCAGATATCCGCGTCCGCCGCGGATCTGCTGCAGTGCGGCAGTGCGCAATTGATCGGTTTCGAGCAGGACTTCGAGCGTGTAATCCTGACGGGCCTCAGCCGCCGCGCGCTCGATCGAGGATTGCCACGCGCTCCAGCTGGTGCCGGCAAGCAGCAGCGCGAGGATAATGACGCAGGCGATCAGGAAATAGCCACGCCAATCGGATCCACGCGACCGCGTGGCGATTTGTTTCACCACCCACATTGCGCACGGTCCACATTCATATGAGGCTTATGCAGAAGCCCGGTTAATCACCCGATAACGATAATACGGGCGTTTCCCGCATATCGCTCGATTGGCTGGCGGCAGACCTAGCGGTTCTTGCGCCCCTCGATCAACGCATCGACGACGTTTGGATCGGCAAGCGTCGATGTGTCGCCCAGCGCAGCGAATTCGTTTTCCGCGATCTTGCGCAGGATACGCCGCATGATCTTGCCGCTGCGTGTCTTCGGCAGTGCGGGGGTGAAATGCAGGTGATCGGGCGTGGCGATCGGGCCGATCTCCTTCCGCACATGCGCGCGCAGCGCTCCGGTCAAATCATCATCCGCAACCTCGCCCGCATTGAGCGTGACGTAGCAATAGATGCCCTGACCCTTGATATCGTGCGGGAAGCCGACGACCGCGGCTTCGGACACCTGCGGGTGCAGCACCAGCGCGCTTTCGACCTCGGCGGTGCCCATGCGGTGGCCCGACACATTGATCACATCGTCGACGCGGCCGGTAATCCAGTAATAGCCGTCGCGGTCGCGGCGGCAGCCGTCGCCGGTGAAATACTTGCCCGAATAGGTGCTGAAATAGGTCTGCACGAAGCGCGCGTGATCGCCATAGACCGTGCGCGCCTGGCCGGGCCAGCTGCGGGTGATGCACAGATTGCCCGAGGCCGCGCCGTCGAGCACCTCGCCCTCATTGTCGACCAGCTGCGGACAAACACCGAAGAACGGGCGGCCAGCGCTGCCCGGCTTCATGTCATGCGCGCCGGGCAGGGTGGTAATCATCACGCCCCCCGTTTCGGTCTGCCACCAGGTATCGATAACCGGTAACTCGCCCTTGCCGACGGTGTCGTGATACCAGCGCCAGGCCTCCGGATTGATCGGTTCGCCGACGCTGCCCAGCAGGCGCAGCGCGGACAGATCGTGTTTCACCACATGGCTCTCGCCCTCGCGCATGAGTGCGCGGATCGCAGTGGGCGCGGTATAGAAGATGTTGACGTGGTGCTTCTCGCACACCGCCCAGAACCGGTCGTGATCGGGATAATTGGGCACACCCTCGAACATCAGCGCGGTGGCCCCGTTCAACAGCGGGCCATAGACGATATAGCTGTGCCCGGTGACCCAGCCGATATCGGCCGTGCACCAGAACACCTCGCCCTCGCGGTAGTCGAAGACATAGCGGAAGGTCGTTTCGGTCCAGACGGCATAGCCGCCGGTGGTGTGCAACACGCCCTTGGGCTGGCCGGTCGAGCCCGAGGTGTAGAGGATGAACAGCGGATCTTCGGCATTCATCGGCTCGCACGGGCATTCGCTGGCGACATCCGCCGAGAGCTCGTGATACCAATGGTCGCGGCCCGGGGTCATCGACACGTCGCCGCCCGTATGGCGCAGCACCAGCACCGCCTTGGCGGTGACCTTTTCCAGCGCGGCATCGACATTGGCTTTTAGCGGGATACGCTTACCGCCGCGCAGCCCTTCATCGGCCGTGACGATCCAGTCGCTCTGGCAGTCCTCGACCCGGCCTGCGATCGCCTCGGGGCTGAAACCGCCAAAGATGACCGAATGGATTGCACCGATCCGCGCACAGGCCAGCATGGCAAAGGCGCCTTCGGGCACCATCGGCATATAGATTGTCACGCGGTCGCCCTTGGCGACGCCCATCGCCTTGAGTGTGTTGGCCATGCGGATGACTTCGGCCCGTAATTCGGCATAGGTGATCCGGCGGACCTCGCCTGCGGGATCGTCGGGCTCGAAGATCAGCGCCAGCCGCTCGCCATGGCCGGCCGCGACATGGCGGTCGACAGCGTTGTGGCAGATGTTGAGCGCGCCATCTTCGAACCATTTGATCGACACCGGATCATAGGACCAGTTGGCCACCGTCTTCGGCGGCGTGATCCAGTCGAGCCGCTGGGCCTGCCCGGCCCAGAAGGCATCGCTGTCCTCGATGCTGCGGGCGTAGAGCGCCTGGTATTCCTCGAGCGGGCAATTGGTCCCTTCGGTCGCTGCCGCGGGCCGTTTTACCCATTGCGAACGCGGATCTGCGTCGGTCATCCCGATTGTCTCCTCTTCCGCGATCATCTCTAGGCATTCGCCGCGCGGCTGCAACGGTTAGCTTGCTCTCGCCTTCGCGCGGATCACGGGTTAGGGCACGCGGCGATGCACATTCTGAGATATCTGATGTCCGGTACAGCCCTCGCGCTGGCCCTTGTCGAACCCGCGGCCGCGCAGGACGCAGATGGAGACGAGGTGATCGTCGTCACCGGTGCGGGTCTCGATGCAACCCCCGCCGCCCCCGCTTACGATACGCAGGTGATCGACCGCGACCAGCTGGTCGCGGTTCCCTCGGGGCGGATCGAGGATGCGCTGTCCACGGTCGCCGGGTTCCAGCAATTCCGCCGATCGGACAGCCGCTCGGCCAATGCCTCGGCGCAAGGGGCCACGCTGCGCGCGCTGGGCGGCAATGCCACCAGCCGGGCGCTGGTGCTGCTCGACGGCGTCCCGATGAGCGATCCGTTCTTCGGTTACATCCCGTTCAGCGCGATCGCGCCCGAGCGGCTTGCGCAGATACGCGTCACCCGGGGCGGTGGATCGGGGCCGTTCGGCGCAGGCGCGCTCGCGGGTACGATCGAGCTGGAAAGCGCCGGGATCGACGCGCTGGATGGCTTCGCCGGACAGGCGCTCGTCAACGACCGCGGCGAAACCGAACTGTCGGGCAGCGCGGGCGCCAGTCTGGGGAGCGGCTTCGTTGTTGCTTCGGGCCGCTGGGATCGCGGGAAGGGCTTCTTCACCACGCCCGAAGCCGATCGCGCCCCGCTCAGCGCGCGCGCCGCATTCGACGGCTGGTCCGCGCAGATCCGCGGGGTCGCACCCCTGACGCAGGATATCGAACTGCAGGTTCGCGGGCTGGCCTATCGCGATGAACGCACGCTGCGGTTCGACGGCGCGGACAGCAGCATCGAGGGGCAGGACGCCAGCCTGCGCCTGGTCGGGCGCGGTGCGTGGGAATTCGATGCCATCGGCTATGTGCAGGCGCGCAACTTTACCAACATCGTGGTCAGCTCGACCCGCTTCGTGCCCGTGCTCGACCAGCGCAACACGCCGGCGTCGGGGCTGGGCGGGAAGTTCGAGATCCGGCCGCCGGTGGGCGGGGCGCATGTCTTGCGGCTGGGCGTTGATTATCGCCGCGCGGACGGCGAATTGTTCGAAACCGCGATCAGCGCCTTTTCGGGCGCGGTCACCGCGCGCCGCAATGCAGGGGGGACCAATATCGATCTGGGCGTGTTTGCCGAGGACGACTGGACGCTGGGCGCGCTGGTACTGACCGCGGGGGCACGGCTCGACCGCTGGACCATCCGCGATGGCTTCTACCGCGAGAACGACGGCGCCGGAGCGCCGGTATTGGCGACCACCTATGCCGACCGGTCAGGGTGGGACGCTTCCTTCCGCGGCGGTCTGCTCTTCCGCGCGAGCGATGGCGTGGCGCTGCGCGCCGCGGCCTATTCGGGCCTGCGCCTGCCGACATTGAACGAGCTCTACCGGCCCTTCGTGGTTTTCCCCGTGGTGACCCAGGCGAATGCGGCGCTCGAGAACGAACGGCTCGAAGGGTTCGAACTGGGCGTGGATGTGACCCCGACGCCGGGTGTGGGCCTGTCGCTGACCGCGTTCGACAACCGCGTGAAGAATGCGGTCGCCAATGTCACGCTCGACACCAATCTGCGCCAGCGCCGCAACATCGATGCGGTCCACGCGCGCGGGATTGAGGCGTCCATTTCCGCGACCCTGGGCGAGGTGTCGTTCGATGCCTCGGCAGCCTGGACCGATGCCGAAGCGCAGGGTTCGGGCTTCGCCGCGGCGCTCGATGGCAATCGCCCCTCGCAGACCCCGCGTTTCGTGGCCGGCGCGACGCTCGCCTGGCGCCCGGCAGAAAACTGGCTGGTGTCGACCACGCTGCGCCATGTCGGTGCGCAATTCGAGGACGATCTGGAAACCGACCTCTTGCCCGCGGCCACCACGCTCGATGCTTTCGCCCAGGTGCCGCTGACCGACACTATCGCGCTGGTCCTGCGCGGCGAGAACCTCACCGACGAGACCATCGTCACCCGCAACCAGGGCGGCTCGATCGACTTCGGCGTCCCGCGCACGGTCTGGGCCGGCGTAAAAGTGGGGCTTTAGCCGCGGCCCGATCCATTGGGGGCAGGGTAGGCGGTCCTTAGCCCGCCATAGGCACTCTTAGGGCGAGCGTTCCAGGCCTCCACCCAGCGCGACGAACAGCGTCGTGCCGTTCTGCAGATAGGCCCGGCGCGTGGCGAGCAATTGCTGGCGGGCGGAGAACAGATTGCGTTCCGCATCAAGGACTTCGAGGTAATCGGCCACGCCTTCGCGGTAGCGCAGGCGCGCCAGTCGGGCGATGCGTTCCTGCGCGGCCACGCCCTGTTCCTGCGCGGCGACCTGCTCGGCCAGCCAGCGGCGTCCGGCAAGCCCGTCCGACACTTCGCGGAATGCGGTCTGGACTGCCTTTTCATACAGCGCGACCTGTTCGGTTTCGCGCGCCCGGGCAAGATCGAGGTCGGCTTCGCGCGCGCCCCAGTCGAAGATCGGCAACGAGATCGAGGGGCCGAACGACCAGCTGAATCCGTCCGAACCGAACAGATCACTCAGCTCGCTCGAGGCGAAACCGGCGCTTCCGGTCAGCGAAATGCTCGGGAAGAAGGCCGCCCGTGCGGCGCCGATATTCGCGCGCGCGGCGCGCAGCTGTTCTTCGGCAGCCACGATATCGGGCCGGACGAGCATGAGGTCCGACGGCGTTGCCGCGTCGAGCACCATCGCGTTTTCCTGCGCGACCATCGGCAGCGCGGCAGGCAATTCGGCGGGAAACCCGCCGCCGACCAGCACCGACAACTGGTTGCGCAGGCGTGCCTGCGCCAGCTTCTCCGATGCCAGCTGCTGCTCCGCCGTGGTGAGCAGCGTTTCCGCCTGCCGGAACGGCAGCGCCGAGGTCACGCCGGCATCGAGCCGCAATTGCGCGATCCGCAATCCCTCTTGCCGGCTTTCCAGCGTGGCCTGGGCAAGGTCGATCTGGTCATTGGTTTCGAGCAGCTCGAAATAGGTCGAGGCGACATCGGCGATCAGCGAGAGATAGAAGGCGCGTTGGTTGGCTTCGGTGGCCAGATATTGCGCTCGCGCGGCGTCGGACAGATTGGCGACCCGGCCCCAGAAGTCGAGTTCGAAGGACGTCACGCCGACACCGACATCGAAGCGATCGGTGATCACCGATCCGCTCGCCGCGGGGTCCACCGTGCCGAGCGGCGTGCGCGTGCGGCTGGCCGAAGCATTGGCCACGGCGGTGGGGAGGCGGCGGCTGTCCTGGATGCGGTATTGCGCGCGCGCCTGCTCGATCCGTGCGGTCGCGGCGATCAGGTCACGATTGTTGGCTACCGCGGTATCGATCAGCGCGACCAGGCGGGGGTCAATGAACCAGTCGCGGTTGGACAGCGTGCTGGCGACGACCGTTCCGTCGGGGCGGTACTCGGGATCGTAGGCCGGGGCACTGGCAAGCGGCGGGCGCGTGTGGTCGGGGGCCATATTGACGCAGCCGGCCAGCGCCAGCGCCATCACACTGGCGCAGAGCATGCGGTTCATGCCGGTTCTCCTTCGAGGTCGCTGGCGGGCGTGGGTTTGCGTTTACCGATGCGCGTGCGGACCAGCAGGTAGAGCAGCGGGATCACGAAAATCCCGATCAGCGTCGCCGCGATCATGCCGCCCATGACGCCGGTACCGACCGCAATGCGGCTGGCCGCGCCGGCCCCCGTCGACAGCACCAACGGAACCATGCCGAGGATGAAGGCGAGCGAGGTCATGATGATCGGCCGCAGGCGCAGGAGTGCCGCCGTTTTCACGGCCTCGAGCGGGCTCTTGCCGTCGTCTTCCTGCTCGATCGCGAATTCCACGATCAGGATGGCGTTTTTGGCAGCCAGCCCGATGATGGTGATCAGTCCGACATTGAAGTAGATATCCGCCGACAAGCCGCGCGCCATGGTGGACAATACCGCACCCAATACACCCATCGGAACGATCAGCAGTACCGAGAGGGGCACCGACCAGCTTTCGTAAAGCGCCGCCAGCACGAGGAAGACGATCACCACCGACAGGCCCAGCAGCAGGCCGATCTGGCCGCCCGCCTGCTTTTCCTCATAACTGATCCCGGTCCATTCGAAGCCTATCCCTTCGGGCAATTGGCTTGCCAGCTGTTCCATTTCGATCAGCGCCGCACCCGAGGACTGGCCCGGGGCCGCGGTGCCGGAAAGGGTCATCGCCGGATAGCCATTGTAGCGCGCCAGGCTGGGCGGGCCCGCGGTCCATTCGGCAGTGGCGAAGGAACTGAACGGCACCAGCGCGCCCTGGGCATTGGGGATGCGCAGCGAGAGCACGTCCTCGGGCGTCATCCGGTGCGGCGCGTCGGCCTGGACCAGCACCTGCAGGACCCGCCCCTGGCGGTTGAAGTCATTGGCATAGGCCGACCCGAAATTGATCGACAGCGCATTGTTCACATCGTCCATCGACAGGCCCATCGCGCGGGCCTGCACCCGGTCGACTTCGACATGCAGCTGCGGCGCGGGCGGCTGGTCTTCGGGGCGGATATTGGCCAGCGTCTCGCTTTGCGAAGCCATGCCGAGCAATTGGTTGCGCGCGTCGGTCAGCGCATCGCGGCCCAGGCCGGCGCGGTCCTGCAGCTTCATCGTGAAACCGCTGGCCTGGCCGAGCGACTGGATCGCGGGCGGCTGGATCGCGAAGGCGAGGGCATTGTCGAGCCGCATGAACGTCCCCGTGGCCTGGCCCACCAGCCCTTCGGCCGAACTTTCGGCTCCGCTGCGCTGGCTCCAGTCCTTGAGCGGCGTGAACATCATCGCGTTGTTCTGACCCTGGCCGAAGAAACTGAAACCGCGAACCACGACCACGCGTTCGACTTCCTCGCGCGACTGCCAGAACGCCTCGACCGGTGCGATGGCTTCGTCGAGCCGTTCCTGCGTCGAACCGGTGGGCGATTGCACCACCGTGATGACATAGCCCTGGTCCTCGGTCGGGAGGAACCCGCCCGGCAGGCGGACGAACAGCAGGCCGGTGATGCCTGCCAGCAGCAGGAAGACCGCCAGCCCGCGCATCGGGCGGCCGAGGATTGCGGCATTCGTGCGGCCGTATTTCTCGGTCATGCGCGCGAACCAGCGGTTGAAGCCGCCGAAAAAGCGTCCCGCTGCGCGGCGGCCCTGTTCGACCCGTCCGCGCCAGCCTTCGGGCAGCGGGCGCGGTTCGTCCGGCTCGCCTTCTTCTGTTGCATCATGGTCCTGGACGTCTTCCATCCGCAGGAAAGTCGCGCATAGCGCGGGCGTCAGCGACAGCGCCAGCACGGCGGAGAAGAAGATCGAGATCGCGAGAGTGACCGAGAACTGGCGGTAGATCCCGCCGGTCGAACCGGGGAAGAAGGCCATCGGCAGGAACACTGCGATCAGGACCAGCGTGATCCCGATGATCGCGCCGGTGATCTGGTCCATCGCCTTGCGCGTTGCCGCAAGCGGGCCGAGCCCTTCTTCGCGCATGATGCGCTCGACATTCTCGATCACGACGATCGCGTCATCGACGAGGATGCCGATCGCCAGTACCATGCCGAACAGCGTCAGCACGTTGATCGAAAAGCCGAACAGCCACAGGCCCAGGCAAGCGCCGGCCAGCGCGATCGGGACCACCAGCGTCGGGATCAGCGTCGCGCGCCAGTTCTGGAGGAAGAGGAACATGACGAGGAAGACCAGCACCATCGCCTCGATCAGCGTCTTGACCACTTCCTCGACCGAAACCTCGACGAAGGGCGTGGTATCGTAAGGGATCGACCAGGCGACATCGTCGGGCAGGCCCGCACCGATTTCGGCCATCCGTTCGTTGACCCCCTCGGCGGTTGCGAGCGCATTGGCGCCGGTGGCCAGCTGAACCGCCATCCCGGCCATCGCCTGTCCATTGAGCGTGGTCGATGTGGCATAGCTCTGCGCGCCGATCTCGACCCGCGCGACATCGCCCAGCCGGACGCTGGCGCCGCCCGCATCTGCGCGCAGGATGATCCGCCGGAACTCGTCCTCGGTCTCGAACCGGTTCTCGGTCGTGATCGTGGCGGTGATCTGCTGGCCTTCCTGCAGCGGCAGCGCGCCCAGCGAACCGCCCGCGGTCTGCGCATTCTGCTCGCGGATCGCGGCCACCACGGCGCTGGGCGAAAGATTGTAGGAAGCCAGTTTCTCGGGATCGAGCCAGATGCGCATCGCATATTCGGAGCCGAACAGCGTGACATCGCCGACGCCGGTCACACGGCGCAATTCGTCGATCACCTGCGTCGAAGCGATATTGCCGAGATCGGTCGAGTCGAGCGTGCCCGATTCCGACGTCAGCGCGACGATCATCAGGAAGCCTGCGTTCGCCTGGCGCACGGTAATGCCTTGGCGGCGGACCTCTTCGGGCAGCCGGGCCTCGACCGTGCTCAGCCGGTTCTGCACCTCGGTCTGGGCGATATCGATGTCGGTGCCCGCTTCGAAGGTCAGCGTGATCGAGGCAGTGCCGTTCGAAAGGCTCGATGAGGCCATGTAGAGGAAACCCTCGACACCGTTGAGCTGCTGTTCGATCACCTGTGTGACGTTCTGTTCGAGCGTCTCGGCGTCGGCGCCGGGATAGACAACGTTGATCGCCAGCGAAGGCGGGGCGACCTCGGGATATTGTTCGATCGGCAAAGCGCGCAGGGCGATGAAGCCCGACAGCAGGATGCCCAGCGAGATCACCCAGGCGAAGATCGGCCGGTCAATGAAGAAACGCGCCATGATCAATCGGCCTTTGCAGCGGGCGTGGGGGCTGCGGCCTTGCGGCCGGTGGCGGCATTGGCGATCTGCACGGGCATGCCGGGCTGCAGTTTCTGCAGGTTCGACACGATCACCCGGTCGCCGGGCTGGAGCCCGCTTTCCACGACCCAGCTATCACCCATCAGCTGGCCAAGCTTGACCGGGCGGACCGCGGCCTTGCCATCCTTGTCGACGATCATCACCGTGCCGCCCGCATCGGCCACTGTGACCGCGCGCTGCGGGATGGCGATTACATCGGTGACCTTGCCGGCATAGATCCGCGCGCTGACGAATTCGCCCGGCAGCAGGAGCCCGTCGGGATTGGGAAATTCGGCGCGCAGCTGGACCGTGCCGGTTGCCTCGTCGACCGAGAAGTCAAGGAATTCGATCAGGCCGGGCAGTTCGTATTCGGTGCCATCGGGGAACAGCAGCCGGACCTCGACCGCATCGCCGGGAGCAAGGTCAAGCTGACCGCTGGCAATCGCGCGGCGGATCTGGAGCACTTCGGTGGCCGATTGCGAGAAGGAGACGTAGATCGGCGAGATCTGCTCGATCCGCGTCATCAGCGTTCCCTCCGCCTGGGACACCAGCGCGCCTTCGGTCACCGCAGCACGTCCGGCGCGGCCCGAAATCGGTGCGCGGACCGTGGTATAGCCGAGCTGGAGCGAGGACGCGCGCAGCTGCGCCTCGATCTGCGCGACATTGGCGTTGGCCTCGCGCGCGGCGGCCTGCGCGGCGTCGAATTCCTGACCGCTGATGGCATTCTCGGCAACCAGCGGGCGATAGCGTGCGACCACCGCATTCGCATTTACGGCAGTGGCCTTGGCGCGGTCGAGGCTGGCCTGCGTCTGAGCATAGCTGGCGCGCAGTTCCGCCGGATCGATGCGGAACAGTGCCTGCCCCTGTCTGACATCGGTGCCCTCTTCATAGACCCGCTGCTGGACGATCCCGGTGACCCGTGCGCGGACTTCCGCGACCCGGACCGGCTCGACGCGTCCGGGCAGTTCGAGGATATTGTCGAGATCGGTTTCGCCAACCGTGATCGTGCGGACCGGGATGGCCTGACCCTCTGGCGCCGTATCGGGTGACGAGCAGGCGGCGGCTACGAGACCGAGCAGAAGCAGGAGCAGAGTGCGAAGATGCGTCATGGGGATTCCTTGCAAGGGGCGACTCACCCTGCGACCGGTGGTGCGATTAGCGCCGCGTTTTGACAATTTCGATACACTTGTAAATTGACATTTTTGCATCAGATGTCCAGTTAACCTGCATGGAAGAGAGAGCATGCAGGATCGCCGCGGCGGGCTATGGGGTCATCAGCCAATACGGCATCAGACGCGCCACAATGAATGATGTCGCTACGGCAGCGGGGGTTTCGCGGCAGACCATATACAATGTCTTCCCGAATCGCGAGGCGCTGCTGCTCGGCGTTGCGCGCTATCATTTCGAATCGAAGTGGAGGGCGATACGCGAGTTCTGCGCCACGACCCCCGACCGGCGCGAACGGTTCCAGGCATTGCTCGATAATCTGGTCATCGAGCCATGGGAGTCGATGCAGGCGATGCCGCATGCAGACGAACTCGAGCTCGAACTGGCCACCACGATCAAGCAGGAACTCGTCGAGGTTCACTTCGAGGCACAGCGCAATCTTTGTGAATTCCTGCTCGAATATCAGGAAGCGCTCGAACGCCGTCACATTACCGCCAAGGGGCTCGGCGAAATGCTCCACCATTCGATCGTCGGCCTGAAAATGAGCACCACGACGCGCGAACAGATCGAATCCGTCGCCGCCACCATGCTGGCCTGCTTGCTGGCGCTTACCGATCCGGATGGCGCCTAAAGTGTTCCAAGACGCATCTGGACACGCCGAAAGCGGCTAGTGATCAGCTCAAATCGCGCACGGCCGCGTGCCGTTCCGCCACAGGGACGCAAGCGGATCCTCGATCTGGATGCTACAATAGAAGTTGGTCGGGGAGAGAGGATTCCAGACCTTTTTTCAACCGCTTTTGAGCAAGCCCAGAAAACAGCCATTTGCACGCTTCCGGTCGAAGCGTGTGGCACAATCTGTGGCACAGTGCGAGTGGCGAGTTGTGCAAGCGAGCTTGCTTGGTCCGCATGCCTAGATACCGATGCGTAGCTTGTCAGCTTTGCGCCCCATATCGGTTATTGGGCCAATCGCGAACGGCTCCTAAAAGCGGTCATTGACACTATGCCTAGGTCGTGCCCCTTCGGTCCAAAGCCAGTCAGGCTGCTTTTAGTGAAGTCTGTTGGCCACTTATTTGTCTGGATATCGGTAAATTCAGCTGTCAGCGTCGTCACCCAACCGCATTGTAGTGTTGGTTGCGTTTACGCTTTCCAAATGCAGCCATGAGCAATCCATGCCGAACGACCTCGTATAATTCATTGAAAGAGCGGGTGCTTACTTTTCTTTTCGGATCTGGTTTACTGTCTTCCTGGTCCACCGCTTCACCGCCCGCCGCAAGTTCGCTGCGTCGCTGAAGCCAACTTTCCATGCAACATCGTCAACGCTCATCCGAGTGGTTTGCAGATATTCTATTGCGAGCTTGCGCCTCACGTCATCGACGATAGCACCGTAGGTCGCGTCCTCCGCTGCCAACCTGCGGCGGAGAGTGCGCTCCTGTAGGCCAAGCTGTGCCGCAATCGCCGCCATCGAGGGAAACCGCCCGGGTGCGCTCAGCAACATCTGATAGACCTCGCCCGAAAGACCTGAAGAAATGCGCGCTTGCCCGATCAGGCGTTCACAGGTTTCCTCGAGCATCATCCGGGTCAGCCGGTTGCCCAATTCGGGCGTCGATTCGAGTATGCCGAGCGGGTAGTGCAGCTCGTTTGCAGCCTGGCCGTAGAGGCACTCGCATGAAAGCTCGCGCGCGTCCTGGCCAGCATGGTCGTCCTCTGGTAGCGCGAAGAGAGCGCGCACCGGCAGGTTGTCGTTACCCGCCGCGTCGCGGATATGGGTGAAGGTCATCTTCATCTGCTGCCGGACGAGGAAGGTGCGCACCTCGTCGCTCATCATGTCGCGGTAAATCTCGCGAAACTGCCAAATTGCAACCTTGCCCTCGACGCGCCAGTGGAGCCGCACGGTAGGGGTGGCGAGCGGCTGATAACGGACTGCGAAATCGAAGAAATCGCGCATGGTCGGCGAACACATCAGGGCATAGCCGTACATTCCGTAGGCCGACAGGTGCAACCGCGCTCCGATCGCGAAGGCGTCAGCGTACCCGGCCCCCGCCGCCACAATGTTCTCGCACGCGGTCAGGTACTGGCCGATCGAGGTTAGCGTGCGCGGATCGCGCACCTCGGCCGGCGTCAGGCCAGTCCTGTCGAGTACAATTTCTGCCGACGTTCCGCGATCCGTCACCGTGTCGATGACCGTGGCGATCTTGAAGGGCGCGAAAATGCGCTGGTTGAGTGTCGGGAATCCCTCTCGGTCGTTGCGCATCGCCGCCTCGGCGGTGGCCTCGTTTACCACGGTCATCCTGTCCGCTCCTCCCCTCACCATGTCCGCAAATGACACAGAGTTGTCCGCTCCTGCGCTTACGCAGGCGTCTGCCAGACCATAAGCATGCCATCAAGCCGGCAAAGTCCGGCCGCGGCGATGTCCGCGACCACGATGGGAGAGAAAATATGTCGATGAGGTCGATTTCTACGCGGCGCCGTGCGCGTTTGCTTCGCCATTCTGCACTGGCTGCAACGATGTTGATCCTGCCCGTTACGGCCCATGCGCAGACGGACCCAGGCGGAGACCAGCTCGAAAGCACCGAGATCGAGGCCCCGGCCGCCGGTTCTGAAGACGTGATCGTCGTCACCGGAACGAGCATCCGCGGCGTGCCGCCGACCGGGTCGGACCTGATCACCGTCACGCGCGAAGATGTGAAGCAGATCGGCGCGGCGAGCACGCCCGAACTGCTGTCGACCGTGCCGCAGCTCAACAGCTTCAATACCGCGCCGCGCGTCAGCAATGGCGGAGTCGGTTCCTTCGCGCCTGGTCTGCGGGGCCTACCCACAGCCGCTACCTTGCCACTGATGAACGGGCACCGCCTTATTTCCGGCAGCGTTCAGCAGACCAATCCCGACTATCCGCTGATCCCCGAACTGGCGGTCGAGCGGGTCGAAATCGTCGCCGACGGTGCCTCTGCCATCTATGGGTCCGAAGCGGTCGCGGGCGTGATCAACTTCATCACCCGCAAGCGCGTATCGGGGCTCGAGACCAATTTCCGTTACGGTTTCGCGGATAGCTACGATGCCTTGAACGCAGGCGCGATCTTCGGTCAAGATTGGGGAACGGGCTCGGTCGTGCTCGCCTATCAGTACCAGCAGAACAGCAACATTACCGGCGCCGATCGCGACTATCGCTCACTCGATTTCCGCAGTGAGGGTGGCATCGATACACGCTCGACGGTGTGTCCCGATGCCAACGTCAACCTGTTCGCAGGCACGATCTACGCTGCGCCGAGCCTCGAGCCGGGTGTCAACACCTGCGATGCGCGCGGCCCCGTCGACCTTCTGCCAGAGAGCCGAGCGCATAGCGGCCTGATCTCGGTGCGGCAGGACCTGTCGGATCGCATCACGGTATGGGGGGATGTGCTCTACTCGGACCGCAAGGATACGGTCCAGGCGGCGCTGCCCGGGCAGACCTTCGTCCTCATCACCGCCGCCAACCCTTACTTCCGCGCGCCTCCGGGCACGGGTTCGGTGTTTGGCTACTTCGATTTCCGGCCCGACAGGCTGGTCGGCGACGACCACTTCGACCAGACCTATCGCGTGCGTACCGGCAACGCGACCGTCGGGGTCGACATCGACCTGCCGGGCGACTTCCAGGCGAGTGTGTACGGAACCTACAACTGGTCGCGGAACGATACGCTTCAGCCTGGCATTGATACGACTGCACTGACCGCTGCCGCTGCAGGAACGACGCCGTCGACCGCGCTCGACCCGTTCGGCTACGAGACCGATCCGGCGGTTGTCGCCGCAATCCTCGACAACCCGACCACCTTCACCAATCGCCAGCGCACAAGGATCGGCGCGGTGAAGGTGGATGGTCCGCTCGCGCAGCTTCCAGGTGGCGACCTCAAGATCGCGGTAGGCGCCGAATATCGGCGTGAAACCTATATGCAACGCGGTCAGAGCGGTGGTTTCGGCTTCCCGGAAGATCTCGCACGCAATGTCCAGTCGGTTTATAGCGAGCTTTTCATTCCGATCATCGGGTACGGCAACGCGGGAGCCTTCGGGCAGAGCCTCACGCTCTCGCTATCCGGCCGATATGATCATTACAGCGATTTCGGGTCGACCACCAATCCGAAGGTAGGCCTCACCTGGGAGCCGCTCGACGGTGTGACCTTCCGCGGCAGTTACGGTCATTCGTTCCGCGCGCCAGGGCTGCGCGATCTGGGGTCGACCGTTGGCTCCTATTATTCGGCAGCCGCGCTGGTCGATGCCTTCGGCGCCCGCGATCCGGCGCGCGGGGCTTCGCAGGTGAACACGATCCTGCTGTATGGCGGGAATGCGGATCTTGAGCCGGAAACCGCGCGTACCTGGTCCGCCGGCGTCGATCTGCGTCCGCTGTTCGCCCCGGGCCTCACCGCGAGCGTGACCTATTACGACATCAAGTACGACGACGTGATCGGCGCGCCTTCCGGCCTTGGATCGCTGCTGTTCAGCGATCCCACTTTTGCCACGCGGGTCATACGCGATCCCGGTGCCGCGCAGGTCAGCGACGCGATCACAAACACCGTGCCGTTCTACTTCACTTTCGACGCCGTCCCTCAGTTCGGCAATATCCTCGACCTGCGGCAGGGCAATTTCGGGGTCCGCAAGACCAGCGGCATCGACTTCGATCTGCGCTACCGGCGCGAGGTCGGTTTCGGCACGCTGTTCGGCGGGGTCGCGGGCAATTACATCCTCGACTATTCGAACCGCCTGTCGCCTACTTCGCCGGAGAGTAATTCGCTCGAGGCCGGGATCCCGCGCGCGACCCTGCGTACTACGCTGGGCATCACCGCCGGCCCGGTGACCTTCGTCAACTTCGTCAATCATCGTTCGGGCGTCACGGCATCCTACGCTACGCCGACCGGCTCGGCGCTTTACGAAGCGAAGGGATACACGACGGTCGATTTGCGCCTCTCGCTGACGCTGCCGCAAGAAAGTTTCCTCGAAGGCACCGAGCTCGGCTTGCAGATCAACGATCTGTTCGATGTGACACCGCCCTATTTCCCCGGCACCGACGGGATCGGGGGCGCATACAACCCCATCGGTCGCTACGCGGCAGTCAGCCTGCGCACGGCATTCTAGGCTCAAGCGGGCGGCGACCCAACCGGGTGCCGCCCATACTTCCGCCCCTACCGTTTCCGCTCCCGATGCAAGGCCTCTCTCGATGAATTCTCGCTCGACCAGCCTCAACTTGGCGACGCCCGTTCCGCAAATCCGCTTGTTTTGCGACTGGCTGCAAGAGACGCGGGGGATCGATTTCGCGACCTATGACGAACTGTACCGTTGGTCGGTCGAGGACCTCGAAGGATTTTGGCGCAGCATTTGGGAGTGGGACCGCATCCAGTCGCCGACAGCGGTGAGTGCGGCGCTGAGCGGCGAAGCCATGCCCGACATGCGGTGGTTCGATGGCGCCACGCTCAATTATGCGCAGCATGTCTTCAGCCATGTCGATCCTGCGGAGGCGGCCGGCCAACCTGCAATCGTCGCATTGGACGAGCGCGGCACGAGCGAGACGATCGAGTGGTCCGAATTGCGTCGCCGGGCTGCCTCTCTCGCCCTCGATCTGCGCGCACGCGGGATTGCGCCAAGCGATCGGGTGGCGGCCTATCTGCCCAATATTCCAGCTGCGGTCATCGGTCTGCTGGCCTGCGCCAGCGTGGGTGCGGTGTGGACGCTGTGTTCGCCCGACATGGGGACGAACGCCGTGCTCGATCGCTGGCGGCAGACGCAGCCCAAGGCCCTGATCGCGGTCGACGGGGTGTTCTACGCGGGCAAGGCCCTGGACCGCAGTGCCGCGCTGGCGGAGATCCTCGCACAGCTCCCGTGCATCGAAACCGTGTACCTGGTTCCGAGCGACTGTGCAGTGCGTACCATGCCCGACGCGGTCGACTTCGCCGCCGCCACCGCGCGCGACGACGCGGCCGTGGCCGGTTTCGAGCCCGCCATGCTGCCCTTCGACCATCCCTTGTGGATCCTCTATTCGAGCGGGACCACCGGTCTGCCCAAGGCGATCGTTCACGGCCATGGCGGTGTGATTCTGGCGACGGCTGCCGGGCGGCTCCATTTCGATCTCGGGCCGAGCTATGCTCCGAATACCTTTGGTGAGCGATTCCACTGGTACAGCGCCAGTGGTTGGGTGATGTGGAACATCCAGATCGGCGGGCTGCTGAGCGGCACAACCATTTGCCTGTTCGACGGATCGCCCAGCGGGACGAAGGCCGATCCCGACTGGACCAGACTGTGGGATTTCGCGAGCCGGACGGGCGTCACCTGGTTCGGCGCGGGCGCGGCCTTCTTCGCCAATTGCCGCAAGGCTGGGGTCGAGATCGCGAGGACCGCCGGGGTCGAACGCATCCGCGCTCTCGGCAGCACCGGATCGCCCTTGCCCCCGGACGTACAACGCTGGGGCACCGCGCAGTTCGCCGCACTCGGGCGTCCGGACATCTGGTGGTGCAATGTCAGCGGGGGAACCGAGATCGCTGCCGCTTTCATGGCTGGTAATCCCCAACTGTCCGACACGCCGGGCCGGTTGCAATGCCGCCACCTCGGCGCCGCTGTCGAGGCGTGGGACGAACATGGCAATCCAGCGACCGAGGAAGTCGGCGAACTGGTCTGTACGAAGCCCTTCCCGAGCATGCCGCTGTATTTCTGGGGTGATGACGACGGGAGCCGGTATCGCGATTCCTACTTCGGCGAATGGCCCGGCATTTGGCGTCACGGCGACTGGCTGACGGTTCACGAGGATGGCAGTTGCACCATCTCGGGCCGCAGCGATGCCACCATCAACCGCCATGGCGTGCGGATGGGGACCGCGGAAGTATACGCTGCAGTCGAGCAGCTGCCGGCCGTTGCAGATTCCATGGTTATCGATCTTGAAGACACGCAGGGGGGTAGCAAGCTGGTCATGTTCGTCGTCCCGAGCGAAGGCAAGGCAGTCGATGGAGACACGCGAAGCGCGATCGCAGCTGCAATCCGCACGAGTCTCTCGCCGCGCTTCGTACCCGACCGGCTGATTGCCGCACCAGGCATCCCGCGCACACTTTCGGGCAAGAAGCAGGAACTGCCGATCAAGCGGCTGTTCGCCGGGTGGCCAGCAGCCAGGGTGATCAATGCCGATGCCAGCGCCACGCCTGAGGTGCTGCCATGGTACATCGATCAGGCGCAGGCATGGCAGCGCGATGCGCGGTCCGAGGCCGATGTTCGTGCGGAGCATGCTTCGTGAAGGCGGGCGTGGTCGGTGCGGGCCTGATGGGGGCGGAGATCGCGCTGGTCTTCGCGCTCGCAGGGCACGACGTTCTGCTGCACGACCGGAGCGGAGACGCTCTGGAGCGCGCGGTCGAACGGTTGGGCGGTATCCTCGACAACGGCGTTTCGCGGAAATTCTACGACGCAGGGCAGGTGAAGGCTGCGCTGGAGCGGATCGAACCGGTCAAGGCCCTCGCTGCGATGGCCGAGTGCGCGATGGTGACTGAAGCGGTCTATGAATCGCTCGATGCGAAGGCCGATGTCCTGCGCGCCCTCGATGAGGCCTGCGCTTCCGATTGCATCCTCGCCACGAACACCTCGACGCTGCCGATTTCGACACTCGCTGCCTTCCTGACGCCCGATCGTCGCGCCCGCTTCCTCGGCACGCATTATTTCTCGCCTGTTTCTCGGATGAAGCTGGTTGGGATTATTCCCGCTTTCGCGACCGCACCGGCAATTTCCGACGAAGCGATCGCGATCCTCGAAGGCATCGGCAAACAGCCGGTGCGGATCAAGGACGTCGCAGGCTTTGCGGTCAACGCATGCTCCACGCGATGTTGATCGAGGCGGTGAAACTGGTCGAAGAGGGCGTCGCCCGCCCCGCCGATCTCGACACCGCATGTCGCCTCGGCCTCGGTCATCCGATCGGACCATTCGCGATGATGGACGTTGTGACGTCTGATCTGTGTCTGCAGGTGCAGGACATACTGCACGATGCCTATGGCGATAGATTCCGTCCGCCTGCTCTGCTCAGGCAGCGGGTCGCGGCGGGGTATGGTGGCGGTCGGGGCAATCCCGGCTGGCTGGAAGAGGCCCGATACTACCGAGCTGGAGAGGACGAGACGATGACCCGAGCCAACACGCCCTGCGGATGCCTTTCATGAGCGCCGCAACCGCCCCGGACAGGGCATCCAGGTCTTCTGCGAGCGCGCGGATCACGCTGGGCATGCTGGCCTTCGTCTATGTGCTCAACTTCCTTGATCGACAGCTGATCTCCATCCTCGCCAAGCCGATCCAGGACGGTCTCGGCATTACCGACGGGCAACTCGGCCTGCTTACGGGCTTCTACTTCGCGCTGTTCTACTGCTTTATCGCGATCCCGATCGGCTGGCTTGCGGATCGTACCAGCCGGGTGAAGGTCCTTTCTGCTGCATGCGCGATCTGGAGCACGGCGACGGCCGCATGCGGTATGGCGGGCACTTACGGCCAGCTGGTCGTCGCCCGTATGATGGTCGGCGTGGGCGAGGCGGGCGGGGTTCCACCCTCCTATGCGATCATTTCCGACACCTTTCCGCGTGAACGACGGACCACGGCGATGGCGATTTTCAACCTCGGTCCGCCGATCGGCTCCGCGCTTGGCGTCGCCTTTGGCGCATCGCTCGCCGCGGCGTTCGACTGGCGCATGCCTTTCTACGTGATTGGCGGGATCGGGGTAGTTACGGCTGTGGTGGTCTACTGGGTCGTGCGCGAGCCTAAGCGTGGTGAGACGGATGGCCTGCCGGTGACGACCGCGCCAGAGGTCGGCCCCGAAGGTTTTGTCGCGACCATCCTCCGCTTCTTCCGAAACCCGTTGCTGCTGATGGCTTCGCTGGCGAGTGGAGCCGGCAATTTCATCACCTATGGCCTGCTCAACTTCACCGTGCTGTTCCTGATGCGCGAGAAGGGCATGACTCTGGAAGATGTCGCGGTGTGGTATGCGCTGGTGGTGGGTATCGGGATGAGCACAGGCATTTATGCCTCGGGCCGGATCGTCGATCGCTTCGCGCGGCGCAGCAAGGCGGCCTATGCCACCGTGCCCGCTGCCTCGCTGGTGCTGGCCTTGCCGTTCTTCATCGGCTTCGCCTGGGCGCCGAGCTGGAAAATCGCGCTCGCCTTCCTCCTAGTGCCGATGTTCCTTAATTCCTTCTTCCTTTCGGCGACGGTCACCTTCGTTCAGAACGAAGTCGCGCCCGAACGGCGCGTCATTTCGGGCGCATTGCTACTTTTGGTCATGAACTTCATCGGGCTCGGGTTGGGACCGACCTATGTCGGAATGATGAGCGATTTCTTCCGCCCGGCCTATGGCGAGCACGCGCTGCAGACAGCCTATTACGCGCTTTCTCCGATGTATCTCATCGGGGCAGTTCTGTTCCTCTGGCTCGCCCGACTGATCAAGCGTTCGGAAGCGGCAGACGCAGCATGAGCGCCGCAACAGGGATACCGGAGAGAACCATGAAGCGCACCCACCGCATCGCCATTCTTGCAGCGTCCGCACTAGGCTTGTCGCTCCCCGGAGCGGCGCTGGCGAAGCCGGTGGAAGATGATGTCGCCGCGCGATGTGCCGCGCTCTCCAACGCCAGACTGGCGGATACCACCATCGAGAGCGCGATGCTGGTCCCCGCCAAGGCGGACGAAACGAGCATTGCGGGTGACGTGCCCGGCTACCCCGCGTTTTGCCGCGTTGTCGCGCGGGTGCGATCCGAACCCGGGTCCGATATCGGGGTCGAGCTGTGGTTGCCAGCGCAAGGCTGGGCCGGGGTCTTCCATGGCAATGGCAGCGGCGGCTTCGCGGGCAACTTTACGCTGGGCTATTCGGGCATGGCCGAAGGGCTGCGGCGCGGCTTCGCCACTGCGACGACCGACGCGGGCACGGCGCCCGCCACCCCGCTGGAAGGCGAGGCGCTGATCGGCCAGCCGCGCAAGTGGCGCGACTGGGGGCGGCTTTCCACCAATGTCATGACGACCACCGGCAAGGCGCTGACCAAGGCGTTTTACGGCAGGGAAGCGCGCAAGTCTTACTACACCGGCTGTTCGACCGGCGGGCAGATGGGGCTGATCCAAGCGCTGTACTATCCGCAGGACTATGACGGCATTCTCGTCGGTGCGCCGGTAATGAACCGCACTTGGGGGCACGCGTCGGTGCTGTGGAACTATGCTGCCGCGAACCGGGAACCCGGCCGCGTTCTCTCGGACGCCAAGCTGAAGCTGCTCAACGACGCTGCCATCGCCGCCTGCTGGAAGCAGGGCCATGGCCTGGCGGGCGACCGCTTCATCATGGACCCGATGAGCTGCTCGTTCGATCCGCAGGTCCTCCTATGCAAGGCCGCGGTGTCCGATACATGCCTGACAGCGGGCGAGGTGGAGACGGCGCGGGCGTTCTATTCCGGGCCGACCACGCGCGACGGCGAGCCGAGCTTCTACGGCTGGCTACCGGGCAGCGAAATGCCCGATGCATTCGGCTGGTCCTTCCTGCAGAAGCCCGTCAACGATCAGCCGGCCTTCGGCAGCCTGTTTAAATGGGTGTTCGGCGCGGAGTGGGACTGGAGAGGCTTCGATTTCGGCCGCGACATGCCCTTGGTGGATCAAGGCCTCGACGCGATCGTCAACGATGCGACACGCGGCAGCCTGGCGGACTATGCCGCGCGCGGCGGCAAGCTGATCGTCTTTCATGGTCTCGCCGACACGCTGGTACCGCCCGGCCAGTCGGTAGATTTTTTTGAACGGCATGCCGCGAAGATGGCTGGCGCGAGTGCGCTGGCCGAGAATGCGCGGCTGTTCATGGCCCCAGGCATGATGCACTGCGGAGGTGGTACCGGACCCGATGCCTTCAACTCCACGCTGGGCATCCCGCCGCGTCCGCCATCCGACGATCCGCAGAACGATCTTTTTTCTGCACTGATCGCTTGGGCGGAGGATGACGAGGCGCCCGACCGAATCACTGCGACGCGGTTTGCGGACGAGCGTTCGGGAAAAATCACCATGCAGCGCCCCCTATGCCCGTGGCCGCAGAGGGCAGTGTATCGCGGGGTCGGATCGACCGATGCGGCGAGCAGCTTTCGCTGCGAGGCACCTGCGAAACCCTAGATCTGCCGGATCACCGGCAGAAGAGATGGCATGTTCAGTCGCCGGGATATCCCCGACTTCGCGTAGCCGGCGGCCTCGTTTAACGTTCCTGCTTCGAGCCAAGCGAGGGCGGTCGCTTTCCATGCGCTGCCATCGCAGAACGTGCCGAAAGAGCTCTGCATCGCGGTATTCCATAAACAAAGATGACTATTCACCGCGTGCAGTCGGAAGTTTCCAGCGCGGTTATTCAGGTCCCCACGAGCGCTTCTGATGCCGTGAAAGCGAACGGCTCTATCACACTCGATCTAGCGTCCGGAATTGAAGCACAACCGCCATTGGAGGCTCGCTGACCTGATGAGTTCGGTCACGTGGCTGCCTCGGGATCCGGTGAGGATCTCGTGTCGGCGCAATTGGGATGGACCAAACGTGCGGCACTCCGCGCAAGACATTCACACAGAAGTGAGTGAATGTTGACATGAGCGCGTCATTATTGAATGAAGCGCGGACTGCGGCGGACGAACCGCCGGGAACACGGAGAGGTATTATGAGGGGAACGTTGCTTGTTTCCGCGTCAGCGGTTGCACTTGCGCTTGTGCCAGCCACAATCAGCGCACAGACCACGAGCAGGACTGGTGCCGAGGTCGATGGCGAAACGGACGCTGTCGAAAAAATTTCGCCCACCGCCGAGACTGGCGAGGGCAACACCATCATTGTCACTGCAACGCGGCGCGAGGCCCGGCTGCAGGACGTTCCATTGGGCATCACGGCTTTCAGCCAGGAAGAGCTGACCGAAAAGGGCATCGTAGGTTACGAACGCCTGGCTCTTGAAACCCCGGGCGTCGTGCTCAACCGGCCGACCCAGAACTTCAACAATTTCACGGCCCGCGGGATTTCCACCAACGGCTACAGCGCGGGTTTGCAGGCCCCGGTCGCGATCTATGTCGATGAACTCCCGATCTCTGCGAACGGGAACTCGACGATCCTCGACCCTAACCTTTACGATGTCGAACGCGTCGAATTTCTGCGCGGTCCGCAAGGTACCCTGTTCGGTTCGGGCTCGCTTGCCGGCGCGATGCGGATCATCACCAAGTCTCCGAACCCCAACCGGTGGGAGGCGTCCGCTCTGGTCGATCTTGGATACACCGAGGGTGGCGGGCTTCGCCAGCGCTACAACGGGATGGTCAATGTGCCGATCGCCGAGGACGTCTTCGCCTTCCGCGCGGTCGGTTATTATCGCAATGAGGATGGCTGGGTCGACAATATCGGCACGGGCATCGAGGACGCCAATTCGTTAGAAGCCTACGGTATTCGCGCTGCGTTCCTGATCGAGCCATCGAGCGACTTTTCGGTCAAGCTGTCGGTTAACAAGGAGGTCAGCAACCCTGCCGATTCCGCGCTGACGAACCCGGATCTCGGCACCTATGTCCGCAGGACCGCACAGCCCGATCTCTTCCAGAGCGACTTGTTGGCGCTTAACGCCACGGTGAACGTGAATCTCGGCTTCGCCGACCTGGTCAGTTCGACGACCTATTCGGACCTGACCGGCGACTTCATCGTCGATCTTGCGGGCACCTATAACCAATTGGTGCCCTTTTCGCTCGACGCCGTCGGATATGACGACATCTTCGTGCAGGAAGTGCGCTTGGCATCTTCGCATGGCGGGCCGTTCGAATGGATCCTTGGCGGGTTCTATTTCGACAAGCGGCGAGATGTCGACTTCGACTATCGCACGACGCAGCAGTTTCTGGATCAGACAGGCGTCACGGCATTTTCCGACCTCTATTACCAGCGCTTCAAGAACTACACCGACATCAGCGAGAAGGCGGTGTTCGGCGAGCTGACCTATCGCTTTAGCGACAGTTTCTGGGCGACCGGCGGCTTGCGCTATGGACAGGTCGATGTGCAGACGACCACCCGCGGCGGCGGCTATAACAGCAACTTCCTGACGGTCGGCTATTGCACCGTGTTCACGCCACAGTGCGGTGGCTTCATCCCGCCCCTGACCCTCGCGCCAATCCAGCCCGCGGTGGGCCTGCTTGCGTCCGACGACAAGCTCTCATGGAAAGGGAGTGTATCCTTCAAGCCGACGCCGAACTTGACCACCTATGCGACGGTATCGACCGGATTTCGTCCGCCGGTGGTCAATGCGCGGGCCGGGCTCGCGCCTCCCGCCAGCGCACCTGATGACATCGTCATTCCCGACGGCGCGAGTTCGGACAAGTTGACCAATTACGAAATTGGTTTGAAAGGCAGTTTCTTCGATAACCGCCTTACTGCCAATCTGGCTGCCTTCTATATCGACTGGAACAATATCCAGGTTCAGGCCAACCGGGTATCCGACACCATCCAGTTCGCCACCAATATTGGCGGCGCTGTCAGCAAGGGCATCGAATTCGAACTGGTCGCGAGGCCGGTCGACGGCGTCCGGCTACAGGCGAGCGGCGCCTATATTGATGCGCGGATCGATGATCTGTCACCCGGCGAAGCGGCGATTTCGGGTGCCGAGGACGGCATTCGGCTGGCGACGCCCAAATTCTCGGGTTCGGCCACGGCGGCATATACGTTTGCTGTCGGCGACACCGAGACCGCGTTCGTCAGCGGCAACGTCGCCTATGTCGGTTCTTACCCCGGCCTGTTCCCGAATGTACCGGGCCAGCCGGGCGTACCGTCCCCGCAATACGGCGTGACCGACGAGTATGTGTTCGCCAATGCTTATGCCGGGCTGAACATCACACCGGACTTTGTGATCACGGCCTATGTCGAAAACGTCTTCGACAATAACGCGATCACCTACGTGCATCCCGAAGCATTCCTCGACGGGCGCCATGGGCGGCTCCGCCCCAGGACATTCGGCGTGCGGTCCAGCTACGTCTTCTGATGCAGCAATGGCTTCGCGGTCCGTCTGAGGGACCGCGAAGCCAACTTTCAGTCCCCTTGTCCGCTCGGCAGATTGCCCGATGCGCGCCCGCCAAGTCCAGAAGGTGATTTCGTGCCCTATTCCAAGTTCTCTCGCAGCTTAGTTGCCGCGCTCGCGCTGACGATAGGCGGCCTCCTGCCACCTTCCGCGTCCGCGCATGCGCGCAGTGACCAGGGCCCGGTGGTCGATGCCCCTGCCGGACCCGTAGCGGGCCGCAGCGAAGGCGGCGCGACGAGCTTCAAAGGCATTCCCTATGCGGCTCCGCCCATTGGCGATCTTCGTTGGAAGCCGCCGCAGGAGGCGGCCCGTTGGGACGGCGTGCGCGATGCTTTCGATTTCGGCCCCCCTTGCTACCAGCCGTCTGTGCCTGGCGCTGCGAATTCGATCTACTTCGAAGAAATAGGTTCGATGAGCGAGGACTGTCTCTCTCTCAATATCTGGACTCCGGAAAGCGCGGCCGACGCGCCGGTCCTGGTCTGGATACACGGAGGCGCCCTGGTTTCGGGCGCTAGCAGTTTCGACATGTATGATGGCACGCGTTTGGCCCAACAGGGCGCTGTCGTTGTATCCATCAATTATCGCCTCGGGGCGCTTGGTTTCCTTGCGCATCCCGAACTCAGTGAAGAGTCTCCTGACAGCATTTCCGGCAATTACGGATTGATGGATCAGATCGCGGCGCTGCGCTGGATCGAGGAAAACATCACGGCCTTCGGCGGCGATCCGGACAATGTCACCATCGCAGGCGAATCCGCCGGGGCGCTCAGCGTCATGTGGCTGATGACCGCGCCGCGCGCGCAGGGTCTGTTCGACAAGGCGATCATGCAAAGCGCCTATATGATTTCGTCTCCCGCGCTGAATGAGTCGCGGAACGGCCACCCGGCGGCGGAAGAAATCGGCACCTGGCTACAAGGTGAGCTCGGCGCACCCGATCTCGCGGCCATGCGCGACATGGAGCCGGGCGAACTCGTCAATCGCGCGACCCGGGCCGGGTTTCTGACCTGGAGCACGGTAGATGGCGTATTGATCCCGCATCAGATCGCCGAGACTTTTGATCGCGGCGAGCAGGCCAAGGTGCCGTTGATTGCCGGCTTCAACAGCGGCGAGATACGGTCGCTGCGCCGCTTGCTGCCTCCGCGGCCGTCTGGAGCGAAGGCCTATGAGGCCAAAATTCGCGAGCTGTATGGTGATCTCGCGGACGTCTTCCTCGCTCTCTACCCGGCAGACAATATTGACGAAAGCATGCTCGCAGCGACCCGCGACGCGCTCTATGGATGGACTGCCGAACGACTAGCGATAAAGCAGTCCGCGCTAGGCCAGGCCGCATATCTTTACCTGTTCGATCATGGCTATCCCGAAGCGGACGAGGCGGGTCTCCACGCGTTTCATGCTTCCGAAATCCCCTATGTCTTCGGCACGATCCACGACACACCGCGGAACTGGCCGCGGATCCCGCGCGAGACCGCGGAACGCACGCTTTCGGATGCAATGATGCAATACTGGGTGACTTTCGCCCGAGACGGAACGCCCGTTGCTAGCGGGCAGGTGGACTGGCCAGCATATGGTGACAACTCCGCCTTCCTTGTGTTCGACGAGACCCCGCAGGAAGGTGCCGAGCTCCTTGGAACGCGGTATGATCTGAACGAGGCCGTGGTGTGCCGCAGAAGGGCCGCAGGTAACCAGCCGTGGCACTGGAACATCGGGCTCGCGAGCCCCCCCTTGCCGCCGCGCGTGGAGGGGTGCCAGTGATACCGGGTTCGATGCAGCCTTATGCACTAACCCTCGACAAGTTTCTCGACCACGCCGCGAAATGGCACCCCAGATCGGAGGTTGTCACTGCAGGCGAGGACGGAAAGTCCGCGCGGGTCGACTATGCCGAACTGAAGGTGCGGGCTAAGCGCGTGTCTGCGGCGCTGGCCGCGCGCGGTGTCGAGGAGGGCACCTGTGTGGCGACGATGGCATGGAATACGCAGGCACATCTCGAGAGCTGGTATGGGATCATGGGCATGGGCGCGATCTGCCATACGCTCAATCCACGCCTCCTGCCCTCGCAGCTTGCCGCGATGCTTACCCAAAGCGGCGCGCGGATCCTGATCCTGAGTGCCGATCTGCACGAACTGGCGCATGAGGTCCTTGGCCAAACATCCACCGTCGAGGAAATCCTGGTGATCGACGGTAATGTCGAGCCGGGGACTGCCATCAATGGCGCGTGCAAGGTCGGTACTCTAAAAGACGCTGCCGCTGCAGCTGCAGCGGGCGCGTGCGGGTCGGTAGCGTGGGGTGGGTTCGATGAAAACACCCCCTGCGGCTTGTGCTTCACTTCAGGGACAACCGGGCCTCCCAAGGGTGTAACCTACACCCACCGGGGCAACTACCTGCATACCATGCGTCAGCTACAGGCCGATGTCGCCGGGCTGACCCGCCAAGACTCGGTATTGACCGTGGTGCCGATGTTCCATGCCAACGCCTGGGGGCTCCCGTTCTCGGTTCCTGCGGTAGGCGGCAAACTGGTCTTGCCGGGGAGGCAGTCCGATGGTGCGGCGCTGGCCCGCCTGATCGTTGATGAGCAGGTTACTATCGGCGTAGGGGTTCCCACCGTCTGGTTGGGCCTGATGGACTATCTCGACAAAGCGGAGACGGACGTGCCTACGCTCAAGCGTATCATGGTCGGCGGCGCGCCCATGCCGCCGGCGTTGATGGAGCGGATCGAACGCCGTGGAATCGGCGTCCAGACGACCTGGGGGATGACCGAGATTTCGCCGCTGGGCACGGCGACCCCGCTCGCTGAAAAGGCGAAGGCCTCATCCACTTCGGGCCGGCCCGCGATCGGTATCGACCTCATGCTGACCGACGCGGCGGGCGAGCCATTGGCGCAACAACGCGATACCAAGGGCCACTTGTGGGTGCGCGGGCCAAGCGTCGTGGAGCGCTATCTCGACCAAACCGAGCCGGCGACCCGTGACGGTTGGTTCGATACCGGCGACCTGGCAAGGATCGACGCATCCGGTACCCTATCGATCGTGGGGCGGTCGAAAGATTTGATCAAGTCGGGTGGCGAATGGATCAATCCGGCCGAGATCGAGGCGATCGTGAGCGCGCATCCCGATGTCAGTATGGCCGCGGTGATCGGCCGCGAACACCCCAAGTGGGGCGAGCGCCCCGTCCTCGTCGTAGAGATCCGTCAGGGGGCCGAAATTTCGGACGAGGCGCTGCTGGATGGGCTCGACGGCCTGGTCGCGAACTGGTGGCGGCCGGACACTGTCATGCGCGTATCGACAATGCCATTGGCAGCGACGGGAAAAATCGACAAACTGCTCCTCAGATCGGAGTATGGCCGATCATGACCGTACTGGAACAGCAAGCGGCGCGCCCTGCGCACGCTGCGCAAAGGGAAATCGATTTGTCGACAGTCAAGGCGCGTAAGAAGAACCCCACCAAGGCGGAACAACGCGCTGAAACCACCGAAAAGATCCTCGACGAAGCGGAATATCTTTTCTCTTGCCACGGGTTGCATGGGGTAACGCTTAAAGACGTAGCCAAGCGTGTCGGCGTCCATCACACGCTTCTCAACTATTATTTCGAGGACAAGCAGAAGCTCTTCGAAGAGGTGTTCGGCCGGCGGGCGGTCGTCGCAAATGAAGTGCGCATGAAAGCGCTGAACGAATACGATCGCAAGTGCCAAGGCAACCCGACCGTGGAAGGAGCGCTGCACGCCTTCCTCGATACCAATCTCGACCTTTATGGCGAGGGGGGGGACCAGTGGCGCCATTCGGGCCGGCTTGCTGCGCTGGTTTCCAATACACCGGAATGGGGGGCGGAGATGTTCGACGAATGGTTCGATCCGCTTGTTTTGCGCTTGATCGAACTGCTCAAGAAGGCGCTTCCGCATGCGGCGGATGAGGACCTCTTTTGGGGTTACCATTTCACCACCGGGGCGCTGATGCTGACCTTGGCTCGCACCGGACGTATAGACAAGCTGTCCGGCGGGCTGGCTCAGTCGGAGGATTTCGCAGCCGTCAAGCAGCGCATGGCCCGATTCATGGCGGCGGGCATCCGGGAGATCTGTGGTGCCGGGGACGACCCGATGCTGGAGGCTTAACTGCCTTTGGCCGGCAACCCTTAGCAACCAGTTGCGAGGACATCTGGACAGGGTTCTAAACATGATATTAACTCGCTAGAGAGTGAACAACTTGAACGGGATGGTAAGAAGTGACGAACAGCAGATCGCTTGAAGGAAAAATCGCAATCGTAACCGGTGCGGGCGGAGGTCTCGGTCGGTGCCACGCGCTCGAACTCGCGCGGCAGGGTGCCAAGGTCGTGGTCAATGATCTCGGCCACGAAGCTGCGGGCGCTGTCGCGAAGGAAATCCGCGATGCGGGCGGTGAAGCAATCGTAGCCGAAGGGTCGGTAACCGATGAGCAGGCAGTCGACGCGATGGTTGCCAACACGATCGAAACCTGGGGCCGGATCGATATCCTGATCAACAACGCCGGCATCCTGCGCGACAAGAGCTTTGCCAAGATGGAGATCGCTGATTTCCGTGAAGTTGTCGATGTGCACCTGATGGGCGCGGCGATCTGCACCAAGGCAGTTTGGGGCCTGATGCGCGAACAGAATTACGGGCGGGTCGTCATGACGACCTCCTCATCCGGCCTCTATGGCAATTTCGGACAGGCCAATTATGGCGCAGCGAAGATGGCATTGGTCGGCCTGATGCAGACTCTCGCCATCGAAGGTGCGAAATACGATATTCGCGTGAATGCGCTCGCGCCGACAGCGGCCACTCAGATGACCAATGGCGTCCTTTCCGAAGAGGCGCTGGCCCAGCTCGACCCCACATTCGTCAGCCCGGGTATCGTCCATCTTGTGAGCGCCGACGCACCAACGCGGGCGGTCCTGTGCGCAGGTGGGGGCCACTTCGCTTGTGCGAACGTCACCCTGACCGAGGGCGCACAGATTGGGAGCGGTGAGAATGCTGCCGCGGAGGTCGCGCACAATTGGCATTCGATTGCGGAGCGCACGGGCGAAATCGTTCCCCAATACGGGTTCACCCAAGCCGAGCGCGAGGTCGCTGCGGCCGTGGGCGAACCGAGGCAGGCGCTCACCAAGGCGGAATGATCGAAGCGCGGGGAGGAGCGAGCGGGCAAACCCGCCGCCGCGCATGGAGAGGAGTGTTGAGGATATGAACCGTTTCAGGTTGGTTGTCGGGGTCGTGTGTGCAGCCTTATCAATGGGTTGCACCACCACCACGAGCAAAATCCCCAACGGACAGGCGGCTCCGCTCGTCTCGACGACGGGCGGCATGCTTCGCGGAGTAACCCAGGCACAGCTCGGCGTCTTCCGCGGCGTACCCTATGCCGCGCCGCCGGTCGGCAAGCTCCGCTGGGCCGCCCCACAACCTCTGCGCGGATGGGAAGGCGTGCGCGATGCGAGTGCCTTCGGTGCGGCCTGTATCCAGCCGCCCGTGCCGGCCAGCAGTATCTACAACGATCCGCCGCCAAGCTCCTCCGAAGACTGCCTGAACCTCAATGTCTGGGCACCCGACGACGCCGAGAAGGCGCCAGTCATCGTGTGGATTCACGGAGGGTCGCTCAGGATCGGGGGGAACAGCCTGCCGATGTACGACGGGACGAATTACGCGCGGCGCGGCGTGGTATTCGTTTCACTCAATTACCGCCTCGGACCGCTTGGCTGGTTGGCCCACGAGGAGTTGAGCGCAGAGTCCCACGACGGAACTTCGGGTAACTATGGCCTGCTCGACCAGATCGCAGCGCTGCAATGGGTGCGCGATAACATCGCCGCTTTTGGCGGGGATGCCAACAACGTCACCATCATGGGCGAATCCGCCGGCGCGCTTAGCGTGACCTATCTGATGGCTTCGCCCAAAGCGCGGGGCCTGTTCGACAAGGCCATAATCCAAAGCACCAACCTTCGCAGCTTCCCGGACCTTGCAGAAGCAGCAAACGCCATGCCCTCGGCGGAGCAGATCGGAGCAGATCTTTTCTCGAAGCTCGGTGTCGCGGATATCGATGCGGCACGCAGCATGGCTCCCCAGGAGCTGACGAATCTCGCAACGCTTGCCGGTTTCGCGCCGCAGGGAACGATCGATGGGGCACTACTTCCTGATCAGTTACTCGATATTTTCGACCGGGGCGAACAGGCACGCGTACCCGTAATGGTCGGCTACAACGCTCACGAATATCGCCCGGAAGGCGGGCTCGCCCTGCGCATGCCCAAGACGCCCGCGCAATACGAGGCGCTGGTCGCCTCCGTCTACGGCGATCTCGCGTCTGAATTCTTGCGGATTTATCCGCACGCCCAAGGAGCCGATGCTCTGCTCGACGCGACCGGCGATATCATCTTCGGCTGGTCGGGGGAACGCATTGCGCAAAGCCAGAGTGAGCTTGGCGTCCTTTCCTATTTCTACGTCTTCGACCATTGCTACCCTTCGGCTCGCGCACGGGAACTATGCGCCTTCCATGCCAGCGAACTGCCTTTCAGCTTCGGCAATCTCGCCGCCGAAGCGATGCCTGCGCGCTGGCCGGTGCCGGACGGCGAGCACGACCGCGCAATCTCGGATGCGATGCTGGACTACTGGATCAGCTTTGCGGCGAGCGGTCGACCGACCGCGCAAGGGCATCCGCCATGGAAGCCCTACGGGCCAGCCGAGCATTACGTCCGCTTCGCCGATAGGCCCATCGCGGGGCGTGATTTCAAGCCGGGGATGTTCGAACTGTTCGAAACCTTCGCCCAGCGAGAGCGTGCAGCAGGGCGTTCATGGGGCATGCCCGTCGCCTTGAGCGTACCGGCCGAAATCCAAGACCAGCAATAGCGTTGAAACACCAGGGGGAGAGCCCGATCATGAGCACTACGGAGACCAACGGCCGCGCGGCCCCACCTATGGAGACGCCGTATTCGAAGGCGTCCTACCGCTATTTCGTGCTCGGCGTGCTGACGCTGGTCTACGCCCTCAACTTCGTCGACAGGCAATTGCTCGTGATCCTGCAGGAGCAGATCAAGGAAGAGCTTCTCCTGTCCGACACGCAGCTCGGATTGCTGTCAGGCTTCGCCTTCGCGCTGTTTTACGTGTCTTGCGGAATTCCTATCGCGCGCTGGGCCGACCGCGGTGTCCGCCGCAACATCATCGCGTTGGCGCTGACCGTATGGAGTGGGATGACCGCCGTAAGCGGGCTCGCGCAGAACTATCTCCACCTGCTGCTGGCGCGGGTCGGCGTGGGTGTGGGCGAGGCAGGTGGCAGCCCCCCGGCGCATTCGATGATTTCCGACATCTTTCCCGAGAAAGAGCGCGCGACGGCACTCTCGATCTACTCGATCGGGATTTACATCGGTATCCTCACCGGCTTCGCGCTGGGCGGTTTCATAGCGGAAACCTTCGGTTGGCGGATGGCGTTTCTGGTGGTCGGCTTGCCCGGCATCCTCGTCGCTCTGCTCCTCCGCCTCACCGTGGCAGAGCCTATCCGGGGCTGGTCCGAGAAGCGCGAGAACGAAGTAGGACAAAGCCCCAGCATTTTCGACGTCCTGCGGTTCCTCTGGTCGCGCAAAACCTTCCGCAACCTCGCACTCGCGGGAAGTCTGCAGGCAACGGTGATCTATGCGGTCGGTAACTGGCTGCCCTCGTTCTTTTTGCGCAACCACGAAATCGGACTGGCGCAACTAGGTGTCTGGATGGCGCTGACATCGGGCTTCGGCGGCGGGGCGGGCTCGTTCTTTGGCGGTTGGTTCGCCGACAAGATGGGGCAGCGCGACCGTCGCTGGTACGTGTGGGGGTCTGCGATCATGATCCTTGCGATCACGCCAGTGCTGCTGATCATGCTCAACACCGGCAATCTCCTGCTGGCATTGTTGCTGACCGGCGTGTTTCATTTCCTTTCGGCCTCCTATCTCGGGCCTGCGCTTGCGGTATCGCATGGGTTGGTTGGCCTGAGGATGCGGGCGCTGACCTCGGCGGTCTTCTTCTTCTTCATCAATTTGATCGGCCTGGGTCTTGGCCCGCTCATCGTCGGCTACCTGAGCGATACGTTCACCGCGGGCGGTGACGAAAACCCGCTGTCTGCAGCGATGCTCATCGTCGGCTGCATCGCTTCTGCCTGGGGTTGCGTGCATTATGTACTTGCTTCGCGGCATATCCGCGAAGACATCGCCAACAGCCCGGCGAGCGCGCCAGAGATCGAGGCTCTTTGATGCCGGGGGGTGCGGGGCGTACTTCGAGTGCGGTCTTGTTTGCCTTGTCGGCGGCAGGGTGTGTGCCGGTAGCTGGCATGCAGACCCCGCAACTGACGGTGGCGGACACCCTATCCAGTGCCCGCACGCGCTCGGGCGACTATATCTCTTGGCGGGAGCACCGGATCGACGACGAGGATCTGGCTGGGATTCCGCTTCGCGGCGGCGACGGTCTCCAGATCGCCGATATCGACCGCGATGGATTCCTAGATATCGTTTCGGTGCACGAGGATTCGAACCACCTCCGCATTGCCTTCGGCACCGCCGATCCGCACCGATGGACGCTGGCGACCATTGCTTCGGGACAGATAGTCGGCGCGATAGAGGATGTCGCGATCGGCGACATCAATGGGGATGGCTGGCCCGATCTCGTCACTGCAAACGAAGAGGCGCATCTGGCGTTCTTCAGCAATCCCGGAACTAGCTCATCGGCGCGAGCAGGCGCTTGGCCGAGTCTCATGCCGCCGATGACGCAAGGGCGCGGATCATGGCTGCGTGTCTTCATCGCGGACATCGACGGCGACGGGCACAATGATGTTATCGCAGCGAACAAGGGCGCAAGCGACATCGTAGATCCTGCAGCGCGCCGGGAATACCGTACCACGTCGCTCTTTACCTTCGATAGCAATCCGCTCGATCCTGATGCATGGCACGAGCAGGTGCTATTCGCGAGAGACGTGCCAAACACGGCGATGCCGGTCGATCTCGATGGTGACGGCGACCTCGATGTGCTGGCGGCCGCCCGGCTCGAGCAGGTCGCCTTCGTCCTGGAAAACCGGGGCACAGATGCCCGCGGTAAGGTGCAGCTCGAAGTCCATGCGATCACTATCGACGACAGTACGCTGCCAGGATGTGCGGTCGTGACCTCCGCCTTCCAATCGGCATTTCGGGACCTGAACGGCGATGAGCGGCTCGATCTGATTACCAGCGTATTCGAGAATTGCGGCGACCCGCGCGCGCCGGGCGGCCTGCCCGCTCTCGGCTGGCTCGAACAGCCCGAGGCGCTCGACATGCCATGGCGCTACCACCGTATCGGCGACATTCTGCCCGACATGGTGATCGCGGTCGAACTGGCCGATATCGACGGCGACGGCCACCTCGACGCCGTGACCGGCGGCTATTCGGGGCTCAACATTCTCAAAGGAGGCTATACCGGCGCGACGCGCGAGGAGGATCACCCATCTGTGACCGCCTCTTCCACCGTCGGGCGGATCGCCTGGTTCAAGAATCTGGGCACGGTGGGCGGCACCTGGAAGCGGCACGATATCTCGCGGCGCATTCGCGGTATGTACGACCAGTTCATCGCCCGCGACATGGATGGCGACGGGGATATCGACCTCGTCGGAACGCGCGGCAATAGCGGACGCTTCGACGGGGTCTTCTGGCTGGAACAAGTACAAAGCAAGACGCCGCATCGCTCGTTCACTCCCGCTCGCCCGCGGGATAGTCGCGCTCTCCCGCTTCCGCCAGCAGACTGGTTCGGCCGCTACGATGAAGCCAATACGCTAGTTGCACCCAACAAGCGCAGGGGAAAGAAATGACCGAAAAGCGCAGAATTTCGGGCCGAACATGCATCATTACCGGAGCTTCGTCGGGAATAGGCGCGCACCTTGCCCGGGTGATGGCCTCGGAAGGCGCTCGCGTGGCGCTCGGGGCCCGGCGTACCGAACTGACCGAGGGGATTGCGCAGGAAATCCGGAATGCTGGCGGCCAGGCGCTGGCTGTGCCGATGGATGTGACGAGTGAGAAATCGGTGGCCCAGGCATTCTCCAGCGCAGAGGACGCTTTCGGGCCGGTCGATACAGTCATAGCCAACGCAGGGGTCTCTCGCCACGGACGCTCGACAGAACTGGCCGAAGCGGAGCTGCGGCAGGTGTTCGACACCAATTTGCTTGGCGTCCACTTGACCGCGAACGCCGCGGCGCGCGCGATGATGACGGCGGGTAGCCGGGGGAGCGGCGCAGGACGCATCGTCATTATCGGGTCGATCACCGCACAGCTGACCGGGCAGGGTGACGCGGCTTACGCGGCGAGCAAGGCCGGTGTCGCGCATCTCGGCCGCCAACTCGCACGCGAATGGGTGCGACAAGGGATCAATCTCAACGTAGTCCAGCCCGGCTACATCCGGACAGAGCTGGTTGGCAATTGGTTCGACAGCGAGGGTGGTAAGGCGCAGATCGCAAGCTGGCACCGGCGGCGGATCATGGACATAGACGCACTCGACGATCTTGTCCTCTATCTCGCCTCAGACGCATCTGCTCAAATTACTGGATCCGTATTTACTGTTGACGACGGACAGTCGCTCTAGCTTGGGCTAAGCAATTCGACGGTCTAATTCGTCCAGCGTCGGACTGCGCATCGGAGGTACGCGGCATCGCTGAAGTCGACCTTCCATGCGACGTTCTCCATGCTCGTTCGCGTCGCCCTGAAGATGAGCGATTGGGAGCTTTCGATGCACAACGTTGATTGCCGAACGGCATCTTTTTGACTTCGGGCGGCCCGTAGAAGGTGGTCCGGTATCGGCCCAAGCTGCGACATCCTGAGCGTTATCCCTTCGGCCATTTAGGCCAAGGAGAAATGTAAAGGGATACTCACATTTCGATGCAGCAACGCGGCATCGTCCGGCTTGGAACGCCGGCAAGAATGTCGGAACGAAGCGTCCACTCACGCAGAAACAGGTCTGGGCAATCCGCTTTCATCTCGATCGCGAAGGACGATTGAGGGACAAGGCCCTTTTCGATCTCGCCATCGACAGCAAACTGCGGGGCTGCGATCTGGTAAAAAACCAAGATTGGCGACGTGGTCGCGGGCGCCGAGATTCGCAATCGGGCAACAGTCATTCAGCAAATGACCAACCGTCCAGGCCAGTTCGAGCTGAATGCCCACGTGCGAACGACATTGCTAGCATGGCTGGAACGTCGAGGCGGCTCGACCGGCGATTATCTGTTCCCAAGCCGTATCGTCCATGCTGCCCATATGAGCACGCGACAGTATGCACGTCTCGTTGATGAATGGGTGACGACGATCGGGCTACGCAAGGCAGAATACGGCACGCATTAGCTGCGCCGGACGAAGGCGGCGATGATCTATCGCGCCACCGGCAACATTCGAGCTATCCAGATCCTGCTCGGCCACACGAAGATCGAAAACACCGTGCGCTATTTAGGCGTCGACGTCGAAGATGCTTTGCTCTTAGCGGAGCGAACTGAAATATAGCCGAAGAAGCGGTCGGTCGGCTGCTCTGATCGACCGCTTCCATGCTGATTCGCACATGCGCTGATCGGCCGACATTGGGGTGGTTAGCTGCCAATGCCTATCCTCCGTTTTAGCCGTTCGACCAAGGCACAGATCGCTGCTCCGAAAAAGGCTAGCAACGGAATGCCGAGAATCACGAAAGCCGAGCGGTATAGTAGATCACCCGTTGAGGTTACTGCCGCGAAACTGTCGCCCAACCATCGGACCACGCCTACCAATAAAAGCCCTGCCCAGACACTCCAAATGATGACCGAAGCAATTGGCCATAGCGTTCTCAAATTAAGTAAACGGAGCTGCCATGAGAGCGGATGCCATACCAGTCGGACGTCCGCAATCGGGTCGGACGCGAAATGACGGCTTCTCGATCGAACGAACTGAAAGCAAACTGACCACTAGCGGCCCAATTAGCGGCAGTGGAGGGCTGCATTGAAGAAGTCGTGACACTAGCGCAAGCTTAGGCTCAGCGCCGAGGAGCGGCATGCGAAATTCATCGCTGGTCTGCTCCAGGGCCTCCAACGAATAAGTTCGAGCACCGCGAGGAACTTCGTCGATCGCATGCGGACCCCACACGCGACATGTCCAACAGCAAATCTCAATTGGTATGACAGAACATAACTGATGGGTATGTTAATACGGTTGACATATCTGGACTAGGCATTATCCCAAGCCGCATAACAAAACCCTTGGGAGGGAATTATGTCGAATACCGTCGATCGCGGCCGTTTGGCCGTGTGCAATGCTCGTCCTCTGACTCGTTTTCTTACAGGTACCGCACTTGCGGCCATGGCGCTTCCCGGCGTCGCGGCCGCGCAGACAGTCGAGGAGGATGCGGGTGTCGTCGACGAGGTAGTGGATGATGAATTCGCCAATGCCACCGCCGATGGCGACGTCATTTTGGTCACGGGTATCCGCAGTTCGCTGCAGAGCGCGCTGACCGAGAAGCGCGATGCCGCAAGCCTGATCGAGGTCATCCAGGCGGAAGATATCGGCAAGCTCCCCGACCAGAACCTCGCCGAAGTACTCGAGAATGTCCCTGGTGTGCAAATTACGCGCACGGCGGGTGTTGGCAGCGGAGTCCAGATTCGAGGTACAAACGACAACCGGACCGAAATAAATGGCGTTTCCACCGTCGGCTCGGGGTCTGGCCGTGGCGGGATTAACTTCGAAGACGTCAACGCCGCGATCATCGCGTCGGTTGAAGTCATCAAGTCGCCAGAGGCGAGCACGATCGAGGGTTCGGTTGGCGGTACTGTCAATCTGCGAACCATCCGGCCCCTTGACCTGCGTGAACCGCTGATCGCTGCCCGCGTCCAAGGGGAATATAGTGAGTTGTCCGACAGCATTTCTCCGCGCCTATCGGCCAGCTTCGGCAATAATTGGTCGACTGGCGCAGGCGAGTTCGGGATCGTTCTCAGTGGCAGTTATAGCAAGCAGGAAGCCACCTCGTTTCGGCCTCGGGTGGACCGGGACGGCGGACTTGTTGAAAACGTCAATGCGCAGGTCATCAGGAACGGGGGGGCGCCCGAGGATGTGGCGACCCGCCGTCCCGCCGCGCAGGCTTTCGATTTCGTCGGGATCCAATTCCTGAATCAGGAGCTCGAAAACTTCGAGTACCGAACAATCAATTTTGCGGGCACTCTCGAATGGGCGCCGAGCGACAATCTCAAGTTCTATTTCGACACGATCTACAATGATCAGGAGCGGCGTCAGGATAGTTCACGCGTCCAGGGCTCGGGAGTGGGGAACCTTCTGAATTACAATGTCCCGAGCACGTTCCAGACCGTCGATTTCGGATCGCTCGACGGGGTGGATCTTGGCAGCATCGAAGTGGCAGAAACGGGCGTCATTGCAGTGAATCTGGCTGCAGATGGAGACGATCCCAATCTGCGCCTTTCCAGTGATACAGGGGCTCGGCTGACAACGAGTGAGATCTATCGCCTGGGTACGGAATTCGAAACCGGCCGTTTCGCAGGGCGGGTCGAAGCGTCCCGCTCGATCTCCAACACCAACAGTCCGGACTTGAGCACCACTCTCAATTTCGTCAATCCCAATACGCCTGTGGGATCGGGGAACGACAATGCGGTTCCCTTTGCCTACGATCTGTCTGGCGGATCGTTGGCGTTTGGTATCGATACCAACTCTCCATTCGCACCAACTGTCGAGCAATTGATGGACCCGGCGAATGTGGTTTTGCAGGCGGTCAACATTGGCGACAATTCCACGCGGAACAAGCAGGATGCATTCCGCTTGGACGGGTCGCTCGACGTTGCCGACCTCATGCCGTTCATTGTCAGCTTCGATGCGGGCTACCGGTTCAACAAATCGACCAGTACGTTCAATGACGTCGGGGTGAATCTTTCGCTGAGCAGCATGGCAGACAGCCCTAGGGGGACGTTGTTCTCCGAACTTCTGGTGCCGGGTCCAAGCAACTTCGGCGATGCCGATGGGCGTGAACTGTTCTTCGGCGATTTCCTTCTCATCGATCCCGACAGGGCATTCAGCGATCCTGAAGGAACGCTGGAAATCCTGCAGCAGGCCCTCATCGCGAACGGGGGGTCTCGCCTCCTCGGTGATCCAAGCGAGAATGCCGCAGGCTTCTTCTCGATCAATGAGACGACGCATGCGGTCTACGGCCAGGCAAATTTCGAAACTGGTCCTGTCAGGGGCAACTTTGGCCTTCGCTGGCTCGACACCCGCCTTGAATCGATCGGCAATTCGGTCGCTACGGGAACGGTAACGCAGACCGTTTCAAGGGGCGGATATACCGAGTTGCTTCCGCGCCTCAATGTGGCGGTCGAACTGACTCCTGACCTGCTGCTCCGTGGGGGCTGGGGCAAGGACATCAACCGGCCCGATTTCAATCTGTTGAATACGTCGGTTACCTTCCAGACCAGCGAGAACGCCGCCGTTCCTATCGGTAACCCCAACCTTTCTCCGGAAAGCGTAACGTCCTACGATCTTTCGCTCGATTGGTATTTTGCGCCGTCGTCCGTGGTCAGCGTGGCCTTCTTCCACAAGAAGAGAAAGGATCTCTTCGTAACGCAACTGGAGGACGCGCCGCTCGACGGAAACGGCTACCGGGACCTGTCGGCTCCATGCGAGGGCGGCGGCATCTTCAATCCCATCGCTTTCCGGAATGTCCTGGCTCCGCCGAACACGGGCGGGCAGGGGCTCTGTGTCCCGATCGAAACGACCATAAACGATACTGCAAGTACGACTCAGACCGGGGTAGAGGTCTCGCTGCAGTATGATCTGGCGCAGTTCGAGAGCACCTTGGGTTTCGCTTCGGGTTTCGGCATCCTCGCCAACTACACTTACCAGAAGGCCAGCGGCGGCGAGGCGACCAATGAGTCTGCTACCCGCGGTACCGATATCTTCAATGCGATCAACGGTATCTATGATGATGCCAACTTCGTGCCGGTTACCGCGGTGCAGGGCCTCTTGGACTTCTCGCCGCACGCCTACAACGTCACAGTCTACTACGAAAAGTACGGCCTTTCGGCCCGTGCCCGCTACACCTGGCGTGACGCGTTTCGTACCGAGGATACAGCTGGCGGTGCCTCGCTCGCGAGCACGTTCGGCTTCCCGGTCGTGACCGCCGCTCGCGGGCAATTGAACGGGAGCATCAACTACGATTTGACCGATTGGATCAATATCGGGGTTGAAGGCGTAAATCTGACGAAATCGAAGATCTCGCAATACTGCGTGAACGACGGGGCATTGCTGTGTTTCGAAGGTCGTCCCGACCGCCGGCTCACCTTTGGCGCGTCGGTCAAGTTCTAGGGGCGAAGGTCAGAATCAGCCCTTGAGATCAACGCAGCAAACCGCCGGTGCCGCATCTCTCTCCCGGCATCGGCGGTAATGCTGTCTGGTCAGAGCCTCGCAGAGTGTTTAGGGAAATTGGTATAGTATCGAGCGGCTGAACTTATCGGAGACACGGGCGCATGGCCAATAAGAGACTCTTCCAATCTGTCGCAGAACAGATCGCTGAGTTGATCGACCAAGGCGCTTATCCTCCGGGGACAAGACTGCCGGGCGAACGCGAACTGGCCGAGAAGCTGGGCGTCAGCCGCGTGACCATCCGCGAGGCGGAAATCGCTCTGCAGGCGGTCGGGCGGCTCGAAATCAAGACCGGATCGGGCGTCTATGTCAGCGAGAAGAAACCCGCGAGCATCGGTGCGCTGCCGCAGGCGAGCGCGTTCGAGGTGACCGAGGCGCGGCTGATGATCGAAGCGGAATCGGCAGCGCTGGCGGCGCACAACATCTCAGAAGAGGGGATCGCCAAGCTGGAGCGGCTGATCGAGCAGATGAGCTCTCCCGATGAGGAAGCGGCCAATGCCGCGGACGAGCAATTCCATCTCACCATCGCCGAAGCGTCCAATAATGCGGCCATGGTCCATACGGTCAAATCGCTGTGGCAGATGCGCGAAGGCCTGCCCGAGGTGAAGGCAACCTATGAAGCTGTCTGCGTCCATGATGCTGCATCGCGCACCGAAGAGCACCGCGCGATCTTCGACGCGCTGAAGGCGCGCGATCCGGGCGCTGCCCGTCAGGCCATGCGCGAGCATTTCCAGCGCCTGCTGGAATCCATGCTCGAGGCGACCGAGCGCCAGGCGCTTGAGGAAGTCCAGCAGCGAGCATCGCGCAGCCGCGAGCGCTTCCTCGCCGCCTCCAAGTTCGGTTAAGCCAAACTGGTATTACAAATAAATTCGATTCTATCAGTCCAGATTGATTGACAAGATGGAAAGGCTCCGTATGGTTTGCGCATAACTATACGAAAGGGCTGAGGGATGTTTGCAGGGCGTAGCCTTGTTTGCGCGATATTGGGGCTTGCTGCCGCGCCTGCCGCAGCAGACCAATTTCTCGTCCATGATCAAGCCGACTATGCCCGCGCATTGAAACGCGCGGAAGCGGGCGACACAATCATGCTGGCCGATGGCGAATGGCATGATTTCGACATGGTGGTGACCGGGTCCGGGGATGAGGACGCACCGATCATGGTCACCGCGCAAACCAAGGGCGGGGCGATCCTGACCGGTCGGTCGAGCCTGAGGATCGGGGGTGAATACCTCCTCGTGTCGGGTCTGGTATTCAAGGACGGTTACAGCCCGCGCGGCGAAGTCATCGCTTTTCGCGTGAGCGAAGACAATCTGGCCCGCCACAGCCGCGTCACCGAAGTGGTGATCGATGGCTTCAGCAAACCCGATCGCTACGAATCCGATTACTGGGTCGGCATCTACGGACGCGGCAATCGCTTCGATCACAACCATCTTGTCGGCAAGACCAACAAGGGGGTTACGCTGGCGGTCCGCCTCGATAGCGAGGAAAGCCGCGAGAACGCGCACCGCATCGATCACAATTATTTCGGTCCACGCCAGTCGCTTGGCTCCAACGGCGGCGAAACGCTGCGGATCGGCACCAGCCATTATTCGATGTTCAATTCGAATACGCTGGTCGAGAACAATGTCTTCGATCGCACCGATGGCGAGGTAGAAATCATCTCGTCCAAATCGGGCGGCAATATCTTTCGCGGCAATCTCTTCCTGCGCTCGCGCGGGAACCTGACGCTGCGCCATGGCGACGGCAATCTCGTCGAACGCAATGTCTTCATGGGCCATGGCAAGGACTACACCGGCGGTATTCGCGTTATCAATCGCGACCAGATCGTGCGCGACAATTACATGGAAGGTCTGCGCGGCACGGGCTTTTCCAGCGCGCTGGCGATCATGAACGGCGTGCCCAACTCGCCCGTCAATCGCTACGTCGAAGTCGAAAATGCGCGAGTGACGAACAATTCGATCCTCGACAGCGCGCGTATCGGGTTTGGCGTCGGGGCCGACGAGGAACGCTCCGCTGTGCCCAGCAAAACGGTGTTCGCCGGCAATCTGATGAGTGCGAGCGGGAGCGATGCCTTCCTCACGGTCGACTCCCCGGTTTCAGGTATCACGTTCAGCGATAATCGCGTGCTTTCCGGCGATATTGATCCCGCGCTATCCGCGCTCAAGAGCGGCGCTGCCGAACTGCTTCGCGCGGAGAATGGGCTGCTTTATCCAGCTGATCCGGCGCTGGCGGGCGTGGGTGCACCGCGTGATCTGGCACCTGTTGCGCTCGAGGATGTCGGGGTGACCTGGTATGCCAAGCCGAACGATGACAGCCCGTTCGGCGCGAGCGGGACCGTCACCCCGGTCGCGCCCGGTAACGACACGTTGGTGGACGCAATTACCGCGGCGCAATCGGGCGATGTGCTTGAACTCGCGGCGGGCCGTTATGTCGTCGAACGCACGATCGGTTTGGACAAGGCGGTGACGCTGAGGGGCGCGGGCGACGAGGCCACGGTTATCGTCTTCGCACGCCCATCACTGATCGAACTGCGCGAAGGCGCGCACCTCCAGCTCGCCAATCTGCTGATCGACGGCGAACTCGCCCCGGATTCGGTCGGCAATTCGGTAATCCGGACCACGATTTACCCAATCCAGTCGAACATGCAGATCGAGATGGACGGGGTAGCGGTACGCCATCTGACTGTGAACAAGTCCTTCAGCGTATTGACGCTGGGCAAGAGCACTTATGCCGACCGCATTAAGATCAGCGGGAGCAGCTTTTCGGATATTTCCGGAGCGATCGTCTCCGCCGCCGCCGAGACCGAAGATTACGGGCAATACAATGTCGAATATCTCGACATTGCCCGCAGCAGCTTCGCCAATATCGGTGGTCCGGTCGCCGATATCTACCGCGGAGGCCGCGACGAAAGCACCTTCGGCCCCGCGGTCACGATTGCACGGAATACGTTCGTGAACGTGGGTGAGGCGGCCACCAATGGCTCGAGTGCATCGGTGAGCCTGCACGGCGTCCAGACCGCGACCATTACCAGGAATGCTTTCACCGCGTCGGCTCCGCTGCGCATAGTCCATACGGTGGGCACGCCAATGACTTCGGTGACCCAGAACAGCTTCACCGACACGCCCGCACCCGAGCTTGTCGAATTGGTGTTCGACGGCGAGTCCCGCGTTTCGCTCGAGGACAATGCGTTCGACGGGGTGGGCGTCGAATGAGACATCTCCTGCTCCTTTTCGCCGCCATCATGCTGGCAATGGCCGGACTGATCGCACCGACCAGTGCCAGGGAGCAGGATGTCGCCCAATCCGACTTGCCGCCGCTTTACCGCGCGGAGATGACGCAGGCGCAGGCTTTCGTGACGGAGATGATGGAGCAGGGCGTGGTGGTGCCCGTGCCCAAGGACCCGGGTGGGGGCTATACGCATGAACAACACAAGCGGAACTACCGCGCGATCTACCTGGCGGGGCAGCTTTATCGCATCACGCGCGAGCAGGCCTATGCCGATTACGTCCGCGATATGCTGCTCGCCTATGCCGCGCTCTACCCGACGCTTGGCGATCACCCCGCGAAGGCGAACCAGAATGTCGGCCGTATCTTCTGGCAGGTGCTCAACGATGCCGTCTGGCTGGTCCATGCGGTGCAGGGATATGGCGATATTCGCGATGGGCTGAGCGAGGCCGACCGCGCCCGGATCGACGAGGACGTGTTCCGCCGCGCGGCGCACTTCCTCTCGGTGGAATCGCAGTGGACTTTCGACCGCATCCACAACCACGCGACCTGGGCCACCGCCGGCGTCGGGATGACCGGCTATCTTCTCGAAGACCAGGATCTGGTCGACCGTGCCCTACTCGGCTCCGACAAGACCCGCACTACCGGTTTCCTGCGCCAGGCCGAACTGCTGTTCTCGCCCGACGGCTATTATACCGAAGGCCCCTATTACCAGCGCTATGCGCTGATGCCTTTCATGGTGTTCGCGGACGCAATCGCTCAGAACGATCCCGATCGCCGCATCTTCGCCTATCGCGACGGGATCCTGCTCAAGGCTCTGCGGACCACGGTCCAGCTAACCTACGGGGGCTATTTCTTCCCCTTCAACGATGCCATTCGCGACAAGAGCCTCAACACCGACGAACTCTATCACGGTGTCGCGATCGCTTATGCCGAAACGCATGATCCCGGACTGCTGGCGATCGCCGATTGGCAAGGCCGCACCATTCTGACTGCCGACGGGCTCGAGCTCGCGCGCGATCTGGCAGCGGGCAAGGCACAGCCGTTCGCCTTCGGCTCGATGCTGCTCTCCGACGGACCCGAAGGCCAGCAGGGCGCGGTGGCCATTCTGCGTCATGGCGAGGGGCCCGATCATACTGCGCTGGTAGCTAAGAACAGCTCGCAGGGCATGGGCCACGGCCATTTCGACAAGCTGAGCTGGCAATTCTACGACAACGGCCACGAGATCGTGCGCGATTATGGCGCGGCGCGCTTCCTCAACATCGTTGCCAAGGATGGTGGGCGCTACCTCCCCGAGAACGAGAGCTGGGCCAAGCAGACCGTCGCCCACAACGCGTTGGTGGTGAACGAAAAGAGCCATTTCGGCGGCGATGTGGACCTTGCTGACAGCCACGCGCCGACACAGCTCCATTACTCGGCAGAACCGGAGCTGCAGGTCAGCACGGCCCGTATCGACAGCGCCTATCCGCAAGAGCGTGTGACCATGCTGCGCACACTCGCGCTGCTCGATGTGGCGGGTCTCGATGCCCCCGTGGTGGTGGACCTATTGCGCGCCGAGGGCGAAGGCCCGGCGACCTTCGATCTGCCGCTACACTATTCGGGCCACATCATCGAAACCGGCTTCGCGGTCGACCGCAATCTGACGAGCCGCCCGGTGCTGGGCGCGGACCATGGTTACCAGCATATCTGGGTCGATGGCACTGCGGCGCCAGAGGCCGACGAGGCCTTCATGACCTGGATTTTCGGCGGGCGCTTCTACACTTATCGCTTCGTGCCGCAGACGGGCGCGCAGGCGATCCTTGGAGAAAGCGGCGCGAACGATCCGGCCTTCAACCTGCGCCGCGAACCGCTGGTTATCCAGCGTGTGTCAGGTGCCGCCGACGCGACTTTCGTCAGTCTGCTTGAGCCGCACGGGCTCTACGATGGGGCGACCGAGCAGACCATCGACAGCCGCAGCCTCATCGCCTCGCTGCGCCACGAGACACACGACAGCTACGATCTGGTGATCGTCGAAACCAAGGGCGGCGAACAGACCGTTCTCGCGATCTCCTATGACGACGACCCTGCCCAGCGCCATCGCGCGACCGTCGATGGTCGCACGTTGAGCTGGACCGGCTTCGCCGCGCGGATCGAGCTCGACCAGGAGAGGAACTGACATGGCCACGATACTGCGCGAACACAGCGAGGCCTTCGTTGCGGCCGACAGGGCCGTGACAGAAGATCTTGGCGGCGGGATTGCCCGCCAGATCCTGGGCTATGGTCCCGATCTGATGGTGGTCCGCGTATGGTTCGACAAGGACGCCGTCGGCGAGGTTCATGCGCATCCGCATAGCCAGTCGACCTATGTCGAAAGCGGACGCTTCGAAGTCGTGATCGACGGGGAGAAGCGCGTGCTCGGCGCGGGTGACGGCTTCTACGTCGCGCCGCATCTCGACCATGGCGCTTTGTGCCTCAAGGCAGGTGTCCTGATCGACACCTTCAGCCCCGCGCGCGAAGACTTCCTCGGTCGGGGACGGTGACCGTGATGAAGGGCAAGCTGCGCTACTGGATCGTCGCATTGGTCGCGCTGGCGACCATCATCAATTACATCGACCGCGGCGCGCTGGCGGTGCTGTGGCCCGAGATTTCGGAAGAACTCGGGCTGACCAAGGTCGAATATGCGATCATCATCAACGTTTTCACCTTCGCCTATGCCTTCGGGCAGACGATCTTCGGCAAGATATTCGACTGGATCGGCGTGCGGCTGGGCTTTGTGCTCGCCATCGCGGCATGGTCGCTTGCGACGATGCTCCATGCGGTCGCCAGCGGGCTGACCAGCTTCGCCATATTCCGCGGGCTGCTTGGCGTCGCCGAGGCGGGCAATTGGCCCGGGGCGACGAAGGCCAATGCCGAATGGTTTCCGATCAACGAACGGGCGCTTGCGCAAGGCATCTTCAATTCGGGCGCGGCAATCGGCGGGATCGTTTCCGCCCCGATCGTCGGGCTGCTGTTCGTCTTCCTTGGCTCGTGGCAGGCGACTTTCATCGCCATCGGCGTGTTGGGCCTGCTGTGGCTGTTACCCTGGCTGATCGTCTACAAGAGCGGACCCGAAGCGCACCCCTGGATCAGCGAGGAAGAGCGTCAGTTCATCCTCACGGGCCAGCGCAACAAGGATGTCGGCGAGGTTGCCGATTATGCCCCGGGTTCGGGCGAGATCCTCTCGCGCAAGGAAAGCTGGGGCGTGATCATGGCGTCCTTCTTCCTCGATCCGATCTGGTGGCTGTTTGTCGGCTGGCTGCCGCTCTATCTCTACGAAACCTACGGCTTCGGGGTCGAGGAAATCGCCACCTATGCCGCGGTCCCCTATGTCGGCGCCATGTTCGGTGCCTGGTTCGGCGGACTGCTGGCGCAGAACCGCATCAAGGCGGGCTGGACGGTCAACCGCACGCGCAAGTCGGTGATCGGCCTTGGCGGGTTGATCATGCTGGTCGCGCTGCTGGCAACGACGCAGGCGGCCACGCCGCTGATCGCCGTGCTGCTGATGGCCGTCATCCTGTTCGGCTTCCAGACCGCGGTGGGCAATATCCAGACGCTGCCGAGCGATTTCTACAGCGGCGGCTCGGTGGGAACGCTGGCGGGTTATGCCGGCACCGCCGCCAAGCTCGCCGTCGTCGGCCTCAACTTCCTGATCCCGATCATCACCGTGAACAGCTACGCGCCGGCCTTCGTCGTCGGTGCGGGGCTCGCGATCATGACCGTGCTTTCCGTGCTCATCCTGTGCCCGGAAATCAAACCTCTCAAACCCAAATCCGCCTAGCGCGGCCAACCCAAAGACGGGGACAGATCACATGAAATTCCAGGGCAAAACCGCAATTGTCACCGGTGGCAGCCGCGATATCGGCCGGGCCATATCGGTCAAGCTGGCCAGCGAAGGCGCCAATGTCGTCGTCAATTACTTCAGCAATGAAGGCGATGCCGATGCAACGCTGGCAGCGATCGATGCCGCTGGCGGCGGCAAGGCGATCAAGGTCCGTGCCGACGTGACCAAGTCCGAAGACGTCGCCAAGCTGGTGGCGGCTGCGACCGATGCGTTTGGCGAAGGGATCGACATCCTCGTCAACAATGCGGGCGGCCTCGTCGCGCGCAAGCCGCTTGCCGAGATGGACGAGGAGTTTTTCAACCACGTCATGCAGCTCAACCTGACCTCGACCTTCCTCGCGACCAAGGCTGCGGCCGAGCACATGGGTGAAGGCGGCGCGATCGTTAATCTCGCCTCGCTCGCAGGCCGCGATGGCGGCGGCGGCGGTGCCGCGGCCTATGCCACGTCGAAGGGGGCGGTGATGACCTTCACCCGCGCCATGGCGAAAGAACTCGGCCCCAGGGGCATTCGCGTGAATGCCCTGTGTCCGGGCATGATCGCGACGGCCTTCCACGACAAGTTCACCCCCGACGCCGCGCGCGAAAACGTCGCCAATTCGACACCGCTGCGCCGTCAGGGCCGGGCGGAAGAAGCCGCGGATGCGGTCGCCTATCTCGCGTCGGATGAGGCGTCGTTCATCAATGGGGCGAATGTCGATATCAATGGCGGCCTCGGTTTTTCCTGAGCGCCGCGCAAGTCGGGACCCGCGATGACCACCTTCATCTTCGGCGAGGCAATGCTGGAGTATCACAGCCATGGCGGAGCAGGGCTTCGCTATGGCGGTGATACGCTGAACACGGCCATCCATCTTGCGCGGGCGGGGCACGATATCGCCTATGTCACCGCGGTCGGGACCGATCCGATCAGCGATGCGCTGGTCGCGGCATGGGCCGCCGAGGGCATCGATACACGCCACGTCCTGCGTCATCCTGATCGCAACCCCGGCATCTATGCGATCTACCTGGACGAACAGGGTGAGCGCAGCTTTCTCTACTGGCGCGACCGCAGCGCCGCGCGCGAAATGTTCGCACTTCCGGGCATGGCTGAGGCACTCGATGCGGCGGCGGCTGCCCGGCTCGTCTATTTCAGCCTGATTACACTCGCGATCGTCGACGATGCGGGACGCGATGCGCTGATCGCACTGGCAGGCCAGCGCAAACAGGCGGGGAAGGCGGTCGCCTATGATAGCAACTTCCGGCCCAATTTGTGGCCGGACCATGCCTCCGCTGCCGCCGTATCGCAGCGCGCGGTGCACAACTGCACCATCGGCCTGCCGACCAATACGGACGAGCGCGACCTGTGGGGCTCGGACGAGGGCGAATGCGCCATCGCAAGCCGTTGGGCCGCCGGCGGCTGCGATCTGGTTGCGGTGAAAGCGGCAGAGAAGGGCTGCGTGCTGTCGACTTCGGCGGCGAGAGAGCCGGAGATCATTGCCGCAGTGCCAACCGACGTGGTCGATTCAAGCGGCGCAGGCGATGCCTTCAACGGCGGCTTCCTCGATGGCTGGCTGAGGGGTAAAGCGGTTGGCGAATGTGTGGAATCGGGCCAGCAAAAGGCGCGGGAAACGCTGGCGCACAGGGGTGCGATCCTGCTCTGAACTTGTGGCTCTACTCTGCCAGAATGAGATCATGCGAACATGATGGCGCCAGCCTGCGATGTGCAGGCTTCCGCTGATGCGGAGATCGGAGAGTCGAGCCTTGCCTTGACGTAAGTCCGAGGGGCCGACGAACAATGTCGATGCGGCCACCGGAAGCTGCTTCCGCCTACACCCTACGCCATAGCGTCATTACGGACCTTATACGCGTGCGCTTGCCGATCCTGACCGTTGCTCAGCTGAAGCATTTTGTGGTGCAATCGGCACGCAGGATTCCCGACCGATTTCCTCTGGGTGAGGAAAACGGCGGAATTCTGCGGCTTAATATCGGAAACGACGAAAATTGGTCGGGGAGAGAGGATTCGAACCTCCGGCCCCTGCCTCCCGAAGACAGTGCTCTACCAGGCTGAGCTACTCCCCGACCGGATCGGCCCGCGGCTTTGTGGAGCCTTGGGTGCGAAGCAAGGCGGGCCCTATAGGTGGGGATTGCGGCACACGCAAGCGGGCAATTCGGGCAATTTGTGCCTAGGAGGATTTTTCGCAGCAAAACGAGCCTTCCGTGTCCGAATCGCATCCCGAACAGCAGTATCTCGATCTCATGCGCCGCATCTGGACCGCGGGTGACGAACGAATGGACCGGACCGGCGTGGGCACGCGGTCGGTATTCGGTGCAATGCTGCGGTTCGACCTTGCCGGCGGCGCGATGCCGCTGGTGACTACCAAACGGGTCTACTGGAAGACTGCGACGCGCGAATTGCTGTGGTTCCTTACCGGCAACACCAACATCCGGCCGCTCGTACTGCAGGGGGTCAAGATCTGGAACGAATGGCCGCATGCGCGCTATGTTGCGAAGACGGGCGAGCAGCTTCCGCTGGAGAAGTTTGTCCAGCGGATCGCCGACGATGAGGCTTTCGCCGCGCGCTGGGGCGATCTGGGGCCGGTCTATGGCAAGCAATGGGTCGACTGGCCGACCTTTGAAGCGCAGGGTGACGGAACGTATCGACCGGGACCGGGGATCAACCAGATTACCCAAGTGGTCGAATCGCTGCGTACCAATCCGGGCAGCCGGCGGCATATCATCGAGGGCTGGAACGTCGCTGAACTCGACGCGATGGCTCTGCCGCCGTGTCACAAGACCTACCAGTTCCACGTTGCAGGAGATCGCCTCAACTGCTTGCTCTACCAGCGAAGCTGCGATGTCGCGCTGGGGCTGCCGTTCAACCTGTGGTCGGCGGCGCTGCTGACCCGGATGATCGCGCAGCAGGTCGGCCTCGAACCCGGCGAGCTCGTCTGGACGGGCGGCGACACGCATCTTTATCTCAATCACGAAGGGCTGATAGACGAGCAGCTTTCGCGGGAACCGCAAGGCCGCCCGCGCCTTGAGATAGTGCGGCGTCCGCCTTCCATTTTCGATTACACGATCGAGGATTTCGAGGTTCACGATTACACGCCGCTTGCGCCGATCAAGGCGCCCGTCGCGGTGTGATCCGGCCATCCCTTGACCGTTTCCCTTCCGTGAAATAAAATAACGCTTAAGCGTAAGATTGCGTCTGGGAGACGATTCTATGGCCGACAGGCCCAAGGGTAGTGCAGCGGGAGGCGAAAACCGCCCGAGACTCTCGCTGCATGTTCCCGAACCCAAGTTCCGGCCGGGCGACACGGTCGATTTCTCGCACATCGAAGTGCCCGAGGCGGGCAGCATGGCGCGGCCAGACGAGGCCTGCGATCCCGCCGAAATGCGCGACCTTGCCTATGGCCTGGTCCGCGTGCTGGGCGATGACGATAAGGCGCACGGGCCGTGGGATCCCAAACTTGATGCGGACACGCTGCGAGCCATGCTCGGCCACATGGCTATGACGCGCGCGTTCGACGAACGCATGTTCCGCGGCCAGCGGCAGGGCAAGACCAGCTTCTACATGAAGTGTACCGGCGAGGAGGCAACCAGCGTCTCGGCCTCGATGGCGCTGGCGGGCGACGACATGGTCTTCCCCAGCTACCGCCAGCAGGGCATCCTGATCCAGCGCGGCTACCCGCTGATCGAGATGATCAACCAGATCTACTCGAACAAGGGCGACAAGCTGAAGGGCCGCCAGCTGCCGATCATGTATTCGAGCCGCGAGCACAGCTTCTTCACTATCAGCGGCAATCTCGCGACGCAGACCCCGCAGGCGGTTGGTTGGGCGATGGCCAGCGCGATGAAGGGCGACAGCCGGATCGCCGCGACCTGGGTGGGCGAGGGCAGTACCGCGGAAGGCGACTTCCATTCGGCCTGCACCTTTGCGACGGTGTATAATGCACCGGTTATCCTCAATGTTATTAACAACCAATGGGCGATCTCCAGCTTCAGCGGTTTTGCCGGGGCGGAGCGCACCACTTTCGCCGCACGCGCGCTGGGCTATGGCCTTGCGGGTCTGCGGGTGGACGGCAACGACGCACTGGCCTGTTATGCCGCCGAACGCTGGGCAGCCAATCGCGCGCGCGCCAACGCCGGGCCGACGCTGATCGAGTTCTTTACCTACCGCGCCGAAGGGCATTCCACCTCGGACGATCCCAGCGGCTACCGCAGCGCGCAGGAGCGCAGCGAATGGCCGCTCGGCGATCCGGTGATGCGGCTCAAGAACCACCTCATCGCGCTTGGTGAATGGGACGAGGAGCGGCAGGAGAAGATGGACCTCGAGGCGGCCGAGCACGTCAAGAAGGTGACCAAGGAAGCCGAGGCCAACGGTATCCTCGGCCACGGTCTCCACCACCCGTTCCGCACCATGTTCGAAGACGTCTTCGAGGAACTGCCGTGGCACCTGCGCGAGCAGGCCGATCAGGCGGTGCACGAGCGCAAGACCAAGTTTCCCGAAGGATTGCCCGAGGCATGAGCGAGACCCAGACCAAGGACCTGCCCGCCACCGAGCAGCAGGGTGAACGCCGCCTCAACATGATCGAGGCGATCAACGATGCGCTCGACGTGTCGATGGGCCGCGACGACGATGTCGTGGTGATGGGCGAGGACGTCGGCTATTTCGGTGGCGTCTTCCGCTGCACCGCGGGGCTGCAGGACAAATACGGCAAGACGCGCGTCTTCGACACGCCGATCAATGAATGCGGGATCATCGCGGTGGCGGTGGGCATGGGCGCCTATGGCCTGCGCCCGGTGCCCGAGATCCAGTTCGCCGATTACATCTACCCCGGGCTCGACCAGCTGATCTCCGAGGCGGCGCGCCTGCGTTACCGCTCGGCGGGCGAATATGTCGCACCGATGACCGTCCGATCGCCCTTTGGCGGGGGCATCTTTGGCGGGCAGACGCACAGCCAGAGCCCCGAGGCGATCTTTACGCATGTCTCGGGCCTCAAGACGGTTATCCCGGCCACGCCCTATGACGCCAAGGGGCTGTTGATCTCGTGCATCGAGGACAACGACCCGGTCATCTTCTTCGAGCCCAAGCGCATCTACAACGGTCCGTTCTCGGGCTATTACGACAAGCCCGTGCAGCCGTGGAAGAAGTTCGACGCCAGCGTCGTGCCCGAAGGCTATTACAAGATCCCGCTGGGCAAGGCGCGGCACGTCACCGAAGGCGACCGGCTGACGGTCCTCGCCTATGGCACGATGGTCCATGTGGTCGAGGCGGTATGCCGCGAGAAGGGCGTCGAAGCCGACATCCTCGACCTGCGCACGCTGGTCCCGCTCGACATCGAGGCGATCGAAGCCTCGATCGAACGCACCGGGCGCTGCCTGATCGTGCATGAAGCGACCCGGACGAGCGGTTTCGGGGCGGAGCTTTCCGCGCTGGTCACCGAACGCTGTTTCTATCACCTCGAAGCCCCGGTCGAACGCGTGACCGGCTTCGACACGCCCTATCCCCACAGCCTCGAATGGGCCTATTTCCCCGGCCCGATCCGCATCGGCGAGGCCATCGACAAGATCCTCAAGGACTGATCCCATGGCGAAATTCACCTTCAACATGCCCGATATCGGCGAAGGCATCGCCGAGGCCGAGATCGTGCAGTGGCACAAGCAGGTCGGCGATCAGATCAGCGAAGACGAAGAATTCGTCGACATGATGACCGACAAGGCCACCGTGCCGATGGAAAGCCCCGTGAACGGCAAGATCCTCGAGATCGCCGGCGGCGAGGGCGACATGGTGTCGATCGGCTCGATGCTCGTCGTCATTGAGGTCGAGGGCGAAGTGCCCGAGGATGTCGTCGAGGAAGCCGCGCCAGCAACCGACGCTGCGCCCGCATCGGCGCCCGCGCCGAAGGACGAGGCGGTGGAACGGATCGAGGTGGAGAACTCGGATGCGTCCGATGCCGACGATGCGTTGGCCGCCGATCCGCAGCCCGAGCCGCTTCCGGCACCGACGCCCGCGCCCGAACCGGTACGGCACGCCAAGGTTCTCGCCACGCCCGCGGTGCGCAAGCGCGCCAAGGACCTCGGCGTCGATCTCGCGCAGGTGAAGCCGGCCGAGGACGGCCGCGTCCGCCACGGCGATCTCGACCAGTTCCTGTCCTACAATGCAGGCTATGGCGCCGCCGCCGCGCCGCGTGCGGATGAGGAGAAGAAGGTCATCGGGATGCGCCGCCGCATCGCCGAGAACATGGCCGCATCGAAGCGCAACATTCCGCATTTCTCCTATGTCGAGGAATGCGACGTCACCGATCTGGAAGTGCTGCGCGCGCAGCTCAACACCAACCGCGGCGACAAGCCCAAGCTGACCATCCTGCCGCTGCTGATCACCGCGATCTACAAGACGCTGCCCGACTTCCCGATGATCAACGCCCGCTATGACGACGAAGGCGGCGTGGTGACGCGCCACGGCGCGGTGCATCTGGGCATGGCTGCGCAGACCGATGCCGGGCTGATGGTTCCGGTGATCCGGGATGCGCAGGCGAAGAACCCGTGGCAGCTCGCCAACGAAATCTCGCGCCTGGCCGAGGCAGCCCGTAGCGGCACGGCCAAGAGCGAGGAATTGCAGGGCGGCACGCTGACGGTCACTTCGCTCGGCCCCCTGGGCGGCGTGGCGACGACGCCGGTCATCAATCGCCCAGAAGTCGCGATCATCGGCCCCAACCGCATCATCGAACGCCCGATGTATGTCACCGGCAGCGATGGCGCCGAGCGGATCGAGAAGCGAAAGCTGATGAATATCTCGATCAGCTGCGACCACCGCGTGGTCGATGGCTGGGACGCGGCGAGCTTCGTCCAGGCGCTCAAGAAGCTGCTCGAAACTCCGGCGCTGATCCTCGTGGATTGATCTGCTAGGCTGTCACGCATGACGCGTGACAGCCTAGTCGACGAGTACATCGACAGGGCGCAGCCTTTTGCGCAGCCGATCCTGCACCACATTCGTGATCTCGTGCACCGGGCGCTGCCCGATACGGTCGAGGCGATCAAATGGGGCGTGCCGCATTTCGTCGTGGGCGGGAAGAATGCTGTCGGGATGGCGGCGTTCAAGAACCATGCCTCCCTAATGCTATGCAGCGAAGAATTCGCTGGCGGCGGAATGGGTAATTTCGGCAGGATCACCGCGCTCGACATGCTTCCCGCTGATGATGAGCTGATCGCACGGTTCAAACAGGCGGCCCAGGATGCGCAAGCGCCTATGGCCATCCGGCAGAGGCCGAAGCCGCCGATCGCGATGCCCGACGATTTCCGCGATGCGCTCGCAGGGTGTGACGGGGCGATCGCCGTCTGGGAGGGTTTTACCGATGCCCAGCGACGCGACTATCTCGACTGGGTGGTGAGCGCCAAACGCGAAGCAACCCGCGCGAAACGCATCGCCACCGCTGCCGAATGGATCGGCGAGGGCAAGCGGCGTAACTGGAAATATGAAAGCTGTAAGGGCCGCTGGGCGAGGCGGCTAACCCGCGTATCGCCGTCGCCGCCGGACCCCGGTGCGATATAGGCCGATTGCTGGATGCCGAAAGCCGATTGGGTCGCAACTCCGCCGGCACAAAGCAGGCCGATGGAAAAGGCGAGAATGGCTCTTGTCAGCATGTCAGCCCCCCATTTCACCCCGCGTGCAAAGTCTGATCAGATTATCGCCAAAGAGGGTTAAAAATGGGTAAATCCGGTCCCGGTTTCGGCGCGTGCGGACAAGTGCCAAAAAACCGCAACATCGGCCATTGACAGGAATCGGACCCTGCCTTAGTGGCGCGGCTCCCAAGCGGTGCAACGCTTCAAGCGGGTGTAGCTCAGATGGTTAGAGTGCCGGCCTGTCACGCCGGAGGTCGCGGGTTCGAGCCCCGTCACTCGCGCCACTTGGGACGTTTTCTGACAATAGTCTGACGCCTAGGCGGATGCGGATTTTTCCGCATCCGCCAGTCGGCGCAGGTTCTCTTCATGCATGCCCTTGTCGATCCGGTAACGCGCAATGAAGAACAGCGCGGAAAGCCACAGGATCAGCAATGCGGGCGCGTAGGACGCACCCAGCCGCCACAGGATATCGGGGTCCACGCTTGCCGGGTCGGCACCTTCGGGAAAGTCGATCAGCGACAGGATCAGGCCCGCCGCGAGCACGCCGAACCCCTGCGTGGTTTTGCGCGTGAAGGTCATCGCCGCATAATAGACGCCTTCCGAACGCCGACCGGTGCGCACCTGGTTGGCTTCGACCAGGTCGGCGATCATCGAATAGGCCACCGCCTGCACCGCAATGATCAGCGCCAGGTCGATCACATTGATGCCTAGCACCAGCGGGAACAGCAGCGGGTCGCCGTTTTCGGGCATCAGCCCGGCCAGCCGCAGCAGGACGGGGGAGGGCTGGATGGTGAAGGCGAGCAGGCCCAGAACGATGGTCGCGCGCTTCTTGCCGAGTTTTCGGGTCGCCCATGGCGCAATGAGGAAACCGATCACGGCGGAGAACAGCACCGAGCAGGTCCAGATGAAGATCTGGAATTCGCTGAACCCCCAGAAATAGTTGAGTATCAGGAAGGCGAGCGCCGCCGACAGGCCGGTCGCAATGGCGAACAGCACGGTGGCGACGAACAATGCGAGGAAGCTTTTCTCGCTCAGCGTCTCGATCATTTCGCGGAAAATGCGCCCGATGCTGAACCGCTCGCCCCGCGCGACCGGGCGGTGAAGATGAGGAATACGGCTGTGCGTTCCCAGCGCCGAGATCATGATCGTTGCGAATATCAGCACCGACGCGATGATCCCGTATTGCGCATAGGCTTCGGGATCGCGCATTCCCAGCGGCCCGGTGAAGAGAAATCCGAATACGACAATGCTCATCACGGTGCCGCCCGACCAGCCGAACAGCAGGCGATAGGCCTGCATGCTGGTGCGTTCGTCATAGTCGGCGGTCAGCTCGGGAATAAGCGCCGAGCTGGGCGTTTCGTAAAAGGTGATGAAGGTTCGGATGAGCACCGCCAGCGCGGTCAGGTAGAGGAACAATCCCGCCTGGCCCCAGTCGGGCGGATTCCACAGCAGGAAGTAGCTCAGCGAAACGGGCAGTGCCGCGGCATACATGAAGGGATGGCGCCGTCCCCAGCGGCTGCGCAGATTGTCGGACCAATAGCCGACCAGCGGATCGCTGATCGCATCGACCACCAGCGCAATCAGGATAGCGAGCCCGACGAGGCCGGGTTCGAGCCCCACCACCGTGCCGTAGAACAGCAACAGGAAATAGTCGAAGCCGCCGTTCTTGATGCCGAACGCGGCAGCGCCCGATCCGTGCGCCAGCTTGAGCCAGACCGACGGTTTGTCGGCCACCGCTTCGCGTGTGGTCATGACCTCTCCCTTGGGCAGGGAGGCTAGGGTAGGGCAGTCTACTTGGCAATCAGCTCCAGCGGCCGGTTTCCATCCAGATGAGGAAGCGGCGCAGCGGAAGCAGCCAGACAAGCCCCAGCACGACATAGATCAGCGTCTGGACCAGCGTCGGCCAGTCGCCGATCAGCCCGGGCGCATAGCGCGCGATGACCACGCCATAGATGGTCAGAGCCAGCAGCAATCCGAGAATGCCGACCGGGATCCGCCAGGTGGGTTCTTGCCTCATGCGAAAGGTCCATAGATGCGGGTGGGCGTCACGACTGCCGCAAGCGGGATATCGTGCGCCTCGGTGGGCAGGTCATCGACCCGCTGGCCGTCCCAGGCAAGCCCGATGGCAGTTGTGTCCGGGTGGTCTGCGAGCCAGCGGTCGTAATGCCCGCCGCCCTGGCCAAGCCGGGCGCCTTCGGCAGTGAACCCGACCAGCGGCACGAACAACACGCGCGGTTCCAGCGCTGCGGCATCGGCCATGGGTTGCAGCAGTCCGAACGGACCGGTCTCGAGATCGCTTTCGCCAAACGGGTCGCTGAACTGAGCGAAGTGCATCGCCGCGCCGCGGTCGGCGAAGCGGGGCAGGGCGAGATCGTACCCCTGTTCGAAGAAGAATTTGGCATAGGATGCCGCGGGCGCTTCATAGGGATTGGCGCGGTACAGGCCGACCACAGCACCTTCGGGGACCAGCTCGAGCAGCGGCGCAGGCGGGCGCATGAACACCAGCGTGCGCATGTTTTCCGGTAGCGCGGTGGCTTCCTCGCGCCGCGTAATGCGCAGGTGTTTGCGAAGCTCGTCCTTGGTCACGCGGAAGTCCTTATCGGTAGAGGCGCGGGGCGTCCAACGGCCTCGCTCGTGGGTGCGCTATCGCCATGTGTCGATGGCTGCCGCCGCCGCCCGGTGAAAGGCGCGGGCTGCTGCCAATAGCTGGTCCGGAAAGTGGCGGGACCACCATGGGTCGTTTCCGGCGAAATCCTCTGACGCGTAAACGTCAGGTGGGTTCCGTATGTCCCGGTCCCACGGCCGAACCGGTAGACCAGGACAGGGACAGCTCCCTAGGAATGCTTATAGCCTCAGGGATGTTCATGCGGCTCGTGCCGGGCAGCCCCGCCATCACGCTATCTAGGACGCGGGGGCCTCGCCCTCAAGGGTCGATGCCGCATTCTCCAGCGCCGCCGCCATCCGTTCGAGCTGTCCGGCCAGCCGCTCGGTGTCGAAATCGGGTTCCGGGGGCGGCTCTGCCGCGCGCTTGGCCTCGTCCAGTTCATCGGCCACCAGCAAGGCGGCGAACAGCAAGTTCTTGGCTTCATTGCTCGACAGGTTGGCGCCCATCGAGCCCAGCTTGCCATCGATTATGCCGGCTAGCCGCTGGACGTGATCTTCCTGCCCATCGGCGCAGGAAACGGTGTAATTGCGCCCGCCGACCGCCAGTTTGACATCGCTCATGGGGCCAGCCCTTCGATCAGGGCGTCGAGCTGCGAGATGGTGGTCGTCACGCTTTCGCGCAGCGCCTCGTGGCGGGCGACGAGTTCGGCATTGGTCGGCGCGTCCGGCGCGGGGGAATGCGAGGCAAGCGCGGCCTGCGTTTCGATCCGCGCCAGCGCGCGGTCGATGCGGTCCATCGCCGATTGAATGCGTTGCGAAGTCATGACACCGTGGGAAATACCAAGATTGCCGCGTCCAGTCAAAGGCTTGGCCTATTCTGTTGATAAGTGGAATGAGGGAATTGCCGGCTGTGCATGGCGCGGCGGGCGGGTTGACCTCGCGCCTACGCTCCGCGAAGGCTTCGCGCGCGTCGAATCGACCCAGTTTCCGGAGAATAAATCCCATGAGTCTTGCCACCGCTCGCATGGTCCAGATGGCCAATGCCATCAGGGCACTTTCGATGGATGCGGTGCAGGCGGCGAATTCGGGGCACCCCGGCATGCCGATGGGCATGGCCGATGTCGCGACTGTGCTGTGGAGCGACTATCTCAAGCACGATCCCGCATCGCCCGACTGGGCCGATCGCGACCGCTTCGTGCTCAGCGCGGGCCATGGCTCGATGCTGATCTACAGCCTGCTTCATCTGTCGGGCTATGCCGCCCCGACGATGGAGGACATCCGCAATTTCCGCCAGCTCGGCAGCCCCTGCGCCGGCCATCCGGAGAACTTCCTGGTCGACGGCGTCGAAAGCACCACCGGTCCGCTGGGACAGGGTCTGGCGATGGCGGTGGGCATGGCGATTGCCGAACGGCACCTCAACGCAGGCTTCGGCGACGACATCGTCGACCACCGCACCTGGGTGATCGCGGGTGACGGCTGCCTGATGGAAGGCATCAACCACGAAGCGATCGGTCTTGCCGGCCATCTCAAGCTCGGCCGCATGAACGTGCTGTGGGACGACAACAACATCACCATCGACGGGACCACCGACCTGTCGACCAGCGAAGACATCAAATCGCGCTACGAAGCGACCGGCTGGCATGTCGTCAGCTGCGACGGGCACGATTTCGACGATATCCGCCGCGCGCTCGATGAAGCGGTGGCCGACGAACGGCCCTCGCTGGTCGCGTGCAAGACGGTGATCGGCAAGGGTTCGCCCAACAAGCAGGGCACCAGTGCCACTCACGGCGCACCGCTGGGCGACGATGAAATCGCTGAAGTGCGCGAGGCACTGGGCTGGGACGCGGCGCCGTTCGAAATTCCCGATCAGGTGCTGTCCGACTGGCGCGGGACGGCCGAGCGTGGTTCGGCGGCGCGCGCCGAATGGCGCAACCGGCTCGAAGCGCATGGCGAGAAGGCCGAATTCGAACGCCGGATGGCAGGCGATCTGCCCGAGAGCTTCAGCCTGGACACTTATATCCAGTCGCTGATCGACGAACCGCAGAAGGTCGCGACGCGCAAGGCGAGCGAGATGACGCTGGGCGAAATCAACGCCAACCTGCCCGATACGATCGGCGGCAGCGCCGACCTGACCGGGTCCAACAACACCAAGGCGGGGGGCATCGGCCCGTTCACCGCCGACGACCGCAGCGGACGCTATATCTATTACGGCATTCGCGAATTCGGCATGGCCGCGGCGATGAACGGCATGGCGCTGCATGGCGGCGTGATCCCCTATGGCGGCACCTTCCTGGTGTTCACCGACTATTGCCGCGCCGCGATCCGCCTGTCCGCGCTGCAGCAGGCCCGCGTGGTCTATGTGATGACGCATGACAGCATCGGGCTTGGTGAAGACGGGCCGACGCACCAGCCGATCGAACATATCCAGTCGCTGCGGATGATCCCGAACCTCCTGGTCATGCGCCCGGCGGATACGGTCGAAACCGCCGAATGCTGGGACATCGCGCTGCGCGAGAAGGACCGCCCGACGGTTCTTGCGCTGACCCGGCAGGGGCTGCCGCAGCTGCGCACCGAGGCGGCTTCGGAGAACCTCAGCCGGCGCGGGGCCTATCGTCTCAAGGCTGCCGAATCGCCGCGCGGGGTCATCCTGATCGCGACCGGATCGGAAGTCAGCCTGGCGACCGAATGCGCCGCCGAACTGGAAAAGGCAGGCATCGGCGCGGACGTCGTGTCGATGGTTTGCACCCAGCTGTTCGACGAGCAGGACGACGCCTACAAGGCCGAGCTGCTGCCCGACGTTTTGCCCGACGAAACGCTTCGCGTCAGCATCGAGGCAGGGACGACATTCGGCTGGGATCGCTACACGATGACCAACGGTCTGCGGATCGGTATCGACCGCTTCGGCGCCAGCGCGCCGGCGGGCGATCTGTTCGAGAAATTCGGCTTCACTGCGGACGCCATCGTTCCGCAAATCATGAACAAACTGAACGGTTAAGCAGGAGTTTTTGCAATGGCGACGAAGGTTGCAATCAACGGTTTTGGACGTATCGGCCGCCTCGTGGCGCGCGCCATTCTCGAGCGTGACGATCACGATCTCGAACTCGTCAGCATCAATGACCTGGCCGACACCAAGTCGAATGCGCTGCTGTTCCAGTATGACAGCACGCATGGCCGCTTCCCCGGCACCGTCGAAGTCGGCGACAAGGCGATCATCGTCAACGGTAAGAGCATCGCGGTCACCAGCGAGCGGGATCCGGGCGACTTGCCGCATGGCGACCAGGGCGTCGACATCGTCCTCGAATGTACCGGGTTCTTCCAGAGCCACGAAGCGGCCGAACCGCATCTCAAGGCAGGCGCCAAGCGGGTGCTGATCTCGGCCCCGGCCAAGAACGTTTCGGCCACGATCGTTTACGGCGTGAACCACGAAACGCTCAGCGCCGAGGACGTGATCGTCTCGAACGCCAGCTGCACCACAAACTGCCTCTCGCCGATGGCCAAGGTGCTGCACGACACCGTCGGGATCGAGCGCGGGTTCATGACTACGATCCACAGCTACACCAACGACCAGCGCATGCTCGACCAGATGCATAGCGACATGCGCCGGGCCCGCGGCGGGGCGCAGAACATGATCCCGACCACCACCGGCGCGGCGCGCGCGGTCGGCCTCGTCCTGCCCGAACTGGCGGGCAAGCTCGACGGTTCGAGCGTGCGCGTGCCGACGCCCAATGTCAGCCTCGTCGATCTCGTCTTCACCCCGAGCCGCGACACCAGCGTCGAAGAATTGAACGGCGCGCTCAAGGAAGCCGCCGAAGGCAAGATGAAGGGCGTGCTCGACTATACCGACCAGCCGCTCGTCAGCAGCGACTTCAACCACTACCCGGCCAGCTCGACCATCGACAGCCTCGAAACCAGCGTGATGGAAGGCAAGCTTGCCCGCGTTGTCAGCTGGTACGACAATGAATGGGGCTTCTCGAACCGCATGATCGACACCGCCGGCGTGATGGCGAAGTTCCTCTAACGCCAAGTTCCGCCAAAGGACGCCCCGACCATGAGCAGCTTCAAGACCCTGGACGATCTCGGTGATATCACCGGCAAGATCGCGCTGGTGCGCGTCGATCTCAACCTGCCGATGAAGGATGGTTCGGCCACCGACGTCTCGCGCGTCGAGGCGGTCAAGCCGACCATCCTCGAACTCGCCGACAAGGGTGCCAAGGTCCTGTTGCTCGCGCATTACGGGCGTCCCAAGGGCAAGCGCTATTCGACCATGAGCACGAGCTTCGTGCAGGGCGATGTCGAGAAGGTGCTGGACGAGGAGATCATGTTCATCCCCGAGGTCATGGGCCCCGTGGTCGAACAGTCGATCGGCATCCTTGCCAATGGCGATATCGGCCTGCTCGACAATGTCCGCTTCTGGCCGGGCGAGGAAGCCAACGATCCCGAATTCGCGCGTGGCATGGCCGCGCATGGCGACTTCTACGTCAACGACGCGTTCAGCGCGGCGCACCGCGCACATGCCAGCACCGAGGGGCTGGCGCACCATCTCCCGGCCTATGCGGGCCGCGCGATGGAAGCCGAACTGAAGGCGCTCGACGCCGCACTGGGTAATCCCGAAGCGCCGGTGGCCGCGGTCGTCGGCGGGGCCAAGGTTTCGACCAAGCTCGACGTGCTGTCCAATCTGGTCGGCAAGGTGCAGCACCTGATCATTGGCGGCGGGATGGCCAACACCTTCCTCGCCGCGAAGGGTGTCGATGTCGGCAAGTCGCTGTGCGAACACGAGCTTACCGACACCGCCAATCGCATCATCGACGAAGCCGCGCATGCGGGCTGCACGGTTCACCTGCCCTATGATGTCGTGGTGGCCAAGGAATTCGCCGCCAATCCGCCCAGCTTGCGCACCTGCAACGTCCACGAGGTCGCGGATGACGAGATGATCCTCGATGTCGGCCCGCTGGCGACCGAGGCGCTGGCCGACGTGCTCAAGACCTGCCGCACGCTGGTGTGGAATGGCCCGATGGGCGCATTCGAAACCGAGCCTTTCGACACCGCCACCGTCGCGCTGGCCCGGACCGCGGCGGCGCTGACGCAGGACGGTTCGCTGATCTCGGTCGCGGGCGGGGGCGATACGGTCGCCGCGCTTGCGCATGCCGGGGTGAAGGACGAGTTCACTTTCGTCTCGACCGCAGGCGGCGCCTTCCTCGAATGGATGGAAGGCAAGCCGCTTCCCGGTGTGGCGGCGCTGACCGAATGAGCGAGAACGAAGCAGTAGGCGCGAGCGGCGGGCTCGTACCCGTCACCGAGGGCGAGTGGGCGGGCTGGTCGACCTGGCAGAGCGATGCTTTCGAACAGCGCGCGGGCCCGTTCTACGAACGGCGCGATGACGACGGCAGCATGGTCGCCGCTTTCCGCGCGGAGGAGCGCCACATGAATGGCGCGGGCTTCATGCACGGCGGCTGCATGATGACCTTCGCCGACAGCGCGATCTTCACCATCGCGACCGACGAACTCGCCGGATCGCATGGTGTCACGATGCATCTCGCGGGCGATTTCCTCGATCCGGCCAGCGTCGGCCAGCTGATCGAGGCGCGCGGCGAAGTCGTCCGCGCGGGCGGCAAGACGATCTATGTCGTCGGCATGATCCGCGCCGACGGCAAGCCGGTGCTAAGCTTCAACGGCATTATCCGGAAGATCACCAGGAGATAGGTCCGTGCGTTTTCTCTGCCTGTTCGCCCTGCTTCTGCTGCCCTCGGTCACCTCGGCGCAAGCGGGCGACCCGGCGGATGAGTTCGCACCCTTCGATCAATTCCTGGCCGAATTCCGCGAGGAAAACAGTGTCCCGGCGCTGAGCGCGGTGATCGTCCGCGACGGGCAGATTGCGTGGGAAGGCTATTACGGCTGGGCCGATGACGAGGGCGAGGTCGCGACCAGCGCGGATACGACCTACAAGATCGCGTCCACCACCAAGCCCATCGCCGCCACGGCGATCATGGCCGAGGCACTGGCGGGCGGGCTGTCGCTCGACCTGTCGATGCGTGCGGACGACGGCTTTGCCGACACATGCGACTGGCTGTCGCAGTCCCCGATCCCCTTCGGCAGCGGCGGTGAGGACCGGCATGGCAATACGGTGGCCGCGATGGATTGCGCGAAGCCGCTGACGCTCTCGCAAATGCTCGACATGCGCGCCAATGGCGAGGCCTTCGTCTACAACCCCATCGCCTATGCGCGGATCGACCGCACGATTCGCGGCGCGGGTGGACGCGACCTGCGCGCCATCGTGCGTGACCGCGTGGCCGAGCCTGCGGGAATGCGCGACGTCGCTCTCGGCTGGCGCGATCCCGAAGGCGGTGATGCCCTGCGGTTCCTCGCGCCGCCCTTCCACCCGGTCGATGGGCGTCTGGTCAAACAGGTCCTGCCCGATGACGATTTCCGCGCGGCAGCGGGAATCATCGCCAGCCCGCTGCAGATGGCGAAGTTCGATATCGCCTTCGATTCCGGCGTGCTCATCCCGCCAGCGCTGATCCGCGAGTTGGTCGAAGCCGACATCGGCCCGCTTGGCGACTACCGGCGCGGCTGGTTCCTCGAGGATTGGAACGGCCAGCGGCTACTGTGGCATTCAGGCTGGAACGAGCAGAAGGGCTCTGCCCTTTATCTCAAAGTGCCCGGCAAGCGGCTGACACTGATCGTGCTCGCCAATACCGAGGCGATCTGGTGGGGCAATTCGCTGGTCAAGGCCGAAGTCGCCGAAAGCCCGATTGCGCAGCGCTTCCTCGACGAATTCGCGCGCTAACGATATTCGGGATTGGGCGCGTCGAAGCGGCGGCCTTCCTGCCACAGATCGACCGAATTGCCCCATGCGGGAATGCCGCCCGCATCCTTCAGCATGCGCGCCATGTGCATCAGATTCCAGGTCATGAAGGTGGTGTTGCGGCGGGTGAAATCGTTGTCGAACCCTTCATAACCTTCGCCGTCTTCCTTGGCGTCGCCATAGCTCGGTCCGGGGCCTGCTTCGCCGTGCGCACGATAGGCGGCCGAGCGCGGCTTGCCGTGCTTTACGCGGAACCCGCCACCGCGGCTGTCTTGTGCGCCCGCAAGGCTGCGGATTTTGTTGCCCCCGCAGTTGCAGGGGTTGGGGGCCTTTTGTATGCGCCGCATATGATTGCAGTACCACTACCAGCGACGGGGTTTTCCAGATGACTTTCGATGAAATGAAGGCGCGTATTGCCGAGGGCCAGGGCTTTATCGCGGCGCTCGACCAGTCGGGCGGTTCGACCCCCAAGGCGCTGGCCGGTTACGGTGTTGCCGAGGATGCCTGGACCACTGAACACGAGATGTTCGGCCTGATCCACGAAATGCGCCAGCGGATCATCGAAAGCCCCTGCTTCGGCAATGGCAAGGTCATCGGCGCGATCCTGTTCGAAAAGACCATGGACGGGACGAGCGGCGGCAAGAGCGTGCCCGCGCGTCTCAAGGAACGCGGCATCGTGCCCTTCCTCAAGGTCGACAAGGGGCTCGAGGACGAACGCGACGGCGCGCAGCTGATGAAGCCCAATCCCGGCCTTGAAGCGATGTGCAACCGCGCGCGCGAACTCGGCGTGTTCGGCACCAAGATGCGCTCTGTCATCAAGTCAGCCAACCCCGTCGGCATCAAGGAAGCCGTCCGGCAGCAGTTCGCCGAAGGCGCGCGGATCCTGTCCTGCGGTCTCGTCCCGATGCTCGAACCCGAATACGACATCACCGCCGCCGACCGCGCGGAGGGCGAGAAGATCATGCTCGAAGCCATCGAGGAAGGCCTCGTGGCATTGCCCGAAGGCCAGCAGGTCATGCTCAAGCTGTCGATCCCCAAGGAAGCGGGGCTTTATGGCGGGCTGACCAACCATCCCAAGGTGCTGCGCGTGGTCGCGCTTTCGGGTGGCTATTCGACCGACGACGCCTGCCGCGAGCTGGCCAAGAACCCCGGCATGATCGCCAGCTTCAGCCGCGGTCTGCTGCAGGACCTGCGCGCCGCGCAGGACGATGCCGAATTCGATGCGACGCTGTCGGCCGCAATGGACAAGATCCAGGCCGCCAGCGTGGCCTGAGGCGTTCAGCGCTTTTCGAATGTGAAGCGATATTCGCCGGCCGGGATTTCCCGGTCGGTGGTTTGCCCGGGCGTGGCCGCTGCCAGCACATAGGTCCGTCCCATCACTTCATAGGGTTCGCCCAGCGTGAGCGGGGCAGTCTGCGCCCAGTGGGTGGCGGCGATGCGGGTAGAGACGGTCAGCTTACCCGCCCAGACGCAGCGCGCATTGATCGGGCAGCGGCTGTCCTCGGTGACCGCCAGCGGCGTCAGGATCGTATCGCCCGTCCATACCGGCTGACCGATGGCGACCGCGCTACCTTGCGAGGCAGCGTCGCCATTGGCACGCGGCGTGTCGGGAATCACCGCGCAGGCGGCGAGCGGGGTGAGCATAAGGGAGGCGAGAAGGGTTTTCATGCAGGCGATAGAACGCGCCGCCGCTTTCACCTGCCTGAACAGGTGACGAAACCCGTCGGGCGCATTAGGGCGGCCCGATGACCGATTGCCAATTGTATCTTATCTCGCCGCTCGACGTATCGGGCGATTTCCCCCAGCGGCTCGAGCGCGCGATAGAGGCGGGCCCCGGGCTGGTTACCGCCTTCCAGTTCCGTGTGAAGGGGATCGACCAGCACGAGGCGGCCCGGTTGGCCGCGCCGCTACAGGCGATCTGCGCGGCGCATGACGTCGCCTTCATCGTCAATGACGATATCGCGCTGGCCAAACGGCTTGGTGCCGATGGTGTGCACCTGGGGCAGGGCGACGGCGAGCCGCGCGATGCGCGCGAGGAACTGGGCCGCGAGGCGCAGATCGGCGTGACCTGCCATGCGTCGAAGCATTTCGCCATGGAAGCGGGCGAAGCGGGCGCGGACTATGTCGCCTTCGGCGCTTTCTTCGACAGTACGACCAAGGCGAGCGAACATCGTCCCGAACTCGAAATCCTCGAATGGTGGAGCAATCTGTTCGAGATTCCCTGCGTCGCGATCGGCGGGATAACGCCCGCCAATTGCCAGCCGCTGGTCGAGGCCGGGGCCGATTTCCTCGCCGTGTCCGGGGCGATCTGGAACGGTGACGAAGCGGCTGCGGTGAAAGCCTTCAAGGAGCAAATCGCCGCCGCGTGAGTTGGCTATTCTGAAAGGGGCGGTCGCGTCCCGTAATTTCAGGAGAGGTCCCCTCATGCGCACCCTTATTCTCGCCGCCGTTTCATCGCTCGCCCTGGTTGCCTGCGGCACACAAGGGTCCGACGAGGACCAGGATACCGATAGCGTCGCCAGCGCCGAGAGCGGGGACGATGTCGGCTACGAGACCTATGGCGCGGACAACCATGCCGATACGATGGCATCGAACGACGATGCGTCGGGCGATCAGACGCAAACGACCGACATTCCCGATCCCGAAGTGCGCCCGATCATGCAGGCGCAGGTCGTGCTCGACCGCGTGGGCTTCGGTCCCGGCGTCATCGACGGCAAGATGGGCATGAGCACCGAAAACGCGCTGCGCGGGTTCCAGGAAGCGAATGACCTCACCGTCACCGGAAAGCTCGACGAAGCGACCAAGGGCGCGCTGTCCGAATGGGACCGCATCCCCGCCACGCGGGTGGTGACGATCCCGGCAGCCTGGGGCGAGTCGAGCTATACCGACATGCCCGAGGATGTAGCGGAGAAGGCCAAGCTGGAACGGCTCGGCTACACTTCGCTCGACGAACGGCTGGCGGAGCGTTTCCATACGACTGTGGAAGTGCTCGAACAGCTCAATCCCGGCGGCAAGCCTGCGGGGATGGGCGGGACCGAATCCACGACTTCGGCCAGCGCCACCCCCACCGCATCGCCCACTCCGCAGGCCAGCGGTCCCGACTCACCAAGCGCCGCAACGACCAGCCTTTTTGCCGCGGGCCAGCAGATCCGCGTGCCCAATATCGGCGCCGACCGGATCGCGCCGCGTTCGGTCGAGGATAGCGGCTGGCAGCGCACGCTCGCTTCGCTTGGCGTCGGGTCCGAACAGCCTTCGGTCGACCGCATCGTAGTCAGCAAGGCGGGCAAGACGCTGAAAGCCTATCAGGGCGACAAGCTGATCGCTCTGTTCACTGTCAGCTCGGGGTCGAGCGAGTTTCCGCTCCCGCTGGGTGAATGGGACATCGTCGGCGAAGCCTACAACCCGCCCTACAGCTACGATCCCGAAGTGCTCGGCAATGGAGACGGCGAAACCTATACGCTGGCACCGGGGCCGAATTCGCCGGTCGGTATCGTCTGGATCGATCTCAGCAAGGAACATTACGGCATCCATGGCACCCCCGATCCGGAAACCATCGGGCGCGCGCAGAGCAGCGGCTGCGTCCGGCTGACCAATTGGGACGCGGCGCGGCTTGCCGGGATGGTGTCGCAATCGACAAAGGTGCTTTTCGAAGCCTGAGCGGTTAGGGTGACCCCATGAACCTCGTCGACCGCATCCTGACCATCGTCGTAACGGCCACCATCACCAGCGCGATCTGGATCGTTGCGGGTGGCAGCCTGATCGAGAACGCAACCAGCACCGGCCAGCGTGAAGCGACGCGGCCCGCTGAAGCCGCGCCGAGCCCGAGCGCGAGCGACACGTCATCCGATGGAACGGCTACGGATAGCGATGTGCTGGCGGTCGGTGCGCTCGATGCGCAATTGGCGGCGGCGCCCAGCGCGGCGCAGTTGCGCCAATTGCTGATCCCGGTGCAGAATATCCGCCCCGCCGATCTTACCGATACATACAGCGATTCGCGCGGCGGCGGTACGCGCCTGCACGAAGCGCTCGACATCATGGCGCCGAAGGGCACCAGCGTGCTGTCCTCCGCGCCCGGCACGATCGAGAAGCTGTTCCGCTCGAAAGCCGGGGGGAATACGATCTACGTTCGCTCGACCGATGGCGAGACGATCTATTACTACGCGCATCTCGATGCCTATGCCGAGGGGCTGCGCGAAGGGCAGCGCGTCCGCCGCGGCCAGCGGCTGGGCATGGTGGGTAGTTCGGGCAATGCCTCTGCCGAGGCCCCGCACCTGCATTTCGCAATCTTGCAGACGACCGCGGATGCCGAATGGTGGGAGCCCGCCAATGCGGTCAATCCCTACCCGCTGCTAACCGCCGATTAGTCAGCCGCTGGTCGGGCCGACGCGGTGGCAGCGCAAACGGCCCAGCTTGCCGTCACGCCCGACTTCCTGCAGCAGGCCGGACCCCAGCCGCATCATCTTGGTGCCGCGCATCGGGCCGCGGGTGAAAGTGACCAGCTTGCCTTCCATCAGATAGGTGCCGGCACCGCGCAGGGTGCGATAGCTCGACCCGCCGGTAATGGCGAAATCGCGGCCCTCCTGTTCGACCCACGCAGCGCCGCTCGCATCGCCGGGAAGCGCGCAGACATATTCGCCCTGGTCGAGCAGCAGCAGCCGCCCCTGCGCCATGGCAGGTCCGTGAGCGAGGCCCGCGAGCGCGGCGAGCAGGGTAAGTTTTGTAAGCTGTTTCATATCATCCGTCCGACGATGCATATAGCAACGCCGACCGCGGTTTTCCACTCGCTTGCCCGCGCGGCCTCGCTCGGCTAAGGCGCGCCGCACACAACCGCCCGACGGGCGGCCTGCTCTTTTACAAGTCGAAGGTAGCTTCCCCATGAAGATCAGCGGCGTGGACATCCGTCCGGGCAACATCATCGAATATGAAACCGGCATCTGGAAGGTCGCCAAGATCCAGCACACGCAGCCGGGCAAGGGCGGGGCCTACATGCAGGTCGAAATGAAGAACCTGCAGGACGGCCGCAAGACCAATGTCCGCTTCCGCAGCGCGGACACGGTCGAAAAGGTGCGTCTCGATACGGCGGAGTATCAATTCCTTTACGAGGATGGCGACATGCTCGTGTTCATGGACCAGAGCACCTACGAACAGATCACCCTGCCGAGCGACCTGCTCGGCGACGCGCGCGCCTTCCTGCAGGACGGCATGCAGGTGAAGCTCGAGCTGTGGGAAGAAAAGCCCATCTCGGTCGAACTTCCCGCCCAGATCGAAGCCGAAATCGTCGAGGCCGATGCCGTGGTGAAGGGGCAGACCGCCTCGTCCAGCTACAAGCCCGCGGTGCTCGACAATGGCGTGCGCATTATGGTCCCGCCGCATATCGAAAGCGGCACGCGGATCATCGTCGACGTCTACGAACAGTCCTACGTCGGCAAGGCGTAAGCTCATGGGCAAATCCATCGCCAGCCGGTTCGAGAACATCGACATCACCCGCAGCGTTCTGCGCGCGGTCATCATCAACGATGACGAGCTGACGCTGGAAATGGATTTCTGCCTCGAGGAAGCGCATCCCGACTACGAAGCGCCGGGCGCCGACGAAGACTGCTGCTTCCACCCCGGCCTGCTCAAGTTCGCCGGGATTTCGAAGCTGGGTCTCGATCGCGCTGAAAATGCAGGCGAAACCAAGCGTCGTTTCGCCATCCAGTCCTTCAATATCGAGGGCACGAAGTTCGACATGGCCTGCGAGTGGGGCGATATCCACCTGCAGGCGCGTTCGATCCGCGTCCTGACCGAATAAGAGAGTTTCCATGGCCGTTCTATCGGGTGTCATCCGCGTAATGGAGAAGGCCGCGCGCAAGGCGGGTGGTCGCTTGCGGCGCGATTTCGGCGAGGTCGAGCACCTCCAGGTCAGCCGCAAGGGGCCGGCCGATTTCGTTTCCAAGGCCGACCGCATCGCCGAACGCACGATCTATGACGAACTGCTCGCCGCTCGGCCCGACTGGGGTTTCGTGATGGAAGAGGCGGGCATCATCGAAGGTGACGCAAACAAGCCGCGCTGGATCGTCGATCCGCTCGACGGCACCAGCAACTTCCTCCACGGCATCCCGCATTTCGCGATCAGCATCGCGGTGCAGGAACCCAAGCTTGGCGGCGGCGGCTGGGACGACGTCAGCGCCGCGGTGATCTACAACCCGGTCACCGACGAGACCTTCTGGGCCGAAAAGAGCCGCGGGGCCTGGCTGCATGACGGACGCCTGCGCGTGTCCGCACGCCGCGGTCTGTCCGAAGCATTGGTCGCCACCGGCATTCCCTTCCAGGGACATGGCAACTTCAGCGAATGGTCGAAGATCTTTGCGGCCATCGGTCCGCAGGTCGCGGGTATTCGCCGCTACGGCGCCGCCTCGCTGGATCTGGCGTGGCTCGCCGCAGGCCGGTTCGATGGCTTCTGGGAAAGCGATCTCAACGATTGGGATACGGCCGCCGGCTGCCTGATCGTGCGCGAAGCGGGCGGGTTCGTATCCGATTTCCGCGGCCGTTCGCAGCCGATCCATGCCAAGCAGGTCCTCGCGGCCAATGACGCGCTGCATTCGAAGCTGCACAAATTGCTGGCGAATGCGCTGAAGGCTTGATGCCTGCACGGGGCGCGGCTAATCCCCGCGCCCGACCCAGTGCCCCTGTGGCGGAATTGGTAGACGCGCTCGACTCAAAATCGAGTTTCTTTGAAGTGCCGGTTCGAGTCCGGCCAGGGGTACCAAAACAATTATCTAATCGCCTGATTTTTGGTGATTTCGTGAAGGTTGGACAATCAACTGGGGTCGCAGGTAGGGCAAGCCAAGGTCAGGCTGCCTGCTAGAAGATTCGCGTGAGCCCCGACCAAAAGCGGAATGGCCGCTAACGACCCGAAACCGGACATCATGCAGCGCGTGCGCGTAGGCTAGTCTCAAGTGTCCTCACTAGCTGAAATCCGGGGTAATTCAGCTTTGTGAATTTATGTCTGTAGTAGGCATTCCAGTAACTGGCCACGCGCTGCTTAGTCAGTTCCCAATAGTCACAATTTTCGGAGATAAATGAGATCATCGCGTCAACATTTGACGGAGTGGTCGCACCTGCGATGTCCTCGATGATCTCGACGACATACTCACCGATCAGGGTTACCACAAAGGGTGCAGACCATGGCTGCACCGCGGGTAGAAGTGATCGCAAAGCACGCTGCCGGTCAAAGCCGTTGGAACTCTGAGTTTGGAGACAGGCGGCCATTTGCGCGATGCGGCCGTCGTTCGAGGATGCGCTTTGGGCCTCGCTATATCGCAGCCGTCGCGGCACGAGTATTTTCTCTCCGCCAACTAGAAGGCTCACTTGTTTGGCCCATTGTCGTGGATCAAGAAGGCCATGGACCACCTTTCCGGCTTCGACCGCGTTTGTCCTCATCGACATGGGGAAGGCGTCTGCAAGCTGGCTGACGTCAATTTCAGTGAGCATCTGAGGGTGGTTCATAGCCTCGTTTGTCTAGCTTTCGCGATTTCCGCTTTCCACCCCAATTTCAGTCAAAGACCAACATTGGGATCTGCAGGAAAGCCGACATTTCAATTCGGGCTGGGCAATCCATCAAATCGCAAACACAATGGTTGGACATCGCCATGCGGGATGCGGCGGGTTTCCGTGGGGTGCTATGGTAGGTTGGACATCAGCAAAGCGCTGCTGCGATAGAATTCAGGCACTTCGGCCAGGGGTACCAAACTAAATCCTTGCGTATCGCAGGATAAACTGGGATTTCGGCGGTCGGATGATCGGGGTTCCTTCCTACCATGCAATCGCCGCGATGGGCATTACCATCGCGATGTTCATTGCCTTCGCGCGCGGGCGCATGTCGGTCGAGATCATCTCGCTGATGACGATCGCGGTGATTGCGGTCGGGCTGTATTTCTTCCCGCTGCCGGACACCCAGCCGACCGATGGCCTGAGCCTCGCCTTCTCCGGTTTCGGTCATTACGCGCTGATCACGATCTGCGCGCTGATGATCATGGGGCGGGGGCTGGTGGTTACCGGCGCGCTCGATCCGGCGGCGCGATTTCTCGAGCGATTGTTCAAGATCAACCTCCAGCTCGGGCTGCTGTTCTCGCTGGTGATCACCTTCCTGCTGTCGATGGGGGTCAACAATACGCCGGTGCTGGTGCTGCTGATGCCGATCTTCGTGCATCTCGCCATGCGCGGCGCGATGGCTGCCTCGAAAACGCTGATCCCACTCAACGCCGCCTCGCTGATGGGGGGCATGGCGACGACCATCGGCACCTCGACCAATATTCTCGTGGTATCGATCGCGGTGGATCTGGGCATGCCCGAAATGGGCGTGTTCCACTTCACGCCGATCGTGCTGGTCGCATCGCTGGTCGCGCTGCCCTTCGTATGGATCGTCATGCCACGCCTGCTCGGTGACAACCGCATCGAGGCAGTCCACGCCCAGCGGTTGTTCGAGACGCGGCTGCGCGTTACCGAAAACTCGATTCTCAACGGACGCGAATTGTCTGACCTGGGATCGCGCCTGCCATCGGGGATCGAGTTCCACGAAGTGCCCGTGGGCCTGCTGCGCCCACAGCACCGCCTGCGCATGACCGGCACGCATGAAGCGATCGAGGAAGCCATGGCGACCTTGCGCGGCGATGCGGCGCCCAGCTGGGTGATCGACCGTATCCGGCGCCGCTCGGGCGAGACCGGCACCGACATCGCGGTCGGCGAGATGATCGTGACGGCGGATTCGCGCCTGATCGGACGGACGCTGCCCAGTTCGGGCATCGCCGATCTCTATGGCGTCGCGGTGATCGGGACGCATCGCCCCGAACGGCTCGTGGGCGAGAAGGAACAGTTTTCCGAAGGCGGCGATCTGCGCTTCGCCGAGGGCGATGTGCTGCTGGTTATGGGCCTGCCTGACGACATGCAGCATTTCGCCCGCGCCGACAGCCTGTTGCAGCTCGAAGGCATGCGCGAACTGCCGCGCCGTTCGAAGGCCACGCTGTCGGCGGTGATCATGGGTGGTTCGATCGCGCTTGCCTCGGTCGGGCTGATCCCGATCGCGATTGCCTCGCTCGCGGGCGCCATCCTGATGTTCGTGACCGGCTGCGTGAAGTTCGACCGGGTCGGGCGCGGGCTGTCGGGCAGCGTCATTGTGCTGGTCGCAGCCAGCATCGCGCTTGGCCGGATCATCCTCGACAGCGGCGCGGCCGACTGGATCGGGACGGTCATGGCAGTGGGACTCGATTATCTCTCGCCTGCTGCCGCGCTGGCGGCGATCATGCTGGCGATGACCTTCCTCACCAATTTCGCGTCCAATGCGACTGCAGCCACCGTCGGCACGCCGATTGCTTTCGCCATCGCCAGCAAGCTGGACCTGCCGCCCGAACCGCTGGTGCTTGCCGTGCTGTTCGGCTGCAACCTGTGTTACGCGACCCCCATCGCCTATCAGACTAATATGCTGATCATGGCCGAGGGTTCGTACGAGTTCAAAGATTACGTCCGGACCGGGGTCCCGCTGGTGCTGATCATGGTCACCATGCTCTCGCTCGCGCTGGTGGTAACCTACGGGCTGTAGGCTTTCCTACGGCAGCTGGGTCTGCAAGATAGGCGTTCCGGAAAACCACCGCGCTACAGCGGCGGCGAAGTTTGCCCATGGACCCTGTTCCATGTGGTCCATCGTGTAGGGAGACCAGAACCCATGTCCAAAACCGTTCCAACAAGCCTTGCCGCGCTCGCAATGGTGCTGGCCGCACCCGCGCAGGCCAATGATCTGCGCAGCGATCTAACCGAGGACATGCCCGGCCTGATGGAGCTTTACCGCGATCTCCATGCGAACCCCGAACTGAGTTTCGAAGAGCATGAGACCGCGGCCAAGCTGGCGAAGCGGATGCGCGATCTCGGCTTCGAAGTAACCGAAGGGGTCGGCCGGACGGGGGTGGTTTCGGTGATGACCAATGGGGAGGGGCCGACCGTCCTGCTGCGCGCCGACATGGACGGGCTCCCGGTGGTCGAGCAGACCGGCCTGCCTTACGCATCGACCGTAACCGCCACCCCCGCCAGCGGGGTCACCACCGGGGTCATGCATGCCTGCGGGCACGATACGCATATGGCGGGCTTCATCGGTGCGGCGCAGCTGCTGGTCGATCACAAGTACAAGTGGCAGGGCACGCTGGTCATGGTGCTCCAGCCGGCCGAAGAAATCGGCCTGGGCGCGCTCGCGATGATCGAGGACGGGCTCTATACCCGCTTCCCCAAGCCCGACTATGCGCTGGCGTTCCACGATGCCGCAGCGCCCGCGCGGGCAGGCACCATCGGCTATACGCCGGGCTATGCCCTGGCCAATGTCGACAGCGTCGACATCACGGTGAAGGGTGTCGGCGGGCATGGCGCCTATCCGCACACCACGCGCGATCCCATCGTGCTCGCCAGCGCAATCGTGATGAAGCTCCAGACCGTCGTCAGCCGCAATTCCTCGCCGCTCGATCCGGCGGTCATCACGGTGGGCAGCTTCCATGCGGGCGCCAAGCACAATATCATCAGCGATGAAGCCAAGCTGCAGCTCACCGTGCGCAGCTATTCGGACGAGAGCCGCCAGCTGCTGCTCGACGGGATCCGCCGGGTCGCGCGCGGCGAGGCGATCACTGCGGGATTGCCTGACGATTTGATGCCCACAGTGACGGTCGAGAATCCCTATACCCCGTCCACCTTCAACGATCCCGAATTCAGCGAGAGCATCGCAGCCGGGTTCAAGCAGCGCTTCGGCGAGAACCGGGTAATGGAATGGCCCGCGGTCATGGGGGGCGAGGATTTCAGCCAGTTCCGCCGCGCCGCGCCCGAGGATATCAAGTCGATGATCTTCTGGATCAGCGGCACCCCGCAGCCGATGCTCGACGCGCTGAAGAACGACGGCACGTCGCTGCCTTCGCTTCATTCGCCCTACTGGGCTCCCGATGCGGAAAAGGTGATCGCAACCGGGGCCGAGGCGCTGGCCAGCAGTGCGATCGACCTGATGCCGCGCACCGGCAGCTAGGGCAGCAGGCAAAAATGTGGCCGCCGGAGCGTTGGGGACACTCCGACGGCCTATTCTCCTCCCCAGGAGAACTTGGTGTCAGGTCAGCCGTCCGCGGGGACGTAGGTGCCGAGGCGGTGGTGCAGCGCGTTGATCTTCGCCAGCTCCTCACGATCCTCGGTGGCCCGCGCATAATGCGTCAGCGCGGTGCGCAGCAGGCGGAAATCGGCGGTCGAGAACAGCGCCCGGGCGCGGCCCGGTTCGGTCTTCGGAGTGTCGTCTGTCATGGTCGTCATCCTTCCTCTCCTTAGGCGGCAGCGAACTGGTTCATGGTATTGTCCTTGCCGCCGGCCTTCAGGGCCGCTTCGCCGGCAAAGTAATCCTTGTGGTCGTCGCCCATGTCCGAGCCAGCCATGTTCTGGTGCTTCACGCAAGCGATACCCTGGCGGATTTCCTCGCGCTGCACGTTCTTGACGTAGCCGAGCATCGCCTGTTCGCCGAAATATTCCCTGGCGAGATTGTCGGTGCTCAACGCGGCCGTGTGATAGGTCGGCAGCGTGATCAGGTGATGGAAGATACCGGCACGCTTCGCGGCATCGGCCTGGAAGGTGCGGATCTTCTCGTCGGCTTCGGCGGCGAGTTCGGTGCCGTCGTAATCGATGCTCATCAGCCTGTCGCGATCGAAGGCCGACACGTCCTTGCCCGCTTCGGCCCAGGCGTCATAGACCTGCTGGCGGAAGTTGAGCGTCCAGTTGAAGCTGGGCGAGTTGTTGTAGACCAGCTTGGCATTGGGGATCACTTCGCGAACCCGGTCGACCATGCCCGCAATCTGCTCGACATGCGGCTTCTCGGTTTCGATCCACAGCAGGTCGGCCCCTGCTTCCAGCGCGGTGATGCAGTCGAGCACGCAGCGGTCTTCGCCGGTTCCGGGACGGAACTGGTACAGGTTGCTGGGCAGGCGCTTGGGCGCCAGCAGCTTGCCGTCGCGGCTGATGAAGACCTGGCCGTTCTTGATGTCGCCGGCATCGACTTCGTCGCAATCGAGGAAGCTGTTGTACTGGTCGCCGAGGTCGCCGGGTTCCTTCGAATAGGCGATCGACTTGGTCAGGCCGGCGCCGAGGCTGTCGGTGCGGGCGACGATGATCCCTTCGGGAACGCCCAGTTCGAGGAAGGCATAGCGGATCGCGCGGATCTTCTGGTGGAATTCCTCATGCGGCACGGTGACCTTGCCGTCTTGGTGACCGCACTGCTTTTCGTCGGACACCTGGTTCTCGATCTGCAGCGCGCAGGCACCGGCTTCGATCATCTTCTTGGCGAGCAGATAGGTCGCCTCGGCATTGCCGAAACCGGCGTCGATATCGGCGATGATCGGCACGACGTGCGTTTCGTGCTCGTCGATTTCCTTGATCAAGCGCTGCGTATTGACCGCGTCGTTGGCTTCCTTCGCCGCATCGAGTTCGCGGAACAGGCCGCCCAGTTCGCGGGCATCCGCCTGGTTGAGGAAGGTGTAGAGTTCCTCGATCAGGTTGGGGACGCTGGTCTTTTCGTGCATCGACTGGTCGGGCAGCGGACCGAATTCGCTGCGCAGCGCGGCAACCATCCAGCCCGACAGGTACAGGTAACGGCGCTTGGTATTGCCGAAATGCTTCTTGATCGAGATCATCTTCTGCTGCGCGATGAACCCGTGCCACGTGCCGAGCGATTGCGTGTAGTTCGCCGGGTCGCGGTCATAGGCTTCCATGTCCTCGCGCATGATCTTCGCAGTGTAGCGAGCGATGTCGAGACCGGTGCGGAAGCGGTTCTGGACGACCATCCGCGCAGCACTCTCGGCATCGATGGCACCCCAGGGCGCACCGTTGGCGGCGATGGTTTCATTCAGTTCACTGATCCGGTCCGAATAGGTCACGGGGGACACTCCTTGTCGTATTGGGGGCGTAATCGTTGACCCTGTTCTGTCGCACCTGGGTGCGGGATGACAGGAAAATTTACAAAGAAACTTGTCTAGAGTGGCGCCTTGAGGCTACCACGCCTGTAAAGCTGAAAAGAAAGTTACAAATGACCGAAGAGGCGCTCTTCGCCGGACCGGCGCTCCGCCGCTTGCGCAAGCGGGAGGGGCTGACACAGGCTGCCACTGCCGCACGGCTCGACATTTCCCCGAGCTACCTCAATTTGATCGAGCGCAATCAGCGACCGGTCAGCGCGCGGGTGATGATGCAGCTGGTCGAGCAGTTCGACTTCGATCCGCGATCGCTGCGCGAGGACGAGGCGATCGGCGGGATCGACGGATTGGCGCGGCGCTTCGCCGATGAACGCTTTGCCGACCTCGGGATCGACCGCGAGGAGCTGCAGGAATTCCTCGCGCTGGCCCCGCAAGCCGCTGCGGCCTTCGCCCGGCTGTACGACAGGGCAGGCACGGCGGGTGGCGCCACCGATGACCCGCTCTCCGCCTCGCGGCGCGAAATCGAGCGGTGGCGCAACCATTTTGCCGATCTCGACATGGCCGCGGAAGAACTGGCAGACGACATGCGCCTTTCGCGCGGCGATATCGGCCTCGCTCTGACCGAGCGTTTGCGCGAGCGGCACCAACTGTCGGTGCGGATCCTGCCCCGCGATGTGTTGCCCGACAGCCTGCGCCGGCTCGACCTCCATGCACGGCAGGTCCAGCTTTCCGAGATGCTCAGCATTCCCTCGCGCAACTTCCAGCTCGCGCTTCAGCTCGCGCAGCTTGAATTCGCCGGGGCAATCGACGCGGTCGCGAAGGGGGCACGCTTCGATGACGAGGTGGCGCGGGCGTTGTTCGCCCGGCATCTCAACGGCTATGTCGCCGCGGCGCTCCTCATGCCTTACGGCCGTTTCCTGCGCGCCTGCGAGGCCACCGGCTACGACCTCCCGGTGCTCGAACGCCGGTTCGGGGTCAGTTTCGAGCAACTCGCGCACCGGCTCACCACGCTGCAGCGCGTCGGCCAGCGCGGCCTGCCGTTCTTCATGGTCCGGCTCGACCGCGCAGGGCAGTTCTCCAAGACCTTTACCGGGGCCAGCACCGCGCTGTTCGTCGAATCCGATGCCAGTTGCCCGCTGTGGCACGCCCATCGCGCCTTCGATCGCGCAGGCGACTTGCAGGTGCAGTTCGTTGCGCTCGACAATTCGGGCGACCGCGACGGCGGGTGGTTGACCATGGCGCGCACGGTCGAGGGCAGCGGCGCACCCGGAGAAGCGCAATTCGTCGTGGCGGTGGGGATCGAAGCGGTGCTTGCCGCCGATCTCGCGCAGGCACGGGGCATTTCACTGCGACCCGACGATGCCCAGCCGATCGGTCCCGGGTGTGCCCGGTGTCACCGGGTCGGGTGTAGCCAGCGATCGCTGCCCCCGGCGGGCCGCAAGCTTGCCTTCGACACGGCGCGCCGCGGCGTTACGCCGTTCGAATTTGCGTCCGATTGAGCGTCATTCGCCCATTTGCGGGGAACCGCTGACGGATTTGCCGCGTTTTCAGCTCATTAGAGTCGCAGGGGCACACAATTATGACAGAAGAACGGATTACCGAAACCACCGATGCCGCAGGCAACACCCATACAACGCATACGGTCGTCGCGGACGGGGAAGGCCGCCGGGGCGGTACCAATTGGGTGCTGATCCTGCTGGTGCTCGGCGTCGCCATCGTCGGCTTCCTCTTCATCAACCAGATGAGCAGTGCCGAAGTGACCAAGGACAATGCCATTGCGGGCGCTGCCAATGAAGTCGGCCAAGCCGCCAACCAGGTGGGCGAAGCCGCTCAGAATACGGGCGAGGCGGTGGAAGAAGCCGTCACAAACTAAATTAAAGTAACGCTAGCGGAGGGCGGGGAGCTTGAGGGTTCCTCGCCCTTTTTCGTGCAAGTGTAAAATTTACCGACGGTTCATCCCTGTCTGCTAGTCAAGGTTTCCGACACCAGCAATTCGCGAGCCGGACTGAATGATCCGCCTGTTCAAGCACTACATCTCCTACAATGTCGTGCTGCTTTCCCTGATCGATCTCATGCTGCTTTCGCTCGCGGGCGAGGCGGCGTGGCGGCTGCGCGTTGCGCAGATCGGGATCAGTGCTGGCCAGTTCTCGGATCGCGTGCTCGAAATCGGCGGCTTTGCCGGGGTGATCTGGCTGGCGATGATCGCGGTCGGGACCTATGGCCCCGAGGCATTGCGATCAATGCGCTTCGCTACCGCGCGGCTGCTGGTCGCGGTCAGTCTAGGCGTGCTGGCGATCTCGCTGATGAACTTCTTCTTGCCCGGATCGGCGCTGTGGCGCTCGGTCCTGCTCTACGCGATGGGCATTGCGATTGCCTTCCTCATAGCCAACCGGATTCTCGGCAGCAGAATGCTGGGCGTGGAGGCATTCCGCCGGACCATCCTCGTGCTCGGCGCGGGCCCGCGGGCGGAGCGGCTTGAACGGCTTTCGCGCCGCCCCGACAGCGGCTTTGCGGTCGGCGCCTTTGTCGCAATGGGGGAATCGGAACCGACCATCGGTACCGCGGTCCCGCGCGAATCGATTTCGGACCTCGGCCGGTTCGTCGAGCGGGTAGGGGCGAGCGAAGTGGTTCTTGCACTGCAGGAACGGCGCAATTCACTGCCGCTCAAGGACCTGCTGAGGGTCAAGACCAAGGGCGTCATGGTCAGCGATTTCTCGAGCTTCCTCGAGCGCGAATTGGGCCGTGTCGATCTGGATACACTCAATCCCAGCTGGCTGATCTTTTCCGATGGGTTTTCATCCGGGCGGCGATTGTCGAGTATCGGCAAACGCCTGTTCGACATTCTCGTCAGTCTGGTGATCCTGATCGTCGGTCTGCCGCTGGTCGCGATCTTCGCCATATTGGTGAAGCTGGAAAGCAAGGGGCCCGCCTTCTTCCGCCAGACCCGGGTCGGGCTCTATGGCCAGGAGTTCACGCTCGTCAAACTGCGCTCGATGCGCACCGACGCCGAGGCGGATGGGGCCAGATGGGCGGATAAGGACGATCCACGCATCACCCGGGTGGGCCGCCTGATCCGCACCGTGCGCATCGACGAACTGCCGCAGGTGTGGAGCGTGCTGAAGGGGGAGATGAGTTTCGTCGGCCCGCGGCCCGAAGTGCCCGCTTTCGTGGTCGATCTCGAGAAGGAACTGCCATTCTATGCCGAGCGCCACATGGTCAAACCCGGCATTACCGGTTGGGCGCAGATCAATTATCCCTATGGCGCCAGCGTCGAGGATTCGCGCCAGAAGCTCGAATACGACCTGTATTATGCCAAGAACTACACGCCCTTCCTCGACATCATTATCCTGCTGCAAACCGCGCGGGTGATCATCTGGCCTGAAGGAGCGCGCTGATGGGCTGGATCGCAAGCTTTTCCTATATCGCCTATTCGATCGGCGCGGTCATCTGCGCGCTGGCGGCGATCTGGATCGGGCGCAAAGGCGATACGCTGCGCGCCGACCGTACGCCCGCAGTCGTCGCGCTGGCGCTGACTGCGAACTGGTGCTTCGCCGCGGCCAGTTTCGAGCCGGGCCGGCCGATCGTCGAACTAACCGAGATCGCCCGCAATCTCGCGTGGCTGTTCATGCTCTTTCGCCTGTTCGCCAATGACGGGCGCGACGAGACGCTGCGACTGGTCCGTCCGGCGGTCTTCGCCCTGGGCTTTGTCGAGGTACTCCAATTCGTCCTGCTGCTGATCGCGCGGCGCTATGCGGTGACGCCCGAACTGACCGCGCTGACTTTCGAAACCGCAGCGCTGTTCCGCGTGATGGTTTCGGTGGGCGCGCTGGTGCTGCTGCATAATCTCTATGCCGGCGCCGCGGCCTCCTCGCGCCAGATCCTGCGCTGGAACGCAGCTGCGCTAGCCGGGATGTGGGCCTTCGATCTCAATTACTTTACGATCGGCTACATCACCGGCGCCTTGCCGGGGGAACTCGCCGCGCTACGCGGGGTGGCTGCCGCCCTGGTGGCCGTCCCGTTCGCGCTGGGCTTCAACAGCCGGTCGCCCGATCTCGAATTCCGTCCGTCGCGAGCGGTGACCTTCCGCTTTCTCTCGCTGCTGGTGATCGGGGGCTATCTCGGCCTGATGCTGGGGCTCGCCCGCTGGCTCGACATGCTGACGGGCGATCTCGCGCGGATGACACAGGTCGGCCTGATCATCACTGCCAGCGCATTGGCGCTGATCTGGCTCCCGTCGGATCGGCTACGCGGCTGGCTGCGGGTCACGGCGATCAAGCACCTGTTCAAGCACCGCTACGAATATCGCAACGAGTGGATTCGCTTCACCGATACGATCGGCACCACCGGCTTCGACAACATCAGCCTGCAGGAACGTACGGTGAAAGCGCTGGCGGATATCACCGACAGTCCTTCGGGCATCCTGCTCGTGCCCGACGAAGACGGCTCCTTCGAGCTGGCGGCGAACTGGCGGTGGTCGAATGCCGAGATTCCGGCTCGCGCCGCACCCGCCTCGCTCGGCGTCATTCTCGAAAGCAGCGAGTTGATCATTGCGTTCGACGAAGTGCGCGACGGGGTGGACCATCGCGGAGAGCAGGCCGCGGTGCCCGACTGGATGCGCAACGACCCGCGCGCTTGGGCGGCGGTACCGCTGCTCCACTTTGACCGCCTGGTCGGCCTCGTCATCCTGTCGCGCCCGCTGATCGAGCGCCGGCTCGACTGGGAAGATTTCGATCTGCTGTCGGTCGTCGGTCGCCAGCTGGCCAGCTACCTCGCGGAACAGGCCGGACAGGCTGCGCTGCTCGAGGCGGGGCGCTTCGACGAATTCAATCGCCGCATGGCTTTCGTGATGCACGACATCAAGAACCTGTCGAGCCAGATGTCGCTGCTGCTGCGCAATGCGGAAAAGCATGCCGACAAGCCCGAGTTTCGCAAGGACATGCTGGTGACGCTGCGCAGCAGTGCGGACAAGCTCAACACGCTGCTCGCGCGGCTCGGACGCTATGGTCCGCCGGGAACCGAGAAAGCACGCCAGTTCGATCTTGCGGAAACGGCGCGGCAGGCCGTCGAACGGCTGGGCAAGGTCCATCCGGTGGCGGTGCTCCGCACCGAGCCGGTCGCGGTCGAGGGCAATCCCGACGCGCTCGATCAGGCGCTGGTGCATCTCATCCAGAACGCGATCGATGCGAGCGATGCCAACAGTTCGGTCATGCTCGAGGTCTATAGCGATGGCGTTTCGGGCAAGGCGACGGTGATCGACAATGGGCGCGGCATGTCACCGCAATTCCTGCGCAACGGCCTGTTCAAGCCGTTCGTCTCCTCGAAGCCCGGAGGCTTCGGCATCGGTGCGTTCGAGGCACGTGAATTGATCCGCTCGATGGGGGGACGATTGGATGTCGAATCGCGCGAGGGGTTGGGGACGCGGTTTACCATCAGCCTGCCGCTTAAATCGGCGACAACCATTATTGGACGAAGCCAGTCGGCAGAGGGGAATGAGGTCGCGTAATGGGGGAAACCAAACCCAAACTGCTCATCGTCGAGGATGACGAGGGCCTGCAGGCCCAGCTCAAATGGGCCTATGACGACTTCGATGTCGTGATTGCCGGGACCCGTGCGGAAGCGCTGACTGCCCTGCGTTCGGAGGAGCCTGCGGTGGTCACGCTCGACCTCGGCCTGCCGCCCGATCCCGACGGGACCAGCGAGGGCTTTGCCGTGCTCGAAGCGATCATGGCGATGAAGCCCGACACCAAGGTTATCGTCGCCTCGGGCCATGGTGCCCGAGCGAGTGCGCTGCGCGCGGTGGAGCAGGGCGCTTACGATTTCTACCAGAAGCCGCTCGACATCGACACGCTTGGGCTGATCGTCCAGCGCGCATACCGGCTGCATCAGATCGAGAATGAGAACCGCCGTCTCGCGGAAAAGGTCGGCGAAGACCGGACGGTGCTCGGCTCGATGGTCACCGCGGCTCCGGAAATGGCCAAGGTTGCGCGGACGATCGAACGGGTGGCACCGACCAATGTTTCGGTCATGCTGCTCGGGGCAAGCGGGACGGGCAAGGAATTGCTGGCCCGCGGCGTCCACGATTCGAGCAACCGCCGCGACGGCGCTTTCGTCGCGATCAATTGCGCGGCGATCCCCGAAAACCTGCTCGAGAGCGAATTGTTCGGGCATGAACGCGGCGCATTCACTGGCGCGGTCAAGATGACCGAGGGCAAGATCGAACTGGCCGACGGGGGCACGCTGTTCCTCGACGAGGTCGGTGACATCCCGCTGCCCTTGCAGGTGAAGCTGCTGCGGTTCCTGCAGGAGCGCACGATCGAGCGGATCGGCGGACGCAAGCAGATCCCGGTCGACACGCGCATCGTTTGCGCGACGCATCAGGATCTCGAATCGATGATCGGTGCGGGCACGTTCCGCGAAGACCTGTTCTACCGGCTTGCCGAAATCGTCGTGAAGGTGCCGACGCTGGCCGAACGCCCGGGCGATGCAGTGCTGCTGGCCAAGCATTTCGTCACGCGCTTCGCCAAGGAGATGAACCCGCAGGTAAAGGGCTTTGCGCCCGATGCGCTGGCGGCAATCGATGGCTGGAGCTGGCCGGGCAATGTGCGCGAGCTCGAAAACCGGATCAAACGCGCGGTTATCATGGCTGATGGCAAACTGGTGTCTGCCGAAGATCTGGACCTGACGCAGGATGCCGCGGATGGCGGCGATATCGCCCTCAACCTCAAGGCGGCGCGCGAACAGGCGGACCGGCGGATGATCCGGCAGGCGCTCGCCCGCAGCGAAGGCAATATCTCGAACACCGCCAAGCTTCTCGGGATCAGCCGGCCGACCTTGTACGATCTGCTCAAGCAATATGACCTTCAGGCGTGATCCCGGACTGATCGTAGCACTCGCATTTGCCCTTGCGACGCTGGCGGGATGCGAGCAGGCAGGGTCGGACCGGCCGTTGTTGGAGGAGGCGCGGCTCCAGCTGGAGCGGGGCGATGCCCTCGCGGCGCAGGTCCAGCTCGAACAGGCGCTCGCGACAGGCACTCCGCGCGAGGAGCTTGCAGCGCTGTTCGGCGAAAGCGCGCTCTTGACGGGCGATCTGGGGGTTGCGCGTGAGTGGCTCGGCCCGGGCGAGTTTTCGGAGGGCAGCGCCGCGGCAGGCTTCCAATTGCTGGGCCGTCTCGAAATGGCGGAAGGCAATCTACCCGCAGCGGGGGCCGCCTTCGACCGATCCTATCGGGTCGAACCGGACAATGCCGGGCTGTGGGTTGACATCGGTCGCCTGCGGTATCGTGGAGGCGAGCAATTCGAAGCCATCGCCGCCGCCGAACGCGCATTGTCGATTGATCCGAATGATGCCGAAGCGCTGCGTTTTCGCGGGCAGCTCGCACGCGATGCGCAGGGGCTTGAAGCGGGGGCCGAATTGCTGGGCAGGGCCCTCGAACGCCAGCCGCAGAATATCGAACTGAGAGTCGAATACGCCGCCACGCTTGGAGATGCCGGTCGTGCGCGCGACGCGCTACGGGTCCTGCGTGCCGAGGGTGGGCGCGCGGCCTCCACTCCGCGCGGCATGTTCGTCCAGGCGGTGATCGCTGCGCGGGGTGGAAACTTTCGATCGGCTCGCGACTTGCTCGCGCGATCCGGGCTGGCGAGCGACAATGTCGCCTCTGCCCTTCTGCTTTCGGGGCTTATCGCGCTCAACGATGGGAATCACGCGAGCGCGGCGCTCACGTTCGATCGCCTCCACCGGCACCAACCCGACAATCGCCGCGTGCGCGATCTGCTCGCCTATGCGCTGTACCGCAGCGGCGGTGAACGCGAATTGGTGCATCGCTTCGCTGCGCCCGCGTCGAATGGCGCGGGGTCGACCTACCTGCGCATGCTGGTGGGTCGGGCCTACGAGGCGCTTGGCGAGCGTGAACGTGCAGCCAAATTCCTCGATCTGGCGGCATTTGGTCCGTCCGAGCTTGCTGTCCTGCCCGGCCTCACGCCGCGCGCGTCGCTTGCCGTCTCCCCTGACATGGGCGGGTTGGAGATACGCGATTACGTTCGCCATGCGATTGCGAGCGAAGATGCCGTGGCCGCCGTCGGCAGGGCCCGCAGTTTCGCGCAGCGCTCTCCCGGTTCGGGCGATGCGCAGGCCATTCTCGGCGATGCTGAGTTCGCTCGCGGCGACAAAGCTGCTGCACGCGCGGCCTATGCACGATCGGCGCTGGTGCGGCGGTCATGGCCGCTGACATTGCGGCTCGCAGCGGCGCAGGGGGACGCCGCCGAGACCCGCCGTCTGCTCGAGAGCTATGTGCGCGACAATCCCATGAATGCAGAGGCCGCAGCGCTTCTCGCCGATGCTTTCGCGGCCGCAGGGGATTGGGAGCGCGCTGTGCAATTGCTCGATCATGCCATGGCTCTCGGAATGGCGCGCGTTCCCTGGTTGCTTGCTGCGCGCAGCATCGCTGCTGGGGAGCTCGAGGATAACGACGCGGCGCTCGATTACGCGCTCGCGGCGCATGAACTGCAGCCGATGAACCCGATGGCGATTGCCGCCTTGATCGATGCGCTGCCCGAAAGCGAGGAGGCGGCAAGAAGCGAGCTTGAAACGAAACTCCGTTCCGTGTCCGCGAGCACGCGCTGAGGAACTCGACAAGCTTGCACGGTAGAGGCAAGGGCCGCGCATGACGCTCCGAACTGTTTTTGCCGATCCCATGGTGCGGATGCTGGTCGCCGCCATCCTGCTTGCCGCCCTCCTGCCCGCCACCGGTACCGCGCGAGGGGTGGCGCAGGCAGTGGCCAATGCTGCGATTTTCATCCTGTTCCTGCTCAACGGCATGCGCATCGCGCGCCGCGATATTGCTGCTGGCATTGCCAATTGGCGTTTCCTCCTGCCGCTGGTCCTGTGGGTGTTCGGCGCGATGGCGCTGATCGGTGCCGCGCTGGCCGCACTGGGGCAGGTCTGGCTCGCCCCCTCGGTCGCGCTCGGGTTCCTGTATCTGGGTACGCTGCCTTCGACTGTGCAATCGGCCACCTCCTACACCTCGCTGGCGCGGGGCAATGTGGCGCTATCGGTGGTCGGTGCCGCGCTGCTCAATATCCTCGGCGTCTTCATCACTGTGCCGATCTTCCTCGCGCTGGGCGGTAGCGGAAGCGGGGCGGTGGGCATGGATGTGATCGGCAAGATCATGCTGCTGCTGATCCTGCCGTTTGCGATCGGTCAGGCGCTGCAGGGGTTTACGGGCGCCTTCATCGCGGCGCACAAGCCCAAGATCGCCTGGGTCGACCGGATCGCCATTGCAGCAGCGATCTATGTCGCGTTCTCGGGCGCGGTCGAGCAGGGCATCTGGACCCGGGTCGACGGAGTGGACTGGCTGGTGATCGCCGCGCTGGTGGCCGCGTTCCTGGCCGTGGGCAATCTAGGCGCGTGGCTGGCGGGCGGTGCGCTGCAGCTCGAACGCTCGGACCGCATCGCCTTCCTTTTCGCCGGCGCGCAAAAGAGCGCGGCGGTCGGCGCGCCCCTGGCCACCATCCTGTTTCCGCCCGAAGAGGCCGGCTTCATCGTTATCGCGCTATTGCTCTACCACTTCTTCCAACTGGTGGTGGCAGCGCCGATCGCTAGTCGGCTGGCGCAGCATCCTCCTGCGGATGACGCCGGTTGTAGCGCACCGACCACCACAGGCTGAGCCCGATCAGGATGGCCCCGATCAGCCCGGTAAGGGTCTCCGGGATATGCACCTTGGCCGAGACGAGCATGATTCCGCCGAGCACGATGATCGCCCAGAAGGCGCCGTGTTCGAGGAAGCGATAGGCCGCCAGCGTGCCCTTGCGGACGAGGTGGATCGTCATCGAACGGACGAACATCGCACCGATCGACAGGCCCAGCGCAATCACGATCATGTTGTTGGATAGCGCGAAGGCCCCGATCACCCCGTCGAAGCTGAAGCTGGCATCGAGCACGTTGAGATAAAGAAAGCCGCCCAGGCCGCTACGCACGACTGCGCCCTGCAGCTTGGCGGCCTCTTCCTTCATCTCGAGGATCGCATTGATGCCTTCGACCGCGATGAAGGTAACCAGCCCGAGGATGCCGGCAACGAGGAAGGTCAGCGCCTCGTCAGGTGCAAGCGTGGTCGAAATGCCCCACAGCACCAGCAGCAGCAGCGCGATCTCGGCCGCGGGCAGCGCGGCGAATTTGGCGAGCTTGCGCTCGACCACCGAAATCCAGTGGACCTCCTTGTCGAGGTCGAAAAAGAACTTGAGCCCGACCATCGCGAGGAAGGCGCCGCCGAAGCCGGCAATGCCGACATGGGCGGAGGATACGATCCGCTCATATTCGCGCGGATCGTTGAGCGAGAGATTGACCGTCTCGACCGGGCCGAGCCCCGCCGCGATGGCGACGATCGCCAACGGGAAGACGATGCGCATGCCGAACACGGCAAAGGCGATGCCCCAGGTCAGGAAGCGGCGCTGCCAGACCTCGTCCATCTCCTTGAGGACCGAGGCGTTGACCACCGCATTGTCGAAGCTGAGCGATATTTCCAGCACCGACAGGACCGCGACGATCCATAACAGCGATAGCGTACCGGTAACCGAAGCGGTGCTGACCCAGCCGTACCAGACGGCGAGGCCAAGACAGAAAATCGTGAAAACGAACGAGAATCCGTAGAAGCGCCAAAGCGTTGCCATGTGTAGAAAGGTCCTGCGTTCAGCGCTTGGGCTGGTAGGTCTGGTCTTCGGTGGGGAAACTGCGCGCGCGCACTTCCTCGGCATATTGCACCACGGTCTGTTCGATGACCCCGGCGATATCGGCATATTTCTTCACGAAGCGCGGGACGCGATCGAACATGCCGAGCATGTCCTCGGTCACCAGCACCTGCCCATCGCATTGCGCGGAGGCGCCGATCCCGATGGTCGGGCAGGCCACCGCCTGCGTCGCTTCGATCGCGATCGGTTCGAGCACGCCTTCGAGCACGATGGCGAAGGCCCCGGCCTCGTCCAATGCCTTGGCGTCGCCGACGATCTTCTCCGCTTCGGCATCGCTGCGCCCGCGCGCGGCATAGCCGCCCAGTACATTGACCGCCTGCGGGGTCAGCCCGACATGGCCCATCACGGGGATGCCGCGCTGGTTGAGGAAGGACACGGTCTCGGCCATCTGCTCGCCGCCTTCGAGCTTCACCGCGGCGGCGCCCGATTGCTTGAGCAGGAAGGTCGCGCTCTCGAACGCCTGCTGGGGCGATTGTTCGTAGGAGCCGAAGGGCATGTCGACCACGACCACCGAGTGGTAGCTACCGCGCACCACGGCGGCGGCATGGTTGGCCATCATGTCGAGCGTAACGGGGATCGTCGTGGGCAGACCATAGATCACTTGCGCCAGCGAGTCCCCGACCAGCAGGATGTCGCAATGCGCGTCGAGCAATTGCGCTTGCCGCGCAGTATAGGCGGTCAGCATCACCAGCGGTTCGCGCGTCTCGCCCGCGGTCTTGTGCGCGCGGATCTTGGGCACCGTCAGCCGTTTCATCGGCTGCGGCGTGGGATTGGCCCGGCTGGTGCTCGTATCGAGCTGGAAAGTCGTCGACATGCGGCACCCACTAGCAAGCGCGTGGAAGATGGCAAAGCGAAGCTTGGCATCGCGGGGTATTGCGTGTCTAAGACGCGCTTGTGACGCGCGAGCAGGGATCGCCGCGGTTGGAGAGGAACAGTCTGAACATGGTCGCTACCACGACTTCGACGGGCGAGGGATGGTCCTCGCGCAAGGCGTTTATTCTCGCGGCGGTCGGGGCCGCAGTGGGGCTTGGTAATATCTGGCGTTTCCCGACGCTGGCGGGCGAAAGCGGGGGCGGGGCCTTCGTTATCGTCTATATCGCCTGCGTCTTCCTGCTCGGCCTTCCGCTGGTGCTGTCGGAAATCTTCATCGGCCGCGTGGGGCAGACCGATGCGGTCGGTTCGATCCGCCGCGTGGCAACGCAATCGCAGGCTGCGCCGGGCTGGTCGATCTTTGGTGCGATCGGGGCGCTGGCGGCTTTCCTCATCGTGGCGTTCTATTCGGTCGTCGCTGGCTGGGTCCTCTATTACGCCGGCGTAATGGGCGCCGATTTGGGGCAGGCGATCATGGCCGGCGATCCGTTCCGCGGCGCGCTGGCGGGCGAAAGTCGCGAACAGATCCAGCAGCGGCTGGGCGACATGTTCGCCAGCCCGGGCCTGCTGCTCGGCATGCATTTGCTCTTCATGGGGCTGACGCTCTTTATCGTCGCGCGCGGTGTCAGTTCGGGGATCGAGAAGGCCGCGACCTATCTCATGCCGGTGTTCTTCGTGCTGCTGTTCGGCCTCGTCGTCTATGGCGCGATCGAAGGTGACATCGGCGATGCGGTCGCGTTCCTGTTTACCCCCGACTGGTCGAAACTTACTCCGCAGGTGATGAATTCGGCGCTGGGCCAGGCGCTGTTTTCGCTCTCGCTCGGCGTGGCGGGGCTGATTACCTACGGCTCCTACATCAAGGAGGGCAGCGCGCTCGGCCCGACCGCCGGGCTTATTGCGGTGGCGGATACCTGTGTCGCCCTGCTCGCAGGCCTGATGATCTTCCCGATCGTCTTCGCGGTCGGGCTCGATCCGGCGGCGGGGCCGACGCTGGTTTTCCAGACGCTGCCCTTTGCCTTCCAAACCATGCCCGGCGGCGCGCTTATCGGCTTCCTGTTCTTCGTGCTGATCCTGGTTGCTGCGGTTACCAGCTCGATTTCGCTGCTCGAAGTGCCGACCGCCTATGGCATCGGCGAGCGCGGCTGGAGCCGGCACAAATCCGCGCTGATCTTCGGCACGGGGTCGTTCCTGATCGGGATCGCCTGCCTGCTCGGCTACAACGTCTGGTCCGATGTCCGTCCGCTGGGCTTCTGGAGCCTGTTCGCGGAAACCGACATCCTCGACACGGTCGACGGGTTCACGGGCAAGGTCATGCTACCCGTGGGCGCGCTGCTGACCTCGATCTTTATCGGCTGGAAAGCGGACGAAACGCTGCTGCGCACCACCACCGGGCTGACGCCGTGGGCCTTCGGCCTGTGGCGCTTCCTGATCGCCTGGCTATGCCCGATCGCGGTGGCGGTCATTCTCGTCACCGGGCTGTTTCCCTCGATCCTCGGCGGCTGATGCAGAATCCCTCTTCCTGCTAGCTGGAAAGCCGCGTATTCGGCGCGCTTCCGGCTGGCGGAGCAGGGTAGTCCTGCGGCGGGCCTGGGGAGGCCGCAGGCCGCATGATTTTCGACAGGGTAAAGCCGCTGGATGCAATCCTCGCGGCTGCTGAGAAGAAGTCGCTCAAGCGTTCGCTGGGCGGGATACAGCTGATGCTGTTCGGCATTGGCTGCATTATCGGGACGGGTATTTTCGTACTGACGGCCGCGGGCGCGCAAAAGGCGGGGCCGGGATTGATGCTCGCTTTCGCGATTGCGGGGGCGGTCTGTGTCGTTGCCGCGCTGTGCTATGCGGAAATCGCGTCGACGATCCCCGTGTCGGGTTCGGCCTACACCTATACCTATGCGACGATGGGCGAATTCCTTGCCTGGACCGTGGGTTGGGCGCTGGTGCTCGAATACGCCATTGCGGCCAGCGCGGTTTCGGTCGGCTGGTCGGGCTATTTCGTGGGCAGTATCCTCGACGAGACGCTGGGCGTCACCCTGCCGAGCTGGCTTTCGGCAGGGCCGCTCGCGCTGGGCGGTGCGGAGGGCGGGCTGATCAACCTGCCGGCCATGGTCATCGCCTTGCTGATTACCGGCCTGCTGATCATCGGCACCAGCGAGAGCGCCAAGTTCAACGCGGTGCTGGTGACGATCAAGGTCACCGCGCTGACCGCGTTCATCGCGCTGACGCTGACCAGTCCCGCCTTCGAGGCGGAGCGGTTCAATCCCTTCCTGCCCGCAGGCGTGTTCGGGGGTTTCGGTTCGGGGCTGGGGGCGGTCGGTGCGGCGGCAACGATCTTCTTCGCTTATGTGGGCTTCGACGCGGTCTCGACCGCGGCGGAGGAAACGAATGATCCGCAGCGCAACGTGCCGCTCGGACTGGTCGGCTCGCTGTTGTTCTGCACGCTTTTCTACATCCTCGTTGCGGCGGGGGCGATCGGGACCATCGGCGGCCAGCCGATCATGGGGCCGGGCGGCATACCGTTCCCCGCGGGGTCGGAAGAACTCGCGCGTCAGTGCCTCCTCCCGGTTCACGCGGATGCGCTGGTCTGTTCGAACGAGGCGCTGGCGCATGTGCTGCGCCAGATCGGCTGGTCGGGCGTGGGCAATGTGCTGGGAATAGCCGCCTTCCTTGCGCTGCCATCGGTCATCCTCGTGCTGCTGTTCGCGCAGACGCGCATTTTCTTCGTGATGAGCCGGGATGGGTTGCTGCCCGACTTCCTCAGCCGCGTGCACCCGCGTTGGCAGACGCCGCATGTGGTGACGGCGCTGACGGGGATTGTGGTGGCGGTGGGCGCGGCGTTCTTCCCGGTGGGCCAGCTGGCCGATATCGCCAATGCGGGGACGCTCTATGCCTTCGCCATGGTGGCGGTGGCGGTGATGGTATTGCGCCGCCAGCGGCCCGACGTCCATCGCCATTTCCGCGTGAAGGCTCTGTGGTTCGTTGGCCCAGCTACGATCCTGGGCTGCCTGTTCCTGTTCCTCAACCTGCCGCGCGGGGCGATGATCGTCCTTCCGGCGTGGAGCGCTATCGGCCTGCTCGTCTACTTCCTCTACAGCCGCAGGCGCAGCCACTTGGGGCAGGGGATCGTCGAAGTGGTCGATGCCGTGGCGGGTGAGGAGACAGCTATCCCGATCCACCCACCGCGCCCGCGCGACTGATGCGCGTTTGATCCCATATTGAGCAGAAAAGGGCCGCGCTCCGTTTGGAACGCGGCCCTTTTTGCTTGGGATCGGATTAGATTAGAGATCGACGGCTTCGGTGTGGCGTTTCTCGGCCTCGTCGTGCACGGTCATGCCCAGTGCCATCTTGGCAGTGTTGAGCAGGCCGATGTCGCCATCCCAGATCTCGGCATTCCCGAGGTCCATGCGCAGGAAGAGGATGTCGGGATCGTCCTTGCCGCCATCGTACCATGCCTCGACGAAATTGCTCCAGAACTGGTCGAAGCGTTCCTGGCTAGTTTCGCGCGTCAGCGTGCCGTCGAAGCGGGCGAAGAGTTCGTGACCCTTGCTCTCGAAGGTCGCGGTGGCGCGGCCGAGCTTGGCGAAATCGCTCTTGGTATGGGTGAAGAACCAGATCGAGCTATTGGCATCCTTGTCGAGCTGCGGGCTCATCGGGACCGCGGTCGCGCTCTGGCCGTCGAGCTGGAGGAAGAGGAAGGGCGAATCGGCCAGCGCCTTCCAGAACTTGGTCTTGAGTTCGTCGGGGTTTCCAGCAGCGTGTTTCATGGGTGTCTCCTTCAAAGGGTGTTGCCAGACCAATGAATGAAGCGCCGGTTCGGTCCCGGTCTGCGACGACGGGAGAACCCGCTGCGCCGAATTGCGAATCGATCCGATATGGAACATAGTAGGAACATTCGAGTCGTTCCCTTATGTCCCAGCCCGATCTTGCCTCCCTGCCGCTCATGGCCTTTGAAGACGTCGCCGCGCTATCCGCGCGGCGCAATGCGCGCTGGCGCCCGGGCCTGGCGGCAAGCCGGGGGCTGGCACTGCACAATGAAGTGTTCGCTTCCTCGCACGAGGGGGCAGGGGCGGGTGCTGCGCTGGCGCTGGCGCTCGACGACTGGCGCACTCTGCCGCGCGGGGATGGCTGCGAGGCGCAGGACCGGCGCAGCGTGCTGTGGGTCCAGACGCGCGAGGCGGCGCGGCGTACAGGGCGGCCCTATCGCGCCGGACTGCCGGAGTTGTTGCAGGGGCGAGTGATCCACGTGCTCGCGGAAAAGGCCGAAGACGCGCTCTTCGCACTGGAGGAGGGGCTGCGCTGCCGCGACCTCGCCTTCGTGGTGGGCGAGATTGCGGGCAACCCCAAGGCGCTCGATTTCACGGCTTCGCGCCGCCTGACGCTGGCGGGGGAAAAACATGGCGTACCGCTGTTCCTCGTCCGGATCGATGCGGCGCGCGACCTGTCCTCGGCGCGGATGCGGTGGGAGGTGACCTCGGCCCCTTCCGCTGCGCCGTACTGGAATGCGCAGGCTCCCGGCGCGCCGCGCTGGCAGGCCGAACTGTTCCGCGCCCGCGCGCATGCGCCGGGCGAATGGCTGCTGGCCGAAGATGAGGGCGATCTCACCGCGAGCAAGGCCCATGGCGCAGACGACGCAACACTTGGCAATTGGGCGGCGGGATTGCGCCAGCGGCACCCGCTGCTCCGGGCGTGAGTATGCTGCAGAAGGGTGGCTCCTGCACCCGCCGCATCCTGTCGATCTGGCTTCCCGCGCTGGCGATGGATCGCTGGCGCATGGCAAAAGGAGAGCAGGCCGAGGCGCTCGCCGCCCGGCCGCTGGTGCTGATCGCCGATACCGCGCATGGGCCACGGATCGAAGCCAGCAATCGCGCTGCTGCCGAGGCGGGAGCGCGAGCGGGAATGATGCTCGCCGATGCGCGTACGCTCTGCCCCGAAATCGCTACCGCGCCGAGCGATCCGGCGGGCGATCTCGGCTTTCTCGAGACCCTGGCAATCTGGGCGCAGCGCTGGGGGCCGTGGTCCGCGCTCGACCCGCCCGACGGGCTGCTGGTCGATGTGACCGCGGTGGCGCATCTCTTCGGCGGCGAGAACCGGCTGCTTGCCGATGTGCAGCAGGCCTTTGCCCAGCGACAGCTGGCGGTTCGCACGGCGATTGCGCCAACCGCCGGGGCCGCCTGGGCGCTGGCGCATCATGGCCGCGACGGGGCTATCGTCGAGGGGGCCGAAGCGATCGAACGCGCCCTGTCCGATCTGCCCGTGGCCGCGCTGCGGCTCGACCAGGATGTGGTGACCGTGTTGCGCCGGCTGGGGCTCAAGCGGCTGGGCGAGATCGCGACCCTGGGGCGCGATGCGATCCAGCGCCGTTTCCGCAATCGCAAGTCGCCTGCCGCCAACCCGCTGGTCCGGCTCGACCAGCTGCTCGGCCGCGTGCCCGAACCGCTGCTGCCCGTGGTTCCGCAGCAGGTGCCGCTAGTCCAGCGGCGCTTGCTCGAACCGATCCGCCATCGCCAGTTGCTCGATACGGTGGTCACCGATCTTGCCGGGGACATGGCGCGCGAGCTCGAGGGGCAGGGGCAGGGTGCCCGGCGTCTCGAACTGGGGCTGTGGCGCGTCGATGGCGAAGTGGTGGTTCGCCAGCTCGAACTGGCGGCCGCGACACGCGATCCGGCGCATATCGTCCGGCTGTTCGCGGCGCGGCTCGACGATGTGGATGCCGGGTTCGGGATCGAGATGCTGCGCCTGCGGGCCAGCTGGGCGGAACCGCTGGCACTTGCCCAGGACGATATCGAGACCGCGGCGGAAACCCACGGCACGTCGCTGGCGGCCTGTATCGACCGGCTGACCGTCCGTCTCGGAGCGCAGGCGGTTACCCGCCCCGTGCCCTTTGCCAGCCATATTCCCGAGCGCGCGCAGCGCTGGCAGCCGCCGCTCGAACCCGAGGCATCCTCGCAAGGGCAGCTCGCTTTCCATGCGCGCCCGCTCAAGCTGCTCGACAGTCCCGAAAGCATTGCCGTGCTCTATGCGACGCCCGATGGCTATCCGCAGCGGTTTCGCTGGCGCGGGCAAGTGCACGAGGTGGCGCGGGTTGAAGGGCCCGAACGCATCGCGCCCGAATGGTGGCGCGAACGCGGCGGCGCGCGGTTGCGTGACTATTACCGGATCGAGGACGAAGCCGGCCGGCGGTACTGGATCTACCGCCTGGGCATCATCGGCGATGGCCGGGGCGGCCCTCCCGACTGGTACCTGCACGGTTTGTGTGCCTGAAACCGCCTCGATGCATCATTCGACATTGGCAGGGGGCTGTGTGGAACATATATAGAACGAATGGCTACCCAAACCGTCCTTCAGAAGCTCGAGATTCTCGCCGACGCGGCAAAATACGACGCTTCCTGCGCGTCCTCGGGTACGGCCAAACGCACCAGCATGGGCGGTAAGGGAATCGGTTCGACCGAGGGGATGGGCATCTGCCATGCCTATGCACCCGATGGCCGCTGTATCTCGCTGCTCAAGATACTGCTGACCAATCACTGCGTGTTCGACTGCCATTACTGCGTCAACCGCAAGAGTTCGAACGTCGCGCGGGCGCGGTTCACGCCGCAGGAAGTCGTCGATCTCACGCTGTCCTTCTACCGGCGCAATTACATCGAGGGACTGTTCCTGTCCTCGGGCATTGTGAAGAACTCGAACCACACGATGGAACAGCTGGTGGAAGTCGCCCGTATCTTGCGGGAAGAACACGATTTTCGCGGCTACATCCATCTCAAGACCATTCCCGAGGCCGATGCCGAGATCGTCCACCAGGCGGGGCTTTATGCGGACCGTGTATCGATCAATGTCGAACTGCCGACCGACAGCGGTCTCACCCGGCTCGCGCCCGACAAGGATGCGCGGCAGATCGAAGGCGCAATGGGCCGGGTCAAGAGCGACATAAGCGAACTGAAAGACGCCAGAAAGCGCTTCAAGCACGCGCCGCGCTTCGCCCCCGCGGGCCAGTCGACGCAGATGATCGTCGGCGCCGATGCGGCGACCGATGCCGATATCGTCGGCAAGGCGAGCCGGCTGTATGACAATTTCCGCCTGCGCCGCGTCTATTACAGCGCCTTCTCGCCGATCCCCGATGCCAGCGCGGTACTACCGCTCAAGCGCCCGCCGCTGATCCGCGAGCACCGGCTGTACCAGTCCGACTGGCTGATGCGGTTCTACGGCTACAAGCCGGCCGAGGTGATGCAGGCGACCGAGGCGGACGGGAACCTGCCGCTCGACATCGATCCCAAGCTCGCTTGGGCGCTCAAATTCCGCGAACAGTTCCCGGTCGATGTCAACCGCGCCACCAAGGAACAATTGCTGCGTGTCCCCGGGCTGGGGGTGAAGGCGGTGGGCAAGATCCTCGCCAGCCGGCGCCATCGCAATCTGCGGCTCGACGATGTGGCGCGGCTGACGCTGTCGGTCACCAAGGTGCGGCCCTTTATCTGCACCGTCGATTGGCGCCCCGTCATGCTGACCGACCGTGCCGACCTGCGCAGCCTGCTCGCGCCCAAGACCGAGCAGCTCGAGCTGTTCACCGCATGAGCGCTCTCCAGCATCTGCAAGCTGGCACCTATCACGTGGTCCACCTGCCCGAGCCGGACGATTTCGAGTTCTGGCGCGAGCAGGCCCGCACGCTGGTGCAATGCGAGGTCCCGCCCGATCGTATCGCCTGGGTCGAGCCGGGCGGCAATGGCGACCTGTTCGCGGCTGCACCGGCTGCGGGAAGCGAACGGGGTATGCCCGTCTCGCCCGCCGATGCGCGGCTGGTGCGCGCGAGCAAGCGCTTCGTGACGCTGGCGCGCAATGCCATCCTCCATTCCGACCCCGAGCGGTTCGCGCTGCTCTATCGCCTGCTGTGGCGGTTGCAGGCGAACGGGCGGATCATGGAGGACAAGGCCGATCCCGATGTGCGCCGGGTGGAGGAACTGGCCAAGAACGTGCGCCGCGACAGCCACAAGATGCATGCCTTCGTCCGCTTCCGGCTGGTGGAGAACGAAGAGGGGGAAGGCGGCGAGCATTACGTCGCCTGGTTCGAACCCGATCACCATATCCTGCGCGCCAATGCGGGCTTCTTCATGCGGCGCTTTGCGAACATGCGCTGGTCGATCCTGACCCCGCGCGGTTCGCTGCACTGGGACGGGACGACCATGTCCGAAGGCCCGCCGGCCGAGCGGTCCGATGCGCCCGAAGGGGATCCGACGGAAGATCTGTGGCGCAGCTATTACGCCTCGATCTTCAATCCCGCGCGGCTGAAGATCGGCGCGATGCTCAAGGAAATGCCCAAGAAATACTGGAAGAACATGCCCGAAGCCGCGCTCATCCCCGAACTGGTTGCGGGCGCGCAGAACCGCGAGGCGCAGATGGTCGACAAGGGCAAATCGCTGTTCGCGGACGGGCTGGAGGACCGGCCCGATACGCTGGCGGCGATCGACAAGGCGATTCATGCCTGCCGCAAATGCCCGATCGGCCAGCTCGATAACCATGCGGTGATGGGCGAGGGGCCGGACGATGCCGCGCTCATGATCGTGGGCGAACAGCCGGGCGACCAGGAGGATTTGGCGGGGCGGCCTTTCGTCGGTCCCGCCGGGCAATTGCTCGATGTGCATCTGGAAAAGGCCGGGATCGACCGGCGCGGCGCCTATGTCACCAATACGGTGAAGCATTTCAAATATGTCCAGCGCGGCAAGCGGCGACTGCACCAGAACCCGGGCGCAAAGGAAATCGACACCTGCCGCTGGTGGATTGAAAGCGAACGCGCGATCGTGCAGCCCAAACTGGTGCTGGCCATGGGCGCCAGTGCGGCGCGCGGGATGCTGGGCAAGACGGTCAGCATCACGAAGGCGCGGGGCCGCCCCATCCCGCTCGAGGATGGCAGCGAACTGTGGGTCACCGCGCATCCGTCCTACCTGCTGCGGCTCGATGGGCCTGCGCGGGAGGAACAGGCGCGCCTGTTCGATGCCGACCTTGCCGCGGTGCGCACACGGCTCGCGGAACTAGCCGCGCCATGATGCCCTCAACTTCTCTCGTCACCCCCGCGAAGGCGGGGGTCCAGCCAAGCTTTCGCCCAGCGGCGCAGGTGGATGGATCCCTGCCTTCGCAGCGATAACGGCGGTCCTGCGGCCTATCCATTATGCCCGAAAACGATCTCCAGATCCCCAAGCGGACGATCGAGCTCGATCCCGCGAACATCGAGGCGCCGCCGCGTTCGCCCTTCGTCGAGCTCGGACTCGTGTCCTGCTTCAGCTTCCTGCGCGGGGCGTCGGATGCGGTCGACCTGGTGCTGGAGGCGCGGGCGCTGGGTTACGATGCGATCGGGATTGCCGATGCCAATACGATGGCGGGCGTGGTGCGCATTCATACCGAGGCAAAAACGCTTAAACTGAAGCCGCTTATCGGCTGCAGGATAGAAACGGTCGAAGGTCTTGCCTTCCTGGCTTATCCGCGGAATCGCGCCGGCTATGGCCAATTGTGCCGTCTGATTTCGGCCGGGCGGATGCGCACGCTCGACGGGGAGTGGCAGGCCAAGGGCGCCTGCGACATCAGCCTCGCGATGCTGGCCGGGCATACCGGGGATGTGCAGCTGATCCTGCTGCCCCCGCGCGATCTCGACCAGCGCTTCGCCGTGACGGTGCCGAACAATGTCGTCCCCTTTCCGCCGGGCTCCCGGACAGAGGCATCCGAAGGCGGGCAAACGGATCGGGTGCGGGTGGAAGGAACGCTGTCCGATATCCTGCCGCATATCGCAGCCCAGCTTCCCACCCTTCGCCACCTTGCCGCAAGCTTCCTCTATACCGACAGCGATATCGCGCGGATCGAACGGCTCGATGCGCTCGCCAGGGCGCATGGCCTTGGCATCCTCGCCACCAATGACGTGCATTACGCCACGCCCGACAGGCGCCCGTTGCAGGACGTGATGACCGCGATCCGCCACAAGACCACCGTGGCGGCGGCGGGGCACCTGCTGGAAAGCAATGGCGAACGCTATCTCAAGCCGCCCGCGACCATGATCAGGCTGTTCGATCGCTGGCCGCATGCGATTGCCGCCACGCGCGAAGTGGCCGATGCCTGCGATTTCAGTCTCGACGAACTGGCGTATGAATATCCCGAGGAAATATACCCCGACGGGCAGGCGCCGCAGCAATATCTCACCAGCGAAACGTGGAAAGGGGCCGCCTGGCGCTATCCCGGCGGCGTGCCCGAGACCGTGCGCGAAACGATCGAACGCGAACTGGCGCTGATCGGCAAGCTCGACCTTGCGCGATACTTCCTCACCATCAAGGATATCGTCGATTATGCGCGCGGGGTCGATCCACCGATCCTGTGCCAGGGGCGCGGCAGCGCGGCCAATTCGGCGGTCTGCTATTGTCTCGGCATCACCAGCGTCGATCCGGCCAAGCACGCGCTGCTGTTCGACCGCTTCATTTCGGAAGAACGCAAGGAGCCGCCCGATATCGATGTCGATTTCGAGCACGAGCGGCGCGAAGAGGTGATCCAGTACATCTATCGCAAATACGGCCGTCACCGCGCCGGCCTGTGCGCCACGGTGATCCATTACCGCCCGCGCATGGCGATCCGCGAAGTGGGCAAGGCGATGGGGCTGACCGAGGATGTCACCGCTGCGCTGGCCAAGACCGTATGGGGTGGGTGGGGCCGCGAAATCAGCGAGAAACACGCTGCCGAGACGGGCATGGATGTGCGCGATCCGCACTTGCGCCGGGTTCTTAAACTGACCGAGCAAATGATTGGTATGCCGCGGCATTTGTCGCAGCATGTCGGCGGGTTCATCCTCACTGAAAGCGCGCTGACCGAAACCGTGCCGATCGGCAATGGCGCGATGCCCGAACGCAGTTTCATCGAATGGGACAAGGACGATATCGAGGCGCTTGGCATCCTCAAGGTCGATGTCCTCGCGCTGGGCATGCTGACCTGCATCCGCAAGTGCCTCGACTTGCTCGACGATCACTACAATCGCCCGCTCAGCCTTGCCAGCGTCCCGCGCGAGGATCCGGACACCTATGCCATGCTGCGCAAGGGGGATTCGCTGGGCGTGTTCCAGGTCGAAAGCCGCGCGCAGATGAACATGCTGCCGCGGCTGCGCCCGCGCGAATTCTACGATCTCGTGATCCAGGTCGCCATCGTGCGCCCGGGGCCGATCCAGGGCGACATGGTGCATCCCTATCTCAAGCGCCGGCGCGGGGCCGAACAGGTCGTCATTCCCGCGCCTGCCCCCGAGCATGGCCCGCCCGACGAATTGTCGAGCATTCTCGAACGCACGCTGGGCGTACCGATCTTCCAGGAACAGGCGATGAAGATCGCGCTCGATGCGGCGCAGTTTTCCTCCAAGGAAGCCAACCGGCTGCGCAAGGCGATGGCGACCTTCCGCAGCCGCGGCATGGTCGACGAATTGCAGGACATGATGGTCGAGCGCATGGTCGAACGCGGCTACGACCGCGAATTCGCGCAGCGCTGCTTCAACCAGATCCGCGGTTTCGGCGAATACGGTTTCCCCGAAAGCCACGCCGCCAGCTTCGCGCATCTGGTCTATGTCTCGAGCTGGCTCAAATGCCATTTCCCCGCCGCCTTTGGCTGCGCGCTGCTCAATTCGCAGCCGATGGGCTTCTATGCCCCCGCGCAGATCGTGCGCGACGCGCGCGAGCATGGCGTCAGCGTGCTGCCCGCCGACGTCAATCTGTCGCAATGGGATTGCACGCTGGAGGACATTGGCGGCGAGACACCCGCGAGCGGCCGAGAACGGGGGCGGGGCCGGCAGGACAGGAATATCGCGCTCCGCCTTGGCCTGCGGCAGGTCGACGGCCTGCCCGAGGCGGTGGCGGCGCGGCTGATCGCCGAGCGCGAGGCGGGCGGCCCCTATGCCGATGTCGCCGCGCTCAAGGACCGCGCGCGGATCGGCCCGGCGCATATCGAACGCCTGGCCAGCGGGGACTGCTTCGGTTCGATGCAGCTGTCGCGCAGGCAGGCGCTGTGGGATGCGCGCAGCATCGTGGGCGGGGCGGACCTGCCGCTGTTCGCCGCCGCCGCAGCGCGCGACGAGGGCGCCGAGACCGCGCGGACACAATTGCCCGCCATGCCGCTGAGCGAGGAAGTGGTGGCGGATTACCAGACCACGCGCCTGAGCCTGAAGGCGCATCCGATGGCCTTCCTGCGCGCCAGCCTGGCCGAACGCGGCTTCGTGCGCGCCAGCGATCTGCGCAGCCGCAAGTTCCGCAGCATGGTGCATGTCGCGGGCGTGGTGCTGATCCGCCAGCGACCGGGCAGCGCCAAGGGCGTCTGCTTCATCACGCTGGAAGACGAGACCGGTGTCATCAACCTCGTGGTCTGGCCGGATCTGAAGGAAAAACAACGCCGTGTGGTCATGGGTTCACGGCTGATGAAGGTGCGCGGCCGGGTCGAATATGACGACGAGGTGATCCATGTGATCGCACATCACATGGAAGATGCGACGCACCAGCTCTACCGCCTGTCCGACGACATGCTCAATGCGCCGGTCGCGCGCGCGGACCATGTCACGACGCCGCTGCCCGCCAAGTTCAACCCGCGCGACAATCTCAGGGAAGGCGGGGACGACCCCTACCGGCCGGTCGAGCCATGGGAGGAGCCCCCGCCGGGCAATCGCGAGTGCGGGTGGTTCGGCCCCAATTCGGGCGGGCATCCGCGCGATGCGCGGATCATTCCCCCGAGCCGCGACTTCCACTAGGCGCGCTGCATGATCGATGCCGAAAAGCTCGCCGCCTTCGCGCTGGTGACTGCGACCACCAGCCTGGTGCCGGGGCAATCGATGCTATTCGTCATGGGGCAGGCGGTCTGGCGCGGTGCGCGCTCGGGCTGGGCGGCGCTGCTGGGCATGCAGATCGGGTACCTGGTGTGGTGGGTGCTGGTCGCGTTCGGGCTCGGCACGCTCGCCGCGGCCTATCCGCTCGCCTTCCGCGTGCTGGCCTTTGCGGGGATCGGCTATCTCGCATGGCTCGGCATTACCGCGATCCGGCACTCCTTCCACGCGGGAGAGGAAGCACCGCCAACTGCCCGCGAGCCTTCGCGCCATGCCTTTCGCGACGGCATCCTCATCGCCATCGGCAATCCCAAGTCGCTGATCTACATGCTCGCGATCATCCCGCCCTTCGTCGATGCCGCATCGCCGATCGGGCCGCAGATCATCCTTCTGGCCGTTCTCGCCCTCGTGATCGACGTGCCGGTCGGGGCGCTGTACATCGGTGCCGGGCAACGGCTCGCCCGCCTGATGGCGCGCGCTACGACGCGGCGCTGGATCGATCGCGGCATTGGAACGGTTTTCCTCCTGATAGCGGCCCTCGTGCTGGCCGAATTATTGGGGACGGAGCTGTGACACGGATGATTTCGCGACGGATCGGACGCTTTGCCGGTGATAGGCGGTTGGCACTGCTGCTGATCGCGGCGGGACTTCTGCTGAGCGCCCGGGTCTGGCTCGCCGAGCATCCCGAGCACAATCCCTGGGCACCGCTCGACCTGCGCGATCCGGTGGGCTGGGCGACCGATCGCAAGCTGCTTGCGCTGCGTGAGGATGCTCCAGCATGCCGGGCGGTGCTCGAGCGCAGCGATATCGCGCATGATGTGCTCGAACCCGCGGGCGAGGGCGCCTGTCGGCGAGAGGACCGCACGCGGCTCACCGACTATCCGCTCAGCCCCACTACGCCGCCGGTCACCTGTCCTGCGTCGATCGCGCTGCTGCTATGGGAGCGTGACGTGCTCGGGCCCGCTGCGCAGGCGATCTTCGGATCGGGAATCGCGCGGATAGAACACCTTGGCGCCTATTCCTGCCGCCGTCTCTATGGCCGCGATTCGGGAGCGTGGAGCGAACATGCGACTGCCAATGCGATCGATATCGCGGGCTTCGTCCTTACCGATGGGACGCGGATCAGCGTGCTGCGCGACTGGGACGGGGAGGGGGACAAGGCGCGGTTCCTGCGCACGGTGCGCGACGGCGCCTGCGACGGTTTCCCGACCGTGCTGTCACCCGATTACAATGCCGCGCATGCGGACCATTTCCATCTCGACATGAGCCCGCGCTGGCGCGGCGTCTGCCGCTAGGTCAGGCCTCGAGCGAATAGCCCGCGCTGCGCACCGTGCGCACCGGATCCTTTGCGCCTTCGATCTCGATCGCCTTGCGCAGGCGCCGGATATGGACATCGACCGTGCGCAGCTCGATCTCGCTTTCGGTGCCCCAGACACCGTCGAGCAGCTGCCCGCGGCTGAACACGCGGCCCGGGCTTTCCATGAAGAATTTGAGCAGGCGGTATTCGGTCGGCCCGAGTTGCAAGGTGCGGCCGCGGCGGGTGACCTTGTGCGCCACCGGGTCGAGCGTGATATCGCCGACCTCGATGCTTTCGCCGGCCAGCGCGGGGCGAATACGGCGCATGACCGCTGCCACGCGGGCGAGCAATTCGCGCGGGGAAAACGGCTTGGTGAGGTAATCGTCGGCTCCCGTATCGAGCCCGCGCACGCGGTCATCCTCAGCCTCGCGCGCGGTCAGCATGATGATCGGGACGTGCGCGGTTTCCTTGTCGCGGCGCAGGCGGCGACAGACCTCGATCCCGCTGGTCCCCTCGATCATCCAGTCGAGAATGACGAGATCGGGCACATCTTCGGTGGCAAGCAGCAGCGCTTCATCGCCATCGGAGGTCGTGCGGACCTGATAGCCTTCATTGGTAAAGCGGTACTCGAGCAGTTCGGAGAGGGCGGGATCGTCCTCTACCAAGAGCAATTTGGCGGCGTGCAAATTCTTGCCTTTCCGGGAAAACTCAGTCTCGGTCGACACCGCTTTATGACCTTCGCACTACGGTTTTGTGTCAACCGTCCTCGTCGAGAGGATAGTTTCCGGTAGCCGCAAAGTGCACCATTTCGGCCACATTGGTGGCATGGTCGCCGATGCGTTCGAGATTGCGCGCCACGAATAGCATTTGTGCCGCGCTCGAGATGGTCGAGGGGTTTTCGACCATGTGGCTGACGAGGTTGCGGAAGATCGAATTGTAGAAGGCATCGACCTTTTCGTCGGCGGCGATCACTTCGCGCGCCAGTTCGGCGTCACGCGCGGCATAGGCGGTCAGCACGTCATGGACCATTTCCGCGGCGACTTCGGCCATGGCGGGCAGCAGGGTCAGCGGTTCGAACTGCTTGCGATTGCCGCCGATTTCCTTGCTCGCCTTGGCGATGTTCTTCGAATAGTCGCCGATCCGCTCGACCACGCCGGCGATCTTGAGCGCGGCGATCACTTCGCGCAGGTCGTCGGCCATCGGGGCGCGCAGTGCGATGATGCGCACGGAGAGCTTGTCGATCTCGCTTTCGAGCGCGTCGATTTTCTTGTCGCCCTTGACGACCTTGTCGGCCAGTTCGTCGTCGCCTTTGACGAGCGCCTCGAGCGACTGGGCGATGGCGGCTTCCGCCAGCCCGCCCATCTCGGCGATCAGCCCGCGCAGACGGGTGATGTCCTCATCGAAGGCCTTAACGGTATGTTCTTGCATCGGATTCATGGCCTTATCCGTAACGCCCCGTGATGTAATCCTGGGTCCGCTGCTCGTGCGGGTTGGTGAAAATGTCTGAGGTGCGGCCATACTCTACCATTTTCCCGAGATGGAAAAAGGCGGTACGTTGGCTGACGCGGGCAGCCTGCTGCATGGAATGGGTAACGATCACGATGGCGTAACGACCATTGAGTTCGGCAATCAGTTCCTCGATCTTCGCAGTGGCGATCGGATCGAGGGCTGAGCAGGGCTCGTCCATCAGGATAACCTCTGGATCGACCGCGATGGCGCGGGCAATGCACAGGCGTTGCTGCTGGCCGCCCGAAAGCGCCGTGCCGCTGTCCAGCAGCCGGTCCTTCACCTCTTCCCATAGCCCCGCGCGCTTGAGCGACTTCTCGACGATCGCGTCGAGCTCGTCCTTGCCCTCGGCAAGACCGTGGATCTTGGGGCCATAGGCGATGTTGTCGTAGATCGACTTGGGGAAGGGGTTGGGCTTCTGGAACACCATCCCGACGCGGGCGCGCAACTGGACGACATCCATGCCCGAGGAATAGATGTCTTCCCCGTCGAGTTCGATGCACCCTTCGACGCGCGCCGAAGGAATGGTGTCGTTCATGCGGTTGAGCGTGCGCAGGAAAGTCGACTTGCCGCAGCCCGAGGGACCGATGAAGGCGGTCACATATTCGGTCGGGATGTCGATCGAAACCTCGTCGATCGCCTTCTTGTCGCCGTAGAACACGGAGACGGCATTGGCGCTCATCTTGGCTTCGGTCTTCTCGAGGTTGTCGTGGACTACGGTCACCAGGTTTTCTCGAATTTGTTACGCAGGTAAATGGCGAGCCCGTTCATCACGAGCAGGAACAGCAATAGCACGATAATCGCCGCGCTGGTGCGTTCCACGAAGCCGCGGTCGATTTCGTCCGACCACAGGAAAATCTGCATCGGCAGCACGGTCGCGGGCGAGGTGAAGCCATCGGGCGGGGTGGCGACGAAGGCGCGCATGCCGATCATCAGCAGCGGGGCAGTTTCGCCCAGCGCGCGTGCCATGCCGATGATCGTGCCGGTCAGGATCCCGGGCAGCGCGAGCGGAAGGACATGGTGGAACACGACCTGCACGGGCGATGCGCCGATGGCCAGCGCGCCATCGCGAATGCTCGGCGGGACCGCCTTGATCGCATTGCGCCCGGCGATGACGATGACGGGCATGGTCATCAGCGCCAGCGTCATACCGCCGATCAGCGGCGCGGATCGCAGATTGGGGAACAGCGTCAGGAACACCGCGAGCCCCAGCAGGCCGAAAATGATCGACGGGACCGCCGCGAGATTGTTGATCGACAGTTCGATCAGATCGGTCCAGCGATTCTTGGGGGCGTATTCCTCAAGATACAGCGCCGCGAGGACGCCGATCGGGAAGGCCAGCAGCAGGGTGACGACCATCGTCAGCAGCGAGCCCTTGAGCGCGCCCCAGATACCCGCCTGCTGAGGATTGGTGGCATCCGAGCGGCCAAGGAATCCCGGATCGAAGTTCTTCGACAGTCGCCCGTCCTCATAGAGGCCGATGGCGAGCGCCTGCATGTCCGAAGAGCCTTCGCCTTCATAGCCCGACGCGAGGTCGGCCGAGGCGGGCAGCCAGAAGCTTTCGCTGCGCTGGAGCAGCGCGGGATCGGCAATGACCGCAGCGGCGACATCGCGCCAGGCCTGCGCGCCGAGTTCGTCTGCGGCATCCTCGCCCAGTTCTTCCGCTGCGAAATATTGCACGACATCGCGCAGGCCCTGCGCCTCGAGCGAAGCCAGAGCCCCCGGCTGCGCCATCGTATCGGGACTGGCGGCGATGCCGGCCTGGGTGAAGTCGATCGGGACTTTCATCTCGACGCGCTGGAAGCCGCCGATGCCGTTGAAAGTCATCGTTCCAAGCAGGAAGACCAGCACCGCAATCGAGAACACGATCGCGCCGAGACCGAGCGCACGGAAGCGCTTCTCGGAGGCGTAGCGTTTTTTCAGCCGCGCTTCGAATTCGGGCGTGCGCGTGGGGGCGATGCGCTCACTCATAAGCTTCGCGATACCTTTTGACGACGCGCAGGGCGACGAAGTTCAGACCCAGCGTCACCATGAACAGGACGAATCCCAGGGCAAAGGCGCTGAGGGTGGCGGGATGGTCGAAACTGCCTTCGCCGGTCAGCATGGCGACGATCTGCACGGTCACCGTGGTCATCGATTCGAGTGGATTGGCTGAGAGATTGGCGGCGGTCGATGCCGCCATCACCACGATCATCGTCTCGCCGATGGCGCGGCTGATCGCCAGCATGATCCCGGCAACGATACCGGGCAGCGCGGCGGGGATCATCACGCGCTTGATCGTTTCCGAGCGCGTGGCGCCCATCGCCAGGCTGCCGTCGCGCATCGCGCCGGGCACTGCGGCAATCGAATCGTCGGCCATCGAGGACACGAAGGGAATGATCATCACGCCCATCACGAGACCTGCCGCCAGCGCGCTTTCGCTGGACGGGTTCGAGACCCCGAGGCTCATCGCAAGGTCGCGGATCGCCGGGGCGATCGTCAGCGCGGCGAAATAGCCATAGACCACCGTCGGCACGCCTGCGAGGATCTCCAGCGCGGGCTTGACCCAGCGTCGCAGGGCCGGGTCGGCATATTGCGTGAGGTAAATCGCGCTCATCAGTCCGAGCGGAATGGCGACGATCATGGCGATGATCGCCCCGATGAACAGCGTGCCCCAGAACAGCGGGACAGCGCCGTAGCGGCTGCCGTCCGGATTGTCGGGATTGGCCATCGGGTCGGGGCCCCAATGCGTGCCGAACAGGAAGTCGATGGGCGAGACCATGCCGAAGAACCGCACGGTTTCGAACACCAGGCTGGCGAGGATGCCGATGGTCGTCAGGATCGCGACCAGCGAGGCGCCGAGCAGGATCGCCATGACGATTCGCTCCACCTTGCTGCGCGCGGCGAAGTCGGGCCGCAGCTTGAGGAAGGCGTACGTACCAGCAAGAAAAGCTATCAGCAGCGCCACGACGATGCCGATCGTGTTGTAGTAGAACAAGGCCTCGCGATAGGGTTCGACAAGGCCCGAGGCCTGCGGATTGAACACTGCGGATGCGGCCCCGGTCGCGACCGCGCGCGCTTCGTTGAGGATGGTCTGGCGCTGGAACCCGAAGGCGGGCAGTTCGGCCGCCGCCGGGCTGGCGAGCACCTGCTGCGTCACGAGACCCGGGGCAATTGCGCTCCACAGCGCGATGAAGGCGACCATGGGCAGGATGACCCACAGCGCGACATACCACGCGTGGTAGACCGGCAGGCTGGGCAAGCGGCCATCGGCGCTGTCGCGCCGGAATGCCCATGCCCGGGCACGGGCCGCCAGCCATCCGGCGAGCCCGAGCCCCAGGGCCAGGAGAAGCAGGATAGCTGGCGACATGGGTTGCTTTCAGACCTTACTTGAGCTGCGCGCCGTCGAGCGTGGTGTACTCGGTGGCTGCCTTCAGGTTGGTCGCCATAACGTCCTCGGGCGATGCGACAAGACCGATCTTGGCCAGTTCCCCGTCCTTGGCCCACATCTTGGTCCACTGGAGCAGGTATTCGCGCAGGCCGGGGATCGCATCGAGATGCGCCTTCTTCGCGTAGACATAGAGCGGCCGCGCACCGGGATAGTCGAAATTGGCGATGTTCTCGTAAGTCGGCGCGACGCCGTTCATGTCGAGACCCTGCACCTTGTCGGCATTTTCCTCGAGATAGCTGTAGCCGAAGATGCCGACGGCGTTGGGATTGCCCTCGATCTTCTGGACGATGAGATTGTCCTGCTCGCCCTGGTCGACATAGGCGCCGTCCGAGCGCACTTCGGTGCACAGCTGCGCGTGGCGATCCTTGTCGCTGTCCTTCAGCGCTTCCATTTCGGCATTGGTGTCACAGCCGACTTCGAGCACCAGTTCCTTGAGCGCGTCGCGCGTGCCCGAGGTGCTGGGCGGACCGTAGACGAGGATGGGCTGGTCGGGGAGCGAGGGATCAACATCCGACCAGGTCTGGTTGGTCTGTTCGCCGCCATAGGGCGAAGCGGCAATCGCCTCGTAAACCTGCTTGGGGGTCAGGCTCATGGTGATCCCGCCCTTGGCCGAGGCGAAGGCAATCCCGTCGAGCCCGACCTGGATTTCGATGACGTCGGTCACGCCATTGGCCTGGCAGTCGGCGAATTCGCTCGCCTTCATGCGGCGCGAGGCATGCGTCATGTCGGGGGTGTCCGCCCCGAGGCCGGCGCAGAACAGTTTCATCCCGCCGCCGGTGCCGGTCGATTCGATGATCGGCGAGCGGTAGTCGGGCTGCGCGCGCACGAAGGCTTCGGATACGGCCTTGGCGAAGGGGAATACCGTCGAGGAGCCGACCGCGCGGATCGAATCGCGCGATCCGCCGTCGCCGCCATTGGCGCCGCAGGCGGTGAGGGCGACAGCCGATGCCGCGGCGAAGATGAAAGATTTGGTCTTGCTCATGGATAACCCCTTGTAAGTCTAGCTAGCGGCGCAAAAGCGCCCCAATGTTACATGGTTGCGACAATATTTTGACCAGTGGTCCGCAGAGCGGAAATAAACGCGTTTCCCGGCCTGTCAGAAATCGATTTGCGCACGGACGCCGAAGGCATCGACGCCATAGGAGGTATCGTCATTGGCGGCGGGCAGGATGGCATCTTCGTACTGCAGACGGCCGTAATTGACCAATAGCGCGGTATAGTCGGTCGGTTTCCAGATCAGCGAGGCGAGATAGCCCGCCTGGCGTCCGCCCAGGATTCCCGCGTCGTTAAGATCGAGATGGTCGTAGCGAAGCGTGAACTGGAGCGATCCGAAGCCGCCTTCGCCAACCGGGCGCTGCGGTTTGGTGCGATCGAACTTGCCACCTTTGTACCCGCGCGAATCGTCGGTCAGGAAAACGCCCGCTTCGGCATAGCCGCCAAAGAAGGTCGGATCGCTCGCCAGCGCGGGCATGGCGACGGTCTGCCAGTATCCTTCGGCTGCCACGTGGAAGCGTCCGGCGATCGCGGCGGCCTCGAGCCCGAAACCGGTTTCGCTGGTGGCCTCCATGCTGCCGGTGTCGATGAAGCGCTGCGAGGTGAAGTGCACCAGCGGGCGCTGGCGGTACCGCAGCTGCGTAGCGGCATTATCGAGGTCGTTGTAATGGACCGAGCCCGCGAAATGCAGCTGCGCATCACCGGCTTTCGGCATGTAGACGAGCCGCGCATCGACGCCGCGGTTCTTGCTGTCCGTATCCTCGATATTGTCGGTAAAGACGCCGGCCTGGGCGAGGAAATCGCCGCGGGCGTAGGTGATCGAGGCACCGAGGCGGCGCTCGAAACCGAAGGCATCGGTAAAGGCAGCGCGCTCGATAAAGGTCGTGTGGAGGCTGCTGGTCAATTCCTCGAGCGACTGGAAGGTGTTGTGCTGGCCGATGCTCACTTCGAGCGGGCCGTCTTCGTAGGACAGAATGGCGTCGGCCACCGAAATTTCGTTGCCTGCAAAATCGACTTCGAACTTGTACCCGAAACCGCCTGGCATATCGCCCGAAGCGCCCAGCCGCGCGCGGCGCACTTCGTTGCCAAAGCCGTCGGCAGCGCCGGTCGAAGCAGGGGCCGAGGTAAAGCCCGCATCGAACATCAGCCGACCGCGGGGCTTGAAGCTCCATCCGTCTGACTTGCCCAGCGCAGCCACCGGTGTGTCTGCTGCCGGTTGCGCGGGCGCTGCGACTGCGGGGGCAGCGCGCGTCGCCTCCAGCTCGGATTCAAGTTGGTCGATGCGCGCGTTCATCGCTGCAAGCTGCAAGCGTAGCGCGGCCAGATCTTCGGCAGCGTCCTGGGCAAGCAATGGGGTTGGCAAGGCGCAGCCAAGTGCAAGGGTCACCAGACAAAGGCGTGAGCGGGTGCGCATCAATCGATTCTCTTGTAAGGAGGGTTACGGATCGACGACGCCACTATGACCATGATGTTGCAGATATATGACATCGAACGTGCGCGGCCCATCCACCGTCCAGCTGCCGAGCAGGCCGCCAGGGCCCCGGTTCAGCTTTCCTTGTCGTCTTTTTCCAGCGGCAGGATGACCGTCACACGGGTGCCTTCGCCAAGCGTGCTGTCGATATCGAGCCGGCCGCGATGGCGTTCGACGATATGCTTGACGATCGCCAGGCCCAGTCCGGTGCCGCCCGAAGCGCGGCTGCGTCCGGGATCCGTGCGATAAAAACGCCGGGTGAGATGCGGGATGTGTTCGGGAGCAATCCCGTCGCCGCGATCGGTCACGGTCAGCCGCAGCCGGTTCTGGCCCTTGGGATGCAGCCGGACGGTAACCGGTTGGCCCGGCTTCCCGTATTTGAAGGCATTGTCGACCAGATTGCGGACCAGCTGTTCGAGCTGCTGCCGGTCGCCGCGGATGACGAATTCGCCTGCCGACTTGAAATCGAGCAATTCGCCGCGGTCTCCGCTGGCCGCGTCATGCGCGGCGCGTTCGGCAAGCTTGGAGAATTCGAGCGTGCGATCGGGCAGATCGTGCTTTTCCGCCTCGATCCGCGAGAGCGACATGAGATCGCTGACGAGATCCTGCAGCCGTTTCCCCTCGCGCTGGATGATCGCGAGAAACTTGTCGGCCATTTTCGGATCGAGGTTCTCGACATCCTCGCGCAGCGTTTCGACATAGCCGATGATCGCGGCCAGCGGCGTGCGCAGTTCATGGCTGGCATTGGCAACGAAATCGGTATGCGCGCGGGCGATGTCGGCCTCGGCGGTCTTGTTGACGAATTCGATCACCGCGAGCTCGCCCGGCAGCGTCTTGCGGTTGATCCGCCAGATATCGGTCCGCCGGTTGAGGCCGCGCACCACCGCGCCGCCTTCGGCATTGCGTGCCAGCAGCCGAATCGCCTCGGGCTGCCGCAGCGCCATGCGGACATCCTGCCCGACGATATGGCCGCCCAGCAGCTTGCGCGCCGACAGATTGGCAATGATCACCCGGTCGCGTTCGGTGATGACCACCGGGGTTTCCGAATGTTCGAACAAATCGGCCATGTTGTCGCGGGTGAAGGATGGCCCGACGGGGGCTTCCTTGACCTCGGGCGGGCGTGCGGCAACGAGATAGAGCGAGCCGATCCATACGATGAAGATCAGGGCGGCATAGACGAGGCTGGTACCGAGCGTCGCGAGAATGATGCAGGCGAGCAGCGCCAGCACGAATCCGGACCAGGGAAAACTACGCTCGCTCATTGCTGCGCGGCTTAGCGGGGCGCGGTTCGCCGCGCCACCTGCTTTTCCCGATGATGTGGTGTGATGGTGACCCGTACGGGAATCGAACCCGTGTTTCAGCCGTGAAAGGGCCGCGTCCTAACCGCTAGACGAACGGGCCACAAATGTGGCGCTGGCAAGAAATTGCAGATGCAACACACCACCGTGGTGACCCGTACGGGAATCGAACCCGTGTTTCAGCCGTGAAAGGGCCGCGTCCTAACCGCTAGACGAACGGGCCACGCCCGCATGGCGGGTCGGTGGCGTGGCGGGCCAATTAGGCGTGGGGGTGCGGGTCGTCAACCCTCCAATGCACGCATTTCGGTCAATCGGCCCAGGCGGCGTCCTCGAGGTGCAGTTCGGCCTGCGGGCGGCTGCCCCAGTCGTCGATCTTCACCCGGCCTGCCAGCCATAGCCTGCGCCCGCGCGAGCCATGCAGCAGCGCCTGGCCCATATCGCTGTCGGCCGCGCGAAACGCGATGCCCTTGAAGCTCTTGCCGTCGTCACCTGCGGCGATCAGGCGGACGTGATCGGTGCCCACGATATCGCATTTGACGAGGCGCACCGGTCCCACCGCTACGCGCGGTCCTGGCCAGCCGACACCATAGGGACCGGCCTCCTCGAGCGAATTGACCAGTTCGGAGGTCAGCCCGCCGGGCGACACCGCGAGGTCGAGCGCCATCTCGCGACTGGCAGAGGCGCGGGCAACCTGGCCCTCCAGCGTGCGATCGAGCCATTCGGCAAGCGCATCGACCTTGTCGGCGCTCACCGTCAGACCGGCAGCCATCGCATGGCCACCACCGGCGACCAGCAGGCCTTCGTCACGCGCGCGGATGATCGCCGCGCCGAGATCGACGCCGGAAATCGAGCGACCCGATCCCTTGCCTGTTTCGCCATCGAGCGCGATGACCAGCGCGGGCTTGCCGGTCTTTTCCTTGATCCGTCCGGCAACGATCCCGATCACACCCGGATGCCAGCCTTCACCCGCCACCAGGTGGACCGCGCGATTGTGCTGGGCGGCCAGCTGCTGTTCGGCCGCTTCCTGAACCTCGGCCTCGATCAGCCGACGTTCTTCATTGAGCGCGGATAATTGCGCGGCAATGGTCCGCGCCTCTTCGGGGTCGCGCGTTGTCAGCAGGCGGACGCCTAGGGTCGATTCGCCGACCCGTCCGCCCGCATTGATCCGCGGCCCCAGCGCGAAGCCCAAGTCCGAACAAGCGGGCGAGCGTTTCAACCGACTCGCGTCGATCAGCGCCGCCATGCCGATATTGTCGCGCCGCGCCATGACCTTGAGCCCTTGCGCGACGAACGCGCGGTTGAGACCGTGCAGCGCGGCGACATCGGCGACGGTCCCCAGCGCGACGACATCGAGCAGCGCAAGCAGGTCGGGTTCCTTGCGCTCCGCGAAGAAGCCGCGCTGGCGCAGCGTGCGGACCAGCGCGATCGCCAGCAGGAATGCAACGCCGACCGCGGCGAGATGCCCATGCGCGGCGGCCTCGTCTTCCTCGTCGAGCCGGTTGGGATTGACCAGCGCGACCGTCTGCGGAAGATCGGGGCTGCATTTGTGGTGGTCGACCACGATCACGTCGATCCCCGCCGCATGCGCCATACCCAGCGCCTCGTGCGCCATGGCGCCGCAATCGACCGTGACGATCAGGCTGGAGCCCGCCTGGCCCAGCTTGACCAGCGCTTCGCCCGAAGGACCATAGCCTTCGAGCAGGCGGTCGGGGATGTAATAGCCCGCCTCGACGCCCAGTTCGCGCAAGAGACGGATCAGCAGCGCGGAACTGGTCGCCCCATCGACGTCGTAATCGCCATAGATGGTGATCGTTTCGCCCGCGATGACCGCTTGGGCAATCCGGTCGGCGGCGACGTCCATATCGCGGAACAGCGACGGATCGGGCAGGAAATTGCGCAGGGTCGGTTGGCGATGCCGTTCGATATCGGCGGCCTCGACGCCCCGCGACAGCAGCAGCTGGCGGACGATATCGTCGCCCAGCGTCGGCTTTGCACCCAGTTCCATATTGCCGCCGCGCCAGCGCCATGCGCGGCCGGTGAGGGACGAGGATACGCCGAATACGTGCGAAAGGGCCTGCGATGCCATAACCGGGCAATAGCCCCTGCTTGTGGGCAGCGGAAGTTCCGGTGATTGACAATCGACAGGCGTGGGCGATGCTTCGGGCATGTCCACCGGCCGGCTCCTCATCATCTGGCACAGCCGCACCGGCACCAGCGAGCAACTGGCCGCAGCCGCCTGCGAGGGCGCGGGCGAGGGCGCGCGGTTGTTGCGTGCCTGCGATACCGCGCCGGACGATCTGCTCGCGGCGGGCGGCTATCTGTTCTGCTGCCCCGAAAACCTGGCCAGCATGAGCGGCGAGATGAAAGAGATGTTCGACCGCTGCTATTATCCCGTCCTCGGGCGTATCGAAGGGCGGCCTTACGCGACGGTGATTGCGGCGGGATCGGATGGCGAGGGCGCGCAGCGGCAGCTCGACCGGATCGCGACAGGCTGGCGGCTGAAGCGCGTGACCGATCCGTGGATCGTCAAAACCGACGCGCAAGAGCCCGAGGAGATCCTCGCTCCGAAAGCCGTGAGCGACAGCGAGCGTGCGCGCGCGGCCGAACTCGGCGCGGCGCTGGCAGAGGGCATCGCGCAGGGCATTTTCTAGAACTCGCTCCACATCCGAGCGGTTGGGCTGCGAAGACTCGACGGATTATCCGATAGCCGCCAAGACCACCCCGCGGGCAGAAGGACGGCGATTTCGGTGACAGTGGATGCGCAAGGCGGCGACCAGGACGGGGGCACCCGACCCGGCCTGATGCTGATGTTCGACCGTGGTCGGCGACCCGACCGCGCGGCCGTGGCCGCAGCGCTGGCGACTATTCCGCGCGCCGTGGTCAGCCATGATCCCGGACGGGCCGATCCTGCTCATCATGTCGCCGATCCGCCGCAGCGGGCCGCGGCGGGGGAGGACTGGCTCGAGCTTCTCGCCGACGGGCTGACATTCGACCTGTTGGGACTCTCCCCCGGTCCGGGCCTGTCCGCGCCCGAGGTCGCCCACCGGTACAATTGCGATATCGACTGCCTGCTCGATAGCGAGGCGCTTGCGCTCGTTCCCGGCCCCCATATCGCGCAAGGCGCGCGTGCCTTGCCGATCATCCGCACGCTGCTGGGCCTTGGGGCAGCGCTGACCGACGCGCTCGAGGGCGTGCAGACGGTTTGCTGGCCGGTCGCGCGCACCGCGATTGCCCCCCGGTTCTTTGCCCGGACGGTAGATGCCTGGCTCGGCGGGGGGCCGTTTCCCGCGCTCGGAATGCTCGGGTTCGACTTCGACGAACAGGGTGGACTGCGGAGCGAGGGTCTGCGATTCTTCATCGGCTGCGAACTTGCTATCGATCCTGCGGCATGCCGCGATCGCTTGGCCGCTACGCGTCTGGCGGTCCGCATCGTTCAGGAATTGGTCGGCTACCAGCGACCCGACGGGCAGCAGGAGTTCACGACCGAGGGCGGCGAGGTCTTCACGCTCGAACCCGATCTTCCGATGGGGCTCCTCAAGCTCCGCCCAGCTTAGGTGCGATATGGTGGAGGGCACGCAATACACTCCCTCGCACATGCGCCGTCGCTTGCCGTTTCGCGCGGTCAACCGGCGGGGGTCGCCGCAGTACGATCCGGCGCTTCAGAGGCATCACCTGCTGCCCTGCGAGCTGCTCGGCAAAAGGTGTTTCGCCCCGCTGATCGAGACGCTGGGCAAGGACCGGATCGGATTCGACGACTTCCGGCGCAACGGGCTGCTGCTGCCTGCGCGCGAGGAGGCGGTGCGGCGACTTGCGCTGCCGCTGCACCGCGGACCGCATCGCGATTACAATGCAATGGTCATCGAACGCGTCGGGCGGATCGAGCGGCGCTGGTCACGCCAGACGCTGGCCGATCCACGCGGTGCGGCGGATACCGCGCTGATGCGATTCTCGCTGCTCCAGCGGGCGCTACGTCGGCGGCTGCTCGACGAGCGCCAGCCCTTGCGGCTCAACCGCAAGGACCCGGTAGGCAAGGGGATGGATTTCACCGACCTCGACGCGATGGCCGAAATCTTGTGGGGCGCGACCGCGCCCTAGGCAGTCGCGCGCGCCAGCGCTTCTTTCGCCGCAGTGTATTCGCGTTCGAGCCGCGCCACGGTGTCCTCGACCGGTGCGCTGGCGGTGACCGTGCCGATGCCCTGGCCCGAGCCCCATACGTCCTTCCACGCCTTGGCCTTGGTATTGCCGCCGCTGCCGAAGTTCATCTTGGTCGGGTCGCTCACGGGCAGATCGTCGGGGTCGAGCCCGGCGCTCTCGATGCTCGAGCGCAGGTAATTGCCGTGCACTCCGGTGAACAGATTGGTGTAGACGATGCCATCCGCGCCGCCTTCGACGATCGCTTCCTTGTAAGCTTCGTCGGCATTGGCCTCGGTGGTCGCGATCCATGGCGAGCCGATATAGGCAAAGTCCGCGCCGAGTGCCTGCGCGGCAAGGATCGAGCGGCCATGCGCGATCGAACCCGAGAGCGCGACCAGCCCGTCGAACCATTCGCGGATTTCCTGCATCAGCGCGAAGGGGCTGAGCACGCCGGCATGCCCGCCGGCCCCCGCAGCCACGGGGATCAACCCCGTTGCACCCTTTTCGATTGCCTTGTGCGCGAAGCGGTTGTTGATCACGTCATGCATGGTGATCCCGCCCCATCCGCTGACCGCGTTGAACACTTCCTCGCGCGCGCCGAGCGAGGTGATGACCATCGGCACCTGCCATTTGGCGCAGGTCTGCATGTCGGCATCGAGCCGGTCGTTCGATTTGTGGACGATCTGGTTGACCGCATAGGGCGCGGCCGGGCGCTCGGGATTGTCGCGGTTATGCGCCGCCAGTTCCTCGGTGATCTGGTGCAGCCATTCGTCGACCTGGCTTTGCGGCCGCGCATTCAGCGCGGGGAAGCTGCCGACGATGCCCGCCTTGCACTGCGCGATGACCAGTTCCGGCCCGGATACGATGAACAGCGGCGATCCGATGACGGGGATGCGCAGTTTGTCGAAGGGGGCGGGCAGGGTCATGGTAGGCGGGCTCCTCGCTGGTGTCGTGAGACGTGGGCGTATGGCGCGTTCCCGCGCTTGTCGAGGGTGACGTTACGTCAACGTCAAGTGGCGGGGAGAACGTGCTCGATATCGTAAATGCGTGCTGCGGTGCCAGCGAACAGCGCGTGTTTCTCCGCCGCGCTATGCCCGCTGGCCAGCCGCTTGAAGGCGTTCCACAGCACCGGATAGCTCGCGCCCCAGCGGTCGACGGGATAGTTCGATTCGAACATCGCCCGGTCCGCGCCGAAGGCTTCGATGCAGGTCTCGATATAGGGCCGCCACAGTCCTGCGAGATGCTCCGAACCGTGGCCCTTGTCGGGGCCGGTGTCGGGCAGGCCGCAGAAGGCCATCGCCAGCCCGCCCAGCTTGACCGCGACATTGGGGCATTCGGCAATCGCCCGGATCGACCGGCGCCAGCCGTCGAAGCGGTCGTGCAACTTGCCGTGATAGCAGGCGATGTTGAGCGGCGTGCCGCAGTGGTCGAGCACGATCTGCTGGTCGGGGAAAGCCTTGGCGAGCGCGAGGACATCGGCAAGCTGCGGTTCCAGCAGCCAAGCATCGAAGGTCAGGCCATATTCGGAATAGGCGGCCATCCCGGCGCGAAAGGCGTCCGAGCCATACAGGCCCTCGGGTGCATGGAACGGCGGGCCGAGCACTGCGGGATCGGCATCCCACGCGGCGCTGTGGCGAATCCCCTTGAAGCGACCATTGCCCGCCGCGACCAGCGCTTCGACCACCGGCTTGACCGCGTCGCCCAATGTCAGATCGGCATGTCCGACGATCGCCGCGCAGGGGCGGTAATCGCCATAGAGGCCGCTTGCCCCCTGCGCCGCCACGCCATTGACGAACTCGACCTCGCCGACCGGCTTCATCGCCTCGTCACGCGCGGCATCGTAGAAGGCGCCGCATTCCATGAACACGGTGCCCACGACGTTGTGGCCCGAATGCGTATCGGCATGTAGCGCGTCGAAGGTGTAATAGGCAGCGCCCGCGATCGCTTCGATGAAATCGTGTCGCGGTTCGGGAAAGGCGGGCACCAGTGCGCGCAGGTCCCACAGATGGTGGTGCGGATCGATGATCGGCAGACCGGGTTCGAGGATCTCTTCGGTCATCGGCGGCTCTCTCCCCTTCGCTGCCCTTTAGGTGTCGTACGGCCCCCGTTCCGGGGCCTGCGACGATGGAACACATGTACCGCAGTCCTGACAAGGAAAATTGGCGGGCTTCGCTCCATTGGCAGTTGCCGCAATCGCGCGGTAAAATGGTAGGGGCGTTTCCTGACGCAATCCTTTCCAGCCGTTAACCTTACCGCTCTATCGCTGCCTTATGGGACGGGCATTACCTCGAACGCACCCGGTGTGGCAGATCGCTCTTTACGGCGCGATTTTCTTTGTCGTGACCTCGTTCACGATCTTTTGGACGCGGTTTGCCGGCGGGTTGGCGCTGGTGTGGCCCGGAACCGCGATTGCCGCGGCCCTGTTCCTTTCCCTTCCGCGATCACGCCACCTCATGGCAGCCGCGGTGCTGGTCGTGCTGAGCACGCTGGCGACAAGCCTGTTCGGCTTCGGCCATGAATGGGCCTTCCCGCTGGGGCTGATCAATATTTTCGAGGCCTGGTTCATTGCGCGGCTGCTGCTGCATTTCCGCCCTCAGCGTGATTATCTCGACCGCGAAAGCGGGATCGTCTGGCTGGGCTTTCTCGCCGGACTGGTCGGCCCGCTGCCGTCCTCGGTAGCGGGCGGGATCGTGGTCATGCAGATTGTCGGCGGCGAATGGCACGACCATGCCTTCTCGTGGGCGGTTGCGCATGGCCTCGGCACCCTGCTGGTCATGCCGCTGGTATTGTTGCTGGGGTCCGCGAGCCGCTCTGGACCGCAGGCGTTGTTGAAGCGGCGGGAGAGGGTGGCGTCCTTTGCCGGAATGGTGGTGCTGACGATCGCCATTTCGCTGGTCGCCTTCCTCCAGTCGACATTGCCTTTGCTATTCCTGCCGATCGTCCCGCTGGTGCTCGCCAGCTTCCGTTTCGGGCGCTTCGGTGCCTCCATCGCAGTGCTGACCATCTCGATAGCCGCTGCCGGATCGCTCGGGATGGACGCGGGCATCCTTGCCGAACTCGCCATGCCATTGTGGCAGAAGGCATTGTTCCTCCAATTCTACCTCGCAGGATTACTGCTGATCTCTTTCCCGCTTGCAGTCGCACTCAACCAGCGTGAGCGGGTCATGCAGGAGCTGGTCGATCGCGAAGCCATGCTGCGGCTCATCGCGGACCATTCGGACGATGCGCTGCTGCATCTCGACCGGCACGGGACGATCCGCTTCGCATCGCCTTCATCGCAGCGCCTGAGCGGTCTCGAGGAGGTTATGAATCTACATCTGGCGGTGTTTTTCAGCGATACCGATAAGGAGATCGTTTCCGCTGCGCTTGCCGCTGCCGCGCAGCATCCGGGCCGGACGGAGATTTTCGAACGGTCCGTCGTGCGCGGCGGCCAGACCATCTGGCTCGAAGCCAAGCTGCGTGCGGTCGAATCGTCCAAGCAACAGCCCTCGGCCTTCGTCGTGACCATTCGCGACGTAACGGAGCGCAAGCTAGAGGAGCTTCAGGCCACGCTGGAAGCGCGGACCGATGCGCTGACCGGATTACCCAATCGCAGGGCCTTCCTCGATGTCCTCGAAGGCCATCTTCAGAGCGCCCACGACCATCCCTTCGCGCTGGCGCTGATCGATCTCGATCACTTCAAGCGCGTCAATGATACCTATGGCCATACCGTGGGCGATATGGCGTTGAAGCAGGTCGCTCAGATCATGCGCGAGGCTGCCACGGAAAACTGCTTCTTCGCCCGGGTGGGCGGGGAAGAGTTCGGGATGGTTGCGGTCGGCCCGGCATTGGAGACAGTATCGAAGGTTTGCGAACGCCTACGGCTCGCCATCCAGCGCCGGGTCATGACCGACAGCGATGGCGGCACCTTTTCGATCACCGCCAGCGTCGGCGTCGCCCGGATTGCGGAGCGGTGCAGTTCGACCATGGCCCTCCAGGCGGCGGACGGTCCGCTCTATTCGGCCAAGGCCTCGGGACGCAATTGCCTCCGCCACGCACAGGACATCGACCGTTTCGGGCCACGCGAAGGGCCGGTCAGGAAACTACCGCTGACCGTGGTCAGCTAGGCGTCTTCGACCGCCGAATTCGCGGCACTCAGCACTGCCCTGACGCTGGCAGTCGCCACGTCTTCGTCGATCCCGCAGCCCCAGATCGTCCGCCCTGCGGCATCGCGGCATTCGAGATAGGCGGCCGCGCGGCTGTCGCGTCCGGCAGTCAGCGCGTGTTCGGTATAGTCGACCACTTCCAGTTGCAGGCCAAAGGCATCCTCGATCGTTGTCAGCACCGAGGAAATCAGGCCGTTGCCGCGACCCGAAACCGTCTGTTCCTGCCCTGCAACCGCGATCGTCCCCGTGAACAGCCGCGTCCCGTCGGTCCCGCGGCGTTCCTCGTAATCAACCAGCTGGAAATGCTTGTCGCTCGTCTGGACGTGATAGGCGGCCTTGAACGCGTCCCAGATATCGGCAGCGTTGAGTTCGCGGCCCAGCGCATCGGCCATGCGCTGGACGTGAGGGCCGAAATCGGCCTGCATCTTCTTGGGCAGCTTGAGCCCCTGGTCCTGTTCGAGCACCCAGGCGAAGCCGCCCTTGCCGGATTGCGAATTGACCCGGATCACCGCTTCGTAGCTGCGGCCGAGATCGGCGGGGTCGATCGGCAGATAGGGAACGCGCCAGTGCGGGTCGTTCTGCGTTTCGAGCGCGCCGAAACCCTTCCGGATCGCGTCCTGGTGGCTACCCGAAAAGGCCGTGTAGACCAGTTCGCCGCCATAGGGATGGCGCTGGTGAACGGGCAGTTCGTTGCAATATTCGACCGTCTCGATCACGCGGTCGATATCGGAAAAATCGAGCCCCGGGTCGACGCCCTGCGTGTACATGTTGAGCGCCATCGTCACGAGGCAGCAATTGCCCGTGCGCTCGCCATTGCCGAACAGGCAGCCTTCGACACGGTCGGCGCCGGCCATCAGCGCGAGTTCGGCCGCCGCGACGCCCGTGCCGCGGTCATTATGCGTATGCAGGCTGATCACCGCGCTGTCGCGGTTGGGCAAATTGCGGATGAAATATTCGACCTGGTCGGCGTAAATATTGGGCGTCGCCGCCTCGACCGTGGCGGGCAGGTTGAGGATGATCGGGTGGTCGGATGTCGGGGCCAGCACCTCCATCACCGCCTCGCAGACCTGGAGACTGAAATCGAGCTCGGCGGTGGAGAAGGTTTCCGGGCTGTACTGGAAATGCCAGTCGGTACCGGGCTGCTTGCCTGCCTCGTCGCGCATGACCCTGGCGCCGTGAACCGCGATGTCGCGGACCTGGTCCTTGGTCATCCCGAAGACCACTTCGCGCCACGCCGGGCTGACCGCGTTGTAGAGGTGGACGATCGCCTGCTTCGCGCCGGTCAGGCTGGCGAAACTGGTGCGGATCAGATCCTCGCGGCTTTGGGTGAGTACCTGGACGAATACATCGTCGGGGATGCGGTCCGATTGCACGAGGCCGGAGATGAAATCGAATTCGGTCGCGCCCGCGCTGGGGAAACCGACCTCGATCTCGCGCACCCCGATTTCGACCAGCAGGTCGAAGAACCGGTTCTTCTTATGCGCATCCATCGGATCGACGATCGCCTGGTTGCCGTCGCGCAGATCGGTGCTGAGCCAGCGCGGCGGCGCAGTGACGGTACGCGTCGGCCACTGGCGGTCGGCGAGGGGAACCTGCGGAAAGGGCGAATATTTGCTGCTCGGATCGCGGAGCATGGGCATGGGATGTACTCGGCTGTAGCGTAACTGGCTGGGTGAAAGTCGGTCCCTTGGGCGCTTAGCGCACCCGGAGAGGTACGCCAGCTATCACGCCCAAGGGCGGGTAAGTCGCAGGGTCAGGCCAAGTGCAATGTGCATGGCGATTGCTATGCGAAAGCCAGGCAGGGTTGTAAAGCAAAACAGTCTTGGGCATCGCGAGAAATTATATTTCACGCTGCGCAGGAGAGAGCATGGCCGAGGGGCATTCGCTGAACGAGACTTTGGGACTGATACGGGTCGTATCGACCGACGCGGAGGGCCATGCGAGCCTCGAATACGAGGCCAAGCGCGAGCAATGCCATTCGGGCGGCGTAGTGCAGGGCGGCTTCATCAGCGGATGGATCGATGCGGCGATGGCGCATGCGGCGATGGCGAAGAACGGGCCGGGCATCGTCCCGATGACGCTGGAACTCAAGGTCAGCTATTTCGCTCCGACGAGGCCTGGGCTGGTCGTGGCCGAGGCATGGGTCGAGCGGCATGGCAAGCGGACGAGCTTCTACGAAGGCCATCTCAAGGATGCGGAAGGTAACGTGCTCGCCAAAGCGACAAGCACGATCCTGCTCGCGGATATGAGCCGGGTGGTGGCAGCCTCGAAGAAAGCAACGGGCGAGCCGGCATGACCGCGATCCGCCCGTTCGAACTCGCCATTCCCGAAGACCAGCTGGTGGCGCTGGCCGACCGGCACGACCAGACCCGCTGGCCCGAGGAAGAACCGGTCGACGACTGGTCGCAGGGCATGCGGCTGGCGGCGCTCAGGGAACTGGTCGCCTATTGGCGGATCGAATATGACTGGCGGCGCTGCGAAGCGCGTCTCAATTCCATCGGCCAGTTTATCACCGAGATCGACGGGCTCGATATCCATTTCCTCCACAAGCGCTCGTCGCGCGAGGATGCGCTGCCGCTGATCATCACCCATGGCTGGCCGGGGTCGGTTGTCGAATTCCTTGGCGTGATCGACGAATTGGTCGAGCCTTCGGATCCGGCGGCGCCCGCCTTCCATGTCGTCGCGCCATCGCTGCCCGGGTACGGTTTTTCGGGCAAGCCGGGGCAAACGGGCTGGGGGGTCGAGCGTATTGCGCGCGCCTGGGCCGAACTGATGCAGCGGCTTGGCTACGGCCACTGGGTCGCGCAAGGAGGCGACTGGGGCGCCGCAGTAACCACCGCTATCGGCCAGCTTGCGCCGGACGGGTGCCGCGGCATCCATCTCAACATGCCGATCGGTCGTCCCGGACCCGGCGATATGGAAAGCAAGGATCCCAAAGTGCTCAAGGCGCTGCAGCGGCTGGGATTCTATCAGCAGTGGGATTCGGGGTACTCTAAGCAGCAGAGCACGCGCCCGCAAACGATCGGCTATGCGCTGGTCGATTCCCCGGTGGGCCTCGCGGCCTGGATGCTCGAGAAGATCTATTTCTGGACCGATAATGACGGTTCGCCGTGGGATGTCCTGTCGATGGACCAGGTGATCGACGACATCATGCTCTATTGGCTGCCCGCGACGGGAGCCTCGGCGGCGCGGCTGTATTGGGAAAGCTTCGGCAGTTTCGGCGAAGGCATCGTCGCGATCCCTGCCGGCGCGAGCGCGTTTCCCGGAGAAATCCTCCCCGCACCGCGCGAATGGGCGGAGCGGACGCTGACCAAGCTGGTCTATTGGAACGAGGTCGAGCGCGGCGGGCATTTCGCCGCATGGGAGCAGCCCGAGCTGTTCGTGCAGGAATTGCGCGCCTGTTTCGCCAAGATGGTTTGAATTCCGAACCCAGTCATTGCGAGGCGCCGCAGGCGACGCGGCAATCCAGAAGGTGCGGGACTGGCAGCCAAGCGCGGGACTGGATTGCTTCGCTGCGCCCGCAATGACTGGGTGAGCGCTTACCGCCAGCGCAGCCGGTCGGCTGTGAGCTGGTCGATCGACGTCACACCCATCAACCGCATGCCGCGTTCGATCTCTTCCTTGAGGATTTCGATCGCGCGTTCGACGCCTTCCTGCCCCGCCGCGGCAAGCGCATAGAGGTAGAGGCGGCCACCCGAGGCTGCGGTGGCGCCCGCCGCGAGGCCCTTGAGCGCATGCGTGCCCCGCCGGACCCCGCCATCGAGAACGATCTCGATCTCGCCGCCGACTGCATCGACGATCTCGCGCAATTGGTCGAAGGGGGCGCGGCTGCCATCGAGCTGGCGGCCGCCATGGTTGGATATCCAGATCGCATCGGCGCCGATCTCGACTGCGCGGCGTGCGTCGGCGGCGCTCATCACGCCCTTCAGCGCGAAAGTGCCGCCCCAGTCCTGCCGGATCCGCGCGGCAGTGTCCCAATCCATGTTCGTATCGAGCATGGTGTTGAAATAGTCCTGGATGCTGACCGATTTCCCGCTGCCTTGCTGCACATGCCCATCGAGATTGGGCAGGCGGAATTTGGGCCCGAACACATATTCGAGCGTCCAGCGCGGGCGCGTCGCATAGCTCCACAGCGAAGAAGCGCTGAAGCGGGGCGGGGTGGTGAAGCCCGATCGCAGGCAACGCTCGCGCTTGCCCGAAACGATCGTGTCGACTGTCAGCGCCAGCGCGTCGAATTGCGCGTCGCGGCAGCGTTCGATCATCGAGGCATTGAGCCCCCTGTCCTTGTGAACGTAGAGCTGGAACAGCTTCGGGCCGCTGGTGAGCGCGGCGATTTCCTCGATCGAATGGGTGGCGAGGCTGGAGATTCCGAACCAGATGCCGAACTTTGCCGCCGCCCTCGCGACCGCCCGCTCGCCGTCCTTGTGGAAGGCCCGCTGCAGCGCGGTCGGGCTGAGCATCAGCGGTAGCGCGCTGCGGCGACCCATGATCGTGCAGCCGGTGTCGATCTCGCCGACCCCGGCCAGCACATCGGGGACGAGGTCGACCTCGTCGAAGGCGCTAGTATTGCGCGTCTTGGTGATCTCGTCATCGGCGGCACCGTCGATGTAGTCGAACACAGGCCACGGCAGCCGTCGCCGCGCCAGGCGGCGGAAATCGTCGATATTGTGGCAGTCTGACAAGCGCATGCGGCGGACCGTGGCCGCTCGTTATGCGCTTGTCGAGAGGGCTTTAGTCGCGTTCGAAGGCAGCGCTGATTTCAAGGTCGACCATGGGGTCGACCAGCGGCGCGGCATAGCTGATGCCCCACGCCGTACGGTCGATCTGTGCGCGGGCGTGGAAGCCGACGGTCTGTGCCTTGCTCATGGGGTTTTCGCCGGCTCCGGAGAATTCGACCAGCATCGTGACCGAACCGGTCTTGCCATTCATCGTCAACTGCCCGGTCGCGACCGCGGTCGTCTCACTCGTGCGCCGGACCGAGGTGGAAACGAAGCGCGCCGCTTCAGGTTCGGGGCCGAAGAAGTCGGGGGCCGCTCCATCCTTGCCCGGTCGCAGCAGATGGCCACGCAAACCTTCGCTCGGCACCGAGACGCTGGTGATCGGCACTGTAATGTCGAACTCGGTTGCTCCGATATTGGCCGGGTCGAGCGCCATCGTCCCTTCGATCTGGCCGAACAGACCGAAATAGTCGTTGAAGCCGAAATGACCGATCTGCCAGCTGACCAGCGTATGCGAAGCATCGAGCGTATAGTCGCCTGCCTGGACCCGGCTGACATCGGGTGCGCCGGGCACCTGCGGCTGTTCCTGCGCAGAAATTGCGGTCACGGCGAGCGTGCCGCTGGCGGCGAGCGCGAGGGCAAGGATCGATTTCTTCATGGTCGGCCTCCTGTTGATGCTTAGTTCTGAATGATCGTCGGCAAGTACCCGTTCCCGTGTGCGGCACCCGTTCCTACGCTACGAGAGCGCGAGGCGCTGTTCGGGTGTGAGCCGCCGTGGCGTGACGATTGGTTGCAAGGTCTTGGGATCGAACAGCGGATTGCGGCGGTGGTCGCCCGACACGTAATCCTTTACCATCCGCACCAGAAAACGCCGCATCAGCGTGGTCATCGACAGTGGCTTGAGCCCCTCTGTCGAACCCGGTGCATCCTCGAGAAACAGATGCCCGAGCGGCGTGCCGAGGCGTTCGCGCCCCGCCGCTTCGCAATTGGCGAGAATGGTGGTGACGTAGGGGATCCGGCCGGTGGCATAGGTGTTGAACATCGGCGTGTCGCAACACATCGCATACCAGCGCAGCGTCGGCTTGTCGGTCAGGTGCAGGCAGGCGAGCCGCTCGCTGCCGCGCGCGAATTCGAGCCGGGCGCAGCGCGACTGGTAGAGCGCCGTGCCTCCCGCATCATCGAGAATATGCTCGGCGGCTCCGAGAAAAGCCGGGAGGGCCTGGCAATCCGTGCAATGGCAGACGACATGGTCGCCCTGGTCGGGGGTCGCCCGGTGGATCGTCCCCGCGAACGTCCCGCAGGCGCAGGCAAAGTTCAGTCGGTTGTCGGCATCCATCGGCGAGTCCCCTCTCGACGGATGCCGACAGTAACGATCAGTTCCGGTCCTTGTCGACCAGCTTGTTGGCGCCGATCCAGGGCATCATCGCACGCAGCTGGGCACCGGTCTGTTCGATCGGATGCGCCGCGGCGGCCTTGCGACTGGCCTTGAGTTCGGGCTGGCCGGCCTGGTTGTCGAGCACGAAGTCCTTGACGAACCGGCCCGACTGGATGTCCTTCAGCACGCGCTTCATCTCGGCCTTGGTCTCGTCGGTGATGATGCGCGGGCCGGTCTTGATGTCGCCATATTCGGCCGTGTTCGAGATCGAATAGCGCATGTTGGCGATGCCGCCTTCATACAGCAGGTCGACGATCAGCTTGGTTTCGTGGAGGCATTCGAAATATGCCATTTCGGGCGCATAGCCGGCCTCGACCAGCGTTTCGAACCCGGCCTGGATCAGATGGGTGATCCCGCCGCACAGCACCGCCTGCTCACCGAACAGATCGGTTTCGCATTCTTCCTTGAAATCGGTTTCGATGATGCCCGACCGGCCACCGCCGACCGCGCTGGCATAGGACAGCGCGAGCTGCTTGGCGAAGCCATTGCCGCCGGACTGGCTCGATTCCCGGTGGATGGCGATGAGGCAGGGCACGCCGCCGCCCTTGATATATTCGCCGCGCACGGTGTGGCCCGGGCCCTTGGGGGCGATCATGATCACGTCGACATCCGCGGGCGGGTCGATCAGGCCGAAATGGATGTTGAGGCCATGCGCAAAGGCCAGCGCGCTGCCCGGCTTCATCTGGCCGGCAACTTCATCGGCATAGATCGCCGCCTGGTGCTCGTCGGGTGCGAGGATCATCAGGACATCGGCCCATGCGGCGGCGTCGGCAACGGTCTTGACGGTGAAGCCCGCATCGGCGGCTTTCTTGGCACTGGCCGAGCCTTCACGCAGCGCCACGGCGATCTCGCCGACCCCGCTGTCGCGCAGGTTCTGGGCATGGGCATGGCCCTGGCTACCATAGCCGACGATCGCGACCTTCTTGTCCTTGATCAGCTGCTGGTCGCAATCGGCGTCGTAATAAACTTGCATTGTTTTTCCCTCGCGTCGCCCCTGCGGAAGCAGGGGCCCAGATAAGGTCGCCCGCTGGCGATAGGTTGGATAGGCTCCCGCTTATGCCGGAGCGATGAAATTGTCTCGCTTAGTCGGGCCGGGCCCCGCGCATCATTCCCACGATCCCCGAGCGGCCAACCTCGACCAGGCCGAGCTCGCGCATCAGGACGATAAAGCTGTCGATCTTGTCGGGCGAGCCGGTCAGTTCGAATACGAAACTGCTGGTGGTGGTATCGACAACATTGGCGCGGAACAGTTCCGCGATCCGCAGCGCCTCGACCCGGTCGTCGCCCTTGCCGGCGACCTTGACCAGCGCCAGCTCGCGCTCGACATGCTCACCACTTTCGGTGAGATCGATGACCTTGTGGACAGGCACCAGCCGTTCGAGCTGTGCGCGAATCTGGTCGATCACCGGTTCGGGCCCGCGCGTCACGATAGTGATGCGGCTGATCGCGTGATCTTCGGAAATATCGGCCACGGTCAGGCTGTCGATATTGTACCCGCGCGCGGTGAACATGCCGGTGATCTTGGCGAGGATGCCCGGTTCGTTATCGACGATGACATTGAGGACGTGCCGTTCGTTCGCCTCCTGGGTGATCTTCATCGCGCGCGATCCTGCCACACGGGTTCGAACATCCGGCCATCGCCATCATACTCGGCCAGAAAAACGCGGCCCATGCGCACCGCTTCGAAATTCTCGGTCTGCCGCGTCAGGTCGAGCCCGTCGGACAGCAGCGTCCAGTTCCCGTCGTCCTGCTTCTGCGCCACATCCATGCCCACGAAGCGGTGTCCATTGTCTTCGAGCCAGTCGAGCAGGCTTTCCGCATCCGCGCGCGAATACCAGCTGCGGCGCTCGGCGCGCGTTTCGAAGCCCTGCGGAATTTTCGCCATCATGCCCATCACACCAATGCCTTCGCTTCGTCGTCCATCGTGCCGCCCACCTGGTCGCCATAGAGCAGCATTTCGGTATGCGCGGCGCCGCTGGGGATCATCGGGAAGCAGTTGGCTTCCTTCGCCACCTGGCAATCGACCATCACCGGGCCGTCATGCGCGAGCATCGCTTCGATCCCGGCGTCGAGCTGGCTTTCATCCTCGATGCGGATGCCCTTCCAGCCGTATGCTTCGGCCAGCTTCACGAAATCGGGCAGGCTGTCCGAATAGCTGTTCGAATAGCGGCTTTCATAGGTCAGTTCCTGCCACTGGCGAACCATGCCCATGTATTCGTTGTTGAGGATGAACACCTTGACCGGCAGGCGGTACTGGCTCGCCGTGCCCAGCTCCTGGATGTTCATCTGGATGCTGGCCTCGCCCGCGATGTCGATCACGAGGCTGTCCGGATTGCCAAGCTGCGCACCGATTGCGGCGGGCAGGCCGTAACCCATCGTTCCCAGACCGCCGCTGGTGAGCCATTTGTTCGGTCCGAAGAACCGGAAATACTGCGCCGCCCACATCTGGTGCTGGCCGACCTCGGTAGTGATGATCGGATCGCGGTCCTGCGTCAGGGCGAACAGCCGCTCGATGCTCTTCTGCGGCATGATCTGTTCACTGCCACGCTCGGGGTACGCGAGGCAGTCGCGCGCCTTCCAGCCGAGGATGCGGGCGTTCCATTCGGACAGGTCGCGCGGCTTGCGGCCGCCCCAGGCTTCGAGCATCTGCTCGAGCACATGCCCGCAATCGCCGACGATGCCGAGATCGACGGGGACGATCTTGTTGATGCTCGCACGGTCGATGTCGATGTGGATCTTCTTCGCCTCGGGCGCGAAGGCATCGAGCCGCCCGGTCACCCGGTCGTCGAACCGCGCCCCGATCGCGACGATCAGGTCGGCGCGGTTCATCGCCATATTGGCTTCATAGGTGCCGTGCATGCCGAGCATGCCGAGCCAGTCGGGATGATCGGCGGGAAAGGCACCCAGGCCCATCAGCGTACTGGTGACGGGCGCGCCGGTGGCATGCTGCAGGCGGCGCAGCATCGCGCTGGCATGCGGCCCGGCATTGATCACGCCGCCACCGGTATAGAAAACCGGACGTTCCGCCGCAGCGAGCATGTCGATGGCTTCGGCGATCTCATCCGCCGCACCGACCATGCGCGGCTGATAGCGGTGCGAGGGGAGGGGGGTGTCGTCCTGTTCGCCCCAATTGGCGAGGGCGATCTGGACGTCCTTGGGAATGTCGACCACCACCGGGCCGGGACGGCCGGTGGTGGCAATGCGGAAGGCTTCCTCGATCGTCGCCTGCAGGCGCTCGGGGTCCTTCACGAGGTAATTGTGCTTGGTGCAATGACGCGTGAGGCCGACGGTGTCCGCTTCCTGGAACGCGTCGGTTCCGATCAGCGCCGTCGGGACCTGTCCGGTGATCACCACCAGCGGAATCGAATCCATATAGGCATCGGCAATACCGGTGACCGCATTGGTCGCACCCGGTCCGCTGGTGACGAGCACCACGCCGGGCTTGCCGGTCGAGCGGGCATAGCCTTCGGCGGCATGCGCGGCGCCGGCCTCGTGCCGCACGAGGATGTGGCGGATGCCGTCGTCGGCGAACAGCTCGTCATAGATCGGCAGGACCGCGCCGCCGGGATAGCCGAAAACGAATTCGACATCCTGCCGCTTGAGGCATTCGATCAGGATTGCAGCGCCGCTGCGCTCGGTATTCACACTAACCTCCGGCCCGTTTCCGGTGCTTGCAAGACACAAATCGACCCGGCGCTGGGGTCTATAGCGCCGGGCCGACAGGCACCCAATAGGGGCCTTGAATTGCGTGGTCAACCGTTATCGTGAAACAATGAAACAAAATAATCGCACTCGACAATAGTTTTGTTATCCGCGCGCGGCCACTCATCCGGGGGCTGGTTGCGGAACCACGTATATTGCCGTTTGGCATACTGACGGGTCGCGGTCTGGCCAGCGGCGATAGCTTGAGCACGCGATAGTTCGCCTTGGAGCATCCCCGCGATCTCGCGCACGCCGATGGCGCGCATGACCGGCAGGTCTGGATCGAGGTCACGCGCAAGCAGCGCCTCGACCTCGGCAATCGCGCCCGTGTCCAGCATGCGTTCGAAACGCAGTTCGCAGCGCGCGTTCAGCCAGTCGCGATCGGGGAGCAGGATGAGCGGGTGCAGCGCGATGTCCCCGGCAATCCCGCCGGTCTTCTGCGCCTGCCATTCGGCCAATGTGCGACCCGTCGATCGCACTACTTCGAGTGCGCGGGTCGTGCGCGTGGTATCGGCGGGGGCGAGGCGGGCAGCGGCGGCAGGATCCTCGCTTTCGAGCGAGCTACGCGCATCGGCTTGCGGCAAGGCGCGCACGGCCTCGCGGATTTCGGGATCAATTTCTGGCACCGGCGCGATCCCGTCGAGCAGCGTGCGCAGGTAAAGACCGGTTCCCCCGCACAGGATCGGCACATCCCCCGCGCCATGAATTTCGGCGACGACGTCTTTCGCGGCAGCGGCCCAATCGGCAGCCGAGCACGCCTCTGCCCCGTCCCAGGTGCCGAACAATCGGTGTTCTATACCGCCCATCTCGCCAACGGTTGGACGCGCGGAGAGGATCGTGAGGTCGCGATAGACCTGCTGGCTATCGGCATTGATAATGACCCCGCGCCGCCCGGCACGCGCCAGTCGCTGCGCCAGCTCGACCGCGAGTTGGCTCTTGCCGCTCGCGGTCGGCCCTGCAATGAGCGCGACCGGCTTTTTCTCGGGAGGGTTCAAGGTGCTCATTGCGCGGCTGATAGCAGACATGGAGGGGGTGGAAACACGCCTCGATGCAGCAATGCAGGCTTGCGCTGCAGCGGATATGCCGGTGGCGATGGCCGGGCTGCTCGACTTCTGCGGCGATGTGCTCCAGCTCTCGCTCCCGCATGGCGACCGCGCGCAGCTTACCGCGATCCTCGTCGAGCAGTTCGGCGAATGCGACCTTCTCGTGGCGGATCACGAAATCGAGATCCCGCGTCTGTTCGTGTCTGACATGGATTCGACGATGATCGGCCAGGAATGCATCGACGAGCTTGCCGACTATGCGGGGATCAAGGACCAGGTCGCCGCGATCACCGAGCGCGCAATGCAAGGCGAACTCGACTTCACCAGCGCGCTGAAAGAGCGGGTGGGGCTGCTCGAGGGTCTTGAGGAAAGCGCGATCGACCGCTGCCTGCGCGAGCGGATTCGCCCGGTCGAAGGTGCCCGCACGCTGGCCGCGACCCTGCGCAGCAAAGGCTGCCGGACCGTGCTGGTAACGGGCGGCTTCCATCATTTCGCCGACCCGGTGGCGCGGGATCTTGGCTTCGAACGCGTGGTCGGCAATCGTCTCGGCGTGGCGGGGGGCAAGTTGACGGGCCTGCTTGCCGGACCGGTCAGCGATGCCTCGACCAAGCTGGCGACGCTGGAGGAGGAGCGGACCGGCCTGGGCGACGGCGCGCGGGTGCTGGCAACCGGCGACGGCGCGAACGACATCCCCATGCTGCAGGCAGCCGATTACGGAATTGCCTACCGCGCCAAGCCCAAGGCGCGCGATGCCGCCAATGGCCGAATCGCCAGCGCGGGACTGACCCCCATCCTCAAGCTGTTCGGCATCCCCGAGAGCGAGTGGGTCGAGGAATTCAGCCCGGCATAGGCGTGGCGAGCATTTCCAATCGTGGGAGGTCGGTTTCCGTTAAAGACCGATCTGATATGAATAGATCCATGACCAGCAGCGCCTTCAATTCCGCCGATCTCGATGCCGCCCGCGATGGCACGCCGCTGCGGCACCCGCGCCGACCCAAGGCTCGCTATCGGCCATTTACGGCGGTGAAACACTCGCAGGCTGCTCAAGGACAAGGAAAATACCGCCGAGGTCTTCAGGATCTACGACGCGCTTCCTTCCGCCAAATTCCTACCCCGCGTGCGCGCGCTGACGCTGAGTCCGCATGGCGAGGCGTTGCGGGCGAGCGAACCCTTTCTCCCGCCGATCCTCGACGATCACGAGGCCCTGCGACGGCTCCCCCAAGGTTCGGTCGCGCAGGCCTATTGCGATTTCATGGAGCGCGAAGGTCTCTCCGCTGCCGGACTGGTCGAGGAATCGAACAAGACCGGCCGTCCCAGCTATGACGATCTGGTCCAGTGGTTCGGCTACCGCCAGCGCGACACGCACGATTTGATGCATGTGTTGACCGGCTATGGCCGCGATGCGCTGGGTGAACAGTGCGTGCTGCTGTTCACCCATGGCCAGGCGCCCAGCCAGGGGCACTTGCTGCTCGGCTATGCGGGCTCATTCCATCTGAAACAGCAGGTGAAGAGCGCGGCGCCGATCCTGAAGGCGGTACGCCAGGCCCACCGTACCGGCGCGGCCTGTCCCACGCTGGTCGGCCTCTCGATCCGCGAGCTATTGACCAAGGATCTCGAAGAAGCGCGCGCCGAACTGAACATCCCTGAGCCCAATTGGTATCGGGAATGCCACCGCGTCTGGCGCGCAGAGGGGATCGACCCCTACGATTTGCTAGCGCAGCAGTCCGAGCGTGAAATGGCGGCAGCCGCCTGAGATCACAGCCAGCTGGAAATCTGTTCCAGCGGTTTCTTCCTCAGCGCATGCGCGGGGACGGTGGCGCCTTGAGCCGGGTGTCCGACCACCACCACCATCAGCGGTTTCTCGTGATCGGGCCGACCGCATAATTCGCGCAGGAATCCCATGGGCGAGGGTGTGTGCGTCAGCGTGGCGAGCCCTGCTTCATGCAGTGTCGCAATGAGCATACCGCAGGCGATCCCGACGCTTTCGTTGACGTAATAGTTCTGGGTGGTGCCGTCTTCCTCGATCCCGCCCTTGCGCTGGGCGAAGACCACGATCAGCCAGGGGGCGGTTTCGAGAAAGGGCTTGTCCGCATCGGTTCCGAGCGGGGCCAGCGCGTCGAGCCATTCACCGCTTGCCTTGCCGGCATAGAAATTGCGTTCTTCGGCTTCCGCCGCCTCGCGGATTGCGCGTTTCTTGTCAGGGGACGAGACCACCGCGAAATGCCAGGGCTGGTGGTTCGCGCCATTGGGAGCGCTGCCAGCGGCCTCGATCGCCGCCTCGATAATCGCGCGCGGAACCGGCCGGTCGGAGAAATAGCGGCAACTACGGCGGTGTTTCAACCGGTCGCGCAGGGCCCGGGCGCGGGCGATGCGGTCCTCGTCGGGCAGGTCGGGCAGCGAATAGGGGACGGTGTCGTGGTCGCGCATGGGCGATGTTCTAGCCCATGCAGGGGTCAGCGCAATTCCTTGCGGATGACCAGCTTGAGGCCCGACCAGGTCTCGTCCACCGCGCAGACCTTGGTATCGACCAGTCCCAGCGGCAGTGCAACCTCGCGGATGGTGTCCTCGGTGATGTCAGTCGGCAGCTTTGCCGCCTGCTTGGGCCAGCTGACCCAGACATGCCCGTCGCGCGCCATGTGGTCGCGCAGCGTCACCAGCTTCGCCTCCAGCTGCGCCCGTTCGGTAACGAAGATATGCGCAGCGTCCGGGCCTTCCTCCGGTCCGCCGACGAAGGTCAGCTCGAGCGCGTATTCGCCAATATCGTCCTGGATGGCCTCGGGCATGCCATCGAACCACACCCGTTGGCCGTCGCGCAGGCTGAGTTTTTTCGCCAGCGGCGTATTGGAATAGCCCGCCGCCACCGCGTCAGCCTTCCATCCAGTCGGCGAAGAAGCTCTGGTGCGCGGCGCGCATGTCGTCGACGCTCTTGCCGAACAGCGTGCTGCCGCCGGTCTTGCCGATGCGGCGGAACCCGATCGAGGCGGTTTCATCGCTCTCGGTCCCCTTGGCCAGCGCGCGGTTGAGCGCCTCGGTATCGGGCACGGTCACCACATACCGGCCCTGATCCTCGCCGAACCACCACTGCGCCTGCGTGTAGTCCTGATGCCATTCGACCTCGGCGCCGATCCCGCCCGCCATCGCCATTTCGGCCAGCGCGATCGCCAGTCCGCCATCGGACACATCATGCACGGCGCTGACCAGCCCATCGGCAATCAGCTGGCGCACGATCCGGCCCGCGTTCTTCTCGACGGTGAGGTCGGTCGGCGGGGTGCGGCCTTCGTCGCGGCCATGGATTTCGGACAGCCACAGCGATTTGCCCAAGTGCGAGCGTTCGGGATCGGGCGTCGCCCAGTGTTCGGCGCGGATCAGGTAGATCGCCTCGCCCGCTGCCTTGAAAGGCATGGTCATCATGCGGTCGTAGTCGTCGATCAGGCCGACGCCGCCAATCGCGGGCGTGGGCAGGATCGCGCTGCCACCCCCGGTCGCCTTGCTTTCATTATAGAGCGAGACATTGCCCGACACGATGGGGAAGTCGAGCACGCGGCAGGCGGCGCCCATCCCTTCGAGCGCGTGGACGAACTGGCTCATGATCTCGGGGCGCTGCGGGTTGGCGAAATTGAGGCAATTGGTCACCGCCAGCGGCCGCGCGCCGACCGCGCACAGATTGCGGTAGGCCTCGGCAATCGCCTGTTTGCCGCCTTCATAGGGATCGGCATGGACATAGCGCGGCGTGCAATCGGTGGTGATCGCGAGCGCCTTCTTCGTTCCATGCACGCGGACGACACCGGCATCTCCGCCGGTCTGCAGCGTATCCGCGCCGACCTGGCTGTCGTATTGCTCGGCGATCCAGCGGCGCGAGGAGAGGTTGGGCGAGGCGAGCAGCTTCATCACGTCACCGCCCACATCGTCGGTGTCCGGACGCTCGCGCATCGGCGTAATGCCCGCCCAGGTGGTGTAGTCTTCCTTGGACAGGTAGGGCCGGTCGTATTCGGGTGCGTCGGCTGCCAGCGGGCCGAGTGGAATGTCGCAGACGACTTCGCCATCGAATTCGAGCACCATGTGCTGCGTATCGGTGACCTCGCCGATGATCGCGAAATCGAGCTCCCACTTGTCGAAGATGGCCTGCGCCATGGCTTCCTTGCCGGGCTTGAGGACCATGAGCATCCGCTCCTGGCTTTCGCTCAGCATCATCTCGTAGGGCGTCATCCCGTCTTCGCGGCACGGCACCTTGTTCATGTCGAGACGGATGCCGGCCTTGCCATTGGTCGCCATTTCGACGCTGGAAGAGGTCAGGCCCGCGGCGCCCATATCCTGGATCGCGACGATCGCGTCGGTCGCCATGAGCTCGAGGCAAGCCTCGATCAGCAGCTTTTCGGTGAAGGGGTCGCCCACCTGCACGGTGGGGCGCTTGGCATCGGCGTCTTCCTCGAAATCGGCGCTGGCCATGGTCGCGCCATGAATTCCGTCGCGGCCGGTCTTCGATCCGACATAGACGATCGGATTGCCCACGCCGGTGGCGGCGGAATAGAAGATCTTGTCCTGATCGGCGACGCCCACGGTCATCGCATTGACGAGGATATTGCCGTCATAGGCGGGATGGAAATTGGTCTCGCCGCATACGGTGGGCACGCCGACGCAATTGCCATAGCCGCCGATGCCGGAGACGACGCCCTTGACCAGGTGCTGCATCTTGGGATGCTCGGGCCGCCCGAAACGCAGCGCATTGGCATTCGCCACCGGGCGCGCACCCATGGTGAAGACATCGCGCAGGATGCCGCCCACGCCGGTCGCCGCGCCTTGGTAGGGCTCGATATAGCTCGGGTGGTTGTGGCTCTCCATCTTGAAGATGGCGGCCTGTCCGTCGCCGATGTCGATGACGCCGGCATTTTCGCCGGGGCCGCAGATCACCCAGGGTGCCTCGGTCGGCAGTTTCTTGAGATGCAGCCGCGAGCTCTTGTAGCTGCAATGCTCGGACCACATGACCGAGAAGATGCCCAGCTCCACCAGATTGGGCTCGCGGCCCAGCGCGTGCAGGACGCGTTCGTATTCTGCGGGGCTGAGGCCGTGCTGTTCGACGACTTCGGGGGTGATCGCGGATTCGACTGTTGCCATGCGCGCGCGCTTAGCCCCGCTAGCCCGCGACCGCCAGACCCCGCTGGTTTTTATGCCACCGTGTCGATTGCACCCAGAAGGCCATGGCGGTCAGGATCCCGTAGGACAGGAAGACCGAGAGATACATGCCGACGCCCGCGGTTTCGGGCTGCGGTCCGAACCAGTTGATCGCCTGGAACAGCAGCATCGCCGCGAGCAAGATCAGCGGGGGGATTACGGGCCCCTTGGTCCGGCTGATATAGAACCAGTAGGCAAGCAGGACGAGGCCGATCTCCAGCGGCATTTCGATACTGGGCGTGTTCCACAGGCCAAACCCGTATTTCTCCTCGCCGCCCGCGATGGTCAGGTCCGGGCGATGTGCCAGCAGGTCGAGCAGCCAATGGCTGAGCACCACGATCGCGCCCCAGGCGGCTGCGACGATGTTGCGCAGGACGATCCCGACGACCACGCCGAAGACCAGTGCCCAGCCGGCGGTCGCGAGGAGGCTGTGCGAATAGGGCATGAAGACCAGATCAAGCGGGTTCATGGCAGTGATGCCGGGGACGATGCGAAGCTGCTCGATGCCGAATATCGCGAATGTGAAGAATACCCAGTCGACCAGCTGCGCGGCGATGAACAGCACGCCGAGCTTGGGCGCATCCTCGGTGATTCCACGGGCCAGCAAAGCGGGAGCAAAATGGCCGATGAACATGGTCTAGCCGAACTTGTCGGCGGCAAAAGTGGCTGCGCTTGCCGCGACTGCCGTAGCGAACGCGCCCCAGACGATGTCGGCGATGGTAACCGTGGTCGACCAGCTCCGCAGCGTGGCCTGGTTGGTCAAATCATAGGTCGCATAACAGATCGCGCCGAGCAGGGCGCCATTGAGCGCGGCGGAGGCGATCCCGTTGGCGAGACCCGGGCGAACGGCGAACCAGACCACTGCGGCGACATAGGCAGCGTAGAACACCAGTGCCGGCGCCATGCGGAAACTGTCCGCCAGCAGATCGCCGAGTTTGGGACGATAGAAATTGGGTCCGGCCCAGCTCAGCCACACCGCGTCCAAGGCCCCGAACACCAACGCCACAGCGATGGCAGCGACAATCCACGTCATATTGGCTCCCCCGTTTGGGTTTACTTGACCGCGCGCAGGCGGACCGTCAATGCTTGCCTGCGATGGCAGAGGAACAGTCACAGATTTCGGATTTGAGCTTCGAGCAGGCACTGCGCGAACTCGAGGGTGTGGTTCGCCGGCTTGAGAGCGGCGATGTACCGCTGGACGAGAGCATCGATCTCTACGAGCGTGGTGAAAAACTGCGCAAGGCGTGCCAGGCGCGGCTCGATGCGGCGCAGGCGCGGATCGAGAAGATCGTGGCCGGGGCCGATGGCAAACCGGCGGGCACCGAGCCCTTCGATGCAGGCGGCGCCGCGTGACGGTGGTTACCGCGCTGCCCGACCTGCTTGGCGAGGCGTTCGAGCGGGTCCAGGCCGATATCGACAGCGCGTTCGACGCGTTTCTTCCCGTTCCCGACGATACCCGCGCGCGGCTGATCGAGGCGATGCGCTATGCCGCGATCGGCGGCGGCAAGCGGGTGCGTCCGCTGCTGCTCGTCGCGACTGCCGACCTGTTCGGGGTCAACCGCAGCGCGGCGATCAATGCCGGCTGCGCAGTCGAGGCAATCCATGCCTATTCGCTGATCCACGATGATCTGCCCTGCATGGACGATGACGAATTGCGGCACGGGAAACCCACCGTGCACACCGCCTTCGACGAAGCGACCGCCGTGCTCGCGGGCGATTGCCTGCATGCCTTGGCTTTCGATATCCTGAGCCAGCCCGATACCAGCACCGATCCCTTCGTCCGCGCCGAACTGGTCGCCACGCTCGCCCGCGCGAGCGGTCATGACGGTATGGCAGGTGGGCAGATGATGGACATCATGTCCGAAGAACAGGCCTACGACCTGCGCCAGATCACCCGCCTCCAGCAGCTCAAGACGGGCGCACTGCTTGCTGCCAGCGTCGAGATGGGGGCCGTACTCGGCCGCGTGCCACCCGAAGGACGGGCGCATTTGCGCGCCTATGCCCGCGATATCGGTCTCGCCTTCCAGATCGCCGACGACCTGCTCGACGTCGAAGGCGACGAGGAACGGGCTGGCAAGGCGCTGCGCAAGGACGAGGTGCAGGGCAAGCAGACATTCGTCACGCTGATGGGCGTCGAGCAGGCGCGCGCGCAGGCGACCATGCTGGTCGAACAGGCCGGACGGCACCTTGCCAACCATGGCGAGGATGCGCGACTGCTGGTGGAGCTGGCGCGTTTCATCGTGAAGAGGGATCATTAATGGCCAAGCGTATCGGCATTTACCCGGGGACTTTCGATCCGATCACGCTCGGGCATATGGATATCATCGAGCGCGGCGCGAAGCTGGTCGACGAGCTGATCATCGGTGTCACCACCAATATCGCCAAGTCGCCCATGTTCGACGATGACGAGCGTATCGCGATGGTCGAACGCGAAGTGGCGGGCATCAAGAGCCAGAGCATCCGCGTGGTCGGCTTCAATTCGCTGCTGATGGACTTTGCCCAGCAGATGGGTGCGGGCATCGTCATCCGCGGAATCCGCGGCGTGACCGATTTCGAATATGAATACCAGCTCACGGGCATGAACAGGCAACTCAACGACCAGATCGAAACCGTCTTCCTGATGGCCGATGTCGAACTCCAGCCGATCGCCAGCCGTCTGGTCAAGGAAATCGCTTTCTATGGCGGGCCGATCGGGAAATTCGTGACCCCCGCCGTGCGCGCCGATGTCGAGGCGCGGGTGCAGAAGCTCGGCCCCCGCGGCGGCTGACGCGGCTACCCAAGCTATTCATTGAACCGACAGACGCCGGTCGCTAGACGATCCGCCATCCAGGACATTGCTACGGAATGACGATGCTCAAGACTTCGCTTGCCATTGCTGCCACGCTTTCGCTTGCCACGGCCCCCTTTGCCGCCCAAGCGCAGGAAGCTGACCCGACGGTTGCCGCCGAAGCGGAAGCCGATACGCGCGTATTCACGCCGGTCAATTTCGACGTGACCGAGGACCGCGAAAACATCCTGCTGCTCGACCTGTCGAATGGCGAGCGCGTGTCGATCCGGCTGAAGCCCGACTGGGCACCCAACCATGTCGAGCGGGTCAAGACGCTGACCCGGCAGGGGTTCTATGACGGGATCATTTTCCACCGCGTGATCGACGGCTTCATGGCGCAGACCGGAGATCCGACCGGGACTGGCACCGGCGGTTCGGAATTGCCCGACATTGCGGAGGAATTCCACCGTATGCCGCATGTCCGCGGAAGCGTGTCGATGGCACGCTCGGCCAGCCCCGACAGCGCGAACAGCCAGTTTTTCCTCGTCTTCTACCCGCGCTTCAACCTCGACGAGAATTATACCAATTTCGGTCGCGTGATTGCCAATATGGCCGCCGTCGATGCGATCGAGCGCGGCGAGCCGCCCGCTAACCCCACGCGGATCCTCCAGGCGTCGATCGCTGCGGACAATAAACCGGTCCCCGCCATGCCCGCGCCGAGCGTGCCCGATGCGGAGATTTCGGTCAGCGATCTTAACGCGCCGATCGGCAACTGACTTTCCATCGCGCCGCACCCGGACTAGGGGCAGCGCGATGAAAGTCGACCTCTTCGATTTCGAACTCCCGCCCGAACGGATTGCGCTGCGCCCGGCGCGTCCGCGCGATGCTGCGCGCATGCTCGTCGTCCGCGGGCAAGGTCCCTTCGAGGATCGCGGCGTGCGCGACCTGCCGCACATGCTGCGCGCGGGCGATGTGCTGGTGTTCAACGATACGCGCGTGATCCCGGCGCAGCTTGAAGGGCGCCGGGGCGAGGCCGCGATCGGCGCCACGCTGCACAAGCGGATCGACTTGCGCCGCTGGCAGGCCTTCGTGCGCAATGCCAAGAGATTGCGGGTCGGCGATATCGCCGAGTTCGGCGGCGGGGTAACCGCGCTCGCCGAAGAACGGCTGCCCGATGGCAGCTTCGTGCTCGCCTTCGCAGGCGATGAACCGGTCGAGGTCCTGCTCGAGCGGGCAGGCCGGATGCCGCTGCCGCCCTATATCGCAGGCAAGCGCCCTACCGACGCGCGCGACCGCGAAGACTACCAGACCATGTTCGCGCAGGAGGACGGCGCGGTCGCCGCACCCACCGCCGCGCTGCATTTCACGCCCGAGCTAATGGCGTCGCTGGCTGAGGCCGGGGTTGGGACCGAAACACTCACGCTGCATGTCGGGGCAGGGACCTTCCTGCCGGTCAAGGCGGACGACACCGACGACCATGCGATGCATGCCGAATGGGGCCGGATCGAACCTTCGGTCGCCGCCCGGCTCAATGCGGTTCGCGCGGCAGGCGGCAGGGTCATCGCGGTCGGCACCACCAGCCTGCGCCTGCTCGAAAGCGCGACGGGCGAAGACGGCGTAATCCAGCCGTTCGCGGGCGATACGGCCATCTTCATCACGCCGGGCTACCGATTTCGCGCGATCGACGGGCTGATGACCAATTTCCACCTGCCCAAATCGACACTGATGATGCTGGTGAGCGCGTTGATGGGGCGCGACCGGATGATGGCCGCCTATGAGCACGCCATTGCGCAGGAATACCGCTTCTACAGCTATGGCGATTCCTCGCTGCTGCTTCCCTGACCTAGGGGAACACGTTGTCTGTATCGAGCAAGCGGTCGATCAGCGCATCGTCGGCGCTAATGCGCCCGTCGAGCATCAGCATCGCAATCCCGTGCGCAATCGACCAGGCCTGCAGTGCGAGCGTTTCGGCGCGTTCGGGATCGCTGGTGAGCGCCTGCGTATGCGCGGTCAGTAACTCGCGCGCCTGATCGGGTGCATCGCGGTCGCCGACCGGATGGCCTTGCGTGAACATCATCCGGAAAAGCGCGGGATGCGCGAGCGCGAAGCGGACATAGGTCCGCCCCGTCTCGGCAAAGCCCGCCGCACCGCCGCCCGCTTTCTTCGCGGCTTTTGCCTGCTCGCTTCCAAGTAGCGCGAGGCCCTCTTGCGCCAGCGCCTTGTCGAGCGCCTGTTTGTCGGGAAAATGGCGATACACTGCAGTCGCCGAAACCCCGACTTCGCGCGCCAGTTCGCGCAGCGAGGGGGCCTTGCCCTCGGCCCCTTCGAGCGCTTCCAGCCCGGCGGCGAGCAGGGCGTCGCGCAAATTGCCGTGATGGTAGCTGGCAGGCGATGTTGACACTGTTAGCATGACCTCTATGTTTACAGCGTTCACTTTAACCGGAGCGAGTCGGTCATGGCAAGCGTCATCGAGAAAACCATCAGCAAGGCAGTTACGCCCGCACTACAGGCGGTTGCCAGCATCAACCGCACCCGTCTGCCGGGTGCGGAGGACAATCCGTTCCTGCACGGCATCCATACACCGCTGACCGAGGAATTCACGCTCGATAACCCGACCGTGACCGGCACCATTCCCGCCGAACTCGATGGCCGCTATGTCCGGATCGGTCCCAATCCTTTCGGCGAAACCGGCAAGGGCCACCACTGGTTTTTGGGTGATGGCATGGTGCACGGCGTCCGACTGAAGGATGGCAAGGCCGAATGGTATCGCAACCGCTTCATCCGCTCCGCCGAGCTTGAAGGCAAGGGCGGCCCGCCGGCCGTGGGCGGCCCGCGCCGCGGCTTTGGCGACACCGTCAACACCAATGTCCTCGATATCGGCGGGACGATCATGGCGCTGGTCGAGGCCAACAGCTTCCCGGTCGAACTCGACGGCAATCTCGACAGCGTCGCCTATTCCGATTTCGGCGGCGGGCTGACCGGTTCCTTCACCGCGCATCCGCATCAATGCCCCGATACGGGCGAATATCACGCGATTTGCTACGAGGGTCCGTCGCAGGACACCATTCGCCACGTCGCCATGGACCGGCACGGCAAGGTGCTGCGCGAAACCGAGATCGCGGTAAAGCATGGTCCCTCGATCCATGATTGCGCGCTCACCGAGAACTTCGTTGTGATCCTCGATCTGCCGGTCACCTTCTCGATGCAGGCGCTCATGTCCGGCCACAAATTCCCCTATCGCTGGAATCGCGACCACAAGGCGCGGGTCGGATTGCTGCCGCGCGGCGCCACGGGCGACGAGGTCGTGTGGCACGAGGTCGATCCCTGCTATGTCTTTCATGTCGGCAACAGTTTCGAAGATGAAGCCGGCCAGGTGATCATCGACGTCTGCCCCTATGAGACCATTTTCGACGGCGAGATGCCGGGGCCCTATGGCAAGGCGCTCGGGCTCGAACGCTGGACGGTCGACGGGCAGGGCGGGAAGGTCACCCGCCGCACCATGGACGCAGCAGGCCAAGAATTTCCCCGGCCGGACGAGCGCTATTTTACCAAGCCTCATCGCTATCTCTGGTCGATGGGCATGCCCGAAGACGGGGATCTGGATTTTGTCGCGCCGATGCCGCTCTATCGCCACGATCTCGCCACTGGCGAACGCGTGCAGCATGTTTTCGGCGAAGGGCGCATTCCCGGCGAATTCGTCTTTGTTCCGCGCTCGGCCGGCGCGCCCGAAGGCGATGGCTGGGTGATGGGATATGTGATCGACCGCAACCACGGCACCAGCGCACTCGAGATCCTCGATGCTATGAGCCTTTCCCCGGTCGCGGCGGTCCATATCCCGCATCTCATCCCACCGGGCTTCCACGGCAACTGGATCGCCGCTAGCTAGGAGGCTGTGGATCCGATTCTCGAACTCAGCGGCCTGTCGAAGGTCTATCCCGGCGGGCTGAAAGCGCTCGACCATGTCGATCTGACGGTCAGCAGGGGCGAGATCTTCGCGCTGCTCGGTCCCAATGGGGCAGGCAAGACCACGCTGATCGGTGCGGTCTGCGGGTTGGTCCGGCCCAGTTCGGGCACGATCCACGCCTTTGGCTACGACCTCGCCAGCAACTGGCGCCGGGCGCGCAGCCGTATCGGTCTGGTGCCGCAGGAGCTCAGCACCGACATGTTCGAACCGGTCGAGCGCGCGGTCAGCTATTCACGCGGGCTGTTCGGTCTTGCCCCCGACCGCGAGCGGATCGAGGAAATCCTGCGCAGCCTGAGCCTGTGGGACAAGCGCGACGAGCGTATAATGGCGCTGTCGGGCGGGATGAAGCGCCGGGTGCTGATTGCCAAGGCGCTGGCGCATGAGCCCGATCTGCTGTTCCTCGACGAGCCCACCGCGGGCGTCGATGTCGAACTCCGCAAGAGCATGTGGGCGATCATCGACGACATGCGCAGCCGCGGCGTGACTATCATTCTCACCACGCATTATATCGAGGAAGCCGAGATGATGGCGGACCGCGTGGGGATCATCAATCGCGGCAAATTGCTGATGGTAGACCAGAAGGATGCCATGATGGCGCGGCTTGGCCGCACCGAGGCGCATATTGCGCTGGCCCAGCCGCTGACCGTACTGCCGCCGGCAATCGCCCGTTTCCCGGTCGAGCTGGAACAGGGCGGAACCTCGCTCTGCTATCGCGGCGGCGACGGGACCGGCAAGGGCAAGGCCGAGGTGGCCGCGCTCACCAAGGCACTGATCGCCGCAGAGATCGACTATACCGGCATCGAAACGCGCGAGAGCAGCCTCGAGGATATCTTCGTCTCGCTGCTGGGCGAGGGGGAGGCGGCATGATCTCCTGGCGTTCGACCTGGTCGATCTACACCCGTGAACTGATGCGGTTCCTGCGCACCGCGTTCCAGTCGGTGCTTGCGCCGGTGCTGACCACTTCGCTCTATTTCATCGTGTTCGGCGCGGCAATCGGCGGGCGCATGCCCGATCTCGGGGGGGTGGAGTATGGCGCCTTCATCATTCCCGGCCTGCTGATGCTCACGCTGCTGGGCGAAACCACCAGCAATTCCAGCTTCGGCATCTACATGCCGCGCTTTACCGGGACGATCTACGAACTGCTCAGCGCGCCGGTGGGCGTTGCCGAGACTCTGATCGGTTTCGTGGGCGCCGCGATGACCAAGAGCCTGCTGCTCGCCGCGATCATCCTGCTGACCGCGCGATTGTTCGTCGATTATTCGATCGCGCACCCCTTGCTCGCGGTATGCTACATCATGCTGGTCGCCGCCGCTTTCAGCCTGTTCGGCTTCATCCTCGGCATCTGGGCGGACAATTTCGAGAAGCTGGGCATCATCCCGATGCTGTTCCTGACCCCGCTGACCTTTCTCGGCGGGACCTTCTATTCGATCGATATGCTGCCCGAACCGTGGGACACGATCGCGCTGGCCAATCCGATCGTCTATCTGGTCAGCGGTTTGCGCTGGACCTTCTACGGATCGAGCGATGTCGATATTGGGATCAGCTTCGGCATCACGCTCGGCTTCCTCGCAACCTGCGTCGCGGTGATCGCTTATATCTTCAAGACCGGTTGGCGCCTGCGCGCCTGACACGTTCCATCGATTGGAGGGTGGCGAGGCGCGAAACTAGGCGCTACGCGCAGCCCATGCGCTTTATCCCGTTGATCTTTTCCACCCTGCTGGGCTGTGCCGGGACGGCCGTGCAGGCCGAGCTTCCCGAGGGCGCGCGCGCGATGATCGATGCAGCCATAGCCAGCGGCGACGAGCAGAAGGTCGCTGCGGTTATCGACCTCGCGCGCAGCACATGGCCCGAAGAACGCAGCATGATCGATGCGATCAACGACCAGTGGAAGATCACGCTGGCGGCGCGCCGTGCGGCCGAGGCCGAGGCGGAGCAGACCGCGCTGATCAACGCAGGCATGTTCGAGCGCTGGAGCGGCGAAGGCGAGCTGGGTGCTTTCCAGTCGAGCGGCAATACAGAGTCTGTCGGGGTGGTGGCGGCGTTGCGGCTCGATCGCGAAGGCATCGACTGGACCCATGCGATCAGGTTGCGCGCCGATTACCAGCGGCAGAACGGCTCGACCAGCCGCGAACAGTTCGCGGCTTCCTACGAACCGCGCTGGCAGTTCGACGAGAACATCTTCGCCTATGGCCTCGCGCAATACGAACGCGACCGGATCCAGGGCTTCTCCTCGCGCTATTCGGTTTCGGGAGGTCTCGGTTATCGTGTGGTCGACAATCCGGAGCTCAAGCTCTCGCTCAAGGCGGGCCCCGCCTACCGCGTGACGGATTTCACCGACGGAACCAGCGCGGATCGGATCGCGGGACTGGTCGGGCTCGATTTCGACTGGCAGATGCTCGACCGCCTCAAGCTGACGCAGGATGTCGAGGCGCTGGCCGAAACCGGCGCCGAGGCAACGCTGATCTTCGACGGGGCCAACACCACGATCAATCTGGTGACGGGTCTCGATTTCGACGTCAGCAACCGGCTGCGTTCGCGCCTGTCGTACAAGGTGGAGTACGACAGCAACCCGCCGGCGGGGTCGGAAGACACCGACACGCTGACCCGCGCCACCCTGATTTACGGCTTCTGATCATGAGCGAACGTTTCGCATTCACCATCCATGCGACCGACGGCGCCGCGCGCACCGGCAGCATCGCAATGCAGCGCGGCACGGTCCGCACGCCCGCCTTCATGCCGGTCGGCACCGCGGCGACGGTCAAGGCGATGAAACCCGAAACCGTCCGCAAGACGGGCGCGGACATTATTCTCGGCAATACTTACCACCTGATGCTCCGCCCGGGGGCCGAGCGGGTGGCGAGGCTGGGCGGTCTGCATAAATTCATGAACTGGCAGCGCCCGATCCTTACCGACAGCGGCGGCTACCAGGTGATGAGCCTGTCCGAACTGCGCAAGCTGACCGAGCAGGGCGTCGAATTTCGCAGTCATATCGATGGCTCGAAACACATGCTCACGCCCGAGCGCAGCATGGAAATCCAGCGCCTACTGGGCAGCGATATCGTGATGGCGTTCGATGAATGCCCGCGTGCCGATCGCCCGCGCGACGAGATTGCGGCCAGCATGGAAATGTCGATGCGCTGGGCGAAGCGCAGCCGCGACGGCTTCGACGCGGGCGGCGAGCATGCCGCGCGGTCGGCGCTGTTCGGAATCCAGCAGGGCGCGCTCGACGAGGACCTGCGCCGCATCAGCGCGGACAAGCTCGCCGATATCGGTTTTGACGGATACGCGATCGGCGGGCTCGCGGTGGGCGAAGGGCAGGAAGCGATGTTCGCCACGCTCGACTACGCGCCTGGCCAGTTGCCCGAGGATCGCCCGCGCTACCTGATGGGCGTAGGCAAACCCGACGATCTGGTCGGCGCGGTCGAGCGCGGGGTCGACATGTTCGATTGCGTCCTGCCCAGCCGGTCGGGTCGCAACGGCCAGGCCTTTACGTGGAACGGCCCGATCAATCTGCGCAATGCCCGCTTCGCCGAAGATCAGGAGCCGCTCGACAGCCGCTGCACCTGCGATACCTGCGGCACCTATACGCGCGCCTATCTGCACCATCTGGTCAAGTCGCAGGAAATCCTCGGCGCCATGCTGATGACCGAGCATAACATCGCCTTCTACCAGCAGCTGATGCAGGCGATGCGCGATGCGATCAGGGTAGGGCAATTCGCGCAGTTCGCCAGCGATTTCCGCCGCGACTACTTGCGTTGAGGCGCGCGGGCGATAGGCTCCCCGGATGACGGAAAACCCCCAGCCGCTTGTCGCGCCCCCGAAATGGGGGCTGCCCTATGCGGAGGACCACATGCAGCCGGCCATCCAACGCGAGCAGAGCTATATCCTCGCCTTCGCAGTGCTGACGATTATCGCTTGGCAGACCGAGATTGGGACGCTGGCGCTGATGCCGTTTACGCTATTGGCGACCTGGTTCCACGAGATGGCGCACGGGCTGACCGCGATGCTGCTCGGCGCCGAGTTCGAGCGTCTGGTGATCTTTGCCAATGGCTCGGGATTTGCCGAATATTCCGGGAGCATGTGGGGCATCGGCCAGGCGATCGTCGCGGCGGCAGGGTTACTGGGTCCGAGTATCGCGGGATGCCTGATGATTATCGCCTCGCGTTCGCGGCGGGCCACCCGCTGGGTGCTGCTGGGTCTTGCGGCTGCGCTGGCGGTAACGACGCTGGTATGGGTGCGCTCGATTGCGGGGTGGATCGTGCTGCCGCTATTCGCCGTCGCGGCGGGTTACATCGCGCTGCGCGGCAATGCGAAATGGCAACGCGTCGCGGTCGAGTTCCTCGGCGTGCAGGGCGCGGTGAGCGTGTATCAGGACCTCGGCTATCTCTTCAGCCCTAGGGGCCAGCTTGGCGGGCAAGCGGTCTTGTCCGACACCGGCCGCATCGCCGATGCGCTGTTCCTGCCCTACTGGTTCTGGGGCGGGGCGATCACGCTCGCGATCGCCGCGATGGTGTGGAAATCGCTGCAGGTGGCCGGGCGATACTGAATTGCTGGTCTGCCAAGGGGTGCGCAGTTAACCAATACTAGGCACCCTGCGAGGTTGCGCTACGTTTTGGCTTTGCTAGTCTTCGACCTACTTGGAAAATAGGGGTCGAAATTCATGAAAAAGCTACTCACCGGTGCTGCCGTCGTTTCTCTGTGCGCGCTGGGTACGCCGGTTTACGCCGAAACCGCGGAGGAAATTGCGTCCGTGTTCGGTGCGCGGGAGTCCGTGCTGCATGTGAGCCTTTCGCCTTCGGGCGACAAGCTTGCCTATGTGGCCCCCTTCGGCACCCACGGCGAGGCGCTCTATACCGTTGATCTGGCCGTCGGCACGCCGCCGCGGCGGTCACTCGTGTCCGATGAAGTGTCGAGCGATCTTACGTCATGCCAGTGGGTCACCGATGAACGCCTGATCTGTCGCATTTACATGACCACGCGCGATGCGGCGCTCGGCGAGTTCCTTGGCGGTACCCGGCTGATCGCCCTTGATCATGACGGGCAGAACGCGAAATCGATCGAAGCGCCGCGCAATCTGCGTGCATTGCGCGGGGTCTGGAACGGCGGTTCGATCGTGTCGCTGAATTCGGATGCCTCCGAGAGCTCCATCCTGATGACGCGTGAGTACGTCAAAGAGGAATCGCTCAATACGCGCCTTGCGAATAGCGAAGGTGGCCTTGGCGTCATCGCGCGCGACGTGGTGAGTGGCAGGGAGAAGCCGGTCGAGGGTCCGGACAAGAATGCCCGGTTCTACCTTGCCGACGACGAGGGCAGGATCCGGATAAAGGCCACGCAGAATTACAATCCTTCGGGTTATCTCGACGACGTGGTTGCCTATTTCTACCGGACCGCGGACTCGGACCGCTGGCAGCCTCTCTCGCGCGTCGAAGTGGGCCGGGGGTACACCAGTGGTTTTCGCCCGCAGGCCGTCGATGCCGCCAGCAATCTTGCCTATGGTTACGATGTCGACGAGAGCGGGCACTACGCGCTGTACACGGTCACCCTGGATGGTAACGCCACCCGCACCAGGGTGTTCTCGGTCAGCGATTTCGACGTTGATGATGTGGTTACGCTCGGGCGCCGCGGGCGTGTGATTGGCGCCAGCTACGCCACTGAAAAGCGCTATGTTCGTTACTTCGATCCGGCCATGAAAGGCCTCGCTTCGGCCCTGACCGAGGCACTCCCCGGCAATCCCGCGATCGACATTGCGGGTGCCAGTTCGGACGAAAGCGAGCTTCTGGTGATCGCCGCCAGCGATACGGATCCGGGAATGCTCTATCTGTTCGACCAGAATGCCAAGGCGCTCAACCCGCTCCTGCCGATCCGCGAGGAATCCGTCGGGCGAACTCTGGCGGCGATGCAGCCCGTTACCTACACGACTTCGGACGGAAATCAGGTTCCGGCCTACCTGACGCTCCCGCCCGGTTCGGACGGCAAGAACCTGGCAGCGATCGTCATGCCCCACGGCGGCCCGTCGGCCCGCGATGAATGGGGTTTCGATTGGCTCGTGCAGTTCTTTGCCGCGCGGGGTTATGCGGTGCTGCAGCCGAACTTCCGTGGATCCGCGGGTTATGGCGCGAACTGGTTCGGCGAGAACGGCTTCCAGAACTGGCGAACAGCTGTCGGCGACGTCAACGCTGCTGGCCGGTGGCTGGTCGATCAGGGGATCGCGGATGGTGCCAGGCTTGCAACCCTGGGCTGGTCGTACGGTGGATATGCAGCGCTGCAGTCGCAGGTTCTCGACCCACAGTTGTTCAAAGCTGTGGTGGCCATCGCTCCGGTTACCGATCTGCGCGAATTGCGCGAGGATGACCGGAACTTCAGCAGCTATCGCCTGGTCGAGAAGGAATTGGGCGACGGTCCGCATCTCGTCGAAGGCAGTCCCGCGCAGAATGTCGGCCGCTTTTCCGCGCCCGTGCTGATCGTCCACGGCGATGCAGACCAAAACGTCAACGTGGAGCAGGGCCGCCGCATGAGTGAAGCGTTGCAACGCGCGAACAAAAGTGTCGATTATCTGGAATTCGAAGACCTCGCGCATGATCTCGACGATAGCGCCGCCCGCAAACAGATGCTGTTGAAGATCGACAGCTTCCTTGGGGCCAACCTCGGATCCTGATCGGGTCCGACAAGGTTGAACGAAAAAGGGCGGCCCCGCGAGGGACCGCCCTTTTTCTGTGTCGCTGCCGGTGAGGCTTAGCGCGAGTAGAATTCGACCACGAGGTTCGGTTCCATCGTCACCGGATAAGGCACTTCGTCGAGCTTGGGCACGCGGGTGAAGGTCACCTTGTCGTTGCCGTCGGGCGCGACGTAGTCGGGAATGTCACGCTCGGGCAGGCTCTGCGCTTCGATGACCAGCGCCATTTCCTGCGCCTTCTTGCCGAGTGCGACAACGTCGCCGACCTTGACGCGCGCCGAGGCGATGTTGGTCTTCACGCCGTTGAGGAGAATGTGGCCGTGGCTCACGATCTGGCGGGCGGCGAAGATGGTCGGCGCGAACTTGGCGCGATAGACGACCATGTCGAGACGCTGTTCGAGCAGGCCGACGAGGTTCTGGCCCGTGTCGCCCTTCATGGCCGACGCTTCCTTGTAGGTGCGCTTGAACTGCTTCTCGGTGACGTCGCCGTAATAGCCCTTGAGCTTCTGCTTGGCGCGCAGCTGCAGGCCGAAGTCGCTCATCTTGCTCTTGCGGCGCTGACCGTGCTGGCCGGGACCGTAGGAACGCTTGTTGACCGGGCTGTTCGGGCGACCCCAGATGTTTTCACCCATCCGGCGGTCGAGCTTGTACTTGGCGCTGGTGCGCTTCGTCATAGATATTCTCCAATTTGCTGGGCCATCCCATCGACGGCCATCAAACCCGGCATAACACCGCCGAACCAGGGGTTCGACGCGGCTTCCGCTTCACCGGGGTGCGGAGCCAATTTGCGAAGGCGCGCTCTTATCAATATCGGGCTGCGCGTCAAGCGGTAACATAGGTGCTCGACAAGGCGGAGCAAGCGGGGCAGGGCGCTGCGCCATGACCCAGGATTACAAACTGCCCGACGACTGCACCGATATGCGCGATGTCCGCCGCGGGGTCGATGCGACCGACCGCGAATTGATGGATTTGCTCGAGCGGCGGTTCGGCTACATGCGCGCGGCGGCACGGATCAAATCCGACCGCAACGCCGTGCGCGACGAAGCGCGCAAAGCCGAAGTGGTCGGCAATGCGCGCTCCGATGCGGTTCGCCGCAATCTTCCGGCAGACCCGCTTATGCGGATCTGGGAAGATCTGGTGGAAACCTCAATCGCTTACGAGCTGGTCGAGTGGGACCGGCTCCGCGAAGGAAACTAGCCAGACGTACGGGTGTTGCCGGTTCCGCTGCGATCCTGATTTTCACGAGCGGCTGAGCCAGCAGCATCGCGCTCGAGTTTCCAGGCTGCGTTGGTTTTGCAGACCTTTTTGCTGCCCAGACGCGAACCGACGGGCGGCGGCAGACGCTTGCAGACCACCGTCGCTGCATCGTTTGCAGCCGCGCTGTCCTCATCCGCGATCACGCCCTTCTCGCCATCTGCCGATGCGGAGGCAGGAAGCATGAAGAGCGCGGCGGCACCGGCAGCAATGGTCAGATACTTGGTGTTCACGTTTTCCTCCTGTGGAACAGCCCGTGGGATGGGCCATCTGCAGACGGTCCGGACCAACTCGCCCCAAGCGCGAGGTACGGATCGCCAAATGAAGCCGCAGCCTATCGAGCGCGATGAAGATTGTCAGGGATTATTTCTGATGAGCCCGCGCGTTTCGACATCGTTCGCCGTTTCGCGTGTCGTCCGTTCCCATTCTTCCCATTGATAGACCGGCAGGCACACTTCTCGGCCCGGGATGCGTGTCCCGACCTTGGGGGCCATATTGCGGCAAACAATGGTTTCGTCGTTGCGCTCGACCGTGCCTTCGTCGGCCGCGTCGCTGAGAGCAACCTTGGTGGCCGTGTCACCGTCTTCGGCGTCGTTCTGAGCATTCGCAGCGGTAGCGAAGAATAGGGCACCCGCGAAAAGCGCTACAGTGACTGTATTTCTCATGGTTTGTCCTCTCACCATCAACCCATGCAAAAGCAATGGAATGCAAGACTACCACAAGATCGCGAAATCAAGAAATTAGAATGACCTAGTCTCTGGGGGGGCGGGCCAAGGAAGACAAAACCCCCCGCAGGGTCCGGACTTCGAGGTGGTTCCAGCCCGGCTTCGTCAGCACGCCGCGCAGGGTCCGGCGTGATGCTTCGGCGCGCGACTCGGGAAGGAAATAGCCCTTGGGTGCAAGCATGCCCTCGAGATGCGCCACCAGCCCGTCGAGCTCTTCCTGCGGGGCGGGGGGCAGGAGGTCTTCCTGCGTGGGCTGGACCAATTGTTCGTGCTTCGACCATTCATAGGCGCACAGGATCACCGCCTGCGCGAGGTTGAGCGATCCGAATTCGGGGTTGATCGGCACGGTCAGGATCGCGCGGGCCAGCGCTACGTCCTCGGTTTCCAGACCCGAACGCTCGGGCCCGAACAGGATCGCGCTGCGACCCTGCGCTGCGGCGATTTCCTGGCTGGCTTGCTCGGGCGTGACAACGGGCTTGGTGACACCGCGTTTGCGCACTGTCGTGGCAAAGACATGCGCGCAATCGGCGACGGCTTCAGCAGTGGTGGCAGACACTTGCGCCTGATTGAGCACGATGTCCGCGCCCGCCGCGGCAGGACCGGCCGCGGGGTTGGGCCAGCCGTCGCGCGGCTCGACCAGCCGCATTTCGACCAGTCCGAAGTTGAGCATCGCGCGCGCCGCCTTGCCGATATTCTCACCCAGCTGTGGGCGGACGAGGACGATTACGGGTTTGCGCGTATCAGCTTCGCTCATTGGCGGCCGCTTCCTGCACAGTGCTGGCAAATTCCTCGAAATCGCGCGCTTCGCTGAAGTCGCGATAGACCGAGGCGAAGCGGATATAGGCGACGCTGTCCAGGCCGCGCAGCCCGTCCATCACCATTTCGCCGATACGCTGCGAAGCAATCTCCGCCTCGCCCGCGGTCTCGACCTGGCGCTGGATCCCGCTGACCAGCTGGTCGATGCGTTCCTGCGGAACATCGCGCTTGCGGCAGGCGAGGGCAATCGACTGTTCGAGCTTGGTGCGATCGAAGGGCTGGCGGCGGTCGCCCGATTTAAGCACGGTGACCTCGCGCAGCTGGACGCGTTCGAAGGTGGTGAAGCGTGCGCCGCAGCTGGAACATTGCCGGCGGCGCCGGATCGAGGTGGAATCCTCGGTCGGACGACTGTCCTTTACCTGGCTGTCGTCATGCGCGCAGAAAGGGCAGCGCATTTACGGTCGGAGACGTTTGTAGAGCATGAAACCCGCGCCTGCGACGAGACCGATCGGCCAGGTCACGACCGGCAGCAGGCCGCCCGCAATCGCGCCGACGGCCGCGCCGGTCAGCACCGGTTTGGTCGAAGGATGGTCGAGGCCCTTGGTAGCCATGTTCTTCACCTCGTCCTTGGCGTCGGAAAGGAGCTCGTGATCCTGGTGCTTGGGGTCCTGCTCGTCCATCGCTTGTCTCCTCAGCGCCCCGGATAGACGGGGAAGGCAGCGCACAGTTCGGCAACCTTGCCGCGCACCTGCTCTTCGACCTGGCCGTCGCCCTCGGGGCCATTGCGCGACATCCCATCTACCACTTCGCAGATCAGCGCGCCAATGGTTCTGAACTCGTCGGGCCCGAAACCGCGCGTGGTCCCTGCGGGCGTGCCGAGGCGGATACCGCTGGTCACGAAGGGGCTGCGTGTGTCGTAGGGGATGCCGTTCTTATTGCAGGTCAGCCAGGCGCGGTCGAGCCCGGCTTCGGCGGCCTTGCCGGTCACGTCCTTGGCGCTGAGATCGACCAGCATGGAGTGGTTGTCCGTCCCGCCGGAAACGACGCGCAAGCCATTGGCCTCGATGCCTTCGGCCAGCGCGCGGGCGTTGTCGACGACGCGCCGCGCATAATCCTTGAAGTCGGGCCGCAGCGCCTCGCCAAAGGCCACCGCCTTGGCGGCGACGACATGCATCAGCGGGCCGCCCTGCATGCCGGGGAAAACCGCCATGTTGAACGGCTTGGTCAGCGCCTCGTCATTCCACAGGATCACGCCCGAACGCGGGCCGCGCAGCGATTTGTGCGTGGTGGTGGTCACGACATGCGCATCCGGGAAGGGATTGGGGTGGGCGCCGCCCGCCACGAGGCCCGAAATGTGGCTCATGTCGACCATCAGATAGGCGCCGACTTCATCCGCCACCTTGCGGAAAGCGGCCCAGTCCCACACGCGCGAATAGGCAGTGCCGCCCGCAATGATAAGCTTGGGCTTGTTGGCCCTAGCGATCGCCATGACCTCGTCCATGTCGATCAGCTCGTCATCCTGGCGCACGCCATAGCTGACCGGATTGAACCACTTGCCGCTCATATTGACCGGCGAGCCATGCGTGAGGTGACCACCCGAATTGAGGTCGAGCCCCATGAAAGTGTCGCCCGGCTGCAGCAGCGCAAGGAACACGGCCTGGTTCATCTGGCTGCCCGAATTGGGCTGGACGTTGGCGAATTCGCACCCGAACAACTTCTTGGCGCGGTCGATCGCCAGCGTTTCGATCACGTCGGCATAGTCGCAGCCGCCGTAATAGCGCTTGCCGGGATAGCCTTCGGCATATTTGTTGGTGAACACGCTACCCGTGGCTTCGAGAACCGCGGTGGAGGCGATGTTTTCGCTGGCGATCAGTTCGATCTTGTCCTGCTGGCGGGCCAGCTCGTTGCGGATCGCGGCATGGATCTCGGGATCTGCTTCGGCCAGCGTATCGTGCCAGAAACGGTCCATCGGGTCGCGCGCGGTGTCTTTTGCCTGGGTAGCCATAGATCAGATGTCCGGGTTGGAAAGCTTGTCGACGCGGCGCTGGTGGCGGCCGCCGGCGAAGGGGGTTTCGAGGAAGGCGGAAAGGCACGCCTTGGCCATGTCGCTGCCCGTCAGGCGCGCACCCATGGCGATGCAGTTCGCATCATTATGTTCGCGGGCGAGGGTGGCCGACAGGGGTTCCCCCACCAGCGCGCAGCGCATGGCGGGGTTGCGGTTGACGCTCATCGAAATGCCGATCCCGCTCCCGCACAGGGCAACGCCGCGCTCGGCGGTGCCATCGGCGACGACGCTGGCCAGCTTGTAGCCGAAGTCGGGATAATCGACGCTGTCGGCGGTCTCGGGACCAAGGTCGGCGACCTCGTGGCCCTGTTCGATCAACCAGTCGCGCAGCTCGGTCTTGAGATCGAGCGCGGCGTGGTCGGATGCTATGGCGATACGCATGCGCGCCCCATAGTCGTTTCCGCTGCGGCTCGCCACCTCCTTGTGGCGGTTGCCCACGCCGGATTGATAGGGTCAGTTGTCGATCGCGATATCGCGGATGTCGTCCAGCACATAGGGCTTGGTCAGCGTGGTGACATCCGCCAGTTCTGCCGGGTGTTCGGCGTCGCCATAGCCGCTGGCAAAGACGAAGCGGACGCCCTTGCGCACAAGCTCGAAGGCGATGGGGTAACTTTTCTTGCCATGCAGGTTGATGTCGAGAATGGCAAAATCGAACGCCCCGGCTTCGACCTGATCGAGCCCTTCTTCAAGCGAGCCCACGGCGACCACATCGGCGCCGTCCTCGAGGAGCATGTCCTCGAGCGAGAAGGCAATGATAGGTTCGTCCTCAACCACCAGGATACGTTTGCCGGTCAGGGGCATAGAATGCCCTCGAGGCGGCAGTGCAGGCCGGCGGGTGCATAGTCGATCTCGGTGCGGCTCCCCGGTGTGCCGAGCCCACGCTTTATGAGCCGCGATCCAAATCCGGTCCTGTCCGGCTTGGCGACCGTCGGGCCGCCGGTTTCACGCCAATCGAGAACGAGCCGGTTGCCGTCGGTGTCCTGTTCGAGCGACCAGTGAATATCGACCGAGCCGCCCTCGGTCGAAAACGCGCCGTACTTCACCGCATTGGTGCACAATTCATGGATGACCATCGCCAAGGCGACAGCGGGCTGCGGCTCGAGACGGATATCTGGCCCGTCGAGCGTATAGCGGGACTGCCGGGTTCCCGCGGTTGCTTCGAGCGCGCCCCGGACAATGGTTGCCAGATCGGCCGATTCCCACCGCCGTTCGGTCAGCAGGCTGTGCGCACTGGCCAAGGCCGCCAGCCGTTCGACGAAGATGTCGAGCTGGGGATTCTGCTTGTCACCCCTGAACGATTGCTGCGCCAGGCCCTGAACGACAGCCAGCGTGTTTTTCACGCGGTGGTTGAGTTCGTTGATCAGGATGCGCTGGCTTTCCTCGGCCACCACTTCCTCGGTGACATCATATCCCTGGACCAGCACGCCCTCGAAGCGATCCGGGCCGCGAATGGGCTGAAAAATGAATTCGAGATGCCGCTCGCGCAGTTCATTGTCATCGCTGCTTTTCAACAGGATCTTTTCGCGGCGTCCGAAATAGGGTTCGCCGGTACTCATGACCCTGTCGAGCACTTCGACGAAGCCCTGTTCGGCGATTTCGGGCAGCGCCTCCGCCACACTCTTGCCTTCCAGTTCGCGCTCCCCGATCAGGCGGCGATAGGCGGCATTCGACATGACGAAGCGATGTTCCGGGCCTGCAAGTACGGCCACGAAACCGGGCGCTTGTTCCAGCAAGGCGCGCAGCCGGTCCAATTCCTTCGATGCCCCGCGCCACCGCTCTTCGACCGCTTCGGCCCGGCGGACAACGCCCGCAGTATCGCGCTGTTCGATCTTCGTGATCTGGATGGGATGCTGGAGAATGTATTCGACGGCCCCACCATCGTCGAGGATCGGAACCTGGGTCGTGCTCCAAATATGCGCATCCATGCCGCCCGAGGCATTGGGAATATCGTATTTTATATGCGCAATCTCGTCCGGCTCGCCCGTCTCGAGCACCCGGTCGAAAGAGGTCTGGAGTTGCTGGCGGCTCTCACCTTCGCTCGGGAATGCATCGAATACATGGCGGCCGACAATGTCGTCGCGCTCGCGATCCATGAGCTTGAGATAGGTATCGTTTGCCCAACGTATATTCAGCTCGTGATCGAGCAGCAGATAGGGGTTCGGCGAGTGCGCGAGCACGAGCTTGAAGTCGATAGCCCTATCCAACGTCGATGATCCCCGAACACCGGCCGATTTCGCGACCGGGCCCCCTCGTATTTCTCCCCGCATGGCGCCTTAAAGCATTGGGCGCCCAACGGTTCCCGGCAGCCTTAAAGAATTTGCCGGTTGGAGTGATGGGCATGCGCTCCCGCAGGTTGCGCATGCGTCTACTGATCGAGGAAAGAACGCATCTTCCGGCTACGGCTCGGGTGCTTGAGCTTGCGCAAAGCCTTGGCCTCGATCTGACGGATACGTTCACGGGTGACCGAGAACTGCTGGCCGACTTCCTCAAGCGTATGATCGGTGTTCATGCCGATACCGAAGCGCATGCGCAGCACGCGCTCCTCGCGGGGGGTAAGGCTGGCCAGAACCCGGGTCACGGTTTCCTTGAGGTTGGCCTGGATCGCGGCATCGACGGGGATGATCGCGTTCTTGTCCTCGATGAAATCGCCGAGGTGGCTGTCTTCCTCGTCGCCGATCGGCGTTTCGAGGCTGATCGGTTCCTTGGCGATCTTCATCACCTTGCGGACCTTCTCGAGCGGCATGGAGAGCTTCTCGGCCATTTCTTCGGGTGTCGGTTCGCGGCCTTGGTCGTGCAGGAACTGGCGGCTGCAGCGCACCAGCTTGTTGATCGTCTCGATCATGTGGACCGGGATGCGGATCGTGCGTGCCTGGTCGGCGATCGAGCGGGTAATTGCCTGACGGATCCACCAGGTGGCATAGGTGCTGAACTTGTAACCGCGGCGGTATTCGAATTTGTCGACCGCCTTCATCAGGCCGATGTTCCCTTCTTGGATGAGATCCAGGAACTGCAGGCCGCGGTTGGTGTATTTCTTGGCGATCGAGATCACCAGGCGCAAATTCGCCTCGACCATTTCCTTCTTGGCGATACGCGCCTCGCGCTCGCCCTTCTGGACCATGTTCACAATACGGCGGAACTCTTCCAGCGCCATGCCGGTCTGGCTGGCGATGTCCGAGATCTCGGCACGGATGCGTTCGACCGCATCGCCTTCCTTCTCCGCGAAGGCCGCCCACTTCTTGTCCTTCTTGGCGCGTTCCTTGAGCCAGCTATCGTCAAGCTCGTTGCCGATATAGGCATCGAGGAAGTCGATCCGCTTGACCTTGTGGCGCTCGGCAAGGCGCAGCATCTGGCCGCCCAGCGCGGTCAGGCGGCGGTTGAAGGCGTAGAGATTGTCGACCAGAAATTCGATCTTGGTCGCGTGGAACTGGACGCTTTCGACTTCGGCGGTGAGCTGTTCCGAAAGCGCTTCGTATTTCTTTTCCTTGGCGCGGGTAAAAACCTCGCCCTTGGCCATCAGGTCGACGCGCTCCTTCTGGAGCTTTTCGAACTTGCCGAAGAGGTCGGCGATACGCGCGAAGCGTTCGATGGCATCCGGCTTGAGCGCGGCTTCCATCTGAGCAAGGGACATGGTGTTGTCCTCTTCCTCTTCGTCGTCGCTCTTGGACGAACCTTCCTCGCCCTCTTCGCCGTCTTCTTCCGAATCCTCGTCTTCATCGTCGTCGCGAATCGTCGGACCGGCGGTTTCCTCGGAAATCTCGCCGTCGTCGTCTTCATCCTCGCCCGCTTCCATCTTCTCGGGCGGGGGTTCCTTCGACAGCATGGCATCGAGATCGAGGATCTCGCGCAGCTGCATTTCCTCGGCATTGAGCGCTTCGGACCACTGGATGATGGCGTGGAAGGTGATCGGGCTCTGGCACAGGCCCATGATCATCATGTCGCGGCCGGCTTCGATGCGCTTGGCGATCGCGATTTCGCCTTCGCGGCTGAGCAGTTCGACCGCGCCCATTTCGCGCAGGTACATGCGGACCGGGTCATCGGTGCGTTCGCCGGTGGCGAGCTTGCGCGTGGCGGTGGGCTTGTTGGCTGCGGCCTTGGTGTCTTTCTTGGCACCCGCTGCGATTTCCTCGACTTCGGAATCTTCCTCGGCCGCAGCTTCGGCTTCCTCGTCGCTTTCGACGATCTGCACACCCATGTCGGACAGGGCTGACTGGATATCCTCGATCTGGTCCGAACTCATCTCGCCCTGCGGCAGCGCGTCGTTGAGCTCGTCATAGGTGACGTAACCCTTGCGCTTCGCCTTGGCGATCAGCTTCTTGATCGAGGCTTCGTTGAGGTCGATCAGGGGAGCGTCGCCATCGTCCGTGGTCTTCGACTTGGTGGCCATAAAGATTTCTAATCCAGTCTAAAACTTCCAGCGGGCCGCGTTCCCGCCAAGATCATGTGTCCGATTCGCCGTCTGCTGCAGCTTTCCTACGTCCAAAACGCTTCAAATGCTCGTTCAGGGCCAGCAATCGCTCGCGCAATCGGCCCTGTTCGGCGATGGAGCCTTCCGGATCGCGTTCAAAGCGCGCTGTAGCCTCCGCCAGGGCGGATTCCAGCGCTGGTCTTTCGACCAGGAGCGACACGGCCTCGGCCAGATCCTCGCGCGCATCACCCGGGTCGATGCCTTCATCGAGGAAGGCGAATAAGGTTTTTGCCGGTGGGGCGGGAAGGCCTCGCTCGAGCGATATGGTCGATTGCGCGGACAAATCAAGCGTCTCGGCAGCTTCAAGCAGCGAATCGAGTGCCGGACCGACATTTTGGTCACGCCGCGCGAGGTCGGAAAGCGCGTCTTCGTGGCGCAGGATCTGGTCGGGAAACTTGACCAGTCCCGCGATCACCGCGCGGGTCAGCGAATCGCGCGCACCGCCCGCCATCGCCCGCGTCAGGCTGTCGCGGGCTTCGGGGGACAAGCTGGGCGCGGGGGGCTTGAAGCCGCCCTTCTGCCATTCGCCGCGTGGGCGGAATTCGCGCGGCGGGCGCGGGGGGAACGCATAGGCGGAGAACCGCTCGAGCAGTTCGCGTTTGTACAGCGCGCGAATATCGGGGTGCTGGATGCTGTCGACATGGTCGAGCAGCCGCGCTTTGAGCCCGGCCTTGTCCTCGGGCGAATTGAGCGGGGAAGCGGCCTTCTCGAAGTCCCACAGCGTGTCGAGCAGGCTGGCAGGTTCGGCAAGCAATTGCTCGATTGCGCCGACGCCCTGGTCGCGGATGACATCGTCGGGGTCCATCCCCGTGGGCAGGCGCACGATCGCCAGCGAATGCGCAGGGCGCAGCATCGGCAGGGCGCGCGAAATGGCGCGCATCGCCGCGCGCTGGCCGGCCTTGTCGCCATCGAAGCACAGGATCGGCCGTTCGACCTGGCGCCAGAGCAGCTCGATCTGGTTTTCGGTCAGCGCGGTCCCCAGCGGGGCGACCGCTTCGCGGATGCCCGCATTGGCAAGCGCGATGGCATCCATATAGCCTTCGACCACGATCATCCGCCCGCTCTGCCGCGCGGCAGGGGCGGCGCGGTGGAGATTGTAAAGCGTGCGGCCCTTGTCGAACAGCGGCGTATCGGGGCTGTTGAGATATTTGGGCGCGTTGGGATTGGCTTCGCTGTCGAGGATCCGGCCGCCAAAGGCGATCACCCGCCCGCGCGTATCGTGGATCGGCAGCATCAACCGGCTGCGGAAGCGGTCGTAGGGTTCCTTGTCCTCGACCGTGATCCGCATGCCCGCCTCGATCAGCATGGGCTCCTCGAACCGGTCCAGCGCGCGCTTGAGCGCCTGCCGGTCCTCGGGGGCATAGCCGAAGCCGAATTCGCGCACCGTCGCTTCGGAAAACCCGCGCCGCCCGAGATAGCTGCGCGCCTGCACCCCGTCTGCGCCGCGCAGATTGCCCTCGAACCAGTCCTGCGCCGCAGCGGTCACATCGTGGAGGCTGGCGCGTTGTTCGGCGCGGCGGGCGGCCTGCGGATCGGGGGCGGGGACTTCCATCCCGGCTTCCGCGGCCAATTCCTTCACCGCATCCATGAACGGCAGGCCGCGCTGATCAGTGAGCCAGCGGATCGCATCGCCATGCGCCTCGCAGCCGAAGCAATGGTAGAAGCCCTTCTCGTCATTGACGTAGAAGCTCGGCGTCTTCTCGTTATGGAACGGGCAACAGGCCTTGAATTCGCGCCCCGCCTTGGTCAGCCGCAGGGTACGACCGATCACCGCGGACAGCGTGGTCCGCATGCGCAATTCGTCTAACCATTGGGGTGACAGGGCCATAAGGTCGCAGACCTTATCGCCGGGATGCGGCGACCGCTAGCGCGCGGCGGAACCCTCCACAGGCTTATCCTCCGGCGGGAACGGGCCAGTGGTTGCAACCTGCTGACCGTCGAGTTCGAACAGATAGGCTTCCGCCGGACCCTGCGGCGCAGTGTTGGACTGCCACCACAGCGTGACCGTGCCGCCCGGCTGCCAGCCCGAACCGCGCACCACGCGCCAGATCAGGCTGCCATTGTCATTGGTGATCGAAATTGCATCGGGATCGCCCAGTACGGCTTCGGCCTCCGCGGTCGAATAGCCGACGGCCTGGTTGAACCCGGTTGCGGCGCGGAGGGTGCGGAACAGCGTGGGCGGGGTTTCGCGCAGGTCGGAGGCGTCGGCGACAGGATCTTCGGCGGCGTCTTCGGCGTCAACCAGAGTGATCGCGTGGACGTAAGTGTACACAGTGCCCGCAGGCATTTCGCCGGGTTCGCACACAAGCGTGCCCGCGGGGCAGGCGACATAGCTCACCAATGTGCCGATCTGGCGATTGCCCGCGCTGAGCACGGTTTCCACCTCGGATCCCTGCGGTCCGACGATCTTTGCGCCTAGTGTCGACAGATCGAGATCCGCGCCGACCAGCGTGCGCGGGGCGGCGATGGTCGGCGTGGGGGAGGGCGCGGGCGCAGGCTCGCTGTTCCCGCACCCGGCCAAAGCCAGGCACCCTATGACGGTCGCGATTCCTGCGGCGCGGATCATGCGATTACCCTTCCGCGCCCGCTACGGCGGGTGCGTTGCAGGCGTTGGCTGCGCCGGGCGCATCGGCGGGGTAGGGGCCGCTGCCCGTCGCCTGCGCATAATTGGCGTCGATCGCATAGGCGGCGGCCGGACCCGCAGGTGCGACGGTCGATTGCCACCAGAAAGTCAGCGGTTCGGCCTGCTCCCACTGGTCGCCGCCGTCGCCCGCACTGACGGTCCAGACCAGCGCGCCATCGTCGCAGGTGATGACGACATCGGCCTTGGCCCCGATCGCGGCCATCGCCTCGTCTTTCGAATAACCGGCCGCGCCGGTGAACCCGGTCGCCGGGCGGGTCATGCGAAACGCGGTCGCGCGTTCGACATCGGACGAATCATTGCCTTCGCCGCTGCCGGTCCCTGCCTCATTATCCTCGCCCGGATAGACGACATGGACATAGGTATAGATCGTGCCTTCGGGCGCGGTCGCGGGATCGCATTCGGTCATGTCCGCAGGACAGGCGACGAAGCTGCGTAGGTCGGCGAAATTGCCTTCGACGTTCGACAGCGCGCTGGTCACTTCGGGACCCTGCGGTCCGACGATCTTTGCACCAAGATCGAGATCGAGGAATTCGCCTGCCTCGATATTGCGCGCGAGCGCCGCGGCCGCGCCATCGCTCTCCGCGTTTTCCAGATCGGTCGGCGGTTCATCGGCGGACCCGCAGGCGGCGAGCGCCAGCGAAAGGGGGAGGGCGAATACGATCTTGTTCATGATAGGGCTTCCTTCACCAGTCCGCTGGCCTTGCTCATCTCCAGAGTAGCGCCGTGGCGGCCTTTGAGTTCCCCCATCACGCGGCCCATGTCCTTCATGCCATCGGCACCAAGGTCGGTCTTGATCTGCGCGATCGCGGCGCGGGTTTCGTCCTCGCTCATCTGCTGCGGCAGGAATTCCTCGATCACCGCCAGCTCGGCCTTTTCCTTGTCGGCAAGCTCCTGGCGGCCGCCATCCTCGTACATCTCGATCGATTCGCGGCGCTGCTTGGCCATCTTGAGCAGAACTTCTGTGATCATGCTATCGTCGGACTCAGGCGGTGTGTAGGCGCTGGCAGGAATGGGATTATGGTCCTGATCGTAGTCGACGGCGCGACCTTCGGCCTTCGCCTTAAGACCACGCTCTTCAATGTCGCGGTCCTTGATCTTCGCGCCGATCAGGCGGAGCGCGGCGGTGCGGTCCTTGTCCTTTGCCTTCATCGAGGTAACGGTTTCGGACTGGATTTTCTCGCGGAGCATGACGCCTCTTTGCACTAAGCTGTGGATGGCTCATACGTCCTGTAGAACAAGCTGCCACAAAGCCAAGCGTTGCGCTTGACGGAAAGGCTGCGCGTCTCTAGCCGCTGAGGCTTAGCAACATCGCTGGAAAACTTTTACCCGGAGCGCCCATGGCCCTGTCCGCATCTTCGCACGCGCAACCCTCAGGCGCGACGGGAGTCCTCGTGCTCGGTGACGGCACCGTCATCTGGGGCAAGGGCTTCGGTGCCACCGGCAGCGCGGTGGGCGAAGTCTGCTTCAACACCGCGATGACCGGCTATCAGGAGGTGATGACCGATCCGTCCTACGACAGCCAGATCGTCACCTTCACCTTCCCGCATATCGGCAATGTCGGCGCGAACGAGGAAGACCACGAAAGCCGCGGCCTCGGCGCGGTCGGCTGCGTGGTGCGGCAGGAAGTGACCCCGCATTCGAACTTCCGTGCGCAGAATGAATTCGTCGAATGGATGAAGGATCACGGCAAGATCGGCCTGTCGGGTGTCGACACCCGCGCGCTGACCCGCCGCATCCGCATGGCGGGCGCGCCCAATGCGGTGATCGCGCACAGCCCGCGCGGCGAATTCGACCTTCCGGCACTGAAGGCGCAGGCCGCCGAATGGAGCGGGCTCGAAGGGCTCGACCTCGTCCCCGGCGTGACCCGCGATGCCAATGAAGACTGGACCGGCGGCCACTGGCAGCTCGGCTTCGGCTATGGCGAAGCCAAGGCCACCAAGCCGCATGTCGTGGCGATCGATTACGGTGCGAAGGACAACATCTTCCGCAATCTCGTGCAGGCAGGGGCCAAGGTGACCGTGGTGCCCGCGCGCACTACGCTCGACGAAGTACTCGCGCTGCAGCCCGATGGCGTGTTCCTGTCGAACGGCCCGGGCGACCCGGCGGCGACGGGCGAATATGCGGTGCCGGTAATCAGGGGCCTGCTCGAACGCGACGTCCCGTTGTTCGGCATCTGCCTCGGCCACCAGATGCTCGGCCTCGCAGCAGGCGCGAAGACCGCCAAGATGTTCCAGGGCCACCGCGGCGCCAATCACCCTGTCCAGCGGGTGGGCGAGGGCTGGGGCGAGAGCACCGGCCTCGTCGAGATCACCAGCATGAACCACGGCTTCGCGGTCGACGGCGAGACCCTGCCCGAAGGCGTGGAGCAAACCCACGTCTCGCTGTTCGACGGCACCAATTGCGGGATCGCGATCACGGGTAAGCGGGCGTTCGGGGTGCAATACCACCCCGAGGCGAGCCCCGGCCCGCAGGATAGTTTCTACCTGTTCGAGAAATTCGTGGGGATGCTCTGATGGCAAACTTTATTTCTCAAAAGGCGTTGGAAGACGCTCTGCTATTTGAACTTTTTGAACATGCGCAGGATAGTGATGATCCTATCAATGCTGACGGTTTGCGCGAAAGACTCCCCGTCAAATCGTCAGCAGTTCGCGTCGAAATGGCTTTGCTTGAATTAGATAATCAGTCTCTCCTTCATAACGAAACGAGCGACTACGAACTCAACGGATATAGCATCGTTAGAAAAGGTTATATCAAAGTAGAGCAGCAGCTTGCCGAACCTAGCAGTTACCTATCGAGATATGCGCTGAACAAAGGGGAGACCTTATCCCTTTCGACCTTGAATTACATCCCGGCTTCAGACCGGATTGTCACTAGGGCCGACAATCTCCCTCAAATTGAAGAGATCGAGGATCGGTTGGCTGCGCTTGAGGCAGAAATTCAGAAAAGCAATTCGGTTGAAGAGCTTCTGAATGAGCCCAAAGGCGCGATGCTGGCAGAAATAGACGCTGGCGAGGCGATGTTAAAGGGGGAGTCATTCCGCCTTAGCAAGTTGATTACCTTGATCGTGCCGCTGCTCAAAAAGCTCGCGGACAAGTTCTCCTCTGGCGCGATCGGAAAGCTAGCAAGCGATCTCATCGAAGCTCTTCTAAAGTTGATCTAAATGCCCAAACGTACTGACATCTCCTCGATCCTCGTCATTGGCGCAGGTCCCATCATCATCGGCCAGGCCTGCGAGTTCGACTATTCGGGCACGCAGGCGATTAAGGCGCTGAAGGAGGAGGGCTACCGGGTCATCCTGGTCAACTCCAACCCGGCCACGATCATGACCGATCCGGAAATGGCCGACGCGACCTATGTCGAGCCGATCACGCCCGAGATCGTCGCCAAGATCATCGCCAAGGAACGCCCCGACGCGGTGCTGCCGACGATGGGCGGGCAGACCGCGCTCAATTGCGCGCTGGCGCTGTTCAACGATGGCACTTTCGAGAAATACGGCGTGCAGATGATCGGCGCCGATGCCGATGCGATCGACAAGGCCGAGAACCGCCAGCGTTTCCGCGAGGCGATGGACAAGATCGGGCTCGAAAGCGCGCGCAGCGGCGTCGCGAATACGGTGGACGAGGCGCTTGCGGTGCTCGAACGCACCGGCCTGCCGTCGATCATCCGCCCCAGCTTCACGCTGGGCGGTACCGGCGGCGGGATCGCCTATAACAAGCCCGAGTTCGAACGGATCGTGCGCGAAGGCCTCGAAGCCTCGCCCACCACCGAAGTCCTGATCGAGGAATCGCTCCTCGGGTGGAAGGAATTCGAGATGGAGGTGGTGCGCGACCGCAAGGACAATTGCATCATCATCTGTTCGATCGAGAATGTCGATCCGATGGGCGTGCATACCGGCGACAGCATCACCGTGGCGCCTGCGCTGACGCTGACCGACAAGGAATACCAGATCATGCGCACCGCAAGCATCAACGTGCTGCGCGAGATCGGGGTCGAAACCGGCGGCTCGAACGTCCAGTTCGCGGTCAATCCGGAAGACGGCCGCCTGATCGTGATCGAGATGAACCCGCGCGTGTCGCGGTCCTCCGCACTGGCATCGAAGGCGACCGGCTTCCCGATCGCGCGCGTCGCCGCCAAGCTGGCGGTGGGCTATACGCTCGACGAGATCCAGAACGAGATCACCGGCGCGACGCCCGCCAGTTTCGAACCGACGATCGACTATGTCGTGACCAAGATCCCGCGCTTCGCGTTCGAGAAGTTCAAGGGCGCCAAGAACGAGCTGTCGACCGCGATGAAATCGGTCGGCGAGGTCATGGCGATCGGTCGCTGCTTTGCCGAATCGATGCAGAAGGCGCTGCGCGGTCTCGAAACCGATCTCGACGGGTTCAACCGGGTGACCGAGCTGGAAGGCGTGTCGCGCGACAAGATCGTCGCCTCGCTCAGCCAGCGGACCCCCGAGCGCATCCTCAAGATCGCGCAGGCCTTCCGCGAGGGGCTGAGCGTCGAGGATATCCAGCCGATCACCGGGTACGACCCGTGGTTCCTGCGCCAGATCGAAGCGATCATCTACGAAGAGAACATGATCGCGCATAACGGCCTGCCCAATACCGAGACCGAGATGCGCCGCCTCAAGGCGATGGGCTTTTCGGACAAGCGGCTTGCCACGCTGGCGGTGCGTTCTGTCGGCGTCGCGGGCGGGCTGGGCGAAACGCAGGCCAAGCGGTCGGGCCTGCTGCACGATGCACTGCGCGCCATGGCCGGCGCGACGAGCGAGCAGGAAGTGCGCAATCTGCGCCGCAAGCTCGGCGTCTATCCGGTGTACAAGCGGATCGACAGCTGCGCCGCCGAATTCGAGGCGATCACGCCCTATATGTATTCGACCTACGAGGCCCCCAGCTTTGGCGAGCCCGAGGACGAGGCGGACCCGTCCGATCGCAGGAAGATCGTGATTCTGGGCGGCGGACCCAACCGCATCGGGCAGGGTATCGAGTTCGACTATTGCTGCGTCCACGCCTGTTTCGCGCTGGCCGAGGCCGGATTCGAAACGATCATGGTCAATTGCAATCCGGAAACCGTTTCGACCGATTACGACACCTCGGACCGGCTCTATTTCGAGCCGCTGACCGAGGAAGACGTGCTCGAGATCATGCGCGTCGAGATGTCGAAGGGCGAAGTGGTCGGCGTCATCGTGCAGTTCGGCGGGCAGACCCCGCTCAAGCTGGCCGCCGCGCTCGAACGCGAAGGCATCCCGATCCTCGGCACCAGCCCCGATGCGATCGACCTGGCCGAAGACCGCGAACGCTTTGCCAAGCTGATCAACAAGCTCAAGCTCAAGCAGCCGCTGAACGGCATCGCCAAGAGCCGCGACGAGGCCGCCGCAGTGGCGGCGCGGATCGGCTATCCGGTGCTGCTGCGCCCGAGCTACGTGCTGGGCGGGCGCGCGATGGAAATCGTCGACAGCGAAGCGCAGCTCGACGACTACATCGCCACCGCGGTCAATGTCAGCGGCGACAGCCCGGTCCTGGTCGACCAATATCTGCGCGATGCGGTGGAATGCGATGTCGATGTCGTTTCCGACGGCACCGAAGTGCGGATCGCGGGCGTGATGCAGCATATCGAGGAGGCCGGCGTCCATTCGGGCGACAGCGCCTGTACGCTGCCGCCCTACAGCCTGCCGCAGGACATCATCGCCGAGATGGAACGCCAGGCAACCGAACTGGCCGTGGCGCTGGAAGTGCGCGGACTGATGAACGTGCAGTTCGCGGTCAAGGATGGCGAGGTCTATCTGATCGAGGTCAATCCGCGCGCCAGCCGCACGGTGCCCTTCGTCGCCAAGGCGATCGGCCGGCCCATCGCCAAGGTCGCCGCGCGCGTCATGGCGGGCGAGCCGCTGAGCGCGTTCGAACCCTTCGACCTCAATCCCAACCACATGGCGGTGAAGGAAGCGGTGTTCCCCTTCGCGCGCTTCCCCGGTGCCGACCCGGCGCTGTCGCCCGAGATGAAATCGACCGGCGAGGTGATGGGGATCGATCGCGGGTTTGCCGCGGCCTTCCTCAAGTCGCAGCTGGGCGCGGGCATGACCCCGCCACAGTCGGGCACGCTGTTCGTGTCGGTCAAGGATACCGACAAGCCGCTGATCCTGCCGGCCGTGAAAACACTGCTCGACAAGGGCTTCCGCGTAATCGCCACCGGCGGCACGCAGCAGTATCTGGCGCAGCAGGGTCTCGCGGTCGAACCGGTCAACAAGGTGGCCGAAGGGCGCCCGCATATCGTCGATGCGATCATCGACGGCGCGGTGCAGCTGATCTTCAACACCACCGAGGGCTGGCAGTCGCTGCTCGACAGCAAATCGATCCGCGAAGCGGCGCTGGAAAAGAAGCTGCCCTACTACACCACGGCCGCCGCTTCGCTGGCCGTTGCGCAAGCAATCGCAGAGGTTTCGCCGGACCAGCTTGAAGTACGTTCGTTGCAAGACTATTATAGCTGACGAAAAACACGCTCCCCCTCCCGACATTCGAACCGCTTGTGTTCCGCAATCCGGCGGACCGGGTTCGAATTGTCCCCGGGGGGGCAGCCGGAACAGGAAGGACAAGAGCCCTATGGAAAAAGTGCCGATGCTGGCCGAGGGCTACGAACAGCTCACGGCGGAACTCAAGGTCCTGCGTGCCGAGCGTCCCCTGATCGTCGATGCGATCGAGGAAGCACGTGCGCATGGCGACCTGTCGGAGAATGCCGAATATCACGCGGCCAAGGAACGCCAGGGCCATGTTGAAACGCAGATCGCCGACCTTGAGGACAAGATTACCCGCGCGCAGATCATCGATCCCACCACGCTGTCGGGCGACAAGGTGATCTTCGGGGCAACGGTCACGCTGCTCGACGAGAATGACAAGCCGGTGCGTTACCAGATCGTGGGCCAGACCGAAGCCGATGCCGCGAAGGGCCGGATCAGTTACAATTCGCCGATCGGGCGCGCGCTGATCGGCAAGCAGCTTGACGAAGAGGTCGAAGTGACCGTTCCCTCGGGCGACAAGTTCTACCTGATCAACAAGATCGAATTCATCTGATCGTCGGGGTCCCGCGTATGCGGGGCCTCACGACAGGGGTTTCTCCATTCCCCAATTGTGGATCGGGACGTCCCGATCCCCGTGCGGAATGGTGAATTCGCGCTTGTGCGTCGCGGTGAAGCCGGCCCGCTGGAAAGCGGGGCGGGCAAGATCGCTGGCTTCGGCGTAGAGGCGCTCCATTCCGTGTTTGCGCGCATAGGTCGCCGCTGTTGCCAGCAGCTGCGTGGCCAGGCCGCGCCGTGTATGCTCGGGATGGTTGTAGAGATGGTCGATATGCCCGTCCTGCTCGAGAAGGACATAGGCGACCGGCCGGTCATCGACATCGGCCGCGACAAAGATCACATCGCCAGCGGCAACCCGCTCCCGGTACCGCCGGGCACCGGGGTGGCGTGCGGCCCACGCAGCAACCTGCGCGGGCGAATAGGCATGCGGCCCGATATCGGTGATCGCCAAGGCGAGGATTTCGGCCAGCACCTCGGCATCATCGTCGCGATACGGCCTGATGACATAGGCCATCGCGAAATTAGGCGCTCGGATCGAGCAACTTGTGCAGGTGGACGATCACATACTTCATCTCGGCATCGTCCACAGTACGCTGCGCGTTGGAGCGCCAGGCATCTACCGCAGCTTCGTTGCTGCTGAACACACCGGCGACGTGGATGCTTTCGGGATCGGCAAAGGTCACGCTGCGCGGATCGGTCACCCGGCCGCCCATCACGAGGTAGAGCGTCTGCTTGCTCTCGGTTTCTTCCATGGAATCGTCTTTCTCGAAGGGGAGGGGAGAGGAATGGCTGCGGCACATAGCGAAAGCGGCGCGACAGGCAAGCCCGTCGCGCCGCTACGGCATCCTTGCGATGCTTGTGCCTAGTGCTTGATGCCGGTCCGCAGCGCGCGATAGGCGCGGCTGCTCTTGCGTCCGGCCTTGCGGCTTGAGCTACGCAGCGCATCACCGGCCACGTCGAGCTTGTAGGCCGCATCGCGGCGAAGCCCGCGTGCGGTAGTGGCAGCGCTGTCGCCCAGATCCTCGAGCCGGTCTCCGGCGAACTGCGCGCCGTCGGCCATGCTGTCGATCATTCGCGCGCCATAGGCGAGCGCGGCATCGGCGGCGATTGCTGCAATGGTACCGCCGCGACGACCAAGCCGGCGGCCCGGCCGCGTCATCGCGCCGATCGCGAGGCCCGCGACGAGTACACCGCCGATAACGGCGAAGGGGTGCTTCTTGGTGAATTCGACTGCGCTGTCGGCAGCGTCCTTGGCCTGGTCGGCCAGGCTACGCGCTTCGTTGCGCTTCTCACCCGCTTCGATCCGGTCGCGCAATTGCTCGCGCTTCTGCTCGTCGCTCAACTTGCTGTCGGCGCTGATCGGGGTGACGTTGTTCTCGGCTGCATCGGCCATGGTAAATCTCCGGAATTTGCGTTCGTAAAGTCAACGGATCGAGCAGGCCTAACGTTCCGATTCTCCGTGATATTCCTCGTGCTCGTCATTGGCTTCGCGATCGAAGCCGAGCACATCGAGGATCGGATTGCGTGCGAACCAGACGACAATGGCCGCGACCAGCGCGGCGAGCGCCCCGCGGTTGTCATCGGCGACATCGATAGCCTCTTCATAGAGATCGGCGGCGCCTTCGCGGACCCGGTCGAACGCACGCTCGCCCAGGCTCTTGTGCGAAAAATCGGATTTGAGATGCTCGATATCCGCCTCGACGAGCGCGCGGGCGGATTCGCGCAGATATTTGTCTTCGAGCATGCGTGTACGACGATCACTCATTCGCCATCCCCATCATCGAACGCGTCGCGGATATCGTCGAGCCGTCCCTTGAGAAAGCGCAACATGACAACTCCGGCGATGATCAGCGCCAGCGTGACAACCGCGGTTGCGGCCCATGGGCCGATGACGGGCGCCAGTGCGATCACTATTCCCACCGTCGCCGCAATCAGGGCAAGGTGGAACACGCCGAATGCGCCCAGGGCGAATGCAATGGCACCCTTGGTCCGATTGCCGATATAACCAGCGCGGCTTTTCTGAAACCGCAGTTCGGCCTCGGCATAGCTCTTGCCATCCTCGATCAGCGCGAGGACATCATCGGTCAGCGAAAATGGCTGAGCGTCCTCGCCCTCCGGTTCGGAAGCTTCGTGTTCGTCAGGCAAATCGAACGGGCCGGGATATTCGTCGGCCCGTTCGGTGTCATCGTCGCGCATGCAGTCCCCCGTAATCGGTCGCTTAGCGCGAACCGCGGAACAGGCGCGAAAGCATGAAGCCGACAATTGCGGCTATGCCGATTGCCTTGCCCGGGCTCTTGCGGACGAATTCGCGACCGTCTTCGACGAGGTCGTCGACGCTCTTTTCGTCGAGCTTGCTGGCATAGCCATCGAGCGATTTCGAAGCGGTGCGGGCATAATCGCCATATTTCGCGCCGAGCTTCTCGTCGACCTGATAGGCGTTTTCATCGACCAGCTTGCTGAGCGAGCGCAGGCCTTCGCCCGCCTTCACCTTGCCTTCGGTCGCCAGTTCGCGGCCCTTGACCTTGGCGTCTTCGCCATAGGTGCGGGCTTCGGCGACCCAGTCGTCACCCTTGCCCTTGGCCTGCTCGCGATAAGCGGTGGCGCGGTCCTTGCCTTCGGCTTTGAGCGCGGCGGCGCCGGCCTTGGCTTCTTCGAGCGCGGCATTGAAGCGCGACTTGGCTTCGGTGCGGTTATCGGTGGCAGTTCCCGGTGTTGCGGTATTGGTCATTGTTGTCTCCTTCGCGGCGCCTTGCTTCGCCGCGGGTTTGCGCGGCTTGGCGGCGGTGGCGGATTTCTTGGCTGCGGGTTTCTGGGTGGCAGGACTTTTGCGCTTCTTGGGTGCGCCGCCTGCGGTGGTTTCTGCCATGATGCTGGTCCTTGCCCTCACTTGGTTGTCGTCCGGCGTTTCCGCCTTCAATGTTGCAACGCAACTTGCACACCAATGTTCCGGCGAATAGAGCGCTGCTGACTCCCCATCTGGGGGTGTTTTATCCGATTACAACACCTTTTCCCGGAGCGCCAGCACCATGACCGCGATCATCGATATCCACGCCCGCGAAATTCTCGATTCGCGGGGTAATCCCACGGTCGAGGTCGATGTTTTGCTCGACGATGGCAGCTTTGGCCGCGCCGCGGTTCCCAGCGGCGCCTCGACCGGAGCGCATGAAGCCGTCGAACTCCGCGATGGCGACAAAGCCCGCTATCTCGGCAAGGGTGTGATCAACGCAGTGAACGCGGTAAATACCGAAATCCGCGACATGCTGGTCGGCGCGTTCGATGCCGAGGACCAGCGCGATATCGACCTCTCGATGATCGCGCTCGACGGTACGCCGAACAAGGGCCGCATCGGCGCGAATGCGATCCTCGGCACCAGCATGGCGGTGGCCAAGGCAGCGGCAAGTGCGCGCGGCCTGCCGCTCTATAGTTATATCGGCGGCGTTTCGGCGCATGTCCTGCCGGTGCCGATGATGAACATCATCAATGGCGGCGAACATGCCGACAACCCGATCGATATCCAGGAATTCATGGTCATGCCGATCGGCGCCGACAGTCTGGCCGAAGCGGTCCGGTGGGGCGCGGAGGTCTTCCACACGCTCAAGAAGAAGTTGCATGAAAAGGGTCTTGCCACCGCGGTCGGCGACGAAGGCGGCTTCGCCCCCGATCTCGCCAGCACGCGCGATGCGCTCGATTTCATCATGGCCTCGGTCGAGCAGGCCGGGTTCAAGCCGGGCGAGGACATCGCGCTCGCACTCGATTGCGCTTCGACCGAATTTTTCAAGGACGGCAAATACGAGATCTCGGGCGAGAAGCTCTCGCTCTCGGGTGACGAGATGGCCGAATATCTCGACAAGCTGTGCCGCGACTATCCGATCCGTTCGATCGAAGACGGCATGGCCGAAGACGATTTCGCCGGTTGGAAAGCGCTCACCGACCGTATCGGCAACGGCGTCCAGCTGGTGGGCGACGACCTGTTCGTCACCAATCCCGAACGGCTGCGCGACGGGATCGAGCAAGGTCTGGCCAATTCGCTGCTGGTGAAGGTCAACCAGATCGGCACTTTGTCCGAAACGCTCGATGCGGTGAGTATTGCAAACCGCGCGGGCTACACCGCGGTCATGTCGCATCGTTCGGGCGAAACCGAGGATGCGACGATTGCCGATCTCGCGGTCGCCACCAATTGCGGGCAGATCAAGACCGGCAGCCTCGCGCGTTCGGACCGGCTTGCGAAATACAACCAGCTGATCCGGATCGAGGAAGAGCTGGGTGACAGCGCGATCTATGCCGGGCGTGAGTGCTTCGGCGGCATCGGAGCTTAGTAATCCCGGCCTAGGCGATCTCGGTCGACCGCGATCGCTGCCGGTGCGGGCGAGTGGTCTAGGTCCGGTTCTTCGGGTGGAACCAATACTGCCATACGCCCCAGGCGTTGATCAGCAGGAGGATGCCGTTCATCGCGGCGAGCGGGATCGCGTCCTCGGTCAGCCCGATGTAAATCCAGAGCGCGGAAACCACGCAGAACAGTACGAACCCCCAGGCGGTGGCGCGGCGTCCCATGTCGAAGGCGATCATCGATGCTGCGAGGACGGTGCCAATCGAAGTGATCCATTCGAGGGCACCGTTCATGATTGTCTGTCCTGCATGATTGTCAGGACGCATAAGGGCAGCTAGCGTTCCGCAAAATTGCTCTTTGTGGGGGGGGCTATGGGAAAATTTCCGGCGCATCCGGACGAGGTCAGCGCTGCGTGGCTTGGCGCGCAGCTGAACGCGCGTGTCGATTCCGTCCGCTGGGAGCCGATCGGCACCGGGCAGGTGGGCGACAGCGTGCGTTTCTTCCTGACGGGTGAGGACGTACCGCCAACGCTTGCAGGGAAGTTCCCGGCAGAGGATGCCAGCAGCCGGGGCACCGCCGCGCTGTTCGGGCTTTACCGCAAGGAAGTCGAATTCTACCGCCACGCCGCGCCGCTGCTCGATGTGCGGGTGCCGCAGGTCTATTTCACCGAGGTCGACGAGACGGGCGGCGCCTTTATCCTGCTGTGCGAGGACATGGGCCCCGCGCGCCAAGGCGATCAGATCGCGGGGTGCGGGATCGAGGATGCGCGCGCCGCCATCCGGCAGGCGGCCGCGATCCATGCGCCCAGCTGGGGTCGCCGCGAACTGCTCGATGCCGAATGGATCGCGCCGCTCGCTGACCTGCGCCAGCAGCTCGGAGTGATGTATCCACAGGCGCAGGCAGTCTTCCGTGAGCGCTACGGCGAAATGCTAGAGCCCGAATTCATGGCGATCTGCGAGCAATTGCGCGAAGCGAGCGCGGTGTGGTTCGAGCGCGACGAGCCCCCGCAATGCCTCGTCCACGGCGATTTTCGGCTCGACAACATGCTGTTCGATGTCCGTGACGGAAGCGAGCCGATCGCCGTTCTCGACTGGCAGACGGTAGCCGTGGGCAGGCCGATGACCGATGTCGGGTATTTCATCGGCTGCGGCATCGGTGCGGCATTGTGGCGGGATCACGAACGCGAATTGCTCGATCTGTGGCGCGCGGAGATGCGCGTCCGCGGTATCGATCTGACCCATGAGGAAATCGAGCGCGACTACCGGCTCGGCATCCTCCATGGCGTATCCACCGCGGTGTTCAGCGCGGCCTTTGTCGAACGCACCGAGCGCGGCGACGCGAATTTCCTGTCGATGGCGCGCGGGGCCTGTTCGCTGGCCCTCGAGCGCGATAGTATCCAGATATTGAAGGAGGCGACCTAGTGGTTCTGAGCCGCGGAGACGACTATCCGATCCACCAGACGCCGGAACCGGTGGCCTTCGCCGGCACCGACCGCAATTTCTACGACCGCTATTTCTTCAACGGCTACGCGCCCGACGGGAGCGGCTTTTTCGCCGTCGCGCTGGGCATCTATCCGCATCTCGACATTATCGATGCGCATTTCAACGTCGTGCGCGACGGGGTGCAGCACTGCGTCCACGCCAGCGCCGAACTGGGGATGGAGCGCATGGCGATGGCCGCCGGGCCGATCTCGGTCGAGATCATCGAGGCGCTCAACATCCTGCGTATCCGCCTCGAACCGTTCGAAGGCATGGCCGCAGACATCACTTTCACCGGTCGTGCCTTCCCGATCGAGGAGCCGCGTTTCACGCACCGGATCGGACCGCGCGCCTTCATGGACTATACCCGGCTGACGCAGAACGGCGGGTACGAGGGCTGGATCGAGGTCGATGGCGACAAGCAGGACCTGGCCGGGACCATGGGGACGCGCGACCGCAGCTGGGGCGTGCGCCCGATTGGCGCGCGCGATACGCAGCCGATGCCGGGGGCGCCGCTGCCGGGCTTCTTTTGGCAATGGACCCCGATCAACTTCCCCGGCGGCAGCCTGTTCTTCCACGTCAACAACGACGCGCAGGGCAATGCCTGGAACACGCGCGCCGCATGGGCGGGCGAGGGGGCCTCTGCCGATGAGATCATCGAGGGGCATGGCAGCATGCGCACCCGGCTCGAACAGGGCACCCGCTGGCCGTCGGGCGGCACGCTCTCGCTTGCGCTACGCGGCGCCCCCGAACAGGTGACCTTCGAGCCGCTCGGACGCTTCCAGATGCGCGGGCTGGGCTATACCGATCCGAATTGGGGCCACGGTCTCCACCACGGCCCGCTTGAAGTCGTGCGCGAGGACATCGAACTCGACGATATCGACCCGCTGGCGCCCGAGAATCTCCACGTCCAGGTACCCGTACGTGTGTCGGGCAACGACGGGTCCGAAGGCATCGGCGTGTTCGAACAGCTGGTAATCGGGCCGTTCGCGCCGCTCGGGCTCAAGGAGTTCCTCGACGCGGCCGATTAGCCGGCGAACCGGCCCTGCAGATCGAGCAGCGCCATCGCCGCCTTGGCCGCTTCGCCGCCCTTGTCGTTCTGGGCCGGGTCGGCGCGGACCAGTGCCTGCGCCTCGTTCTCGACCGTCAGTATGCCGTTGCCGATGGCCATCCCGTCCATCGTCAGCGCCATGATCCCGCGCGCGCTTTCACCGGCGACGATTTCGAAGTGATAGGTCTCGCCGCGGATCACCACGCCGATGCCGACATAGCCGTCGTAGCGGCCGCTTTCGGAGGCGAGGGCGATCGCGCCGGGCACTTCGAGCGCGCCGGGGACGGTGAGCACTTCCACTTCATGCCCGGCAGCTTCGAGCGCGGCGCGCGCGCCTGCTACCAGCATGTCATTGAGGTGGTCGTAGAAACGGGCTTCGACGATCAGGAAACGGGCCATGCGGGTCACTCCGGAATGGGTTTGTGGTCGACGATATTGAGGCCGTAGCCTTCGATCGCCACGACATTGGGCTGCGAATTGCTGAGCAGGATCATGTCCTCGATGCCGAGATCGGCAAGGATTTGCGAGCCGATACCGACATTGCGCTGCGCGTCGCTTTCGCTGTAGCCGCGGTTCGACGCCGGACGCCCGGTGATGAGCACGATCACGCCCGCGCCATGTTCGCCCACCGCCTGCATCGCGCGCTGCAGCGTGCGCTTGCGCGGACCGGGCTTGCCGAGCACATCGTCGAAGATCGAAATCGGGTGAACGCGGGCAAGGGTGGGCTGGTCCTCGACCACATGGCCCTTCTGCAGGACGTAGCTTTCGCTGCCGTCGACAGTGTTGCGGTAGGTCAGCAGACGCCAGTCGCCGCCATAGTCGGAATCGAAACTGTCCTCGGCGACGCGCTCGACCAGATGGTCGTGACGCATCCGGTATTCGATCAGGTCCCGGATCGTGCCGATCTTCATGTCGTGGCGGCGTGCAAAGCCGATCAAATCGTCGAGCCGCGCCATGGTGCCGTCCTCGTTCATGATCTCGCAGATCACGCCCGAGGGATTGAGGCCTGCAAGGCGCGAGATATCGACCGCCGCTTCGGTATGGCCGGCGCGGACCAGCACGCCGCCATCGCGCGCCGCCAGCGGGAAGACATGGCCCGGGGTGACGATATCGTCGGGCCCGCGGGTCGAATCGATGGCGACCGAAACGGTGCGCGCGCGGTCGGCGGCGCTGATACCAGTGGTGACGCCGTCCTTGGCCTCGATCGAGGTGGTGAAGGCGGTCTGCATGCTCTCGCGATTGTCGCGGCTCATCGGTTCGAGGCCGAGCGCTTCGACGCGCTTGCGGTCGAGCGACAGGCAGATGAGGCCGCGGCCATGCGTCGCCATGAAATTGATCGCGCTGGGTGTCGCCATCTGCGCGGGAATGATCAGATCGCCTTCGTTCTCGCGGTCTTCGTCGTCGACAAGGATGTACATCCGGCCGTTGCGCGCCTCGTCGATGATCTCCTCGGCGCCGACGATGACCGGGGTCTCGTCATTGGCCTCGAGGAAGGCTTCGAGCTTGGCGAGCGTATCGGCCGTAGGGTTCCAGCTATCCTCGCCGCACTCGCGCAGCGTATTGGCATGAAGCCCGGCAGCGCGGGCAAGGCCGGCGCGGGTCATGAGACCCTGCGAAACGAGCGTGCGAACTTTTTCGATCGTGTTCATACCGGACGGGTATCACAGCATAATGTGATTGCCAATCCCGCGCATCACATTCGATGTGATGCGCACGCAATTGAGCACGCACGCGCCAGGGCCGACGAGCAGATTGGGAGGAAAATGGTGGACGCACTAGGGCTCGAACCTAGGACCCGCTGATTAAGAGTTAAAAATTGAGGTCTAACATTGCACCACATGTTAGAATGTCCCGAACTCTAGAAACGCTTGTATTCCTGCGCTTTGTGCCGCATGTGAGGCAAAGTTATTCACATGGGGTAACAGTGGCAATCGCGCCTATCTCGTTACCCTAGCGTTACCCCGGAGGGATGATGGCTAGAGATTTAACGGCAACGGCGGTCCGCAATGCCAAAGCGCTACCTGCGAAAACCGATCCGAACGGTCCACTTGTACGCACCGAAATCCCCGATGGGAAATCGCGCGGCTTGTTCCTGGTGGTGCAACCGTCCGGCGCAAAATCATGGGCACTGCGGTTTCGCTTCGACGGCAAGCCAAAAAAACTCACAATCGGTCCCGTGCTGGACGTTCGCGAGCATCCGGTCGACGATCTACCGCTAGGCGAGCCGCACACGCTGGCAGAGGCACGTATCGCAGCGGACAGGGCGCGCAACAGGGCGGCAACCGGCGACGATCCTACAGCGCGGGCTGTGCGCGCCGATCGGCTCACACTGCGGCAAGCGGTGGACCGATTCATTGCCGAGTATGCCAAGCCGAACAATCGATCATGGGCCGAAACCGAGCGGCAGTTGGAACGGCACCTGTTGTCCGATCTAGGGGACCGTCCGATTGCCGAGTTGCGAGATGATGAAATCCGCGCGCCGGTCGACAAGCTGACGGCGGACGGCAAGCCGAGCATGGCGAATGCCTTGCACCGCACCCTGTCCAAATTCTGGAAGTGGTGCGCGTCGAAAGAGCGCAAGATCGTCGCGGCCAATCCATACGCCGGATTTGAAATGCCTAATAGGGTGAAGTCTCGCGACCGAGTCCTGTTATGGGATGAACTCGCGACGATCTGGACCGAGGCGGCGGGCATCGGCGCACCGTTTGGACCGATCGTGCGCGTCCTGATACTCACGGGGCAGCGGCGCGAGGAAGTCGCTGGAATGCGCGAGGCGGAAATCGATCGGCGGCAAGGGGTGTGGACCGTGCCAGCGGACAGGGCAAAGAATGGCGAGCCTAATCCCGTCCCGCTCACAGCGCCGGTGTTGTCTGAAATCGATGCGTTACCGCGCGTCGGCAAAGACGGTCTGATTTTCACCACTACGGGCACGACTCCGTTTTCCGGTTTCGGGAAGGCTAAGGCGCGGCTCGACTCAAAGGTCGAAGTTGCGGAGCCGTGGCGCTTGCATGATCTACGGCGGACATTTGCAACGGGGCTGGAATCGCTAGGCGTCCCGCAGGAAGTAACCGAGGCGCTTCTAAATCACACCAGCGGCAAAAAGGCGGGCGTTGCGGGCATCTACTCGCGGCACAAATACCGAGAGGAACGCGGCCATGCGCTCACCGCGTGGGCGCGGTTCGTGCTTGACGTGGTGGCCCATGACTCGGCGCGCGATACGTTCATGCGGCTTGATGACACGAGGCGGGTTAAAGAGGCGATCCACGGCAGTGACGAAGGCTGGAAGCCGTGCGCTGCGGCGTTGCAGGGAGGCGCGGACGCGTGGGCAGAATATCTTGCCGAGTTGGACCGGCCTGCGGATGAACGGGAGGCGTCATGATGGCGGACGCATATGATAAGAAATTCGCCGATGCAGTCCGGCGCGCAGCGCAAGGCCATCCTACACCGCTGGCCGAACTGCTGCGATCGGACGTGCAAATGGGCACAGGCGAACGAGACTTGCTCGCATTGCTCATCGAAGGCGAACTCGCAAGACCGGCAGGCCGCCCAGCGGTCGGTCCAGGCGCGCCACATATTGCGGCGGCAATTCTCCTGTACCGTAACCGGAAGGAAACGTTTGGCGAAGAAGCGGCGGCGGCAGAGGTCGCCAATTCAATGGGCCGCTCGAAATCGACAATTCGGGAGTGGGATAAGATGACCCGCGAACGGGAGGCCGAAATTCGCAAACACAGTGCATTTCCAGAAAAATAGGTCCTTTTTCTGGAGCGTGATTATTTTGAGGTCCGCCCGATCATGTGATTAATGACGTGCCACCACGTTAGAACTTGAAAGGTGGCAAGCAATGGACCCGATGCTCTCTAGCGCACAAGTGCGCGAAGTCTGCGGCAACGTAAGCGACATGACGCTTTGGCGCTGGCTCAAAGACTCCGAATTTCCGCAGCCCGTATATCAGAACCGCCGCCGATACTGGCGAGCAGGTGAAGTGCGGGCGTGGTGGGAAAGCCGCTCAATGGCGGACGCCTGATCGCACAAAAATGACCCGCTCGCGGGGATCGTGCGCGAGCGGGCCGGGGAATTACTGACATGAATGTAAATAATGGAAACGGCGCGGTGCCGCAAGTGCCGCCGCCTTGGCCAGTCAAACGTGCCGAGGATGAGCGCCCAGTCGACTTATGGGGACAATTCGAACCGACCCCGCTGCAGCGCGGCTTATTGCCGAAGGTCCTGGATGACTATGTCTGGCCAACTGCCGATCGTATGGGAGCGGACCCTGCCGGATTGGCGATGGCCGGACTCGTAGCTTTTGCTGCGGCGATCCCGGACGCGGTGCGTTTGCAGGTCAAAGAACACGATCCAGCTTGGTTGGAATGCGCGCGAATATGGGTGGCGCTTGTAGGTCCGCCGTCCACTAAGAAAAGCCCGATACTGTCCAGTGCGCTTCGCCCGATCAACGCAATCGATCAGCAGCTATTTGAAGGCTGGCAGGCTAGATACTCCGCGTGGAAGGCACTTCCTGCGGATGAAAGGAAATTGACGCCGGAACCGCTGCAAGAGCGGCTGCGATTGTCCGATACGACCGTGGAAGCGGCCCAAGAGATTTATCGCGGAACTGCAAACGGGTTGGCTATCACGTCTGATGAGTTGTCCGGTTGGTTTGGCGCGCTCGACAAGTACGGCGGCAGCAAGGGCGCATCGGCGGATCGTGCCTTTTGGCTGCAGTCTTTTAATGGCGGTCCTTATGCGATCAATCGGGTAGGGCGGGGGAGTTTCCTGCTGCCTAACCTGTCAGCCTCGATCATCGGGGGTATTCAGCCTGATGCAATCAGGCGGATTGCTGGCGATAGCGTTGATGATGGCCTGTTACAGCGGTTCTTTCCTGTAGTGCTGCGCACAGCAGGTCTGGGGGAAGACATCCCAATCCCTGCCGAGGCTGGGGTCTATGAGTGGGCTGTGAGGCTGGCGCACCAGATTGCCGCTCCGGTTCCATTACGGTTTTCACCCGAAGCGCAGGTAATCTTTAGGGAAGTCCAAGCGCGCCACCATCGGTTCGGATCGTTTGAGATGATCAATAAGAAGCTGGCAGCGCATATTGGCAAACTCGACGGCCTTTTCGCCCGCTTGTGCATCGTATGGCATGTCGCAGAGAAGCCGTGCACCTTGTCGGTCGATCCGATCATATCGGCAGACACGGCAGAGCGAGTAGCAAGGTTCATCGCTACTTTTTTGCTACCGCATGCATTCGCCTTTTATTCCGGCGTATTGGGCATGTCGGACGATCAAGAGCATTTGGAAGCGGTTGCTGGCTACATCCTGGCCCACAAGCTGCAAGAGATCGATCATCGGACCATACAGCGAAGCGTTCGATCATGCCGCAAGATGGATAGGTTCAACACGCGTCCGCTTTTTGAAACGCTGGCAGCGATGAACTGGCTTTATGCGGTGGACGACCCGGACAAGCGAAACGGTGAGCCGCGATGGTTCGTCAATCCAAATGTATACGCGCTCTTTGCCGAGCGTGCCGAACGGGAGGAAGCCCGACGGTTGCAGGCGCGCGCTACAATCTTGGAGATATCAGGACAGGCTGGATAGCTATGTCGACAATGTCGCTTGCGCGCGTGAGACGTAAAAGATCATCGTTCTTTTCTATTATTTATAGCGACGCTGCGGTCCTTAGATTTTTTCACCGCGACGCGCGCGCAAGCGACATTGTCGACGTGATGCGCCCGTGTGCGAGATGCGATTCACATTGACATGATGATGCATTTTGCATACCTGATACGTGCGGTTGGCACCTAGCGATAAGGGCCCCTGGGCACTTCGAAAGATAGCTAGGAGTGCGGCCGCATTTTCATTTCAATAGTAGTGCGTCGCGCCGCGACCGAATAGGTTGTATTGGTACGTGATGCGATCTTTGATCAACTCGAATGATCGATCGTCCCCACGTTCAAATTTACGCTGAATCGCCCAAGTGCAATAGTCAGCGACCTGCAAGCATGGATCGTGCGAGCAAGGGCAAAAAGCCGTTTTGAATTGACGGCTTTTGATGGTCTGCCGACAAACGTCGCGCACCGAATCTTCGAAAGCCGTTCGAATCTTTTTCGTTCCGATGGTTGCAGCCGTGATCTGAATTTCGTCTTCCGGTTGCAGGTGGCGACCTATGGCGTATCGCAGATGATAAAGCCAAGCGTATTGATAGAAGCGTTGGTCGCTCGTGCGTAACTGCGGCTGTGCTTTCGACTTCTCTAAGATGGTCGCTTGAACGGTGAAGTCGCGCTCTAGTATCGTAGCGAAAACACGGTCGCGCGTCTCTTGTCTTTCGTTTGTGCAATGGAAATAATCCCGGACGGGCGATCCATTCCAGATAAGTTCACGGCGCAATTCCAACAGGTCAGCCGCCACTTGGCAGTCTTCCATAGCGACCGTGCAAACTATGTAATACTGGCTCGCACCCTCATGTCGCTTAAACGCGAAATCCCCAGCTTCATCGGCAAAAACGTAGAGCCTTCTCATACAGCCTTTTCATCGGGGGCGAGCGTCCCCGTCAATCGAAGTTGTCGCGATTTCACCGACGAAACGAATTGACGTTAGGCATAGTGAGGCAGTGAGGCAATTTACGCCTTCAGCCGCAACCGTCAAAATCTCGGCTCGACCACTAGGAGCCGATCATGTTCGAATTTCTACTCAACCCGTCCCCTCGCGCACTTGCGATCCACATGGCACGCGGCGAAACTCGCCACGTCCTGTCAATCGAAACCGACTTGGCTGCGAATGAGCGTATCGGCACTGCCGTCACGGCATTGCAAGCCAGTCTCGCCAACGTCGGTGAAGGCCTGCAAAAGCGCGGTCCGCTACTCTCGCCAGCGGGCCTATCCGATGCAGCGGGCGTGGCGATCGATACGACCGTGCGGCCCGCATATCGCGACGTGGTGGCCAGTACGCTCGCCGCTCAACGTGCTCTTGAAGCCGAGTGGTCCGACATCATGACACCGCGCTTTCCTGATTCAGTCGCGCCAGCTGCCCGCGTCGAACAACGCGAGCATGTGCGTTCGCGAAAGCTGCCCGACGCACTAGCAGCCGCTCAAGGCGATCTACTAGGCCTTGGCGCGGCAATCGTCGAAGGCGGGCAAGGTTTGAGCGGCCTGCCGACTGACATTTTCGAACGGCTGCAAAAGGACGTTGCGGTCGAGGGGCTGGCACAGCGCATCGTTCGCGATGCCGCACTGCGGACTGAACCGACATTGGAGAATCCGTTAGGTGGCGCGCCTGATCTTGAAACGGCACGTGCGAACGCAGCTGGGCGGCTCGACCGCTTGGACAATGAGCGTGCGCTGATCGGTCGCGTTCCGGCGTTGCTGTCCAGCGTCATCAGTGCGGTTGCCTTAATGACCGATGCGACACGGCAAAAGGCACTGGAAAGGCTCGCCGCATGACACGCCAAAACGGCCCACGCCTGCCGTCGCGCGTGCTGTTGCCCGATCAACCGCTGTTGCCTGCCTGGCACCTGCGGATGACGTTGCAGGCGTCGAAACAAGTGCTGTCGTTGTGGCGCGCTCGGCAGAAATTCCCGCCGTGCCACATGGAAGGCGCGCAATCGTACACGTCGACTCACGCCGTTGCCGATTGGTTGCGGGAGCGGGGGGTCGAAGTGCAAATGGTAACAGTGCGATGAGTACATCAAACGTCACACCCGCCGCATGGTCGCCAGAGCGCGACAACGTGGGCCGGTTCAAGCCGGGGCAGGGCGGTCGACCTCCCGGCGTGCGGAACAAGAAACCGTCCGGCGCACTTGCTGCGATTCAGTCGCTATCGGATGAGGCACTCGCGCAACTTGCGACACTTGTACGCGAAAAGAACTTCGCAGCGATCCGGCTTGTACTCGAATACACGCTGCCACGCGGTGGGCGTACTGTGGACCTGGATGGCACCGCTGATCCGAATGAGCTAATCGCAAGCGTAACCTCCGGCGAAATCTCACCAGACGAATTTGCACGCATCGCGCAAGGTTGGAAAACGGCTGCGGAGGCTGCGGACCTTGCCGATATCAAAGCGCAGATTGCGGAACTCGAAACGCTCGTATCGGCGATGAAGCGATGAGCAAGATTGGAATCTCGGCACGTATTGCGGCGATCATGGAAGCGGCGGAAAGTATCGATCCGATGGCCGTGCGCATTCATCGCCTGCCACCCGCGTTGCGCGCTCGTTACGAAGCGTGGCGCTCCGAATGCGCGCGTATCATGGATGAAGCGGGCGATCCGGCTGCGGCATACGAAGCGTATCTCGATAGCGGAACTTGGGGCACACCTGATCCGCCGCGTGACGTTGCTGCGGCGCTGAAATTGCAGGGCGCACCGTTCCTGTCAGTCGACATGACCGTGCGGGACGTAGCAGAGGTTTGGACCGCAATGGTGGACGCCTAATGCCGACCAAACGGCGCGCTCGAAAAACTCCCGGCCCAAGTGCTGGCGATCAATAGGGAAACTGACATGCCGGAAAGTCACATGCGCATGGTCGCTTTTGAAATCCACGAACCGCAATGCGTTCTCATCCTGGGCGGCGAGGCCGGTGCGCTACGTGTGCGATGGAGTCAGTACAGGGACGCGTGGTGTGGTGGCGCGAAGCAAATGATCAAAGCACGGCGCAAGGGATTCCTGCGCAGCGTCCATAGTGTGCAATTCGATCCGATCGAACGGCGCTGGCACGTGGGGCGCGATGAGATCGGGCGTGACATACTGATTATCGGGCCGCGCGTTGCGTTGCTGCATTCGGTGCGCGACGAGTCCGATCGATTCATGGACGATCAAATGGCGGACCTATTCGGCAATCGGGGCTGGATCGCGCGCGAAGCTGCGGACGCGGCGGCGCGACTGGCGGAACGAATGGGCTGTGAACTGGAACGCGTTGCACTGTAGGATTGTGACACACTGATTGAGTATCAGCGAGCCGCGCGCACGATCATCCAATGATTGCAACGCGATAGGCGGTGCCGATCGGCGCGAGGGTAACGCATGGGTAACGATCCGGTACGTCCGGCCCGTCAGACACCCCCCCGACCCCCAATCGAGCCGGACAATGAACGCCGTCCGAAAGTGAGATGGATAAAAACCTCCCGATCCTGTTACCCCGTACGTTACCCCAAGGGCAGGGCGGATCGATCAATTCGTCGCTAAGTACCTGAAGAATTTGGTGGACGCACTAGGGCTCGAACCTAGGACCCGCTGATTAAGAGTCAGCTGCTCTACCAACTGAGCTATGCGTCCACACTGCGGCGTACCGCGGCCTCGTGGAAGAGGCGTTCCCGACTCGGGAGGCGCCCATATAGCGGGCTTTCTCGCGATGAAAAGCCCCCATTGGCAAATTAGGCGTCGCGGCGCCGGCGCAGCCGATGCGATCCTGCCTCGCGAAGCTCTAGTGTAGCGCCAAATGGGTCGGCCAGGTCGTCACCTACCGTGATCAGGCGGCCGAATTCCAACGACCGAACAGCGGCGAATGCCTGATGCAGTGGCATGCCGGTAACTTGCGGAAGATCCCAGATCGTAATCTTGCTGCCGCGCCGATTGGCGCGAGCAACTTCGAGCAGTACTTTGTCGCAAGTCTCGAGATCCCTCCGCTGCACCCGCTGGCCCGGATCATACTTGGTTCGGTTACCGATCGGAAGTCGGCGGTCCATAGAGGTCATCGTCAACAGCGTCCCAACTGCGCCAGCGACTAACCCCCCGGTCCGCCAACAATCGTCATACTGTTCAGTAGTGTCTATCGGTGGTAAAAGCAGTCCCTCAACGGGGGGACAGTAAAACTAGCTAGAGTAGCGATGCCCGACCCCACGAAACATATCGTCAAGATGGAGGATTGCGAGGCAATTCTCGAATACCTTTACGCGGCGTGCCTAGAACAAGGCGCTACCTGGTTAAGCTATCACTTCACGCCGGTGTTCGAATCGCCCACCTCGCGAAACACATTTATCTGGACGCGCGATTTTCCCGTCGAATACCAGAAACGTTACATTAGCGACGATTTCCGTGGACGCGACCCGATCCCCCAACTCGCTTTTGAGCACGGTCCCGTACTGACCTGGACCGAGGTGCGCGCACGTGGAAAGTCGATACCGGATGTCACAAGCTTTCTCGACGATCTGGAGGAGCTTGACGTCGACAACTGGGTGGTCTTCGCGTTGTTCGGTCCGCGCAATCGCGACGGTTATGCGACGATGCGGTTTGCCGAGGATCCCGACGGCTTCTCCAAGAAGCGCCTGCAGAAAATCCACTCGCTAATCCTCGCCGCGCATCTGCAGCTCTGCAAGGTCATGGACGAGGGCCGGGCATCGGTCGCCTTGTCGGACCGCGAACGCGAGGTCGTCGAATGGATGGGGCGGGGCAAGTCGGCGGGCGATATTGCCGCGATCCTCGAGATCTCGCCCGAAACCGTGCGTACCTATACGCGCCGTGTCTATGACAAGCTGCAGACCAACGACCGCGTTACGGCAACCGTGCGTGCGCTCAAGCTGGGACTGATCGAACTCTAGCGGATCAGGCCGGTGCGGGGGGCCTTGCGGTTCCAGCGGTGGACCATCATCAACGACCCGATGCAGATCATGTTGGTGAGCATCGAACTGCCGCCATGGCTCATGAAGGGCAGCGGAATGCCGACCACCGGCGCCAGGCCCATGACCATCATCAGATTGATCGCGACATAGAAGAAGATCGTGGCGGTCATACCGAGCGCCACGAGCTTGCCGAACCGGTCGGTGCTCGCGCGCGACACGGCCAGGCCCCAGCCGAAAATCATGGCGAAAGCGCCAAGCACGACCAGCCCGCCAATAAAGCCCCATTCCTCGGCCATGGTGGCGAAGATGAAATCGGTGTGCGGTTCGGGCAGATAATGCAGATGGCTCTGCGAGCCTTCGTTGAAGCCCTTGCCTGAAAAGCCCCCCGATCCAATCGCGATTTTGGACTGGGTGATGTGGTAGCCATCGCCCAGCGGATCGCTTGCCGGGTCGAGGAAGGTGAACACCCGCTTCTGCTGGTAGTCTTGCAAGCCAAAGAAGAAGGCCACCGGTGCAAGCACGGCGGCAGCCACCCCCGCTCCGACGAACCAACGCAGCGGCAGACCTGCGGAAAACATGATGACTGCACCACCGAACACGATTGCCAGTGAGGTGCCCAGATCGGGCTGCAGCAGCACCAGCGCCACCGGGGCGAGGATCAGCGCCCCCGGCGCGATCAGGGCGCGCACGGTGGGCACCATGCCGACCGGCAAGGTCGCGTAATAGCGCGCGAGGACCAGCACGATTGCCGGCTTCATCAGCTCCGAGGGCTGCAATTGCATGAAGCCCAGATCGAGCCAGCGCTGGCTGCCGCCCCCGACGAAGCCGATCGCTTCCACCGCGACCAGCATCAGCAGCACCACCCCATAAATCGGGATGGCTAACAGCATCACTAGATCGCGTGAGAACCGGCTGAGCACGAAGGCCATGACAAGGAACACGCCGAAGCGGATGACATGCGAGGACGCATAGGGATCCCAGTTCCCGCCCGCGGCGGAATACAGCACCAGCGCGCCGAAGCCGATCAGCACGAACAGCGGAAACAGCATCTGCCACGGCTGACGCGCGATCGGGGCGGGGACGAGACCGGTCATTCGGGCGTGTCTGTGGCATCCGGCGCGGGAGTGCTCCGGGCGGAGGTCGGCCTGGCCGAGGCGGAGGCTTGCGACACTTCCTCGGGCGAGCGCGTGTCGATGCGCGAAGGGCTGGCCTCTTCGGCGATGCCTTCAGGCTGGCGGGCGGCCACGCGCGCTTCGGCTTCGACCTGGTCGAAGATATCCTCGTCGCGTGACGGGGCGGGGGGCACGGTCTCGCCCTGCGCTGCGGCATAGGCGCGATATTTCGCATTCAGCCGCTGCTGCGCAGTGCCGCCCCATTGCTCTTCGAGCGGGCGCAGCGCGTCCATGCCCTTGGCCGGATCGAACAGGAAGGTCATCACATCGCGCGCGATCGGATAGGCTGCGCCCGACCCGCCGCCATGTTCGATGACCACCGCGCCGGCGTATTTCGGTTTGTCGAACGGGGCGAAGAACACGAACAGGCCGTGATCGCGATATTTCCAAGGGCCGGTCTTGCCGTTGGAGACGCTGAGCGAAACGACTTGCGCGGTGCCCGTCTTGCCCGCCATCTTGATATCGTCGAACGGCAGGCGCGCGCGGCCCGCCGTGCCGGGGCCGTTCACGACATCGCTCATCGCCTGCCGGACGTAGCCGATTTCCTCCGGGCTGAAATCGAAATGCTCGAATTGGGGCTTGTCTCCCCCCAGTTGCAGCCGCGGCATGACCTTGTACCCGGTCGCCATGCGCGCGCTCATCACCGCCAGCTGGAGCGGGTTGGTCAGGTAATAGCCCTGGCCGATCGAGGAATTGACCGTGTCATAGGGCTGCCATGCGCTATCGTGCCGTCGCTGTTTCCACTCGGGCGACGGCACCGTCCCGTAGAACTGGCTGGTGACTGGGAGCGGGAATTCTTCGCCCAGACCCATCTTGTGCGCCCATTCGGCCACCTTGGCGAACCCCACCTGCTGGGCGAAATGGTAGAAATAGCTGTCGCAGCTCTGGTAGATCGCCTTGGCCATGTCGACCCGGCCATGGTTGCTCCAGCAATTGAAGAAGCGATTGCCGATGCGGCGCCCGCCGCCGCACATGATCGCTTCGTCCGGCTTGATGCCCGCATCGAGGAACGCCATGCAGTGCATCGGCTTGATCGTCGATCCGGGGGGATAGAGGCCCTTCAGAACCTTGTTGCGCAGCGGTACGCGCTCGTCGTCGCGCAGCATGCCGTATTCGACGCGCCCGATCCCTTGCGAAAAGCTGTTGGGATCGAAACTGGGCATCGAGGCCATGCACAATATGTCGCCCGTCTCGCAATCCATCACCACCGCCGAGCCGCTCTCGAGCCCGATCCGGCGTGCGGCGTAATCCTGCAGCGGACCGTCGATCGTCAGCCGGACGGGATCGCCCTGGACGTCCTCGCGCGTTTCCAGATCGCGGACGATCCGTCCCGATGCGGTGACCTCGACCCGGCGCGCGCCTGGGATACCGCGCAGATCGAGTTCGAACTGGCGCTCCAGCGCATCCTTGCCGATCTTGTACCCCGGCGTGATCAGTAGCGGATTGCGATCCTGCTCCTCATATTCCTCGGCATTCGCCGGGCCGACATAGCCGAGCAGATGGCCGACCGTCGGCCCCGTGGGATAAAAGCGCGAGAAGCCGCGCTGCGGGACCACTCCTGGCAGGTCGGGCAGGCGCACGCTGACCGCGGCGAACTCGTCATAGCTGATACCCGAGGCGATCTCGACGGGCTGGTAGCCGGGACCGTCGTCGATCCGCTTGCGGATGTCCGCCGCCTGGTTCTCGTCGAGCTTGAGGATATCGGTAAGCGCGAGGAGCGTGGCATCGGGGTCGGGTGTGCGTTCGGGAATGATATCGACGCGGAAGTCCGCGCGGTTCGATGCCAGCGGCGCCCCGTTGCGGTCGAGGATCCAGCCGCGCCGGGGCGGGATCAGCGAGAGGTTGACCCGGTTGCTCTCGCTCTCGAGCTCGTATTTCTCGTTCTCGGCGATGGCGATATAGCCCATCCGCGCAGCCAGCAGCACGCCGAGCCCGCCCATCGCGGTGCCGATGACGAAGGTCCGCCGGTCGAAGGCGTTCTCGAGCGTCGACTGGGTGACCACTTCGCGCGGGCGCGCGCGCTTGCGCAACCGCATCAGCGTGCCCTCCAGCGCTTGAGGCGGGTCCGGTCGAGGACCGCGACCAGCCGCGCTGCGATGGGGAAGAAGAGGATGGTGAGCACGAGCTGCGGAACCAGGGCCATGAGCGAATGGAAGGTCGGTTGGCCGCCGGAGAACAGCCACCCGGCGGTGAGGTACCCGAGTATCAGTATACCCGCGGTGAACCAATCCTGCCAGAAGGCGCGCCAGGGCATGCGCGCCTCGATCAGCTCGATGCCGAGCATGATCAGCGACCATGTCATGATCGCGAAGCCAAAGGGTTGCCCGCTGTAGAGATCGTCGACCAGGCCCAGCGGAATGCCAGCCCATACGGGCATCAATCCGGGCCGCACCAACCGCCACGCCAGCAGCATGAGCAGGCCGAACGGCGGCATCATCGGGAGGCCGGCGGCAATCGGGAAAATCGGCAAAACCGACCCGATGACGATCGAGATCCACGGCACGCTATTGGCGAGCAGTGGCGAGTGCGAGCGGTTGATCCGGCTGCCATAGGCATCGCTGCGCGCCCGCGGGTCGTTGCGCTCCATCAGTCGGTCAGCTCGCGCTCGATCGGGGTGGCCGCGCCGAGCGCCGCGTCGGGTTCGTAGATCGGCTCGACGCTGACGTAGTCGGTCGCGGCGGGGTCGCTGACGATGCGCGCCAGACCGCCGTCATCGGTGGTCTCGGTGAGGATGGCGACCGCGATTCCGGGGGGGTAGTAACCCCCCGCGCCGCTGGTCACGAAGACATCGCCGGGGCTGAGCGGATTGATCCCGAGATTGATCAGCCTGATGCGCAGCAGGCCATCGCCGCGCCCTTCGGCAAAGGCCACGACTTCGTCCTTGGCCCGGCGCACCGGGAGGATGCTCTCGGTATCGGTGAGAAGCAGCACGCGCGCGCTGTCGCTGCCGACTTCGAGAATGCGTCCGACCACGCCGCGGGGCGAGCGGACCGGCATGCCGATCGCCACTCCGTCGTTCGACCCGGCGCCAAGATAGGCGAAGCGGCGGGTGCTCGAGGCGGAGGAGCCGACCAGCCGCGCGACGGCAACAGGCTCGATCTCCTTGTCGCGCAGATCGAGCAGGCCCTTCAGTCGCCGGTTTTCCTGCTTCACCGCCTCGGCTTCGGCCAGGCGGATACGCGCGATTTCCATCTCGCGCTTGAGATCGGCATTCTTCGACCCCGCGCGGTAATAGCCGCTGACGGTTTCCCAGAAGCCCTTGCTGCCGGTCCTCACCGTGGCCGCGGTCTCGGTCGCGGGCGAGACACCGGTCTGCGCCGCCCCGCGCAGCCCCCCGAACAATTGGGGCTGGAAGAAGGACAGGGTGAGGAGGATGGCGCCGATAAGCGCGCCAGCGCCCGCGATCAGATAGCCGGTGAAGAGGTTGTATTGCGCCCTGCGAGAAAACCCCGAGCGCCGTGAGCCTGTCGGCGCCATTCCCCTGCCTTTCTTAAGCCGTCATCAGGACGCCGCGATAGATCGGGTCCTCCATTGCGCGGCCCGTGCCGAGAGCGACGCAGGACAGCGGATCTTCCGCGATGGTCACCGGCAGGCCGGTTTCCTCGCGCAGATATTCGTCCAGCCCGCCGATCAGCGCGCCGCCGCCGGTGAGCACGATGCCCTGGTCGACGATGTCGGCGGCCAGTTCGGGCGCGGTGTTTTCCAGCGCGATACGCACGCCTTCGACGATGGCCCCGATCGGTTCGGACAAGGCTTCGGCGAGGTGCCCCTGGTTGATGGTGATTTCCTTGGGCACGCCGTTGACGAGGTCGCGGCCCTTCAGCGTGATGCTTTCGCCCACACCGTCTTCAGGCGGGCGAGCGACGCCGAAATCCTTCTTGATCCGTTCAGCCGTGCTGTCGCCGATCAGCAGATTGTGGTGTCGGCGGACGTAGGACACGATCGCTTCGTCCATCTTGTCGCCGCCGGTGCGGACCGAGGTGGTATAGGCGAGGCCGCGCAGCGACAGCACGGCGACTTCGGTGGTCCCGCCGCCGATATCGACGACCATGCTGCCGACCGGCTCTGTCACCGGCATGTCGGCGCCGATCGCCGCGGCCATGGGTTCGAGAATCAGATAGACCTGGCTGGCGCCCGCGTTCGACGCGGCATCGCGGATCGCGCGGCGCTCGACCGAGGTCGACCCCGACGGCACGCAGATGGTGATTTCAGGATACCGCATCAGGCTCTTGCGCCCGTTCACCTTGCGGATGAAGTGCTTGATCATCTCCTCGGCCACGTCGAGGTCCGCGATCACACCGTCGCGCAGCGGGCGGATGGCTTCGATGCTGTCGGGCGTCTTGCCCATCATCATCTTGGCATCGTCACCTACGGCCTTGACGCGTTTCATGCCATTGATCGTCTCGAGTGCGACCACGCTCGGCTCGTTCAGGACAATGCCCTGATCCTGCACATAAACCAGCGTGTTGGCGGTCCCGAGGTCGATCGCCATATTCTGCACGCCGAATTTGAAGAGATTGTTCCAGAAGCCCATGTTTATTCGATTTTCCATGTTGTCGCGTGGTCCGACGAGAGGGATGCGACCCGCTCGCACCTCTCCGGGCGGAAATGGTGGCGGAGCCTTAGCGATAATACGAATGGAATGCCAAAAATTTCCGCTATGGCTGCGGGGGATAGCTGAACGCGCCGTCTCGGATTCGTGGCGCTTCACCGCTACAACCGCGCGACCATGCCGCAAATCCGTCGCCTGCCCGAGAATCTGGTCAACCGTATCGCCGCCGGAGAGGTGGTCGAACGGCCCTCTTCGGCGCTCAAGGAACTGGTCGAAAATGCGATCGACGCGGGCGCTACGCGGATCGCGGTCAAGCTGGTCGAAGGCGGGCTGACGAGCGTCGAGGTGACCGACGATGGTTGCGGGATGACGCCCGACGAAATGGCGCTGGCGCTCGAACGTCACGCAACCTCCAAACTGCCCGACGAAGCGATCGAACAGGTGGCGACGCTGGGCTTTCGCGGCGAAGCGCTGCCGAGCATCGCCAGCGTCGCCCGCTTCACGATCGAGAGCCGCCCGTCCGGGGCCCAGCAGGGCTGGAAACGGGTGGTCGATCACGGCGAGATCGCTGCCGAGGGCCCCGCCGCGCTGCCGCCGGGCACGCGGGTGCGGGTCGAAAACCTGTTCGGCAAGATCCCCGCACGGCGCAAGTTCCTGCGCACGCCGCGCAGCGAATATGCCGCGTGCAAGGATGTCGTCCTGCGGCTTGCCATGGCGCGGCCCGACGTGGCGATCACGCTCGATCATGGCGACCGGCGGATCTTCGGCCTGCAGGGCGGGGAAGGGCTGGCCAATCGCGTGGCGCAGCTGATCGCACGCGAACTCAAGGACAATGGCGTCGTGCTCGACATGGAACGCGGCGCGATGCGGCTGACCGGGATCGCGGGCCTGCCGACCTACAATCGCGGCGTCGCCGATCACCAGTATCTGTTCGTCAATGGCCGCCCGGTAAAGGACCGCCTGCTGACCGGCGCAGTGCGCGGCGCCTATGCCGACATGCTCGCTCGCGATCGCCACGCGGTGCTCGCGCTGTTTCTCGAACTGCCGTGCGAAGATGTCGATGTGAACGTCCACCCGGCCAAGACCGAGGTGCGCTTTCGCGATGCGCAGAGTGTCCGCGGCTTTATCGTTTCGGGCCTGCGTCAGGCACTGGCGACGGGTGACAAGCGCAGCGCGCAAAGCCCCGATGCGGGTGCCATGTCGCGCTGGCAGCAGGAACCGGCGCGCGAGGAACCATCACCCGCGCTGCGCTCGATCTTCGAGGGGCGTGACTGGTCCGCGCCGCAGCAACGCGTCGCCGAACCCGGCGGCACCTGGCGTGCGGCCGAGGGCGACATCATGGCCGAACCGCGCGGAAGGGCGGAGGAAGCAGCCCCGGTGGCGGAATCCGCGCAGAACTATCCGCTGGGCATCGCCCGCGGGCAGGTCGCCAATACCTATATCGTGGCCGAGGCGCAGGACGGGCTGGTGCTGGTCGACCAGCACGCGGCGCATGAACGCCTAGTGCTCGAGCGCCTGCGTGCAGCAGGGGCGGAAGAAGCGGTCGCGCGCAGCCAGGCGCTGCTGATCCCCGAAGTGGTCGAACTCGACGAAACCAGCTGCGACCGGCTCGAGGAGGCGGCGCCCAAGCTCGCCGAGCACGGTCTCGCGCTCGAACGTTTCGGCCCCTCCGCCATGCTCGTCCGCAGCCTGCCGCATGCGATCGCGCGGACGGACCCGGAAAAGCTGCTGCGCGATATCGATGACGATCTCGCGCTCAATGGCGAAGCGCTGCTGCTGGGTGAAAAGCTCGACCTCGTCCTCGCCACGATGGCCTGCCACGGCTCGGTCCGCGCGGGCCGCGTGCTGCGCGTCGACGAAATGAACGCGCTGCTCCGGGAAATGGAACGCACCCCGCGTTCAGGCCAATGCAACCACGGCCGCCCGACCTGGGTGAAACTGTCGATGGAAGACGTCGAGAAACTGTTTGGCAGACATTAGGCTGGGCTGGCCTCCGCCTCTGCTCGACAACTCTTACGCTGTAGAGGCCAAAAGCGGACTGTCAGGTTGCGACCCGTTTGCGGTCGTTCGGGCGATCCTTTACATCGATACTCGGGAGGCCTTCAGGCGATAATGCTACAGCCAGTCATTGCATGGATTGATCGCGACGTAGCGCGTTGGAATGGCAATCCCCTCGCAACCGTAATCGTTAGCTGCATACCCATGGTCGTTTGGTCGCTAATCACAGGGGACAAGCCAGCCGATGCGCCTAGTCATTTGTTCGCATTGATGCTTGCACCCACCGTGATATTCGGAAGCCTCGGCATGTGGCGTGCTTGGCGCTATGTTTGGGCAGAGCATAAGAGGATACAAATGCTCGGTGCCGCAGAAGACCTTCAAAAAAAGAGGGGGGAGGCCGGCGACGATTAGACTGCTAACATCTCGTTCCCACCCCAAAGTCGGACGTAGCGAATCCGCGTCGCATTGCCCCAAATCAGACGTTGAACGAACACGGGAAACGCTGGACCAGACCGTGCGTTCTATGTCTCGACATGGGTCAAACTGTCGATGCAAGACTTCGAGAAACTGTTCGGGAGACATTGATGCGCAAGATTGCTCTGCTGGTGACGTTGGTGCTGGCCGCCTGTTCCAGCGAACCGACCGAGGAGGAACGCGCCGCCGCGGTCGCCGAGGTCGAGGCGCATCAGACCCCGCCGCCGCAACCGCTGGTGCTCGACCCCATCCGTTATCGCGAGATCGAACAGCAGGATCTGTACGGCGCAGGCTGCAGCTTCGCGCCCGAGGGCGGGGGCCTTGCGGCGACCGCGCTCGCAATGGCGGAGACCGGGCATTTCCTCCACAATGGCGAACTGGTCACGCTGGCCGCGGACAAGGGTAGCGCCGAACTGCCCTATCTGGCGCGCCGCAAGTATGACGGGACCGCGTTTTCGATGACGCTCGAGCTCGACGAGGAAACGGGCGAGCAGGTCGGCGAGGAAGTCAGCGATTATTCCGCCACGCTGACCATTCGCGATGCGCATGAGGCCGTGGTCTATCGCAAGACCGGCATCGCGCAATGCGGCGTCTGAGCTAGTCCGTCCCTTCCGGGTCGCGTGTGCGGATCAGCCCGTTCGATACCATCTCCATGACCGGCTCGTCATTCTGGTTGAAGACGGTGAGATGGCTCTTGAAGATGCCCATTTCGGGGCGAGAGGCGCTGCGGCGTTTCTCGATCACTTCGCTTTCGCACCGGAGCGTGTCGCCCGGATAGACCGGCTTTTTCCAGCGTAGCTGGTCGACGCCCGGCGAACCCAGGCCCGCCTGCTTGTGCTTGGTCAAATTCTCGACCAGCATCGACATGGTCATCGCGCAGGTGTGCCAGCCGCTGGCGGAGATGCGGCCGAAATGGGTCTGCGCCGCGGCCTCGTCATCGAGGTGGAACGGCTGCGGATCGTATTTCGAGGCGAAGTCGATCACCTCTTCGCGCGTGACCTCGTAACGGCCGAAGGCCTGCTTGTGCCCGATGGCGATGTCTTCGTAGAACTGCATTGCAAAATGCAATGTATCAAAGCGCGGGGCGAAGCAACATCCAAATCCCCATGCCGATCATCGCGAGGTTCTCGGTGAGCGATACGAAGCCGAGCGGGACGTTGCCGCTTCCGCCGACGCAGGCGCATTTGATGCTGCGTTTCTGGATATAGACCGCGTAGAAAACGCTGACCGCGCCGATCGTGCCGATGGTCAGTGCTACCGGGATCGAGAGCCAGGGCAATTGCCGTCCCGCCATCAGCACCGCCGCGCCGGCCTCGAGGAAGGGATAGGCATAGGCGTAGGGCACCCAGCGCTGGCCGAGCAGGTCGTAGCCCACGAACATGGTCGAGAACTGTTCGACATCCTGCAGCTTGAGCATGGCGAGCATCGCCATCGAAAAGGCTACGAACCATTCGGCGGTCCGCCCGGTGAAGGCGGCTTCATAGACGAACAGGCTGAGCGCGACTGCCAGCGCCGCGCCGACGGCGAACACTGCGATAACCGGCGTGTAGCTGGTGTCGCCAGCGCCTGGATCATCGTAACCGAAATGGGTCCGCAATTCGCTGTAACCGCCGATCCGCTCGTCCCCGATAAAGGCCTGCGGTGTCGTGTCGACGCCGTGCTGCGCCTTGAACGCGTCGGTCTGTTCGCGAGTGGTCAGCCAATGGTCCTCGACCGCGAAGCCCTCGCGCTCGAGCAGCCATTTGTACTTCGTGCCATAGGGACAGACATGCTTGTCCATCACCATGCGGTACAGCCGCGCGGTCTTGGCCCCGCGGGAAGCTGCGTCCGCCGCGCTCATGCGCGGAAGCGGGGCACGCGTCCTTCGGTGCCCAGATCGGGGATGATGCGATAGCGTGCGAGGACGAGGCTGAAGAGACCGAAGGCGAGCAGGCCGATCGCGACGAGCTTGAAGACGATGCCTTCACCCGCGAGACTGGCAACGGCATCGCCCAGCGTCTTCACCTGGTCCGATCCGCCGCTCATGAAACCGGCCTGGAACAGCGACCAGCCGATGATCAGGAAAACGACCGCGCGTGCCAGATAGCCTGCGCCGCCGATCCAGCGGGTTTGCGAGGGCGCGCGCGGGCTGATGCGGTTCATGAAGCTGCCGGTCAGGCCCTTCTTGGCCTGGAAAGCCGCGGTGGCGAAGAAGGCGATCCCCAGCAGGCCGAGCACGACGCCGCCGAACTCGATTGCCAGCACGCCCGACGCCGCTTCCTGCGCGCCGCCGCCAGTGTCGCTGCCCGTCGTGGCGAACTTATACGCCGAATAGGCGAGCGCGAGGTGGCCGATCGCGCTCCCCGCATGTCCGATCCGGGTGGCCCAGCCGGTCTTGTCGGTGCCGTGGTGTTCGACATCGAGGAATGTCGAGGCGAAGCGGAACAGCGCATAGGCGAGCAGGCCGACGACCATCAGCCAGAGGATGCCGGTGCCGAGCGGGAAATCCTGGATGGCCTGGAAAATACCGTTGGTACCCTTGCCGATACGGCCCGCGCTGGTCAGCGCAATCAGGCCGAGTACCGAATAGAGAATTGCTCGGCTGAAATAGCCGACGCGCACCAGCGTGCTGAATTTTTCCGATTTATCGACCACGAATGTCTCCCCGTTGAGCTTTGCATGGCAACGGGGTAGAGGCGTGCTCGTTCCGCGGGCCGCCTAATTTTGCGCGGCGAGCGCATCCGCGACGTCGGCCAGATCTCCATCCGAACGCGCCGCCTGCGGCAGGCCGATCAGGTGGCGCAGCAAGGGCGTTATCGCGGTGTTCTGGAACGACTCGATCGTCACGCCGCTACGAAAGGCGGGGCCATGGGCGATGAACAAGGATGCCATTTCGGGGGCAAACGGGTCGTAGCCATGACTGCCGCCGCTCCACGCCGTGTCGGAAGCGCGGGCGGTGATGGTCCAGCCGGTATCGGGCAGGCACAGATAGGGCGGGATGCGCGGGTGTGTGCCATATTGGAAGCGCGCGGGGATCTCGCCCTTGCGCCAGCATTCCATGTGCTCGTGTTCGCGCAGCAGTGCCGCTTCAAGCGCTGCCGTGTGCTCCTCTGTGGCTTCGAAAGTCGCATAGGCCCCGGTTTCGACCGCGCGGTAGAGCGACGCGTCGACGATTTCGTCGAGCACGATCATCCTGTCCGATCCGGTCGCTGCCATCCCGTGGTCCGACACGAGCACCAGATTGGTAGGCTGGCCGAGGCTCTCGAGCCCCGCAAGCAGATCGGCGATATGGCTGTCGACGTCGCGCAGCGCCTCGTCGATCTCCTCGCCCACCGGCCCGCCGCCGTGTCCCGCACTATCGACCGTATCGAAATAGAGGGTCACGAATTCGGGGCGGATATCCGCCGGGCGGCGCAGCCAGTCGAGCACCGAATTGACGCGCTGTGTGTTGGTGACCTGCATGCTGAACGCCTGCCAGTCGCTGGCCATCGTCCCATCGGTCACCGGGCCGTAGCGCACTGCCGTTCCGCCCCAGGCGACCGCAGAGCCGGGCCAGAACATCGCCGCGCTGCGGATGCCCGCTTCCTCGGCCTCTACCCAGACCGGCTTGGCCTCGCTCCACCAATAGGGATCGACGGTGGCCATGGTGAAGACATCGTCGGGCCGCGTCTTGTCTTCCATGCGGTTGGCGGTGATGCCGTGATGATCAGGCACCAGCCCGGTCACCAGCGTCCAGTGATTGGGGAAAGTCTTGGTCGGGAAGGACGGCCGCATCGCCGCGCGCGTACCTTCGCTGGCCAGCTGCGAGAGCGTCGGGGTCAGCCCGCGTGCCAGATAGTCCGGATGGAACCCGTCGATCGATACCAGGATCGTTACCGCTTCGCGCTGCTGGGCTACTGCCGTGCTGGCAACAGGTGCATCGGCATAGCCAGCGCAACCGCCGAGAACGCTGGCAAGGCCAAGGGCGAGGGCGGCGGCGATCCGGTTCATCTGGAAGTCCTCAGACGTTGAACTTGAACAGCAGGACGTCGCCGTCCTGCACGAGATATTCCTTACCTTCCTGGCGCAGTTTGCCCGCTTCGCGCGCACCGCTTTCCCCGCCAAGCGCAAGGTAATCATCGTAGGCAATTGTTTCAGCGCGAATAAACCCGCGCTCGAAATCGGTGTGGATTTCGCCCGCGGCCTGCGGTGCCTTGGCCCCGGTGGGAAAAGTCCAGGCGCGCGTTTCCTTCGGACCCGCAGTGAAGAAGGTCTGCAGGCCGAGCAATTTGTAGCCGGCGCGGATGACGCGGCTCAGTCCCGATTCTTCCAGCCCCAGTTCGGCGAGGAATTCGGTCCGGTCTTCGGGAGGCATCGTGACCAATTCGGCTTCGATGGCCGCGGAGACCACCACGGCCTCGGCGCCCTCGGCCCTGGCCTTGGCGAAAACCAGTTCGGACAGCGCATTGCCGCTCGCAGCATCTTCTTCGGCGACGTTGCAGACATAGAGCACCGGCTTGGCAGTCAGCAGCTGTGCTTGCTGGAAGACGCGGGCTTCTTCCTCGTCCTTGGGTTCGGTCAACCGCGCGGGCTTGCCTTCCTTGAGCAGCTCGAGTGCCTGGCCGAGCACGCTGGCCATCAGCTTGGCTTCCTTGTCGCCGCTGGTGGCACGCTTGGCGGCAGCGGGAACGCGCTTCTCGAGGCTTTCGAGGTCGGCCAGCAGCAGTTCGGTCTCGACCACTTCGGCATCGGCCAGTGGATCGACCTTGTTGGCGACGTGCTGGATGTCGTCATCCTCGAAGCAGCGCAGCACATGCACGATCGCATCGACTTCGCGTATATTGCCGAGGAACTGGTTGCCCAGCCCTTCGCCCTGGCTCGCGCCTTTGACCAGTCCGGCGATGTCGACGAAGGCCAGCTGCGTCGGCAGGGTCTTGGCCGACTTGGCGATCGCGGCAATCTTGTCGAGCCGCTCGTCCGGCACCGCGACCTGGCCGACATTCGGCTCGATCGTGCAGAACGGATAGTTCGCGGCCTGTGCGGCCTGCGTCTCGGTCAATGCGTTGAACAGGGTGGACTTGCCGACATTCGGCAGGCCGACGATCCCGCAGCGGAAACCCATCAGAAACTCCGGTATATGTGTGTGGCGCGCGCCTTAGCCGCGCCGCACGCGAATAGCCAGAGCGTCAGACGTTGTGCACCGCCTTGATCAGCGGGCCGTAACCGCTTTCGCCCAGCCAGCCGACCTGCGTCTTTGCGCTGACCTCGTTAATCGCGGTCTGCGGGATGCTCCCGGCGCTGACGGGCAAGCGGAGGGGGCGGGTCCCCGGGGCCATGCCGAGGACCCTTTCCATCGCGTGCGGAATGTCCATCGGATCGGCGCTGCGGCCCGATCCGTCCTCCTCGCCCATTCGCGCGACCACTTGCGGATATCCGCCAAGATGGATCTGGTCGGCGCGCTCCCTCAGCTCTTGCGAATAGCGGTTGCGATTGACCCAGACCTTGGTGGGATACCCGCCCGGTTCGATTATCGTGACCCCGATATTGTGCGGCACCAGTTCGTAGGCGAGCTGTTCGAACATCGCCTCGACCGCGAACTTGGTCGCCGAATAGTGACCCGCATAGGGAACGATGACGCGGCCCAGCTGGCTCGACACGGCAAAGATATGTCCCTGTTTGCGTGCGCGCATTCCTGGCAGCACCGCGCGGGCCAGCCGGTGGTAGCCCAGCACATTGGTATCGAAGGCGAGCTTGGTCGCTTCCATGTCCTGGACCTCGACCGGCCCGGTGATGCCGATCCCGGCATTGTTGACCAGCACGTCGAGCCCGCGGCCGATTTCGCGCTCGGCTTTGGCGACGGCATCGGCCACTTCGTGGTCGAGCAGTACGTCGAGCCGCATCACGCGGATATCGAGCGATTCGTCACGCGCCAGCTGCATCAGCTCCTCGGCCTCGGGCCGCGGCGTGTTGCGCATGGTCGCAAATACGGTTGCTCCGGCGCGGGCGAAATGTTCGGCAGCGAGGCGCCCGAAACCGGAGGAACACCCGGTGATGAGGATCGCCTTGCCCGTCAGGTCGGGCGCGGGGATCAGCTTGTCGTCCTGCGCCCGGACGGCAGTGGCGGCAAGTGCTCCGGTGGCTGCGGCTCCGGCAAGCAGGGTGCGGCGAGTCAGATCAGGCATGGCAGTCTCCCTTTGCCCGCATCCTAGCAATTACCGCGCCGAAAGCGAAGCGAGCCAGCGTTCGAGTTCGCGCGGAGAGCGGATGTACAGCAGCTTGGCTTCATGTCCCGCGAGAGCCCGCTCGATCCGCTTGCGCGGTCGATTATGCCATGTCGCCACATACCAGAGGAAGCCCGCATCGAAGCGCTCGGGGCAATCGGGGGCCATGTCCGGCCGCGTGGTGCCGCGCGCCGACCAGATGCGCCGGATCACCCGCGACAGGCAGCGCGCGGCCGAAAAGTCCAGAAACACCACCTGGTCGGCGCGTGCGAGCCGCAGTTCCATCGTGCTGGCGTCATTGCCGTCGATGACCCAGCGCGGTGACTGGACGATCGCTTCCAGTTCGGGGCGCCAGTCACGCTCGTCACGCTCGACCCATCCTGCCGACCACATCAGCTGGTCGAGATGGTAGGATGACAGATCGAGCATTTGGCCAAGCCTGCGCGCGAGGGTCGATTTCCCGCTCCCGCACGGCCCCAGGATCATGATCCGGTTCACAGGCTCAGTCCTGCAGGCGCAGCGCGATATCGTTCATGAAGCGGGCGTCGTCGCCCTTGGCCAGCCATTCGGCTTCGGCCGCCATCGCCGCCAGCATGTCGGCCAGCGGCTCCATTTCGCTCTTGGCGTAATTGCCCAGCACATGGCCGTGGACGCGCTCTTTCGATCCGGGGTGGCCGATGCCGATCCGCACGCGGCGGAAATCGGGGCCGAGGTGCTGGTTGATCGACCGCAGCCCGTTATGGCCTGCCAGCCCGCCGCCCATACGGACCTTGACCTTGAAGGCGGCGAGGTCGAGCTCGTCGTGGAACACCGTCAGGGCATCGGGGTCGAGCTTGTAGAACCGCAGCGCTTCGCCTACCGCGCGGCCGCTTTCGTTCATGAAGGTCGCGGGCTTGAGCAGTAGCACCTTGTGCGTGCCGATCCGGCCTTCCTGCGCCCAGCCGGAAAACTTCTTCTGGACCGGGCCGAAATCGTACATCGCCGCGATAACGTCGACCGCCATGAAGCCGACATTGTGCCGGTTCATCGCATATTTCGGTCCGGGATTTCCAAGGCCTGTCCAGATCTGCATGCGGGGTCCTCTAGCGATGGTGGGGCCAAACGCAAAACGCCGGCCCCTTGCGGGACCGGCGCTTCGTTGCGGTAAGGCAAGAGGCGATTATGCGCTCTTGTCTGCCTGTTCCTGTGCCGCGTCCTCGTCGACACCCTGTTCGGTGGCGGGGACATCCTGCGGATCGGTTTCGCCGTCATCCTGCGAGGTATCGCCTTCGGCCTTCTTGAGCGCCGAGGGAGCAACCAGCGTGGCGATGGTGAAGTCGCGATCGGTGATCGCGCTCTCGCTACCCGCAGGCAGCTTCACTTCGCTGATGTGGATCGAATCGCCGACTTCCTTGCCGGTGACGTCGACTTCGATCTCGCCCGGGATCTTGTCGTTTTCGCAGACCAGTTCGAGCTCGTGACGGACAACGTTCAGAACGCCGCCCTTCTTGAGGCCGGGGCTGGCTTCCTCGTTGAGGAACACGACCGGAACCGAGACTTCGATCTTGCCGCCCTTGGCGAGGCGCAGGAAATCGACATGCTCGGGGCGGTCGGTGACGGGGTGCAGAGCGACGTCCTTGGGGAGCGTGCGCAGCTTCTTGCCGTCCACTTCGAGCTCGACGATCGAGTTCATGAAGTGGCCGGTGTCGAGCTGCTTGATCAGCTCCTTTTCTTCCACGTGAATCATCGTGGGTTCTTCCTTGCCGCCGTAGATCACGGCGGGGACACGGCCTTGACGGCGCAGTTGACGGGAGGCTCCCTTGCCAGCCCGTTCGCGCGCCTCGGCCGGCAGGGTCAGAGCGTCGCTCATGGCACTTACCTTTCGAATGCTATTTGGTTGCTCGGTCCACCACGCCTCCAGGGATGACCATGGTGCCGAAGGCCGCGCGCATAGCAGGGCGGGGCCGAAAGGCAAGTAAGAACGCCCGGGTGAGGTGGGCTTATTCGACCCGGCGAATGGTGAAACCGCGCGCTTCGAGCATGGTCGGCAAGCCGTCCGCACCCAGCAGATGGCCCGCGCCCACCGCGATCATCGGCTTGTCGCGCGCCGACAGCAGGTTCTCGATCTGCGCCGCCCAATCGGCATTGCGGTCGCGCAGCAGCGCCTGCGCCAGTTCGGGATCGGCCAGGATGCCGCGCCTCGTGAGCTGCGTGAGCTGTTCGGTATCGCCTTCGAGCCAGGCGGTAGCGAGCGCGGAGATTTCGCCCTCATTGGCGCGCGCTTCCTCGAGCACGGCATTCAGCAGGTCGCGCTGCTCGCTCTCGGGGAGCGTATCGAAGATCGCCAGCTGCTTGCGCGCGCCTTCGAGCTCGACCACCTCGCGTTTGTCGAACACGGCCAGCAGCGCGCGGTCGGCGCCATTTTCCGACTTGGAGGATTGCGCCACCTGCGCCAGCGCCAGCGCGGCGGCCCAGCTTTCCATCGGGTCGAAATAGCCGCGGCGGACCTTGGCCTTGACCAGCAACGTCTCGAACTCGTCGCGCAAGGCCGGATCGATCCGCTGCGCCAGCGGCCCGGCGGGGCGATCGAAGGCCATTTCCTCGAACAGCGTCGACAACTCGTCGCCATTTTCCAGATTGGCGACCTCGACCACCAGCATGTCGGCCTCAGCCAGCACCGCGTCGAGCTGGGGCGAGCGCCATTTGGCGCCGTCGGGCAGCGCATGGATGGTCCCGAACAACCAGCCTTCGACCGCGCCCCTGCTGTCGGCGATCTCCCACAGCGCGGGGTAGGGTCCTTCGGGCTTGGCCGGATCGGCCTGCTTCCCGCAGGCGGAGAGCAGCAGCACGAGTGCGATGCACAGCGAAGGAAGAAAGCGGCGGGTCACGCCTCCTCCCTGCATGGTTTACCCACCGTGGCAAGTCGGGAATTCCCCGTGCCCGGTCGCGGGACGATTACTGGATGCGCGTGACGGACAGCCCGCGTCCGGCGAGGTAATCCTGCACGCTGCCACGCCCGGCCAGATGGCCCGCGCCGACCGCGACGAAGACGGTGCCCGGTTCGGCAAGGCGGCCGTGGATCCACTCGGCCCAGCGCTCGTTGCGGTCATAGAGGAGCGCATGCGCCAGCACCGGGTCGGTCAGCCCGTCGTTCATCAGCGCGGCGAGGCCATCGGCGTCGCCTTCGAGCCATTCTGCGACCATGTCGTCCATCATCGGCACGACCTGGTCGATATTGTCCGCCGACACCATCAGGAAGGCGATCTGCGATTCGACCGGCAGCGTGTCGAACAGTTCGATCTGCCATTCGAGCGTCTCGAGCGCACCGCGCGCGACGTCGGCGGGGGCCAGTTCCTCGAGCTTCGCCTCGACGCCGCTTTCGGCGGCATAGCCAGCCTGCAGCAGCGGGACGACGGCCAGCGTCATCCCGGCAAACCATGGCTCGAAGCGGTCGAAGGCCGCGGGCGGCATGGCCAGCTTGGTGAGCGCGAGTTCATAGCTCGTCCGATCGGGTTCGGAGAGCATGTCGCGCAGCGACTCGTCGGCGGGCAGCAGCGCACTGGTCATCACCATCTGCTGCGCGGCGGGGTCATGCGCCGCATTGCTGGGGATCTCGGTGACCAGTTCCTGCGAGACGGCGAGCGCGGTCTCGATCGGCCCCTTGTACCATTCGATGCTTTCGGGAAGCGCATGGACGGTGCCGAACAGGTAGATCGTGGTATCCGCATCCGCGACCTGCCACAGGCCGGGACCCGCAGCGACGGGTGCCTCGGCCGTAGCCGGGGCGGTCGCAACGTCGGCTTCGGGCAGCGCGGCGCAGCCCTGCAGCGCCAGCCCGAGCGGGGCGAGGCAGGCGAGCGCCGGGCGGATCGAGATGCGGTTCATGCGGTGTGATTCCCTGTCGTGGAAGGCCGCGATACCGAGCATTGCGACGAATTGCCAAGTCGCCGGTGGATATTGCGGTGCAAGCCGCGCTGCGCTGCGGCATTGACCCTGTTTGACGCTTGCGCCATTGCCCCGCGCCATGGACCGCAATCCGCAAAATTCCTTCCAGGACATGATCCTCGCGCTGCACGATTTCTGGAGCGCGCAGGGCTGCCTCATCCTGCAACCCTACGACATGCGCATGGGCGCAGGCACCTTCCACACCGCGACGACACTGCGGGCGCTCGGCCCCGAACCGTGGAACGCCGCCTTCGTGCAGCCCTGCCGCCGCCCGACCGACGGCCGCTATGGCGAAAACCCCAACCGGCTGCAGCATTATTACCAGTACCAGGTGATCCTCAAGCCGAGCCCGCCCGACATCCAGGACCTCTATCTCAAGAGCCTCGAGGTGATCGGCATCGATCCGCTCAAGCACGATATCCGCTTCGTCGAGGACGACTGGGAAAGCCCGACGCTGGGGGCCTGGGGGCTAGGCTGGGAAGTCTGGTGCGACGGGATGGAAGTCACCCAGTTCACCTATTTCCAGCAGATGGGCGGGTTCGACTGCAAGCCGGTGGCGGGCGAACTGACTTACGGGCTCGAACGCCTGGCGATGTATATCCAGGGCGTCGATAGCGTCTACGATCTCGCCTTCAACGATCGCGGCGTATCCTACGGCGACGTCTTCCTCGAGAACGAGAAGCAGATGTCGAAGTGGAACTTCGAGGTCGCCGAGACCGATGCGCTGTTCGACCTGTTCAACAAGGCCGAGGCCGAGTGCCAGAACGCGCTCGCCAATGACGTGCCGATCGCTGCCTACGAGCAGGCGGTCGAGGCCAGCCACATCTTCAACCTGTTGCAGGCGCGCGGCGTGATCAGCGTGCAGGAACGCGCCAGCTACATGGGCCGCGTCCGCGACCTCGCGCGCGGCAGCTGCGAAGCGCATATGGCCAAGGAAGCGCCCGCCTGGGCCGAGAAATATCCGGAGTGGTCGAAATGATCTCTGCCAGTCCTAAACGGTACTCCGTCACACCCGCGCAGGCGGGGGTCCAGATAACCTCCCTTGCGCGCGCCACAGCCCTTATCTGGGCCCCTGCCTGCGCAGGGGCGACGGAGGTGGCGAATGTCTGATTTCCTCCTCGAACTGCGCAGTGAAGAAATCCCCGCCCGCATGCAGGCGGGCGCGCGCGCCGAACTCGAAAAGCTGTTCCGCCGCGAGATGGACGCCGCCGGTGTCCAGGCGGGCGAGATCACCGTCTGGTCGACCCCGCGCCGCCTTGCGCTGATCGCGCGCGGGCTCCCGCTGGCGACCGAGGCTGTCAGCGAAGAATTGAAGGGTCCGCCCGTCGGCGCGCCCGATCCGGCGATCGAAGGGTTCTGCCGCAAGGCGGGGGTCGACAAGGCCGATCTCGAAACGCGCGAGGTCAAGGGCCGCGAAACCTATTTCGCAGTGAAGAACGTACCCGGTCGCGCGACAGCGGACCTGCTCGCCGAAGCGATTCCGGCGATTATCCGCGACTTCAGCTGGCCCAAGTCGATGCGCTGGGGTGGTGCCTCGATCAGCACCGAATCCTTGCGCTGGGTGCGCCCGCTGTCGGGCATCGTCGCGCTGCTGGGCGATGAAGTGGTCGAGTGCGAAGTGCACGGCGTCACCAGCGGTGCGGTCACGCTGGGACACCGCTTCCACCATTCGGGCGACATCACCATCGGCAATGCCGACGACTACGCGATGAAGCTGCGCGCGGGGCACGTCATCGTCGACCATGAGGAACGGCAGGACCTGATCCGCTCGGGCGCCGCCAAGGTCGCCAAAGAAGCCGGCCTCCGCCTGGTCGAGGATGAAGGGCTGGTGATCGAGAACGCAGGCCTGACCGAATGGCCCGTTCCGCTGCTCGGTCGGTTCGAGGAGGATTTCCTCGAGGTCCCGCCCGAGACCATCCAGCTGACCGCGCGCGTCAACCAGAAGTACTTCGTCTGCGAGGACGAAAAGGGCGAGCTCGCCAACGCCTTCATCTGCACTGCCAATATCGAAGCAGAGGATGGCGGCGCGCGCGTGGTCGACGGCAACCGCAAGGTCCTCGCCGCACGACTGTCCGACGCCCGCTTCTTCTGGGACGTTGACCGCAAGAAAACGCTCGCCGAACACGCCAAGGGGCTGGAGCGGATCACCTTCCACGAAAAGCTGGGAACCGTGGCCGACAAGGTCGAACGCGTGGCCAAGCTGGCGCGCTGGTTGGTCGAGGAAGAAATCGTCAAACCCAACACCCGTCATTCCCGCGAAGGCGGGAATCCAGATAACGGCGGTGGTACAGGCAACTCGGGTCAGCTGGACCCCCGCCTGCGCGGGGGTGACGGATTAAGCCGGGAAGACCTCGCCGACATGGCCGAACAGGCCGGGCGGCTCGCCAAGGCCGATCTGGTCACCGAAATGGTCGGCGAGTTTCCCGAACTGCAGGGGCTGATGGGCGGCTATTACGCCCGCGCCGAGAGCCTGCCCGATGCCGTCGCCGACGCGATCCGCGATCACTACAAGCCGGTGGGGCAGGGCGACGATGTTCCGACCGCACCGGTGACGGTGGCGGTGAGCTTGGCAGATAAGCTCGATACGATTGCTGGGTTCTTTGTTGTCGATGAAAAGCCAACTGGTTCAAAAGATCCGTTTGCATTGCGGCGCGCGGGAATCGGATTGATCCGTATCTTGCTCATAAATGACCTGCGCTATTCGATGACGCAGCTTGTCATGAAAGCCATGTTTGGAGCGCTTGAGTATATCTACGCGCAAGAGCAATCGGCGAAGGCTTCTCTCGTCGCAGCGGTTCTCCCCTTGCTTGGTGATGAAACGCTAAAGGCTCAGGTTCTTCAGAGCGCTTTTCCGGCTGGGAGCCTTCCCGATGATTCTAAGGAGGCTGTGCCCGTTGAACAGCGCGACAGAGAAAATGCTGCGAGGCTCATCGAGTTGCTCGCATTTCTTGCCGACCGCCTGAAGGTCCAACAGCGCGAGGCAGGCGTTCGCCACGATCTCATCGATGCAGTGTTCGCGCTCGGCGGCGAGGACGATCTCGTCCGCCTGCTCGCCCGCGTTCGTGCGCTCCAGTCCTTCATGGAAACCGAAGACGGCGCCAACCTGCTCGCAGGCTACAAGCGCGCCGCCAATATCCTCAAGAAGGAAGACTGGCACGGCGCCGAGGGCGAGATCGCGCGGACGGGCGAGGAAGACCCGCTCGCGCTGGTCGACGATCCCGATATGACAGCGGTGATCCAGGCCAAGATGGCCGAGCGCCATGCGAAAGAGCTTTCCTACGCGCCCGAACCTGCCGAGAAGGCGCTGATGGATGCGCTTGCGAAATCGGAACCGGCAGCGAGCCGGGCCATTGAAGATGAAGACTTTTCCGCCGCCATGGCCGCGCTGGCTGCATTGCGGGCACCGATCGACCGGTTCTTTGAAGAAGTGACGGTAAATGCGGATGAAGAAAACAAGCGGGCGCACCGTCTCGACCTGCTTGCGCGCTTCCGTGCTGCAGTGCACAAAGTCGCCGATTTCAGCCGCATCGAGGGCTGATGGATTTTTGCCCTATGGACCGTGGTCCATGTGGTCCAAGTTGTAGGAATTGCCTTCATGAGTAACGACACGGTCTTCACCTTCGGCGGAAACGCGCCGCATACGAATGCAAGGCAGAAGGACAAGACCGTGACCGGCGGCAAGGGCGCCAACCTCGCCGAAATGGCGAGCATTGGCCTGCCGGTCCCGCCGGGCTTCACCATCGCGACCGAGGAATGCCTCACCTACCTCGCCGGCGGCAGCGACTTCACCGCCAAGCTGCGCAATGATGTCGCCGCCGCGCTGAACCATGTCGAGAAGACCGTGGGCAAGGGCTTTGGCGATGCCGCCGATCCGCTGCTCGTCTCGGTGCGCTCGGGCGCCGCAGTGTCGATGCCCGGCATGATGGATACCGTGCTCAACCTCGGCCTCAATGACGACACGGTGGCCGGGCTGGCGAACACCAGCGGCGACGAACGCTTCGCCTGGGACAGCTACCGCCGCTTCATCCAGATGTATGGCGATGTCGTGCTCGGCGTCGATCACGGCCTGTTCGAGGAAGCGCTCGAAATCGCCAAGGAAGACCAGGGCTATTACGCCGATACCGAGCTGAGCGCCGAAGAATGGAAGGTGCTGATCGCCGAATACAAGGCGATCGTTGAGCGCGAGCTCGGCTCGCCGTTCCCGCAGGACCCGGTCGAGCAGCTATGGGGCGCGATCAGCGCCGTGTTCGACAGCTGGGATACCGAGCGCGCCAAGATCTACCGCCGCCTCAACGACATCCCGCATGACATGGGCACCGCGGTCAATGTGCAGGCGATGGTGTTCGGCAATATGGGTGACACCAGCGCCACCGGCGTCGCTTTCACCCGCGATCCCTCGACCGGCGAGAAGGCCTATTACGGCGAATGGCTGGTCAATGCGCAGGGCGAAGACGTGGTCGCGGGCATCCGCACGCCGCAATACCTCACCAAAGCGCGGCGCGAACTGGCCGGGGCGGACAAGCCGAGCATGGAAGAAGCCATGCCCGAGGCCTTCGCCGAGCTTGCGCGCGTGTTCGACCTGCTCGAACGACACTACACCGACATGCAGGACATCGAATTCACCGTTCAGCAGGGCAAGCTGTGGCTGCTGCAGACGCGCAATGGCAAGCGCACTGCCAAGGCGGCGCTCAAGATGGCGGTCGACATGGTCGGCGAAGGGCTGATCGACGAGAAGACCGCGATCCTGCGCGTCGACCCGATGGCGCTCGACCAGCTGCTCCACCCGACGCTCGATCCCGAAGCGCCGCGCGATGTGCTGACCACCGGCCTGCCGGCCTCGCCCGGCGCGGCCAGCGGCAAGATCGTGCTCGATGCAGACACCGCCGAACTGTGGGCCGGACGCGGCGAGAAGGTCGTGCTGGTGCGGGTCGAGACCAGCCCCGAGGACATTCACGGCATGCATGCCGCCACCGGCATCCTCACCGCGCGCGGCGGGATGACCAGCCACGCGGCCGTGGTTGCGCGCGGCATGGGCCGCCCCTGCGTGTCGGGCGCATCGCAAGTGTCGATCGCGCGCGAAGGCCGCACGCTCACCATCGGCGACCGCGAACTCAAGGAGGGCGATGTCATCACTATCGACGGCGCCAACGGGCAGGTCATGGCGGGCGAAGTCGCCACCATCGAACCCGAACTGGCGGGCGACTTCGGCACGCTGATGGAATGGGCCGACAAGCACCGCCGGATGCGCGTGCGCACCAATGCCGAAACCGAGACCGAATGCCGCATGGCGCGCCAGTTCGGCGCCGAAGGCATCGGCCTGTGCCGCACCGAGCACATGTTCTTCGACGCGGGCCGCATCAGCGCGGTGCGCGAGATGATCCTCGCCGATAGCGAAGCCGGCCGCCGCGCCGCGCTCGACAAGCTGCTGCCCGAACAGCGCAGCGATTTCGTGACCATCTTCGAAGTCATGGCGGGCCTGCCGTGCACGATCCGCCTGCTCGACCCGCCGCTGCACGAATTCCTGCCGCATGGCGATGCCGAGTTCGAAGACCTCGCGCGCGCCACCGGGGTCGATATCGAAAAGCTGCGCCGCCGCGCAGGCGAGCTGCATGAATTCAACCCGATGCTGGGCCATCGCGGCTGCCGGCTCGGGATCACTTATCCCGAGATCTACGAAATGCAGGCGCGCGCCATCTTCGAGGCCGCCTGCCAGGTCGCGAGGGACAGCGGCGATGCGCCGGTGCCCGAAATCATGATCCCGCTGGTCGCCACGCGGCGCGAGCTCGAACTGCTCAAGGATGTCGTCGACCGGGTGGCCAAGGAAGTGTTCACGGCCACCGGCACGACGCTCGAATATCTCGTCGGCACGATGATCGAACTGCCGCGCGCCGCGCTGATGGCGGGCGAAATCGCCGAGGTGGGCGAATTCTTCAGCTTCGGGACCAACGATCTGACGCAGACCACGCTGGGCGTGAGCCGCGACGATGCGGGCCGCTTCCTGACGACCTATGTCGACAAGGGCATCTTCGCGCGCGATCCCTTCGTCAGCCTCGACATCGACGGCGTCGGCCAGCTGGTCGAACTCGCCGCCGAACGCGGGCGCGCGACGCGCGACGGGCTCAAGCTGGGTATCTGCGGCGAACATGGCGGCGACCCGGCGAGCATCGCCTTCTGCGAGAAGACCGGGCTCGATTACGTCAGCGCCTCGCCCTACCGTGTGCCGATTGCGCGGCTCGCGGCGGCGCAGGCCAGCCTGCGCGCGGCTTAGTCCTTCCAGCCGGTAAGGGTCAGGATCTCGAAGCTTTCGAGCACGCGGCCCTTGTCGTTGGCCGCCTTGCGAAAGGCCTGTTCGGCACGTTTCAGCGCGGCCTTCCCCAGCGGGGGCGGGGCACTCGCCAGCGTGCCGCCAAGGCCCTGATCGCGCAAGTCCGACACCAGCCGTTCGAGCGTCCCGAAGGAAACGGTCAGCGAGCGGCTGTCGACCACCTGCCGCTTGAACAGCGCGCGCTGCAGCAGCGCGGAGGCGGCCTGGTTATCGACCAGCGGATGCATCCGTGCAGCCGGCCTGTCGGGTTCGGCGGCGAGCATCGCGCTGCGCAGATGCGGCAGGCTGCCTGCACCCACGATGCTGGCGATCAGCATGCCGTCCTCGCCCAGCGCATTGCGCAGGTGGAGAAGCGCGCCCGGCAGGTCGTTGACCCGGTCGAGCGAGGCGAGGCTGACGATGAGGTCGTAGGGCGCGCCCGCGACCGGCTGTTCCTCGTCGAGCGTGGCGACATCGCGCTCCTCGACCTCAGAGCCTGCGCCGCGCAGCGACAAGGCCAGCGTGCCGGTCCAGTCACCGATCACCAGCACACGCTTGGGTGCCAGGCGGATGAATTCGAGCCGGTCGAGCACGTCCTCGACCATGTCGTCGAGGATATAGCGCGCCGCATCGCGGTGGGCCTGCCGCACCCGGGCGCGGCGCAGGCCGGCAATGCGGCGCTGGCGGGAGAAGATGCGGGGCGGTGCCTGGCTAGCCATCGCGCATCGCCCTGCCGCGCTTGCCAGCCTCGCGCAAGCGGCGCAGCATGCGAAGATGTCCACAAGCCGCCTGCTCGCCGAAAGCTTCGCCCCGGTGCTGGATTTCATCTATCCCCCGCGCTGCCCGGCCTGCGGGTGCGGGGTGGGCGAACAGGGCGGCCTGTGCAGCACTTGCTGGAGTGACCTCGTCATCCCCTCCGAGCCCTGCTGTGCTGCCTGCCAGCGTCCCTTTGGCGATCACGGACCGCAGGCGGGGGCAATCTGCGCGCCCTGCCTTGCCGATCCGCCGGGGCATGACGGGATCGCGGCGGGGACGCTCTATACCGATACCTCGCGCAGGCTGGTGCTCGCCTTCAAGCACGGTCGCCGCATCGCGCTGGCGCCGCTGCTGGCAAAGCTGATCGCCGCGCGGCTGCCTGCCGCGGACAGCGAGCGGGTGATCGTCCCGGTGCCGCTGCATCGCAGCCGCCTGTGGCACCGGGGCTATAACCAGGCGGCGTTGCTCGGGCGGCAATTGCAGAAAATGGGGCACGGCACGATGTGCGTCGATGCCCTGGTGCGGACCAAGCCGACCCCGGCGCTGGGCGGTCTGGGCAAGCGGGCACGGGCCCGCACGCTGCAAGGCGCGATCACGTTGCGGAGCAGCCGGACAGCCAAGGTCAAAGGTGCGGACATCATACTGGTTGACGACGTGCTCACCAGCGGCGCGACCAGTACTGCGTGCGTCAAGGCACTGAAGCGGGGCGGGGCGAGGAGCGTCCAGATCGCCTGCTTCTCCCGCGTGCTCGACGAAGCGCTTCCCTATTAGGCGACAAACGAAACGCCCGGGACCTTGCGATCCCGGGCGCCACGTGACGAATATAACCGGACCTGCCTTGCGACACAGGTGCAGGTCCCTATTAGGCGACAAACGAAACGCCCGGGACCTTGCGATCCCGGGCGCCACGTGACGAATATAACCGGACCTGCCTTGCGACACAGGTGCAGCCCCCCAGCATGCACCTTGGCCCATCCCTCATCGTTACCGGATGCGCCGCGTAAACCCTCTATCGCGGCTGCGAATCCGTTTGACCCCCTGAACCTGGCGCTCTGTTGGCACCGCTGCTCCGGTGGGCAGGCCTCACTTTCGCCTGCGCGGCTGTTTGTTCCCGAAACTGCGCCATCATCAAACAGGCATTTGCAAGAATGTCGGATTTTGGGTCGACTTTGTGGTTATCGTGCAACAAAAGCCGCCCGAGAATGGGATTTGAAAGGTGTCGCAGTGAGTGATCAGGCCGAGCGCGAGGCAGGTACGCGTTTCATGCCCAAGTTCGACGACAAGGGATTGCTGTGCGCAGTCGTCGTCGATCACGCCAGTCGCGCAGTGCTGATGGTGGCCTTCATGGATGCCGAGGCGCTGGCCGCGACGCGCGCCACCGGGCTCGCCCATTTCCACTCGCGTTCGCGCGGCAAGCTTTGGCAGAAGGGCGAAAGTTCGGGCCACGTCCTCGAGGTCGAGGAGATCCTCGTCGATTGCGACCAGGATGCCCTCGTCCTCTCCTGCCGGCCTGCGGGTCCGACCTGTCACACGGGCGCACCGAGCTGCTTTTACCGCCGACTCGAGGGCGATGTTCTCCAATCCGTCAAGACTTGACGCTTACGTAAACGTGGGCGTATGAGTCGGCTCATGACACAGCCGCTGCCCAAGGACTTCCGTGCCGAGAATGGCGATCGCCGCCATGCCGGTGCCCATATCGAACGGCCGGACGAACTGGGCCGCGAACAATATTCGATCTCCGACCTCACCAGCGAATTCGGCTGCACCGCCCGCGCGCTACGTTTCTACGAGGACGAAGGGCTGATCGCGCCTTCGCGGATCGGCCTCACGCGGATCTATTCCAAACGCGATCGTGCGCGGCTCGCATGGATCATGCGCGCCAAGAATGTGGGCTTCTCGCTCACCGAAATTCGCGAAATGATCGATCTCTACGATCTCGGTGACGGCCGCGTCGAGCAGCGCCGCGTCACGGTCGAGAAATGCAAGGCGCATGTCGCCAAGCTGAAAGAACAGCGTGACGATATCGACAGCTCGATCACCGACCTCACCGAATTCATCGAGCATATCGAAACGCTCGATGTCGATCTCGACTGATTTGCCTCCCCGGCGAGATAACCGACAGACCCCAGACCCAAGGACTTACTGATGCCCCGCTATTCCGCGCCTACCCGCGACACTCGCTTCATCATCAACGAGATGCTCGATCTCGCGAGCTACGGGGACCTGCCCGGCTTCGAAATGGCGAGTCCCGATGTCACCGATGCGGTGATCAACGAGGGCGGCAAGTTTTGCGCCGAAGTGCTAGCCCCGCTCAACCAGTCGGGCGACCAGGAAGGCTGCACCCGCCACGAAGACGGTTCGGTCACCACGCCCAAAGGCTTCAAGGAAGCCTTCGACCAGTTCCGCGAAGCGGGCTGGGGCACGCTGTCGCAGCCCGAAGAATTCGGCGGGCAGGGCATGCCGCATGTCCTCGGCTTCGCTTTCGAGGAATTCGTCTCGAGCGCCAACCAGGCCTTCGGCATGTATCCCGGCCTGACCAATGGTGCGGTCTCCGCGCTGCTCGCCAAGGGCAGCCAGGAGCAGAAGGAGAAGTATCTTCCCAAGATGATCTCCAACGAATGGACCGGCACGATGAACCTGACCGAGCCGCATTGCGGCACCGATCTAGGCATGATCCGGACCAAGGCCGAACCGCAGGCCGACGGCAGCTTCGCCATCACCGGCACCAAGATCTTCATCTCCGCCGGCGAACACGACATGGCGGACAACATCATCCACCTCGTGCTGGCCAAGACGCCGGGCGCACCCGACAGCACCAAGGGCATCTCGCTGTTCGTCGTGCCCAAGTTCATCGTCGATGAAGACGGTACGCCGGGCGAGCGCAATGGCGTCGCTTGCGGCTCGATCGAACACAAGATGGGCATCCACGGCAATGCGACCTGCGTGCTCAATTACGATGGTGCCAAGGGCTGGCTCGTCGGCGAGGAGAACAAGGGTCTCGCTGCCATGTTCATCATGATGAACGCGGCGCGTCTCGGCGTCGGTATCCAGGGTCTCAGCCAGGCCGAAGTCGCCTATCAGAACGCGGTTGCCTACGCGCTCGACCGGCGCCAGGGCCGCGCGCTCACCGGCCCGGCCGAGCCCGACGAACAGGCCGATCCGATCTTCGTCCATCCCGACGTGCGCCGCATGCTGATGGACGCCAAGGCCTTTACCGAAGGCATGCGTGCACTGTGCCTGTGGGGCGCGCTGCAGGTCGACCTGACTCACAAGGCCAAGACCGAGGAAGAGCGCGAACAGGCCGACATGCTGATCGGGCTGCTGACCCCGGTCATCAAGGGCTATGGCACCGACAAGGGCTATGAAATCGCCACCAACATGCAGCAGGTCTTCGGCGGCCATGGCTACATCGAGGAATGGGGCATGAGCCAGTTTGTCCGCGATGCCCGGATCGCGCAGATCTACGAAGGTACCAACGGCGTGCAGGCGATGGATCTGTGCGGCCGCAAGCTCGCACAGAAGGGCGGCGCGGCAATCCAGGCCTTCTTCAAGGTGGTCGGTGACGATATCGGTGCCGCCAAGGGCGATGACGATCTCGGCCCGCTGGCCGAAGCGCTCGAAAAGGCGCTCGGCCAGCAGCAGGCGGCGACCATGTGGTTCATGAACAATGCCATGCAGAACCCCAACCACCTCGGTGCGGGCGCGCATCACTACATGCACATGATGGGCATCGTGACGCTGGGCTGGATGTGGCTGCGGATGGCCAAGGTCGCGCAGGCTGCGCTGGCCGCGGGCACCGAGGACAAGGCGTTCTACGAAGCCAAGCTCGCCACGGCGCGCTATTACATGGATCGGTATCTGCCCGATACCGGTGCGCTGCGCCGCAAGCTCGAGGCAGGCAGCGACAGCACGATGGCGCTGGGCGAAGACGCTTTCGCCACCGCCGCCTGATCGTTCTGCGATAGGAAAACGAGGAGGCCCGGACCCCGCGTCCGGGCCTTTTTGCTATCCGCCGAGCACTTCGTTGAAGAGGCTGTGCATCGCCGCCCAGCTCTGGCGGTCGGCACTCGCATCATAGGCGGGATTAACCGCCCCGGTGGGCCGGTGCGGGGCAGTGAAGCCATGCTCGACTCCCGCATAGCTGTGGAAGTGCCAGTCGGCCTTCACCGCGTCCATTTCCTCCCAGAACGCGGTCACCTGGCTACGCGGCACAAGCGCGTCGGCATCGCCGTGGCAGACGAGGATACGCGGCGTGATCGGCTTGTCGGCGGGCAGGGCGGTTTCGAGCAAACCATGAAAGCTGACGACTGCTGCGAGGTCCTGCCCGTCGCGCGCCATTTCGAGCACCGCCATCCCGCCGAGGCAAAACCCGATGGCGAGATGCGGGAGGTCGGGCTCCAGCTGGCGCAGGAGGTCGAGCGTGGCGCGCAGCCGCTGGCGCATGGCCACCGGATCGCTGCGTAACCGGCTCATTGCAGCAAAGGCAGCATCACCGTCTTCGGGTGTCTCCGGACCATAGAAGTCGCCGATCAGGACCGCGTAGCCGGCTTCGACGAGCTCTGCGGCCTTGGCCTCGACGACCGCGGTCGAGTTCATGAAGGTCGGATAGATCGCCACCGCTGCGCGCACCGGGCCTTCCGGGCGCGCATGAAGACCGGCCAGTTCGACCGCGCCGTCGCGATATCCGACCTTCTCCATCATTCGGGCAGGAAGTCGGGCACGGAAAGATACCGCTCGCCGGTATCGTAATTGAAGCCGAGAATGCGCGAATTCGCGGGCATGTCGGCCAGCTTCTGCTTAATCGCGGCGAGCGTGGCGCCGCTGGAGATACCCACCAGCAAGCCTTCCTTGGCCGCGCACTGGCGCGCCATTTCCTTCGCGTCCTCGGGAGCGACCTGGATTGCGCCATCGATCGCCTGCGTGTGCAGGTTCTGCGGCACGAAGCCTGCGCCGATGCCCTGGATCGGGTGCGGGCCGGGCTGGCCGCCGCTGATGACGGGCGAAAGCGTAGGTTCGACCGCATAGGCCTTCATGCCGCTCCAGCTCTGTTTCAGCACTTCGGCGCAGCCGGTCAAGTGGCCGCCGGTGCCGACGCCGGTGATCAGCGCGTCGATCGGTGTATCGGCGAAATCGTCGAGGATTTCCTTCGCGGTGGTGCGCGCATGGACCTTCCAGTTGCTGGCATTGTCGAACTGGCTCGGCATCCACGCGCCCGGCGTCTGTGCGACCAGTTCCTGCGCGCGCTCGATTGCGCCGTTCATGCCTTTTTCCTTGGGGGTCAGGTCAAAACTGGCGCCATAGGCGAGCATCAGCCGGCGCCGCTCGACGCTCATGCTTTCGGGCATGACCAGCACCAGCTTGTAGCCCTTGACCGCGGCAGTCATCGCCAGACCGATTCCGGTATTGCCGCTGGTCGGTTCGACGATCGTGCCGCCGGGCTTGAGCAGGCCCGCTGCCTCCGCATCCTCGATCATGGCGAGACCGATGCGGTCCTTGATCGAACCGCCCGGATTAGCGCGCTCGTTCTTTACCCAGACCTCGTGGTCGGGGAACAGGCGCGACAGGCGGATGTGGGCGGTATCGCCGATCGTGGCGAGGACGGAGTCGGCTTTCATGGCATCTGCTCCTGCAATTTCTCTTCGGGGGGAGTGTCTAACAATTCGTCAGGCGGGTCAAAGGTCCGCGTGGTCCGCAGGACGGGAAAAATACGCGCCCAGACGGCGACGGTCACGATCGCGCCGGCCCCGCCGCCAACCACCGCCAGCGCGGGACCGACAAGGTAGGCCAGGCTGCCGGAGAAGAAATCGCCGAATTCGTTCGAGGCGCTGATGGTCAGCAGGCTGACCGAGGACACCCGCCCGCGCTTGTCGTCGGGCGTGTGCAGCTGGATCAGCGACTGGCGGATATAGACGCTGAACATGTCCGCCGCGCCGATGATGAAGAGCATCGCCAGGCTGAGCGGCATCCAGCGCGAGAGGCCGAACACCATGGTGGCGAGGCCGAAGATCGCCACTGCCCATAGCATCTTGGGGCCGACGTTGGTCTTGAGCGGGCGGAAGCTGAACCACAGCGCGGTAAGCGCCGCGCCGACCGCTGGGGCCATGGCGAGCTGCGCCAACCCTGTCTCGCCAACCTGCAGGATGTCGCGCGCATAAACGGGAAAGAGCGCGGTTGCCCCGGCCAGGAACACCGCGAACAGGTCGAGCGTGATCGCGCCGAGCACCATCTTGTTGCGCACCACGTAGCGCAGGCCCTCGACCATCTGGTGGATGGGGCGCTTGTTGGCCGCGCGCGGGGGCTGCGGCACCTTGCCGATGAAAGACAGCGCGACCAGCGCTGCGGCGAACAGCCCGCAGGCCACGAAATAGGGCAGCGCCGGCAGGATCGCATAGGTATAACCGCCGATCGCGGGCCCCACGATCATGCCGACCTGCCAGGCGATGCTCGACAGTGCGATGGCGTTCGGCAGGATCGCCCTGGGCACGAGATTGGGTGCGAGCGCGGACAGCGCCGGGCCGTTGAACGAGCGGACCACACCGAGCACGATCGCCACCCCGAACAGGGCGGGCAGGGTAAGACTTCCGCTCCAGGTCAGCCACGCCAGCGCGCCCGCACAGCCCAGCTGCGCTATAACGGTCAGCCGCGCCAGATTGCGCCGGTCGAAATGATCCGCCGCCCAGCCCGAAAAGGGCGTCAGCAGGAATAGCGGCACGAATTGCAGCAGCCCGATCAGCGCCAACTGGCCCGATGCGGCGGCGATCCCCAGCCCGCTGTCGCGCGCGATGTTATAGGTCTGCCAACCGATAATCAGCATCATCGCATATTGCGCGAGCGTCATCGACAGGCGGCTGAACCAATAGGCGCGGAAATTCGCTATCCGGAGCGGCGAACTGTCGGGGGAGGGCGCGGCGGTTTCACTCACGCCGGACGCATGGCAGGCCCGCCTTCGGTTGTGAAGACGGGCCTGCTTTTTGTTCTAGTAGAAGCTGTTGCGGCTTAGCGCAGCTTGCGCAGCCGCGGGTTGGGCTGCAGCGTATCGATCATGGCGAGGAAGTCGTCGACGCGGATGATGCGTTCGAACTGGAAGCCCGCACGGTTGTCGCGCACCCAGATACAATAGGCTTCGATCCGGCCGATAACCGGCAGGCGCACGATCACGCGTTCGCCGCGGCCGATGCCGTCGCCATTGTCGACCATGAAGCCGTTGGCGGAGATATTCGCAATATGCAGCCGCACGTCGCCCTTGCCGAAATGCTCGGCAATGACGGGATGGTCGACCGGGTGGCGGGTCATGCGCCGCTGGTCGGTGACGCTCAGTTGTGCTCCGGCAGACATGCTGGCGATCCCTTTGCGGTTGGGGTTGGGGGGAGTGGGGGTATCGGACATCAAAGCTCCTTATGGCGGCAAAAGCCTGCCAATTGGTAAACCGGCCCGGTGCTTCGACGGTAAAAAAGGGCGTTTCGTCGCTGGTTAACAGCGAATAACCGCGTGCTTCTTCTTGCCGAGGCTGAGCTTGGCCTCGGCGTCCGCCGCAAGGCTCACCAGATAGCCCGGATCGGTGACGGTCTCGCCATCGAGCTTGACCGCGCCTTCGGCCAGTTTGCGCTTGGCCTCCCCGTTGGAAGCCGTGAATCCGAGCGCCGTCAGCACGGCCCCGATGCGCATGCCGTCAGGGCCTACATCGAGCGTCGGAAGGTCCGCGCCGGCACCCCCGCCGGCGAAGGTTTCCGCAGCCGTTTGCGCAGCCAGTCTAGCCGCTTCTTCACCCCGAACGAGTGTGGTTACCTGGTTGGCAAGAACTGTCTTCGCCTGGTTGATGTCGGACCCGCCGAGCGCTTCGAGACGGGCGATCTCATCGAGCGGCAGATCGGTGAACAGCCGCAGGAACCGCCCGACATCGCGATCATCGACATTGCGCCAATATTGCCAGAAGTCGTAATTCGGCAGCTGGGCTTCGTTGAGCCATACCGCGCCGGCCGCGGTCTTGCCCATCTTGCCGCCATCGGCGGTGGTCAGCAGCGGGGTCGTGAGGCCGAACAGCTCGCTCCCGTCCATCCGGCGGCCCAGCTCCATGCCGTTGACGATATTGCCCCACTGGTCGCTGCCGCCCATCTGCAACCGCACACCCATTTCCTGCGCCAGATGGCGGAAATCGTAGCCCTGCAGGATCATGTAGTTGAATTCGAGGAAGGTCATCGGCTGCTCGCGCTCGAGCCGCAGGCGCACGGAATCGAAGGTCAGCATCCGGTTGACGGTGAAATGCGTCCCGACCTTCTGCAGCATCTCGATATAGCGAAGCCCGCTCAGCCAGTCGTGATTGTTGACCATCACCGCATCGGTCGGCCCGTCGCCGAAAACGAGCAGGCGCTCGAACACCGTCCGGATCCCGGCGATATTCTCGTCGATCGCGGCATCGGTCAGCATCTTGCGGCTTTCGTCGCGCCCCGTGGGGTCGCCGATCCGCGTGGTCCCGCCGCCCATCAGCACGATCGGCTTGTGCCCTGCCTGCTGCAACCGCCGCAGCATCATGATCTGCACGAGGCTGCCGATATGGAGCGAAGGCGCGGTGGCATCGAAACCGATATAGCCCGGCACGATCTGCTTGGCGGCGAGCGCATCGAGGCCCTCGGCGTCGGTGACCTGGTGGATATAGCCGCGCTCGTCGAGCACGCGCAGGAGATCGGAGGTGTAGTTGCTCATGACGAAGCGCGCGCTAGCAGGTAAGGGGCGGCATGGAAACGTATCGATTGCAGCCCCATCCGGGGCATCCGCCGCGCGCGGTATCAGGGGTCGAAGCCCGCGTCATCGGGCGCGATGACAACTGGCTGCGCCTGCGCTGGCGGATCGAGGGCAGCGGTGAGTTGGTGGTGCCCAAATCCGCGGGCAAGGGGCGCGCCGACGGGCTGTGGCAGACCACCTGCTTCGAGATGTTCCTGCGCCCCGATGGCGGGACCGCCTATTGCGAATTCAACCTGTCTCCATCCGAACGCTGGAACGCCTACGACTTCGCCGCGCGCCGCGACGGGATGGCGGAGCGCCCGATCCCGCGCGAACCGGTCTGCACCATGCGCATGGGTAGCAGTTTCGCGATCTTCGATGCCGCACTGCCTGCCGCCGCCTTGCCGGACACCGGTTGCGCGATGGGTCTCACCTGCGTGATCGAGGAGGCCGGGGGGCACAAAAGCTTCTGGGCGCTGGAGCATCGCGGCGAGCAGCCCGATTTCCACGATCCGGCTTGCTTCACCGCGCGGCTTGCGGCACCGAGCGGCGCATGAAATTCGGCATCGATCGTCTCATCACCGAGGAGGGGTTGCGCGCCCCGCTCGAAGGGCAGCGCGTGGCGCTGGTCGCGCATCCGGCTTCGGTTACCGCCAGTCTCGATCATTCGCTCGACGCGCTGATCGGCCGCGGGATCAGCGTCTCGTCCGCCTTTGGCCCGCAGCACGGGCTGAAGGGCGACAAGCAGGACAATATGGTCGAGACGGTCGATGAGATCGACCCGCATTACGGTATCCCGATCTTCAGCCTCTATGGCGAAGTGCGCCGCCCGACCGCGGAAATGATGGCCAGCGCGGACATCTTCCTGTTCGATCTGCAGGACCTCGGCTGCCGCATCTACACCTTCGTCACCACGCTGCTCTACCTGCTCGAGGAAGCGGCCAAGGCGGGCAAGAGCGTGTGGGTGCTCGACCGGCCCAATCCCGCGGGCGGACCGGTGGAAGGCACCTTGCTGAAACCCGGCCAGGAAAGCTTTGTCGGGGCGGGCCCGATGGTCATGCGCCACGGCCTCACCATGGGCGAAATGGCACGCTGGTTCGTCGCGCATTTCAAGCTCGACGTCGATCTCCAGGTGATCGAGATGAGCGGGTGGAAGCCCGGCAAGGCCCCCGGCTATGGCTGGTCGGACGAACGCGTATGGATCAATCCCAGCCCCAATGCCGCCAGCCTCAACATGGCGCGTGCCTATGCCGGCACGGTGATGCTCGAGGGAACCACGCTGAGCGAGGGCAGGGGGACCACCCGCCCGCTCGAAGTGCTGTTCGGCGCTCCCGATGTCGACGCCAAGGCAGTGCTCGCCGAAATGCACGCACTTGCCCCGGTCTGGATGCGCGGCTGTGCGATCCGCGAATGCTGGTTCGAACCCACCTTCCACAAGCATGTCGGCACGCTGTGCAACGGCCTGATGATCCATGCCGAAGGCAAGTTTTACGATCATTACGCCTTCCAGCCATGGCGCCTGCAGGCGCTGGCGTTCAAGGCGATCCGCAAGCTCTACCCCGACTATCCGCTGTGGCGCGACTTCCCCTATGAATACGAGCTCGACCGGCTGGCGATCGACGTGATAAACGGCGGCCCGGCCCTGCGCGAGTGGGTCGATGACAGCGAAGCCGTGCCCGACGATCTCGACGAACTGGCCGCCGCGGACGAAACAGCCTGGCGCGAAACGATTGCGCCGCATCTGATCTACGGCTGATGGCGGACACGGCCGATGCGCTCGCTCGCAAGGCGGCCGCGCTGTATCGCTCGGCGCGCTATGATGAGGCGCGCGAAGCCTATCGGCACCTGCTCGCGCTTGATCCGGATCGATCCGATGACTGGGTAAACTTCGGCCTGCTGCTCAAACGGCAGGGTGCCTTTCGCGAAGCGCTGGCCGCCTATGACAGTGCCCTGAAACACAAGGTAACCGGGCCCGAAGAGGTCCATCTCAACCGTGCGGTCGTTCTCGCCGATGACCTCGGCGACCCCGCCGCAGCGCATGCGGCGCTCGAAGCGGCGCTCGCAATCCGGCCCGGCTATGTCCCGGCCTTGCTCAATCTCGGCAATCTTCACGAGGATGCGGGTGACCGCGACCGGGCTCGCGCGGTTTACGCGCAGGCGCTGGAGCTCGAACCCGGAAGCGCGCTTGCGCTGATGCGTCTCGCCGAAGTGACCGTGTTCGATGACCCCGCACACCCGCTGATCGAGCGGCTTCGGGGCGCTGCCGCTCGCACCGATCTTGCCCCGCTGGAACGGGCCGACCTGGGGTACGCGCTGGGGCGTGCGCTCGATCAATGCGCGCGTTACGACGAGGCGTTCGCCGCTTATCGCACCGCCAATGAAGGCAGCCGGGCGCTCGCGGCGCATCCCTACGATCCACAAGGGGCGCAGGCCTTTATCGACCGGCTGATAGCGGCCTTTCCCGACGCGGTGGGAACGGAAGCGGGGCCGGAACCTGCGCCCGTCTTCATCTGCGGCATGTTTCGTTCGGGGTCGACGCTGGTGGAGCGCATTCTGGCATCACACAGCCGGGTGACCGCGGGCGGCGAACTGCCGATCCTGCCGCGCATCGTGCGCGAGCAGTTACAGCCCTATCCCGAATCGCTGGTTGGCCGCGACGCCGATTTCTACACCGACCTGAGGCAGCGCTATCTGAAGGGGCTGGGCGAGATGGATCTGCCCACCGCTGGCCTCACCGACAAGCGACCCGACAATTCCCTCCATGTCGGTCTGATCAAACGCATCTTCCCGAAGGCGAAGATCGTGCTCACCCGGCGCAACCCGCTCGACAATTGCCTGTCGATCTACTTCGCGCATCTCGATCCGGCGCTGACCTATGCCGCCGCGCTCGACAGCGCCGCGCATTGGTATCGGCAATATGAGCGTCTGGCGGCGCACTGGCTGGAGCTCTACCCCGATGATGTCCGTGTCGCGGATTACGATGCGCTGGTTAGCGATCCTGAAGCCGAAATCGCCGGGCTTCTCTCGTTCCTCGATCTGGAGTGGGAGGATGCCTGCCTTACCCCGCACCGCGGCACCGCCCAGGTCCGAACCGCAAGCGCGTGGCAGGTGCGCGAGCCGCTCTACACAAGATCGCGGAACCGCTGGCGAAACTATGCAGCCCATCTCGACAATCTCGTTGCCATTTTCGGAGAGCCCGGACGCGCTTGACGTTCGTGTCCCGCTGGGTGACAGTTGTTCACCTGATCAACGTGGGACTGACTATGCCGGTGATACAGCCTCCGAGGATGTCCCCCGCACAAGCCAATTTCCGGCTGGCCCAGGATCAGTATGATTTTCCAGCGCTCATGGCGAAGGGCGACCATCATTACGCTCGCGGCGAATTGCGCGCGGCCGGTTCGTTCTACGGAATGGCGGTCTCGGTCGCGCAGAGCGGGCGTCCGGCGGACGGACGCGAAGCGGCGCGTGCGGCGCAGGCGATGCAGGACATCCAGCAGCAATTCGTGCGGTATCTCGTCACCTCGCTGGCCGAGGCGGGGCACCCGCAGCAGGACTGGCACCCACGCTTCGCCAACTCGCTGGCGATGATGGTGGGTGCAGCCCAGCGCGCGCCGGAATCGCGCTCCTTTCCGGCGATGCCGAATGTCTATTACTACCCCGGCCTGCCGCATGTCGAATTCGCCGATACGCACCAGTTCGAGTGGCGCGAGGCGGTCGAGGCGCGCACCGAGAACATCGCCGAGGAAGCGCGCAAACTGTTGGCCGGATCGGGCACGTTCAAGCCCTATGTCGAGGCCGAGGCCGACCGGCCGCAGGGCGATATGCACGGCATGCTTGGCAATGACGACTGGAGTTCGCTCGATCTGATCGAGAAGGGCGAGCCGGTTGCCGAGCATATTGCCCATGCTCCCGTGGCCTACCAGACGATCACTCGGGAAGTGCCCGTCTGCACCATCTCCAATCGCGCGCCGACGCTGCTGCTCTCGCTGCTCAAGGCGGGCAAGAAAATCCCGCCGCATCACGGCATGCTCAACCCGCGCTATATCTGCCACCTCCCGCTAATCGTCCCAGGCAATGGAGCGCTGCGTCTGGGTTCGCAAAAGCGCGAATGGCGGAAGGGAGAACTCATCGCGTTCGACGATACGATCGAGCACGAGGCGTGGAACAATGCGGGCAAAGACCGCCTCGTCCTGCTGTTCGATGTCTGGCGCCCCGAACTCGAGCCGATCGAACACGCGCAGATCGCCGCGCTGTTCGCCGCCGTGGATAGCGCGGGCCGACCGGACAAGTCCCCAACCGTCTGTTCGATTTTCGACCAACGGCCTTGACGAACTACCCCAAGAAAGGGAGCTTGGCCCAAAGCGACGGGCATACCCGCGCTTCGGGAGAGGTTTGAATGGCGACTGTGGCAGCACGGCAAACGGGTGGATCGGTCAGGGTGACCCTGTGGATCCTGCTGATTGTCTACATCTTCAATTTCATCGATCGGCAGATCGTCAATATCCTTGCCGAACCGATCCGGCTCGAGCTGGGGCTGAGCGATACGCAGATCGGCCTGATGACGGGGCTGGCCTTCGCCCTGTTCTATACCGTGCTCGGCTTGCCGATCGCGCGCTTCTCCGACCGGTCGACGACCAATCGGCCGTGGCTGATCGGCGGGGCGCTGGCGATCTGGTCCGCCATGACCGCGCTCTGCGGCCTGGCGCAGAACTTCGTCCAGCTGCTGCTCGCGCGGATCGGGGTCGGGGTGGGGGAGGCCGGCTGCACGCCGCCCGCGCATTCGCTGATCGCGGATATGGTCGAACCCGCCAAGCGATCCTCCGCGCTCGCCTTCTACGCGCTCGGTATTCCGATCGGTACGCTGCTGGGGATGCTGATCGGCGGGCTGCTTGCCGATTCGGTGGGCTGGCGCAATGCCTTCCTGATCGTGGGCCTGCCGGGGCTGGCGCTCGCAGTGGTCGTTTTCATGTTTCTGAAGGACCCGCGCCGCACCGGCATGATGCAGGGCGGGGCGCAGCAATCGACCGAACAGATGCCGATGAAGACCGCGCTCAAGGCGATGTTCAGTTCGCGCGCTTTTATCCTGCTGGTGGCGGCGGGTTCGGCGGCCGCCTTCCTCGCCTATGGCAAGGTGACCTGGATCACGATTTTCTTCCAGCGCACCCACGGGCTGAGCCCGGGCGAGACCGGGCTGTGGTTCGGCTTGGTCAATGGCGGAGCAGGCATCGCCGGGACCGTGCTCGGCGGCTATATCGCCGATCGCTGGGGTTCGAAGAACCGCCGCCACGTGCTCACTGCCCCCGCGGTGGGCATGGTCGTCACCATTCCCTTCGCCTTGTTCGCCTTCATGAGCGATAACTGGCTGATGGCGCTGTTCCTGCTGATCGTGCCGACGATCTGCAATTCGCTCTATTACGGCCCGACCTATTCGAGCGTGCAGGGGCTGGTGCCGCTGCGCGCCCGTGCGATTGCGGCCGCGGTGCTGCTGTTCTTCCAGAACCTCATCGGGCTTGGCCTCGGACCGCTGTTTTTCGGAATGATGTCCGACCTGTTGCAACCGGCCTATGGCGAGGAAAGCGTGCGCTACGTGCTCTACGGTGCAACCTTCCTCGGGCTGGTGCCGGCGTTCTTCTTCTGGCGCTGTTCGCTACGCCTCAACGAGGAACTCGACCAGAAGGACTAGTCGGGTTCGCGCACCGGGGCGACCAGTTCGACCAGCACGAAGCTGATCAGCATCAGCAGGAACCAGCTGCCGAGCTTGGCGGGGCTGACCATGCGCCAGCCATGCTCCTGCCCGGGATAGGTCCAGGCCTGCGCGAAGGTGCCGATATTCTCCGCCCCCCAGATGAACAGCGCCACCAGTAGGAATCCGACCAGCAGCGGCATCCAGCGATGCACGCGCCAGTTGCGGAAGTGAACGCGCGTGCGTGCGAAGAGCAGGATGGTTGCCGCGAACAGCACCAGGCGGATGTCCGGCAACCAGTGATGCGCGAAGAAATTGACGTAGATCGCCCCCGCCAGAACCCATGTCGCCCAGCGCGGCGGATAGGTGCTGTAGCGAAAGTCGAAGATCCGCCAGACGCGCGCGATATAGCTGCCGACCGCGGCGTACATGAACCCCGAAAACAGCGGCACCGCGCCGATATGGAGCACGCTTGCCTCGGGATAGATCCACGATCCCGCGGCGGTCTTGAACAGCTCCATCACCGTGCCGACGACATGGAAGATCAGGATGACCTTGGCCTCCGCCCAGGTCTCGAGCCGGAAGGCCAGCATCGCCCCCTGGATCGCCAGCGCTGCCAGCGTCAGGAAATCATAGCGATGTAGCAGCGCATCTTCGGGATAGAAGAAATGCGTGCCGAGCAGCAGCGGGAGCAGCATCCCGCCGAACAGGCACGCCCAGGCCTGTTTGAAACCGAACAGCAGGAATTCGTACAGCCACAGCCGCCAACCGGAACCCGGATCGTAGCTTTCGAGCCGCGCGCGAACCGCGGCGAACCGCGAATGGCGCAAATCAGGCCCCGGTCTTGCGGCTCAGCTCGCGCATCGCATCGTCGAGCCCGTCGAGCGTCAGCGGATACATCCGGTCGTTGACCAGCTGCTTCATCACCTTGGTCGATTGCGAATAGGACCACTGCTTCTCGGGCACCGGATTGAGCCAGACGGTCGCGGGATAGGTATTGGTCACGCGCTGCATCCAGGTTGCGCCCGCTTCCTCGTTCATATGCTCGACGCTGCCGCCCGGATGCGTGATCTCGTAGGGGCTCATCGCGGCGTCGCCGACGAACACGATCTTGTAGTCATGCCCGTATTTGTGAAGCACGTCCCAGGTCTTGGTGCGTTCCTGCCAGCGGCGGCGGTTGTCCTTCCACACACCTTCATAAAGGCAGTTGTGGAAGTAGAAGAATTCGAGGTTCTTGAACTCCGCCGTCGCCGCGCTGAACAGTTCCTCGGTGACCTTGATGAACGGATCCATCGACCCGCCGACATCGAGGAACAGCAACAGCTTGACCGCATTGTGCCGTTCGGGCCGCATCTGAATGTCGAGCCAGCCCTGCTTGGCGGTGCCGTCGATCGTTGCATCGAGGTCGAGCTCGTCGGCAGCACCTTCGCGCGCAAACCGGCGCAGGCGGCGCAGCGCCATCTTGATGTTGCGCGTGCCCAGTTCCTTGGTGTTGTCGAGGTTCTTGAACTCGCGCTTGTCCCACACCTTCACCGCACGCTTGTGCTTGCTTTCGCCGCCGATCCGCACGCCTTCGGGATTGTAGCCCGAATTGCCGAAGGGCGAGGTTCCCCCGGTGCCGATCCATTTGTTGCCGCCCTGGTGGCGCTTTTCCTGCTCCTCGAGGCGCTTCTTGAGCGTCTCCATGATCTCGTCCCAGTCGCCCAGGCTCTTGATCTTTTCCATCTCTTCTTCGGAGAGGAATTTCTCCGCCACCGACTTTAGCCAATCCTCCGGAATCTCCACCGGGTTCTGGCCGTAATCGGTCAGTATGCCCTTGAAGACCTTCTGGAATACCTGGTCGAACCGGTCGAGCAGGCCTTCGTCTTTCACGAAGGTCGCCCGGCTGAGATAATAGAACGCCTCGGGCGATTGCTCGATCACGTCGCGGTCGAGCGCCTCGATCAGCGTGAGGTGTTCCTTGAAGCTTGCGGAAATGCCCGCAGAGCGAAGCTCGTCGACGAAATTGAAGAACATGGCCGGCAGCCTAGCGCGTGCGTTTGCGCCGCACCAGTTACTTATCGCGCGTATTTTTTAACTGCCCACTAACCAACGCGGCGTAAGCTACGCAGAACAAGACCAAAAAGGGGGTCACACAGGCAATGGAACTCAGCGCGATCGATGCCAGGGGGGCGTCGGCTCTGGACCAGATACCGGCAGCTTGCGGCAAGGTAACCGTGGGCTGTTCGGACGTGGCGGGGATCGTCCAGGGGGTCATCGATTCCTTCGGTCACCTGCGCAGCGAATATGTCGAGCTGCAGGGCACTGTCACCGCGCTCGATGAAGACCAGCGCAAGGTCCTCGAAGCCAGCGACGAGGCCCGGCTGCTGTCCGAACGCGCGATCGAGCGGCTCAACGACGGGTCGATGCTGATCAGCAATTCGCTGAACGAAATCGGCAACCTCCTCAGCCTCGTCGAAACGCTGTCGCAGCACGTCACCGGTTTCGCCGCGGCGATGGACCAGGTGCGCCGGTCGAGCCAGGAAATCGACCAGATTGCCGAGACCACCAATATCCTTGCACTCAATGCGACGATCGAGGCGATGCGCGCGGGCGAGCAGGGCCGCACCTTTGCGGTGGTCGCCAATGAAGTGAAGACGCTCGCCAGCGAAACGCGCAAGGCGACCGAGGAAATCGGCCGCACCATCGACACGCTCGGCAATGAAGCCGAACAGGTAATTGAGAAGATCGAAAGCGGCGCCCAGGCAAGTGTCCATGCGAAGGATTCGGTCGGCTCGATCGAGGATACGATGCGCAGCGTGACCGAATTGCTGACCGAGGTCGACGGCCAGCAGGATCTGATCGCGCGCAACACCGCCAAGATTTCGGACCATGTCCACCGCGTGCAGGACGTGCTCGGCGATTTCGACGGCGCGGTCAGCGACAATGAGAACAAGCTGGCGACCGCGCATGACCGGATGGAAGGGCTCGAACTGATCGCCAGCGACATGTTCGACAAGCTGGTCAAGGCCGGCCTGTCCCCGCAGGACAGCGTCATGGTCGAGAAGGCGCAGGGTCATGCCGCACAGGTCGTCGCGGCGGCCGAAGCCGCGATCGCCGCGGGCGAGCTGACCATGGAGCAATTGTTCGACCGCGACTACCGCGAGGTACCCGGCACCAACCCGCAGCTTTACCGTACCGGGCTAAGCGATTGGGCCGATGCCAATTGGCGCCCGATCAATGACGCGGTGAGCAGCGAAGGCCGCCCGGTGATCATGTGTTCGCAATCGGACACCAACGGGTTCCTGCCGACACATGTCAGCGAACATTCGCGCCCGCCGACCGGCGATCTGGCGCATGACACGCAGCACTGCCGCAATGGCCGCATCATGCTCTACGCGATCGACAAGACCGCCAAGACGCAGACCGAACCCTATATGATGGCGGTCTATCGCCAAGAAGGCGACGGCAAGAACTATCTCGTCGTGCGCAATGTCTATGTGCCGCTGGTCATCAACGGCCGCCGCTGGGGCGATTTCGAACTGGCCTACAGCCTGGACTAATCCGCGAGCGGATAATGAAAAAGGGGCGCGAACCGAATGTGGTTCGCGCCCCTGTTCGTTGTTCCTTTGGGAGGAGAGCGTCAGCTCTGCCGGCGCGCCATGAAGGCGAGGCGTTCGAACATCATCACGTCCTGCTCGTTCTTGAGCAAGGCGCCATGCAGCGGCGGGATCGCGGCGTTGGGATTGGCATCCTGCAGCACTTCGATCGGCATGTCCTCATTGAGCAGCAGCTTGAGCCAGTCGAGCAGCTCGCTGGTCGAGGGCTTCTTCTTCAGGCCCGGCACGTCGCGGATTTCGTAGAAGATTTCCATTGCCTTGGTGACCAGCGTCTTCTGGATGCCGGGGAAGTGCACCTCGATGATCTCGCGCATCGTCTCGGTGTCGGGGAACTTGATATAGTGGAAGAAGCAGCGGCGCAGGAAGGCGTCGGGCAGTTCCTTCTCGTTGTTCGAGGTGATGACCACGATCGGGCGTTCCTTCGCCTCGATCCGCTCATGCGTCTCATAGACATCGAAGCTCATGCGATCGAGTTCCTGCAACAGGTCGTTCGGAAACTCGATGTCGGCCTTGTCGATCTCGTCGATCAGCAGCACGGGCAGCTGTTCGGCGGTGAACGCCTCCCACAATTTGCCGCGCCGGATGTAGTTCGAGATGTCATGGACGCGCTCGTCGCCCAGCTGGCCGTCGCGCAGGCGGGCCACCGCGTCATATTCATACAGGCCCTGCTGCGCCTTGGTGGTCGATTTGACGTTCCACTCGATCAGCGGCGCGTCGAGCGCCTTGGAAATCTCGTGCGCCAGAACCGTCTTGCCCGTGCCCGGTTCGCCCTTGACCAGCAGCGGACGCCGCAGCGTGACCGCTGCATTGACTGCGACCTTCAGGTCTTCGGTGGCGATATAGGCCTGCGTGCCTTCAAAACGGGTCGGTTCTGTCATCGGTTTTCCCTTGCAACTTTACGTTAGCGTTAGGGACCGGGCACCGCTCGTGCAAGGGTGCGTTATCGCTTCAGACGCGAGGAAGAAATCATGCCGACCGAAAAGATCACTATCGCCACCGATGCAGGCCACGAACTGACCGGTTCGCTCGAACTGCCCACCGGGCTGGTGCGTGGGGCGGCGCTGTTCGCGCATTGCTTCACTTGCACCAAGCAGAGCCGCGCGGCGGTCAGCGTGGCGCGTGCGCTGGCGCAGGAAGGCATCGCCTGCCTGCGGTTCGACTTCACCGGGCTGGGCGGGAGCGATGGCGAATTCGGGCGCGCGGGTTTCGCCACCGATGTCGCCGATCTGGTTGCGGCAGCGGAAGAACTGCTGGTGCGTTTTGCGCAGCCGATCCTGCTGGTCGGACACAGCCTCGGCGGTGCGGCGGTGCTGGCGGCGGCCGATGATCTGGGTTTCGACAAGGTCGCCGCGATCGCCACCATCGGCGCGCCCAGCGATGTGCCGCATGTGCTCCAGCGGATCGACGGCGATCTCGAGGCGATTCGCAAGGAAGGCGAGGGCGAGGTCACGATCGGCGGACGCGATTTCGCGCTCAGCCGCGATTTCCTCGAACGGGTCGAGAATATCGATCTGCTGGAGGAGGTTGGGCGACTGAAGCGCCCGCTGCTGTTCCTCCATTCCCCCACCGATGCGATCGTCGGGATCGAGAACGCCAGCGCGCTGTTCCGCGCTGCCAAACATCCCAAGAGTTTCGTCAGCCTCGAGGGCGCAGACCATTTGCTGCTCGACGAGGCCGATGCGCGTTTTGCCGCCAGCATGATCGCCGCCTGGGCCAGCCGGTATCTCCCGCTTCGCGACGACTGGCCGATGCCCGCCAAGGGCGTCGTGGTGAAAACCGGCCATGGCAAGTTCGGCACCGAGGTCCACACCCGCACCCACCGTTTCATCGCCGACGAGCCCAAGAGCTATGGCGGCGACGACAGCGGGCCGACGCCGTACGATCTGCTCAACGCCGCGCTCGGCACTTGCACCGCGATGACGATGAAGATGTATGCCGATGGCAAGGGCTGGCCGCTCGAGGGGGCGACGGTCGAGGTGACGCATGAGCGCAAGCACCAGGAAGAGTGCGATCATGTCGAGGCGATGGAGGAGGGGCGCCCGATGCAGGCGCTGGTCCGCCGGATCGAACTGCATGGCGACAAGCTCTCCGACGACCAGCGCAGCCGGATCATCGCCATCGCCGACAAGTGCCCGGTGCACCGGACGCTGGAAAGCGATCTCCACGTGCATACCACCGGGGTCTAGGCGGGACAGTCGTCCCGCTGCGCGGCGTAGGATGCGTGGGTGAGGCGGTAGCCCGTGCGGCCCCCACGCGGCGCCACCGTTTCGCGCCACGGGGTGGGTTCGCCATTCAGTACCGCCGCCAGATCGGCACGGCCGACGCAGGTATCGAACACGTCGGCATGCCGCAGCCCGCCCTCGGCTACCGCGGCCGAGGTATCCACCATGCTCAATCCCGGCAGGTCCGGGCCGAGGTGGCAATTGCCGTCACGGCCCAGGCGGCGCTCCGCATAGTCGACCGAATAGCTGCAATCCGAGCTGCCGAGCCGGCTGTATCCGTGGAGCGAGCGCGAGGTTCGCAGCGCGAGGTCTTCCTGTGAGGAATAGATCGTCACCGAACGCCCGCCCTTCAGCAGTTCGGTAATCGAACCATCGTCGCGCAGGACCTGGTGGCGGTCGATATCGGGCGACACGAGGATCAGCCGGTGCACATGCCCGGCCTTGTCGGGCTTGGCGAGATTGAGCCGCCCGATCGCCCCGACCAGCGCGCGCCCTCCCATACTGTGTGCCACCAGCGTGATGTTGTCGCTCTTCTCGACCAGCGTCAGCAGCAGGCTGTCGATATAGCCCTGCGACCAGGCGATGCTCGACGCATCGTAGAGATAGCTGAGATAGCGTTTGCGAGAGGGCCACACCACCGACACCGTCGGGACCGAAAAGGCATTGAGGTTGCGCACCGTGACCGTGCGATCGAGCGCATCGTCGAAATCGCTGCGGTAGCCGTGGATATAGAGCAGCACGCGGTTCTCGTTCCCGGGTTGCTCGATCTGGTCGCTCAGCGCGGCCAGCCATTGGTCTTCGGCCAGCAGCTTGGCGCGGTGCGCGTCCGATGGCTCTTCACCGTGGTCGGACGGTGTGACGAAGCCGTAGGACAGCTCGTCCGAGCGGAAGATGGCGAATTGGAGCGAATCCTCACGGCAGTCGGCCATATTGCTGGCCATGAAGAAGACATCGCTTGGCGCGACGTCCCCCGGTGCGCCGAACTGGCCCCCGCAATCGCTCGCCAGCAGCGACAGGCTGGGCGAGGGGAGGCTGCACGCACCGAGCAATCCGGCGGCCACGGTCAGCAGTCCCAAGGCGATCCTGTTCATCGGCTGTCTCCCGCGGTGCAGGGGGACACTACAGCCCAACCGCTATCGATCCAAGGCGTTCGGCACAGCCGTCACGCGTCGATCATCTCGCGGTCCATGTCGCCGGCATTGTTCTGGATGAAGTTGAACCGGTGTTCGGGATTGCGGCCCATCAGCTGGTCGACCAGTTCCTTGACCTTCGCGCGGTCCTCGAACTCGGGCGGGAGCGTGATCCGGATGAGGCTGCGGGTCGCCGGGTTCATCGTGGTTTCGCGCAGCTGTGCGGGGTTCATCTCGCCCAGGCCCTTGAAGCGGCCGACATCGACCTTCTTGCCCTTGAACACGGTGGCTTCAAGCTCGGCACGGTGCGCGTCGTCGCGGGCATAGCGGCTCTCCTTGCCCGCGGTCAGGCGGTAGAGCGGGGGCTGCGCGAGGTAGAGGTGTCCGCCGCGCACCACCTCGGTCATCTCCTGGAAGAAGAACGTCATCAGCAGCGTCGCGATATGCGCGCCGTCGACATCGGCATCGGTCATGATGATGATGCGGTCGTAGCGCAGGTTCTCGGGGTCGCAATCTTTGCGCGTGCCGCAGCCCATGGCGAGCGTGAGGTCGGCGATTTCGCTATTTGCGCGGATCTTGTCGGCGGTGGCACTGGCGACGTTGAGGATCTTGCCGCGGATCGGCAGGATCGCCTGGCTCTTGCGCGCGCGCGCCTGCTTGGCGCTGCCACCCGCCGAATCGCCTTCGACGATGAACAGTTCGGTTTCCGCCTCGCCTTCGCCCGAACAATCGGTGAGCTTGCCCGGCAGGCGCAGCTTCTTGGCATTGGTCGCGGTCTTGCGCTTGATCTCGCGTTCCTGCTTCCTGCGCAGCCGCTCGTCCATCCGCTCCATCACCTGGCCAAGCAGCGCCTTGCCGCGGTCCATATTATCCGCGAGAAAATGGTCGAAATGGTCGCGCACCGCATTCTCGACGAGCCGCGCGGCTTCGGGCGAGGTCAGCCGGTCCTTGGTCTGCGACTGGAACTGCGGATCGCGGATGAAGACGCTGAGCATGACCTCGGCGCCGACCATCACGTCGTCGGCAGTCAGTTCTTTCGCCTTTTTCACCCCCGTCAGTTCGGCGAAAGCGCGCAGGCCCTTGGTCAGCGCCGCGCGCAGGCCCTGCTCATGCGTCCCGCCATCGGGCGTCGGCACGGTGTTGCAATACCAGCTCGTCGAACCGTCCGAATAGAGCGGCCAGGCAATCGCCCATTCGACGCGCCCGGCCTCATCGGGAAAATCCTGGCTGCCGGCAAAGGGCTCCGCGGTGACGCATTCGCGCGACCCGATCTGCTCGGCCAGATGATCGGCAAGGCCGCCGGGGAATTTGAACACCGCTTCGGTGGGGACCTCATCACTCGCGAGGCTGTCCGCGCATTTCCAGCGGATTTCGACCCCGGCGAAGAGATAGGCCTTCGACCGCGCCAGTTTGAACAACCGCTTGGGGCTGAACTGGCGGTCGCCGAAAATTTCGGTGTCGGGGACGAAGCTGACCGTGGTGCCGCGGCGATTGGGCGTCGGGCCGAGTTGTTCGAGCGGGCCAAGCGTCTGCCCCTTGGCAAAGCTCTGCGCGAACAGCTGCTTGTCGCGCGCCACTTCGACCCGCGTATCGCTCGACAGCGCGTTCACCACCGAGATGCCGACACCGTGCAGGCCGCCGCTGGTGGCGTAGGCCTTGCCCGAGAACTTGCCGCCCGAATGCAACGTGGAGAGGATGACCTCGAGCGTGGACTTGCCCGGAAACTTGGGATGCTCGTCCACCGGCATGCCGCGGCCGTTATCCGCGATGGTGATGCGGTTGCCTTCCTCGAGCCGCACCTCGATCCGCGTGGCATGGCCCGCGACCGCCTCGTCCATCGAGTTGTCGAGCACTTCGGCAACCAGATGATGGAGCGCGCGGTCGTCGGTCCCGCCGATATACATGCCGGGGCGGCGCCGCACCGGCTCGAGCCCTTCGAGGACCTCGATCGAGGAAGCGTCATAGTCGCCGCTGGAGGTCGGCGTGTTTTCGAACAGATCGTCGGACATGCAGGTGCTATATCGTGCGGTTTCCCGCCGCTACAAGCGCGCCGGCGGGGTTATCCGCCCTGCTCAGAAGCGGCTGGGTGCATTCTCCACCACGACAACCGCGCCATCGCGCACTTCGCGGACTTCGAAGGCGCGTTCGACGAGCCCGTTGCGCCCGAAGCGAAAAGCCCCGTCGAGCCCGAGGAAGCCGTCTTCGCTGCGCAGCGCGCCAGCGGGGAAATCGCGGCCCGGACGCCAGTCGCGCGCCACGCGCAAGGTCAGCAGAACCGCGTCATAACCCAGCGTCGCTATGCGATAGGGCTGGCTGCCGAAGCGTGCCTCATAGCTGTCGGTAAAGCGCTTGTAGCGATCGTCCGACACGGCGGAGAACCACGCCCCCGTCAGAGCAGATGCGCGCGTGACCGACCCTTCGCCGCTCCACAATTCGGTGCCCAGCAGCCGGGTGGTCATGGTGCCGCCCGGGTTGAGCACGCCAGCGGCCTGCGCCGCAAGGCGCGCGCCATCCGCGACCAGCACGGTGTCATAGCCGCCATGCGCTTTCAGCCGTTCCGCCGCGCTGACGATCGAGGTGTTGCCGCGGGCGAAGCGTTCGGTCCACACGACCGCGCCGCCATAGGCTGCCACAGCGCGCCGCACCGCGTCTTCCGCGCGCGAACCATATTCCCCATCGGGGGCGATAATGGCGAAATTCTGCGCGCCCTGGCTGCGGGCATACTGGACCGTGCGCGTGATCGACTGTTCGGGGATGTGGCCCATGATGAACACGTCGGGCCCCGCGGCGCCGGTATCGTTGGAGAAGGAAATCACCGGCACATCCGCCGCACGCGCCGGGGCGGTGACCGAAGGGATGTTCGATCCGAGCAAGGGGCCGAGGATAAGCTTGTTGCCTTCCGCGATCGCCTGCCGCGCCGCGGCTTCGGGACCCTTGGCGGTGTCGTAGGTGGTAATGCGCAGATTGCCGGCATTGGTGTCGAGCAGCGCCATGGTGGTGGCATTGGCGATCGACTGGCCAACCGGCCCGTTGCGGCCCGACATCGGGACCAGCAGCGCGATCCGGTGCCGCGTCTCGTCGGTCGGCAGGCTCTGCGTCGGTTCGGCTGAAGGCGTCGGTGTTACCGGCCCCGCGCGTTCGGGGGCCTTGGGAATGACCGAGCAGGCGCCCAGCAGGGCTGCCAGCCCGAGGGTTACCATTGCCCGACGGTCGAAAGTCCAGCGCTTCATCTTGCCGCGTCCCTCAATATTGGTTCATGGGGGAAGGGTGACTGATGCGACCCCTTCCGAAGATTCCCTTACACCGGGGCTCTATATCGTCGCCACCCCGATCGGCAACCTTGGGGATATCACACTGCGCGCGGTCGATGTGTTGCGCCGCTGCGACGGGGTCGCCTGCGAGGATACGCGGGTCACCGGCAAGCTGCTCAAGCATCTCGGCATCTCCAAGCCGATGTGGCGCTATGACGATCACAGCGAACATCGCGACCGCACCCGGTTGGTCGATTCCATGCGCGACAGGGCAGTGGCGCTGGTCAGCGATGCGGGCACCCCGATGGTCTCCGATCCCGGTTACCGGCTGGTCAACGATTGCCGGGCGGAAGGCATTCCCGTTACCGCGCTGCCCGGGGCCTGCGCGGCCGTGACCGGGCTGGCGCTGTCGGGCCTGCCCAACGACCGCTTCCTGTTCGCCGGTTTCCTGCCCAGCAAGGACAAGGCCCGCCGCGAAACGCTCGCGGAACTGGCCGGGGTCGATAGCACGCTGATCTTCTACGAAACCGCGCCGCGCCTGGCGAAATCGCTGGCAGCGATCGAGGAGGTTCTTCCCGAACGCGAAGTGGCGGTGGCGCGAGAATTGACCAAGCTGCACGAAGAAATGCGCCGCGGCCTGCCCGCGGGCGTGCGCGCCTATTTCGATGCCAATCCCCCGCGCGGCGAAATCGTCCTGCTGATAGGCCCGCCGCCCGAAAGCGTGGCAAGCGAGGAAGAGGCGGAGATCATGCTGGTCGCCGCCCTGCGCACGATGAAAGCTTCGCAGGCTGCGGGGCAGGTCGCCAAGGCCACCGGGATGGACCGCAAGGCGCTGTATGCGCGGGCCATGGCGCTGCGCTCCGAATGACCCGCCAGCTGGCCGAGAAAAGCGGCCGCGAGGGCGAGACACGCGCAGCAGTGTGGTTGCGCGCCAAGGGCTGGCAAGTGCTCGACCGGCGGGTCAGGACGCCCGCGGGTGAAATCGACCTGGTCGCCAGGCGGGGCGGGGTGGTCGCGTTCGTCGAAGTGAAATGGCGCCGCAAGCGCGCCGATCTCGACCATGCGATCGACGAATACCGGCTTTCGCGCGTCGCTGCGGCAGCGGAAGCGGTGGCGCATCGCTATGCCGAAAACGGCGAGGATATCCGGATCGACGTGATCCTGCTTGCACCGGGCAGCTTCCCTCGCCACATCCCCAATGCCTGGCAGCCGTAATCTTCGCTTCTTCCCGCCGCTCGCCTGACTACGAGGAATAGGAATGTCCCTACGCGTCGCCGTCCAGATGGACCCGCTCGAAAACATCAATATCGCGGGCGACAGCTCTTTTGCGCTGATGCTGTCGGCGCAGGCGCGCGGGTTCGAGGTATGGCACTACGATGTCGCGACCCTCGCCTATGAAAGCGACGGCACCCCGCATGGCCGCATCACCGCGCATGCCGCGCCCGTCACCGTCCAGCGGGTCGAGGGCGACCATTTCCACGCCGGCGACCGGCGCCGGATCGACCTTGCGCGCGACATCGACGTGGTGCTGATGCGGCAGGATCCGCCGTTCCACCTGGGCTATATCAGCTCTGCTCTGCTGCTCGACCGGCTCAAGGGCACCACGCTGGTGGCCAACGATCCGCGCGAAGTGGTCAACGCGCCGGAAAAGATGTTCGTGCTCGACTACGCGCAATACATGCCGCCGACGCTGGTCGCGCGGCATCTCGACGATCTGCGCGAATTCCAGAAGAAGCACGGCTCGGTCGTGGTCAAACCGCTGCACGGCAATGGCGGCAAGGCGATTTTCCGTATCGACAAGCACGGGACCAATCTGTCGGCGCTGTCGGAAGTCTTCGACCAGACCTGGCCCGAACCGCATATGGTCCAGCCCTTCCTCCCCGAGGTGAGCGAGGGCGACAAGCGTATCGTGCTGGTCGACGGCGAATTTGCCGGGGCGATTAACCGCTTCCCGGGTGAAGGTGAGTTCCGTTCGAACCTTGCCCAGGGCGGCCATGCCGAGGCGACGACGCTGACCGCGCGCGAGGAAGAGATCTGCGCCGCGATGGGCCCCGAATTGAAGCGCCGCGGGCTGGTGTTCGTCGGGATCGACGTGATCGGCGGCAAGTGGCTGACCGAGATCAACGTCACCTCGCCGACGGGCATCGTCGCGATCGACCAGTTCAACGGCACCGACACCGCCGGGCTGATCTGGGATGCGATCAAGCGCCGCCACGCGGAGCTCTAGGACCGCTTCGCGGGCCCGCTGGTTACGGTTTCATGCACGAACTCATTATCCGCGCGATCGAGCAGGGCGGGCTGCTGGGCATTTTCCTGCTCATGGCGGTCGAGAACATCTTTCCGCCGATTCCGTCCGAAGTGATCATGGGGCTGGGCGGAGTGGCGGTATCGCGCGGTACGATCGATTTCTGGCCGCTGATGATCGTCGGCACCATCGGATCGACCGCGGGCAATTACGTCTGGTACTGGCTCGGCGACCATTGGGGGCGGACCCGGCTCGAACCCTTCGTGAACCGCTGGGCGCGCTGGCTGACGATGGAATGGGAAGACGTCGAGCGCGCACAGCGCTTCTTCCAGCGGCATGGCCCCTGGGTGGTCTTCGTGTTCCGCTTCACCCCGGTCTTCCGCACGATGATCTCGCTCCCCGCAGGGCTCGCGCATATGGGCCTCTGGCGGTTCCTCGGCTTTACCTTTGCCGGGGCATTTATCTGGAACCTGTTGCTGGTCGAAAGCGGTCGGCGGCTGGCGGTATGGCTCGCCGAATCCCAGGAAGTGCTCGGTTGGATCACGCTTGGCCTGCTCGGGCTGACGCTCGCCGGCTATTTGTGGCGGGTCGTCAGCTGGAAACCGCGCGCCGAACGCTAGTCCCGTTCACGCGGATGGGCGCTGCGATAGGTTTCGAGCAGGCTGGCCGCATCGACCTTGGTATAGATCTGCGTCGACCCAAGGCTGGCATGGCCGAGCAATTCCTGCAGGCTGCGCAAATCTGCGCCCGCACCCAGCAGATGCGTGGCGAAGCTGTGCCGCAGCGCATGGGGGGTGGCGCTGTCGGGCAGGCCCAGCGCCTTGCGCGCGCGGGCGGTGGTCCGCTGCACGACGCCTTGTACGAGCGGCCCGCCCTTGGCACCGCGGAACAGCGGCTCCTGCGCGGGAAGGGGCCAGGGGCAGCGCGCGGCATAGTCCGCCACCGCCTCGCGCACGATGGGAATGAGGGGAACGACGCGCTGCTTGCCGCCCTTGCCGGTCACGGTCAGCCGCTCGCCCAGCGGCAGCGCGGATGCGGTCAGCGACAGCGCCTCGGCAATCCGCATGCCCGCACCATAGAGCAGCAGCAGCACCGCGCGGTCGCGCGCACCGATCCAGTCGTCGGCGGCGAGCGCTTCGACCGTATCCGCCAAGCCCAATGCATCATCGGGGGTGACCGGCCGCGGGAGGCCTTTCTTGATCCGCGGGCCGCGCAGGCGCGGGGGGTCGGATACCGCGTGCCCCGCCTGCGTCCGCGCAAAACCGATGAACCCCTTGAGCGCGGAGAGTTCGCGTGCGGTCGAGGCGTTCGACAGGCCGTCGGCGCGGCGTGACGCGAGATGGGTGCGCAGCGCCGCGGTCGACAGCTCGGCGACATCGTCCCATTCCGCCAGGTCCAGCCGGGTCAGCAGCCGCTCGGCGGCCTTGCCATAGGCGCGCACCGTATGCGGCGAACGCCGCAGCCCGAGCGCGAGATGGCCGTGCCACGCTTCGAGCAGGTCCGCCCGGCTCATGAAGCGACGAGATCGGCCTGGACCAGCTCGCCCAGCAGCGCATCGAGCAGCGGCATGCCCTGCGGTGTGACGCCGATCCAGTCGGCATCGGTCCGCACCAACCCGAGGTCGCGGTAAAGCGCGAGCTTGGCAGGGTCGACCAATCCGGTGGGCGGGACAGCGAACCGGCGGGCGAGGGCGGCCAGATCGACGCCTTCGGCCAAACGCAGACCCATCAGCAGCGCTTCGCTTGCCTGTTCGCTCCGGTCGAGCGGGCGCGCTTCGGCGATCCCGTGACCCGTCTCGGCCACCGCGGCAATATAGTTCTCGGGCTTGCGATGCCGGGTCGTGGCCACGTCACCGCGCCGCCCATGCGCGCCCGGGCCGATCCCGATATAGTCCTGGTAGCGCCAATAGGTCAGATTGTGCCGGCTTTCCTCGCCGGGGCGGGCATGGTTGCTGATCTCGTAGGCGGGCAGGCCCGCGGCAACGGTCATCTCGCGGGTCAGCGCGAACAGGTCGGCGGCATTGTCATCGTCGAGCGGCTCGAACATCCCGCGGCGGACATCGGTCGCGAAGCGCGTCGCGGGTTCGATGGTCAGCTGGTAGAGCGACATGTGATCGGTGCCGAGCGCCAGTGCTTCGCCAAGTTCGGTGCGCCAATCGGCCATGCTCTGTCCGGGCCGGGCATAGATCAGGTCGAGCGACACGCGCTGAAAGTGGCTCTGCGCCAGCTCGAGCGCGGTCAGTGCCTCCTCGACTCCGTGCAACCGGCCGAGAAAACGCAACGCTTCATCGCGCAGGCTTTGCACGCCCAGCGACACGCGATTGACCCCGACCGCTGCCAGATCGGCGAATTTCGCAGCCTCGACGCTGCTCGGATTGGCCTCCAGCGTGATCTCGATCGCCGGATCGAAGCCCCACAGGCGCTCCGCCCCGCCCAGCAGATCTGCCACGAGAGACGGCGGCATCAGCGACGGAGTTCCGCCGCCGAAAAAGATACTTGCGAGGCGTTCCTCAGACCCGGTCCCGTCGAATTCGTGGCGCATATCCGCCAGCAACGCTGTCTTCCATTCCGCCATATCGGCGGTCTTGCGGACATGGCTGTTGAAATCGCAATAGGGGCATTTGGCGATGCAATAGGGCCAATGGATGTAGAGTGCGCGGGCCAAAAGTGCCTTCAATCATTCTTAACTATATCGGCTGAAGAGCCGGACCCATGAATGGGACGAAGAACTGGATCGCGCCGCTGATGGGCGCTGTTGCTCTACTCTGTGCCACGGGGACTGCCGTGGCCGCAAGCGGATCGTCGCGCTGGTTTTCGCAGGACAAGCCGATTCCCGCATCACGGTCGATCGATGGCCGGGGAAGCTCGGACGTCCATCTGGCCGCACGCATCCTGCGGACGCACAATGACGAACGCCTGCGCCTGCGTCTGCAACCCCTCAAGTGGAACACCCATCTCGAGCGCGAAGCACAGGACTGGGCGCGTCACTTGTCGCGCAAAGGCATGTTGCAGCACGCCAGCCAGAAGGGCCGCAACCAGACGGGCGAAAACCTCTGGATGGGCACCGCCGGACACTGGCAGGTCGAAACCATGGTCGGCATGTTCATCGCCGAGAAAAAGCATTACCGCCACGCGCACTTCCCCAACATCTCGAAAACGGGGAACTGGGCCGACGTCGGGCATTACTCGCAGGTGGTCTGGCGCGACACGCAGGAAGTCGGCTGCGCGGTGGCCACCGCCGCGGGCAACGACGTGCTGGTCTGCCGCTACTGGCCCGCCGGAAATGTCTGGGGCCAGAAAGCCTACTAAGCTTTTAGCCGAACTGTTCGGAGACCAGCTTCGCAAACGCATCGGCGCGGTGACTGATCGCGTGTTTCTGCGCCGGTTCGATCTCGGCAAAGGTCTGCTCGCTGCCCTCGGGCACGAACACCGGATCGTAACCGAAGCCCATTTCGCCACGCGGCGGCCAGGTGAGGCTGCCGGGAGCGGTGCCTTCGTAGACCGCGTGCTCGCCATCGGGCCATGCCAACGCCAGCACGCAATGGAACGCGCAGGACCGGTCCGCATCCGCGCCCTGTTCCTGCAACAGCCCCTCGACCTTGCCCATCGCCATGTACCAGTCGCGGCCCGGATCGCCTTCGAACCACTGCCGCTCGGCCCAGTCGGCGGTATAGACGCCCGGTCGCCCGCCGAGCGCAGCGACCGACAGGCCGCTGTCGTCGGCCAGCGCGACGATGCCCGACGCCTCCGCCGCAGCCCGCGCCTTGAGCAGCGCGTTCTGGACGAAGGTGGTGCCGGTTTCGGCCGGTTCGGGCAGGCCCAGCGACCCGGCCGACAGGCATTTCATGCCATGCGGTTCGAGCAGCGCGGAAATCTCTTTCAGCTTGCCGGCGTTATGCGTGGCAATCACCAGAGAGCCCGAACCGAGCCGGCGCGTCATTTGCGCGTGGCCTCGTCCTGCGCCTTGAAGATCTGCGCGCAGCCCATCTGCGCCAGCCGCAGCAGGCGGAGGAAGGCTTCCTCGTCATAGGGCGCGCCTTCGGCGGTCGCCTGCGCCTCGGCGATCTTGCCGCCTTCGATCAGCACGAAATTGGCATCGGCATCGGCATTGCTGTCCTCGGGATAGTCGAGGTCGAGCACGGGCGTGCCCTGGTAGACCCCGCAGGAAACCGCCGCCACTTTCGCGGTGATCGGGTCCTGCGTGATATCGCCCGACTTCATCAGCCCGTCGACTGCGAGGCGCAGGGCCACCCAGGCGCCGGAGATCGACGCCGTGCGCGTGCCGCCATCGGCCTGGATAACGTCGCAATCGAGCGTGATCTGCCGTTCGCCGAGCTTCTTGTGATCGACCACCGCGCGCAAGCTGCGCCCGATAAGTCGCTGGATTTCCTGCGTCCGGCCGCTCTGCTTGCCCTTGGCCGCCTCGCGCTGGCCGCGCGTATGCGTGGCGCGCGGGAGCATCGAATATTCGCCGGTGACCCAGCCTTCGCCCTTGCCGCGCAGCCACGGCGGGATGCGTTCTTCGACGCTGGCGGTGCACAATACGCGCGTTTCGCCGAAGCTGATCAGGCAGCTGCCTTCGGCGTGCTTGGTGTAACCGGTTTCGATAGTGATGGCGCGCATTTCGTCGGGCGCCCGGCCGGAAGGTCGCATGGGGTTCTCCATTGCAGTCGAATCTCGCGAGTGCCTGTGGCGCAAGCCCCTTGAGGCCGCAAGGGGAGTGGTTAGATAGGGGGCATGAATTCTCCGCCGCTCAACGATCTGTCCGACCGCGCTCGCGAGATCTTCCGACTCGTGGTCGAAGGTTATCTCGACAGCGGTTCGCCGGTGGGATCGAAAGCGCTGGCGGGCGGCGGGCAGGTCAATCTCTCCCCCGCTTCGATCCGCAACGTGCTGGCCGATCTCGAGGCGCGCGGGCTGCTGGCGGCGCCGCATACGAGCGCGGGGCGGATGCCCACCGATACGGGATTGCGGCTGTTCGTCGATGCAATGATGCAGGTGGCCGAACCGACGCGGGAGGAACGCGACGCCATCGAGCAGCGGTTGGGCGAACCTGGTCCGATCGAACGCGCGCTCGAGGAAACCAGCGCGCTGCTGTCCGACCTTTCGGGGGCAGCGGGCATGGTCATGGTCCCGACGCGCGAGCCGCGTCTGGCGCAGGTCTCATTGACCGCACTCGACACGCACCGCGTGCTGGCGGTGCTGGTCGGCGAAGACGGCCAGATCGAAAACCGCATCATCACGCTTCCCGCCGAAGCACTCGGCACCTCGCTCGAACAGGCGAGCAATTACCTTACCGCACGCAGCTCCGGTCGCACCCTCGCCGAGGCGGCCAGCACGGTCGAAGCGGAGATCGCCAGCGGGAAGTCCGCGCTCGACGAAGCCAGCAGTGATCTGGTGCGGCGCGGGCTCGCGACATGGAGCGAGGATGCGGCCAAGCGCCCGGTCATGATCGTGCGCGGGCAGGCCAATTTGCTCGACGAAGCCGCGCTGGGCGATGTCGAACGCGTCCGCTCGCTGCTCGACGATCTCGAAAGCAAGCAATCGGTCGCCAGCCTGCTCGAACGCGCACGCCGCGCCGAAGCCATGCGGATATTTATCGGCGCCGAGAACCGGCTGTTCTCACTTTCGGGCTCGTCGGTCATCGCCTCGCCCTATCGCGACCGCGAGGGCAGGGTGGTCGGCGTACTGGGGGTGATCGGCCCAACTCGGTTGAATTACGCGCGGGTCGTCCCCATGGTTGATTTCACCGCCCGATCCTTGGGCAAACGCATAGGCTGACAGGGTTATTACGTGACCGACGAAAACAACAACGAACCGCAGAAAAAGGCGGTCGACGACGAAGTGCTACGCGAAATGGAAGGCGTGCCTGAACACCTGCGTGGCGATACCGATGAGGACAGTGAGGAAAGTTCGCTCGACGATGCACTCGGCAAGCTCAAGGGCGATCTCGAAACCGCCATGCAGGACGTGCTCTACGCGCGCGCCGAGACGCAGAACGTGCGCCGCCGCCTCGAAAAGGACGTCCAGGACGCGCGCAATTATGCCGCGACCAACTTCGCGCGCGATATCCTCAGCGTGGCGGACAACCTGGCGCGCGCACTCGACCATGTGCCCGATGAATTGCGCGAACACGAGAAGGCCAAGAACTTCATTTCGGGTATCGAGGCGACCCAGCGCGAGCTGGAGAAGGTGTTTGCCGGCAATGGCATCACGCGCATCGCCGCCAAGGGCATGCCGCTCGATCCCAACCAGCATCAGGCGATGATGGAAGTGCCGAGCGACGAGGTCGAACCGGGCACCATCGTGCAGGAAATGCAGGCCGGCTACATGATCAAGGACCGCTTGCTGCGCCCGGCCATGGTCGGCGTGGCGAAAAAGCCGGACTGATTGTCCGGACACGGGGAGTGATGATGAGGACTGCCATTCACGGAGCGGCGGTCCTCGTCGCATCCGCCCTATCCGTTCCGCTGGCGGCGCAGGACAGCGCCGATGATCGCCTCGCGGCGGTGGCGGACAGCTATTACGATTACCAGCTCGAGCAATTCGGGCTGACCGAAAACGCCAATGGCAGCACCGAGCGCAGCGCCAGCCTGTGGTCGGTCACGCCCGAAGCGCAGCGGGCACGGGCGGCACGCTACGTAGAATACCTTAGTGAGCTGGAGGCCATCGACCGGACGGCGCTGGGTGCCAAGGGGCGGACCAATGCGCTGGTCCTTCACACGCTGCTCGAGGCCGATATCGGCGATGCGCGCTTTGCCGAATGGGAAATGCCCTTCGACAGCGACAGCAATTTCTGGTCCTACCTGGCCCCGCGCGGCGGCTTCACCACGGCCGAAGAATATCACAACTACATCGGCCGGATGCGCGATATTCCGCGTTATTTCGCCGAGCAGACCGCCAATGCGCGGGCCGGTCTGGCGCGCGGGTTTTCGGTTCCGCGGGTGACGTTGGACGGACGCGATGTGTCGATCGCATTCTATGTCGTCGACGATCCCGAGCAGAGCCCCTTCTGGACGCCGTTCGCCGACATACCGCGCAGCATTCCCGCGGACGAGCAGGAGCGCCTGCGCGAAACCGGGCGCGCGGCAATCGCTGAGCAGGTAACGCCCGCCTATTCCGAATGGCTCGCCTTCTTCCGCGAGGAATATCTGCCCAATACGCGCACGACCCTTGGCGCGAGCGAGTTCCCCGATGGCGCGGCCTATTACGCGCAGCAGATCCGCCAATACACCACGCTCGACCTGACCGCCGAGGAGATCCACCGCATCGGGCTCGACGAAGTCGCGCGGATCACCGCCGAAATGGAGCAGGTGAAGGACGAGGCGGGCTTCGACGGCACGCTGGCCGAATTCGTCACCTTCCTGCGCACCGACCCGCAATTCGTGGCGCGCAGCGGTGACGAGCTGATGGGGGTTTCCTCCTATGTCGCCAAGCGCGTCGATGGAAAGCTGGCCGATTATTTCGGCTTCCTGCCGCGTCACCGGTTCACGATCCGTCCGGTCGATCCCGCCATCGCGCCATTCTACACCGCGGGGCGCGGCGGGCTCGATGCGTGCCAGATGAATACCTACGACCTGCCTTCGCGCCCGCTCTACAACATCCCCGCGCTGACGCTGCACGAATGCGCGCCCGGGCACAGTTTCCAGGGCGCGGTCGCGCTCGAGCAGGAGGAGGCCCCGCGCTTCCGCCGGCAGACCTATTTCTCCGGCTTCGGCGAGGGCTGGGGGCTTTATGTCGAATATCTCGGCGAGGAGATGGGGATCTATCGCACGCCCTATGAGAAGTTCGGGCGGCTGTCCTACGAGATGTGGCGCGCGGCGCGGCTGGTGATCGACACCGGCATCCACCACTATGGCTGGAACCGCGAACAGGCGGTCGATTACCTGTCGAGCCATACCGCCCTGTCCGACCGCGAAGTGGGCACCGAGATCGATCGCTACATCAGCTGGCCGGGTCAGGCGCTGGCCTACAAGCTGGGCGAGATGACGATACGCCGCGTCCGCGCGAAGGCGGAAGAGGAACTCGGCGAAGCGTTCGATATCCGCAAGTTCCACGATGTGGTGCTGTCGCTCGGTTCGGTGCCGCTGCCCGCGCTCGAAGCGCGGATCGATGCCTTTATCGCTGATGGCGGGCAGGGTCTGCCCGGCGTGACCTACGACTGAGGAACGGCGAGGCCGCTCGTCCGTATGTGATCCGACAGGGACGCAAACGGAGAGATACCATGAACACCAAGCTGTTACTCGCACCCGCGCTACTCGCCTCGAGCCTCGGACTGGGCGCCTGCGCGCAGAATTACGCGGTCGAGGGCGCAGCTGCCGGTGCGGCTGCCGGTGCCGGGCTGAGCGCATTGCTGGGCGAAGACCTCGAAACCTACGCGCTAGCTGGTGCCGCGATCGGCGGGGTGATCGGCTATGTTAGCGACAAGGACGACGATTGCGACGGCTATTACGGCGATGGCCGCTATGTCGACGACGACTGTCGCGATGACGATCGCTACGCCCGCTACTGGCGCTGATCGCCTGGCCGGATGAACATCTGACCGAACGAACAAGGGCCGTCCCCCATGGGGCGGCCCTCTTCGCATCGGCTGCCCGCGGTTCCTAGCGCTCGGCCCCCGGGAAGCGGACCAGCAGGTCGTATGCTGCGGAATCGGCGATGCCCGCGACCTTGACACCATTGCGCAGCCAGAAGGCGTGCTTCACGATCTCGGCCTGCTGCTCGATGCCATAGCGTTCGAGCGGCCAGCCCGGCTTGAGCGAATAATCATAGCGCGCCCAGGGCATCCGCCGGGTGAGCAGGAACCAGTCGCCCCTGGTCTGGACCTGCCACACATGCACCAGCTCATGGATCAGCAACCCCTGGCGCAGCACATGCGTGGTCGAAAAATCATCGCAATAGGCATCGCCCCGCGGGTGGAAATGGACGTGACCGCGCGGCGCCATGGTGATCCGGCGGGGCTGGAACGGAAACCACTTCCGCCGCCAGATCGTCACCTTGGCATAATCGATCGCGTGCCCGAAAACCGATCGGGCGAGCGCGATCTCGCCCGCTGTCAGCGGACGTTCCCCTCCTACGGGGCAGGTTGGCGCGACCGCTTCGTCATGGGCAGCAACCCCCAGCGTGTCGCGCCCATCGTTCAGCGTTCGTCACCCGCGGCGCGGACTTCGACCGGGAAGCTCTTCTGCTTGCCGCCCACCACGGTCAGCGTCATCTCGGCCGTGTCGCCCGCCGCGATTGCCGGGTCGAGATCGAACACCATGACGTGGTAGCCGCCGGGTTCGAAGGTCTCTTCATCGCCCGCATTGACCAATACCTGGCCCACGCTGTCCATGGTCATTTCGCCGTCCATCTGCATCGATGCATGCAGTTCTGCGCGGCCGGCGCCGGCGACATCGGCGCGGCGGATCGCGTAATTGCGCTCGCCCCTATTGGCGACGGTGAAATAGATCGCGCCCGGATTGCCCGACACCGCCGGCAGCATCAGCCGCGCGTCGCTCAGTTCCAGTGCCACCTCGTCGACCGCGGGTGCCGCCGCTTCCTCGGTGCCGCCCGAACAACCGGCCAGTGTAACCGTAGCGAAAGCCAGCGCTGCTGGTGTGAAATACGTGAATTTCATGGATTTCATCCCCTCTTCGTCATGCGCAAAAACTAGCGCGCGCTCTCCCTTGTGCCAAGGAAAACCGCACCTATATCACGCGGGTAACACACCACCGGATAGAGCCGCCAACCGGTTCCGCCAGCTTTGGGGAACCCAAAGTGCGGTGTCCAACGACTTGAAACAGATGGGGAAACCATGAGCAAAGTTATCGGTATCGACCTCGGCACCACCAACAGCTGTGTCGCCTTGATGGACGGCGGCAAGCCCAAGGTCATTGAGAATTCGGAAGGCGCACGGACCACACCATCGATCGTGGCCTTCACCAAGGACAGCGAACGTCTGATCGGTCAGCCGGCCAAGCGCCAGGCGGTGACCAATCCCGACAACACGCTGTTCGCGATCAAGCGCCTGATCGGTCGCCGGTTCGATGACCCGCTGACCAAGAAGGACATGGGCCTGGTTCCCTACGACATCGTCAAGGGCAAGAACGGCGACGCATGGGTCGAAGCCGGCGGCGAAGACTATTCGCCCAGCCAGGTTTCCGCCTTCATCCTGCAGAAGATGAAGGAAACCGCCGAGAGCTATCTTGGCGAAACCGTCACCCAGGCGGTCATCACCGTTCCCGCATACTTCAACGACGCGCAGCGGCAGGCGACCAAGGACGCCGGCCAGATTGCCGGTCTCGAAGTGCTGCGCATCATCAACGAACCGACCGCCGCGGCGCTCGCCTATGGCATGGACAAGGAAGACGGCAAGACCATCGCCGTTTACGACCTTGGTGGCGGTACCTTCGACGTCTCGGTGCTCGAAATCGGTGACGGCGTGTTCGAAGTGAAGTCGACCAATGGCGACACTTTCCTGGGCGGCGAAGATTTCGACAGCACGATCGTCGAATATCTCGCGGACGAGTTCAAAAAGAAGGAGAACATGGATCTCCGGACCGACAAGCTCGCGCTGCAGCGCCTCAAGGAAGCCGCCGAAAAGGCCAAGATCGAACTCTCGAGCTCGGCCTCGACCGAAGTCAACCTGCCCTTCATCACCGCGCGTATGGAAGGCGGCAGCTCGACCCCGCTGCACCTCGTCGAAACGCTCAGCCGCTCGAAGCTCGAACAGCTCGTCGGCGACCTGATCAAGCGTACGCTCGAACCGTGCAAGAAGGCGCTGGCCGATGCCGGTGTCTCGAAGGACGAGATCGACGAGGTCATCCTCGTCGGCGGCATGACCCGCATGCCCAAGGTTCGCGAAGTCGTCGAAGAATTCTTCGGTTCGAAGCCGCATACCGGTGTGAACCCCGATGAAGTCGTCGCCATGGGCGCCGCAATCCAGGCCGGCGTCCTCCAGGGCGACGTCAAGGACGTCCTGCTGCTCGACGTGACCCCGCTTTCGCTGGGCATCGAAACGCTGGGCGGCATCATGACCAAGATGATCGATCGCAACACGACGATCCCGACCAAGAAGACGCAGACCTATTCGACCGCCGAGGACAATCAGAACGCGGTGACGATCCGCGTTTTCCAGGGCGAACGCGAAATGGCCGCGGACAACAAGATGCTCGGCCAGTTCGACCTGGTCGGTATCCCGGCTGCCCCGCGCGGCGTGCCGCAGATCGAGGTCACTTTCGACATCGACGCCAACGGCATCGTCAACGTCAGTGCCAAGGACAAGGGGACCGGCAAGGAACAGCAGATCCGCATCCAGGCATCGGGCGGCCTGTCCGATGACGATATCGACCAGATGGTCCAGGATGCCGAGAAGTTCGCCGACGAGGACAAGAAGCGCCGCGAAAGCGCCGAGGCGCGCAACCAAGCCGACAGCCTCGTCCACGCAACCGAGAAGCAGCTCGAAGAGCATGGCGACAAGATCGACGCTTCGCTGAAGAGCGAAGTCGAAGAGAAAGTCGCGGCGCTCAAGACCGCGCTCGAAGGTGATGACGCTACCGACATCAACGCCAAGGCCCAGGACCTTTCGCAGAGCGCGATGAAGATGGGCCAGTCGATCTACGAGCAGGAGCAGGCCAATGCTGCCGACGCGCCTGCCGGAGATGCCGAAGCAGCGGATAGCGCGGCCGAGGACGACGTGGTCGACGCCGAGTTCTCCGAAGTCGACGAAGACGCGAAGAACTGATCGGACGATGAAAAACCAATCGCCACCGGTGCCCCCGCGCACCGGTGGCGATTAGTCATTGGGAAGCCATGTCGACTACCGAAACCGAACTATACGAATTGCTCGGAGTGAGCCGCGATGCCGACGGGGCGACGATCAAGTCGGCCTATCGCAAGCTCGCGATGAAGCACCATCCCGACCGCAACCCCGGCTGCACCGAGAGCGAGGGCAAGTTCAAGGCGCTCAGCGCCGCCTATGAAGTGCTCAAGGACCCGCAGAAGCGCGCCGCCTACGACCGCTTCGGGCATGCCGCTTTCCAGCAGGGCGGCCCCGGTGGCGGCGGCCATCCCAGCGCCGATTTCGGTGATATCGGGGATATTTTCGAGACCATCTTCGGTAGCGCATTTGGCGGCGGTGGGCGTGCCCGTCCGCGCCGCGGTGCCGATCTGCGTTACGATCTGCAGATCGAACTCGAGGAAGCCTTCCACGGCAAATCGACCGAAATCGAGATCGAAGTCTCGCAGAATTGCGAAACCTGCCACGGCTCGGGGGCAACGCCCGGAACGCGCGCACGCACCTGCAACCTGTGCCACGGCCAGGGCCAGGTCCGTGCCAAGCAGGGCTTCTTCGTCGTCGAACGTCCGTGCCCCAATTGCCACGGCAGCGGCGAAGTCATCAGCTCGCCATGCCGCGATTGCCGCGGCGAGGGACGCGTGGACAAGGCGCAGTCGCTCGAGGTCGAAATCCCGCCCGGTGTCGATACCGGCACCCGCATCCGCCTGTCGGGCAAGGGCGAGGCCGGACCGCGCGGCGCGCCTCCGGGCGATCTCTATATTTTCCTCCATGTGAAACCGCATGCGATCTTCCAGCGCGAAGGCACCACGCTCGCCACGCGCGTGCCGATCAGCTTCACCGCCGCTGCGCTGGGCGGGTCGATCGATATTCCCAACCTCGATGGCGAGGATGTGACGATCGAAATTCCGGCGGGGATCCAGTCGGGCAAGCAGTTGCGCCATCGCGGCGCGGGCATGCCCGTGCTGCAGGGCCGCGGACGCGGTGACCTGGTGGTCGAAATCGCGGTCGAGACCCCGACCAAGCTCAGCAAGGAACAGCGCGCGCTGCTCGAACAGTTCCGCGAGCTGGAAACCGGCGACGAATGCCCTGAAAGCCGCGGCTTCTTCAACAAGCTCAAGGATGTGATCGGCGGGTGATTGCCAAGCAGGGCCGCGCTGGCGATAAGCGCGGCCCATGCTGCCTTCGCTGACGATCATCGACGATTTCCTGTCCGACCCCTGGGCCGCGCGGCGGGCTGCGCTCGCGCTCGACTATGCGCCGCAGGGAACGGGGGGGAATTATCCGGGCCGCGATTCGACTACCGCATTGCCGATGGACGGGATTAACGCCTCGGTCTCGCGGCATCTTGGCCTCCCGCTCAAGGGGGCGGACAAGACCGAGCATGGCCATTGCCGGATGACGCTGAAAGCGGACAAGGGCCGCAGCGGGGTGCATATCGACCCGGCTTTCTACTCGGGCATCCTCTATCTCTCGCGCCCCGAAGATTGCGCCAGACCGGGGGCCGGCGGGACCGATTTCTTCCGCCACAAGCGTACCGGCCTTGAACGCGTGCCCGCCAATGGCGCCGAGCTCGCGGCGTCGGGCTATGCCGATCTGGACACGCTGGTCGGCGACGTGGTCAACAAGGATACCGCGCAGCCAGGCAAATGGGAGCGCGTGATGCGCGTCCCGATGCGCTTCAACCGGCTCGTGCTGTTTTCACCCTGGCAGTTCCACAACGCCGCGCCCGGCTTCGGCACCGACGCCGAAAGCGCGCGGCTGGTAATGCTGCTCTTCTTCGGCCGCGCCGCGGGCTAGGGCATCCGCTCGACAAGCTCGGCGCGGATCTCGTCGATGAGGCGCTGTGTACAGCGCTGTGCCATCTGCTCTTCGTCGAGGATCGCATGAAAGGCCGCGCGCTTGAAGTGGCGGCAGGTTTCGGCGGCGAAGGGCTTTTCCAGCGTCGAACAGACGAGGTCGATCATCCGCTCCGCCCCGTGTAGCCGGCCCCACAGATAATCGTTCTCGCGGTAAGCCCGGCTGAAGAAAGCACCGAAATTATAGAACTCGACCCCGCGCAGCGTGGCCGGCGTTCCGCCTTCGCGGATGCTGCGCGCATCGTCGGGGCTGATGCGGTCGACCTTGACCGGGTCGAATTCGGTCAGTCCTTCATTGCGCAGCAGCGGCAGTGTCGCGACATCGTAAAAGGGAAAGCCCAGATAGCTCAGCAGCATCCGGCGGCGCAGGTTCTTGGGCATCTGCTCCAGCGCGGCAGCGAGCATTTCCTCGGCGCGGTCGTCGAGCCCGGGTAGCAGGCGCTTCGCCTCGATCATGTCGAGCAGCGATCCCGGATCGCGCATCACACCCTCCGCCAATGGCACGAAATCCGCGCCCAGAGCGGCAACGCCTTCGCGTTCGAAATAGAGCGCGAGGATCCGGTAGACCGTGTCGCGCCCCTGTTCGAGCGCCTCGTCGGAAATGTCTGGATCGGCCTCCCAGTCACGCGCGAGCCGCCGCGCGAGCAGACGCAACCGGCGAATGCGGAAGCCGATGTCGTGTTCGCGGAAGAAGGCGATCGCTTCGGGCGATGCACCGCCCGAGGGCGCAGCCAGCGTGCTCAGCCCGCGCCGGATCAACTCCTCGCGCAGCACCGCCTCGATCGGGGCGGAATCGTCGAACCCCAGCTTGGGCGCAGCGGCCAATGCCAACCGCGCGAGGCGGACGACGATACCGGTGAACTTCGCTTGCGCATAGGCGTGGAAGGCATAACCCGCACGCTCGGCGGCGGCCTGCTGCGCCTTCTGCCGCCACGCTTTCAGCCGCGCCGGAGTGGGCCGGTCGAGAAACAGTGTTCGCCCGAACAGGCGATCGACCGCGGCATCGACTTCGGGGCGCAGCGCGGCGACCATGCGGCTGAGCCGCTCGGCCTCGCGGCTTTGCTCTTCGAGCTGTTCCAGATTGTCGCGGATCGGCTGTTCGCGCGGAAGCGTCGACAGCGATCCGAAAATGGCCGAGAAGAATCCCACCGGCTCGCGCTTGCCGCCATCATCGCCATAGCGGTCGGGGCGCGGATCGACATAGAGGAACCGGCGGTCGACTTCGCGCTGTGCGGGGCGTTCGTGCAAGGCGGCGATGGCCCCGGCGAACGGCTTGTTGACCAGCACCGACCCGTCGATAAGCGACACATTATCAATTGTTTCCCGCGCGACATGCACCGGCATGATCCGTTCGAGAAACGCCTCCCTCTCCGGCCACCTGCGTTCGGTGAGGTCGGACAATTGGTCGATTTCCTCGATCCGCAGCGGCGGGAAGGCCCCGGGGAAACTGGCTGTCGCGCGGGCAGCGAACACCAGCTCGAGCGGATTGGCGATATCGATGCCACCGGTCATCGGCGTGCGCGTCCGGAAGGAAATCGGCATGCGGTGTTCGGTATCCTCGACCACCGGCGGGCTGTGCAGCCGCAGCAATTCGAGATAGCCGTGAAAATCGGTCGCGGTGACATAAAGGTCGAGCGGATGGCCGGGCGGCAGGAGCGGCTCTTCCACCGGGCTCGCAGCCATGGCCGAGAAGGCGCGTTCGAGCATTCGCGAGAAGCCGAGGCCCGAAAACGGCGGTTCGAACCACCGACCGCGAATCAGGTGCGACACTTTGCGCTCGACCTCGGCCTGCGTCTCGGGGGCCACCGCATCGGCCAGATTGCTGCCGGGCCGGCTGAGCAGCCAGGTGGCGAAGGGCTGCGCCCACATCTTCGAGAAACGCCATTTGAGGCGCGCCGCCGGGTCGACCAGTTCGTCGACATCGGCCAGTTCAAGCCACAGGTCGGTCAGCGGTTCGAGCGATTGGCCCGAATGGACCGCTTGCGCGAGGAATACGGCATTGATCCCGCCCGCGCTGGCCCCGCTCATGATATCGGGCAGCACGCGCAACCGCAGGTCATGTTCGTCGGCGATCCGTTCGAGCAGACCGCGATAGACCGCTTCCACCCCGCCGCGCGCGGGCCCCTGCGCATGGAAATCGCGACTGGCGCGGGCCAGCTGCCACAGCTCGCGCGTCACGCCATGCATATAGATGGCCAAGCTCACTCCGCCGTAGCAGACCAGCGCTATCCGCAATTCCTTTTGACGCATTGCCGGACCTCATGACGGGATAAACCGACAAAGGCAATTGCGTTCGCTAAATGTTCCGGTTAGCAAGCGCGCATGGCGAAACCCAAGAAACGCTATGTCTGCCAGGCCTGTGGCGGCGTATCCAATCGCTGGCAGGGGCAATGCCCCGATTGCGCCGAATGGAACACGCTGGCGGAGGATACTCCGGCGACGGTGTTCTCGATGAAACACGATCTGTCGAGCGGGGGGCGCGCGGTCGAGTTCGTCGAGCTCGACAAGCCCGGCGCCTTGCCGACGCGCCAGCCCACCGGCCTCGCCGAATTCGATCGCGCGCTGGGCGGCGGACTGGTCCCGGGGTCGGCAATCCTGCTGGGCGGCGATCCGGGCATCGGCAAATCGACATTGCTGCTTCAGGCCGCGGCCAAGATCGCGCGCGGCGGGCACGGCGTCGTCTATGTCAGCGGCGAGGAAGCTGCCGGGCAAATCCGCATGCGCGCCGCGCGCCTCGGGCTGTCCGACGCGCCGATCAAGCTCGCCGCCGCCACCGGGGTGCGCGATATCCTGACCACGCTGGGTTCGATGGACGCGCCCAAGCTGCTGGTGATCGATTCGATCCAGACGATGCATTCGGACACGATCGAAGGCGCGCCGGGCACGGTCAGCCAGGTGCGCGGCTGCGCCTTCGAGCTGATCCGCTACGCCAAGGAAAACGGCGTCGGGCTGGTGCTGGTCGGGCATGTGACCAAGGACGGCAGCATCGCCGGGCCGCGCGTGCTCGAGCACATGGTCGACGTCGTGATGAGCTTCGAGGGCGAACGCAGCCACCAGTACCGCATCCTGCGCGCGCTGAAGAACCGATTCGGCGCAGTCGACGAAATCGGCGTCTTCGCCATGGCGGGGGAGGGGCTGGAGGAAGTCGACAATCCCTCGATGCTGTTCCTCTCGGGTCGCGACGAGCCGATGGCGGGCAGCGCGGTCTTCCCCGCGATCGAGGGGACGCGCCCGGTGCTGGTCGAAATCCAGGCGCTGATCGTGCGGCTGCAATCGGGCGCCACACCGCGCCGCGCGGTGGTCGGGTGGGACAGCGGCCGGCTCGCCATGCTGCTCGCCGTGCTCGAATCGCGTTGCGGGCTCAATTTCTCTTCGGCCGAGGTCTATCTCAATGTCGCGGGCGGTTATCGCCTGTCCGATCCCGCAGCCGACCTCGCGGTGGCCGCGGCGCTGGTCAGCGCGATGGCCGACAAGCCGTTGCCGCCGCGCAGCGTGTGGCTGGGCGAAGTCTCGCTCGCCGGGGAAATCCGCCCGGTCGCGCATGGCGGACTGCGCCTGCGCGAAGCCGCCAAGCTCGGCTTCGACCGCGGCTTTGGACCGGCGGATGTGAAGGGTGGGTCGGAGGCGCTGATCTATGATGGCTTGGGACAATTGGCCAATCTCGTTGACCGGATAATCGGGAATTCATAAGTCCCGGTCCATGGTAGAGAAATGACGGGTTTCGATTACATTGTCCTGCTGATCGTCGGCATCGCAGCCGTGGGCGGTTTCCTGCGCGGGTTCTTGCAGGAAGTGCTTTCGCTCGCCGCTTGGGTGCTGGCCGCTTTTGCGATCCGGTTCCTGCATACGCCGCTGACGACTGCGCTGCAGGAGTACATCGGTTCGCACATCACCACCTCGCTGCTGTCGTTCACCCTACTGCTGCTGATCCCCTATGCCGCGATGAAAGTCATCGCCAACAATGTCGGGACCGCTTCGCGCGGCTCGGTGCTGGGGCCGGTCGACCGCGTCCTCGGCTTCGGTTTCGGAGCGCTCAAGGGCATGGTCATCGTGGTGATCGCCTTCTCGCTGCTGGTGCTGGGCTACGATACGGTGTGGGGCTTCAAGGGACGGCCCACCTGGATCACCACGGCGCGCAGCTACGAACTCGTCGATGCCAGCTCGCGCGCGCTGGTCGAAGTGCTGGCCGACCGCCGCGCCATCCTGCGCGAGCAGGCCGCCGCGCCCGAGTGATGGCGGCACCCCGCGCGCCCGCGCTCTATTCGCCCGAGCTGCTCGCGCTGGCGGTGGAGCTGGCCGATTATCCCTACGACCATGCGGCCATTGCCTGCGGCACTGCTCGCTCGCGCAGTTGCGGCAGCGTGATCGATCTGTCGTCCACCCATACCGGGCAGCTCGAAACCATCGGCCTCAAGGTCACCGCCTGCGCGGTGGGCCAGGCCTCCGCGGCGATTTTCGCGCGCGAGGCGCGCGGCATGGATACAGCGGCGATCGAGCGCACCCTGCAGTCGCTGACCAAATGGCTCGAGGGCGAGGCACCAAGCGCGTTTCTGCCGCGGCTCACGCTGCTGGAACCGGCCCGTCCGCACCGCGGGCGTCACGAGGCGATTCTCTTGCCGTGGAGAGCCGCGCTGGACGCGCTTTCCAAGCCCCGCGACCCCCGCTAGACCCGCGTTCACGCCAAGAACAATCGCGAGGGAGGGAGCGCGACATGCCCGAGGGTGCCGTCACACCGCACAGGGAGCCGTCCGAAAAGGAAATCCGCCTGGTCATCGCCGCGAGCAGCGCGGGGACGATCTTCGAATGGTACGATTTCTTCATCTACGGCACGCTCGCCGCGCTGATCGGCGCAGCCTTCTTCCCGAGCGATAACGAGACGCTGGAAATCCTGCTGGTCTGGGCGGGTTTCGCAGTCGGTTTCGGCTTCCGCCCGCTCGGTGCAATCCTGTTCGGCTTCCTCGGCGACCGGTTGGGCCGCAAATACACTTTTCTCGTCACCGTGACGCTGATGGGGATCGCCACCGCGGGCGTCGGCCTGATCCCGAGCGCGGCGAGCATTGGTATCGCTGCACCGCTGATCGTGATCGGCCTGCGCATCCTGCAGGGGCTGGCGCTGGGCGGCGAATATGGCGGCGCGGCGATCTATGTCGCCGAGCATGCCCCGCCCGAAAAGCGCGGCTTCTACACCAGCTTCATCCAGGCCAGCGTGGTCGGCGGTTTCGTGCTGTCGATCGCGGTGGTGATCGCCTGCCGCGCGCTGATCCCGGCCGACGATTTCGCCGCGTGGGGCTGGCGCATTCCCTTCCTGCTGTCGATCGTGCTGCTGTTCATCTCGCTCTGGATGCGGCTCAAGCTGTCCGAAAGTCCGGTGTTCCAGGCGATGAAGGCCGCAGGCGAAACCTCGGCCAATCCGTTCAAGGAAAGCCTGACTTATCCGGGCAATCCCAAGCGCATCTTCGTGGCGCTGTTCGGCATCACCGGCGTGCTGACCACGATCTGGTACACCGCCTTCTTCTCGGGCCTGTCGTTCCTGCGCGGACCGATGCGCGTGGACGAGGGCGTGGTCGAATGGATGCTGCTGATCGCGGGCACGCTGTCGATGGGGTTCTACATCGTGGTCGGCAAATGGTCCGACCGCGTCGGGCGCAAGAAGCCGATCATTATCGGGGCGATCGCCGCGCTTGCGCTGCTGTTCCCCGTGTTCTGGGGGATCGGCGCGCTCGCCAATCCGGGCCTGCAGGACAGCGCCCGCGCGGCGCCCGTCACGATCAGCGGAGCCGAGTGCGAATACGATCCCTTCGCCGAGGTCCAGGCCAGTGCCTGCGGCCGCGCGTTGCAGGATCTGACCGCGCTCGGCGTTCCCTATGCCATTACCGAAGACACCCGCACCGAGCTGGCGATCGGTAGCGCGACCAATGGCTACGAGGCCCTGCCCGAGGATACGCGCCGCGCGATCATCCAGAGCTGGCTAGAAGCCAATGGCTATTCCTTCGAACGCCAGACCCCGCCACTCGCAAGCATCGCCGGGATCATCGGCCTGCTGCTGGTGCTCGGTCTGTTGTCGGCGCTGACCTATGGCTCGGTCGCCGCGCTATTGTCGGAGATGTTCCCCGCGCGGATCCGCTACAGCTCGATGTCGATCCCCTATCATATCGGGGCGGGTTATCTCGGCGGCTTCCTGCCGTTGATCGCGGGCTATATCGTGGCGATGACCGGCAATGCCTATTCGGGGCTGTGGTACACGATGGTGGTGGTCGGCTTCGGACTGGTCGTGGCCTGGTGGGGCCTGCCCGAGGGTCCGCCGCGCGATTTTGAGGATAGCGGGCAGGATCCGCCCGCGTCTCCCGTCCTTCCGTGAGCCGCCGATGACCACGCTCCCGCCGCCGACCCTGCGGCTGCGTATCGATTCCGATGCCCTCGCGCATAACTGGCGCGCGCTCGACACGCTGTCGGGCAGCGCGCGCGCCGGCGCGGCGGTAAAGGCGAATTGCTATGGTCTGGGCGTCGAGAGCTGCCTGCCGGTGCTGCGCGATGCCGGGTGCCGTGATTTCTTCGTCGCGCATTGGAGCGAAGTGCCCGCCGTGCTGCGCCATGTCCCGCCCGGACAGGTCGCGGTGCTGCACGGCCCGGTCGACGCCGGGGAAGCCGCCTATGCGCGGTCGGTAGGGGTCAGGCCGGTCATCGACAGCCTGCGCCAGGCGCTCCTATGGCTCGAGAGCGGCGGCGGACCGTGCAATCTGATGATCGACACCGGGATCAACCGCCTCGGCATATCTCCCGCCGACCTGTCCGACCCGGATGTCCAGCAGCTCGAGATCGAGGTGCTGATGAGCCATTTGGCCTGCGCCGACGAGGACAGCGCCATGAACGCGCGCCAGCTGAACGCCTTCCGCTCATGCCGCTCTGCCGTCCGCCACAAGGAGGCCAGCCTCGCCAACAGCGCCGGCATCGCCCTGGGCCGCGACTATGCCTTCGATCTGACCCGGCCCGGACTGTCGCTCTATGGCGGCATCCCGCGCAGCGAACTGGCGGGCGATATCCGCCAGGTGGCCTATCCCGAAGCGCGGGTGATCCAGTGCCGCGAGATCGGGGCGGGGGAAACGGTCGGCTACAACGCCACCTTCACCGCGCCCGGCGCCATGCGCATCGGCGTGGTGTCGCTGGGCTATGCCGACGGCATCCTGCGCAGCTGGGCAGAGGCGCATTTCACGCACGGCGAGCGCAGGCTGCCGATCCTTGGCAAGGTGTCGATGGACATGATCGTCCTCGACCTGTCCGATGCGCCGGACGTGGGGGAGGGCGATTGGGTCGCGCTGCCATATCATCTCCCCGATGCTGCGCGGCAAACCACTCTTTCGCAATATGAATTGCTGACAATTCTCGGTCACCGCTTCGGCTGACCGGCGCGCTGTGTTGCATCGCACTTTGTGCACGTGCTAAACGTCTCGCATTGCACAATTGGGGAGCATGCGAGAATGGCCAAGCGGACCGCCGAGGGCGAACCGATCATCATCAAGAAGTACGCCAACAGGCGGCTCTACAACACCGATACGAGCAGCTACATCACGCTGGACGATCTGGCGAAGATGGTCCGCGAGAATGTCGACTTCAATGTCCTCGATGCCAAGTCGGGCGACGATATCACGCATACCATCCTGACCCAGATCATCGTCGAGGAAGAAAGCCACGGCACGCACATGCTCCCGGTCAGCTTCCTGCGCGACCTGATCAGCATGTATGGCAATTCGATGCAGGCGATGATGCCGAGCTATCTCGAAGCCAGCATGGCGAATTTGCACCGCAACCGCGAACAGATCCAGTCGGCCTTCGCCAAGGGCATCGAAGCCAATCCGCTCGCGAAAATGGCCGAGGCCAATTTCAAGATGATGCAGAATGCCGCCGAGGCGTTCATCCCCGCCGCGTCCAAGTCCCCCAGGCCCGAACAGCCCGATGACCTTGCCGAGATGCGCGCGCAGATGGCCGCGATGCAGAAGAAGCTGGACGAGATGAGCAAATGACGGCATCGGCCCGCGCGCCGCTCCGACCAGCAATTACGGGATATTGACCGTGGCCCAGATCCGCCATGCTTTGAACACGCGCCGCGACGATGATTTCGCCGCCTGGTACCAGGACGTTATCAGCTCCGCCGAAATGGCCGAGGAATCGGGCGTGCGCGGGTGCATGGTGATCCGCCCGTGGGGCTTCGGCATCTGGGAGCGCATGCAGCGCCTGCTCGACGACCGGATCAAGGCGACGGGGCATGAAAACGCCTATTTCCCGATCTTCATCCCGCTGTCGAACTTCGAGCGCGAGGCTGAGCATGTCGAAGGCTTTGCCAAGGAAATGGCGGTGGTCACGCACCACCGGCTGATCGCGGGCAAGGACGGCGGGCTGATCCCCGATCCCGAAGCCAAGCTGGAAGAACCGCTGGTCGTGCGCCCAACCTCGGAAACGATCATCGGCGATGCCATGGCGCGCTGGATCCAGAGCTGGCGCGACTTGCCGCTCAAGCTCAATCAATGGGCCAATGTCGTGCGCTGGGAAATGCGCACGCGCATGTTCCTTCGGACCAGCGAATTCCTGTGGCAGGAAGGCCATACCGCGCATGCCGACGAAGCCGAGGCGAAGGACCACACGCTGACCATGCTCGAGGTCTATCGCGCTTTCGCCGACGAGGACCTCGCGCTGGCGGTGGTGCCCGGTGAAAAGCCCGAGAACGAGCGTTTTCCGGGCGCGGTCGAGACCTGGTCGATCGAGGCGATGATGCAGGACGGCAAGGCGCTGCAGGCGGGCACCAGCCATTATCTCGGCACCAATTTCGCGCAGGCTTCGGGCATCAAGTACCAGAACCGCGAAGGCGGCGAGAGCCTCGCGCATACCACCAGCTGGGGCGTATCGACGCGAATGGTCGGCGGTGTGATCATGACGCATGGCGACGACGACGGCCTGCGCCTGCCGCCCAAGATCGCGCCGCAGCAGGTGGTGATCTTGCCGATGCTGCGCGACAAGCCCGAAGACCAGGCGCTGATCGATTATTGCGAGGTGCTGCGCGCCACGCTGGCCGGCCAGAGCGTGCTTGGCGAACCGCTGCGCGTGCTGCTCGACACGCGGCCCGGCAAGGCGGCGCAGAAGCGCTGGGACTATGTCCGCAAGGGCGCGCCGGTGATCGTCGAGGTGGGCGGGCGCGACATGGACAATGGCGTCGTCAGCATGCTGCGCCGCGACCGTTTGTGGGACGCGGAGACGGGCAAGCCCGCCTTCGAGAACCCGACGCGTGAAGCCGCAGGGGAGGCCATCCCCGCAATCCTCGCCGACATGCAGGCAGTGCTGCTAGCCCAGGCTGCCGAGCGCCGCGATGCGAACATCACCCACGGGGTCACCGATTTCGCCGAGGTGGAAAAGCATTTCTCCGCCTCGCGCTATCCCGGCTGGGTCGAGGTGCAATGGTCGAAGCCGACCGGCGCCGCGCTGGAAAGGGTCGTCGAGCGGCTGAAGGACCACAAGCTCACCATCCGCAATGTGCCGATCGGGGCCGAGGCGGTCGATGGCGCGTGCATCTTCACCGGCGAACCCGCAGTGGAACGCGTGCTGCTGGCCAAGGCGTATTAGGCACCCCGTGACATGGGGGCTTGCCGTCCCCATATGGCGCGCATGACAAAACAGAACACGAACCGGCGGCGTCAGGGGATGCCGTCGAAAGAACAGATACTCGAATTTATCCAGACCTCCGACACGCCCGCGGGCAAGCGCGAAATCGCCAAGGCCTTCGGCCTCAAGGGTCAGGAAAAGATCACGCTGAAAAAGCGTCTCAAGGACATGGCCGAAGAAGGCCTCATCGACGGCAAGCGCACTGCCTATCACCGGATGGGCGGCGTGCCCAAGGTGACCGTGCTCAAGGTCGTCGCGATCGAGGATGGCGAAGTAATTGCCGAGCCCGAGAACTGGGCCCCCGACAGCAAGGAAAAGCCGCCGCGGCTGGTGGTGCGCGAAACGACCAAGATGGCGGCGCTGAAGCGTGGCGACCGGATCCTCGCGCGCAACGAGGAAACCAGTGACGGCTGGCGCGCTACGCCGATGAAGAAGCTTCCCGCGCGCACCGAAGGCATGATGGGCGTCGTCGAATTCGATGGCGCGGGCAAGCCATGGCTCGCTCCGGTCGACAAGCGCGTGCGCGAAAGTGCGCCGATCGGCGATCTGGGCGAAGCGCAGGAAGGCGAGCTGGTGCTGGCCGAACGCATGGGCAAATCCGCCCGCGCGAAGGTCGAGGTGGTCGAGGTGATCGGCGATCCGCTGGCACCCAAGGCGTTCAGCCTGATCGCCATCGCCAAGCATGGCATCCCGCATGTCTTCTCAAGCGAAACCATCGCAGAGGCGGAACGCGTGGTCGACCTGCCGCTCTCGCCCGACCATCGCGAAGACTTGCGCGACATCCCCATCGTCGCGATCGATCCTGCCGATGCACGCGATCATGACGATGCGATCTGGGCCGAGCCCGACGGGAAGGGCGGTTACCGCGCGATCATCGCCATCGCCGATGTCAGCTATTACGTCCGCCCCGGCGGCGAGCTGGACCGCGAGGCGCGCAAGCGCGGCAATTCGGTCTATTTCCCCGACCGCGTCGTGCCGATGCTGCCCGAAGTGCTCAGCGCCGATGTCTGCAGCCTCAAACAGGATGTCGACCGCGCGGCGATGGCCTGCCACATAAGCATCGACAAACACGGCAAGGTCACCGAATGGCGCTTCACCCGCGCCATCGTCCGCCTCGCCCAGAACATCGCCTATGAAGACGCGCAGGCCGCAATCGATGCGGGCGATGCGCCCGAATATCTGCAGAACCTGTGGGGTGCGTGGAAGCTGCTGTTCAAGGCGCGGCAGGCACGCGACCCGCTCGATCTCGAACTGCCCGAACGGCAGGTCCGCCTCAATGACGAGGGCGTGATCGAGGAAATCGCGATCCGGGAACGGCTGGACGCGCATCGCGTGGTCGAGGACTTCATGATCGCCGCCAATGTCGCGGCGGCCAAGGCGCTCGAGGCCAAGTCCGCGCCGGTGGTCTACCGCGTCCACGAACAGCCGAGCCGCGAGAAGCTGCTCGCCTTCCGCGAATATCTCGCCACGCAGGGCAAGAAGTTCGCGCTGGGCCAGGTGATCACGCCGGGGCTGTTCAACCGCATGCTCAAGGACATTTCCGAACCAGCGGAAAAAGCGCTGATCATGGAAGCGGTGCTGCGCAGCCAGACGCAGGCGTTCTACGGGCCGCAGAACGCGGGCCACTTCGGCCTCTCGCTCGGCAGCTATGCGCATTTCACCTCGCCGATCCGGCGGTATGCCGACCTGCTGGTGCACCGCGCGCTGGTCGATGCCTACAAGCTCGAACAGCCCAAACCCAAGGTCGACCTGCCCGAAAGCTCGGGTCTGTCCGACCGCGACAAGACCGCGCTGCACCAGATCACCGACGCGATCAGCCAGACCGAACGCCGCGCGATGGAGGCCGAACGCGACACGATCGACCGCTATGTCGCGGCCTGGCTCTCGGGCCGCGTGGGCGAGACCTTCGACACGCGCATCACCGGGGTGCAGGGCTTCGGCTTCTTCGCCACGATCGAGAAACTCGGCGGCGACGGGCTGGTCCCGGTCAGCACGCTGGGGCGAGAATATTTCAGCTATGACGAAGGCGCGCGCAAGCTCGTCGGCGAACGCAGCGGCACCGAATATGCCGTGGGCGACCGGCTCAAGCTCAAGCTCGCCGAAGCCAATGCGCTGACCGGCGCGCTCAAGTTCGAAGTGCCCGACAGCGATGGCGCGGGGATCGAACCACGCGGCAACCGCGCCCCGGAAAAGAAGCGGACGCACCAGAACAAGGGCCCGAAGAAGGGGCAGGGTGCCCCGCGCCAGTCGCACCCCGCAGGCAAGCGCGGGCGGCCGGGGAACATCCGCCATCAGGGGCGCAAGAAGAAGTAACGGAACGCGCCGGGGGGCGGCTCATTGGGTTGGTGAAGGAGCCTTCATGACCCAGCTTACCCCCGGCCAGCCCGTCCCCGATCTCGACCTGCCGCTCACCATCGATGCGCGCTTCGAACTGTCGAAGCAGCAGCCCGAGGCGTTCACCATGCTGGTGTTCTACCGCGGCAAGCATTGCCCGATCTGCAGGAAGTACCTTACCGAGCTGAGCGGCAAGCTCGACCAGTTCACCGACAAGGGCATCAATGTCTTTGCCGTGTCGATGGACAGCCCCGAACGCGCCGCGGTCAGCCATGAGGAATGGGACACGGGCGATGTCCCGCTGGCGCATTCGCTGAGCGAGGACAAGGCCCGCGAATGGGGCCTCTACATCAGCGAAAAGCGTGACGGCAGCGAGGAACCCGACATCTTCTCCGAACCGGGGCTGTTCCTGGTAAAGCCCGATGGCACGCTGCATTTCGCCGTGGTCCAGAACGCGCCGTTCACGCGGCCCGATCTCGATGACCTGCTGAGCGGTATCAGCTTCACGCTGGACAAGGATTATCCGACGCGCGGCACGCTGAGCTGATCGCTCAGGCGAGTCGGTCGATGTCTTCGCGGCTCAGCCCGCCGGGGACGAGGTAGAGCGGGCAGGGCAATTGCCCCGCATGCGCCGCGAAATGCGTCACCAGCGGGCCCGAGCCGCCCTCGGCATGCGTCGCCAGCACCAGCGCGGCGATATTGCCGGGCTCGTCGATATATTTGCGGATGACATCGGCGGGTGATCCCGGCCGCACCGCGATGGTGGGCATCTTGCCGCTTTCGGCAAAGATGTTGCCCGCGGCGGAATTGGCCATCACCTCGGCGCGTTCGCGCGCTTCCTGTTCGATCGTCGCCTGGACCCCGCCGAAGGCGTTGAAGGTCTGCTGCGGCACGAGCGCGAGGATATGCACCGATCCGCCGGTCTTCTGCGCGCGCAGCGAGGCAAACCGCAGCGCCTGCTTGGCCTCCTCGGTCTCGTCCATCACGACAAGGTATGTGCGCATAATTGCTCCCCGATCCTTGCGCGCGGGTTACCCGTAAATTCGTATTCTGCGCAAGGACCTTGCAGCGCAGGGGCATCTTCGGCAGAGGTCGCGGCACAACTCTCTCCCCAGCGAGGACGTAACGTCAGACCATGCCCACGCCGATCAAGATGCCCGCCCTGTCGCCCACCATGGAGGAGGGCACGCTCGCCAAATGGCTGGTAAAGCCGGGGGACAAGGTCGAGGCCGGCGACATCATGGCCGAGATCGAAACCGACAAGGCGACGATGGAATTCGAGGCCGTCGATGAAGGCACGATTGCCAGCATCGCAGTCGAGGAAGGCAGCGAGGGCGTAAAGGTCGGCACCGTGATCGCGATGCTCGCCGAGGAAGGCGAGGATCTCGACGAAGCGGCCGCTGCGGCGCCGGCTGATACGACGAGCGAAGCGGAAAGCGAGCCAGAAGCCACCCCCGCTAAGTCCGAAGAAAAGGACGTCGTCCCAGCGCAAGCTGGGACCGCCAACGGGTCCGCGCAGCCGAAAGCGACCCCGGCTTCCGCTGGGGCGACGGGCAAGGATCGCATCATCGCCTCGCCGCTCGCGCGCCGGATCGCCGAACAGAAGGGCGTTGATCTTGCGGGCGTGACCGGCTCCGGCCCGCGCGGCCGGATCATCAGGGCCGATGTCGAAGGGCTCGAAGCCGGGGCGGCCCCCGCGAAGGCCGAAGCGTCTGCGCCCGCGGCCAGCGCGCCGCCCAGGCCCGCGACGCTCGGCGGCGATCTCGATGCGCCTTATGAAGCGACCAAGCTCAACAATGTCCGCAAGGTCATCGCGCGCCGCCTGACCGAAGCCAAGCAGACGATCCCGCATATCTACCTCACCGTCGACGTGCGGCTCGATGCGCTGCTCGACCTGCGCAAGCAGCTCAATGCCAGCCTCGAGGCGGACGGCGTCAAGCTCTCGGTCAACGATCTGCTGATCAAGGCGCTCGCCCGCGCGCTCCAGCGCGTGCCCGCATGCAATGTCAGCTTCCAGGGCGACGAGCTGTACCAATATTCCCGCGAGGATATCTCGGTCGCGGTCGCCGCGCCCTCGGGTCTGATCACCCCGATCATCCGCGATGCGGGCAGGAAGGGTCTCGCGCAGATCAGCACCGAGATGAAGGAACTGGCGACCAAGGCGAAGGACAACAAGCTGCAGCCGCAGGAATACCAGGGCGGCACCGCCAGCCTGTCCAATCTCGGCATGTTTGGCACCAAGCAGTTCGACGCGGTGATCAACCCGCCGCAAGCGATGATCCTCGCGGTCGGCGCGGGCGAACAGCGCCCGCATGTGATCGACGGCGCATTGGGCGTCGCCACCGTAATGAGCGCAACCGGCAGCTTCGACCACCGCGCCATCGACGGCGCCGACGGCGCGCGACTGATGGAGGCTTTCCAGCAACTGTGCGAAAACCCGATGGGGCTGGTGGTTTGAGCAACACTAGGCAGCTCCTCTCCTTCTTTTTCATAGCGATCGGTGTTTCAGCAGCGCTTGCTTACATCGGCGGTTTTTGGTCGGTCATGGATGGTTCAGTAGGGTCGAATTTCGCTTGGGAATATCTCGCTTTTGGACCGATCTATCTGGCTCCCTTTTATGCAATTTTTCTTGTTCTCGGTGGTCTGTTAGTCGGTTTGCCTGCCTTGGGCGTATTACGGAGCACGGGACGCTCTACTAACCCTCGCTGGCTCATTCCCGTCGGTCTGATTTCCGGGGGCGTGACAGGCCTCATTTTTTTTGGGCTATGGCTGGGTCCAGAAACTGGGGGCACCGGAGGACTCTTTGGCGCCCTCGGAGGCGTCATGTCAGCTGCCGCGTGGTATCTAAGCGTCGAAAGGTATCTCGAAGATGCCTGACCGCTCCCCCATGATCCGCGTCACCGCAATGCCCACCGACCTCAACCCCTATGGCGGGGTGTTCGGCGGGTGGCTGATGAGTCAGATGGCGCTCGGCGCCGGTTCGCTCGCAAGCCGCGAGGGGCAGGGCAAGGCGGTGGTCGTCTCGGCAAGTGATTTCGCCTTTCCCGGTGCGATGCAGGTGGGTGACGAGCTGTCGGTCTATTGCGATATCGCCGCGACCGGTAACACCTCGCTCACCATCACCGCCGAAGCCATCGCCCGCGAGCGCAATGGCGAAGCCGAAACCCGAGTGGCGCAGGGCACGTTCAAATTCGTCCTGCTCGACGAAAACGACCGGCCCCGCGCGGTGGCGGAGCGGTGGGCTTGATAGGAATGTCGCAGCCCCCTCTCCCCGACCCTCTCCCGCAAGGGGAGAGGGGGACGGTGAACGCCTCTCCCCTTGCGGGAGAGGAAGGGGCCCGCCGCGCAGCGGTGGGAAGGAGAGGGGGCAAGCGTGACCTTCTTCCCCTGGCCAAACGCATGCGGCGCGAGCCGACCGAGGCGGAGACCCGGCTATGGTCTATCCTGCGCGCGGGTCGGATGGACGGCGCCAAATTCAAGCGCCAGGAGCAGATCGGCGACTATATCGTCGACTTCGTGTGCTTCGCCGAGAGGCTGATCGTCGAGGCGGACGGGTCTCAGCATGTCGAGAACGCCGCTGATCAGGCGCGCGATGCGTGGCTGAAATCGCAGGGCTTTCGCATTCTGCGGTTGTGGAACAACGATATCCTGCGCGACACCGATGCGGCGGGCGAAGCGATCCTTGCTGCGCTTCGGCCCCCACTCCCCAACCCCTCTCCCGCGAGGGGAGAGGGGCTATGAGCGCTGTCCTACAGGCCCGGGCCCATGCGATACGCACCCGCATGACCCGCACGCATTCCCCGCTCCGGACCGCCGCACATCGCGGTCCCGCGCGAACCGGATTTTCTTCGCTTGGACCGTGTAACGCCCGGTCCATGTCTGCGACCAAACGAGAGACTACAGAGACGAATCATGGCTGACACCAAATACGACGTCATCGTGCTCGGCAGCGGCCCGGGCGGCTATGTCGCGGCGATCCGCTGCGCGCAGCTGGGGCTCAAGACCGCCATCGTCGAGCGCGAACTGCTTGGCGGGATTTGCCTCAACTGGGGCTGCATCCCGACCAAGGCGCTGCTGCGTTCGGCCGAGATCCTGCATTATGCGCAGCATGCCAAGGATTACGGGCTCAAGATCGCGGGCGCGATCGAGGCCGATCTCGAAGCGGTGGTGAAGCGCAGCCGCGGGGTCGCCAATCAGCTCAACCAGGGCGTCACGCACCTGATGAAGAAGAACAAGATCGCGGTGCATATGGGCGAGGGCACGCTGACCGGCCCGACCAGCCTCACCGTGAAAGGCGAGAAGGGCGAGGAAAAGCTCACCGCCAGCCATGTGATCGTCGCCACCGGCGCGCGCGCGCGTGACCTGCCCTTCGCCCCTGCCGACGGCAAGCGCGTGTGGACCTATCGGCACGCGATGACGCCCAAGGAAATGCCGAAGAAGCTGCTGGTGATCGGCAGCGGTGCGATCGGGATCGAGTTCGCCAGCTTCTACAACGACATGGGCGTCGATGTGACCGTGGTCGAAATGCTCGACCGCGTGGTGCCGGTCGAGGACGCGGAGGTCTCGGCCTTCCTCGAGAAGAGCCTCACCAAGCAGGGCATGACGATCATAACCGGCGCTGGCGTCGAGGACCTCAAGGTCACCGCCAAGGGCGTGACCGCCAAGATCAAGGACAGCAAGGGCAAGGTAAGCGAGACCGAATTCAGCCATTGCATTACCGCTATCGGCATCGTCCCGAATACCGAGAATGTCGGGCTGGAAAAGCTGGCCGAAATGGACCGCGGTTTCATCCAGATCGACGATTACGGGCGCACCAAGTCGAAGGGCCTGTGGGCGATCGGCGACTGCACGCCCGGACCGTGGCTGGCGCATAAGGCGAGCCACGAGGGCGTCACCACTGCCGAAGCCATCGCCAAGGAACTGGGCAACAAGGACGTCCACCCGCACCCGCTCGACCGCGCCAACATCCCGGGCTGCACCTATTGCCGCCCGCAGATCGCCAGTGTCGGGCTGACCGAGGCGAAGGCGAAGGAAGCGGGCCGCGCAGTGAAGGCGGGCACCTTCCCTTTCATCGGCAACGGCAAGGCCATCGCGCTGGGCGAGGCCGAGGGCTTCGTGAAGACCGTGTTCGATGCGAAGACCGGCGAACTGCTCGGCGCGCATATGATTGGCGCCGAGGTCACCGAGATGATCCAGGGCTTCGTCGTGGGCAAGACGCTCGAGACCACCGAGGCCGAGTTGATGCAGACGGTGTTCCCGCATCCCACGATCAGCGAATCGATGCATGAGAGCGTGCTTGCGAGCTATGGCCGCGCGCTCCATATCTGAGGCCTGACACGCGCCGCGGCGCGAGGGGGATGACAGCGTGACCGGTTTCCTGATCCTGGCTTTCCTGATCCTCCTGGCCGGGGTCCTCGCGGTGCCGCTGGCCACCCGCCTCGGGCTTGGCTCGGTGCTCGGCTACCTGCTTGCAGGCATGGCGATAGCGCCGCTGCTCGCAGCGCTGTCGGTCGATGTCGAGGCGCTGCAGGTCTTCGCCGAATTCGGTGTGGTGATGATGCTGTTCATCATCGGGCTCGAAATGGAACCCAAGCGGCTGTGGGCGATGCGCGGCAAGCTTGCCGGGCTCGGCGGCGGGCAGGTGGTGCTGACCACGCTGGTGCTGACCGGTATCGCGCTGCTCGCCGACCAGCCCTGGCAGACCGCGCTGGCGGTCGGCATGGTCCTCGCGCTCAGCTCGACCGCGATCATCGTCCAGACGCTGACCGAAAAGGGGCTGATGCGCACGCAGGGCGGCGAGGCCAGCTTCTCGGTGCTGCTGGTCCAGGATGTCGCAGTCATCCCGATCCTCGCGCTGGTGCCGCTGCTCGCGCTGCCCGAGCTTGCATCACTGGCCACAAGTCACGGCGAGGGCGGGGCGCATGGCGGGATCGACCTTACCGCGCCCATGTCGATCTGGATCGCGGCGGCGACGCGCGTAGGCGCGGTGGCGGCGGTGATCGCCATCGGCATCTTCGCGATCCGCCCGCTGTTCCGCTACATCGCGCGCGCCAATCTGCGCGAACTGTTCACCGCCGCCGCACTGGTGGTGGTGATCGGGATCGCGCTGCTGATGTCGCTGGTCGGCCTGTCGCCCGCGCTCGGCGCCTTCATTGCCGGCGTGGTGCTCGCGACCAGCGAGTACCGGCACGAGCTCGAAAGCGACATCAACCCGTTCAAGGGGCTGCTGCTGGGCCTGTTCTTCATCACCGTGGGGGCGGGGATCGACTTCGGCCTCGCCGCGACGATCTGGGATTCGGTGCTGTTCTGGGCCGCGGTCACCATCGCTGCCAAGATGGCGGTGCTGCTGGTCGTCGGCTGGCTCTACGGGCTGCGGCATCAGGCGCTGTGGCTGTTCTGCCTCAGCCTCCCGCAGGCGGGCGAGTTCGCCTTCGTACTGATCGCCTTCGGCGTCGCCAATGCGGTCTTCGCCCCCGAGTTCGCCGCGCAGCTCTTGCTCATCGTCGCGTTGACCATGCTCGTCACCCCGCTGCTGTTCATCGCCTATGACAAGCTGATCGCGCATGCCTATTGCGCGGGGCAGGGCGACCGCGAAGCCGATGCCATCGACGAGGATAATCCGATCATCATCGCCGGGCGCGGACGGGTCGGCGGGATCGTCGACCGGATGCTCGATGCCTCGGGCCACCGCGCCACGGTGATCGACTACAACAGCGAGCATCTCGAGGTCCTGAAAAAGTTCGGCGTCTCGACCTATTACGGCGATGCCACCCGGCCCGACCTGCTCGCCAGCGCGGGGATCGAACGCGCGCGTATCCTCGTGGTGGCGCTCGACGAGCGCGAGCAGATCGACAAGCTGGTGCGCTATGCCTGCGCCAACTTCCCGCAATTGCACGTGGTCGCGCGCGCCAAGGACCGCGACCATGTCTATCACCTGTGGGCGATGGGTTGCCGCGACATCGTCCGCGAAACCTACGACAGCAGCCTGCGGATGGGCCGTTCGGTCTATGAGGCGCTGGGCTTCGATCGCCAGTCCGCCATCGCCATGGTCGAGGCCTTCGAGACCATGGACCGGACCTCGATGCGCGATGTGGCCGATACCTATCGGCTCGACATCCCTGCCTACGAGAACGAGGAACTGCTCGCCAAGATCAGGGAACTCAAGGCCGAATGGGACCCCAAGCTGCGCGAGGCGATGGACGAGATCGCTGCGCGCGGCCGCTAGACGCAACTTGTCGGCATGACGGGCGTTGAGGGGGAAAGGAGACCATGATGACCATTACCGAACGCGATACGCCGCAAGCCCAGGACGACGTGGCACAGGACGCCGATGACAGCAAGACGATCAAGGATCACAAGGCGTTGCAGAACCAGTCATCGATCGATCCGGAGGACTATCCGAAGGGCGATCGCAAGGCCCAGTCGCTGGTCCGCAAACCGGGCGACGAGGACTGACCGGAGATCGTGGCGGAGAGGGTGGGATTCGAACCCACGAAGGGCTTGCACCCTTGCCGGTTTTCAAGACCGGTGCATTCAACCGCTCTGCCACCTCTCCGCGAGCGCGGCGCTAGCTAGTCAAATCGCCGCGGCTTGTCACGCATTTCCAGGAACAGGGGCGGGAGGTTTCCCGTAAACGACGAATGACACTTGCCGTTCAGCTTCGCTCTGCGACAATCAGCGCATGATTTTCCGACGCTTGCTCGCTGCCCTCGGGGCCATCGCCCTCTCGCTCCCCGCTATCCCCGCCCAGGCGCAGGAGGGGTTGAGCTTCGACGCGTACCTCCAGCTGCTCATGGCGCGGGCGAGGGCCGAAGGGGTGGGCGAGGGCACGCTCCAGCGGATGACCGCAGGGCTCGCGCCCAATTACCGGGTGATCGAACTCGACCGCGGCCAGCCCGGCGCGCCCACCAGCACGGGCTATCCGCCGCTCGCGCCCTACATCGCTTCGCATGTCGATGCGGCGCGCATTCGCGGCGGCCGTGACGCGCGGGCAAGCTGGTCGGGATCGTTGCGCGCGATAGAGCGTGAATATGGCGTCCCCAGCGAGGTGCTCGTCGCGATCTGGGGGCATGAAACCGCCTATGGCGCGGTGAAGGGCGGGTTCGACCTGTCGCAGGCGCTGGCAACGCTCGCCTGGGAAGGGCGCCGCCGCGAGCTCTTCTCGAGTGAGTGGGTCGCGCTGATGAAAGTGGCCGACAAGGGTTATTCGCGCGGCGAGCTCAAGGGCAGCTGGGCGGGCGCCTTCGGCAATCCGCAATTCCTGCCGTCGGTCTATCTGCGGCTCGCTACCGACGGGAATGGCGACGGACGCGCCGATATCATGAACAACGGCGCCGATGCGCTGGCATCGATCGCGAACTACTTCCGCGATGCCGGCTGGCGCACTGGCCAGCCCTGGGGCGTGCGCGCTTACCTGCCCTCGGGCTTCGATGTCGCTGCGCATCGCACGCGCATCGTCGCCCCGGTGTGTTCACGCGTCCACGAGCGGCACAGTGTCTACAGGTCGGTCGCCGAATGGCGCGCATTGGGCGTCCAGCCCCAGCGTGCGCTCGACGAGAATACGCTCGTCACACTGTTCCAGCCCGACGGTCCGGGAACACCGGCCTGGCTCTTAACCTCGAATTATCGGGTGATCCTCGAGTATAATTGCTCGAACTATTACGCGATGAGTGTAGGGCTGCTGGCCGATGAAATTGCCAATTAGGATATCGTTCGCCTCGGTCGCGGGTCTCGGGCTGCTCAGCCTCGGCGCCTGCGCCAGCACCGCGCAGACCGCTTCCGGTCCGGTGGAGCGCTCGATCGCAAACGGACCGGCGGCGGATTATCCGGTGGTGGTCGGCGATCCATTCACGGTGGACGGTATCACCTACACCCCCGTCGACACGATGAATTACGACCAGGTCGGCTATGCCACCATCGACGAGCCCGGCGCTGCGGGCGTCACGGGCGCGCACCGCACATTGCCGCTGCCCAGCTATGTCGAAGTCACTGCGCTCGACACGGGACGCACCGTGCTCGTCCGGATCGAACGGCGCGGACCGATGACCAACGACCGCCTCGTCTCGCTTTCCGAAGCGGCCTTGGCGCAGCTGGGCGTTGGCGAAGGTGCGCCGGTGCGGATGCGCCGGGTCAATCCGCCCGAAGAGCAACGCGCGCAGCTGCGCGCCGGGGGCGAGGCACCGCCGAAGATGGATACGCCTGCGGGCCTGCTCGAAGTGCTCAAGCGGCGCTTGCCCGAACGCGGTTCGGCGCCGCTGGGCGATGCAAGGCAGGCACAGGTCAGTGGCACCGCGCCGGTTCCCGGTGCTATCGCCACGCTCGACCCCGACGAGGAAGCTGCGCTGGCCCCGACCCAGGACGATCCCGATAGCCCGCCGGCTCCCGCCGAAGATAGTGCGGTTACCCGCCCCGAACTGCCGATGGCGGTCGAGGGCGGCCCAGCGCGTGCACCGCTGATGGTCCCGGTGACCGCGGATGGGACTTACACGGTCCAGCTCGGCGCCTTTTCGGTTCGCGCCAATGCCGACCGGCTGGCGCGCGAGGTCCAGGGCTATGTCGAGACCAGCGGCAATCTCGCGCTTGTTCGGGTCGGCCCCTACGCCACCCGTGGACAGGCGGAGCAGGCGCTCGCCAAGCTGCGCGAGCGCGGTTATAGCGACGCGGAAATACGTTCACTCGACTGATACGCCGCGGCTCTCGCCCGGCACGGGAGCAAACTTGCGTAATTGCCTGAATTCGCTGGCTGTATTGGCAACAGCCCTCGTCGCTTCACCGCTCGGTGCACAAAGCGCACCGGGCGCGCGGATCCCGCCCGCAGAGAATGCGCCGATCGCCTACCTGCTCGACGCGTCGAGCGGGCAGATCCTCTACGCGCGCGATATCGACCGCCGCTTCATGCCCGCCTCGATCACGAAGGTCATGACGACCTTCCTCGCCTTCGAATGGATGGAGGAGGGGCGACTGTTCCCGCAGCAGGTCTATGGCGTCCGGCCCGACACCTTTGGCAAGTGGCACCGCAAGGGATCGACCATGTTCCTGCCTGCCGATGCGCGGGTGACGGTTGACGATCTGCTCCACGGCGTAACCACCGTCTCCGCCAATGATGGCGCCGTCGTTCTTGCCGAAGGCGCTGCCGGATCGGTCGACGACTGGGTTGCCGCGATGAATGCCAAGGCGCGCGATATCGGCATGGCGGATAGCCATTTTGGCAATCCCAATGGCTGGATGGACGACGGCAAGACCTTCGTCACGGCGCGCGATCTGGGGACACTGGCGCAGGCCATGGTGACCCGCCATCCGACGAAATACCGCCATTTCGTGGGCGCGAAGGGCCTCAAGTACAACGGGATCGAGCAACGCAATCACGACCCCATCATCGGGGTGGTGCCGGGAGCGGACGGGATCAAGACCGGCTACACCAACCAGGCGGGGTTCGGCTTCCTCGGCTCGGCGCAGCGCGACGGGCGGCGGCTGGTCATGGTCGTTGCCGGCAGCCCGGGTGGGCGGGAGCGCAATGCAGCCTCGCGCCAATTCATCGAATGGGGTTTCCAGCATTTCGACAGCCGTGTGCTGTTCACCAATGGTGCGCGCATCGCCAGCGCCCGCGTGCAGCAGGGCGGCGCGGGCGAAGTTGGGCTCACCGCGGCGGGGCCGGTGCGGATATCGGTGCCCAAGGGAACCGAGCCCGAGGTTTCGCTGGCGCTGCGCTATGAAGGCCCGTTGCAGGCGCCGATCGCCAAGGGCGAGGAAGTCGCCGAGCTGATCGTCTCGATCGAGGGCATGCCCGACCACCGCGTCCCGCTCGTCGCCAGCGAGGAGGTGCTCGAGGCAACCATGCTCCAGCGCGTCTTCAATGCCATGCGGAGCTGGGTCGCTTGAGCCGCGGGACATTCATCGCCTTCGAGGGCGGGGAGGGCATGGGCAAATCCACCCAGGCGCGCCTGCTCGCCGAGCACCTGCGCGAACAGGGCCATGAGGTCGAGCTGACGCGCGAACCGGGGGGTACGCCGGGTGCCGAAGCGATCCGCGCCCTGCTTCTGGCACCGCCGGGCGAGGGATGGACGTTGGAGGCGGAAGCGCTGCTGTTCGCCGCCGCGCGCGCCGACCATGTCGCACGCCGGATCAGCCCTGCGCTCGATGCCGGCGCCTGGGTGGTGTGCGACCGTTTTCTCGATTCGAGCCGCGCCTACCAGGGCATGGCCGGAGGACTGGGCGACGCCAGCGTGACCGCGCTCCACGACATCGGCAGCGCGGGCCTGCTGCCCGATCTGACGATCGTCATCGACGTCCCGCCGGCAGATGTCGCAGCACGGCTTGTGCAGCGCGATGGGGCAACCAGCGATGCGATCGGCGGGCGCGCGGCCGACTATCACGCGTCGGTCAATGCCGCCTTTCTCGAGTTTGCGCGCAGCGAACCCGGACGCTTCGCGATCGTCGATGGCAGTGGGACGGTCGATGAGGTCCACCAGCGTGTTCTCGGTGCCGTTAAGCGGCACTTCGGGACGGCTTCCTGATGCTGCTCGGTCACGAGACCGCCTGGCGCGAATGGCGCGAGGCGCTCGGCGGGGAGCGGATGCATCATGCCTGGCTGCTCGCCGGCCGCCGTGGACTTGGCAAAGCCACCTTCGCGCTGGCCGCAGCCCGCGCGCTGGTCCGCGCCGGCGAGGGGGACCCAGCGCATCATCCCGACATCCATACGCTGACCTACGGACCCAAGGACGACAAGGAAGAGCGTAAGCGCGCCGATGGCAAGCCTTTCGAGCAGGCACGCAGTATCCGGATTGCGCAAATCCGCGCCATGCAGACCCGCCTCAGCACCCGGCCGACCCTGGGCGAGCGCCGCGCGATCATCATCGATCCCGCCGACGACCTCGAGCGGAACGCAGCAAATGCGCTCCTCAAGAGCCTCGAGGAACCACCGGTGGGCACGTTCTTCCTCTTGGTTGCGCACAGTCCCGCACGCTTGCTCCCGACAATCCGCTCGCGCTGCCGGGTGCTGCGCTTCCCGACGATTCCGGACATGGACATGGATCGGCTGCTCGCGGATCTTGCCCCCAACGCAGACGATCTGACACGCGCGGCGGCCATCGCCGCCGCAGCCGGATCGCCCGGCGCAGCACTCCAGTTCGTCGACATGGAGCTCGGCAAGGTCGCACAGGCGATGCGCAATATTCTCGACCGCGGCGACCCCGACTTCCAGCTGCGCGGCACGCTCGCCGGGCTGATCGGCGCCCGGCCCGACCGCGACCGGATCCGTGCCGTGCTCGAACTGGCGCGCTCGGTCGTCGCGCAGCGGCTCGACCCCAGCCTCGCCGATCCGCGTCCGGTGATCGATACGCATAGCGAGCTGGTCCGGCTCACGGGCGAACAGCCAACCTATAATTTCGACGCCGGATTGCTCGCGATGGAAATCGGCACCTTGCTCGCCAACGCCGCTACGGCTAGCGAGCGGGCCGATGGCTGAACCCTATTATCTGACGACCGCGATCCACTATCCCAATGGCAAGCCGCATATCGGCCATGCCTATGAGACGATCGCGGCCGACGTAATCGCCCGCTTCCAGCGCCTGCAAGGGCGCGAAGTACGCTTCCAGACCGGCACCGACGAACACGGGCTGAAGATGGCGCAGAAGGCGCGCGACCTGGACGTTACGCCGCGCGAACTGGCCGATGAAATGTCCGGACATTTCAGGGAATTGTTCGATATGTTGAACATTTCCTATGATCGCTTCATCCGCACCACCGATGCCGACCACCACCGCGCGAGCCAGGCGATCTGGCAGGCGATGGAGGCCAAGGGTGATCTCTACCTGGATCGCTACGAGGGGTGGTACTCGATCCGCGACGAGGCGTATTACGACGAGAAGGAACTGGTCGAAGGCGAGGGCGGACAAAAACTGTCGCCGCAGGGCACGCCGGTCGAATGGACCGAGGAAGAAACCTGGTTCTTCCGCCTGTCGAACTATGCCGAGCCCCTGCTCGAATTGCTCGCCAAGCCAGGCTTCATCGAGCCGGCGAGCCGCCGCAATGAAATGATCGCGTTCGTCGAACGCGGACTGCAGGACCTATCGGTCAGCCGGACGAGCTTCGACTGGGGCGTGAAGGTCCCCGGCGACGACGCGCATGTGATGTATGTCTGGGTCGATGCGCTGACCAATTACATCACCGGTGTCGGCTATCCCGATGGCGGCGAGATGTGGGAGAAATTCTGGCCCGTCGATTTGCACCTGATCGGTAAGGACATCGTCCGTTTCCACACGATCTACTGGCCCGCCTTCCTGATGAGCGCCGACCTGCCGCTGCCGAAAAAGGTGTTCGGGCACGGCTTCCTGCTCAATCGCGGGGTTAAGGAATCGAAATCGGCGGGCAATGTCACCGACCCGATGGCACTCGCAGAGACCTTCGGCGTCGATGCGCTGCGGTACTTCCTGATGGCCGAGGTCACCTTCGGGCAGGATGGTAGCTATTCGGCGGAAGCGCTTGTAAACAAGGTAAATGCCGAACTCGCGAACAGCTTCGGTAACCTCGCGCAGCGCACGCTGTCGATGATTGCCAAGAATATGGACGGCAAGCTCGAGAGTTTCAGCCCGGCAGCGGACGACAAAACGTTGCTGGCCAAGGTCAGCGAAGCCTGCGCCGAAATTCTGCCGCGCGAGTTTGAGAGCCTCAACTTCTCGGTCGGGATCGAAGCCTGGCTCAATGCGGTTTACGCCTGCAATGCCTATGTCGACGAACAGGCGCCCTGGGCGCTCAAGAAGACCGATCCCGAACGCATGAAAGCCGTACTGCAAACGCTGTTCATCGCCATTCGCGACCTCGCCATCGCTATCCAGCCCGTGGTCCCCGAAAAGGCCGGCGCGGTGCTCGATCAATTGGGGATTGCGGGTGACCGGCGGAACTACGCCGATCTCGCCGATACGGCATGGTTCGAAGGGCTCGCGGCTACGGGCCACACGATCGACAAGCCGACTCCCGTCTTCCCGCGGCTCGAGCTGGTGCAAGAGGAGGCAGCCTGATGCTTGTCGATAGCCATTGCCATCTCGAATACGAAGGTCTGGTCGAAGATCAGTCCGCAGCGCTCGACCGTGCGCGCGGGGCAGGGGTCGAGGCCTTTCTCAACATCTCCACCAAGCGGGCCGAATGGGATCAGGTCGTCGGGACCGCGCAGGCAAAGGCAGATGTCTTCGCCAGCGTGGGTATCCATCCGCATAACGCCGACGACCACCTCGACCTGACGCGCGCCGAATTGCTCGAAGCCACGCGCGATCCCAATGTCATCGGGATCGGCGAGACCGGGCTCGATTATTATTACGACCATTCCGACCGCGTAGCACAGCAGCGCCTGTTCCGCCTGCACATCGACGTCGCGCGCGAAGTGCAGTTGCCCGTCATCATCCATACGCGCGATGCGGAGCAGGATACGCTGGCGATCCTCGAGGACGAGCTGGGGAAGGGGGCCTTCCCCGCGCTGATCCACTGCTTTACCGCTTCGGCAGAATTCGGCGAGCGGGTGCTCGAACTCGGCCTGTCGGTTTCGATCTCCGGCATCGTGACCTTCAAGAATGCGAAGGACTTGCAGGCATTCGCCAAGGATATCCCGCAAGATCGGCTGCTGGTCGAAACCGACAGCCCGTTCCTCGCGCCCGTTCCGCACCGCGGCCGGCCGTGCGAGCCAGGATTCGTGCGCGACACTGCGCAGTTCCTTGCCGGTCTGCGCGGGGAAAGCCTTGAGAGCCTGGCGGCCTATACGACACGCAACTTCTACGCGCTCTTCAGCAAGGCGGCCGCGTGAAGGTACTGATGCTCGGGTCCGGCACGTCCACCGGGGTGCCGCGGATTGGCAATGACTGGGGCGAGTGCGATCCCGCCGAGCCGCGCAACCGGCGCTCGCGCGTGTCGGTGATCGTCGAAAACGACGCCGGGCAGAAGATCCTTGTCGACACCTCGACCGATTTGCGGGCACAATTGCTCGGCAACAATATCGAGAAGGTCGATGCGGTGTTCTGGACGCATGACCATGCCGATCACTGCCATGGAATCGACGATTTGCGGGTCATGCGCTACGACCGCAGCAATCCCTTGCCGGGCTTCGCCAGCAGCGTGACCTGCGAGCGGCTGCGGCGGCGGTTCGACTATGTCTTCGAAGGCCAGTTCGGCTATCCGACAATGGTATCGCTCAAAGATATCAAGGATGTTCAACTGGTTGCGGGGTTTTCCTTCGACCATGTCGAAATGCCGCACGGACCGGTGACGAGCACGGGTTTTCGCTTCGATGCCGACGGCAAGTCGATCGTTTATGCGACTGATTTCAGCGAGATAACGCCTGCGATGGTCCGCTGCTTCGCGGGCGCGGATATCCTCGTGGTCGATTGCCTGCGCAGGCGACCGCATCCCACGCATGCGCATCTCGACATGGCAATCGACCTCGCGCGCAAGGCGAAGGTCAAACGAACCGTGCTGACGCATATGGACAAGAGCATGGATTACCGCAGCCTGTGCGCGGACGTGCCGGACCATGTGACGGTCGGCTTCGACGGACTGGAGATGACCGCGTGAACGAACACCAGATTGTCTCGCTGATCTCGCTGACAGGCTTCCTGGTTCTGGTTGCCGCCGGGTTTCGGGCGCGCGAGGTCGGCTGGAGGAAGGGTTTCTTCATGGCGGGCGCGTGGGCCGGCATATTCGCGGTGGTGATCCTGTTCATCGATCTGGCTCGCTAGACCGGTCTTCATTTAACATATTATATATTATCACACTCACATTCGCGCCGTGGATGCCGCTTGGGTAGCCCTTCCGATTGCTACCCCTCGGCGGTAAGTCTTGGTCATGTCCAAACAAACCGACCGACTCCTCGCCATCATGGCGCGCCTGCGCGATCCGCAAACCGGGTGCGAATGGGACGCGGCGCAAAATTTCGCGACCATCGCGCCGTATACGATCGAGGAAGCGTATGAGGTCGCCGACGCGATCGAACGCAGCGACATGGACGATCTGCGTGGAGAGCTTGGCGACCTGCTGTTCCAGGTCGTCTTTCACGCCCGCATGGCCGAGGAAGCCGGCGCCTTCACTTATGCCGATGTCGCGCGCGATATCTGCGACAAGATGGAAGCGCGGCATCCGCATATCTTCGGCAATGAAGGCGGCGTGATGGAAGACAGCCGGTGGGAAGATCTCAAGGCGGCCGAGCGTGAAGCATCGGGCGCGACCAGCGCGATGGACGGCGTCGCCAAGGCGCTGCCCGCCTTGCTCCGCTCGCACAAGCTACAGAAACGCGCGGCGCGCGTCGGGTTCGAATGGCCCGATAACGTCGGCCCGCTCGAAAAACTGAAAGAAGAACTGGCGGAACTCGACGAGGCCCAAACCGACGAGGAGCGCCTGCTCGAAGCTGGCGATGTCCTCTTCGTCGCAGTCAATATCGTGCGCCGCTACGGCGTCGACCCGGAGCAGGCCTTGCGCGCCTCCAATGCCAAATTCGAACGCCGTTTCAAGATGATGGAACAGCTATCCGAGAACGAAGGTGAGGATTTCGCCGCGCTCGACCTCGATCGGCAGGAAGAATACTGGCAGCGCGCCAAGCGCGAAACCGGCTAGGCCAGCGCCTCGTACTGCCCCAGTTCCTTGGGGTTTAGCCTTACGGTGATCTGCCGCGAACCGCCGTCCTCGCTCTCGATATCCTCGATCACTTCACCATGCGCGTGCAGCCAGGCGATCCGGCGTCCATCGCCCGCCGGAACCTCGAAGGTCCGCAGCGCGGCGTTACGCGTCAGCATCTCGCCCAAGCGTTCGAGTAGCATATCCACCCCCTCGCCGGTCAGCGCCGATGTGGTGACGATATCCTCGTTCGCCTCGGCCTGGGCGGCCAATTCCTCGGCCAGCGCCGGCTCAAGCTGGTCCCATTTGTTCCACACTTCGAGGATCGGGATCGAGGATGCCTCCCCTTCCCCCTCGATCACATCGAGATCGCGCAGGATCTGCAGCACCTGCGCTTTTTGCGCAGCGGTCGAGGGGTTGGAAATATCGCGAATGTGGCAGATGACGTCGGCCGAGGTGACTTCCTCCAGCGTCGCGCGAAAAGCGGCGACCAGCTGTGTCGGGAGATCGGAGATGAAGCCCACCGTATCCGACAGGATCGCCTTCTCCACCCCCGGCAGGGTGATCGCGCGCATGGTCGGGTCGAGCGTGGCGAACAGCAGGTCTTCCGCCATCACCGCAGCCCCGGTCAGGCGGTTGAACAGCGTCGATTTGCCCGCATTGGTGTAGCCGACCAGCGCCACCACCGGCCATGGCGCACGTTCGCGGCGTTCGCGATGCAACCCGCGCGTCTTGCGGACCTGTTCGAGTTCCTTGCGCAGCCGCCCCATGCGCTGGCGGATCATCCGGCGGTCGGCCTCGATCTGGGTTTCACCCGGACCGCCGAGGAAGCCGAAGCCACCGCGTTGGCGTTCGAGGTGAGTCCAGCTGCGCACGAGGCGGCTTTGCTGGTAATCGAGATGCGCGAGCTCGACCTGCAACCGGCCTTCGGCAGTCGCCGCACGCTCGCCGAATATCTCGAGGATCAGTCCGGTCCGGTCGATGACCTTGCGGGCGAGCTTTTCTTCCAGATTGCGCTGCTGGATCGGGCTCAAAGCGCCGTCCACGACGACAAGCTCGGCCTCGTTCTGCTCGCAGGCGATGCGGATATTGTCGACCTGCCCTGCCCCGAACAGCAGGTTCGGGCGCACTTCGCGCACCGGCAGCACGAAGCTGTCGGCAATGGCAATGCCGATCGCCAGCGCCAGCCCCTCGGCTTCGGCAAGCCGCGACTGCGCGTCGAGATCATAGGCCATCCCGCGGATATCCGGGCACACAATTAGTGCCCGCGCCCCGCGCGAAACCTCGCCCATCAGGTCATCGTCGAAGCTCAGCTTTCGTCTTCTTCCCACTCCTCGGTCAAATCGACCGGAGTGGCTGGCTGGATCGTCGACACGGCGTGCTTATAGGCCAGCTGGACGTAGCCGTCGCGCTCGAGCAGCATGCAGAAGAGGTCGTATGCGGCGATCCGCCCCTGCAGCATGACCCCATTCACGAGGAACATGGTCACCTGGGCTTCGGCCTGGCGCACCCGGCTGAGGAAAACGTCCTGCAACAGGCGCTGCTTGGCGGACGAACCCTGGCTGGCGAATTGCGTGGTATCGACCGGCTGCGAAGGCATGATCGTGCTGATCGCATGCTTGTAGACAAGCTGCGACTGGCCATCGCGGCGCAGCAGGATCGAGAAATTGTCGAACCACGTGACGATGCCCTGAAGCTTGACGCCCTTGACCAGAAACATGGTCACCGGAGCCTTGTTCTTGCGGAGCAGGTTGAGGAAGGCGTCCTGCAGGTTGGCAGGGCGGCTTGCCGGGCCCGTTTCGGGCGATTTTGGGCGCGGTCGTGCCGAAAGTGTTCGATCGCCGGACATGTACTTTTCCCATTTTTGGCAGCCCGTGGAAAGGCCGCAATCTGGGCGCCCACCACGCCCGAGTGTATCCGCAAATCTTCGCGGACCTGCCTATTGTGGAAGACAATCCCAAGTAGCGCAACGGATTCCTTGTTTTGTCAGACAATGCCCTACTTTCGCGGGACGCGTCAGTTCTTCCGCTCCGGCCCCTTGCGCTCGACCATACCCAGCAGCTTGAGTTTGCGGTGCAGCGCCGAGCGTTCCATCCCGATGAAGTTCGCGGTCTTCGAGATATTCCCCGAAAACCGGCGGATCTGCACGGTCAGATATTCGCGTTCGAAGTTCTCGCGCGCTTCGCGTAGCGGGGCGCCCATCATCGCCCCCACGCCGCCGCTGCCGCTGGCCTTGCCGCCAAGCACTTCTTCGGGAAGCATGTCGACCTCGATCCGTTCGAGGCTGTCGCGCGGGGTCAGGATGATCGTGCGCTCGACCACATTGCGCAGCTGGCGCACATTTCCAGGCCAGTCATAGGCCTGAAGTGCGGCCATCGCCTCTTCGCTGATCGTGGGCGGCCGCAGGCCCTGCTCGGTCGCATAGCGGGCAAAAAAGCTGTCGGCGAGCGCGGGGATATCGTCGCGCCGCGCGGCGAGCGAGGGGACTTCGACTGGAACGACGTTGAGCCGGTAGAACAGATCCTCGCGAAAGCGCTTCTCCTCCATCTCACCGGCCAGATCGCGCGAGGTGGAGGAAACGACGCGCACATCGACGCCGATCTGGCGTGTCCCGCCGACACGGACGAAGCTCTGCTCGGTCAGCACGCGCAGGATGCGGGCCTGGGTCGACAGCGGCATGTCGGCCACTTCGTCGAGATACAGCGTGCCCCCATCCGCGGTTTCCAGCAGTCCCGGGCGGACCAGCTTGCCATCGGCTTCCTCGCCGAACAGTTCCTCTTCGAACCGCTCGGGCGTAATCCGCGCAGAATTGACGATGACGAAAGCCTTGTCCGTCCGCGCGCTCCAGCTGTGGAGCAGGCGCGCGGCGACTTCTTTCCCCGCGCCGGCCGGACCGGTCACCAGTACCCGGCTTCCGGTGCTGGCGACCCGCTTGAGCGTGGCGCGCACGGCGTTGATGACTGCCGAGTTGCCGGTGAACTCGTCGCCCTGCCCCTGGTTCTCGCGCAACCGGGTGTTCTCGCGGCGCAGGCGTTCGGTCTCGGTGGCACGCTCGACCAGATGCAGGAGGCGCTCGGCCTCGAACGGCTTCTCGATGAAATCGACCGCACCGCGGCTGACCGCGCTGACCGCAGTGTCGATATTGCCGTGGCCCGAAAAGATGATCACCGGCAGGTCGGGCTCGCGCGCCTTGATCGCGTCGAGCACTTCCAGCCCGTCCATCGGGCTGCCGTGCAGCCACACGTCGAGCAGGACCAGGCTCGGCCGCTTGTCGTCGATCGCCTCGAGCGCCGAAGTGCTGTCGCCCGCGGTGCGGCATTCATAGCCCTCGTCGCTGAGCACTCCGGCAACCAGTTCGCGGATGTCGCGTTCGTCGTCGACGATGAGAATATCCAGCGCCATGCGTCCCTATCCTTCTTTTTTCATGCTTGTCTGCGCGTCGCCATCGAGGGCGAGCGGATCGCGCGCGAACCGCATGGTCACGCGCGTGCCCCCGGTGTCGACCGAGGTGAATGTCATTTCGCCGCCGTGTTCCTCGACGATCTTGTTGACGATCGCGAGCCCGAGGCCGGTGCCCTTCTCGCGCGTCGTCACATAGGGTTCGAGGATGTTCACGCGGTCCTGCGGCAGGCCGATGCCATTGTCCTCGATCGACACGGTGACGTCCTCGTCGCCGGGCTCGACCTCGACCGTGATCTTGCCGCGGTAATCGACATCGGCAGTATGCGCCTTCGCCTCGATCGCCTCATAGGCGTTCTTGAGCGTATTGGTCAGCGCCTGCCCCAATTGATGCCGGTCACACTGGATCCGCACCGGAGGAACTGCGGTGGTGTGGAAGCGGTAATCCACGTTCTGATGCGCCACTTCCTGCAGGAACAGCGACTGGCGGATAAGGTCGATCGCATCCTCGGTGCGGAAGGTCGGCTTGGGTAGCCGCGCGAAGCTGGAAAACTCATCGACCATCTTCCGCAGGTCGCCGACCTGCCGCACGATCGTATTGGTAAGCTCGTCGAACAGCTCGCCATCGATTTCGATCTGCTTGCGATAGCGCCGCTTGAGGCGTTCGGTCGCGAGCTGGATCGGCGTCAGCGGATTCTTGATCTCATGCGCGATCCGCCGCGCCACATCGGACCAGGCGGCCTGCCGCTGGTCGAGCAATTGGCGGGTAATGTCCTCGAAGGTGATCACATGGCCATCGCTTTCGGGGCCGATCTTGACCGCCAGCGTGAGCAGTTCGCCATTGCGACTGTGCGAGATGACCCCTCGCAAGAGACCCGCGCGGACCATCGCACCGATCTGCGGGGCAAGCTCGTCGAGTGTCTCGGGCAGATGCCCTTCCCCGGTCTCGTTGCCGAGCATCGCCTGCGCACCGGCATTCATCAGCAGGACATTGAGATCGGCATCGACCGAGATGATCCCCGCACTGACCGATTCCAGCACCGCCTCGATGAAGCTGCGGCGCTCTTCCAGCTCGGTATTGGCTGAGAGCAGCGCGTCGGTCTGCTTTTCGAGCTGCGCGGTCATGCGGTTGAAAGCACGGTTGAGCAGGCCGATTTCATCCGCCCCGGTGCGCCCTTCGACTCGCAGCGCGAAATTGCCCGCCCCCACCTTATGTGCCGCCGCCACCAGCTCGGTCAGCGGCTCGACCTGGCGGTCGGCAAAGCGCAGCGCAAACCACACCGCCAGACCAACCAATGCGAGCGAAACGAAGAACAGCGCCAGATTGAACCGCAACTGCAGCGCGCGCGCCCGTTTGGTCAATTCGTCATAGGCGGTCGAGATCGAGCGCGCCGATTGCCAGCTGCGGAACGAGCCCGCTTCCGCATTACGCGCAGTATAGAGATAGATCCCGGCGGCGCGATCGATCGGCGCGACCGCTTCGATCCGCTCGGCGCTGCCGCGCACCGCCACCTGTTCGCCGCTAGACAACCGTTCCAGCGAGTTCTGCGCGAAGGCGCGTGGATCGCTGGTTTCATTGAGACCGTAAACCACCGCAGTGCGCATCGAACCATCGGGCATCGCCTGGAGGATGGCGCTCTCTATCACATCGCGCGGTTCGGCCTGGTATTGATAGACGAGCGCAAAATTGGGATCGGTCACTTCGACGCGGCCGAGGATGGCGCGCATGTCCATCGCCATCGAGATCGTCTCATTGCCGAGATCGAGCTGGTTTTCCTCGTAATATCCTTCGGCCAGCTGGTTGGCATTCTCCATCAGCCCGCGCGAATTGTCCGAGAACCAGAAATCCACCCCCGACTGGAACAGGAAGGCAGCAAAGCCCGCGACCAGCAGCGTCGGCACCGCCGCAATCAGCGAGAAGAAGAACACCAGCCTGACATGCAGCCGCGCCGTGCTTCCGGCTGCACGCTTCAGCGCCACGCGCCGGCCCGCCAGCACCAGCAGCGCCATGGCGGGAATAAGCGTGCCGATAAGCAGACCTGCGACCTGGCGCGATGGCAGCAATGCACCATCGGGCGGCGCATTGGTGAAGGTGGCCCAGGTGCTGGCCACCATGATCAGGAAAGTAACCGCTGCAGTGACTTCGATATAGCCAAACAGGTTCTGCCGCCGCGAGGTAACCACGAACCTGCGCCACCAGCGCGGTATCTGCCGCCTTGTTCCTGCTATGCTTGCCGTCATCGTGGCGCACATACAACGGGACTGTTGCAAAGTTGCAAGTGCAAATTCGATCAGTTGTGGACGGCAGCGGATGGATGTCGATGCTATCGCCTGCGGGTGAAGGTTTCCGGCGCGATGTCGAGCTCTGAAAGTCGTTTGCGCAGAGTGTTGCGGTTGATGCCCAGCAAGCGCGCCGCGCGAAGCTGATTGCCCTCCGTCCGTTCGAGCGCCAATTCGAACAAGGGCTTCTCGAAGGCAGCAAGCGCGGCGTGATAGACCGCGCCATCCGCCGGGCGGGCCGTGTCGACCCATGCCTCGACCGCGGCATCGAAACCATGCTTGGCGCCATTGTCCGCATCGGTCCGGGCCGCCGGGAGCACGTCTTCAACGGCCGCGCGGTCGATCGTGTCGTCGCGCGCCATCAGCGCAAGCCGGAACGCCGCATTGCGCAATTCGCGGACGTTGCCGCGCCATGCCCGTGCCTTGAGCGCTTCGATCCCATCGGCACTCGCCTGACGAAGCGGAAGCCCCTCGCCCGCCGCCTGGCCGAGGAAGTGACGCACCAAAGCGCCGATGTCTTCCGGGCGTTCGCGCAGCGGCGGCAAATGGATCGGAACGACGTTGAGCCGGTAATAAAGGTCTTCGCGAAACCGCCCGTCGGCAATCATGGGGGCAAGGTCGCGATTGGTCGCTGCGACGATGCGCACATCGACGCCGATTTCCTGCCGTCCGCCAACCCGCCGGATCCGACCCGATTGGAGCGCGCGCAGCAGGCGGGTCTGCGCTTCAGCGGGCATATCGCCGATCTCGTCGAGAAACAGCGTGCCGCCATTGGCCTGCTCGAACTTGCCGATCTGCTGGCTCACTGCGCCGGTAAACGCGCCGCGCTCGTGCCCGAACAGTTCGCTTTCGAGCAGATCATGCGGGATCGCCGCCATATTGACCGCAACGAAGGGTCCGGTCTTGCGCGAGCCCAATTGATGGATCGCCTCGGCAACCAGTTCCTTGCCCGTCCCGCTTTCGCCGGTGATCAGCACGGTGAGATCGTTGCGCAGCACGCGGGTGATCATGCGGTAGACGCCCTGCATCGCAGGACTGCGCCCGATCAGAGGGAGCGCGCTGTCCTTTACCTCCTCCTCACGCTCGCTCGATGGACGATTGGCGACCGCCTGCGCCACCGCCTGCGTCAGTTCGTCGAGGTCGAAGGGCTTGGGGAAATATTCGAACGCATCGCTATCGCTCGCACGCACCGCCGTATCGAGCGTGTTCTGCGCGGACAATACGATGACCGGCATGGCTGGGGCCAGCCTGCGCACGGTGTCGATCGATGCCAGTCCGTCGCCATCTTCCAGCATCACGTCGGTGAGCATCACGTCGAACCGGTTGTCGGCCAGCAAGGCATCGCGCCGCGCTATGCTCTCGCAGGCGGTAACATCGAAGCCGTCCTCGCGCAGCGCCTCGGTAATCACCGTCGCGATGCCTTTGTCGTCCTCGACCAGCAGAACACTATGCGCCATCGTTCTCCCTAGCCCGCCACCGGCAGGTTGATGCGGAAATGGGTTTCGCCCGCCCGCTCGTCACGCGCATGCGAGATGCGCCCGCCCATGTCGCGCAGCAGCTTGCGTACGAGCGCGAGCCCGAGGCCCTGGCCATGCGGCTTGCTCGATACGAAGGGTTCGAACACGTGGTCACGCAGCGCCGGATCGATCCCCGCACCGCCATCGGTCACGGTGATCTCGATCGGGAGGCGCGTCGCCTTGCCCAGCCGGATCGTATTGAATACCAGCCCGCTGACGAAACGCGTCCGCACGCTGACGCGGGGATTGTCCATGCCCGCGCTCGCGTCGCAGGCATTGGCGATCAGATTGATCAGCACTTGCTCCAGCGCGCCCTGATCGGCGGCCACGGGGGGCAGCGAGGGATCGAATTCCTCGACCAGTTCGCAAGGGGCGCTGCGCCCGGTGCGTACCGTGGCCATGGCATTGCGGATCGCCTCGTGCAAATTGCACGGTCCGGTGATCTCTACCGGTTTCGCGCCGAGCTGCTGCATCCGGTCGATCAGCTGGGCGATCCGGTCCACTTCGGCGGAAATCATCTGCGCCAGCGGCTTGTCCTTGCCGGCAATCCGCCGGGCCAGCAGCTGGCTCGCCCCGCGAATGGCCGACAACGGGTTCTTGATTTCGTGGGCGAGAACCGCCGGCGCGCGCAATTCCACGCGCTCGTTCTCATCTTCGTCATTCGCCGGTTGTCCCGCATCGGAAAGCGTGATCACCCGCCACCCTGCCTCGCCATGCATGGGGGAGCTGCTGATGTTGACGCGCCGGTCGCCGATGGCCGTGGCGATCGTGACGCCGCGCGCGATAACCTGCGCATCGACGGTCGCCAGCCTTTCGCTCAAGCGTTCGTCGGAAATGCCGATGACGTCCCAGAAGCGCTTCTCGCACAGCTTGCGTGCGCTGCGGCCAAGCATCTCCTCGGCCGCGTGGTTGGCCTCGACGATATTGTCATCCTCGTCGAGCAGCAGGACCGCGAAAATCAGCGCGGCGAGCTGGGCGCGCGCATCGGGTGCGCCGGCGAGTGTGCTCACGCGGCGCGGCGCCGCAGGAAGGGTTCGTAGAAGGTCTCGATTTCCTCGAGCACCTTGCGCGGATCGTCGATGAAATTGACGAAATTGCGGAATTCGGCGGAGCCGTGCATGCCCTTGGTATACCAACCCAGATGCTTGCGCGCGATCTTGGTGCCGACCCCTTCGCCGTAATGGTCGAGCATCGACTCGTAGTGCTCAACCAGCACGTCGTATTGCTCGTCGAATGAGGGGGTTTCAAGCACTTCGCCCGTGCGCCACCAATGCATGATCTGGCCCAGCAGCCACGGTTTGCCGTAAGCCCCGCGCCCGATCATGATCCCGTCGGCACCCGATTGTTCGAGCGCGGCCGCGGCATCGGCGATCGTGCAGATATCGCCATTGGCAATTACCGGGATCGAGACCGCGTCCTTTACCTTGCGGATAAACGCCCAGTCGGCGTGGCCCTTGTACATCTGGTTGCGCGTGCGGCCGTGGACGGTGATCATCTTGACCCCCAGGTCCTCGGCAATGCGCGCAAGTTCGGGGGCGTTGAGATCGGCATGATCCCAGCCCATCCGCATCTTGACGGTCACCGGTACATCAACCGCCTTGACCGTCGCTTCCATGAGCTTCGTCGCCAGCGGCACCTCGCGCATCAGCGCCGAGCCGGCGAGCTGGCCGACGACCTTGCGCACCGGACAGCCGAAATTGATGTCGATGATCGCCGCGCCATTGTCTTGCTGGAGTTTCGCCGCGTCGCCCATACTCACCGGGTCGCAGCCGACGAGCTGCATCGAAACCGGCTCCTCGGTCGCGTCCCACGCGGCCTTCTGGACGCTCTGGCGCGTTTCGCGGATGGCCGCCTCGCTGGCGATCATCTCGGTCACGTTGAGGCCCGAACCATAGCGCCGCACCAGGCGGCGGAACGGGAGGTCGGTCACGCCGGTCATCGGCGCGAGCACCACCGGCGTGTCGATCGACACATCGCCGACGAGGATCGGCTGCGGCGGAGCCGGAGGAAGGGGATGCAAGGTCATGCCGGGGTTCATTGCCTAAATATTGGGCAGGCACATAGTGCGTTGCAGCGCAAACGGCAAGCCGCTAGCGCGCTGCTTTCGTATGCAGGATCCAGCTCCCCTCCCCGGCTTCGCCGCGATCGTGGTCGCGGCCGGTCAGGGCCTGCGCGCAGGACAACCCCTGCCCAAGCAATTCGCGCGCTGGCGTGGCAAGCCGGTGCTGCGGCACTCGGTGGAAAGCCTGCTTGCGGCGGGTGCCAGCCCCCTGGTCATCGCAGTGCCCGAGAATGGTGAGCAGGCGGCGCAGGCGGCGCTGTCGGGGCTCGAGGGATATCGACTGGTGCCTGGCGGCGAGACGCGCCAGCAATCGGTTGCCCACGCGCTGCGAGCGGTAGGCGCGGCCGAACGCGTGCTCATCCATGATGCGGCGCGGCCCGATCTCCCCCGTCCCGTCATCGCGCGCCTGCTTGCTGCTCTCGATGACCATGCGGGAGCGATCCCCGTGCTACCCGTAGTCGACAGCCTGTCACTTGATACAGGCGGTATGATGAGCGGGACGGCCCCGCGCGAGCAATTGCGCCGGGTGCAGACCCCGCAGGCGTTTCGCTTCGCGGCGATCCTCGCCGCTCACAATGCCTGGCAAGGCGATGCCCCCGCCGGAGACGATGCACAGGTCTTGCGCGCGGCCGGCGGCGAGGTCGCGCATGTGACGGGTGACGAACGGCTGGCCAAGCTGACTTTCGCGGAGGATTTCATGACCCGACTGCCACCCGTACGGACCGGGATGGGATACGACGTCCACCGCCTTGCCGTAGGTGAGGAACTCTGGCTCGGCGGTATCCGCATCGAGCATGACAAGGGGCTGGCGGGGCATAGCGATGCCGATGTCGGCCTTCACGCCATCGTCGATGCCCTGCTCGGCGCGATCGGCAATGGCGACATCGGTAGCCATTTCCCGCCCAGCGACCCGCAATGGAAGGGTGCCAGCAGCGATCGGTTCCTGACCCATGCCGCGCAGCTCGTTGGCGATGCCGGTTACGCGATCGGCAATATCGACCTGACGCTCATCTGCGAGGCACCCAAGATCGGCCCGCACCGTGAAGCCATACGGACCCGGATCGCCGAACTGCTCGGCGTTGACATCCAGGCCATATCGGTAAAGGCCACCACCACCGAACGGCTGGGGTTTGCCGGACGCGGTGAAGGGATCGCGGCGCAGGCCGTCGCAACGATTATCAGGGAGTAACGGGTGAGCAAATCGAACTACGGCAAGATCGCTGCAGGAGCAGTGGCGAGTATTGGGCTGCTGCATGCACAAGCGGCGTTCGCGCAGCAGTGCATCGCGCCTGAAGATCTGACCGATGCCGGAATTTACGCGGTTCCGGTAATTGCCGAAGGCTTCGCGGCATCCTGCACCCCCTATCTCGAATCGGACGGGTTCTTCGCGTCCCGCGGCGGGGAGTTCGTCGCGCCTTATGCCGCGATGCAGACCGAAAGCTGGCCCGGAACCCTGCGCTTATTCATGAGCTTCGCTACCAGCGGGCAGGAAGACGGGACCGCGAGCGAGCGGTCGGAGATGTTCAGGAGCCTGCCGCCCGAAGCGCTGCGTCCGTTCGTGGATGCTTTCCTCGCGCAGAAAATCGGCGAGGAGATCAAACCCGACGATTGCGCGAAGATCGAACGCGCGATGGAATTGCTCGCCCCGCTGCCGCCCGAGAATTTCGGCGGCTTGTTGGCCTTCGTGCTGGATGTCTCCAAGGTGAGGGATCCGCAGGTATGCGATCCCGACCGGCCATGACCACCGCCCTTCTCCCACCGGATATCGAAGACCTCGCGCGCAAGGTCGTCGAAGCCAATTCCGCCGCCGGCCGACAGGTCGCCGTGGCGGAAAGTTGCACCGGTGGCCTGGTCGCCGCGGCCTTGACCGAGATTCCCGGATCGTCCGCCATGTTCGATCGCGGCTTTGTAACCTATTCCAACGAATCGAAGATGGAAACGCTCGGCGTCCCGCTCGAGATCATCGAAACCTTCGGCGCGGTGTCCATCGCTTGTGCCTGGGCGATGGCCAAGGGCGCGCTGGAGAAGAGCAAGGCTGATGTCGCGGTCGCGATCAGCGGCGTTGCCGGACCCGGCGGCGGCACCGATCTCAAGCCTGTCGGTACGGTTGTGTTCGCGCGGGTGGTGCGCGGCGATGAGGGCGAACCCGAGGGCGAGCTCAAGCTCTTCGAACCGACCTCGCGTGCGGATATCCGCCGCGCCGCGACGATTTGCGCGCTCGAACTATTGCTGCCCTAGAGGTTGGCGGCGGCGTTTTCCCGGCCATAGAGTGCATCTGCGCGGTCTTCGAAGGCCTGCACCATCTTGCGGAACGCGCGGTCGAAATACTGCCCGGCCAGCGCCTCGAACACGGCGTTGCGAAAGGTGAAATCGACGCAGAAATCGATCTCGCATCCGCCGTCTTCGGTGGGCGTGAAGGTCCAGTTGTTGTCGAGATCCTTGAGCGGCCCGTCGACGTAGAACACTTCGAGATGCTCGGGCCGCTGCTTGACGACGCGCGAGGTAAATTTCTCGCGGATTGCCTTGAACCCGACCAGCATGTCGGCGGTCATTTCGGTTTCGCTGTCGCTGCGCACGCGGGTCGCGACGACCCACGGCAGGAACTCGCCATAGCTGCCGACATCGGCGACGAGGTCGAACATCTGCTCCTGGCTGTAGGGCAGCCGCCGTTTCTCACGGATGCCGGGCATCAGGCGCCCTGCTTGGCTAGCTTTGCTTCGCGCGCTGCGCGCATTTCGGCGAAATCGTCACCCGCATGGTAACTCGACCGGGTCAGCGGGCTCGAGGCGACCTGCAGGAAGCCCTTGGCGCGGGCGATCGAACCATAGGCAGCGAACTGCTTCGGCGTGACGAAATCCTCGACCTTGGCATGCTTGGGCGTCGGCTGGAGATATTGGCCCATGGTGATGAAATCGATGCCCGCACTGCGCATGTCGTCCATCACCTGATGCACTTCGAGCCGCCCCTCGCCAAGGCCGAGCATGATGCCCGACTTGGTGAAGATCAGCGGATTGTTCGCCTTTGCCTCTTCGAGCAGGCGCAGCGAAGCGTAATAGCGCGCACCCGGGCGGATCGTGGGATAGAGCCGCGGCACGGTTTCAAGATTGTGATTGAACACATCGGGTCCGGCCTCGCAGATTTCCGCGATCGACTCCTTCATCCGTCCCTTGAAGTCGGGCGTGAGGATTTCGATCGTCGTATTCGGCGTTTCGCGGCGCAGCGCGTTGATGACCTTGACGAACTGTCCCGCACCGCGATCGGGAAGATCGTCACGGTCGACGCTGGTGATCACGATATGCTCCAGCCCCATGGCCGCCGCAGCGGTCGCAGTGTGCTCGGGCTCGAGCGGGTCGACCGGCATCGGCATGCCCGTCTTGATGTTGCAGAACCGGCAGGCGCGCGTGCAGGTATCGCCGAGGATCATCACTGTGGCGTGCTTCTTGGTCCAGCATTCGCCGATGTTCGGACAGGCCGCTTCCTCGCACACCGTGTGCAAATTGAGTTCGCGCATCAGCTTGCGCGTTTCCTGATAGCCCTTGCTGACAGGCGCCTTGACCCTGATCCAGTCGGGCTTGCGTTGCATCTTGGGGCGTTCGCCCTCAGGCTGGGGTGCGGAAGAGAGGTCGTTCATGTCGCCGCCCATCTAGGCCCCCTCCCCGCCCACGGCAACCCACCGCCAGTCGCACCGGTACTTGCTTCGCACCACGTTTCGGGGCAGCGGAGGGCGCATGAAGACATTTGCCGATATGATCGAAGGATATGGCCGTTTCCGCGAAGGCGACTGGCAGCGTCAGCACGATCGCTGGGAACAGCTCAAGGGCGGCCAGTCGCCGCAGGTCATGGTCATTGCCTGTTCGGACAGCCGGGTCGATCCGGCGCAGATTTTCGACGTCGACCCGGGCGAGATATTCGTCGTGCGCAATGTCGCGGCACTGGTCCCGCCATTCGAGACCACCCCCGGGCGTCACGGCGTATCGGCCGCGCTCGAATTTGCCGTCCAGTTCCTCAAGGTGCGCGAAGTGGTCGTCATGGGCCACGGCATGTGCGGCGGCTGCAAGGCCGCGCTGACGCAGGACTTGCATGGCAATGAGCTCGGTGAAGGCGGCTTCGTCGCGCATTGGATCGACATGCTCGATACGGTACGGGGCCCGATCGCCGCCACGCAGGGCACCAGCGGACGCGCGGCAGAGCGCGCGATGGAGCTGGCTGCGGTCAAGGTCAGCCTGGAAAACCTGCGCACCTTCCCCTGCGTGCGGGAGAAGGAAGCCGACGGATCGCTGGCCGTGCGCGGCGCCTATTTCGCGATTTCGGATGGCATCCTGCACCTACTCGACGAAGCCAGCGGGGAGTTCCTGCCCGCCTCGTGACTTGCGCCGCGCGGGTCCTGCGGTCATGGAGCGGGCATGTCGGAATTCGAACAGCGCAACATCGCCCTTCTCATCGATTCGGATAATGCGAGCCCCTCGGGGATCGATCCGGTCCTGACCGTCCTCGCCGAGCTGGGCCAGGTGAATATCCGCCGGGCCTATGGCAATTGGCGCAAGACCAGCCTCAAGGGCTGGATCGACCTGATGCACCGCTATGGCATCGAACCGCAGCAGCAGTTCGACATGACCAAGGGCAAGAACGCCACCGACATGAAGATGACGATCGATGCGATGGACCTGCTCTATCGCGGCCGCGTCCACGGCTTCGGGATCATGAGTTCGGACAGCGATTTCATGCCGCTTGCCATGCGTATCCGGCAGGACGGCCTGCCGGTGTACGGTTTCGGCGGCGCGAAGACCCCCGAAGCATTCCGCCAGGCCTGCACCCGTTTCATCGACGTGAATGCGCTGATCAAGGCCGAAAAGGGCAGCCGCAAGGAAGGCGGACCGAGCAAGGAATCGAACGTTCTCGACAAGGAACTGCTCGACCTCTTGTTCGATGCCTATGCCGCCAGCAAGCGCGACGACAAGGGTTACGCGAATTTGTCCGAAGTCGGTCAGCGGGCGGGCAACCGGTCGAGCTTCGACACCCGCAACTACGGGTTTGCGCGGCTCACTGATCTGATCGAGACGATCCCCAATTTCTCGGTCGAACGCCGCGGGAACGGCCAGAGCTTCGTCAAGCGGTTGCGCTGACGAAAAAAGGGCGCGAACCGCAGTCCGCGCCCTTCTCATTCGGTCCGAGCTAAACGCTCTTACATCGTATCTGCAGCCTGCTGTGCGGTGTAGATCGCCCACAGATTAGCGATCGGCTTGCGCGCACCTTCGACCTTATTGAAGGTCGCTTCGGCTTCGGCGAATTTGCCCTGGTCGAACTGGGCGATCCCAAGGCGGGTCATGATCATCGCCGTATTGGCACCCGGAATGGCCAGCGCCTTCGTGTAGAAGGTTTCCGCATCCGCCGGACGATCGTGGCTGAGCAGGGTGTCACCGGCAGCGAGAACGGTGTTGATAGTCGCACCCGCCTTGTTCGCGTCGGCAATCAGCCCGTCCATATCGGCCCGGTCGGCTGCCGTGCGCTCGGCGGCCTGGCGGCGGGTGTCGGTGACATAGGGATCGGTCCGGTCGAGGAAGCCCTTCTCATAGCCCTCGTCGATTACCGAAACCACTTCCGCGGGAAGGCGGCGATAGTCGGCGGCGTCGACATATTCGAGATACAGCTTGCCGTCGCGCAGGACGCCAACCCGCTTGCCGAGACGCAGAAGGTCGAGGATCTCGGGGTTCTCGTAACCACCGGTGTTCAGCAGGATGGCGACCGCATCGCCCCAGCTGTCCTCGCCCGGGTACTGGGTCACGTACCAGCTCGAATACTTGTTGGCCTCGGCGTTGAGGTTGTTGTTGTAAGCCTGCGCCAGACCGCGCTTCAGCCATGCCTCGTCGACCGGTTCACCGGCAGCGACCTTGGCGTTGATGAGGTCGCTCAGATAGGTAAGACCCTGCTGCGCCTGGTCTTCCGCGAAGTAGCTTTCCGCGACGAAGATCAGCGGATCATTGTCGGTATAGCCGGCGTCTGCCGAAGCCTGGAAGTAGGGCCGTGCCTTGGCATAATCCTCCGCCGCATAGGCGAGCTGCCCGGCAACGAAGTTGAACTGGCCGATGTTTTCTTCGGGCACATTGCCGCTCTGCAGCATCAGTTCCATGCCCTGCAGCGCGACCGCCTGGTCCTGCTGCTTGGCAGCGTTGGAATAGATGAAGCTGCCCGCCGCATAGCGGTCGTCATTGTTCTCGGTCGCTGCGATCAGGCCGGGAAAGCCCGCCTTGAGCGCGGGATAGTCGAGCGGCTCGGTAGTCGCGATGACTTCGAGCGGCTGGTAGGTCGCGATGAAGGCCTTCGAATATTTCGGCTTCGACTTCTTCTGCGCGAATGCCGGAGTTTCGATTGCCGCGGCGCCGATCACGCCGCCGGTCGCCAGAGCGATGGCCAGAGCGAAGGTCGAAGCTGCGCCGTTCTTGCGGGCGAGACGAGTGAAAATCATGTGGTAAACTCCCAAGAGTGAAAAGGGGGCTGAGCGCGCCGGGCGCCGGTATGAAAAGGACTGGGCGGCACATGCCGCGTGCGGGCGCTCATTGCAAATTCTTCTACCGGAACGGGGCTGAACGCGCATTGAATGCGCCTCCGCCCCCCGGTTCATGGTTACTATTCGCGACTGCACCACCCATATGTGGAAAAAGCGCGCGAAACCGGGCTTTGGTTCCCGCTCGCGAGTGGCGCTAGCGCGCCCTTTCGCCTAGGCTCCAAACCATCAGAACATAAGCATTTCGCAGTACGGAAACACATCTTGTCCGACGATACCGATCTTCTCGATATTCCCGCTCCCGGCGGTGAAGAATACGCGCGCATCGACATCGTCGATGAAATGAAAACCAGCTATCTCGATTACGCGATGAGCGTGATCGTGAGCCGGGCGCTCCCCGATGTGCGTGACGGCCTCAAGCCGGTCCACCGGCGCATTCTTTTTGCGAGCCAGGAAGGCGGCTTCGTCGCCGGACGAGCCTATCGCAAGAGCGCCAAGATCGTTGGCGACGTAATGGGTAACTATCACCCGCACGGCGATTCCGCGATCTACGATGCGCTGGCGCGCATGACGCAAGACTGGTCGCTGCGGGTCCCGCTGATCGATGGCCAGGGCAATTTCGGCTCGATGGATCCCGATCCGCCGGCCAGCATGCGTTATACCGAAGCGCGACTGGCGCGGGTCGCCAACTCGCTGCTCGACGATCTCGACAAGGACACCGTCGATTTCACCGACAATTACGATGGCTCGCGGCGCGAACCCACGGTGCTCCCGGCGCGTTTCCCGAACCTGCTGGTCAATGGCGCGGGCGGCATCGCGGTCGGCATGGCGACCAATATCCCGCCGCATAATCTGGGCGAAGTGATCGACGGCTGTCTCGCCTTTATCGAAAACCCCGCGATTACCTCCGAAGAACTGTTCGAGATCATTCCGGGGCCGGATTTCCCCACTGCCCCGCTTATCCTCGGCAAATCGGGCGCGCGCTCGGCCTATACCACCGGTCGCGGGTCGATCCTCCAGCGTGCCCGCCACGAGATCGAGACCAAGGGCAACCGCCAGTCGATCGTGCTGACGTCGATCCCCTATCAGGTCGGCAAAAACGCATTGGTCGAGAAGATCGCCGAAGCCGCGAAGGAGAAGCGGATCGAAGGTGTCTCCGACATCCGCGACGAATCGAGCCGCGAAGGCGTGCGGATGGTCGTCGACCTCAAGCGCGATGCCTCGCCCGAAGTCGTGCTCAACCAGATCTGGCGCTATACCCCGGCGCAGGCGAGCTTCCCCGCCAACATGCTGGCAATCCGCGGCGGCCGCCCGGAAGTGCTGACGCTGCGCGACTTCATCCAGGCTTTCATCACCTTCCGCGAAGAGGTCATCACGCGGCGGACCAAGTTCGAACTGAACAAGGCCCGCGAACGCGCGCATATCTTGCTTGGCCTGGTCGTCGCAGTGTCCAATCTCGACGAGGTCGTGGCGATGATCCGCAGTTCGCCCAATCCGGCGGAGGCGCGCGCCAAGCTGCTCGTCAAGGAATGGCCGATCGGCGATATCGCGCAATATATCGCGCTCGTCGAAGCGATCGAACCGACCGACGAACAATCGGGCGGGACCTATCGCCTGTCCGAACGACAGGTCAAAGCGATCCTCGATCTGCGTCTGCACCGCCTGACCGCACTGGGCCGCGACGAGATCGGCGACGAGCTCAAGGAACTCAGCCTCGCGATCGAAGAATACCTCTCGATCCTCGCCGACCGCGTGAAGCTCTACGCCGTGCTGCGCGAAGAGCTCGAAGAGATCCGCAACACCTATGCCACGCCTCGAATCAGCGAAATCGCCCCCGCGTGGGACGGGATCGAGGACGAAGACCTGATCGAGCGCGAAGAGATGGTCGTTACGGTCACGCATGGCGGCTATATCAAGCGCACCCCGCTCGATGCCTTCCGCGCCCAGGCGCGCGGCGGCAAGGGCCGCAGCGGAATGGCCACCAAGGAAGAAGACGCGGTCGTCGAAATGTTCGTCACTTCGACGCACAACCCCGTGCTTTTCTTCACCAATACCGGCCGTGTCTATCGCATGAAGGTGTGGAAGCTGCCCGAAGGCGGACCGCAGACCAAGGGCCGTCCGATGGTCAATCTGCTTCCGCTGGGCGACGAGGAACGCGTTACCAACGTCCTGCCCCTGCCCGAGGACGAAAGCGAGTGGAGCACGCTCAACATCGTTTTCGCCACCGAACAGGGGATGGTCCGGCGCAATTCGATGGATGCCTTCACCAACGTGCCCAGCAATGGCAAATACGCGATGGGCTTCGTCGAAGGCAGCGGTGACCGGCTCATCGGCGTACGGCTGCTCAAGGAAGACCAGGAAATCTTCCTTGCGTCGGATGCCGGCAAGGCGATCCGCTTCTCCGCCACCGACGCGCGCGAAACCAAGAGCCGGACCGGGATCGGCGTACGCGGCATGAAGCTCAAGGATGGCCAGAAGGTCGTCTCGATGGCAGTGCTCGAAACCGGCGAACGCGATACCGATGTGCGCGATGCCTATCTCCGCGCCGCCGACTGGAAGAACAACGAGAACACCCCGACGCTCGACGAGGCGAAGGTTGCCGAGATGGCCGAGGCGGAAGAATTCATCCTGACGCTGACCGCCAATGGCTATGGCAAGATCTCGACCGCGTACGAATATCGCACCACCGGGCGCGGCGGTCAGGGCCTGACCAATATCGGCGAACCGACGAGCAATCCGGATCGCAATGGTCCGGTCGTCGCCAGCTTCCCCGTACGCCACGGGATGCAGTTGATGCTGGTGACCGACCGGGCGAAACTGATCCGCCTGCCGCTGCAATTCCGCCACATGCTCGAAGACGGCTTCGAGACGCATGAAGGCTATTCGATCTCGGGACGCGGATCGTCGGGCGTGCGTATCTTCAACGTCGCCAAGGGCGAGCAGATCGTCGGCGCCGCGCGCATCGACGAGACCGAGGAACCCGAGAACGAGGCGGAAGAGGCGGTGGCGGACGAAATCGCCGATCGCGGCGGGCTCGACAAGACCGAGCCTTACACCACTGTGCATTCGGACAAGAACATCGACGAGGAACCGGGCGGCTAGTCGCACGCCCCTCTATCGATCCACCTTCCAGCCCGCGCCCGGCCCAGCGCCGTGCGCGGGCTGTTCGGTTTCGCGGGTCAGCCTATCGCGCTGTCATGATCCTTGCGGAGCGTCTGGACCACGCCCACCGCGATGAGGAACTGGGCGCCGTAATAGAGCGGCCAGATCAGCCAGCCGGTGACCACATCGGGTAGCACAGCGGCCTCGCGGGCGAAGATCAGCAAGTCGCTGACGACGAACATGACCGCGCCCAGGCCCACCCGATAGCGCGGAAAGCGGCTGGTCCACGCCGCCGCTGCCATCGCGCCGACAATCGCCGAATAGCCCGTCGCCACCAGCCAGTTCTCGATGGGATAGGTCATCAGCGCCGCGATCAGCGGCGTCAGCACCAGCAGGCTCAGCCCCGCGAGCGCCTGGCTCGGACTGGCATTGGCGCGCCGGTTGCGCAGATAGAGCACGATCGCGATGGCATGCCCGATGGCGAACAGCGCGCCGCCGATCAGGAAGCTGGTTTCCAGCGCAATGTCGCCCATCGCACCAAACGCCAGGGCCGCCGCGATCAGCGCCCCGTCGGACCCGCGCCCGCGAAAAGCGGCATAGACGGCGAGGAAAGCGACCCCCGCCCCCTTCCACAGCATCAACCAGATGCCGCCGATCGGCGCGTCGCTCACGAAGAAATAGCTGATCCCGGCGATCAGGCTGATAAGTAACCAGGGGCGATGATCGACGAGGGCACGGTGCGGCATGGCGAGACGTTAGGCCTTGTCGAACCGCCCATGCAAGCATTAGGGCGCGCGCGATGACCCATGATATCCACATAATCGGCGGCGGCCTCGCGGGGAGCGAAGCTGCATGGCAGCTCGCACGCCGCGGCTACCGCGTCCGCCTGTCCGAAATGCGCGGCAGCGGCGAGATGACGCCCGCGCACCAGACCGACGGCCTCGCCGAGCTCGTGTGCTCGAACAGCTTCCGCTCGGACGACGATACCAAGAACGCGGTCGGCCTGTTGCATCACGAGATGCGCCGGCTCGACAGTATCGTCATGCGCGCGGGCGAAGTTGCCCGTGTCCCCGCGGGTTCGGCGATGGCGGTCGATCGCGATGTCTTTTCCGCCGAGGTACAGCGCACGCTAGAGGAGCATCCCAATGTCACCGTTGTGCGCGAAAGGGTCGACGCTCTGCCCGCCGAGGGGCCGACGATCGTCGCCACCGGGCCGCTGACCGCGCAGACGCTGGCAGAAAGTATTGTTGGCGCGACCGGGCAGGACCGGCTCGCGTTCTTCGATGCCATCGCGCCGATCATTCACCGCGACAGCATCGACATGAGCAAATGCTGGATCCAGTCGCGCTGGAACAAGCGGACCGCGGCCAGCAACGAGGACGGCGATTACATCAACTGCCCGATGACCAGGGAGCAGTATCTCGCCTTCCACCAGGGCCTGATCGACGGCGACAAGACCGAGTTCAAGGAGTGGGAAGCCGACACGCCCTATTTCGATGGCTGCATGCCGATCGAGGTGATGGCCGCGCGCGGGGTCGAAACGCTGCGCTATGGCCCGATGAAGGGTGTCGGGCTCGACAATCCCTACGACACCAGCGAGGAACACCCGCAGGGACGCTGGCCCTATGCAGTGGTGCAGCTGCGGCAGGACAACAAGCTGGGCACGCTGTGGAACATGGTCGGCTTCCAGACCAAGCTCAAATATGGCGCGCAGATCGAGCTGTTCCGCACCATCCCGGGCCTCGAGAATGCCGAATTTGCGCGGCTGGGCGGGCTGCACCGCAACACCTTCATCAATTCGCCGCTGGTGCTCGATCGCCAGCTGCGGCTGAAGGGCGGCGAGCACATCCGCTTCGCCGGACAGATCACCGGCTGCGAAGGCTATGTCGAAAGTTCGGCAGTCGGGCTGTTGGCGGGATTGATGGCCGCGGCCGAACTGGCGGGCCGTGACTGGACCGCCCCGCCGCGAACTTCGGCATTCGGCGCGCTGCTGTCGCATATCACCGGTGATGCCGAGGCTGCCACCTTCCAGCCCATGAATGTCAATTTCGGGCTGTTCCCGCCGCTTCACGATGTCGGCAAGAAGGTCCGCAAGGAAGCCTATACCAACCGGGCGAAGGAAGACTTCGGGCAGTGGCTCGGCGCGATGGAAACCGTGCCTGCCTAGCAGGCGCAGCGGCGTGTCTTGGTCGGCTTCGGTGCGGTGGTGGCAAACTCGCCCGGGGTCAGTTGGTTGTCGCCATCGGCATCAGCCCCCTCGAACTTGGTCACCGTGGCCACTGCCCATTCCTCGAAATCGAGCAGATTGTTGCCATCGGTATCGAGCTTGCGGAACCCGTCGGTCCGGCTCGACAGCATTTCGGTCCGCGTGATCCGCCAGTCGCGATTGCGGTCATAGCGGAAGAAGCGGCGCTGTTCCTTGGTCAGTTCGGTCGACTCCGGTGGTGCGGGCCCCACCAGATCGCCGGGGTCGGACGCCGGGATCTCGGGTAGCGGTTCCGATGTCTCCACCGGCTGCGGCGGCGGTGCTCCGCGTTCGACCTGCGCCCTGCCCTGCCACCAGAACGCGCCCAGCCCGACAAGGGCCAGCGCCACCAGGGCTCCGAGGACCATCCGGCTCATGGAAACGCACCTCCTTCGACCGCTGGCCTCTGCCTAGCGTCCAACCATGCCCAACCGCAAGGCTACCAAGGGGCTGAAGCGATCGCCCAGCATCGCAGCGCCATCGGCACGCAGCGACCGCCGCGCTAGCCCGCCGATAACCGCGAGCGGTCGCGTGGTTCGGGGTAGAGAGAGAGGTCTGTTAGCGCGGTGGGCGCCCTGCTCGAGCGCATAGGAACGCTCGTCCTCTCCCTGCGCATGGATCGCAAGGTCTGCCAGAGCCCAGAGCTCGCCTGCTCTTGCAGCTTCCAGCGCGTGATCCGGGTGCGAGAGCAGATCGACGAGCCCCCTCGCCAGATCCCCCCGCCCCGCGACGAAGCGCATCATATCCGCTTCGGCAAGTGGACGGTCGCCGAGCAGCGCTTCCCAGCCATCGACCAGCGCCAGCAATGCTGCCTCGCGGCCATGCCAGCACTGCCCGATCAGGTCGAGCAGCGGGTCGCCGCGTGGCCGATCGTCGATCGGTTTGCCCAATTGGTCGCGCCACCACGCGAGCCGGACCTGCCCGAGCATCGGTTCGCTCGCGCCGAGCACCATGCGCCCGATCCGCCCGTCGAGAGCCAGCGCGGCAAGCCACGGATCGCGGTTCCTGCCGGTGCTGGCAAAAGCGATCCGCGACACCTCCGGCAGTTCTTCCTGCAGATCGTCCATCCCGGGGGAGCGCCTGCTCACCTCAGTCGCGATAGCAGACCTTCTTCACCGCCTGCACGATCCGCGGCGTATCGATCAGCGCCAGCTTCTCGAGATTGGCCGCGTAGGGCAGCGGAACGTCTTCGTTGCACACACGGGTGACGGGTGCATCAAGATGGTCGAAGCCCTCGTCCATGCAGATCGCAATCACTTCGGATGCGATCGAACAGGTCGGCCAGCCTTCCTCGGCGATGACCAGGCGATTGGTCTTGGCCAGCGAGGCGAGCACCGCCTCCTTGTCGAGCGGGCGGAGCGTGCGCAGGTCGATGACCTCGGCGTCGATACCCTCCTCGGCGAGCTGCTCGGCCGCTTCGAGCGCGAGCCCGACCGCGATCGAATAGGCGACGATGGTGACATCCGCGCCCTCGCGCATGATCCGTGCCTTGCCGATCGGCAGGACGTAATCGTCGAGATCGGGCACGTCGAAGCTGCGCCCGTATACTAGCTCGTTCTCGAGGAAGACCACCGGGTCTTCGCAGCGGATCGCCGCCTTCATCAGGCCCTTGGCATCGGCGGCGTCATAGGGCGCGATCACGATCAGCCCCGGGACGCTGGCGTACCACGGGCCGAAGTTCTGGCTGTGCTGCGCGCCGACGCGGCTGGCCGCGCCATTGGGGCCGCGGAAGACCACCGGGCAGCGCATCTGTCCGCCCGACATGTAATTGGTCTTGGCGGCCGAATTGATGATGTGGTCGATCGCTTGCATGGCGAAGTTGAAGGTCATGAACTCGACGATCGGGCGCAGGCCGCCCATGGCCGCGCCCGTCCCGATACCGGCAAAACCATATTCGGTGATCGGCGTGTCGATTACGCGCTTGGGGCCGAATTCATCGAGCAACCCCTGCGTGACCTTATAGGCCCCCTGGTACTCGGCAACTTCCTCGCCCATCACGAAGACGCGCTCATCCGCGCGCATTTCCTCGGCCATGCCATCGCGCAGCGCTTCGCGCACGGTCGTGGAAGTAAACTCGGTACCCTCGGGAACCTCGGGATCCTTCACATCGGTCTTGCGGACGGGCTTGGTGATTTCGGCCTCGCTCGGCTCGCGGCCGACGTCCTTGCCTTCCCCCGGCTCATCCTCGACCGGTGCGGTGGCGGCGGGCGCTTCGACATCGGCTGCGTCCTCACCCTCGACGGCCAGCATGGCGATGACCGCGCCGACCTTCACGCCTTCGGTGCCTTCTTCGATCAGGATCTTGCCGAGCGTGCCTTCATCGACCGCTTCGAATTCCATCGTCGCCTTGTCGGTTTCGATCTCGGCAATGATGTCGCCGGCGACGATTTCGTCACCTTCGGCCTTGAGCCATTTGGCCAGCGTGCCTTCTTCCATCGTGGGCGACAGTGCGGGCATTTTGAGTTCGATCGCCATGGCTCAATACTCCCCCACCAGAACATCGGTGTAGAGTTCGCCCGCTTCGGGTTCGGGCGAGCTTTCGGCAAAATCGGCGGCCTGGGTCACGGTTTTGCGGATATCCTTGTCGATCGCCTTGAGCTCGTCCTCGGTCGAACCGTTTTCGAGCAGCAGCTTCTTGATCCCCTCGATCGGGTCCTTGTGCTCGCGCACGTCCTGCACTTCCTCGCGCGTGCGATATTTCGCCGGGTCGGACATCGAATGCCCGCGATAACGATAGGTGTTGCATTCCATAAGCACCGGGCCCTTGCCCTCGCGCACATGCTGGAAGGCGATTTCGGCCGCCTGGCGCACTTCGAGCACATCCATGCCGTTCACTTCCATGCCGGGAATGCGGAACGCGGTGCCGCGGCGGTGGAACTCGGTCTCGGCCGAGCTGCGCCCGACCGCCGTACCCATCGCGTATTGGTTGTTCTCGACCACGAAGACGATCGGCAGTTTCCACAGCGCTGCCATGTTCATGGTCTCGTAGACCTGGCCCTGGTTGGCCGCGCCGTCGCCGAAATAGGCGAGACACAGGCCGCCATCGGCATTGTACTGATGCGCAAGCGCCAACCCGCCCCCAAGCGCCACCTGGGCGCCGACGATACCGTGGCCGCCGTAGAATTTATGCTCGGTCGAGAACATGTGCATCGACCCGCCCTTGCCCTTGGAAATGCCCGCTTCGCGGCCGGTCAGTTCGGCCATGATGACCTTGGGGTCGAGGCCGTAGGCGAGCATGTGCCCATGATCGCGGTAGCCGGTGATGACGCTGTCCTTGTCGCCGTCGAGCGCCGACTGGAGACCGATCGCGACCGCTTCCTGGCCGATATAGAGATGGCAGAACCCGCCGATGAGGCCGAGGCCATAGAGCTGCCCCGCGCGCTCCTCGAAACGGCGGATCAGCAGCATCTGCTCGTAGAAGTGGAGCATCTGCTCCTTGCTCGCCGCGAAATGCTTGTTCTCCTCGAGCGCTTCCTGCAGCGAATGGAGAATGAAGTCGTTATCCTCTGCGGGCGACTTCGTAGCGGTCTTCTTGCTCCGGGGGGCTTTTGCCAAGACTTCGGATCCTTGTTCTTCCGGGGAGGAATATCGTTGCGCCTATAGGCACAGGCACGCGACCCGCGCAACGGGGCAGCGCGTATGCATACGTAGCCCTTACGGAATGCAAGCGTTTCCGCTCGCTTAGTCGTCGAGCTTGATCACCACTTCATCGGGGTGGACGACGTTGAGCTGGCTGCGCAGCAATTCGCCGACCATGTCCGGATCGGCATGATCGGGATGCAGCAGCGCAACGCGATTCTCGAGTGCCGTCCGCTCTGCCTGCAGGGTCGCCAGCTGGGCTTCCCGCTTGTCCAGCAGGCGCAGGTTTTCGCTCCACGCGAGCAGGCCCGAGGGACCGGCGATTGCGAGGCCGCCCATGACCAGCAGCGCCGCCAGCGCAGCATGCTGCGTGACCTTCGCCTTCTGAATCGCTGCCATGGAACTCATACGTCGCATAATTTCACAGAATCACAGTTAACCGCCGCGCGCAAGGCAATTCGCATGGGCGCAAACTGCTCGTCCCACCTGCAGAACTGCGCACGGCACAGGCAGGTTCGTTCCTTGACTCAACCCGCCTAGAGGCGTAACTAGTTTCCATTGAAACCAAACGTAAATGCAGAGGATTGCAATGCCCGATCTCTTCGAAAACCCCATCGGCCTCGACGGCTTCGAATTCGTCGAATTCTGCGCGCCCGAAAAGGGCGTGGTGGAACCGGTTTTCAAAGCGATGGGCTTTACCCACATTGCCACGCACCGCGCCAAGGATGTGCATCTGTGGCGCCAGGGCCGGATCAACCTGATCCTCAATTACGAACCGCGTAGCGCGGCATGGTTCTTTGCCCGCGAGCATGGTCCCTCCGCCTGCGGCATGGGCTTCCGCGTCCGCGATGCGAAGAAGGCCTATGACGAATTGCTGGCGCGCGGCGCGGAGCCCGTCGCGGTCGAAACCGGCGCGATGGAACTGCGCATCCCTGCGATCCGCGGGATCGGCGGCGCGATCGTCTATCTGATCGACCGCTACGAAGACGAGAATGGCGAAGGGCTTTCGATCTACGACATCGACTTCGACTACCTCGAGGGCGTCGACCGCCACCCGGTCGGGGCCGGTTTCAACGTGATCGATCACCTGACGCACAACGTCTACAACGGCCGCATGAAGTATTGGGCGGACTATTACGAGACGCTGTTCAACTTCCGCGAGATCCGCTTTTTCGATATCAAGGGCGAATATACCGGGCTGACCTCGAAGGCGCTCACCGCGCCCGATGGCAAGATCCGCATTCCGCTCAATGAGGAAGGCGAAGGCGGCAAGGGCCAGATCGAGGAGTTCCTGCGCGAGTTCAACGGCGAAGGCATCCAGCATATCGCGCTGATTTGCGACGATCTGCTCGCCTGCTGGGACAATCTGAAAGAGCTCGGCGTACCCTTCATGACCGCGCCGCCCGAGACCTATTACGACATGCTCGCCGAGCGCCTGCCCGACCATGGCGAGGACGTCGATGCGCTCAAGATGCGCGGCATCCTGCTCGATGGCACCACCGAGGGCGGCCAGCCGCGCCTGCTGCTGCAGATCTTTGCCGAAGCGCAGGTCGGGCCGGTGTTCTTCGAATTCATCCAGCGCAAGGGTGACGAAGGCTTTGGCGAAGGCAATTTCAAGGCGCTCTTCGAAAGCATGGAGCGTGACCAGATCAAGCGCGGCGTGCTGAGCGTGGACGAGGCGCAGACCGCCGAGACGGAGCCGGCCGAATGAGCGAAGTCACCGAACACCCCGTCAAGCTGGGCGGAGTCCATCACGCCGCCTACCGCTGCAAGGACGCCAAAGAGACCGTCGAGTGGTATGGCAAGGTCCTCGGCATGGACTACACCACCGCCTTTGCCGAAGACCACGTGCCTTCGACCGGCGAATACGACCCCTACATGCACGTGTTCCTCGACGCGGGTAACGGCAATATCCTCGCCTTCTTCGAACTGCCCAACCAGCAGGACATGGGCCGCGACGAGAACACCCCCGCCTGGGTCCAGCACCTTGCGTTCAAGGTCGGCAGCGAAGCCGAGCTGCTCGCCGCCAAGGCCCATGTCGAGAGCCTCGGTATCGAAGTGCTCGGACCGACGCATCACGGGATCTTCAAGTCGATCTATTTCTTCGACCCGAACGGGCACCGCGTCGAACTCGCCACCGATATCGGTACGGACGAGCAATATGCCGAGCTCAAGCGCGTGGCGCCGATGATGCTCGACGAGTGGAGCCAAACCAAGAAAGCGCCGCGCCACGCCGACTGGTTGCACGAGCTTGCCCGCAAGGAACACGGGGTCGGCTGACCCCTGCCAGACCGGAACCTCACCCTTTGTGTTGCGTTGCAGCGCAAAGGGAGTTCCGCTTTCGTGAATTACATCGCTACGCTGCGCGAACAGCTGCAGGAAATGGGTCAGGGTTTCGTCGAAGCCCTCCCCACCCTCGCGATCGCGGTTTTCATCGTCTTTCTCACCTGGATCATCGCGCGCTTCGCCGCGCGCATTTCCGATGTGATCGTGGGGCGCACCGAATTGCGCACCAGCCTCAAGACGCTGATCGACACGCTGGTCAAGCTGGCCATCTGGATCATCGGCCTGTTCATCGCCGCGATCGTGGTGATGCCGGACCTGACTTTCGCCAGCCTGCTCGCCGGGCTGGGGATCGGCGCGGTGGCGATCGGGTTCGCCTTCCAGGACATTTTCGAGAATTTCCTTGCCGGCGTGCTCATCATGGTGCGCGAGAAAATGCGCATCGGCGATGTCATCGAATGCGAGGACATCACCGGCAAGGTCGAGCATATCACCCTGCGCGAAACGCATATCCGCAAGCTGTCGGGCGAACTGACCGTCGTTCCCAACTCGATCCTGTTCAAGAACCCGGTGGAAATCATAACCGACCGCGACGAGCGTCGTCACGAGGTCGTGGTCGGGGTTTCCTACGATACCCAGCTCGACCATGCCGCAAATGTGATCCGCCGCGCGGTCGAGGGGCTCGAGGACGTGCTGGCGAGCAAGGGGGTCGACATCTTCGCGCAGGAATTCAATTCGAGCTCGGTCGATTTCCTCGTCCGCTGGTGGGCCGGATCGACCCCGCGCGATGGCTGGGAAAGCAAGGACAAGGTCGTGCGCGCAATCAAGGCTGCGCTGGATGAGGCGGGGATCGAGATCCCCTTCCCCTATGTCACGCACACTTTCAAGGAAACCGTGCCGGTGAGCCACTTGGGTGACACCCGCCGCAAGACGCCTTAAGGTTTCGAATCAAGACCGGGTTGTCGGTCGCCTCTGGAGGAGAGACCGATGCAGATCCTGCGTACGCCCGCCGAACGCTTTGCCGACATTCCCGATTATCCCTTCGCCGAGCATTGGTTCGAGGTCGATCTCGGCGACGGGCTGAGCGCGCGCCAGCATTATGTCGACGAGGGGCCGCGCGATGCCCCGCCGGTGCTGCTGTTCCATGGCGAGCCGAGCTGGTCGTTCCTCTATCGCAAGATGATCCCGATCCTGGTGGATGCGGGGTTTCGCGTGCTCGCGCCCGACCTCATCGGCTTCGGCAAGAGCGACAAGCCCGACGATATCGACTTCTACACCTATGCGCGCCATGTCGACTGGCTGAAACAGTGGCGCGCCGCAGTCGAACCGCGCCCGGCGGCGCTGTTCTGCCAGGACTGGGGCGGACTGCTGGGCCTGCGCATGGTCGCGCACGACCCCGACCTGTTCGCCTGCGTGGTCGCCAGCAACACTTTCCTTCCCGCGGGCGGTACGGCCAGCGAGGCCTTCCTCGCATGGCGCGAATTCGCCCGCAGCTCGCCCGATTTCCGCATCGGCGCCCTGCTTGACCGGGCCACGGCGACCACGCGCAGCGAAGCCGAAATTGCCGCCTATGACGCGCCCTTCCCCGACGAACCCTCCAAAGCAGGCGCACGCGCCTTTCCCGCGCTGGTCCCGGCCGCGGACGGCATGCCTGGGGTCGAGGACAACAAGCGCGCCTGGCCCGCCCTTGCCGCTTACGACAAGCCGTTCCTGACCCTGTTCGGCGAAGACGATCCGATCACCAGGGGTAGCGAGCAGTTCCTGATCGAGCGGATCGCGGGCGCGCAAGACCAGCCCCACCGCACGCTGCCGACCTGCGGCCATTTCTGCCAGGAAGACCAGCCCGAGTTACTGGCACAAGGGGTCATCGACATGGCGCGCACGGCGGGTCGCATCGCTTGAACCAAACCGCGCGACTGACCGGCGCCCAGGAAACCTCGCTCGCCATTGTGGCGGCGGTGGTGACGGCGAACGCCTATTACATCCATCCGATCATTGCGCTGGTCGCCGATCATTTCGGTGTGAGCCATGCGCGGATCGGGCTCGTACCCGCGCTCAACCAATTGGCACTTGCGGTGGGCATCTTCATGCTGCTGCCACTGGGCGACCGGATCTCCAACCGCCGGCTGACGATCGCCTTCGCCACCGGGCAAACCGTCTGCTTGGCGATCATGACGCTGGCGCAGGATTTTACCCTGTTCGTGATCGGGTCGACCCTGCTCGGCTATTTCACCATCGCGCCCTATCTGCTGCCCGCTTACGCCTCCAAGCGGGTTGCGCCCGAGCGGCTCGGACAGGTGACCGCCAAGCTGACCGCGGGGGTCATCCTCGGCATTCTCGTGGCGCGGGTCGGTGCGGGGGTGATCGCCGAACATTTCGGCTGGCGCGCAGTCTACTGGATCGCCACCGGGCTGATGCTGGCCATCACGGTCGCTCTGCCGCGCCTGATGGAGGGCGGCGAACGCTCTGCCAGTTCCCGCCAATCCTACCCCAGCCTGCTCTTTTCGGTTTTCCCGCTGATCGGCAAACATCGCGAAATCCTGCTCGCCGGCGCGATCCAGGGGCTCAATTTCGCGCAGTTCATCGCGCTCTGGCTGGGCCTTGCACTGTACCTGACCTCGCCCGCGATGGGCTATGGTACCGATACGGTCGGCTATCTTGCCGGACTTGCCGCGGTGAGCATCTTTTCAACCCCGCGGCTGGGGCGCTGGTCGGACGCGGTCGGCCCGCGCAAGGCGCGCACGATCTTCGCCATCATCCAGCTTGGCGGGATCGCGCTGTTGTGGCCGCTTGGCGGAACCTTGTGGGGCCTACTCGTCCCGCTGTTCGTCACCAACCTCGTCGGCCCGGGGATCGATGTGACGGGCAGGATGACCTTCCTCGCGCTCGACCCGGCGATCCGCACGCGGCTGACCACGATCTATGTCGTCATCATGTTCATCGGCGGCGGATTGGGCAGCTATGCCGGCACCGTTGCCTATGACGCCTATGGCTGGGCTGGAACTTGTGCCTTGCTCGGGCTGTGCTCGGTCGCGCTGACCGGTTTGACAATGCTGACCCGCCGCTACGGCAGGTAGTGGTGCGCCCGACAGGATAGGCGCCTGCGGCGCCGTCTCCGCTGCGCTCCGACTCCGAACGAGGCTCGCTCCCGATGCGCCGAACCACATGAGGCGGCCCGTCACCGGACCGCCTCATGTGGTGCGCCCGACAGGATTCGAACCTGTGGCCCCCAGATTAGGAATCTGATGCTCTATCCGACTGAGCTACGGGCGCGGCCAGGCCCCGTATAGCGGCTCGGACTCGCGGTGCAATCAGTTGAGTTCGTCGGGCGGCGCGACCGGCACCAGCAGCGGTGCCACCGAAATGCCCTCGGCGACCATGTCTTCGGCCTCGTCGCGCGTGGCGCGGCCGTGGATCGGCACCTCGTCGGTCTCACCGTAGTGCATCTCGCGGGCCTTCTCGGCGAATTGGTCGCCTACCCAGGTGCTGCTTTCGAGCGCCTTGCTCTGCGCCCGCGCAAGCGTTTCGAAGGCCTTCTTGACCTCCACCGGCATATCGCCCTTGGCCAGTTGCGTGCCAGCCTCACCGGCCGCCTCGCGCATGCTGGACTTTGCCGGCACCGAGGGGGCCATCGGGGCCTTGCCGATCTCTGCGCTCCCACACTGCGGACAGGTGAGCAGCCCCTCGGCCTGCTGTGCGGCATAGTCGTCCGATGAGCCGAACCAGCCTTCGAACCGGTGGCCTTCGCTGCAGGAAAGGTCGAAAACGATCATGATGCCGGCCTATTTGGCGATTTCACGGCGGTTGGCAAGGCTTGGCACCTGCGCGCGGACCTCGGCGATCCGGGCAAGATCGATGTCGGCAAAGCCCAGTCCCGGCTCCTCGCCGCCCATATCGAGCAGCACTTCGCCCCAGGGATCGACCACCAGGCTGTGGCCATAGGTCCGCCGCCCGTCCTCATGATCGCCGACCTGTGCCGCCGCAACCACGAAAGCGCTCGCTTCGATCGCCCGGGCGCGTTGGAGGACGTGCCAATGTGCGGTGCCCGTGGGAACGGTGAAGGCTGCCGGGATGGCGATGCAGTCGCAGCGCGCCTGTCCGAGGGCATCGAACAGCGCGGGAAAGCGGATGTCGTAGCAGACCGTCAGGCCAAGCCGGCCGACCGGCGTGTCCCCGACGGTCGTCACGCCATTGCCTGCCTGATAGGCGTTCGATTCCCGCCAGCTTTCGCCGCTGGCGAGATCGACATCGAACATGTGGATCTTGTCATAGCGGGCTGCGATCTGACCCTGCGGATCGATCACGAAAGCGCGATTGGCCCAGCGGCCGCCACCGGCATCCACGGCCAGCGAGCCGAGCGAGACCCAGATGCCCGCGCGGCTTGCCGCATCGCGCACCCGCGCAAGTGCCACTGTCTCCTCTTCCGCAGCGATGCTGTGCGCGGCACGCTTGCGGTCGCGGTCGAGCAGGCCCGACATTTCGGGAGTGAACAGCATCGCGGCACCCTCGCCCGCCGCCTGTGTCACGGCGTGATCGAGCGTGGCCGCATTGGCCACGGGATCCACGCCCGAGGTCATCTGCAACAGGGCGATCCGCGGCATCAGCTGCCCAGCAGCGCGTCGAGCTTGCCCTGGCGTTCGAGCGCGGCGAGTTCGTCGGAGCCGCCGACATGCGTATCGCCGATGAAAATCTGCGGCACGGTCATCGCATTGGGCGCCCGCTCGCGCATTTCGTCGCGCTTGGGCCCGCCCATGGTGATGTCGAATTCGGCATAATCCACGCCCTTCTCATCGAGCAGGCGCTTGGCCCGATAGCAATATCCGCACCCGAATTTGGTATAGATGTCGACTTGCGGCTGGGTCATGGAAATCCTCTTGTTTTCAGCGTCGAAGCTAGCGCGCGCCGGAGAGACTTGAAAGCCAAATCGGCGTGCCTATCTCGAATGTGCCGCCACGATGTCCGGGGCGGCGACGGGGTGCCGAATGCGGGCCCCGCCATCATAGAATCGCTCAACAGAGGATTTGTTTCGATGAACCGTATGGACCTTACTCCCTTTCGTCGCTCCACCGTCGGCTTCGACCGCGTGTTCGACCTGATGGAACGCCAGGCACGCAATGCCGGCGGCGACAATTACCCCCCCTTCAATATCGAGCGGCGCGGTGACGATGAATACCGCATCACGCTGGCCGTGGCCGGCTTTCGCTCGGGCGATCTCGATATCGTCGCACAGCAGAACCTGCTGGTCGTGACCGGCAAGAAGCGCGACGAGCTGAACGAGGGCGAGATGCTGCATCTCGGCATCGCCAACCGCGGCTTCGAACGGCGTTTCGAACTGGCCGACTACGTGCGTGTCGACAATGCCGACCTGGCCGATGGCCTACTGGTAATCGACCTCGTGCGCGAAGTGCCCGATGCGATGAAGCCCAAGAAGATCGCGATCGGCGCGCAGAAGCCGCTCGAAGTGGTCAAGGATGACGAGGACGGCGACAGCAGGGCCGCCTGATCCCGTGATCGGACAAGACGTATAGCAGCGGTATAGGGGGCGGAACTTGGGTTCCGCCCCCGCGACGTAAACGCCGCCCTACCTCGAAATCGACCGTCCGGGTCGCAGAAGACAGCCGTCATCGAGGCAAGCCCCATCGCTTGCTAGCGAAGCGCATATCTCGAAGAGCCGCACCCGAGGGCGCGGAAGACCGTTATTCTGCAACAAATATATCAAAAGATAAACCCGCCTCGCGGAGGCGAAATGATTTTGTCGCGTTTTTACAAGCGCTTGAAAATCATAGTTCAAGGAATTCAGAGACTTGCCCCGAAACCCCCGTTTTGGGTAATTCAGACGAGGCGCGCCTGCTCGAGCGCTGCACCGACAAATCCGGCAAACAGCGGGTGCGGATCGAACGGCCGGGACTTCAATTCCGGGTGGAACTGGACCCCGACGAACCACGGATGATCGGGCCGTTCGACGATTTCGGGCAGCAAGCCGTCGGGCGACATGCCCGAGAAGATCAGACCCTGCTTCTCCAGCGGCTCGATATAGGCGCCATTGACCTCGTAGCGGTGACGATGCCGCTCGGAAATGCTGGTCGCACCGCCATAGATACTCGACACATGGCTGTTGGCCGCCAGCTTGGCCTCATAGGCACCAAGCCGCATGGTCCCGCCAAGGTCCCCGCCCGCTTCGCGCGTCTGCAGGCCCTCTTCGCTCATCCATTCGGTGATGATCCCCACCACCGGCTCGTCGGTTTCGCCGAATTCGGTCGATGATGCAGCGCTGTGTCCTGCCGTGCGGGCCGCTTCGATGCAGGCCATCTGCATGCCGAGACAAATCCCGAAGAAGGGCACCTTGCGTTCGCGCGCAAAGCGCACCGCGGCGATCTTGCCCTCGCTTCCGCGTTCGCCGAAACCGCCGGGGACGAGGATCGCGTGCATCGGCTCGAGCCGCGCCGCGATGTCCGCATCGTCGCCCTCGAACACTTCGGCATCGATCCACTTGATGTTGACCTTGACCCGGTGCGCCATGCCGCCGTGCACCAGCGCTTCGTTGAGCGACTTGTAGGCGTCCTGCAGGCCGACATACTTGCCGATCACGCCGATGGTGACTTCGCCGTCGGGGTTCGAATGGCGGTCGACCACATCATACCAGCGCGACAGGTCGGGATCGGGTGCATCGGTGATACCGAAGGCGCGCAGGACCTCGGTATCGAGCCCCTCGCCGTGATATTGCAGCGGCACGGCATAGATCGACGGCGCATCCAGCGCGGGAATGACCGCTTCCTGCCGCACGTTGCAGAACTGCGCGATCTTGCGCCGGTCGGATTCGGGGATCGGATGTTCGGCGCGGCACAGCAGAACGTCGGGCTTGATCCCGAGGCTGGCGAGCTCGCGGACCGAGTGCTGGGTGGGCTTGGTCTTCAGCTCGCCGGCAGCGGCGATATAGGGCACCAGCGTCACATGGACGCTGAGCGTCTGCCACGGCTCGAGCTCGTTGCGCAGCTGGCGGATCGCCTCCATGAACGGCAGGCCCTCGATATCGCCGACCGTCCCGCCGATCTCGCACAGGATGAAATCGTGATCGTCCTGCCCCGCGAGCGCGAAATCCTTGATCTCGTCGGTGACGTGCGGAACCACCTGCACCGTAGCGCCGAGATAGTCGCCGCGGCGCTCCTTGGCGATGATGTCCTGGTAGATCCGGCCCGAGGTGATGTTGTCGCCCTGGTGCGCCGACACGCCGGTGAAGCGTTCGTAATGGCCGAGGTCGAGGTCGGTTTCGGCCCCGTCGTCGGTCACATAGACCTCGCCGTGCTGATAAGGGGACATCGTCCCCGGATCGACATTGAGATAGGGGTCGAATTTCCGGATACGGACCTTGTAGCCACGCGCCTGGAGCAGGCCGGCAAGCGATGCTGCCATGAGACCTTTGCCAAGCGAGGAGACCACGCCGCCGGTGATAAATATATACCGCGCCATGGGTGTCGGGCCTTAAGCTGAGGGGGTGAGTCGGGGCAAGCGCAAACAGGTGCAAATCGCGCCGCTGGCACGGCGCAATCCACAGTCCTGCGATGTAACGTTCGTTATTCGGTCGCGTCGCCGAGCGGATCGGTGCTGGTCGGTGCGGCTTCGCCGGTGGTTGCCGGACCGAGCGGATCTGCGGGCGCGGCCGGGGCAACCGAGCGGTCGAGCGTCGATTCGATCGCATCGCTGCCGGTCGTCTCGACCGCGACCGCGGCCAGCGCGATCGACAGGATGACGAACAAGACCGCGAGCCATTTGGTCGACCGGGTGAGGAAGTCCGCTGCCCCGCGCGCGCTCAGCATGCCCGACGGGCTGCCGCCGATGCCGAGGCCGCCCCCTTCGGAGCGCTGCATCAGGATGACGCCGACAAGCGCGGCTGCGACGATCGCCTGGACGACAGTGAGAAACAGGAACATGCGGATACTCTTGGAACTGGTATTGCTGGGCTCACGCGCATCTAGGCGCGCGCAGGGCAAACGGCAAGCGTGCCGGGATCAGGCGTCTTCGGCCTCCGACGCGCCGACCACGATGCCGAGGAAGCTTTCGGCCGAGAGGCTGGCCCCGCCAACCAGTGCCCCGCCCACTTCGGGCGTGGCGAGGATGTCGCGGGCATTGTCGGGCTTGACCGAACCGCCATAGAGAATGCGCACCAGCGACGATGCCTCTTCGCCATAGGTCTCGTTGAGCAGCGCGCGGATCGCGGCGTGCATTGCCGCGATGTCCTCGCTGGTCGCAGTGCGTCCGGTTCCGATCGCCCAGATCGGCTCATAGGCGATGGTCAGGCGCTCGGCGGGGTCCTCGAACAAGGGCAGCGCCGCCTTGAGCTGGTCGAGGACATAGCGTTCCGCCTTCCCGGCATCGCGAGTCTCGAGCGGTTCGCCGCAGCACAGGATCACTCGCAGCCCGGCTTCGAGCGCCGATTCGATCTTGGCATTGATGAGGTCCTTGGTCTCGCTATGGTCCTGGCGCCGCTCGCTATGGCCGAGGATCACGAACTTCGCCCCAGCATCAGCAATCATCGAGGCGTTGATGTCGCCCGTGTGCGCGCCTTCGGCACCCGGGTGGCAATCCTGCGCGCCGACCCCGATCTGCTCGGCTTCCTTATGGACCGCATGGATCAGCGTGTAGGGAGGCGCAACGGCGACCTCGACCTTCATGTAACGCTGCGCGGCACGGTCGATGGCGCGTGCTTCGGAAAGCATTGCGCGCGTGCCGTTCATTTTCCAGTTTCCGACGATGTAGGGCCGTTCGGCCATGGGTAGGTCCTGCGAATTGTCTGAATGGGTGGCCCGCTATATGGGGCTTGGGATGCGCTCCGCTAGAGAAGGTTTCTTCGCGCGTCAAAACCCTTTGCAACCTGTTGCCGCGCGGTCGCATGGGGGATAAAGCGCCCCAACCCATCCGGGTGACCCCGGAAGATCGCAGCCATTAACGGGATTGCCCGCACGCCATGTTCCAGTTTTTTCGTAACTTCTTCAAGACCAAGCTCGGTCTGGCCATCTCGCTGGCGTTCCTCGGCCTGATCGCTCTCGCCTTCGCCAGCGCGGATGTTTCGAGCACCGGAACTTTCGGGGGAATAGCCGGCGGAGACCGCGTGGCAGTGGTCGGCGACGAGAAGATTTCCACATCCGATCTCGTCCGCGCCACCAATAACGGGCTCGACTCGTTCCGCCAGGACCAGCCGACGGCGACGATGCAGGCATTCCTGCGCGAAGGCGGGCTGGACGGATCGCTCGAAGCGCTGATCAACCGCGCGGCCATCATGGGCTTCGCGCAGAAGCACGGCATCCGCGCGGGCGACAATCTCATCAACAGCGAGATTCGCATGATCCCCGCCTTCCGCGGGCCCGATGGCAATTTCAGCGAGGACACCTATCGCCAGGCGCTGGCCCAGCAGCGGGTGACCGATGCGCAGGTCCGCGAAGACCTCGGGACCGGCCTGCTGTCGCAGCAATTGCTGATCCCGGCCGGCTTCGGCGCAACCGTACCCGACAAGCTCGCCTATCGCTATGCGCAATTGTTCAAGGAACGTCGCCGCGGTTCGATCGCTCTCCTGCCCGCGGCAACCTATGCCCCCAGCGGCAAGGCCGACCCCAAGGTGCTGCGCGCCTATTATGACAGCAACCGCGATGTCTTCGTCCGCCCCGAACGCCGGACGATCCGGTATGCGACTTTCGATTCGAGTGCGCTCGGCGACCGTATCGAGCCGACCGATGCCGAAATCGCCGCGCGCTATGAACGCGACGCCGCGCAGTATGCGGCCAGCGAAACGCGCGATGTCACTCAGCTGATCGTGCCCACCGAAGCCGCAGCCAAGTCGATCCGCGACCGCGTTGCCGGCGGCGCCTCGTTCGAAACGGTTGCCCGTGAAGCGGGCCTGCGCGCCTCCCCGGTCGTCGATGTCCTGCGCGAAGGCTTGTCCGCGCAAGCATCGCCCGCGGTTGCCTCGGCCTATTTCTCCGCAGCGCGCGGAGCGATGACTACACCTGCGCGCAGCCCGCTCGGCTGGCACGTCGCGCGTATCGACGCGATCGACACCACCCCCGCGCGCACGCTCGCGCAGGTCCGCAGTGAACTGACCGATACGCTGCGCGAGGAAAAGCGCGTGCGCGGCATGGCCGACCTCGCCAGCGAGATCGAGGAACAGCTCGAGGATGGCGCAACGCTGGCCGAAGTCGCCGAAGACCTCGGGCTCGATCTCAGCACGGTCGGCCCCGCGCTCGCCGATGGCCGCCTCTACGATACGCCGCAGCGTACGCTGCCCGATGTCCTGCGTCCCGCGCTGGCCACCGCCTTCCAGATGGATGAGGAAGAGCCCGAGATCGCGCCGGTCGAAAGCGGGCAGACCTACCTCGTCTACGAAGTCGGCGATATCGTCACCGCTGCCGCTGCGCCCTTTGCCGAGATCGAGGACATGGTCGAAGCCCGCTGGCGCGCGACCGAAGGCATGAAAGCCGCGCAGGCCGCCGCGGACCGCGTCATGGCCCGTCTGCGCGAGGGCCAGTCGATCGCGCAGGCATTGGCTGCCGAAGAGCGCCGCGTCCCCCCGGCCCAGTCGGTCGACATGACGCGCGAAGATCTCGCCCGTCAGCGCGAGCGCCGCATCCCGCCGCCGCTCGCACTGCTCTTCAGCATGGCCGAAGGCACGGCCAAGAAGCTCGAAGCGGGCGGCAATGCCGGTTTCTTCGTGGTCCGGGTCAACGATATCGCGATGGACGATATCGCCGCCGACGATCCGCTGATCGCGCAGGCACGGCGCCAGATGGGCCCGCTGCTGGGCGAGGAATATGCCGACCAGTTCCGCCGTGCGATGCGCGAAGAACTGGGCGTATCGCGCAATCCTTCGGCGATCGAGGCCGTGCGCACGCAGCTTACCGGTAGCTGAGGCGCAGTTGAGCACCGCGCTGAAAGGCACCGACCGGGCACGCGCGGCGCTGGCGCAGGGCCGGCCCGCGCTGGTATGGCGCGAAGTGGTCGCCGATATCGAAACGCCGGTAGGCGCCGCCGTCAAGCTGTTCGAGGAAGGCCGCGGCGACTTCCTGCTCGAATCGGTCGAAGGCGGCGAAGTTCGCGGGCGCTACAGCCTGATCGGGCTGGACCCCGATCTGGTGTTCCGCGCCACGGGCGACCGTGCAGAGATCAACGCGCAGTGGCAGCATTCGCGCAGCGCTTTCGAACCCAGCGAGGACGGCACGCTCGCCAGCCTGCGTGCGCTGGTCGAATCCTGCCGCTGCGACGTACCCGCGGAACTGCCGCCCGCCCTCGCCTGCCTCGTCGGTCATTTCGGCTATGAGACCATCGGCCTCGTCGAAAAACTGCCGCGCCCGCCCGAGGGCGAACTCGGCCTTCCCGACATGCTCTTCGTCCGGCCCACCGTGCTGCTGGTGCTCGATCGGCTCAGCGATGCCCTGTTCTGCATCGCGCCGGTCTGGCAGGACGGATCCATCCCGCAGGCCGAGGAACGGATCGACGAAGTTCTCCGCAAACTGTCGCATTCGGCAGGCAGCGCACGCTATTCGGCCGACCAGCACCCTGAGCCCGCGCTGGCACCGACCATGCCCGCCGCCGATTACGAAGCCATGGTGCTGCGCGCCAAGGAATATATCGAGGCAGGCGACATCTTTCAGGTGGTGCTGTCGCAGCGTTTTACCTCGCCCTTCACGCTGCCCCCGATGGCGCTCTATCGCGCGCTGCGGCGGGTGAACCCCTCGCCCTTCCTCTATTTCCTCGACATGCCCGGCTTCGCCATCGTCGGATCGAGCCCCGAGATCCTCGTCCGCGTGCGCGATGGCGAGGTGACGATCCGGCCCATCGCAGGGACCCGGCCGCGCGGCACCTCTGCGGCAGAGGACCGGCTTGCCGAACAGACCCTGCTCGCCGATCCCAAGGAACGCGCCGAACATCTGATGCTGCTCGATCTCGGGCGCAACGATGTCGGCCGGGTCGCGCAGTCGGGCAGCGTCACCGTGACCGAGAGTTTCACCGTCGAGCGCTACAGCCACGTCATGCATATCGTCAGCAACGTTACCGGCCAGCTCGATAGCTCGAAAGACGCTATCGATGCGCTGTTTGCAGGCTTCCCCGCCGGGACGGTCAGCGGCGCGCCCAAGGTGCGAGCCTGCGAAATCATTGCCGAGCTCGAGCCTGCCACGCGTGGTCCCTATGCCGGCGGTGTGGGCTATTTCGCGCCCGACGGGTCGGTCGACAGCTGCATCGTCCTGCGCACCGCGGTGGTGAAGGACGGCACCATGCACGTCCAGGCAGGCGCAGGGATAGTCGCGGACAGCGATCCCGCTTATGAACAGAGAGAATGCGAAGCAAAGGCGAGCGCGCTGCTCGCTGCGGCCAGGGAAGCCGTGCGCCTCGCTAAGGAGCCCGGGTTCGGTCAATGAGACATATACTTGCCGCGCTGGCCTTGCTCGCGCTGACAGCCTGCGAAGCCCAGCCCGAAGGAGAGCCCGTCGCCCGCGCACGGATCGACGGCAAGGCGCAGGCCGCCCCCACGTCGACGCCCAGCCCGAGCGAAACACTGGCCAGCCAGGTCGAAAGCGCGTGCCGCTCGATCATTTTCGAAGACACCCCGCTGACCCATTGCCTCGCGGTGCCCGCGCGCCACACTATTGCGATGGCGCTCGGCGACGGTGACAAACGATATCGCAGCCTCAAGGACTTCGCCGCTGCCAGCGATAGCGAGACCATCGCTTTCGCGATGAACGCCGGCATCTTCGACAGTGACGGCACGCCGGTCGGCTATTTCGTCCAGCGTTCGCAACGGTTGCAGGAGCTCGACACCGGGACGGGCTCGGGCAATTTCTATATGAAGCCCAATGGCGTGTTCTACGGCAGCGGGGGCGAATGGATGGTCCGCGACAGCGCCTGGTTCCTCGCCAATGTCTCCGAACGGCCGCAATTCGGCACGCAATCGGGCCCGATGCTGGTGAGCGATGGCCGTATCCATCCGCAGATCACGCAGGACGGCCCCTCGCGCTTGATCCGCAATGCGGTGGGTGTCGATGACGAAGGCCGCGCGCATTTCGTGATTTCCAATGCGCCGATATCCTTCGGCAAGCTCGCCCGCTTCTACAAGGACGAGCTCGAAGTGAAGAACGCACTGTTCCTCGACGATACCGTTTCGCTGCTGTGGAACCCGGTGACCGAGCGGCTAGATACCGGCGCGCCGATCGGCCCGATTGTCGTCGTCAGCAAGAAAGCTTCCGAATGACCGAAACCCGCCGCCAGCTTTATCCCGAGATCGAACCCTATGAAACCGGCATGCTCGATGTCGGCGAAGGGCATTCGCTCTATTGGGAACGCGTCGGGACCCCGGGCGCCAAGCCCGCGGTTTTCCTCCATGGCGGACCCGGCGGGGGCATCGCGCCCGACCACCGGCGCCTGTGGGATCCCGAAGCCTATGACGTGCTGCTGTTCGACCAGCGCGGGTGCGGCAGGTCGCTGCCCTTCGCCGAGATCGAGTACAACGACACCTGGCGCATCGTCGAGGATATCGAGCGGCTGCGCCAGATGTGCGGCCACGAGAAATGGCAGGCCTTCGGCGGCAGCTGGGGTTCGACTCTCGCGCTGGCCTATGCGCAGAAGTATCCCGACCGGGTGAGCGAATTGGTGCTGCGCGGCGTCTTCCTCGCGCGGAAGCAGGAAAAGTCGTGGCTCTACGGCTATGGTGCCAGCGAGATCATGGCCGAGCAATGGGACCAGTTCACCGGCCTTATTCCCGAAGCCGAACAGGGCGATCTCGTTCGCGCCTATTACGAACGGCTGACCAGCGATGATGAAGCCACGCGGCTTGCCGCGGCGCGCGAATGGTCACTGTGGGAAGGCCATGTCGCCACGCTGCTGCCGAACGAGGACCTGCTCGAAAGCTTCGGCGATCCGGCCAAGGCGGTGCCCTTCGCGCGGATTTGCGCCAAGTTCTTTCTCGAGGACTTCTTCCTCGACGAGAACGAGTTGCTGGCCAATGTCGACAAACTGGCGGGCATTCCCGGGATTATCATCCAGGGCCGGCATGACATCTGCACCCCGCCGGGCGCGGCATGGGCGCTCAAGAAGGCCTGGCCCGAGGCCGAGCTATGGATCGTCCACGATGCCGGTCACAGCGCCAGCGAACCGGGGATCGTCGACGGGCTCGTGCGGGCGACCGACAAGCTCGCGGGCAAAACGGCGTGACGTCACGCTGACGTTTCGCGTCTCGCAGCTTTCCTTGCTTGAAAGCACCGCGCTACCCCGCCATTGACGCCACGAATGACCGACAGCAGCTCCATCCTCGTAATCGACAATTACGACAGCTTCACCTTCAACCTGGTCCATTACCTGATGGAACTGGGTGCAGGCGTGGAGGTGGTGCGCAACGACGCCATCTCGGCACGCGAGGCGCTGGCGGCGGGCCATGCGGGCTATCTCATATCGCCCGGCCCCTGTACCCCCAACGAGGCAGGCGTCAGCCTCGACCTCGTGGCAGCCTGCGCCGATGCCGGGGCGCCGCTGCTCGGCGTGTGCCTCGGTCACCAGGCGATCGGCCAGCATTTCGGTGGCCGCGTGGTGCGCGGCGGGCTGATGCATGGCAAGACCTCGCCGGTCACCCACGATTCCAGCGGCGTGTTCGCCGAGCTGCCCTCGCCCTTCACCGCGACCCGCTATCACTCGCTGGTAGTCGAGGACAATCTGGACTGCCTCGCGATCAACGCCACCAGCGAAACCCCCGGCCTCGACGGCACCAGCGTGATGGGCTTCCGCCACCGCGACCTGCCGATCCACGGCGTCCAGTTCCATCCCGAAAGCATCGCGACCGAACATGGCCATGCCTTGCTGGCCAATTTCCTCGCCCTCTGCGGTATTCCCGCCAAGGTCCCCGCATGAAGACGCTCCCCGACGCCAGGCAACACCTTGGAGAGGCCGAGGCCGAAGAGGTCTTTGGCTGGATCCTCGATGGTGAGACGGGCGACGAGGATATCGCGCGTTTCCTGGTCGACATGTCGGCGCGCAGCGAAACCTCCGACGAAATCGCCGGCGCGGCGCGCGCGCTGCGGGCACGGCTGATCCCGATCGCTGCCCCCGAGGGGACGGTCGATTGCTGCGGCACGGGCGGCGATGGCCATCACACGCTCAATGTCTCCACCGCAGTGAGCCTGGTGGTCGCCGCCTGCGGTGTGCCCGTGGCCAAGCATGGCAATCGCGCGGCCAGCAGCAAGGCGGGCGCCGCCGACACGCTCGAAGCGCTCGGTCTCGACATGGAAGCAGCGGGAAGAAGCGCGGAGAAGACTTTGGCCGAATTGGGAATTTGCTTCCTGTTCGCCAAGAACCACCATCCTGCGATGGGCCGCATTCAGCCGATCCGGCAAAAGCTCGGCGTGCGCACGATCTTCAATCTGATGGGGCCTTTGTCGAACCCCGCTGGCGTCAGACGCCAGCTGATTGGCATCGCCCGGCCCGCCTATGTGCCCATCTATGCCGCGGCAAAGGCCAAGCTGGGAACCGAGCGCACCTTCATTGCCTCGGGAGACGAAGGACTCGACGAACTGAGCCTCGCCGGCGGTAACGAACTGGCCGATGTCCAGGGCAATGATTTCGAAATGCGCCGCGTGGTCGCGGTGGAAGCCAACCTGCCGCATTCCCCGGTCGAGGCGATCCGCGGCGGCGATCCGGCGTATAACGCCCGCGCGCTCGAGGCGCTGCTCGGCGGGAGCCCGGGCGCCTACCGCGATGCGGTGCTGTTCAACGCGGCGGCAACGCTGATTATCGCCGGTCGCACCGACGAATGGACCGAGGGCGCGGAGATCGCTGCCGAAGCGCTGGACTCGGGCAAGGCCAGGGCGCTGCTCGAAAACTGGATCGCGATGACCGCCTGACATGAACAAGCTGGAACAAATCTGTGCGACCAAGCGCGACGAGGTGGCCGCACGCAAGCGCGATCACACGCTCGCCGATCTCGAAGCGCTCGCGAAGGAGCAGTCGGCGCCCCGTGGGTTCCATTCTGCCCTCGCTCGGGCACAGCAGGACGGCTTCGGCCTGATAGCGGAAATCAAGAAAGCTTCCCCCTCCAAGGGTCTGATTCGCCAAGATTTCCAACCCACAGAGCATGCCCGCGCCTATGCTGCGGGCGGAGCTGCCTGCCTTTCGGTGCTCACCGATGCGCCCTATTTCCAGGGCCATGAAGATTACCTGGTTGCCGCGCGCGCAGCCTGTGATTTGCCTGCACTGCGCAAGGATTTCATGGTCGATCCGTGGCAGGTTGCCGAAGCACGCGCGATCGGGGCCGACGCTATCCTGATCATTGTCGCGGCGCTCGAAGACGGCCTCATGGCCGAGATCGAGGCGGCGGCGCTGGACCACGGCATGGATGTGCTGGTCGAAGTCCATGATCGCACCGAGATGGACCGCGCCGCGCAGCTCAGGTCGCGCCTGATCGGCGTCAACAACCGCGATTTGCGCAGCTTCACCACTGACCTCGCTACCACCGAGATGCTGGCCCCGGTCGCACCCGAAGGCGCGCTGCTGGTCGGCGAAAGCGGCATCACGACGCACGATGATTGTGTGCGGCTCGCGCGTTCGGGCGTCCGCACCTTCCTGGTCGGTGAAAGCCTGATGCGTCAGGCGGATGTTGCCGCGGCGACCCGCGCCTTGCTCGGCCGCTGACGCAGCAACGGTGGAGCAAATCGGGAACAAGTGTTCCTGTGTAAATCACTCGAAAATGGCGGGATTGCTTGACTTGGCGAATCAGGTTGCTTAATTGTTCCGTATTCGTTCACAGCTTTGTGAACAGGCGATACGGGAGTTCGCACAATGCTGACCGCCAAGCAGCACGAATTGATCCGCTTTATCCAGCAGCGTCTGGAAGAGACCGGCATCTCGCCGAGTTTCGAGGAGATGAAGGAAGCGCTCGACCTCAAGAGCAAGTCGGGCGTGCATCGCCTGATCTCGGCGCTTGAAGAGCGCGGCTTCATCCGCCGCCTGCCCAACCGAGCGCGCGCGCTCGAAGTGGTCAAGCTGCCCGAGAACGCAGTGATGGGCGCGGCACAGCCCGCCCCTGCGAACGACTCCGTGGTATCGGCGATCACGCCCAAGCCCGTCGCGCCCGCACCGGCCAATGACATTATCGATGTGCCGCTGCACGGCCGTATCGCCGCAGGCGCGCCGATCGAAGCGATCGAAGGCCAGTCGAGCATGCCGGTCCCCGCCGCTCTGCTCGGCCCGGGTGAACATTACGCACTCGAGGTGTCGGGCGATTCGATGATCGAAGCAGGCATTTTCGATGGCGATTTTGCCTTGGTGAAGCGCACCGATAGCGCCCGCGACGGCGAAATCGTGGTCGCGCTGGTCGACAATGAGGAAGCCACGCTCAAATATCTGCGCAAGGACGCCGGGCGCGTCATCCTCGACCCCGCCAATGGCTCTTACGAACCGCAAGTCTACGATTCGCACCGTGTCCAGGTGCAAGGCAAGCTGGCCGGTCTGCTGCGCCGGTATCACTGACCCCGGGGCGCGCGCCTGTCCTCCGGCGCGCGCCACCAGCCATGCTCGCCCTGATCCTGCGCCACGGTGTCGATACGCCGTGCGCCCAGATAGAGCGCGACCCCGCCCTCTCGCTCGAGGAAACGCCGGTCGGCCTTGAGCCATCGCGGGCGGCAACTGCGGGGCAGGAAGCGATCGGCGATGACGATGTCGGCGTTCCGGCAGGCTGCGGCCAGCGCGCGCTCCTCCACCAGGTCCCGGCTACGTGCGATCAGGAGCGACCAGGCACGGCCCTCGCGCGTGACGGTCAGCGAACAGAATTCGGCGCTGCAGCGGCTGTGCGGCCACTCCGCGATAGCCAGCGGTTGCCGATCGGTCCCCGCGAGTTCGAGCAGGTTCTCCTGCGCATATCCACCCTCGCTATCGCGTAGCACCAGCAGCCGTTCGGCCTCGTTTGCGATGCCGATATCGCGCCCGTCGCGCGTGATCAGGATATCGGGCACCGGGGCCTGAATCATCAGGATGGCAGCCATCACGACGGGCCCAAGCCCCCACAGGCGCGCCCTGCCCTGCCACAGCGCCAGCCACAGCGCGCCGCACAGATAGAGCGTGATAGCACCCATCCCGATCCGCGGGGCCAGCTTGACCGAACCCGGCTGCTCGGCAAACAGATGCGCAATACCCAGCAACAGGTCGAGCGAATGCCCGACCAGCCACCACACGGGCGCACCCGCGCCGATCAGGTCGAGCGCCAACGCCAGTGCCACCAGCGGCATCGACACGAAGGTCACCAGCGGAATGGCAACCAGATTGGCCGCCGCGCCGTAAACGCCCGCACGATGGAAGTGGAAAAGCACGATCGGCATCAGCGCGAGTTCGATGACCAGTCCGGTCAGGAACAGGATCGCGGTTCGCCGCAGGAACCGGCGCAGCCCGCTTTCCTCGCGCGGCGCGAGAAAATCGCGCACCGCCTGGACATTGTGCAGCGAGACGATCGCGATGACGGCCGCAAAGCTCATCTGGAAGCTCGGTCCGACCAAAGATTCCGGCCACAGCGCAAGCACCACGCCTGCGGCAATCGCGACCATCCGCAGCGAAAGCGGTTCTCGCCCCAAGGCCAGCGCAACCAGCACCAGCAACGCGCCGATACAGCTGCGCACGGTCGGCACCTGCGCGCCCGTCAGCAGCGTATAGGCGATCCCCGCCAGCGCCGCTGCACCCGCAGCGACCAGCGGCAGCCGCACCCGCAGGGCCAGCCACGGCCACAGCGCCAGCAGCTTCAGGACCACGATATAGCTCGCCGCGATGATCGCGCTGACATGCAGCCCGCTGATCGACAGCAGATGGGTCAGCCCCGCGTCGCGCATGGCCTCCTCGTCGCGTTCGGGAATGGCGCCGCGGTCGCCGCTCGCCAGTGTCGCGGCAATCGCCCCCGCCGTGCTGTCGAGCCGGCTGCGCACATGCGCCGACAGCCGCCGCTGGATAGAGGCCACGGTCAGGCGCGACTGCGGCGGCGGCGTGACCAGCTCGACTTCTCCCACGACCGATCCCGTAGCCGACAGCCCGTCGAACCAGGCCCGACGCGCGAAATTATACGCTCCGGGGACGATTGGCGGGGACGGCGGCATCAGCCGCGCCGACAGCCGCACCCGCGCGCCCTCGCGCAAGCCGGGCCGGTCCTTCGCCAGCGGCAGGTTCACGCGATAGGCGACCGCCCGCCCGGTCTCCGCATCGCGCGCGGCGAGGACAAGCCGGACGCGGTCCTCCGCCGGTTGCTCCTCGCGCTCGAGGACACGCCCGTCGATCCGCTCGAACCGCGGATACGCAATCGGCTCCGCCCCCACCATCGCCGAGCGCGCCCATACCAGCGACATGCCGAGCGCCAGGGCGATCAGGACCGACAGGCTTGCGGCCAGCAAGTAGGCACGTCCGTCCCTGCCGCGCCACCGCGCGAAGGCCATGGCCGCAGCGGCTAACGCGCCGCCGATTGTCGCCAGCCACTGCCATGGCGCACCGAGATAGAACCACAGCCCGATGCCCGCGGCGAACGCGACCGCCAGCCACGGTCCTCGGTCGAATTGCGCGCCTTCCAGAAATGCTTCGGATCGCCCGGCGAAACTGGACAAGAGATCGCGCATGCGCCAAGGGCGCGGCACTGCGGGGCGGGCCGCTTCGTCCGCCTCCCCCATCGGTACCGAAGGCGTCCCCTGCGTCGCCATGCAAGTGTTTGAAAGGAAGCGAGTGACAATGGCAAGCGATAGTGGCAGCGAGACCCCTCCGGTCGTCACCCGCTTCGCTCCCTCGCCCACCGGATATCTCCATATCGGCGGCGCGCGTACGGCACTGTTCAACTGGCTCTATGCGCGGCACCATGGCGGTCGCACCTTGCTGCGCATCGAGGATACTGATCGCAAACGCAGCACGCAGGACGCCATCGACAAGATCATCGAGGGGCTCGACTGGCTCGGCCTCGACTTCGACGAACCGCCGATCTTCCAGTCCGACCGCGCCGAACGCCACGCCGAGGTCGCGCACAAGCTGCTCGACGCGGGACACGCCTACAAATGCTTCGCCACGCCCGAAGAGCTCGAGGCAATGCGCGCCGAGCAGCGCGCCAACAAGCAGCCGATGCGCTACGACCGCCGGTGGCGCGATCGCGACGCAAGCGAAGCGCCCGAGGGCGCGCCCTATGTAGTCCGCCTCAAGGTTCCGACCGATGGCGAAACCACGATCCAGGACCAGGTCCAGGGCAAGGTCACGGTGAAGAATGCCGAGATCGACGACTATGTCCTGCTGCGTGCCGATGGCACCCCCACCTATATGCTCGCGGTGGTGGTCGATGATCACGATATGGGCGTGACGCATGTGATCCGCGGCGACGATCACCTCAACAACGCCTTTCGCCAGCTGCCGGTGGTCCGCGCGATGGACCAGGTCGAAGGTAACTGGCCCGATCCGGTCTATGCGCATGTCCCGCTGATCCACGGGCCGGACGGCGCGAAGATGTCCAAGCGCCACGGCGCTGTCGGGGTCGCCGCCTATCGCGATGACGAAGGCGTCCTGCCCGAAGCGCTGTTCAACTATCTTCTCCGTCTCGGCTGGGGCCATGGCGACCGCGAAGAGATCTCGCGCGAGGAAGCGATCGAGCTGTTCGACCTCGGCGGCGTCGGCAAGGGGCCCGCGCGGTTCGACATCAAGAAGCTGCAGAACCTCAACGGCCATTACATCCGCGAAGCGGACGATGCCCGGCTGGCGAAAATCGTCGCGGAGCGGATCGGCGAACAGGCCGATGAAGCGCTGCTTGCCGAGGCGATGCCGGTGCTCAAAACGCGCGCGAAGTCCGTCAACGAACTTGTTGACGGGGCTGCATTTCTATTTGCCAAACATCCGCTCGACATGACCGAAAAAGCCGCGGGCTTGCTGGACGACGAAGCGCGCGCGCGCCTCGCCGGATTGTCCAAAATGCTGCATGTGCAAAATGACTGGACAATCGAGGCGCTGGAAGCCACTACGAAGGCCTATGCCGAGCAACTCGAACTGGGTCTTGGCAAGCTCGCGCAACCCATGCGCGCAGCGCTGACGGGGACGACAACGTCACCCGGCATTTTCGATGTGCTGGTCCTGTTGGGCAAGGAAGAGTCGCTCTTGCGTATCGATGCGCAGGCCGCCTCGCCCGCAGGCACCGAAGAGAACGAGTGAGGAGACACGCGTGGCCGACAAGCAGGCAACCCTCGATCTGGGCGGTCAGACCCAGGAATTCCCCGTGCTGCAGGGAAGCGTCGGCCCCGATGTGGTCGATATCCGTAAGCTATATGGCACCACCGGCAAGTTCACCTACGACCCGGGCTACAAGTCGACCGCCAGCTGCGAAAGCGCGCTGACCTATATCGACGGTGAAGAAGGCATCCTGCTGCACCGCGGGTATCCGATCGGCCAGCTGGCGGAAAATTCCTCCTTCATGGAAGTCTCCTACCTGCTGCTTAACGGCGAACTGCCGCAGCAGAGCGAGCTCGACGACTTCACCTACACGATCACGCGGCACACCATGCTGCACGACCAGCTGCGCCAGTTCTATCAGGGTTTCCGCCGCGACGCGCACCCTATGGCGATCATGTGCGGCGTTGTCGGCGCGCTGTCGGCCTTCTATCACGACAGCACCGACATCTCGGACCCCGAGCAGCGCAAGATCGCCAGCCACCGGCTGATCGCCAAGATGCCGACCATCGCCGCCATGGCGTATAAGTATTCGGTCGGTCAGCCGATGATGCAGCCCGACAACTCGCTGAGCTACACGGGCAATTTCCTGCGCATGACTTTCGGCGTCCCGGCCGAGGAATATGAAATTCACCCCGCCATCGAGCGCGCGATGGATCGCATTTTCATCCTCCATGCCGACCACGAACAGAACGCCTCGACCTCGACCGTGCGCCTTGCCGGTTCGTCGGGCGCCAATCCGTTCGCCTGCATCGCGGCGGGCATCGCCTGCCTGTGGGGCCCCGCGCATGGCGGCGCCAACGAAGCCGCGCTCAACATGCTGCAGGAAATCGGCACGCCCGATCGCATCCCGCATTACATCGAGCGCGCCAAGGACAAGAACGACCCGTTCCGCCTGATGGGTTTCGGCCACCGCGTGTACAAGAACTACGATCCGCGCGCGACCGTGATGCAGCAGACGCTGCGCGAAGTGTTCGAGGCGCTGAACGTCAAGGACCCGGTGTTCGAGACCGCGCTCAAGCTCGAGGAACTCGCGCTCAACGACGACTACTTCAAGGAAAAGAAGCTTTTCCCGAACGTCGACTTCTACTCGGGCATCATCCTCAACGCGATCGGCTTCCCGACGACGATGTTCACCGCGCTCTTCGCGCTTGCCCGCACCGTCGGCTGGGTCGCGCAGTGGAACGAAATGATCTCCGACCCCGCACAGGTCATCGGCCGTCCGCGCCAGCTTTACACCGGCCCGACCGAACGCGACTACGTCTCCATCAGCCAGCGCTGATATGCGCTTCGTTCTTCAGGTCTTCGGAGTGGCTTTGATGCTCTCCGGAGGCCTGTGGGCGCTCCAAGGGCTGGGCTTGGTGATGTGGCCGGCGGGAGAGCTTCATGCTCGCCGAGCAGCGCTGGGCGCTTTATGGCACCATCACCTTCCTCATCGGACTTCTGCTGTTCTGGAGGGCCGCGCGGCGGCGCTGATCAGCGCGGTTTTTCGCGCAGATCTTCCGCGGCGGGCACCGATAGGGTAAAGCGCGCGCCCTGCCCCGGCGCACTTTCGACCGTCAGATCGCCATCCATCGCGCGCGCGATCCGGCGCGAGATATACAGGCCGAGACCCGACCCCCCGTCACCGCTGCGGCCAAGACGCTCGAACTTCTCGAACACGCGTTCCTGCTGGTCTTCGCCCAGCCCGTGGCCCTGATCGGCGACGGTAATCAGCGCCCGGTTGCCGATCCGGTCGAGGCGGATCCATACCTGACTGTCGGCAGGCGAATAGCGGATCGCATTGCCCACCAGATTGAGCAGGATCTGCAACACCCGGCGAAATTCGGCGATTGCTAGCTGGCTTTCGCCTTCGGGCGGTGCGACCAGCGCAATCCCTTTCTCGCGTGCCCTCACGCCAAGGATCCCGCAGGCACGGCGCGCGACATCGGCGAGTTCAATGCGGTCGGGCGCGGTCGCGAAATCCTCCGATTCGACCACTTCGAGATCGGACAGGTCGTCGATCAGCGCGAGCAGATGCTGCGCTGCGGTGGCGATATCTGCGGCGTAGGAACTGTATTCATCCGCCAGCGGCCCGGCGAGCTTGGTGCGGATCGTCTCCGCATTGGCGATGATCCGGTTGATCGGCTGACGCAGGACAGGGGTCAGGTCGCGTCCGAAAGACGGCCCCTCGCGGTCGCCGGACTCGTCCTCATCGCCGGCACTGGACAAGGGTCGTTCGGCGGTCAGGTAGAGCACAAAGCCCGCGCTACCGGGTTGCGGTTGGCCAAGCGGTTCGAGATGTGCCGTCCAGCGGCGCGCCGACCCCTCGATCTCGCATGTCGTCCCGTCGAGCAGGCGCCAGTGCAGCGGTTGCTGGTGCGTATTGCCCGGCAGGATAACAAAATCGGTCCAGGGCTTGCCGACATGGGCCAGCGCCTTCTGAACAAATTCGGCCAGATCGGCCGCCTCGGTATCGACCGAGAGCAACCGCTGCTGCGAATCGAGCCGTGCAGTGCAGTCGGCCAGGTGCCGGTTTATCTCCATGCGCCGCCGCGCCGCTTCGATGTCGTTCTCCGGCGGCAATGCCTCGGTATGCCAGTTGACGACATCGATTGCGCAGCCCTCGGCCTCGCCCTCGTCATTCGTCTGCGGTGCGATTTCGACCCAGGCGGTAATCCGGTGTTCGCCGTCCACGGCTTCGAATTGCCGCGCAAGGCGTAGCCCATAGGTCTGCGCTTTCTCGACCAAAGCAAGCAGTTCGGGGATCGCTATACGCGTCCCGATCGAACCACCGCAGGCCTGCTGAAGCTCGGTCAGCAGGTCATCGGCTTCGACCAGCCTGGCTTCGGCATCAGTCTTCGCATGGGCGATATAGCGGGTTCCGACAGTGGTCATGGTCAGGCCGCCCCCCCCAAACCGGGTTCGGCGAGCAGCCGGCGGGCATCCTCGGACGGGAGCGCTGAGATTTCACGCGGCGGGACCGCCTGCGGATCGAGGCGCAGGACCTGCCTTTCGACCTCGGCGCTATCGAGCCCCGTGCTCCGCAGGCACAGCGCGAGGCGCGCGGTCTGCTGGTGGTTGGTTGACAGCACCGCGGCAACGCGCGTCTGGCCCGACCGCGCCGCCAGCGCAGACAGAAACAGCGCCGCACCCGCGCGGTCGATATCGAGCGCCTGCAAGGCGGAGCCGCCCATGCCGACGACCACGCGCGACAGCAGCGAAATGCGGCCCGCGCCCTCGTCGAAGACATTGCGCAGCTTGGTCTCGGCGCGGATCATGGCATCGGACCGCAACTGGCCGCTAAATGCGCGCCAGCCCATCAGCAGGTCGTGGAACAGGTCGCCGGGCAATTCGCTGAGCGGCAATTCCATGCGGCGCTGGGTCTGGGCAAAGCGCGCCTGCGCGGTGAGTGCAGCCATGGCGGTGCTGGCAAGTCCGCTGTCCTCGGCAGCGATCAGTTCCTGCACCAGCGGCGACAGCACCGGGTCGAGGCCAAATTGGCTCTCGAGCCTTTCGGTCAGCTGCCATTCGAGCGCGAGCGCATGGCAATGGGCAAGCAGCGCCGGACTGCCGAAGAAATGTTCCGCCAGCGCTTCGCCATGGCGATCGGCAAACGCCTCACGTCCACTCTGCCCGCCGGCTTCGGCCTGCGCACGCAGAACCTGCCAGGCGAGGTGGTGACACATGCCGCGAATGCGCGCGACCAGCTCGTCGCTGAACAGCGAATGGTCGGGTGTGGCGAGCAAATGCGAGAGGATCGGGCCGATCCGCGCAAGCGTGGTATTTCCCCGCGCAAGCGCCTCGCGCAGGCTCTCCTGCCCGGCGGCGGGTTCGGGGGATACAGTGTCAGGCATCGACATGGATCGCGGATATCATCGACATGGTTAAGCGCCGGTTAGTCCCGCGGTTCCAGAGTGAGAAAAAGCGTCACCAGAACCGCCAGCGCCAGCACCGCCACCACCGGCAGCGTAATTCCCAGAACGACCGCGGGGAGCAGGACCAGCGTCAGGATGACCCGATCGGCATAGCTGCGCCGCCAGCGCCTCACGCTCAGCCGCTCGCCCAGGTGCAGCAGGCCGAACAAAACGGCGGGGACGAACAGCCGTAGCCATCCGGTGTCCTCGGCAGACGCGCGGGCGATCAGGATCAGGTACAGCGGATCGAGCAGGACGGTCAGCGCCTGCACCAGCATGGGCACGCGCGGGCGCAATTGCCCCGCACTGGCCACGCGGCGGACCACCCCTTCCATTGCGAACAGCAATGCGGCGAGCGCGGCGAAACCGAAGCCCGGCACCGCCCATCCGGTCATCGCCAGCGTCAGCGCGACCAGCGCCGCGACCGCCGACCCCAGCGCCAACGCGCGCGGCAGCGTTCCGCCCATCGTGTCCTGCGCAAGGCGCGCACCCATGCGCTCGGCAATCGCGAGACCCGGTGCGGAGAACGGAGCGACATCGGCATGGCCCGCAACCCAGTTCCGCTCGCGCGTGACGAGTTCCTCGGGCGTCGGATCGCGCAGCCAGCTGAGCTCGTCGAGCAGGCGCGTTTCGAGCGGGTGCGTACGGACGCCCGATTGCAGCGCGATCCGCAGCAGCGCGGAGGGCGTATCGACATCCCCCGGCAGCTGCGCGAGCTGCTCGACCGCAGTGCCGCGCACCACCAACGCGCCCGCCCAGGCGAAATGCAGGTCGATACGCTCATAGCCGCGCTGGACCGCCGGATCCGCAGGGAAGACCAGCACGCACGGTTTGGCCAGATGCCGCATCACCGCGTCCTCATCGGGGAGGACGCCGGGCCCGAGCACCAGCATCTCATCGTTTGCCGTGACGATACCCGAAAGCTTGCGCGGTTCGCGGATGGCGATGAAACGCGCACCCGCCGCTTCGGCGCGGTGCTGAAGGTCGATGACCTCGCGCCCCACCGTATTGGCGAGGCAGGCGATGGTCTCGCATCCCGCCGCCAGCGCGATGTCGAGCTGCCGGTCAACGAGGCGCGCACCGGCGAGCATCCGGAACGGGGCCGGCACCCGGCGCGGATCGGCTTGGCTATCGAGCACGGACAGCAGGGCGACGCGCACGCTAAACTCCCGTTGCGACTGGTGGAACGAACCTGCTTCTAGGGGCGACAGCCCCTCCTCGCCAAGTCGCTCATGCCGGTTTCCCTCAGGCGCGAACGACGGTGCATGGATGGATCAGGCCTGTCCGCCCGAACGGCCCCTCCGCGCGGGAACGCGTCGCCGATGCGGCAAGGAAAGGTCCAAGGTGATACGCAATAGCCACAGGCGCGCGCCGTTGTGGTTAATTTTGGTTTATGGCCAACACCTTTGGTGGTAGATTTCATGCGATGAGAAAGCGCTCGCTGATCCAGGCCGTCGACCAGACGACCGATGACACCGCCACGGAAACCGAAGGTTCCGCGGGGGTTACCCAACCAATTTCGAACGAGACTGAAGAGGTCTTCGAAGAAGAATGGTATGCGGAGCCCGAACCGGTGCGCAGTTTTGGGTGGGTGGTCCCGGCGCTTGCCATTCTCGCGATCCTTGGCTGGACCGGTTTCTTTGGCTGGGCCCATCAGGCCGAAATTATCGCCGCCCCTGCCCCGGCCGCCTGGACCGGCCTCGTTACGCAGTGGGCGGTACCGGTGCTGCTTATCGTCTCGCTGTGGCTGCTTGCCTTGCGCAATTCCACCCGCGAGGCGCGGCGTTTTTCCGATGTTGCGCAGACGCTGTCGGCGCAATCCGCCGAACTCGAAACGCGTCTCGTCACCGTCAATCGCGAGTTGAGCCTGGCACGCGAATTCCTCGCGACTCAGACCAAGGAACTCGACTATCTCGGACGCACCGCGACCGAGCGTTTGTCCGAACATGCCGAACGCCTGCAGGCGCTTGTCGGCGAGAATGGCGAACAGGTCGACGCGATCGCCCGTGTCAGCGTTACTGCGCTGGAAAACATGGATAAACTGCGCGACAACCTGCCCGTCATCGCAAATTCCGCCAAGGACGTCTCGAACCAGATCGGCGGTGCCGGGCGCGAGGCCCAAAGCCAGCTCGACGAACTGGTCCAGGGTTTCGAACGGCTCAACGAATTCGGTTCGGCGAGCGAACGCCAGGTCGGATCGCTGCGCAAGCGGATCGACGAAGCGCTCGAGGCCTTCTCTGCGCAGGCCGACCAGCTCGGCACGATCACCACGCAGCGCTTTGCCGAACTGCGCGACAACAGCGAAAGCTTCCGCGGCGAACTCGACAGCCGCGAGGTCGCCGCGCTGGCCTCGATCCGTGCGCGCTTCGAAACCCTGCGCGACGAGATGGCCGAGGCCGATGCCGTCACCGCCAGCGAACGCGACGCGGCGATGGACAGCCTGCGCGACCGTCTCGACACCATGCGCCGGGAAACCGCCGAAGCCGCCACTGCGATCCGCGACGGCGAGGCGCATGCGCTGACCGCGTGGCGCAACCAGATCGAGGAGATGCAGGAACGGCTACGCGAAGCGATCGGCGAAGTAACGCGGATCGACGATGCCGCGCTGGACGCCGCCAATTCGCGGCTGACCGATCTGTTCGGGCAGGCCGAGACGGTCGATGCCCGCCTGATCGAGCGCAATCGCCTGTTCGCCGAAGAGACCGGGCGCCGGCAGTCCGAATTGTCACAGGCGGAGGAAGCCGCGCATGCGCAGCTGACCGAGCGTCTTGCGGTGCTCGACGAAGCGATCGCCGAACGTCGTGCGGCGCAGGCCGAACAGCTGGCGCTGATGGCCGCCGAAGGAGACGAGCTGGGCGAACGGATCGCCGCGCTCGGCCCGATGTTTCAGGCCATTTCGGCACAGGGACGCGAGGCGCGCGTGGAGCTTACCGCCGGCATTGCGGCGCTGACCGCCAAGCTCGACGAAAGTCGCGGCGCGCTCGACGACACCGATGGTGCGGTCTCCGACCTGACCGATGCCAGCGTCCGCCTGCTCGAGCTTATCCAGGCGAGCGCCAAGCACAGCCGTGACGATTTGCCCGTGGCGATGGAAGCGAGCGAGGCGCGCCTTGCCGAAATCGAACGGCGGGCCGAAGACGTCAAAAACCTGCTCGACCAGGCCAAATCGGCGGGCGAAGCGCTCACCGCGAGCATGGACACCGCCGACCTGCGCAGCCGCGAGGCGATGGCCGGGGTCGAGGACTTCCATACGCGCTTCGGCGACACTTCCGCCTCGCAGGTCGAAGGGATCGAGCGCCTGCGCGGTAGCCTCGCCGAGCTGGGCGAGGAAAGCGCGGCAATCTCGGCCCGCGCACAGGGCGAATTGCGCGATGCGATCGGTGCGCTGGAAACAAGTGCGCGCGACGCGCTCGCCGCAATCGAGACCGAGCAGGCCGAACGGATCGCGCATATCGCCAGTAAAGTCGGCGAACAAAGCGCCCAGGCCATCGACGAGGCGCTACGCGAGCACACCGTGGAAGCGATCAGCTCACTCGATCTGGCTACCGAACGCTCGGCCGAGGGCGGCCGCGAAGTCATGCGCCAACTGCGCGACCAGCTGGCCAAGGTCAACGAGCTGACCGGCAATCTGGAAAACCGCATCTCGCATGCGCGCGAGCGCGCGACCGAGGATGTCGACAACGATTTCTCCCGCCGGGTCGCGCTGATCACCGAGAGCCTGAATTCGAACGCCATCGACATCGCCAAGGTGCTGTCGACCGAGGTCACCGATACCGCCTGGGCCAGCTATCTGCGCGGCGACCGCGGTATCTTCACCCGGCGCGCGGTGCGGCTGCTCGACAATACCGAAGCGCGCGAGATCGCCGAACTCTACGACGCCGACCACGATTTCCGCGAGCATGTCAGTCGTTACATCCACGATTTCGAGGCTATGTTGCGGACCATGCTGTCGACCCGCGACGGCAATGCGGTCAGCGTTACGCTGCTCAGCAGCGATATGGGCAAGCTCTACGTGGTGCTCGCACAGGCGCTGGAACGCCTGCGGCAGTAATCACTCGAAGGATGGCCCCCAAACGGCGAGGTCGTCGATGGTGATCCAGCCATTGATGTAGTTCAGCACATAGGCGGCGGTGACGATGGCCGCGAGGATCGCCGCGCGTCCCAGGAGCCGCCACCCACGAAATTCGACCGGGGCGCTGTCGGCCTGACCGGGGATCTTCGCCACCCCCGCCTCGTCATGCGTGCGCACGCCGAAGGGCAGCAGCACGAAGGCGCTGAAGACGAAGAACAGGAAATAGATCGCGACTATGCTGGTCCATTGCATCGACCGGTCTCCTACAGGTTGGGCACGATCACGCGGACCTGCGGGCGCTTGCCCGACCAGCGCTGCGCCGCGCGCCGTGCAGCCAGACGCGCCGCTTCGTGCACGCTGGCTTCATTGCGCCGGTCGGCGCCGCGCAGCTTGCCGATGGCCGCGCGGATATCGCTGACCGCCTCGGCGACGAAGCTCTCGTAATCCTCGTCGAGCGGAAGTCCGAGACTGTCGATGCGGGGGTTGAGATCGCCGTCGAGCGCCACGATCACCACGCCTTCGCGCATGATCCGGCGGCGCATGGCAATCGCCTCGCCATTGGCAGGTACGATGATGTCGCCGTCGAGGACGAGACGCCCCGCCTTGACCTCGGCAATCTTCCCCGGTGCGCCGGGCGCGAGGCGGACAAGGTCGCCATTCTGCTGCACGACCTGTTCGGGGATGCCGCTGGCCTCCCCGACGCGGCCCTGTTCCTGCATGTGCCGCATCTCGCCATGGACGGGGACAAGGATTTCGGGCCGCAGCCAGCCATAGAGCGCTTCGAGTTCGGGACGCCCGGGATGGCCCGATACGTGGATCATGCTCTGTCGGTCGGTGACCATGGTGATGCCGCGCGCCGCGAGCTTGTTCTGCACGATCCCGATGGACAGTTCATTGCCCGGGATCTGCCGGCTCGAAAACAGCACGACATCGCCGGCGACCAGCTCGATCGGGTGGTTTTCGTCCGCCACCCGGGCCAGCGCAGCGCGGGGTTCGCCCTGGCCGCCGGTGGCGAGGATGAGTATCTCGCCCCGCGGCAATCCCATGGCGGTATCAAAATCGACCGGCTCAGGGAAATCCTCGAGATAGCCATTGTCCTGCGCCACCTCGATGATGCGGTCGAGCGAACGCCCTGCAACGCACACCTGGCGCCCGGTTTCGCGTGCGACATCGCCCAGCGTCTGCAGCCGCGCGACATTGCTGGCGAAAGTCGTCACCAGCACGCGCTTGCCTGCATGCCGCTGGACTTCTTCGAGCAGCCCCTTGTGGACCGCGCCTTCGGATCCGCTGGGCGCGGGATTGAAGACATTGGTGCTGTCGCAGACCAGTGCGAGCACGCCCTCGTCGCCGATCTCGGTCAGCTCTGCCTCGGTCGTCGGCTCGCCGATGATCGGATCTTCGTCGAGCTTCCAGTCGCCCGTATGGAAAATGCGTCCGTGCGGCGTGTCGATCAGCAGCGCATTGCCCTCGGCGATCGAATGCGCAAGCGGGAGATAGGTGATCTCGAACGGGCCGACTTCGAAGCTGCCGTGGTCGTCGGGGATCACATGCAGTTCGACCTCGTCGACCAGTCCCGCCTCGGACAGTTTGCGGCGGACAAGGTCGGCAGTGAACGGCGTGGCATAGATCGGCACGCCCAGATCGGCCGCGAAGTAAGGCACTGCGCCGATATGATCCTCATGCGCATGGGTCAGCACGATCGCGTCGAGTTGCTTGCTGCGTTCTTCGATGAATTCCAGATCGGCGAAGACCAGGTCGACCCCCGGATACTGGTCCCCCGAAAAGGTCATGCCCAGATCGACCATCAGCCACCGGCCCTGGCAACCGTAGAGGTTGACGTTCATGCCGATTTCGCCCGAGCCGCCAAGCGCGAGGAACAGCAGTTCGTCTTCGGGAGTGAAATCCTTCTTCACGCTGCACGCTCCGCAAGTATGGCGAGTCCGTCGAGAGTCAGGTCGGAATCGACCGCATCGAACAGCTCGGTATGTTCGTCGAACAGGATCGCCAGCCCGCCGGTGGCGACTACTTTGACGGGCCGCCCGATTTCCTTCTTCATCCGTGCAATCAGGCCTTCGATAAGCCCGACATAGCCCCAGAACACGCCAATCAGCATCTGGTCTTCGGTATTGCGCCCGATGACGCTGTCGCTGGCCGGCTTCTCGATTGCAATGCGCGGCAGTTTGGCGGTGTTGCCGACCAGCGCGTCGAGCGACAAATTGATCCCGGGCGCGATGATCCCGCCCTTGTAGGCGCCGGTGAAATCTACCGCGTCGAATGTGGTGGCGGTGCCGAAATCGATGACGATCAGGTCGCCGTCATACTTCCGGTGCGCAGCGATCGTGTTGAGCGCGCGATCGGCGCCGAGCGAACTGGGCTGTTCGATGTCGAGCTCGAAGCCCCAGTCGGCCGCCCCCTGCCCCGCGATCAGCGGCGTGATGCCGAGGTACTTTTCGGACAGGACGGTGAGGTTGTGGACCGCGCGCGGAACGACCGAACCGATGATGACCTGGTCGATATCGCCGCTGCTGAACCCCTGGAACTCGGCCAGTTGCAGCAGCCAGACCGCGTATTCATCGCCCGTCCGGCGCGGGTCCGAGGCGATCCGCCACCGGGCCTTGATCTCGCGTCCATCGATCAGGGCGAAGACCACATTGGTGTTTCCGACATCGGCGGCGAGCAGCATGGCTCAACTTTCCTCGTTCTGGAGCATAACGTCACCTGCATGGATGACACGGGTCGAACCATCCGCCAAGCGCAGCGAGAGGGCCCCGTCGGGTGTAAGCCCGCCAAACGCGCCTTCGATCCGCTCCTCGCCCGGAGGCTGGACCACCAGCGGCGTACCGAGCGGATGGGCGACGCTTTCCCAGCGCCGCGCAAGCGGTTCGAGGCCGTAGGTCCGCCACCGGTCGAGTTCGCGCGCGAAAGCGGCCGCCAGCGAATGGGCAAACATGTCGCGATCGGGAGCGGGCCCGTAATCGGCCAGCGACGCGGTCTTGCGATCGGGCAGATCGGGAGCCGCCGCCAGGTTCACGCCCATGCCGACGATGATTGCATCGCCTTCGCGCTCGAGCAGGATGCCCGACAATTTGGCGCTATCGAGCATCAGGTCGTTGGGCCATTTGAGCCGCAGCTTCGCGGGCTCCGCCAGCAGCGCGGCCACCGCCTCGTAGGCCGCCACGGCTGCGACGAGCGCTAGCGTGGCCGGGCTCGGATCGCGCGGTGACATGCGCACCAGCGTCGATCCCATGAAATTGCCCGTGCTGTCGAACCAGCTGCGCGCCTGCCGCCCGCGTCCGGCGAACTGCCGGTCGGCGACCAACCAGTGGCCCTCGGGCACGGTCTCGCCGGCGCGCAGTTGCGCGGCGAGGTCCGAATTGGTCGAGCCGGTTTCGGCGACGAAGCGGATCACGCAGCCGCGATGAACGAGGCGGCGGCCTGGGCGGTCCACTCACCCAGCGGGATGGTCAGCAGATAGCCGAGCGGCGAGAGGATCGCCACGCACAGTCCCAGCACCACCCAGTGGCTCAGCGGACTCTTGCTTTCGACCGCGCGCGTGGGCTCGTCGAAGAACATCACCTTGATGAACTTGAGGTAGTAGAACGCCCCGATCACGCTGGCAGCGATCCCGATCGCGGCCAGCGCGACCAGATCGGCCTGCACCGCGGCCTGGAAGACCACGAACTTGCCCCAGAAACCGAACAGCGGCGGGATGCCGGCAAGGCTGAACATCATCACGAGCAGCGACCAGGCCAATGCCGGGCGCATGGTCGACAGGCCGGCGATGTCCGCGAAGGTTTCGAGATTCTGGCCTTCGGGATCGCGCAGCATCAGCAGCGCGGTAAAGCTGCCGACGGTCATCGCGACATAGATCGCGAGATAGGTCAGCACGCTCGCCACACCCGCAGGGGTGGCTGCGGCCAGGCCGATCAGGATGAAGCCGACATTGTTGATCGAGGAATAGGCGAGCAAACGCTTGAGGTTCTGCTGCCCGATCGCGCCAAGCGCGCCGACCACGACCGAAGCGAGCGCGGCGAAGATCACGATCTGGCGCCAGCTGTCGACCTCACCCGCAAACGGGTCCATCGCGATGCGCACCAGCATGCCCATCGCCGCGACCTTGGGGGCCGTGGCGAAGAACGCGGTGACCGGCGTGGGCGCGCCTTCATAGACGTCGGGCGTCCACATGTGGAACGGCACCGCGCTGATCTTGAAGGCCAGACCCGCAAGCACAAAGACCACCCCGAACAACGCACCGGTCGAGAAATCGGCTTCGAAGGCGGCGCGGATACCGTCGTAATTGGTCGAACCGGTAAAGCCGTAGACGAGGCTCACGCCGTAAAGGATGATCCCCGAAGCCAGCGCGCCGAGCACGAAATACTTGAGGCCCGCTTCGCTCGATCGGCCGTCCTGACGTAGGAAGCTGGCGAGGACGTAGCTCGACAGGCTCGACATCTCGAGACCGATATAGAGCGTCATCAGATCGGTGGCGGACACCATCATGCCCATCCCGACCGCGTTGAAGATCATCAGCACGGGATATTCGGCGCGGTAGCTGCCCGTCTGCGCGAAGAAGCGCGGGGTGACCACCAGCACGGCCGCCGAGGCGAGATAGATCAGGATCTTGGCGAAACTGCCAAAGGCATCCGCGCGGTAGAGATCGCCGAAGGCACGGCCGGCGACTTCACCGGTGGCGCGATCGAACAGGCTCATGCTGAAGAGCGCCGCACCGACCAGCGCGGCAACCGTGACGATCGTGAGCATGCGCGCAGACCGGGTTCCGGTCCAGGCGGCCACCAGCAGCATGACCAGCCCGGTGAGCGACAGGCCGACTTCGGCGCCGGTGAGATAAAGCGAGGTGGCGTAGGACATCAGTGCGCTCCCTCCTCACCATGGCTTTCGCCATGGGTCGCCGCGACATAGTTCGCACTGTGCTCGCGCGGCGTACCGACGACGTTATCGGCGTCGAAATCGGGGGCGGCGCGCGCCACGCGCGCCTCAAGAGCGGCAATATCCTGACGCATGGGGGCTAGGAAGCTTTCCGGATAGACGCCCATCCACAGCACGGCGGCTGCGATCGGCGCGAGCATGGCCCATTCGCGGGCGTTGAGGTCGGGCATGCGGGCGGCATCTTCATTGACCTGCAGCCCGAAGACGACGCGGCGGTAGAGATACAGCATGTAGGCGGCGCCGAGGATGATCCCCGTGGTGCACACCAGCGTGACCAGCGTGGAGACCTTGTAGAGGCCCGCCAACGCGAGGAATTCGCCGACGAAGTTGCTGGTGCCCGGCAGGCCGATCGAGGCCATGGTGAACAGCAGGAAGAACAGCGCATAGCGCGGCATGTTGATCGCCAGACCGCCATAGCGCGCGATCTCGCGCGTGTGCAGCCGGTCGTAGATGACGCCGACGCACAGAAACAGCGCGCCCGAGACCAGCCCGTGGCCCAGCATCACCATCACCGCGCCCTCGATGCCCTGCGCGTTGAACGCGAAGATGCCCGCAGTCACGATCGCCATATGCGCGACCGAGGAATAGGCGATGAGCTTCTTCATGTCGCTCTGCACCAGCGCGACGAGCGAGGTGTAGATTACCGCGATCATCGACAGCACGAAAACGAACCAGGTGAACTGTGCGCTCGCTTCGGGGAACATCGGCAGGCTGAAGCGGATGAAACCGTAGCCGCCCAGCTTGAGCAGCACACCCGCGAGGATGACCGACCCGGCAGTCGGGGCCTGCACGTGGGCATCGGGCAGCCAGGTATGCACCGGCCACATCGGCATCTTGACCGCGAAGCTGGCAAAGAAGGCGAGCCACAGCCAGGTCTGCGCCTGCGGGGCGAAATCGTAGTTCAGCAGCGTCGGGATGTCGGTCGTGCCCGCTTCGTTCACCATCCACATCATGGCGATCAGCATCAGCACCGAGCCGAGCAGCGTGTAGAGGAAGAACTTATACGACGCGTAGATCCGGTTATCGCCGCCCCATACGCCGATGATCAGATACATCGGGATCAGGCCGGCTTCGAAGAAGATGTAGAACAGGAACATGTCCTGCGCGGCAAACACGCCGATCATCAGCACTTCCATGAACAGGAAGGCGCTCATGTATTCGCCGACGCGCTTGCTGATCGAATCCCAGCTCGCGAGGATGCAGATCGGCATCAGGAACACGCTGAGCATGATCAGCATCAGCGCGATCCCGTCGATCCCCAGCGCATAGCTGAAGCCCGCGAAGATCTCCGCGCGCTCGGTGAACTGCCACTGCGCGCCGCCGATATCGTAATTGAGCCACAGCAACACGCCGAGCGCGAGATCGATCAGCGTGGCTACCAGTGCGACCATGCGCGCGGTGTGCGCCCCGAGGAACAGGCAGGCAATTGCGCCGGCCAGCGGCACGGCGAGCATCAGCGAAAGGATGGGAAACTCCATCAGAACAGCACCCAGGTGATCGCGGCGACGAGCCCGAGGAGCATCACCAGCGCATAGCTATAGAGGTAACCGGTCTGGAACCGGCGGGCACCCACCGCGCCCTTCTCGACCACCCAGGCGATGCCATTGGGGCCGAAGCGGTCGATCGTGCCGACATCGCCAAGCTTCCAGAACTGGCGGCCGAGCCAGAAGGCCGGCACCACGAAGAGGTAGTGATAGAGCTCGTCGAAATACCACTTGTTGTAGAGGAAGCGGTAGATCGGGCCGAGTTGCTCGGCCGTTTTGCCCGGAATGCTGGTGTCCTTGATATAGGCCAGCCAGGCAACGAACAGGCCGATCACCATCACGATGAAAGCGGCGTACTTCACCAGATAGGGCACGCCGTGCATCGCGTGGATCAGCGGCTCGTTATAGAAAATCGAGCTGCCCCAGAATGCGGCATCGTCGAGGAATGTCGGCGCGAACAGCTGTCCTGCCAGCACTGCCCCGATCGACAGCACGCCAAGCGGGATCAGCATCGTCAGCGGGCTTTCATGCGGATGATAGCCGCCGGTGGTGTCCTCGCCCGCTTCCGCCGGGGTCTTGTGGACGCTGTGCTGGATATGCTCGCTCTCGATCCAGCGCGGCTTGCCCCAGAAGGTGAGGAACATCAGGCGCCAGCTGTAGAAGCTGGTCAGCAGCGCGGCGAAAGTGCCCATCCAGAAAGCGAAATTGCCCAGCTCGGTCCCGCGGCCATACGCCACTTCGAGGATCGCATCCTTCGACCAGAAACCGGCGAAGCCCGCACCGAGGTGATAGATGCCGACGCCGGTGATCGCCAGCGTCCCCATCATCATCGCCCAGAAGGTCAGCGGGATGTGTTTCCGCAGTTGGCCGTAATAGCGCATGTCCTGTTCGTGGTGCATCGCATGGATGACCGAGCCCGCACCCAGGAACAGCAGCGCCTTGAAGAAGGCATGCGTGAACAGGTGGAACATCGCACCGCCATAGGCACCGACGCCTGCCGCGAAGAACATGTAGCCGAGCTGCGAACAGGTCGAATAGGCGATCACGCGCTTGATGTCCCACTGCACCGTGCCGACGGTGGCGGCAAAGATGCAGGTGGCGGCGCCGACGAAGGTCACCATGGCCAGCGCAACCGGGGCGGTCTCGAACATGGGCGAAAGGCGGCAGACCATGAACACGCCCGCGGTCACCATGGTCGCGGCATGGATCAGCGCGGACACCGGCGTCGGGCCTTCCATCGCATCGGGCAGCCAGGTGTGCAGGCCGAGCTGCGCCGATTTGCCCATCGCGCCGATGAACAGCAGGATGCACAGCGCATCCATCGTCTGCACGCTGTAACCGAGGAACCCGATGGTCGCCCCGCTCATGCCCGGTGCGGCAGCGAGGATCTCGCTGATCGAGACGGTGTCGAACACCAGATAGGTGCCGAAGATGCCGAGCATGAAGCCGAGGTCGCCCACGCGGTTGACCACGAAGGCCTTGATCGCGGCGGCATTGGCCGACGGCTTGCGGAACCAGAAGCCGATCAGCAGGTAGGACGCCAGCCCCACCCCTTCCCATCCGAAGAACATCTGGACGAGATTGTCGGCGGTCACCAGCATCAGCATGGCGAAGGTGAACAGCGAGAGATAGGCGAAGAACCGCGGCTGGTCCGGGTCCTCGTCCATATAGCCCCAGCTATAGAGGTGGACGAGCGCGGAGACGGTGTTGATCACCACCAGCATGATCGCGGTGAGCGTATCGACGCGCAGTGCCCAGTCGAAGGCAAGCGTGCCCGACTGGACCCAGGTCAGCACCGGCACCACAGTCGGTTCGGCAGTGCCGTTGACGAAGCCGAGGAAGATCGGCCAGCTGAGCGCCGCGCTGATGAACAGCGCGCCGGTTGTGATCGACTTGGCGAACACGCTCGGCGCGGCCTTGTTGGTCAGGCCGGCGACGATCGCCGCGATCAGCGGCAGGAAGACGATGACGAGAATTTCCACCGTGGCTTACCCCTTCAGCCGGTCGACGTCGTCGACCGCGATCGTACCGCGGCCACGGAAATAGATGACGAGAATGGCCAGTCCGACCGCGGCCTCGCCCGCCGCCACGGTAAGCACGAACATCGCGAAGACCTGTCCGACGAGATCGCCAAGATAGGCACTGAAGGCCACCAGCTGGATGTTCACGCTCAGCAGGATCAGCTCGATCGCCATCAGGATGACGATGATGTTCTTGCGGTTGAGGAAGATGCCCAGCACGCCGAGTACGAACAGGATCGCGCTGACGACGATATAATGCTCGATGCCGATCACAGCTCGATCCCCTTGCCCACTTCGGGCTGCTTCATGACGGTCGCCTCGTCGGGATTGCGGCGGACCTGCTTGGTGATGTTCTGGTGCCCGCGCGCGCCATCGGGGCGCTGGCGGTGGGTCAACACGATCGCGCCGACCATGGCGACGAGCAGGATGAGGCCCGCCGCTTCGAACAGGAACAGATAGTCGCGATACAGCACCGCGCCGATGCTGGCGGTGTTCGAGGCACCGAGGATCGGAGCTGCCGCCCCGCTTGCCACGCCCAGCTCGATCCGGCCCGCCTGGTAGGCTCCGATACCGAAGATCAGCTCGGCCGCAAGCACCAGCGCAATCGCGATGCCGAACGGGAAATTCTTGACGAAACCGGCGCGCAGTTCGGTAAAATCGATGTCGAGCATCATTACCACGAACAGGAACAACACCGCGACCGCGCCGACATAGACGATCACCAGCAGCGCGGCGATGAACTCCGCCCCGACGAGGACCATCAGGCCCGCGGCGTTGAAGAAGGCGAGGATCAGCCACAGCACCGAATGCACCGGGTTGCGCGCCATGATGACCATGACGGCGCTGGCGATGACGAGCGCGGCGAACAGATAAAAGGCGAGAGTCTGTATCACTTTTCCCTCAAACCTCTTTGGTCATCCCCGCGAAGGCGGGGGTCCTGATAACATTGCTTGGCGCCACTTCCGCCGGATGGATCCCCGCCTGCGCGGGGACGACGGAGGTGGTGGTGATTTGGTATGCCCCAGTCACGCGCGGCCCCTATCGGTACGGTGCATCGGCTTCAAGGTTCGCGGCGATGGCCCGCTCCCACTTGTCCCCGTTGGCGAGCAGTTTGGCCTTGTCGTAGAGCAGTTCCTCGCGCGTTTCGGTCGCATATTCGAAGTTCGGCCCCTCGACCACGGCATCCACCGGGCAGGCTTCCTGGCAGAAGCCGCAATAGATGCACTTGGTCATGTCGATGTCGTAGCGCGTCGTGCGGCGGCTGCCGTCCTCGCGCGGTTCACTCTCGATGGTGATCGCCTGCGCGGGGCACACGGCCTCGCACAGCTTGCAGGCGATGCAGCGCTCTTCGCCATTGGGATAGCGGCGCAGCGCATGCTCGCCGCGGAAGCGGGGCGAGATCGGGTTCTTCTCGAACGGATAGTTGATCGTCACCTTGGGTTTGAAGAAGTACTTCAGCGTGAGGGCATGCGCCTTCACGAACTCCCACAGGGTGAACGCCTTGATGGTTTGCGCGATACTCATCCGTAATGTCCCGTGGCCATCAGATAGCCCGAAATGACGACGACAAAGCCGAGGCTGATCGGAAGGAACACCTTCCAGCCCAGGCGCATCAGCTGGTCGTAGCGATAGCGCGGTACGGTCGCCATCACCCAGCTGAACATGAAGAAGAAGAAGAACGTCTTGAGCAGCAGCCAGACGATCCCGGGCACGTAATAGAGCGGCGCCCAGTCGAACGGCGGCAGCCAGCCACCCCAGAACAGCAGCGCATTGAGAATGCACATCAGCAGGATGTTGGCATATTCGCCGAGCCAGAACAGCGCGAAGCTCATCGAGCTGTATTCGGTCTGGTACCCGGCGACGAGCTCGCTCTCGGCCTCGGTCAGGTCGAACGGGACGCGCTGGGTTTCGGCGAGCGAGCTGATGAAGAACATCACCCACATCGGGAACAGCAGCGGGTGGATGACATAGGCGTTGATGACGCCGAGGCCGAAGCCTTCCTGCGCGCGCACGATGTCATTGAGATTGAACGTGCCTGCGAACAGCACGACGCAAATCAGGATGAAGCCGATCGAGACTTCGTAGCTGATCATCTGCGCGGCGGCGCGCATGGCCGAGAAGAACGGGTATTTCGAGTTACTCGCCCACCCGCTCATCACCACGCCGTACACCGACAGCGAGCTGATCGCGAGGATGTAGAGCAGGCCGATATTGATATCCGCCAGCACCGCCGTGGCGCTGAAGGGAACCACCGCCCATGCCGCGAGCGCCACGGTGAAGGTGACGATCGGCGCCAGGATGAAGATGCCCTTGTTCGCGGCCGAGGGAATGATGGTTTCCTGGAGGAATACCTTCAACCCGTCGGCGAAGCTCTGCAGCAGGCCGAAGGGGCCGACCACATTGGGGCCGCGGCGCAGATTGATCGCCGCCCAGACCTTGCGGTCGACATAGATGATCATTGCCACGGCCAGCATCAGCGGCAACGCGATCAGCAGGATGCCCGCGAAGGTCGCGGTGAACCACGCCCATTCGTAACTCATGCCGAGGGACTGGAAGAATTCGGTCATTCCGCGGCCTCCGCCAGTTCGCCGCCGCCGAGCAATTCGCTCGAGCACTGCTGCATCACCGCGCTGGCGCGGGCGATCGGATTGGTGAGGTAGAAGTCCTGGATCGGATAGCCGCTGATTGTGCCCTCGGCCTGTGCACCGGCATCCGCCTTGGGCAGGTCGCCATAGGCAGCCAGGCCTTCCTCGCCCAGTGCGGGGACTTCGCGGACCATTGCGGCCTGCAGTTCGGCAAAGCTGTCGAAGCCGACTTCGACCTTCAGCGCATCGGCAAGCGCGCGCAGGATCGTCCAGTCCTCGCGCGCATCACCCGGTGCGAAGACGGCCTTCTCGGCAAACTGCACGCGGCCTTCGGTATTGACGTAGGTGCCATCCTTTTCGGCATAGCTCGCGCCGGGCAGGATGATATCCGCCGCATGCGCGCCCTTGTCGCCGTGATGGCCGATATAGACCTTGAGGCTATCGGCGTAGGGTTCGAAATCCATCTCGTCCGCACCCAAGCTGATGACGACCTTGGGCTTTGCCCGAGCGATATCCGCCATGCCGCCCTGCTGCGCGAAGCCGAGCATCAGCCCGCCCATGCGCGCGGCCGAGAAATGCAGCACGTTGAAACCGTTCCAGCCATCCTTCACCAGTCCGAAGCGCTCGGCGAAGGCAAGACCTGCGCCCAGCGCGCCCTTGGCCAGCGCCGCGCCGCCCATGATGATCGCGGGCCGCTCGGCCTTGGCGAACACATCGGCGATTTCCTGCGGCACATCGCCGAGGACCGAAAGCTCGTCACCGAGGAAATGCGCAGGGTATGTCGTATCCCAGAACGATCCGACCACAAACACCTGCGCACCGCGCTTGACCGCCTTGCGGATCCGCGCGTTGACCAGCGGCGCTTCCCAGCGGATGTGGCTGCCCACGATCAGGATCGCATCGGCCGTCTCGATCCCGGCGAAGGTCGAATTGAAATTGACCGCGGCCAGGTTCGACACGTCGTAATCCATGCCGGTTTGGCGGCCCTCGATCAGCGTCGAACCGCAGGCATTGAGCAGCGTCTTGGCCGCGAACATGGTTTCGCAATCGACCATGTCGCCCGCGATGGCGGCAATGCTGTTACCGGGCTTGGCCTTGGCGATCGCCTTGAACGCCTCGTCCCAGCTCGCCGGCTGCAATTTGCCGCGCTTGCGCATGAAGACCTTATCGAGGCGGCGCTTCGACAGGCCATCGACCTGGTAGCGCGCCTTGTCCGAGATCCATTCCTCGTTGACGTCGTCATTGATGCGCGGAAGCGCGCGCATGACTTCGCGCCCGCGGCTGTCGAGACGGATGTTCGCCCCAACCGCGTCGGACACATCGATGCTGAGCGTCTTCTTGAGCTCCCACGGACGCGCTTCGAAGGCATAGGGGCGGCTGGTCAGCGCACCGACCGGGCACAAATCGATCACATTGGCAGACAGCTCGTGCTCGGCCGCCTGCTCGAGATAAGTGGTGATCTGCATGTCCTCGCCGCGCCCCAGCGCGCCGATTTCGTCCACGCCGGCGATCTCTTCGGAGAAGCGCACGCAGCGGGTGCAGTGGATGCAGCGGGTCATGACCGTCTTGATCAGCGGGCCCATGTATTTCTCGGTCACCGCGCGCTTGTTTTCGTCATAGCGCGTCGCGCCGCGGCCATAGGCGACCGACTGGTCCTGCAGATCGCATTCGCCGCCCTGGTCGCAGATCGGGCAATCGAGCGGGTGGTTGATCAGCAGGAATTCCATCACGCCTTCGCGCGCGGTCTTGACCATTTCGCTGTCGGTGCGGATTTCCTGCCCGTCGGTGGCGGGCAGCGCACAGCTCGCCTGCGGCTTGGGCGGTCCGGGCTTCACCTCGACCAGGCACATGCGGCAATTGCCGGCGATCGACAGCCGCTCATGATAGCAGAAGCGCGGGATTTCCTTGCCTGCAAGCTCGCAGGCCTGCAACACGGTCGCCCCCTCGGGAACCTCGATTTCCTGTCCGTCTACGGTGACTTTGGGCATTATTCGGCTGCCTCGGCAAACTTGGCGTTGTGTTCTTCGATCCGCCGTTCGAGCTCGGGGCGGAAGTGGCGGATCAGGCCCTGGATCGGCCAAGCCGCCGCATCGCCCAGCGCGCAGATGGTGTGGCCTTCGACCTGCTTGGTGACCTGCTGCAGCATGTCGATTTCCTCGATCGCGGCATCGCCGGTGCGCAGGCGTTCCATCATGCGCCACATCCAGCCCGTGCCTTCGCGGCAGGGCGTGCACTGGCCACAGCTCTCATGCTTGTAGAAATAGCTCAACCGGCTGATCGCGCGGACGATGTCGGTCGACTTGTCCATCACGATCACCCCCGCCGTGCCGAGGCCCGAGCCAAGGTCCTTGAGACCATCGAAATCCATCGGCGCGTCCCAGATCTGCTCGGCCGGGACCAGCGGAACCGACGAACCGCCGGGGATCACCGCGAGCAGGTTGTCCTTGCCGCCGATGATGCCGCCGCAATGCTTCTCGATCAGCTCGCTGAACGGGATCGACAGCGCTTCCTCGACCACGCAGGGCTTGTTCACATGGCCGCTGATCTGGAAGAGCTTGGTGCCCTTGTTGTTCTCGCGTCCGAAGCTGGAGAACCAGCTCGCACCGCGCCGCAGGATCGTCGGCACCACTGCGATCGATTCGACATTGTTGACCGTGGTCGGGCAGCCATAGAGGCCCGCGCCCGCCGGGAACGGCGGCTTGAGCCGCGGCTGGCCCTTCTTGCCTTCAAGGCTTTCGATCATCGCGGTTTCTTCGCCGCAGATGTAAGCGCCTGCGCCGCGGTGCAGGAAGACGTCGAAATCATAGCCCGACTTCGAGGCGTTCCTGCCGATCAGGCCCGCGGAATAGGCCTCGTCGATCGCCGCCTGCAGCGTCTCGGCCTCGCGGATATATTCGCCGCGGATATAGATATAGGCCGCCCGCGCCCGCATCGCGTAGCCCGCGACCAGCGCGCCTTCGATCAGCTTGTGCGGATCGTGGCGGATGATCTCGCGATCCTTGCAGCTGCCGGGTTCGCTCTCGTCGGCATTGATGACGAGAAAGCTGGGACGGCCGTCCTTGCTTTCCTTCGGCATGAACGACCATTTGAGTCCCGTCGGGAAGCCCGCCCCGCCCCGGCCGCGCAGGCCCGAAGCCTTCATCTCGTCGATGATGCTGTCATGCCCGCGCGCGATCAGCGCCTTGGTATCGTCCCAATCGCCGCGCTGCTGCGCCGCCTTCAGGCCCCAGTCCTGGAAGCCGTAGAGATTGGTGAAGATGCGATCCTTGTCTTGAAGGCTCACGACCTGCCCCCTTCGTCATGCTGAACTTGTTTCAGCATCCATCGCGCCCCACGAGCGGACGATGCGGGTTGAGAAATGGATCCTGAAACAGGTTCAGGACGACGGGTGAGGGAAATGCTCATGCGAAGCCTCCCTGCGAGAGGAAATAGATGGCCGCGACCGCGATCAGCGCGAGCGCGCCGAACTTCACGAGGCCGACGAGCAGCTTCCACGCGATAAAGCCGACGACCAGCGCGATGAGGATGGTGGCGATGCTCATCACCATTCTTTCCGGAAATCGTGGTTGGCGTCGACCATTTCGGGCAGCGTGCTCAGCGCATTCGCCGGTTCGCTGGTGTGGCGGCCCGGCTCCTGCGTGCCTGTCTTGGGGCTTTCGCCCTTGGCCAGCGCGTCGAGGATCGTGTCGAGCCGCTCGGGCGTCAAATCTTCGTAATTGTCGTCATTGATCTGGACCATCGGCGCGGTGGCGCAATTGCCCATGCATTCGACTTCGGTCAGCGTCCACAGACCGTCTGCGGAAACGTGGCCCTTTTCCATCCCGCGCTTCTTGCAGGTTTCGAACAGGCCGTCCGAACCGCGCAGCATACATGGCGTCGTGCCGCAGACCTGCACGTGGTACTTACCAACCGGCTTCAGATTATACATGAAGTAGAAGGTCGCGACCTCGAGAACGCGGATAACCGGCATGTCGAGATAGTCGGCGACATATTCGATGACCGGCAGCGGCAACCAGCCCTGCGTCGAGGTTTCTTCACCGACCTGGCGCTGGGCAAGGTCGAGCAGCGGCATCACCGCCGAACGCTGGCGCCCCTCGGGATAGCGCGCGATCGCGGTGTCGGCACGTTCGCGGTAGCTCTCGGTAAACTCGAAAGCACCCCAGCGCTCGCGCAGTTCGGGAGTATCGGGTGCGGGGGAACGGTCGGCCATTAGCGGTCACACTCCCCGAATACGACATCGATGGCGCCGAGGATGGCGGTGGCATCAGGCAGCATGTGGCCTTTGCTCATGAAATCCATTGCTTGTAGATGGCTGAAAGCGGTCGGGCGGATCTTGCAGCGGTAGGGTTTGTTCGACCCGTCGCTGACGAGATAGACGCCGAATTCGCCCTTCGGGCTTTCGGTCGCCACGTAAACTTCGCCCGCGGGCACGTGGAAGCCTTCGGTATAGAGCTTGAAGTGGTGGATCAGCGCTTCCATCGACTGCTTCATCTCGGCGCGCTTGGGCGGTGCGACCTTGCGGTCGTCGCTGGCGATCGGGCCGCCCGGCATCTGCGCCAGGCACTGCTTGATGATCTTGGCGCTCTCGTAGACTTCCTTCACGCGCACGACGAAGCGGTCGTAGCAGTCGGAATTGGTGCCCACGGGAATGTCGAATTCCATCCGCTCGTAAACGTCGTAGGGCTGCGACTTGCGCAGGTCCCACGGGATGCCCGCAGCGCGGATCATCGGGCCGGAGAAACCCCAGGCCACCGCATCGTCCTTGCTGACCACGGCAATATCGACATTGCGCTGCTTGAAGATGCGGTTGTCGAGCACGAGGCTCATCGCATCGCCGAACAGTTCGGGCAGGCGGTTGTCGAGCCATTCGCCGATATCGACGAGCAGCTTTTCGGGTACGTCCTGATGGACCCCGCCGGGGCGGAAATAGGCGCTGTGCATGCGCGCGCCCGAAGCCCGCTCGAAGAAGTTCATGCAGTCTTCGCGCAGCTCGAAGACCCACAGGTTCGGCGTCATCGCGCCGACATCCATGACATGCGCACCGATGTTGAGCATGTGGTTGGAAATCCGCGTCAGCTCGGCGAACAGCACGCGCAGATACTGCGCCCGTTCGGGCACGGCGATATTGAGCAGCTTCTCGATCGCGAGAACGTAGCTGTATTCCTGCGCCAGCGGGCTGCAATAATCGAGCCGGTCGAAATAGGGCAGCGCCTGCAGATAGGTCTTGTGCTCGATCAGCTTTTCGGTGCCGCGGTGGAGCAGGCCGACATGCGGATCGATCCGTTCGATGATCTCGCCGTCGAGCTCCATCACCATCCGCAGCACGCCGTGCGCCGCCGGATGCTGCGGGCCGAAATTGATCGTGTAGTTGGTGATCACTTCGTCGCCGGTGGTGGGCGATTCTTCAAGATGCATGGCGTGGCTCATGAGCAGATCCAATTGCCGCTATAGCTCTGTGTCTGGCCGGCGGCGTCGCGCACGGTGACATTGGCCGGACGGCGCTGCTGGTCGCCCGCTGCCGGGGCGACCGAGATGGTGAAGCCCTCGCCGGTGAAGGTGGTGCCGTTCCGGATCGCGTCCAGTCCGCCTACCTCGGCGTCGACCATGGTCAGGCTGTCACCAACGCGGACCACGGCTTTCCCGGGGATCGCCCCGTCATTCATCGCGCCGGCGATGATCATCTCGTCCTTGCCGACCATCAGCGTGCAACCGCCATCGCGCGGGCCGAGGTCGACACCGCCGATATCGCCCAGCTTCTGCAGCTGCGTCAGGTCGGCGCCCGAAGGCGGCGCGGGATTGGCGGTGTTCGGCGCATCGGGATCACGCTGCGCAGGATCGAGCGCTTCGCCGTTCTGGCCGATACGGCTGGCGAAATCGTCCGCGCTTTCGGGCTCGGCCGGTTCGGAGGAACAGGCTGCCAGGGCAAGCGGAAGAGCAAGGAGGAGCACCTTTCGCATCACTCGGCTTCTTTCTTCTTGGTCGCGGGCTTGCGCTTGGCGCGGGCCTTGGTCTTGGGCTCGGTCGCGCTCGCGGTATCGGTGGTCTTGCCCTTGCGCTTGGCACGCGCGGGCTGGTCCTCGGTCGGTTCGGGCGCCGGGGCCTCGTCGCCGCCGTCTTCCTCGGCCGGCGCGCCCGCGCTGACCTTGTCTGCGGCATGCTTGTCGGTCTTCTCGCCCGCACCGGTGTCCGAGGGTTTCTCGGTGGTCTTGGGATCGGCGACGGGCGGCGTCTCGGCCTTCTCGTCGCCCGGCAGGACATAATCCGCGCCCTCCCACGGGCTCATGAAATCGAATTGCCGCAGGTCCTGCGCCAGTTCGACCGGCTCATACACCACGCGCTTCTCATCTTCGGAATAGCGCAATTCGTGATAGCCGGTGAGCGGGAAATCCTTGCGGAAGGGATGCCCTTCGAAGCCGTAATCGGTGAGGATCCGGCGCAGGTCGGGATTGCCCGCGAACAGCACGCCGTACATGTCGAACACTTCGCGTTCGAGCCAGCCCGCATTGGGCCACAGCGTCGTCACCGTCGGCACGGGCGTGTCCTCGGCCGCCGAGCATTTGACCATGATGCGGCTGTTGGTCGTCAGCGACAGCAGCATGTAAACGACTTCGAACCGCTCCGCGCGGCTCGGATAGTCGACGCCGGCGATTTCCATCAGCTGCTGGTATTTGTGATCGTCGCGCAGGATGCGCAGCACATCTTCGATGCTGTCGCGCTTCACGGTGAGCAACAGCTCGCCATGCTCCTCATGCGCTTCGAGCAGGTGACCGCCCAGCGCATTGGCGAGCGTGCCCTTCAGCCCGTCGATCTGCGTGAAGCGGGGTGCGGAATGTAGCGTAGCCATTGCGCCCTACCTCTCGATCGTGCCCGCGCGGCGGATCTTCCGCTGCAGCTGCATCACGCCGTAGAGCAGCGCCTCGGCCGTCGGCGGGCAGCCGGGGACATAGATGTCGACCGGCACGATGCGGTCACAGCCGCGCACCACCGAATAGCTGTAATGGTAATAACCGCCGCCATTGGCACAGCTGCCCATCGAGATGACGTATTTGGGCTCCGACATCTGGTCGTAAACCTTGCGCAGCGCGGGCGCCATCTTGTTGCACAGCGTACCCGCGACGATCATCACGTCGCTTTGCCGCGGCGAGGCGCGCGGGGCGACGCCGAAGCGTTCCATGTCGTAGCGCGGCATGTTGACGTGGATCATCTCGACCGCGCAGCAGGCGAGCCCGAAGGTCATCCACCACAGCGATCCGGTGCGCGCCCACTGGAACAGGTCCTCGGTGCTGGTGACGAGGAAGCCCTTGTCGTTCACCTCGGACTGGAGCGCGTTGAAATAATCCGCCTCGGGCTGGCGGGTTTCGCCGGCGAGCGCGGTCGCGCTGTCGTGCAGCATCTGGTTATGCGCCGGTGCCAGCGGACGATAATGGTCGACCCGCGGCACGTCGTCTCGCGTACGATCTACTCCCATTCCAGCGCTCCAACTTTCCAGGCATAGGCCAGCCCGACGGCGAGTTCGCCAAGGAACACCATCATCGTGATCCAGCCCGGCCAGCCCGTCAGGTCGAGACTGACCGCCCACGGAAACAGGAAGGCCGCTTCGAGATCGAAGATGATGAACAGGATGGCGATGAGGTAGAAGCGCACATCGAACTGACTGCGCGGATCCTCGAAGGCGGGGAAGCCGCATTCATATTCGCTGTTCTTTTCCGCATCCGGCTGGTGTGTCCCGGTCAGGCGCGAGACGCCCATCGGGAGGAACACGAAGAGCGCCGACAGACCGACGGCGACAAACAGAAAGATCAGGATGGGCAGGTATTGTTCGAGGTCGACCACGAATGATTCCTAAGGCGTCAGGCTTGGTTCGCGCCCGCCTCTAGGCCGCTCGCCCAGATGGTGCAAGGGTGCAGAAATGCGAACAATTCGCAACAAAACCGCCTTATGCGGCGCACCCTTGCAGACACCCGCTATTTCATCATCGATTTGACCGCTTTTTCGGTTGCCGGGCCATAGGGCGGCTTGAATCCGCCAAGTTTGGCCACGTCGATTTTGGGCTGTGTATAGAAGCTGCGCGCATGGCTGAATTCGCGGAAGCCCTCGACCCCGTGATAGCTGCCCATGCCGCTGGGTCCGACCCCGCCGAAGGGCAGGTCCTCCATCGACACGTGGAAGATCACGTCGTTGACGGTCACGCCGCCGCTGATGGTCTTGGTCAGCACCTTCTCGCGCTCGTTCGAATCCTGCCCAAAGTAGTAGAGACCGAGCGGGCGATCGTGCTCGTTCACATAGTCGATCGCTTCGTCGATATGGCGATAGGTCTTCACCGGCAGGACCGGCCCGAAGATTTCCTCCTGCATCGCGCGCATGTCGTCATTGACGTTCTTGAGGATCGTCAGCGGCATCTTGCGCGCATTGGTGTTGGAGAAATCCTCGTTCCCGGGATTGACCTCGATCACTTCGGCGCCCTTGTCGCGCGCATCGGCAACCAGCTCCTGCAAGCGGTCGAAATGGCGGTCGGTGACGACGCTGGCGTAGTCTTCGTTATCGAGCAGCGTGGGGTACATGTTGGCCGTGCCCTGCCACACGCCGTGGATCGCCTCGTCCTGCTTGCTTTCGGGCACATAGAGGTAATCGGGGGCGAGACATATCTGGCCCGCATTGAGCATCTTGCCCAGTGCCACGCGCTCGCCCGCCTTGGCGAAATCGGCACTTTCGCCGAGGAACACCGGGCTCTTACCGCCCAGTTCGAGCGTGACGGGGACGAGGTTCTTGGCCGCCGATTCCATCACCTTGCGCCCGGTCGCGGTCGAACCGGTGAAGATCAAATGGTCGAACGGCAGTTCGCTGAACGCCGCGGCGACTTCGGGGCCGCCGGTGAACACCGCGCATTCGTCGGGGGTGAAATATTCTTCCACCAGTTCCTTCGTCAGCAGACTGGTCTTCTCGGTGAATTCGCTCGGCTTGATCATCGCGCGATTACCCGCCGCGAAGATCTGCATCAGCGGGCCGAAGCTGAGATTGACGGGGAAGTTCCACGGGCTGAGGATGCCCACCACGCCCTTGGGCTCGTAGCGCACCTCGGCCTTCGCACCCAGCAGGCCGAGCGGGAACTGGACATGGCGCTTTTCGGGGCGCGACCACTTGTCCATGTGCTTGAGGCAGTATTTGCCGAAATTCACCGTGCCCGCGATGTCGGTAATCATCGACTGGTGCGGCGAGCGGTTGCCGAAATCGGCCGCCATCACCTTGCACAGGTCGTCGGCATGATCGGTGAGCAGCTTCATCGCGCGCTGGATGCGGTCCTTGCGCAGCGCCATCGGTTCGGGGCGCATCTGGTGGTGCGCGGCGCGCTGCTTGCGCAATACGGCTTCCATTTCGGTTTTCCGGTCGTCCGCCATTGCTCTCTCCGTTTGATATTGCTGCAACGCAGCACTAGATTATGGACCACATAATAGGTCGCCATTGGCAACCGATATTCCAGAACCGAAGGACATACACAAGCATGACCCAGTTCAGCGCATCCGATCCCGTCGTCATCCTGTCTTACGCCCGCACGCCGATGGGCGGCATGCAGGGCGCGCTTGCCGACGTCTCGGCCACCGATCTCGGGGCCACGGCAGTGAAGGCCGCGGTCGAGCGTTCGGGTGTGCCCGTGGACAGTTTCGACCGCACCTATATGGGCTGTGTGCTGCCCGCCGGCCTTGGCCAGGCCCCTGCCCGCCAGGCATCGATCAAGGCGGGCCTGCCCAAGTCGGTGCAGGCGACCACGGTCAACAAGGTCTGCGGCAGCGGCATGCAGACGGTCATCATGGGCGCCGAGGCGCTGGCCAGCGGAACGGTGGATTATGTCGTCGCGGGCGGGATGGAAAGCATGACCAATGCCCCGTATTTGCTCAAGAAGCACCGCAGCGGCGCGCGCCTGGGACACGACACCGCCTATGACCACATGTTCCTCGACGGGCTCGAGGACGCGTACGAAGAAGGCCGCGCGATGGGCACCTTCGCGCAGGAAACCGCCAATGACTACCAGATGACGCGCGAGGAAATGGATGAATACTCCATCGAATCGCTGCGCCGCGCGAACGCCGCGATCGACAGCGGTGCCTTTGCCGACGAAGTCGTCCCGGTCACCTTCTCGAGCCGCAAGGGCGAAGTCACTGTCGAGCATGACGAACAGCCCGGCAAGGGCCGTCCCGACAAGATCCCCCAGCTGCGCCCCGCCTTCGCCAAGGACGGCACGATCACCGCAGCGACCTCCTCCTCGATCTCCGACGGCGCAGCCGCCGTGGTTCTGAGCCGCGAAAGCGTCGCCAAGGCCAATGGCCAGCAGCCGGTGGCGAAGATCGTCGCCATGGCCGCGCATGCGCAGGAACCCGCGCAGTTCACCGTCGCCCCGATCGGCGCGATCGAGAAGGTGCTGGAAAAGGCCGGCTGGAGCGCGGACGAGGTCGAACTGTGGGAAGTCAACGAAGCCTTCGCCTGCGTCGCCATGTTCGCCATGCGCGACATCGGCATCCCGCACGACCGGATCAACATCAACGGCGGCGGCACCGCGCTGGGCCACCCGATCGGTGCCAGCGGCACGCGCATCATCGTGACGCTGCTCAATGCGCTCAAGCAGCAGGGCAAGACACGCGGTATCGCCAGCCTGTGCATCGGCGGCGGTGAAGCCACCGCCGTGGCGGTCGAACTCGTCTAGACGGGCACCGTTTTTCAGGGCACTTCCCCTGGCAGCGCGTTCTGGCGCGCCCGGAAAAGGGGAAGTGTCCATGAAGAAATTTGCCATTATCGCGGCCTGTGCCGCGCTCGCCGCATGCGGTTCGAACGAGGCCGAAGAACCGATCGAACCGGTCGACACCGCCGAAACCACGCTCGACAGCACCGCCACCGGCGACATGACCGGGACCTATGAAGTCCAGCTGGCTGACGGCAGCGTCACCATGCAGACGATCAATGCCGACGGCACCTATGTCGAGGCCACGCCCGATGGCACGCGCACCGGCGGCGGCACCTGGCGTGCGGGCGACGACGGCGCGATGTGCTTCGATCCCGAAGGCGACACGGCTGAGGAATGCTATTCCGGCGGTGCCCCCGGCGAAGACGGCGCGTTCGAAATGCGCGGCGAAGACGGCACCGTCCAGTCGACCGTCCGCAAGATCGACGCGCAGGCCGAGGCCGCGATGGCTCCGGCCGAATAGACCAACGTTCTGAAATCGGCGGGGCGGGCCCAATCGGTCCGCCCCGACCGGTCAGGCCTGTCGCTTCACGGTTCGCCCACGCCCCACAGGCGCGTTTCGCGGATCAGCCCGTAGCGTTCGCCCACGGCGAATTCGCACCAGCCTTCGTCGCAATCGCCCAGCACGCCAACCACGCCCGGCTCGACGCGCCACTTGAGTTCGGCATCGTCGCTGTCGCTGGCGCGCAAATCGGCTACCCCGTCGCCGATGACGATGGCACCGCGATCGGGGCTGAGCAGGCGCGCGACCACCCAGCCGCGCGTGCCGTCCGGATCCTCGATCAGCCGCCATCCCTCCATCAGCCGCACGACCTTCACCGGCAGGCCGGGCCGGCGATAGACCCAGTCGATCTTGTAATCGGCGCTGGGGCCGACCCGCATGTTGAGCACGCTGGCCCGGATGGTCGCCCAATAGGGCGTTTCGCGCTCCTGCGCCCGCGCCGTCCCGGTGATTCCGGCGAGCAGCAGGAAGAGTATGAAAAGCCGTGTGAACATGCGCGCCTGAATCGGGGATCGCGCGCGAACAGTCAACGCCGTTAACGGGGCAATTCCCGTCCGAATCCTTGACCGCTCCCCACCGCGCGTCCTAGCGCTACTGCCCGCATGGAAAGCACCGACACCCGCCCCGCCAAACGTCTCGAACGCACGCCGCGCGTTTTCGTCACGCGCCATCTGATGCCATCAGTCGAGGAGCGGATGAGCGAGCTGTTCGATGCCCGCCTCAACACCACGGATGTGCCGCTGACGCGCGACCAGCTCGTCGCCGCGATGCAGGACTGCGACGTGCTCGTTCCCACCGTCACCGACCGGATCGATGCCGAGATGATCGCGGGCGCGGGCAAGGACTTAGGGCTGATCGCCAATTTCGGCGCGGGGACCGAGCATCTCGATCTTCACGCGGCCGCCGATCGCCATATCCTCGTCACCAACACGCCGGGCGTCTTCACCGACGACACCGCCGATCTTGCGATGGCCGGGATCATCGGCGTGCCGCGCCGCATCCGCGAAGGCGTTGAACTGATCCGCAGCGGCAAATGGACCGGCTGGACGCCGACTGCGCTGCTCGGCACCAAGCTCGCGGGCAAGGTGCTCGGCATCGTCGGCATGGGGCGGATCGGCCAGGCGGTCGCGCACCGCGCGCGCGCCTTCGGGCTGGAGATCGCCTATCACAATCGCAAGCGGCTGCCCGAAGCGGTCGAACGCATGTTCCAGGCGCGCTGGGTGGACAGCCTCGATGGGCTCATGGGCGAAGCGGACATCCTCTCGCTCCACTGCCCCGCCGGGCCCAACACGAATCACATGATCGACGCGCGCCGGATCGCGCTGATGAAGGACGGTGCCAGCCTGATCAACACCGCGCGTGGTGATCTCGTCGAGCAGGAAGCGCTGGTGGCGGCGCTGGAGAGTGGCAAGCTCGCCGGGGCCGGGCTCGACGTCTATCCCGACGAACCAAATGTCGACACGCGGCTGATCCGCCATCCCAATGTGATGACCCTGCCTCATATCGGCAGCGCCACCCGCGAGGGCCGCGAGGACAGCGGCCTCAAGGTGATCGCCAATATCCGCATGTGGGCCGACGGCCACCGCCCGCCTGACCAGGTGCTCTCGGGCCTGGGCTGAGCCGCTAGAGCGCCAATTCGTAAAAGATGTTGAAATCCGTTTCGGTATAAGCGCCGAACGGCGCGCAGCGTGTGAAGCCGTTGCGAAGATAGAGCCGGTTGGCGGGTTCGAAGGTCTCGCCCGTGCCGGTTTCCAGCAGCACTCGGCGGTAGCCGCGCTCCCGTGCAATATCCACGATCCGGTCGAGCAGTGCCTGCCCGACACCCCGCCGAAGCGCGCCATCGGCGGTGCGCATCGACTTGATTTCGCCTTCGGTTGCCGAAAGTTCGAGCAAGGCACCGACCCCCAGCAAGGCGTCGGCGTCGCGGGCTTCAAGGACGATCACAGCAGCATCCTCGAGCCCGCTCAAGTCGAGCGCGAACGAGGTTCCCGGCGGTGAAGCATCGTACATCCGCCGTTGGTGCAGCGTGATGAGGCTGCGAACGTCGTCATCGGCCAAGTTGGCAGCTGAAACCTGCACCATCTCTCGCCCCTAACCTGCCATCCCCCGCACCGAATTTCGTCGCCCGAAGGGAAGCGTCCCTGCGATCAGTCCCCGGTCAGGATCCGCTCGACCAGTTCCTGCACCGTGGGGGTGTAGTTGTTCGAATAGAACGGGTCCTGCTTGAAGCGGTAGGCCGCGTGACCGGCAAAGGCGAGGTTCTCGTCCGGGTCGCCGCCATGCGCAATGTCCTGCAGCGTCTTCTGGATGCAGAAGCTGCGCGGATCGGCGAGCCGCCCGGTGGTGTGGTTGTCGTGATCCTTCCAGCTCGAGAACTGGCAATGCGACAGGCAGCCCATGCAGGCTTGCTGGTCGGCGCGGATCTGCTCGGCGCTTTCGGGCGTGGCGAACACAACCGTGTCGTCGGGCGTCTTGAGCGCTTCGGTGAAGCCTTCGTGCATCCACGCCTGCGCCTTGCGCTGGTCGCCGGGATGGACGAAGAAATATTTCGCCTTGCCGTGATCGGCCAGCGGGATCGTGCCCTCTTCCTCGTCGCGCTTGAAGATCGGAATCTGGCGTTCGCTGCGATGCATCAGATCGTAGAGGAACGGTGTCTTCACCGCGCTCGAATAGAACCCGGTGGGGCTGAACTTGTGCAGCAACACATCGCCTGGCTCGACCGTGCGCAGCATGTCCTTCCACACATTGGGGATCGGGCTTTCCTGCGTCAGCAGCGGGCGGGTGCCGAACTGGAACATGATCTTGCCCAGCTCGGGATTGTCGATCCAGTCGTTCCATTCGCGCAGGAACCACACGCCGCCCGCCATGACGATGGCGGTGTCTTCGGAGACGCCTTCCTTGCGCATCGTCTCGCGCAGCGCGGCAACGCGCGGATATGGATCTTCGGGCTTGGTCGGGTCCTCGGCGTTGGACAGGCCGTTGTGGCCACCCGCGAGCCAGGGGTCTTCATAGACGACTGCCGCCATCAGGTCGGGGACCTTGGAATAGCTGCGCTTCCACAGCGCACGGAACGCACGCGCCGAGCTGACGATGGGCAGGTAATGGACATTGTGCTTCGCGGCGATTTCCGCGAGCTTGTAGGGCATGCCCGCGCCGCAGGTGACGCCGGTAACGAGGCCGGGGCAGTTCTCGAGAATGCCTTCGAGCACCTGCTGCGCGCCGCCCATTTCCCACAGCACGTTGATGTTGATCGCGCCTTTGCCGCCCGAGATTTCGTGCGCGCGCTTGACCTGCTCGGTGCCGCCCTCGATGCCGTAGCGCACCAGCTGTTCGAAGCGTTCGACGCGGGTCGCCTGCGGGTAGATCTGCGGGATCGGGTTGCCGTCCTCGTCATAGCTGTCGGCATTGACCGCGCTGACGGTACCGATGCCGCCAGCAGCAGCCCAGGCGCCGGAGCTCATGTGATTGGTGGCGGAAACACCCTTGCCGCCTTCGACCAGCGGCCAGACTTCCTTGCCGCCATAGCTGATCGGCTTGAGACCCTTGAAACTCATATATTCTACGCTTTCTCTTTTTTGGCGGGGTGCTGGGCCCCAGCGTCCATCGCGGCACGGTCGCCGCGGCAGCGCTCTATCTCTCCGGGAGCGGGCCTCGTAGCGGCTGCCTTGAACTGTGCATAGTACCCGGCCAGTTCGGGCGCGTCCTTGAACGCCACCAGTTCGTAACCGACCGCTTCGAATTCGCAGCTCAGCAGCAGCGGGTCGATCCCGTGCTGGTCGGTCGGCCGGTCGATGTCGACGACGACCACCTGGCCGCCCTTGTCCAGCGCGGGCCACATCCGCCAGAGGAATTCATACGGGCTTTCGATCTCGTGGTACATATGGACCATGAAGATGCGGTCGAAGCTGTTGTCCGGCAATTTGGGATCGCCGGTTTCGCCAAGCCGGATCGAGACGTTTTCGAGCCGCTGGCGCTCGATCCGCTGGCCAAGCCGGCTGAGCGCATCGCGATCGATATCCTGCGCCAGCACGCGCCCGCCCTCGCCCACGCGCTCCGCCAGGCGGACGGTGTAATAGCCATTGCCCGCGCCGATATCGGCAACGGTCATGCCGGGTTCGATCTCCGCGAGGTCCATCACCGTCTGCGCCTCGCCGCGGCTGTCGCGCTGGTCTTCGGTGGAAAACTGGTTCGAGCCGATTTCGGATACCGGGCGGTCCGGAGCGGGAAAACGCGCACCCGGTTCCGTCGGCGCGTCGCAGGCACCCAGCGCAAGCCCGAGCAGGGCGATGGCAGCAATCCGTGTCATGCAGCGCCTATGCCGTTCCGTCAGGGGATGGGCAATGCCCGCATGCCGCCGATGAACACGTCGAACGCCAGATCGCCCTGCCGCCAGGGCGATTGCCGGCCTTCGGTGCGCTCGTTCACTGCCACCGCGGTCTTGCGGACCAGCTCGTCGAGCGACTGGCGCCGCGGCAGCTGGCGGGCGAATTCCTTGGCGAAGGGGCTGCCCTTGCCCGGCGTGGCGCCATCTTCGGCGGTATTGCCCGGCTCGGTCGAGAAGAACACCAGCGCCGACAGCCCGCGCAGATTGCCGACCTGCGCCAGCCCCTTGTCCGCATAGACGATATCGTCGAGCGTGACCCGCGCCAGCCCGCGCTGCCCGCCCTCGACCTCGATCACCTGGAACGCCGCATCGTCCACCGCCTCGCTGACCGGATTGTTGCGGCAGGCATCGACCACGAACACTACCCCGCGCGCCTGCTTGGTCAGTCGTTGGAGGATGGGATCGAGCCCGATCAGCGAATAGCCATCCGAAGCGAGGAAATAATTGGCCCCGTCGATCTGGAAACCATGACCTGCGAAATACATCAGCGCGACATCGTCGCCATTGAGCGAATTGGCGAACAGGTCGAAAGCTTCGTCCCACTCCCGCGCATCGGGTTCCTCGACCAGAGCGACCTCGGCCACGGCGCTGCGTTTGAGCGCCGCCTCGATCATCCGCGCATCGACGACCGGATTGGCCAGCTGCAAACCCGCCAACCGCGCCGACGAATAATCCGAAGCGACCACCAGTGCCTTGATCTCGGCATGCAGCGCAGTTGGCGCAAGCGCCGCCAGAAGTCCCAGCAAGGGCAGGAGAATACGACCCATAGACATGGCCCGAAGGTATCGGATCAAAGCCGCAGCGACAATCCGAGATTGACCCCGTGGCTGACCCGCGCATCGCTAAAATCCTGCACCCCGGTCAGCGGGAAGAACAGCACCGCGCGATAGCGCAGGTCGAGCGCGAGGTTCTCCGACAGGATGAATTGCGCGCCGACCGCAAAATCGGGTCCGATGCTGAACTCGCCCTCCTCGCGCCCGGCGATGCTGTCGCTGAACAGTCCCGAGGGATCTTCGATGACGGTCAGCACATCGTAATCGGGACGATAGCTGGCCTGCAGCATGCCGTTGAAGAAGGCCACTGCATTCTCGCCGAACGGCACGAAGGCGGTCGCGCCGCCACGCGCGCTGAAGGTCTGGATAGTGCCGTCCTGCCGCACGCCCGCGATCAGCGGCGGGACCGAAGGAATGACCGGCGGTGCGGGATCGCCCTCGATCGCAGCCCGCGACAGCGCGATGACCGTGGGGATCGCGACGCTTTGCACGATCCGCAGGTCGCCGACGAAGGCGGTATCGAGCCGCTCGTAGCGAATACCGCCGAGCAGCGCGAAACTTTCACTCTGCCGGCGCTGCCAGGTCAGTTCGATATCAATGCGGTCGGTGCTGCTGACCGTGTCGGCATCGAAATTGACGAGGTCGATGAATTCGGTGGCCCCCAGCGTCAGCGTGCGCGACACAGTCGCCGACAGCGCGGCATCGCCCTCGCCGCTGCCATACATGGCGGTAAGCGTGAACCGGTCGCGATCGTCGCCGAAATTGACCATCGCGCCGATCATCGGATAGCCGACCTGGTCGGACAGGACGCCTTCGCCCTCGCTCACCGTGGTCAGCTGCGGTTCGACGCCGAAAGCGGTGCGCAGCACCGCGATATCCGCCGGCTCGAGCGCATCGCCCTCGTCCAGCCCGGGATCGATGCCCGATGTGCGCAGGTTCGAATTGTCGAAATAATAGGACACGCGCGGGCCGATGACGACATCGGCGCGGGCCGGAGTTGCAGTTGCCGCGGCCAGTACCGCGAGACTGGCCAGGGCAAGCTGTGTGCGCATCCTATTCGGTATCCTCCACCTCGACCGTTTCGCCGGTCACGCGCTGGGCCAGAGCGGCGGAAATGAACGGGTCCAGCGCGCCGTCGAGCACGTCGTCAGGCGTAGGCGACTGCACGCCGGTACGCAAATCCTTCACCATCTGGTACGGCTGGAGGACATAGGAGCGGATCTGGTGCCCCCACCCGATCTCGCTCTTCTCCTGATATTCGCCCGAAGCGGCGGCTTCGCGTTCGGCCATCTCGCGTTCGAACAGACGCGCCTTGAGCATGTTCATCGCGGTTGCGCGGTTCTTGTGCTGGCTGCGGTCGTTCTGGCTCGCCACCACAATGCCGGTCGGCTGGTGGGTGATCCGGACCGCGGAATCGGTCGTGTTGACGTGCTGCCCGCCCGCACCCGACGCGCGATAGGTGTCGATCTTGAGATCGGACGGGTTGATCTCGATGTCGATATCGTCGTCGATCACCGGATAGACCCAGACCGAGCTGAAGCTGGTGTGACGCCGCGCCGAGCTGTCATAAGGGCTTATACGTACCAACCGGTGGACGCCGCTCTCGGTCTTGGCATAGCCATAGGCGTTCTCGCCCTTGATCAGCAGCGTCGCGCTCTTGATCCCGGCCTGGTCGCCCGCGGCATATTCGACCGTCTCGACCTTGAACCCGCGCCGTTCGGCCCAGCGCGCATACATGCGCAGCAGCATCTCGGCCCAGTCCTGGCTCTCGGTCCCGCCGGCACCGGCATTGATCTGCAGATAGGTATCGGCGCCATCCGCCTCGCCCGAGAGCAGCGCCTGCACCTTGTCGCGATCGGCGCGCTCGGCCAGCCGGGACAGCGTGTCCAGTCCCTCGCGCTCGACCTCGGCATCGCCTTCGGCCTCGCCCATGTCGACGAATTCCACCGCGTCGCGCATCTCACTTTCGATTTCGCGCACGGTGTTGATCGCGGTTTTGAGCCGCTTCTGCTCCTGCGTGATCGCCTGCGCCTGCTTGGGATCATCCCACAGGGTGGGGTCCTGTACGCGCGCGTCGAGTTCCTCGAGCTGGCGCAGCGCGCGGTCCCAGTCGAGCGACTGGCGGACCAGCGCCAGTGCGGCTTCGATCCGTTCGATATGGGCCTGCCCTTCGGCACGCATGGAACTCTCCTGAGAAAAGGTGTGCGGGCGCGCCGCCTAGCGCAGACGCGCGGCGCGGGAAAGGTGCTGCGGCGTGGTTACTTGTGCTTCAGCGAGCGCACCGCGGCCAGGCTACGCGTGATATGTTCATTCGGCTTCAGGTTGGAATAGACGAAGGCGATCGTTCCATCGGTATCGATCACATAGGTCGTGCGGTCGCTCCACCCGGCACGGGCGCCGCCTGTTGCGCCGAGCGAGACGTCGTACTGCGCAATCAGCTCGGGCGTCGCCGCAGCGACGGGAAACTCGCCCGCACAATGCTTGGCGGAAAACTCGCGCAGCTGGTCGATATTCCCGCCGGTCATGCCGATGACCGTGGCCCCGGCCGCGCGGAACTCGTCGATAGCGACGGCGAAGGCCTGCGCCTCGAGATTGCATCCCGAGGTAAAGGCCGCGGGGAAGAAATAGAGCACCACCGGGCCCTGCTTGAGCGACGTGCCCAAATCGACGCGGATCGGTTTGCCCGCGAGGGCACCCTGCGCCGTGAACCCTGGTGCCTGCGCCCCCTGGTCGAGCGCTGCAAGCACCGGTGTTGCAGCAAGGCCGAGCGCAGCGGCGGCGAACAGGGTGTGGAGCATCTTCATGCCCCGCATCATGAACCGCACCGCCGCCGCTGCCAAGCCGCGATCAGTAAATTCCGCCCTGGTCCTCGACGAAGTCGTTGGCCTGGTCGCCGCGATCGTTCGCGGCGGCCTGCTGTGCCTCGAGGCGGCCGCGGCGGATCAGTTCGAGAATCTCGTTGCGCTTGGCGGCGATGGCGTCACTACGCGTCGCGCGCGGCGGTTCGGTGTCGGGCTTGAAGGCTTCCCAGATGATCGTCGCGGTGGGTTCGTCCGACGGCGTTCCCTCGAACACGCGCTTGCCGCTGCGACGGTCGATCTTGACCATCCGCACTCCCGGCGGGGCGACGAAATCCTCTGCCGTCCAGCGATCCTTGGTCGCTTCGATGAAGCGCTTCATGATCGTGGCCGCGGTATTGCCGCCCTGCACCCAGCCGCCAAGATTGCGCGGCTGGTCGAAGCCGACATACATGCCGGCGATGATTTCGGGCGAGCCGCCGACGAACCAGGCATTGGTCGGGCCGTTGGTGGTGCCGGTCTTGCCGAACAGCGGCAGGTCGAGGCTGCGTAGGCGGACCGCGGTACCGCGGGTGACCACGCCCTGCAGCATATGGACCATCTGGAACGCGGTGCGCGGGTCGAGCACCTGCTTGCCCGACACGTCGAAGCGCGGCATCGGCTGTCCGTCCCATTCTTCGAGGTTGCAGCCGGTACAATCGCGCGTGTCGGTGCGGAAGATGACCTTGCCATCGCGGTCCTGCACGTAATCGATCACCGATCCGGCATTCTGGCGGCCCCAATTGGCGAGCGCGGCATAGCCATTGACCATCCGTGCCACGGTGGTGTCGCCGGCGCCCAGCGCGAAGGAATAATAGGGTTCGTAGGACCCGATCCCCAGCCGGTCGATGGTCTGGATGACATTGTCCATCCCGGTATCGTCGGCGATATGGACGGTCATCAGATTGCGGCTCTGTTCGAGGCCCCAACGCAGCGTGTGGATCCCGCCCCCGCCGCCGCCGAAATTGCGGAAGCATTTCTCGCCCAGATTGGCCCCCTGCCACACGCAGAAGGTCTGATCGGGAACCTGCGTCGCCGGGGTCATCCCCTGGTCGAGCGCGGCGGCATAGACGAACGGCTTGATCGTCGAACCCGGCTGGCGCAGCGCCTGCGTGGCGCGGTTGAAACTGCCCAGGCGGCTGTCGAACCCGCCCTGCATGGCGAGGATACGGCCCGTCTGCGGCGCTTCGGCGAGGAAGGCACCCGACACTTCGGGTACGCCGCGAATGGCATAGCCTGCGCCCGAACGCGCCGCCGCCACGACATCGCCGGGCTTGAGCGACGATGGTCCGCCCGACAGCGCGAATTCCTCGCCATCGGAGAAGCCGATCCGGCCCGGTGCGGTGACCACGCCCACGCGCCAGTCGCGGTAGTTGATCCCGATGTTCGAGGAAGCGAGCTGCGCGGTGAGATCGCCATTGTCCGGATTGAGCGTGGCGATCGGCCCGGTGAAGCCGCGATTGCCGTGATAGCTGATGAGCTGCGCGCGCAGCGCATCGCGCGCCGCCTCCTGGAGTTCGAGGTCGAGCGAGGTGCGCACCCACAGCCCACCCGAATAGACGCTGTTGCGCCCGTCATCGGCGGTTTCGCCAAAGCGGTCGATCAGCTGGCGGCGCACTTCCTCGAGGAAATAGCCCGCATCGGCCGAGCGCGTGCCGCGCTGCTCGACCAGTCCCAGATCCATCCGCTTGGCCGCTTCGCCAGCGCTCGCGGTGATGAAGTCGTTGGCGACCATCTGGTCGAGCACGAAATTGCGCCGCGCGATGGCAAGGTCGTGATAGCGCTCGCGGCCATAGCGTTCGGGCGCCTTGGGCAGGATCGCGAGAAAGGCGATCTGGTGCAGATCGAGATCGCCGACATCCCTATCGAAATAGGCGCGCGACGCCGCCTGCACGCCGAAGCTGCGCCGACCCAGCGGGATCTCGTTGAGATAGAGCTCGAGGATTTCCTCCTTGGTCAGCACGCTTTCGATGCGCGTGGCGAGGATCATTTCCTTCAGCTTGCGGGTCACCGAATATTCATCGCCTAGCAGCAGGTTCTTGGCGACCTGCTGGGTGATGGTCGAACCGCCGACCGCGCGTTCGCCCGAGCTGAACTTGGTCGCGTAATCGATCACCGCATTGGCGGTGCCGGTGACGTCGACGCCGCCATGGCTGAAGAAGGTCTTGTCCTCGGCCGAGAGGAAAGCTTCGACCAGCTGTTCGGGAAAATCCACATATTGCAGCTGCACGCGGCGTTCGCGGGCGTAGGTGTTGACGATCTCGCCATCGATCCCGCGTACCACGCTGGGCAGCGGGGTCTCGTATTCGAGCAGCGATTCGGCATCGGGCAGGTTGCGCCCGAGCGTCGCCCAGGCGAGCACGATCATCACCACTGCGAAACCGGTGACATAGCTCGCGAGCCGCAGCTTGCGGTTGCGCGACCAATTGTCGTCGAACCACGCGATCAGCCGCTTGGGATCGCGGCTGATGCGGTAACGGTAATATTGCAGGGCTGGCTGGTCGGGCATGGTGTCGGATGAGCCTCTAGCACGCCAATTTGGCAATTCGCCAGAAGGATTAGCGCCTCGCCGTCAGCTTTCTTGCTGGCGGGCGAAATAGATGCGGATGGCGCGCGCCATCACCTCGGCAAAACGCGCGCGGCCTTCGGGCGAGGCGAGCCGCTGCGCATCGGCCTCGTTGGTGATGAAGCCGCTTTCGAACAGGACCGAGGGCACATCGGGTGCACGCAGCACCTTGAGCGCGGCCGACCGGCGTGCCTGCGGATGGAACCGGATTGCGTCCTCGCCCTCGCGGCGGATTAACCGCGCGAATTCGTCCGATTGCTCCTGCGTACGCCGCTGCGACAACTCGACCAGTATCGTATTCACCACATCGCTCCGCCCGCCGACATCGACGCCGTTGAGCCGGTCGGAAGCATTCTCGCGCTCGGCAAAGCGCGCGGCGGCCTCGCTCGAGGCCTGGTTGGACAGCGTATAGATGCTCGCCCCGGTGACTTCGGCCGCATCGCCCGCGCTGTCGGCATGGATCGAGAGGAACAGGTCGGCATCGAGCCGCCGCGCGATCGCCACCCGCTCGGCATGGACCAGATAGCGATCGTCCTCGCGGGTCATGGCGACGCGGACATTGCCTTCCTTCTCCAGCTCGGCGCGCAGTGCCCGGGCGAGCCCAAGGACGACTGTCTTCTCTCGGTAGCCCTGCCCCGATGCCCCGGGATCATGTCCGCCATGACCGGCATCGATCACCACCAGCGGCAACCCCTCGCGGCCCGCCACATCGGGCAAGGCGCCCGGCACATCCGCCGCGGGCAAGTCGACGCGCAGCACATAGGCGCGCCCAATCTCGGGCACGGGAATGCGCTGGGCTGTCACCACCAGCGCGGCCACCACTGCGAGCGGCAGCAGGACCAGCAGGAGGATGTGCGTCCGGATCGACATGGCATGCATGGTTACGGCGTTGTTGTCAGATGACGCAATATGGTTGCCGTGTGAAACCCACGGTGCTAGCGACACCATATCGGTTTTCCGGTGCCTCCGATCGGCGCGAACAATCCGCGACGAAGAGGGTCATCGAAGAAAACCGTTAACTTTCAGACCGCAGCGTTCGTTTCGTTCCGGTCCAATGCAATACAGGTTGATGCCGGACATGGCCCGTTACTCCCCGACATTGGCAGCACAGGCACCCGCCTTTGCCGCTGCGTCGGGCCGGACAGCGCAGACCCTGCGCGAGGCCAGTCCCGCAGTCACGAATACCCGGCCCCTCGCACATGCAGGACACGGCCGGTTCGCAAACACCGCGACGCCCCGACAGGGCCGCGGACTTTCCAACAGAATACGCCGCGCCCCAGCAGGATCACTCCTGCCCCGGCGCGGCTGGAGACATATCAATGGCAACGCGCATGCTTATCGATGCGCGCCACTCGGAAGAAACCCGGGTGGCGGTGCTCAAAGGCAACCGGATTGAAGAATTCGATTTCGAATCCGCCGACCACAAGCAAATCAAGGGCAATATCTATCTTGCCAAGGTAACCAGGGTCGAACCGTCGCTGCAGGCGGCGTTCGTGGATTTCGGCGGTAATCGCCACGGCTTTCTCGCCTTCAGCGAAATCCACCCCGATTATTACCAGATCCCCAAGGAAGACCGCGACGAACTGCTCGCTGCCGAGGCCGAAGCGGCCGAGGAAGAAGCCCGTCTGCGCGACGAGGAAGAAGACCGCGGCGAAATGCCCGGCGACGAATACGACGCCGATGACGAAAGCTCCGGCGCCCTCGCCGAAGACCTCGCCGAAGACGGCCTCGAGGAAGTCGACACGTCCGACAAGGATGATGTCGCGACGATCGAGGAAGGTCATCTCGACCGCGACGACGACGACGATGATGACGATGGCGGCGACGATTCCGACGACGAGGAAACGGATGGCGACAATCGCCGCAAGGGCCGCAACCAGGGCCGTCGTGGCCGCGGTCGCCGTCAGGGCCAGGGCAAGGGCCGCACCCGCGCCAAGGAAGTCGACGAAGCACGTGCCAAACGCATGGCGCTGCGTCGCCGCTACAAGATCCAGGACGTCATCCAGCGCCGCCAGGTGCTGCTCGTCCAGGTCGTCAAGGAAGAACGCGGCAACAAGGGCGCTGCGCTGACCAGCTACCTCAGCCTCGCCGGCCGTTACACCGTGCTGATGCCCAACAGCAGCCACGGCGGGGGCATTTCGCGCAAGATCTCCAGCGCGGCGGACCGCAAGCGCCTGAAGCAGGTCGTCAGCGACCTCACCCTGCCGCGCACCATGGGGCTGATCGTCCGCACCGCCGGGCTCAGCCGCACCAAGACCGAAATCAAGCGCGACTTCGATTATCTCGCCCGCCTGTGGGACGAGATCCGCGAACGCACGCTGGATTCGAGCGCGCCCGCGCTGATCCATTCGGACAGCGACCTGATCAAGCGCGCGATCCGCGACATCTACAATCGCGACATCGAGGAAGTCGTGGTCGAGGGCGAAGAAGGCTATAAGCTGGCCAAGCAGTTCATGAAGTTGCTGATGCCCAGCCATGCCCGCCGGGTGAAGCAGTATTCGGACCCCGTGCCGCTGTTCCAGCGCTATGGCGCCGAAGACCAGCTCAAGGCGATGTACGACCCGGTCGTCCAGCTCAAATCGGGTGGCTATCTGGTCATCAATCCGACCGAGGCGCTGGTGTCGATCGACATCAACTCGGGCCGCTCCACCAAGGAGCACAATATCGAGCAGACCGCGCTGCACACCAATCTCGAAGCCGCGCGCGAGATCGCCCGCCAGTTGCGCCTGCGCGACATGGCCGGTCTCGTGGTGATCGACTTCATCGACCAGGAGCACCACTCCAACACGCGCAAGGTCGAAAAGGCGATGAAGGACGCGCTCAAGACCGACCGTGCCCGTATCCAGGTCGGCCGCATCTCTAGCTTCGGCCTGATGGAAATGAGCCGCCAGCGCCTGCGCACCGGCGTGCTCGAAGCGACCACCCGCGAATGCCCGCATTGCGACGGCACCGGCCTGGTGCGCACCGCGTCGAGCGCGGGCCTGTCGGCGCTGCGCCAGATCGAGGACGAAGCCGCCAAGGGCAAGGGTTCGACCATCCGCCTGGCAGCCAGCACCGAAGCCGCGGTCTATTTGCTCAACGAAAAACGCGCCGATCTCATGGAGATCGAACAGCGTTACCATGTGACCGTCGAGGTCGTGCCCGAAGGCGAAGACGAAGGCGCGAAGATGTCGGTGTCGAGCCATGGGCCCAAGCCCAAGGACGCGCCGCGGTTCGACACCATTGTCGATGACGAGGACGATGAAGAAATCCTCGACGAGAACGACGACGACAGCGAACGCGACGACAGCAATGGCGGCGAGGACGACGATCGTCCGCGCAAGAAGCGCCGCCGCCGCCGGGGCGGTCGCGGACGCAACAAGAATCGCCAGCATTCCGACGATGACGATCGCGACGATTCGGATGACGACGACAATGGCGATGACAGCGACGACGACACGGACACGGATACCGACGCCGATAGCGAAAGCGACGACGGCGATGACCGGCCGAAGAAGCGCCGCCGCCGGGGTGGTCGCCGCCGGGGTGGCCGTGGTCGCGGTCGGACCTCGGACGAGGTAACGTCCGAAGACGCCGAGAAACTCGAAGGGGTTTCGGACGCGGTGGTCGAGGACATGGCCGTGGTCGCGGGTCCCGAGGATTCGCCCGAAACCGCCGAGGCTGCCGCCGAGACGGAAGAAAAGCCCAAGCCGCGCAAGCGCGCCCCGCGCAAGAAGAAGGCCGACGCCGAAGCCGCACCCGCTGCAGACGCACCGGTAGAGGGGGACGCTCAGGCCGAGGCCGAAGCCAAGCCCGCGCCCAAGAAGCGCGCACCGCGCAAGAAAAAGGCCGAGACCGAAGCCGTTGCTGATGCACCGGCGGAGGGTGAAGCCGAAGCCAAGCCCGCGCCCAAGAAGCGCGCGCCGCGCAAGAAGAAGGTCGAGGCCGAAGCTGCTCCCGCAGCAGCACCGGTCGAAGCCGCAGCCGAACCCGCTACGCCGCCTGCTCCCGAGCCTGCGGCACCTAAACCGGTGACGGAAGACAGCGCGGCTTCTGCCGAGCCGGCCAAGCCCAAGCGTGGCTGGTGGCAGCGCACCTTCGGCGACGAATAACAAGCTTAGGGGGTCGGCGGGTCTTGCGCTCGCCGGCCCTCAGGCCTTGCGCGCCACACCCCATTCCATCCAGCCCAGCACCTTGGGCGCCTGCTTGAGATAGGCCTGGCCGAGCGGTTCGACCGCGAAGCCCGCACGGCGCAGGGATGCGCCCACCGGCCGCGTCAGATGGCACCCACCCGCCAGCGGTTTCCACAGCGGCTCCAGGCGGTCCTGCCACTGCGCGACGCTCGCATCGGGCGCGCGGCCATGTTCGAGAAACAGCAGTTGTCCGCGCGGGGCCAGTATCCGGCGCAGTTCCGACAGCACTCTGTCCGGATCGTCGACCGAGCACAGCGTATAGGTGCACACCACCGTATCGAACGATCCCGAGGGAAAGGGAATATCCTCGCCCACGCCCGCACGGATGTCGGTCTCCCACCCCTTCGCCCGCGCACGTTCGCGCGCGCCATCGAGCAGCTTTTCATGCGGATCGATCCCGGCAAATGAAGTGATCTTGTCGCTGTCGTAAAGCGCCTGGTTGAGCCCGCCTCCGCAGCCAAGTTCGAACACGCGGCCCTCGGCAAGCGGGATCAGCTGGCGGCGGCGTTTCTCGATACCGTCCTGCCCGCAGGCTGCGGTGATCAACCGCGGCATCACGTGACGATCGTACCAGGCCCTTAGCCCCATCGCGCTCTCCTTGACCGGCGCTCGTTTTGGAAAGCTATCCGTTTTCGGATTTGCGACAAGCACAAAATTCGTGACCCTGTCTTGGCCCGCAGGTAAAGGCGCGCGCATGAGCCACACGATCGACCTGTTCACGATACCCGCCGCCGACAAGGATCGGCTGCGCGTCCTGTTCCTTGCCAAGCACGCCACCGCTGGCGGCCAGCTGCATGGCGAAGACGGCAATCACGCGGTCTATCACCACGAGGTGCTCGACACCCTGCGCGCCATCGGCCTCGATGTGACCCCGGCGGCCGATTTCACCGCCTTGTTCGAAAAGACCGATTTCGATTACGTCTTCACCCTGCTCAACCGCGCGGGATACCCGATGAGCGAAATGCTCGGCCCGCTGCTAGCGCAGCGCATCGGACTGCCCGCGCTCGGCGCCTCGCCCATCCTGCGCGGCCTGTCGGACGACAAGCATCTGATGAAGACCGTGGCGGTCGCGCGGGGCGTACCCGTCGCCCCCTGGCTGATCGCGCGGCGGGGGTGCCAGTGGATACCCACGCCCGATTTTGCCTTCGAACGCCTGGTGGTCAAACCCAATGCCTCCTCCGCCAGCTGGGGCGTGAGCATGCCGACCAATTGGGACGATGCGAAACGCGATATCGCAAGGCTCCATGAGGAAGGCCACGACGTGATCGTCGAACGCTATGAGGGCGCCTATGACGTGGTGGTCCCCGTCCTTGGCGGAGCCGAGCCGATCCTGCTGTCGACAATGCGCTTCGAAATGCCGGGCGATGAAGGCAATTTCCGCTCCTACGAGGAAAAGCGTGGGCTGTCCGAAGGTCCGAAGGAGCGTCTGGTCGCGATGAAGAACCCGGTCATGACGCGCAAGATCCGCGAATATACGCGGGCCATGCTGCCCGAACTGTGGCCGTTCGATTATGGGCGGTTCGAGTTCCGCTATACCCCCACGTCGGGCGAAGTGCTGTTCATGGAAGTCAATTTGTCGTGCAATCTGTGGTCGAAGAAGACCGTCTCGGGCGCGGCGCAACTTGCCGGGCTGACGCATGCCCAGCTGATCGAGCATATCGCGGCCTACAGCATGGACCGGCAGGGCGTGATCACGGCCAAACGGGTGCCGTTCGACCTGGCGATGATGCCCGAGGATGTCGGCGGCGAAACGATCGAAGTCTGACCCGCTATGCACCCCGCCGAACTCGCCTATTACGCCAAGAAGGCGTTCGCGCTGTTCCCCGGCGGGGCCAAAGCCGCCAGCGCCCCTGCCTTCGCTGCGCATTACGAGCGCCGCCGCCGCAACCGGTCACTGGCGCGCGCCGCGCTGGACAAGGGCATTGCGCGGGGCTTTGCCGCGTGGCTGCCATCACGAACCCGCGCTGTCGCGCGCAAGTACGGCATGGATGCGCAGTGGGAACGGCAGGCGCTGGCAATCGCGCGCGAACGCTTCGTCGATCCCAACGACATCGCGCTGTTCCGGATCGAGCGGGCCGAGGAGCTCGATCACTATATCCGGCGGTTCGAGGATGCGGGTTTCAACAAGATCATCAACCCCCAAGGATGGAGCCGCGCCTGCGTGCTGGTCGACAAGGCGGCGTTCTATCGCCGCTGCGCGGCGCACGGCCTGCCCCACCCCGCCGTGCACGCGGTCTACGATCGCGGATTGCGCGATTTTCGCCCCGCCCGCGGACACCCGCTGATTGCCAAGCCCACCCATGGCGAAGGCGGCCGCGGTGTCGCGCTGCTCCCCCATACCGTGTCCGATATCACCGACCAGGCCGCCTTCGCCCAGGCGATCGCGCCCTATGTCGATGACCGGCAGGTGTGGGTAATCCAGCGCGCGCTGGGCAACCACGCAGCGCTGGCGGATTATGCGATGGATGCGCTGGCGACCGCGCGGCTCACCACGATGCGGGACGAAACGGGCGAACCCGAACTGGTCAGCACCGTGCTTCGCGTGCCTTCGCTGCGCGGCCCGGTGATCGATAACATGAAAGCGGGCGGACTGATCATGCCGGTCGATTTCGAAACCGGACGGGCGGATACCGCCTGCAAGGGCTATGGCGGCGGCGATTACGCATGCCATCCGGTCAGCGGCGCGGCCTTTGCCGATCTGCAGCTGCCCGATTGGGAAAAGGCGGTAGCGCTCGCCTGCCATGCGCATGCCGCGGCGTTCCCCGAATATACGCTCATCGGCTGGGATATCGCGTTCACGCCCGACGGGCCGATGGTGGTCGAAGGCAATGCCAAGCCGGGGGTGCTGATGCCGCAGCGCAGCGGCCGCAAGGGTCTGGCAGGCCAGCGCTATGGCGAATTGCTCGCCTTCAATCTTGAGCGTGCCGAAACCGGGCGAGCGGGCGCTTTGGCCGCCTAGGCCGGAACGGCTTCGCCCTTCCAGTCGAACACGCCGCCGCTGTCCGCCACCGTCAGCCCGTCGATGACATTCAGCAGGTTGTCCGCCGCATCGGCGGGCCGGGTCAGCTGCCCCGCGGGCAGATTGGCCTGGAAGGGTTCGGACAGGGCCGAATCCACCGTGCCCGGATGCAGGCCTGCCACGATCGCCTGCTTGTGCGTCCGGCCCAGCTCGATCGCGAAATTCTTGAGCAGCATGTTGAGCGCGGCCTTGCTGGCACGGTAGCTGTGCCACCCGCCGATGCGGTTGTCGCCGATCGATCCGACCCGCGCCGACAGCGCGGCGAAGACGCTGCGGCGGTCGCGCGGTAGGAGGGGCAGCACGTGCTTGGCCACCAGCGCGGGGCCGATGGTGTTGAGCCGGAACACCTCGTTCATCGCCGCGCCGTCGATCTGCTTGTAACTGCGTTCGGGGCCCGAGCCATCGGCCAGTGACAGCACACCGCTGGCGACCACCACCAGATCGGGGGGCGCGTCGGCCATCGCGCCAGCGGCAGCGGCGATCGAGGCTTCGTCGGACAGATCGAAGCGAAAGGCGCGCAGGGCGGGGTCGGCTGCCGTGCTCGAACGGCTTCCCGCCCATACCTCGACGCCGCGCTCCGCCAGCCTCGTGGCCAGTGCGGCGCCGATACCGCCGCTGGCGCCGAAGATCGCGGCTCGCCGAAAGGGCTTTCCTACATTCATCCTACCGCTCTAGACCTCCGATAGCGCCTCGTGGTGCCCCCGAATTCACCCGATTACCGGGCTTTTGGCGCCAGAAGCTGTTTTTGCCCTGAACCGTGTAACACCCGGTCCATGTTGTAGGACACCCGTTGCAGGAAATGCGTCACACATGGCCTTGCGCCAAGCGCCCGAACCGCTAGATGGGTTGCGCAAAGAAACAGGACTGACAGCGTAATGGCGACCTTCACCCTTCCCAAGAATTCGAAGATCACCGGCAAGAGCCGCGCCCATACGGCGACCGGCGGTACGCGCATCCGCAAGTTCAAGGTCTACCGCTACGATCCCGACAGTGGCGAGAACCCGCGCTACGACACGTTCGAGCTCGACCTCGACGAATGCGGCCCGATGGTTCTCGATGCGCTGTTCAAGATCAAGAACGAGATCGACCCGACGCTGACCTTCCGCCGTTCGTGCCGCGAAGGTATTTGCGGTTCGTGCTCGATGAACCTCAACGGCAAGAACGGTCTCGCCTGCACCACCGCGATCGAAGATCTCAAGGGCGAGATCCGCATCACCCCGCTGCCGAGCATGGACGTGATCAAGGACCTCGTGCCCGACTTCACGCACTTCTATGCGCAATACGCCAGCATCCGTCCCTGGCTGCAGACCGTCTCGACCACGCCCAGCGGCAAGGAACGGCTGCAGTCGCCCGAACAGCGCGAGAAGCTCGACGGGCTCTACGAATGCATCCTGTGCGCCTGCTGCTCGACCGCCTGCCCCAGCTATTGGTGGAATTCGGACAAGTTCCTCGGCCCGGCGATCCTGCTGCAGGCCTATCGCTGGCTGGCCGACAGCCGCGACGAGATGACCGGTGAACGGCTCGACCAGCTGGAAGACCCCTTCCGCCTCTATCGCTGCCACACGATCATGAACTGCGCGAATGTCTGCCCCAAGGGCCTGAGCCCGGCCAAGGCAATCGCCGAAACCAAGAAGATGATCGCCGAACGCGCGATCTGATGGCTCTGCGCGACGAGGTATTCGACCATGGCCCCGACCCGGAAAACCCCGGCTGGCGGCACTGGAACCTGAAGGACGAAACGCTGTTCAACGGCGCGGTGATGGGCAAGCTCATCACCCGGGTGGACGATGACGGGAAGGCGCGGCTGCGCATGTTCCCCGAACGGCGCCACCAGAACCTGCAGGGCATCATCCACGGCGCGGTGACGCTGTCGCTGATCGACATTTCGCTGTTCACCACGATGCACAATATCGGCAGCGGCAATGCCGGACCCTCGGTGACGGTCGAGCTGTCGACCCAGTTCGTGGGCGGCGGCAAGCCCGACATGCCGCTCGACGCGGTGTGCGAGATCGTCCGCGAGACGGGCAGCATGGTGTTCGTGCGCGGCACGGTGGTCCAGGAAGATCACGCGGTCGCCAGCTTTTCGGGCATCGTCAAGAAGATCAAGCCCCGCGCCGCCGCGTGACCGGAATGCTCGCCCGCTATGAGCGACTCGTCTCGGCGGGCGAATTGCAGGCCGATCCCGACCAGCGCCGTGCCGCACAGCGTCTCGACCGGCTGCAGAAGGAACTCGAGGCGGAGAGTTCGGGCGGGCTGCTCGCACAGCTGTTCAAGCCGAAGAAGGCGCGGCCCGAGGGCGTCTACATGTGGGGCGGCGTCGGGCGCGGCAAGTCGATGCTGATGGACCTGTTCGTCGAGACACTGGGGATCGCCGAGAAACGCCGCGCACATTTCCACGAGTTCATGCTCGAGGTCGACCGGCGCATGCGCGAGCGGCGGGAAAGCGATCCCGGCGATCCCACCGGCAAGGTTGCGCGCGATATCGCCGCCGATGTGCGCTGTCTCGCCTTCGACGAGATGGTGGTGAACAACACCGCCGATGCGGCGATCATGGCACGGCTGTTCACCGCGCTGATCCGCGACGAGGGCGTGACCGTGGTCACCACCAGCAACCGCCCGCCGCGCGATCTCTACAAGGACGGGCTCAACCGCTCGCTGTTCCTGCCCTTCATCGACCTTGTCGAAGACGAAATGGACGTGCTGCCGCTCAACGGTCCGACCGATTACCGGCTCGATCGGCTGGGCGATATCGAGACGTGGCACGCCCCGCTGGGCGAGGAGACGACCGCACAGGTGCGCGAGGCTTTCTTCCGCCTCACCGATTACGCGCCCGAGGATGCCGAACACGTTCCCAGCGCCGAACTGGAGCTGGGCGGCGGGCGGACGATCCATGTGCCCAAGAGCCTCAAGGGCGTGGGCGTGTTCAGCTTCAAGCGATTGTGCGGCGAGAACCGCGGGGCGGCGGACTATCTGGCGATCGCGCATGCCTATCACACCGTAATCGTGGTCGGCGTGCCCGCGATGTCGCCCGACAATCGCAACGAGGCGATCCGCTTCACCAAGCTGGTCGATGCGCTGTACGAGAACAATGTGAAGCTCTTCGTCGCGGCGGCAGCCGAACCGGAAGACCTCTACACCGCCGGCGATGGCGCGTTCGAGTTCGAGCGCACGGTCAGCCGCCTCAAGGAAATGCAGAGCGCGGACTACATGGCCCGCGGTCACGGCGCCCACTAGCCACGCTGCGAGGCAGTTACATCGGTGTTTCTTGACGGCTTTCGCGCCGGCCCCACATCGGCCGCATACCGGCGTCAACACCCCGCCGATGTGAGACTGAACCATGATCGATATCCGACCCTTCGCCACGCTTGGCCACGCCGACCACGGCTGGCTCGACGCGCGGCACCACTTCAGCTTCGCCAATTACCACGACCCCGAGCGGATGGGCTGGGGCAGCATCCGCGTGTGGAACGACGACACCATCGCGGCGCAGAGCGGCTTTCCCCCGCACCCGCACCGCGACATGGAAATAGTAACCTTCGTGCGCAGCGGCGCGATCACGCACCGCGACAGCTTGGGCAATGAAGGCCGCACCGCCGCGGGCGATGTGCAAGTGATGAGCGCAGGCACCGGCATCACCCATGCCGAAATGAATCGCCAGGACGAAGCGACCACGCTGTTCCAGATCTGGATCATTCCCGATCGCCAGGGCGAGCAGCCCGGCTGGGGCCAGCGCGAGTTTCCCAAGGCTACGCGCGAAGGCGGCTTCGAAGTGCTCGCCAGCGGCGATGCCGAAGCCGATGATGCGCTGCCGATCCGGACGGATGCGAAGGTCGCCGCGGCGACGCTGGCGAAAGGCCAGAGCGCGGTCTGGAACACCTCGGGCGAACGCCACCAGTATCTGGTCGCGCCCAAGGGCCGGGTCACGGTCAACGGGCACGAAGCGCAGCCGCGCGACGGGATCGCCGTGACCGGCGAGAGCGAAATCGTGGTCGAAGCGCTCGACGACGCCGAGATCGTCTTGGTCGACGCGCGCTAGGCGCTGGGCTTCAATTGCCGGAGCGATCGCTCCAGCATCAGCAGCTGCCACAGCACCCGGCCATGGTCGCTGCGGCCGGAAATATGGTCGTCCGCGAGGCGTGACAGCGCCTTGCGGGCGAACCACCCGCTGCCGGTAAGCAGTTCGCTCGCGGCGACTGCCCTCGCCTCGCCCGCCAGCGGACCGCGGAACCACTCCGCCAGCGGGGTCACGAAGCCCTGTTTGCGGCGATAGAGTATGTCTTCGGGCAGATAGCGCTCCATCGTGTGCTTCATCAGCCATTTGCCGGTGGTGCCGCGCAGGCGCTGGCGTTGCGGCAAGCGGGCGCCGAATTCGATCAGCCGATGATCGAGCAGCGGCTCGCGCGCCTCAAGCCCGACCGCCATGCTCGTGCGGTCGGTCTTGGTCAGGATATCGCCGGGCAGCCAGAACTTGAGATCGGCATATTGCGCGCGGTCGAGGCCGCTCCTTGCAGGTGCCTCGCGCATCAGCTTTTCAAACGGCTGTTCGGCGCGATAGGTGCCGCGTTCCCTCAGCAGGACCTCGCCATAAAGCGCCTGCCGCTGCTCGGGCGCGAGGATTGCCAGCGCACGCGCATAGCCCGCCTCGCCGCTCTCGGCCAACGACAGCAGGGTCGTCTTCGCGCGCAGCGGGCGCGGCGCCCAGTCGGCCTTGGGCCAGACCCGCCCGAGCGCGCCGAACACCGGTTCGCGCAAGGCACGCGGCAGGACCGAGCGCGCCTGTTCCTCGCGCGCATGGAACAGCTGGCGGCGATAGCCGGCGAAAGCCTCGTCCGCGCCATCGCCCGACAGCGCCACGGTGACCTGCTCGCGCGCGAGTTCGCACACCCGTAAGGTGGGCAGCGCGCTGGCATCGGCGAACGGCTCGTCGAAAATCGCAGCAATCCGGTCTATCTCGCCGAACTGGTCGGACGAGACGATCCGCTCGTGGTGGTCGGTGCCGAACAGCTCGGCGACCTGCCGCGCATGGCGCGTTTCGTCGACGCTCGCGACATCGAAGCCGATCGAACAGCTGGTGACGGGTTGCGCGCTCGCCTCGCTCATCAACGCGACGACCGAGGAACTGTCGACCCCGCCCGAAAGGAAGGCTCCCAGCGGCACGTCGGCAACCATCCGGCTGGTCACGCCTTCGCGCATCAGATGGAGCAATTGCGCCGAAAGGTCCTGGGTCCGTCCCTTCTCGCGCCGGGTGAAATCGACATCCCACCATTGGCGCGGCGGCCCCGGTTCGCGGCCATGTTCGAGCAGCAGGAAATGACCCGCGGGCAATTTTTCGACGCCCTTGAGGATCGCGCGGTGATCGGGGACATAGCCCCAGGTCATGTAATCCTCGATCGCCAGCGGATCGACTTCGCGCCGCATCAGGGGGTTGGCGAGCAGCCCCTTCATTTCGCTGGAAAAGGCCAGCGCCCCGCCTTCGAGCCGCGCAAGGTAGAGCGGTTTCACCCCCAGCCGGTCGCGCGCGAGGAACAGCTGCCGCCGGTCGAGATCGTAAAGCGCGAAGGCGAACATGCCATCGAGCCGCGCGAGGCAGTCGGGGCCCCATCTCTGCCATGCGGCGAGGATCACTTCGGTATCGCCATGGGTGCGGAACTGCGCGCCGCCCTGTTCGAGCTCGCGGCGCAATTCGCGGTAATTGTAGATCTCGCCATTGAAAGAGATCACCGCGCGGCCATCGGCGGCGTGCATCGGCTGCGGCGAACCTTCGAGGTCGATGATCGACAGCCTGCGATGCCCGAGGCCCACACCCGGCGCGGTCCACACGCCGCTGCCGTCGGGACCGCGATGGCCGAGCGCATCGGTCATCCGCTCGACCCGTCGGGGATCGACCGGTTTCACCGTCTCGTAATGGAAAATCCCCGCAATTCCGCACATATGCGAGCGTGCCTAGCCCAGCTGCGCGAGCACGGCAAAGCTTCCTGCGGCCAGCAGTATCGCACCAAGGACGAGAGCCGGGTTGCCAGCGCGGCCTTCCCAGCGCGCAACCAGCGGAAGGGCAGCCACCTCGTCGGCGGTCCAGCCCGCGTCTTCAGGCTCACGCTCGAACCAGCGCCATGCCGCGCCCAGGACCAGCGCGATGACGATCCCGAAGAACAGCCAGCCATAAACGAGATGGTCGAACCCGCCGGCGGTCTCTGCCCCGACATATTGCGCGAGGAAGATCGTCGCCCAGGCGCGGATGCCGTTGGCGATCACCGGGACAACGACGCAGGCGAGGAGGAACCACGCACGCCTGTTCCAGCTGGTAAAACAGGTATGTGCGACCAGCAAGCCAAGCGCGAGCATGGCGATCAGGAATTTCACGCCGGCACATTCCTCAGCGACGATAAACAGCCCCGCGGGGGTGTCGATATGGATGCCCTGCGCGACCATCTCGATCCCGCTCAGCCGCGTCAGTGCACTCGCAATCTGGGCGGTAATCATCTGCAATTGCGGGATGATCTCTCCCCCGATGGGGACCATCAGAAAGCCGTAGACGAGCGGAAAGGCGAGGATCAGGGCCGCGCGCAATCCGAACAGCGCGAGGACCGCGCCCTGCATGGCGACCAATGCGCCGCCTTGCCCGATCGTGTTGATATCGAGGCTTCGCCCCACCAGCCAGAGGACGAGCCCGAAGACGAGCCACCCCAGCCCCGGCCACCATCCGGCTGCGCCGGCGCGCGCCAGTTCGTCGCGGCGGATCCAGGCCAGCCAGGCGATGATCGGGGGGACAAGCAGGATATGGCTGTAAGTGTCGATATCCCACCACTGATGCGCCATCGCGCGCCATTCGGCGAAGGTCAGCGCGAACAGCGCCGCCCACGCGATTGCGAGCATCACACCCGAAGCGCTACGTCCAGCGGTGCGCGGTAGTGGCAGGTCACGCTGCATCGATAGGCAACTCGGCGCCGCGGACCAGTTCGGCAAGCTCCGTTTCGACCTGGTCCCAGCTCATCCGCTCGATGACGAACCGCCGGGCCGCTTCACCCATCGCGCGCGCGTGCAGCGGATCGGCGAGCAGGCGATCGATCGCAGCGAGCAATTGCTGCGGGTCGGGCGAGGAGATGACCAGATGCTCGCCGTGGGTCGCGTCGATCCCGGTGGCCGCCCCGGGGGTCGCCACCACCGGGCGCGCCATCGCCATCGCCTCGAGCACCTTGTTCTGCACCCCGCGCGCGATCAGCAGCGGCGCGACCACCAGATCGGCGGATTTGAGGAACGGTCGCACATCCTCTACCTCGCCCCAGACGCGCACTCCGTGCTCGCCATGGCGGTCCCGCAAGGCGCGCACCGGCGCGCGGCCGACGATATGAAAGCGCGCGCGCGCATGCGTCTTGCGCAGGGCGGGCATGACATGCGCGATCATCCACTCGGCGGCCGCGATATTGGGCGCGTAATCCATCTGTCCGGTAAAGACGATCTGCGGTCCTTCGCCCTCGTCGAGATCGGGATGCGAGGTCACGCGCCCCGGGTCGAAGAATTGCGCGTCGATGCCATTGCCCAGCGCGTGCAGGCTGACCGCATCGGGCCGGGTGAGGCGGGATCTGAACAGGTCCGCCTCGTTGTCGCTGATCAGCAAGGTGGCATCGGCGCGCGCGGCAAGCCGTTCTTCCTCGCGGGCGAGCAAGCGTCCTTCGCGGCGGTTGATCCATTTGCGCTGGCCGGCCTCGGCATAGGCGGCGAACTTGGCGCTATCGACATCGCACATGTCGAACACGACACGCCCGTCGAAGCTGTCGGGGATATATTGCCCCATCTGGCCGGAGAAAACGAAGATGGTGTCGATCCGGTGATTGCCCAGCGTCTTGGCGACATAGCGGTGCATCGCTTCGTCATCGAACGCGGTCAGGCTAACCGCCCTGCCCTTCAGCAGCGCTTCTACACCCGCAAGGTGAAGCGGCTTGCTCCGTTCGATCAGCGCATGCGTGCGGGCCATTTCCACCAGCAGCGGTTTCTGCGCCATGTCCTGCACGGTTTCACCAAAGGTGCCGACATGTACGGGGCCAAGCTTTGCTAGCCCTGCCAGCAGGTGATGCGAGCGGATCTTGTCGCCGCGATCGGGTGGAAAGGGCACGCGGTGTGCGAGGAATAGCACTTCGCCCATGTCAGCCGAGCCCCCGCGCAATCCACGGCCCGACGCGCGTCGCGACCGAGAGTGGCAGCTTCTTCCACAGCGCGATGCTCGATGAATAGCCCTGGTCGCTCGGGTCGATATTGCGCGCGGTCCTGCCCTGCGCGGTCCATGTCCAATAGGTTAGCGGTTCGGGTTCGAACCCCTGCCATTTCTTGAACTTGTACGGCCCGCTGCCGATTTTCGAGCGGCCATAGTCATAATGCGAGCATCCGCGCGCGCGGCCATGGTCCATCAGCTCGAAATAGCACCGCTCGTTGGCCTTGAGCGCGCGCGCGCCGAACCCGCCCCCGCCCCAGAAGGGCATGACCGCGCCATCATGGTAGAGCGACAGCACGCTCGACACCGCTTGCCCGTCATGCAGCGCGGTGATGATGTCGGCATTCTCGCCGAAATGATCGAGCACGGCTGCGAACAGCCGCCGCGGAAACACCGGCGTACCGAGATTGTGCACACTGGCGGCATAGCAGGGGTAGAAAGCCGCAAGATCGTTCGCGCTTCGTCCGGTGACAATTTTCAGCGGCGACTGCAGAGATTTGCGGACCTCGGCGCGGGCCTTGCGCGGGATGGCGAGCAGTTCGGCTTCGCGATCCGCTGCCAGCGGACGCGAGAAATTTGCGTGCTTGCCGGTAATCGTCTGCCAGCCTTCGGGCGCGCTGCCGCCGCGGATCTCGACCGAGCTTACCGCATGGCGCTGCGCCAGCTCTTCGGCCGCACGGCACAGGAGCAGCAAAGTGGCTTCGCTATCGGCCAGCGGACCGCCCGCCACGCCAAAGGCACTGGACACCAGTGCGGACGCGAACAGCGGCGAGCGTATTTCGGTCAGTGGCAGCCAGCCTTCGAGCACGCCCGCGCGTTCGGCGACGAGGCCGAGCGCGCGCTGGCCCGTCCCCTGTTCGATTGCGAGCAACCACGCCGGGCGGTGAAAAGGCGTCGCCCCATGCTCCGCCACGAACGCCTCGATCCGCGCGGATTCGGCCGGGTCGTGCAGATCGGCCTGGCGGATCGCAACGCTATGGGAGAGCGGCGGGTTCATGCTGCCCAATCGAGGCTACGCGGCTTTTCCTGCGCGGCCAGCGCATCCATCCGGCCCCACGCGAAATCGCCGAGCAATCCGGTGAGCTTGTCCGCCATCCTGGATAGGTTGGTGTAATGCCGCAGCCGCGAACGCAGCGGTGCCCCCGCGACCCGCGGCTGGTTTGGATCGACTTCCCACGGGTGGAAATAGAACACAGCGGGCCGCCCATCGCGGTTCACCTGCCTGATCGCCCAGCGGCTGAAGCCGTAGGGCAGCACACGGAAGAACCCGCCCCCACCCGCGGCCAGCCGCCTGCCGCGCAGCAGCGCGGTCGTTACAGGGATTTCGATGAGGTCGCTGCCCGCAACCGGGCTGAACGCAAAGCGTGGTGCTTCGCGCCAGCCGTAATGGTCGTGAACCACCGGCGCGACAGAAGAGGAATAGTCATAGCCATGCTGGGCCAGCACTTCATGCGCCCAAAGGTTGCGCGCATCGATCGAAAAGCTCGGCGCGCGATAGCCGGTGACTGGCGCGCCTCCGACATCCTCGAGGATGGCGCGCGCCTTGGCGATATCGGCGGCGAACTCCTCGCGCGTGAAGGTGAACACGCGGGTGTGGTCATAGCCGTGGCTGGCCAGCTCGTGCCCGCGTTCGACGATGGCGCGCATCGCCGGCTTGTTACGCTCGGCCACCCAGCCCAGCGTGAAGAAGGTCGCCTTGACCCCCGCGGCATCGAACAGGTCGAGAATGCGCGCGACATTGTCGCCCACACGCAATTTTAGCCCGTCCCAGTCCTCGCGCGCAATGGTGTTCTCGAACGCGCCCACCTGGAACCAGTCCTCGACATCGACCGAGAGGCCGTTGACGATCGTGTTATCGCTCAACGCGCTCTCCCCGATGTTACGCGGCAGCGCGCGAACCCTGCGATTCGAAATAGTCGATCATCATGGTCAGCACGTGGCGCAGCGAACGCTCCTGCTCGTCGAGACGCGCCTCGATCGACGTGAGCCGCTGGTCGACATCCGCGGGCAGATCGTCTGTCGCGCGCTCCTGGCTCAGCTTCTCGACCTCGCGGCGCAGTGCCGACATATGCTTGTCGCGCTCGGCAAAGGCCGCTTCGATGGCTTCGATCTGATGGTCGAGCAGGCCCTTGTCGGGCGCCTGGCCAGCCGCAGCCGGGGCCTCGGGAGCCGGGACCGGTGCCGCGGGAAGTTCGCTCGACGCCTGCCGTGCCTCGTCCTTGGCGCGCGCGATTGCGTCTGCCGCCGGACCTTCGCGATCGGGGCGCGGCTTGGCGGCCGCTGCGTCCGCAGGGGCGGCATCGCCGGTCATTTCCTCGACCACCGCTTCGAGCATGTCGGCTTCGAGCACCGATTGCTCTTCGACCGCGCCGAGCAACAGCAGGCGAGTCATCACCTGGTTGACCTTGCGCGGGATACCCCCGGTGGCCTTGTGCAGCTTGACCCAGATACCGCCATCGATTTCCGGATTCTCATTCCAGCCGACGCGCGACAGGCGGTGCATGACATAGGGTTCGATTTCGCCCGGCTGCATCGGTTCAAGATGATGCGCGGCGATCACGCGCTGGCGCAGCTGTTCGAGTTCGTCCGAATGCGCGAGCAATTGCTTGAATTCGGGCTGGCCGAGCAGCAGCGTCTGCAGCAGCGGATGCGAACCGAGCTGGAAGTTCGACAGCATGCGCAATTCTTCGAGCGCGCCGATCGACAGGTTCTGCGCCTCGTCGACGATCAGCAGGGTGCGGCGCCCGTTGCGGGCTTCCTCGTGCAGGAACAGCTCGATCGCCGCGAGATCGGCAGCCTTGTCGCCGCCACTGACGTCGAGCCCGAAGCTGCGCGCCGCGACATGGATCATTTCCTCGCCGTCGAGCGCGCTGGTGACCACTTCGCCCACGGTCATGCGATCATCGTCGAGTTTCTGCTTGAGATGCGCGACCAGCGTCGACTTGCCCGCACCGACCTCGCCGGTAATGACCACGAAGCCTTCGCCCTGATTGAGGCCATAGCCGAGATAGCTCAGCGCCTTCTTGTGCGTAACGCTCTCGTAATAGAACGCCGGATCGGGCGTGAGCTGGAACGGCCGCTCGCTGAATCCATAATATTCTTCGTACATCGAACCGATCCTATCAGAAATCGTAGCGCAGGCCGAGCAGGGCCGATGCGGTCGTGAAATTGTCGGGCGCGATATCGCTGTCGAGCATCGAAATGGCGACAGCGGCGCGAGCCGAAAGGTTGCGGACAACCTCTTCCGAATAGCTCGCCGAACTGCCGAGTACACGAACATCGCCGGATCCGGCAGTGCCGCTGTCGAACCAGTTGGCGTAGCTGTTGAGCGAGAAGCTGCCACGCTGTCCGACCGGGCCCGAGACCCCCGCCGCGACGTAGTAGCTTTCGTCGACGATCCCGTCGGCCAGTTCCAGCACCGTACCCGGTGCGCCGATGAACTTGCGCCGGTCGTATCCTGCGCCGATCGCAGCGGTCATCCGGCCGATCTGGCGGCTGTAGCTGGCGACAACCCCGCGTCCGCGGAAGACCGAGGAGCGCACCGAGCCAAGCAGGCCGTCGAGACAGCCGCTACCGTCGAGCGTGCTGACACAGCCGGTCAACTCACCCGTGACCGGGTCGCGCGTGACGGTGAAATCGGTGGGCAATGCGGCCAGCGCATTGTTGAGCCGCCCGCCGAAGCCCTGGATCCCGTCATAGACGCCGATCGAAAGGTTGCTCCGGCTGCTGGGACGCCAGCTGAAATTGCCGTAAAAGGTCTCGCTATCGTAGCGGCGACCGAAATGTGCTTCGAGCTGGGTACGGCTGCTCGGCGTCCAGACCACGCCGACATCCCAGATCAGCCCGCTCGCCTCATAGGCGATGATGCGCGGGCTGGCGGTGTCGGTCACATAACGGCCGTTGTCGCCAATGACCGGGTTGCCATCCGCGTCGCGCACCGCGTCGCGGCTCGACACTTCGACATCCTCGACCCCCGCCCCGGCGACGAAGGCCAGCGTGGGGGTGATCGGAACGGTTACATCGCCGCGGACATAGGCGTCGCGGACGCGCTGATCGAGGTTGGAGACGTCTTCCTGGTAATATCCGGCGCCGACACCGATGCCGACTGGCAGCGGGTCGCCCGGTCGCGTCCCGGCCCGCACGGTCGCGCTATGCGTAACGCTTTCGTCGAACAGGTCGGCCTGCGTTCCCGACTGGGTGAGGAAATCGGGGCCATCAACGCGCGTGTAACCGATGCGGTAATTCGCACTCACATCGACAGCGCCCATGCGGGTTTGCAGATTGGGCCCGGCATAGGCCGAATAGGTCTGGGTGGAGAGATTGTCATCGACCAGCGGATTGATCACCGAACGGCCCTGCGCATCGACCCGCGTGCTGCTTGCCAGCCCGCCCGCCTCGAAGGTCAGGACCCGCGGGATGATCGTCGCATAGCCGCGCGCGAGGCCGGTGATCGTGTCCGAATCCGACCCCTCCGACTGATGCGCGAAATTGCGTTCGTAACGCAGCGACACGCTGCCGCCATTGTTGCGCCCGGCGATCGATGCGTCGACGCCGGCGGCGAGCTGCGTATAGGTGACCACGTCGCTGCCGGGCGAGATTTGCCAGCTGGCGAGCGAATTGGCTTCGATATAGGGATCGATGCTGGTGCGGCCACGGTCGGAGGAAAAGCCCTCGCCGCTGGATTCGCCGGCATCGGCGCCTTGGTAGGATTGCGCCTGCAGCGGCGCGCCATGCAGAAGCGCCAAGGCCGCAGCCGTTGTGGCGAGATGACGGAATTTCACACGATAGCTCATGTGCTTACTCCCCATATCCGTAATAGCTGCCGAACTTGCGACCGCTCGGGCTGAACGTCGCATCGTTGAGCAGCAGCTTGATGTCGGGGCAGGCTGACAGCAGATCCACAGCGTCTTCCAACGCAGCGTGTCCGCTCATATCCGCGCGTGCCACGAGCAGCGCCTGGCCGGCGTGCTTGGCCAGATCGGCTGCGGGCGTTGCCGCGAGTGCGGGCGGGCTGTCGAACACGATGATCCGGTTGCGTGCGCCGAGCGTCAGATTGTCGAGCACCTTCCAGGTCCGCTCGCTGGCGAGATATTCGCTGTCGCGCCCCGTCCGCTGGCCCGCGGGGAGCACCCACAGGCCCGGAATATCGGTGCCGACCACGACGTCCTCGACCTTCGCGGTGGGATCGGCGAGCACATCCATGAAGCCCTTGCCGTGTTCGAGACCGAGTTTGGCCATGATCGAGGGCTTGCCGAAATCGGCATCGACCAGCACGACTTCCATATCGCGTTCACCCGCCAGGGCGATCGCCAGATTGAGCGCGCAGAAGGTCTTGCCTTCGTTCGAATGCGGCGAGCAGACGAGCACGCGGCGCGCCTGCGGGCCCGGCTTGGCCTTGGCAGTCGCGAGGACCTGCCGCTTCACGATGCGGAACTCCTCGAGCAGCATCGACGCGCCGCCATCGGGATCGATCAGCCCCTGCTCGCGCAGCAGCGAGCGGACGACATGCTGCTTGGGCCCGGCCAGCGTGACCACCGGTTTGTCCGGCTCCGACGGTGCCGCAGGCGGCACAGGTGGCACAGGCGTGGCCGCGCCAGTCGGCTGCGGCTGGGCGAAGCGGTCGGATGCGCGGCGCCGGGGCATTTCGGGCGGCGTCGAGGGCTCCGGTTTGCGCTTGGGCGCAAACTTCTTGGCCTTCTCGTCTTCGAGCTTGTCGGGCACCGCCGCCGGGGCAAGCCGGTCGAGGCCGAAGGCGCCGCTCGCACGTTCGAGCAGCGAAGTGCGCTTGGGCTTCGCATCGCCCGATTTGGGCGGTTCGATATTGGTGGGCTTGTTCACTGACACATTCCCCCCTCAGGCGACCGAGCCGACCTGGACCATTTCGACGACCAGCAGGAGGAAGCAGACCGCTCCCAACGCTCCGACGCCCGCGACGAACTGTTTGAGCCGCAGCTTCTCGTGCTTGCGCGCAGCCGTGGTCATCGAACGCGAAATGGTGCCGATGACCGGCAGGTCGAGCGTGCGCTCGAGCTTGTCGGCTGTAGTAAAGCTGGATTTGAGCTGGCCCATCACGAAGGCCACCCCGGCGCCCGCGCCAAGACCGACGATGAGCACCCCGAGTAGCAGGAGCGGCCGATTGGGTGCCGCTGGATTACGCGGCGCGGTCGGCGGGTCGATGACTTCGAACTGGAAGGCACTGCGCTCGGTTTCGACCTGTCCGCGCAGGCGCATTTCCTCGCGATCGTTGAGCAGGTCGTCATATTTGTCCTTGAGGACTTCGTAATCGCGGCTGATGCGGTTGGCCTCGGCGGCCACGGCGGGCTCGTCGGCCTGCGCGGCGATCAGGCCGGAAATGTCCGATTGCAGCGCTGCCTTGCGCGCCTGGAGCGCCTGCACATTGGCCTGCCGCTCGGCGCGGATCGAAGTCAGCGAGGTATAGGCCGGATTGGGCGTGCCGCTGGACCCGGCGGGTTCATTCGCCGCCTGTTCGCGCAGCGCATCGATCTGGCGCCGCTGCGACTGGATATCGGGGTGGCTGTCGGTCAGGCCGCGCGAGCGCATCGCGGCAAGCTGCGACTGCGCCGCCATCAGCGCGCCGCGTGCCCCGCCGCTTTCGGCGGTCATGATGCTGCGCGGTGTGCTGGCGAGCTGGCCGTTGATCGCTGCCAGGGCGCTCTGCGCGGCGGCGATATCGGCATCGATCCCGCGCATTTCGGTGCGCATCGTCTGCAGCCGTCCGGTTACCGTGCCGGTGCCACCGATCAGATCGGGATGCTTCGCCTCGAAGATCAGGCGACGCTGTTCGGCGGCTTCGAGTTCGCGTTTGCGGTCTTCGAGCTGCTCGTCGAGAAAGACGATGGTATCGGCGACGTCTCCGCGATTGCCGGCAATGTTGGATTCGCGGAAGATATCGATCAGGCTCTGGACGACGTCCTTGGCCAGTACCGCGTTTTCCGCGTCGCTGAGGTTCGACTTGCCAACCGTGGCGGTGATCTCGAACAGATTGTCCTGCTCGCTTTCGACGACGATATTCTCGGTCAGGCTGGCTACCGCGCTCTGCATCTCGTTGTCGGTGGCAATTTTCTCGCCGAGCTTGGTCGTGCGCACCACGCGTTCGAGATTGACCACGCTGACCAGCGTCTGGCGGACCTTGGTGATTGCCTGCTTGCCGTCGCCGGAAATTTCGAGCTGTTCGGACAGGACATCCTCGAGCTCGACGTAGATCCGTGCCCGGCTTTCATAGCTGTTGGGGATGAAGGCAACCGCAAGCCAGCCGAGGATGCAGACCCCCCAGGCCACGGCGAGCGCAAGCCAACGGCGGTTCCACACCGTATGCAGCGCGCTGCGAAGTTCGTCGAAGACTTCCTGCATGCCCCCGCAGCCCCCTAGAACGTGCTCTCGGGGATGATGATCACATCGCCCGGCTGGAGAAGGACATTGGCCTTGCTGTCGCCGCGCTTGAGCAGATCGGTCAGGCGCAAGGCGTATTCACGCTGGCGGCCGAGCTGTTTGTCGAAGCGGATCAGCTTGGCGCGGTTGCCCGCAGCAAATTCGGACAGGCCGCCCACCGCGATCATCGCGTCGAGCACGGTCATGTTCGCGCGGTAAGGCAGCGAAGCCGGCTGCGCCGTCGCACCGACGATGCGGACCTGCTGGCTGAAGGTACCGGCAAACTCATTGACGATCACCGAGACCAGCGGGTCCTCGATATACTGGCTGAGCTGGAGGCGGATATCCTCCTCCAGCATCGAGGGCGTCTTGCCCACCGCCGGCATATCCTTGACCAGCGGAATGGTGATGCGGCCATCGGGGCGCACCTGGATTTTCTCCGCGCCCAGTTCGGGGTTGCGCCAGACATGGATCGTCAGCTCGTCGAGCGGGCCGATGACATATTCCTCGCCCGGACCTTCCTGCATCGCGACGAAGGTCGCCGGGGGCAGTTCCGTGCCACCGCCGCCCGCGCACCCGCCAAGCACGAGCGTACTGGCAGCGCATCCGGCGACAAGAGAGGCAATACGGGTGAAGCGCATAGGTCGGTTTCCTGGTTGTGTCAGGGGATGCGCGGGCCGCATGCTGCGCCCGATACCCCCGTGTTTGGGCGAACTATTGCCCGAAAAAGGTGAACAGACGGTTAGCCATGGCGGCTGGCACCCGCAGAAATCGAAGGATTCGCGGGATTTAGCAGATCGGGTTCAGACTAGCATTTCGGCGGCAGGCCCCTGTCCCAAAAAGGCACTGGGCGAGGCGCTGGCGCCATAGGCCCCGGCGCAGAACACCGCGACCAGATCGCCGACCTCGGCGCGCGGCAGGTGCGCCTTGTCGGCCAGCCGGTCGAGCGGGGTACACAGGCACCCGACGACATTGGCCTCCTCGGCGGGCTCGGCGGCAAAGCGGCTGGCGATGGCGACGGGGTAATTGCGGCGCACCACCGTCCCGAAATTGCCCGATGCGGCGAGCTGGTGGTGCAATCCGCCGTCGGTGACGAGATAGGTTTCGCCGTAGCTTTCCTTGCGATCGATGATCCGCGTCAGGTAAACGCCCGCCTCGCCCACGAGGTAGCGGCCGAGCTCGATGAACAGTTCGGCGTCGGCCAGCGTGTCGGGCAAATCGCGGAAACGCTCTTCCAGCGCGGCTCCGACAGCCGCAATATCCAGCGGTTCGTCGCCCGGGAAATAGGGAATACCGAAACCGCCCCCCATGTTGAGCTTGGGCAGCGTGACCCCGGCGTCGACCGCGATGCGATGCGCGCAGTCGAGCACCTTGGCCTGCATGTCGATCACCGCTTCAGCCGAGAGTGCCTGGCTGCCGGTGAAGATGTGCAGGCCGCGAAAGTCGCATCCCGCGGCGGCGATGTGCCGGACCAGCGCGGGGACCCGCGCGGCGTCGATCCCGAAGGGCTTGGGCCCGCCGCCCATCTTCATCCCCGATCCCTTGAGCTCGAAATCGGGATTGACGCGAACCGCGAGGCGCGGCGTCATGCCAAGTCGCTCGGCGATGGCCAGCGCGCGGCCCGCTTCGGCTTCGCTTTCGAGATTGAGCGTGACGCCCGCGGCGATCGCGGCTTCGAGTTCGATGTCCCGTTTGCCCGGCCCGGCGAAGCTCACCCTGCCCAGGTCGAACCCGGTCGCCCGAACCAGTTCCAGCTCGCCGCCCGACGCGATATCGAGCCCGTCGGCCAGCGTTGAAACAAAGGAAAGAAGCGGGTCGAAGCTGTTGGCCTTTATCGCATAATTGATCTTGAGGCGGTCGGGCATGGCAGCGCGCAGCGTTTCGAAACGCTGCGCAATGCGGTCACGCGAATAGACGAACAACGGGGTCCAGCCCGCCTGTTCCACCCAATGGCTCACCGGCTTGTCGCCGATGGCCAGCTCGCCGCCGATCGCCGCATAGCCGGCGGGTATGGGGCCCAGCGGCTTCATGCGCCCAGCTCCGCCGCAATCGCGGTCCGGTCGAGCTTGCCATTGGGATTGAGCGGCAGCGTATCGCGCCAGTGGATCGCATGCGGCTGCATGAAATTGGGTAGCTCCTTTTGCAGCGCCTTGGGCAGCGCGGTCTCGGGGTCTGCGGCATCCGCCGCGGGACGTACGACGAGGTGGATCGCATGGCCGAGCCGCTCGTCCGGAACACCCAGCGCAACCGCTTCGGCGACCAGGGCGGTGGCGAGCGCCGCGCTTTCGACTTCCTGCGGACTGATCCTATTGCCCGCGCTCTTGATCATCGCATCGCGCCGCCCGACGAAATAGAGCAGGCCATCCTCGTCGCGCCGGACGCGGTCGCCCGACCACACCGCGGTCCCGCCATATGCGGACATTGCGGGTGCAGGGCGGAAGCGCTCCGCCGTGCGTTCAGCGTCCTGCCAATAGCCTTGCGCCACCAGCGGCCCGCAATGGACCAGTTCGCCTTCCTCGCCCGGTTCGGCGAGCGTTCCGTCATCGGCGATGACGAGGATCTCGGCTAAGGGAATGGCGCGGCCCATCGATGTGGGGTGATGATCGACACACTCGGGATCGAGAAAGGTCGAGCGGAAGGCCTCGGTCAGGCCATACATGGGAAACAGGCGTGTTTGCGGGAACATAGCGCGCAAATCGCGCACGAGTTCGACGGTCAGCGCGCCGCCCGAATTGGTCAGTCGGCGCATGCCTGCAATGGCGTCGCCCGGCCATTCGACCTCGGTCAGCTGGACCCATAGCGGGGGAACCGCTGCCAGCGTCGTCACGCCGTGCCTGGCGCAGGCCTTGGCGACATCGCGCGGGAAGAGATAATCGAGCGGGACCACGCAGCCGCCCGCATACCAGGTCGACAGCAGCTGGCTCTGGCCATAGTCGAAGCTGAGCGGGAGCACGGCGAGCGTGACGTCGTCGCTGGCGAGCCCGAGATAATCCGCCACACTGACGGCACCCAGCCACATATTGGCGTGGCTCAGCATCACCCCCTTGGGTTTGCCGGTCGAGCCGCTGGTATAGAGGATTGCCGCCAGATCGTCGGGGTCGTGCGTCGATGCAGCCAGTGACGCGCCCTCTGCCTCGGCCGCCGCAAAGACGTCATTCTCGTCCACGACATCGCACCCCGGCGGCACGTCGCCCTCGCCGAGCGACGCCAGCCGCGCCTTGGTCCCCACCAGCAGGACTGCGCCGCTATCGCCGAGGATATGCGCGACCTGCGCCCGCTTGAGCAGCGGATTGATCGGGACATGCACCAGCCCCGCGCGCGCTGCGGCCAACGGCAGCAGGCAGGTCAGCTCGCCCTTCGCCGCCCAGCTGGCAACGCGGGCGCCCTTCCCTGCGCGGCCTGCCAGCCATCCGGCGAGCAGCGCCACACGGTTTCTCAACTCCTCGAAGCTAAGCGTGCGATCGCGCAGCACCAGCGCAGGCGCCTGTGCATCCCCGCGCTCGGCCAGTTGATCGAGCGGATAGGGCGTGGGATCAGGCATTAACGCTCCGAGGCGAGGGAATTCCGGTGGGCATCGCGGTCAGCTATCACGACACGGTTACCAAACTGCAAGGGCTGGATGGGACCGGTGCGGGTCCTTTCGACAGGCTCGCATGGTTTGAATTGCTGGAGACGGGCGACATCCGCCCGCTGATCGCGCTTGCCGAACGGGGTGGCGAGCAGCTGGCCCTGCCGCTGCAGCACCAGCCTGCCGGGCTTGCCAGCCTGGCAAACTGGTTTTCCTTCACCTGGCGGCCGCTGGGACAAAATACCGACCTGCTTACCGCGCTCGCCCGCGACCTGCGCAGCAGAACGCACCGGATCGATATGGCTCCCCTTCCCGCGGAAGACGGCAGCACCGCGGCTCTCGAACGCGCCTTTCGCGAGGCTGGCTGGTGGGTCTGGCGCACGCAATGCGACGAGAACCACGTGCTCCCCGTCGCAGGGCGCAGTTTCGCCGACTACTGGGCGCAGCGCCCCGGCAAGATGCGCACCACGCTCAAGCGCAAGGCGAAGAAGGTGGACGTGGATATCCTCGACCGTTTCGACGAGACCGCCTGGCGCGACTATCAGTCTGTCTATGCCGAAAGCTGGAAGCCCGCGGAAGAACGCGCCGACATCCTGGAGCAATTTGCCCGGGCGGAGGGCGCGGCCGGTCGCCTCCGGCTGGGTATCGCGCGCGCCGATGGAGTCCCCGTGGCAGCGCAGTTCTGGACGGTCGAGAACGGCACCGCCTATATTCATAAGCTGGCGCATGTCGAAGCGGCCAAGCCGCTCTCTGCCGGGACGACGCTCAGCGCCGCGCTGTTCGAACAGGTGATCGACACCGATAAGGTCGATCTGGTCGATTTCGGCACCGGCACCGATGCCTATAAACGCGACTGGATGGAGGCGAACCGCCCGCGCTATCGCCTGACCTGTCTCGACTGGCGCCAGCCACGCGCCTGGCCGGCCGCGGCCAAGGCCTGGGCGCGCCACCTTGCACCGCACAATCGCCCCAGCTAAGGGCATCGCCTTTATGCACAGGCCAAACGCAGGGGAAGCCGCAGGAATGACCGCCGAGACCGCACATGCCGCGCCGACCGGGCCGAGCCGCAGCGAGATCGATCAGACGCTGCGCGGGATCCTGCGCGACGTCCTCGGGCTGGACCAGGCACAGGTCGACGGTTTCGACAATGACACCGGCCTGTTCGGTCATCTCCCCGAACTCGATTCAATGGCTGTCGCGGGCCTGTTCACCGAAATGGAAGACCGGCTCGACATCGTTATCGACGATGAAGACGTCGATGGCGAAATGCTCGAAAGCTACGGCGGCCTGCTCGTCTTTGCCGAAGCCAAGGCCATCGGGGCCTGACCTCGACCATGTATGCCACATGGCCTTGTCCGCTGCCGAATGGCCGCTTGGGCGAGGAAATGGTGCTCGGCTTCGATGCCGCACGGGCGCAGCGCCTGCTGGTGATCCCTCCGTTCTTCGATGAAGCCAACAAGTTCCGCCACCAAATATTTGAAATCATGCGCAGGATCGATACCCGCGAGGTGGATTGCTTCCTCCCCGACCTGCCCGGCTGCAATGAAAGCACGGCGGATCTGACGCAGCAGACGTTGGGCCAATGGCGCGCCGCCGTGGCCGCAGCAGCGACGCATTTTCGCGCGACGCACGTCCTCGCGATCCGCTCCGGCGGGTGGCTGGTACCCGGCGATATTCCGGGATGGCTCTATGCCCCGGTCAAACCCCGGCAGGTCCTGCGCAGCCTGCTGCGCGCGCGGATTATCGCGGCGCGCGAAGCGGGGCGTGACGAGACCTCCGACGGGCTGCTCGAGGCCGCGCGGACCGAAGGCATCGAGCTGGCCGGATGGCCACTCGGCGCACAACTTGTCCGCGAGCTCGAAGCGGAGGAAGCGACGCCCACCGGCGCGCAGATCGTGATCGAACACTCCGATGTCGGCGGCCAACCGCTGTGGCTGCGCGCCGAAAACGACGATGACCCCGAACAAGCCGATGCGCTCGCGGCGATCGTCGCGATTGGCATCCACGGCCTGTGACTCGCCTCCACCTCACCTTCGAATGCCAGGGCGTGCGCTGCGCTGCGACGCTCGACAGCGCACCGGGAACGACCGGACTTCTCATGGTCAGCGGCGGCAACGAGATCCGCGCGGGCGCTTTCAACGGCCAGGCACGGCTGGCGGCGACGATCGCCGCGGCGGGTTTTCCCGTGTTCCGCTTCGACCGCCGCGGGATCGGCGATAGTGAGGGCGACAATCGGGATTTCCGCAAGTCGAGCAAGGATATAGCGGCCGCTCTTCTCGCGTTTCGTGCCATTGCGCCGCAGGTCCAGCGGGTGACCGGGTTTGGCAATTGCGATGCCGCATCGGCGCTGATGCTGGCGAGCGGCGCCGAATGCGATGCGCTGGTGCTGAGCAACCCCTGGACCATGGAAGACAGTGAGGACGACATCCCGCCTCCCGCCGCAGTCCGTTCGCGCTATGCCGAAAAACTCAAGAATCCACGCGAACTTGCACGGCTTGTTTCAGGCCGGGTCGACCTCGGCAAGCTCGCCAGGGGTATGGTCCGGGCCGCACGGCCCCGCAGCAAGTCCTCGTCGCTCGCAGACAAGATGCGGACCGGGCTGGCCGGATTCACGGGTCCGGTGAAATTCCTCCTCGCCGATGGCGACCGGACCGCGCAGGTCTTTGCCGAACGCTGGGACGCCGACGATACGCGGATCGCGCGCTGCCCCGGTGCCGACCATGCCTATTCAAGCGTGGAAGCGCGTGCCTGGCTGCGGAGCCGCATCCTCGAGACGTTGCGCCGCTAGCGGGTGAAGTAGCTCGTCACCTCGACATGTGTCGACCAGCGGAACTGGCCGACCGGACGCAGCGTTTCGAGCCGGAACCCGGCCTCGGCCAGTAGCTTGGCATCGCGCGCCCAGCTTGCCGGGTTGCAACTGACATAGACCACCCGCGAGGCCGTGCTCGCGGCGATCTGCGCCACCTGCTCGCGTGCGCCTGCGCGCGGCGGATCGAGCAGGACCGCGCCAAACCGGCTCACCTCGTCGCTTTGCAGCGGGTTGCGGAACAGGTCACGGTGCAGCGTCTGCACCGGGAGCCCGCGCATATTGGCCGCGGTCTTGCACGCGAGATGTGGCTCGCGCGCCGCTTCGACCGCGAGGACCTTGCGCGGACCGGCCAGCGCGAAGGCGAAGGTGCCGAGGCCGGAAAAGAGGTCGGCTATCGTCTCCGCCCCGGCAAGATACCGGCGTGCATCCTCGATCAGCACGGCCTCGCCATCGGAGGTTGGTTGGAGGAAACTGCCCTGCGGAAACGGGACGGGGACCGTGCCGAGCGTAACCGTCAGCGGTTCGGGTTCCCACAGCGTCTCGGGCCCAAAGCCACTATCGAGCGAGAGGCGCGCGAGCGCGTGATCACGCGCGAAATCGAGCAGCGCCTCGGTCGCCGCCAGTCCCTCGGCTGCAATGCCCTTGAGCAGGCAATCGATACCCTGGTCCGCCAGCGTCAGCTCGACATCGACCGCCTGGCGTCCGCCATGCGCGGCGATCAGGGTCTTGAGCGGAGTGACGAGCGCGAAGAGTTCGGGCGTCAGGATATGGCATTCGCGCATATCGACGATGCGGTGCGAGCCGCCCTCACGAAAGCCCAGCACCGCACTGCGCCCCGTGCGCATGCCGTGGAGCGTTGCCCGGCGGCGCGACCGGGGCGGCGACAAATGCGTTTCGAGCAGCGTTTCCGGCGCGATGCCCTGCCCCTCGGCGGCATGGACCACGCGGTCGGTGACGAACTGGCGCAGCGCCTCCTCGTCGGCATGCTGCAGCTGGCAGCCGCCGCAGGTCGGGAAATGTCGGCACGGCGGGGCGACATGATGCGGCCCCGGCGTCAGCGTCCCGTCGGGCGCGATACGGTCGCCGGGGACGCCGCCCGCGACATGGCGGCCCGAGGCGGTGATGCCGTCGCCGCGCGCGGCGATGCGCTGGATGATTTCGATCTCGCTCACAGGAACGACGCCATGGCCGGTTTGACCGCATGGGCAAGGTCCCCGGCCGAAAAAGCGGGTGATGCGATCCGCGCCGCCTCCTGATGGAGCCATACGCCTTCGGCGCAGGCACGCTGCGCGTCGCCATGCGCCGCGAGGCGCGAGGCGACGATGCCCGCAAGGACATCGCCCGTGCCGGCGACCGAAAGCCAGCTCGACCCGCGCGGGAAGAAGTGCGTCATGACGTCACTTGCGAGGATCGTGTCGGGGCCCTTGGCGAGCACGGTCATGCCGGTGACGTCACGAAGGCGTCGCGTGCGTGCAAGCTTGCCGTCAGCACTCACGCCGAAAGCGTCGCAGAGCTTGGTGAGTTCGCCTTCATGCGGGGTGAGGCAAACCGTCGTGACGTCGGCTCCCCCGAGCATATCCGGCCCGAGCACGTGCAGCGCATCGGCATCGAGGACGATAGGCCGCCGCTGCTGGAGGGCCTTGGCGAGGCGCCCCCGCGCGTCCCCATCGCGCCCCAATCCCGGACCCACCAGCAAGGCCGATATCCGCTCATCGCAAAGGCTCTCTCCGAACCTGCCCTGTTCGATCACCAAGTCGGCGGGCGCATCGGGGTGCGAATGCTCGCTGAGGAGCTTCACATAGCCCGCCCCGGCGCGCATCGCCGCTTCGGCGGCCAGCAGCGGTGCGCCGGGCATCGCACCCGCAACGATCGCGAGCAGTCCGCGGCGGTATTTGTGCGCCTCCGGCGCGGGCGATGCCAGGCGCGGGCGGGAGGAGAAGGCGGTCGAGCCCGGTCCGAGGTCGAGGCCGATCGGGACCAGCCGCCGCGTGCCCATGGCCGCCATCGCGGGCATCAGCCCATGCGCCTGCTTCCATGCGCCAAGGGCCAGCGTCAGGTCATAGCGCGGCAGCGGCCCCAGCACTTCGCCGCTATCGCTTGCCAGCGCGCTGGGAACATCGATTGCTATTCTATAACAGTCTCTTGCGGCGATTTGTTCGAGCAAAGCGGCAAAGACGCCTTCGACCTGCCGCGTCAGACCGTAACCGAACAGGCAATCGACCACGACCGGATGGCGCGGCGCCGCATCGGCCGAAATGTCCCCGCCAAACTCCGCCCGCGCCTTGCGCGCGGTATCGGTGGCAGGCTCGACCGGTGCAATCACCTGCACCGTGTTCCCGTTTCGCAAAAGGGTTTCGGCGATCACATAGCCGTCACCGCCATTGTTGCCCGGCCCGCACAGCACGGTCACCGGTCGTCCCGCGGCGACCCGCATGACCCATTGCGCCGCACCTTCGCCCGCGCGCTGCATCAATTCCCATTCGCTGGTCCCGGTGTCCATCGCCGCGCGTTCGGTGGCGCGCATCTGCGCGACGGTGAGGATCGGCTCATTCATCGCCTGATGCCTCCCAGCGATAGTGGTCGTCGCCAATGGAGAGGACGATCTCATCGCCTACCCGCTGGCTCTCGGCGCGCTGCGCTCCGTCGAATTCGACCAGCCCCGCCGGGGTATCGGCGGGGGCAAGCTTGCGGAAGCCGCCATCGGGATGGCGCATGACGAAATAGCGTTCGACGCCCTCGTCCATTTCGACAAGGCGGCACTCGCTCGCAAAATCGCTCGCCCCGCGTAGCGCGCAGGCGACGGGCGTGCCGCCCTCGGTATCGATAGGGGGTGAAAGGTCGCAGGCGCCGAGCGCCATCAGCGCCAGCACCGGCACAGGGAGGAAGCGCCGTAGAATTGCCATGCCCCGCCGCTGCCATGCGCGGGGGCGCGGAGCAAGCCTCAGCCGCGCTTGATCTGCGAAACGTCGCGGATCGCGCCGCGCGCAGCAGAGGTGGTCATCGCGGCATAGGCTTCGAGCGCGGGCGAGACGCGGCGCTCGCGCGGCTTGGCCGGTTGCCAGCCCCTGGCCTCCATCGCGGCGCGGCGTTCGGCCAGCACTTCGTCGGATACCGCAAGCGTGATGCTGCGCTCGGGGATCGAAATCTCGATCCTGTCGCCAGTCTCGACCAGTCCGATGGCCCCGCCTTCGGCCGCCTCGGGCGAGACATGGCCGATCGACAGGCCCGACGTGCCCCCCGAGAAACGCCCGTCGGTGAGCAGCGCGCAGGCCGCGCCCAGCCCCTTCGATTTGAGATAGCTGGTCGGATAAAGCATTTCCTGCATGCCCGGCCCGCCGCGCGGCCCTTCGTAGCGGATCACCACCACGTCGCCTTCGACCACCTGCCCGGTCAGGATCGCAGTGACCGCGTCGTCCTGGCTCTCATAAACCTTCGCCGGGCCCGAGAAGTTCAGAATGCTCTCGTCGACGCCCGCGGTCTTCACGATGCAGCCGTCGCGCGCGATATTGCCGTAAAGCACTGCGAGCCCGCCATCCTTGCTGAAGGCGTGCTCGGCGCTGCGGATCACCCCGTTTTCGCGGTCGAGATCGAGTTCGTCCCACCGGCGCGCCTGGTTGAAGGCGGTTTGCGTGGGCACCCCGCCCGGCGCGGCAGCAAAGAATTCGCGCACCTTGTTGTTATGCGTGCGGCCGATATCCCAATCGTCGAGCGCATCGCCCATCGTCGGACTATGCACAGTGGGAAGCGCGGTATGCAGCAGCCCCGCTTTCTCGAGCTCGCCGAGGATCGACATGATCCCGCCCGCGCGGTGAACGTCCTCCATATGGACATCGCTCTTGGCGGGTGCGACCTTGGACAGGCAGGGCACCCGCCGGCTCAACCGGTCGATATCCTTCATGGTGAAATCCACCCCCGCTTCATGCGCGGCGGCGAGCAAGTGGAGCACGGTGTTGGTCGATCCGCCCATCGCAATGTCGAGGCTCATCGCGTTTTCGAACGCTTCGAACCCGGCGATCGTGCGCGGCAGGACGCTTTCGTCATCCTCTTCGTAATAGCGCTTGGCCAGCGTCACCACGAGCCGCCCGGCGCGTTCGAACAGGCCCTTGCGGTCGGCATGCGTCGCCAGCGTCGAACCATTGCCGGGCAGCGACAGCCCGAGCGCTTCGGTCAGGCAGTTCATCGAATTGGCAGTGAACATGCCGCTGCACGAGCCGCAGGTCGGGCAGGCATTCTGCTCGATCGCGGTCACTTCCTCGTCGGTGTAGCTTTCGTCCGCAGCGGCGACCATCGCATCGACGAGGTCAAGCGCGACTTCCTTGCCCTTGAGCACGACCTTGCCCGCTTCCATCGGCCCGCCCGAAACGAACACGCTGGGGATGTTGAGCCGCATCGAGGCCATCAGCATGCCCGGCGTAATCTTGTCGCAGTTCGAGATGCAGACCATCGCGTCGGCGCAATGCGCATTGACCATATATTCGACGCTGTCGGCGATGAGGTCGCGGCTGGGCAGCGAATAGAGCATGCCGTCATGCCCCATGGCGATCCCGTCATCGACCGCGATGGTGTTGAATTCCTTGGCCACGCCGCCCGCTGCCTCGATCTCGCGCGCGACCAGCTGGCCGAGGTCCTTGAGGTGGACATGGCCCGGGACGAACTGCGTGAAGCTGTTCACGACCGCGATGATCGGCTTGCCGAAATCGCCATCCTTCATGCCCGTCGCGCGCCACAATCCGCGCGCGCCGGCCATGTTGCGGCCGTGGGTGGTGGTGCGGGAACGATAGGCGGGCATGATATTGGTCCGGTCGGCTTCGTGGAGGATGACAGACTAGAGGATCGCGGGTGCGGGTCGAAGCGGAAAATCTTTACGCGAAGCTAGATGCGGGATTTGCACGCTGAGGCGCGGAGGAACCTTCGGGCCCGCAACCGCCGCGTCGCCCCTGCGCAGGCAGGGGCCCAGATGACCTTCGTTCTGTAAAGCCACGTCAGCTGGATCCCCGCCTTTGCAGGGATGACGGGAAAGCGGAAGGAAACCTGTCTTCGCGCCTTGGCGCCCGAAACCGAAGCACTGCAATCGCCCACCCGCGACGAAACGGCCTCCTCAGAACTCCAGCGCGAGGCGGCCCATGACGTCGGCAATCATCACCGCCCAGCGCGCTTGACCGGCCTCGTTGGCTATCTGGTCCTGGCGGATCTCGATGGTGCAATAGGGGATGCCATGCGCTTCGGCATGGCGGTCCATCGTCGCATTGAGCTGCTTGCCCGAATAGGGCTGGTTGTCGCCCACATTGAGGCCCTGCTCACCGAACAGGCGGATCGCATGGCGCGCCGCGCGATCGTCTTGGTTATACAGCAGCGCGACTTCCCATGGCCGCTCCTCGTCGCTGGTGGCGAGGCTGGGGGTGAAGCTGTGCAGCGCGACCAGCAGCTTGGGCTTCGCCTCCGCGATCAGATCGGCGAGCGCCGCGTGATAGGGACGGTGGAAGCGGTCGAGACGCGCCTCGATATTGGCGCCGATATTGCCCGGGATCAGATGGCCGTCGCTGGTCGCCGGGACGACCGGGGCGTCATCTTCCTTGCGGTGCATGTCGCACACCAGCCGGCTGACGCAGGCGATATGCGCGGGCATGCCATGGCGGCGCGCCAGACGGTCGGCGATCCCTTCGACCCCGATATCGACCGCGATATGCTCGGTGAGCAGTTTGCGATCGATGCCCAGTTCGATGTCTTCGGGAACGAAGTTGGACGCGTGATCGGCAACGCACAGCAGGCCGCCGGGCCGCAGGTCCTCGGTGCCGACCTGGCGGTAGGGCAGATTGTCGATCATCATCGCAGGGATCCCTTCAGCTGCCACCATCCCGAATGCTCGGCGGCGATGCGTGCCGCGGCTTCGTCACGCACGGCGTCACTGTCGAACAGCGCAAAACACGTTGCGCCGGAGCCTGACATACGGGCGAGCACGGGCGAGGTTCCGCGCAATGCGGCGAGCACGCCGGCGATCTGCGGACACAGCGAAATGGCCGGAATTTCGAGGTCGTTGCGCCCCTCCAGCGCAATGGTGAGGGCATCGCCCTGGGGCAGCGCGCCGCGGTCGGTGCCGTCCCAATGCGCAAACACCGGACCGGTGGCGAGCGGGACGCGGGGATTGACCAGCAGCACGGGGGTGCCCGCAAGGCTGTCGTCCACCGCTTCGAGCTCGGTTCCGGTCCCGCGGCCGATACAGGTGCGGCTCTCGACACACGCGGGCACATCGGCGCCGAGCGCGGCGGCGCGTGCATGCCAGTCCTCGGGCAGTCCGTAGCGCTCGCGTACCATGCGGAAGACCGCGCCCGCATCGGCCGACCCGCCCCCCAGCCCTGCCGCGACGGGCAGGTTCTTTTCGAGCGTCACCGCCAGCCCCTCGGCACGGGGCAGCTTGCCCAGCGCCTTGGCGACGAGGTTGTCGAAGGGATTGTCGAGCCCGCCGGAAAATTCCCCGAGCACCCGCACGCTGTCCTGCGCCGCACTGCGCGCCGTCAGCACATCGCCCGCATCGACGAAGGCGAACAGCGTCTCGAGCTCGTGATAGCCGTCCTCGCGCCGGTTGCGGACATGCAGCGCGAGGTTGATCTTGGCGTATGCGGTCTCAGCAATGGCCACCCATAGGCTCCCTCGTCATTGCGAGCGAAGCGAAGCAATCCAGGGCGCTACCGTGGATTGCCGCGTCGCTTCGCTCCTCGCAATGACAGAGCAAGCGACGCCGGCGATCACATATTCGGATAGTTCGGGCCGCCGCCGCCTTCGGGGGTGGTCCATTCGATGTTCTGGTTCGGGTCCTTGATGTCGCAGGTCTTGCAGTGGATGCAGTTCTGCGAGTTGATCTGGAACTTCATTTCGCCGGTGTCCTCGTCGGCGAGCCATTCGTAGACGCCGGCAGGGCAATAGCGGTTCGACGGGCCATCGTATTCGGCCAGTTCGCTGGTCTTCTGGAGCTCCCAGTCGCACACTTTCAGATGGACCGGCTGGTCCTCGGCGTGGTTGGTGTAGCTGAAAGCGACATTGGTCAGCTTGTCGAAGCTCAGCTTCCCGTCGGGCTTGGGATAGGCGATCTTCTGGTGCAGGTCGGCGCGCTGCAGCATTTCGTGGTCGCGGTGGTGCTTCATCGTGATCGGCAGGCCGATCTTGAGCGTACGCATCCACATGTCGATGCCCGCCAGCACGGTGCCGAGGTCTTCGCCCCATTTGGCCACCGCGGGCTGCGCGTTCTTCACCTTCTTGAGCTCTTCGGCGATCCAGCTGGACCGGACCGCGTCGTCATAATCCATCAGCTCGCTATGCTCGGCGCCGCCGGCGATCGCCGCGGCGATGCTCTCGGCTGCCAGCATGCCGCTCTTCATCGCGGTGTGGCTGCCCTTGATCCGCGGGACGTTGACGAAGCCCGCCGCGCAACCGATCAGCGCGCCGCCGGGGAACGCCAGCTTGGGGACCGACTGCCAGCCACCCTCATTGATGACGCGGCCGCCATAGGCGACACGCTTGCCGTCCTCGAGGATCGCCGCGATCGCCGGATGGTGCTTCCAGCGCTGGAATTCCTGGTAGGGCGAGACATAGGGGTTCTTGTAATCGAGCGCGGTGACGAAGCCGAGCGCGACCTGGCCATTGGCCTGGTGGTAGAGGAAGCCGCCGCCCCAGGTGCCGCTCTCGCTCAGCGGCCAGCCCTGCGTGTGGATCACGCGGCCCGGCTCGTGCTTGGCGGGGTCGATATCCCACAGTTCCTTGATGCCGAGGCCGTAGACCTGCGGCTCGCAATCGGCCTCGAGGTCGTACTTCGCCTTCATCTTCTTCGTGAGATTGCCGCGCGCCCCCTCCGCGAAGAGCGTGTATTTCGCGTGGATTTCCATCCCCGGCTGGTAATCGCCCTTCTGCGAACCGTTCTCGGCGATGCCCATATCCTGCGTTACCACGCCGGTAACCGCGCCCTGCTCGTCGAACAGCACTTCGGCAGCCGGGAAGCCGGGGAAGACCATCACGCCCAGGCCCTCGGCCTGTTCGCCCAGCCAGCGCGCCAGATTGCCCAGCGAACCGGTGTAATTGCCGTGATTGCCCATGAAGGGCGGCAGGAGGAATTCGGGCAGGTCCGACTGGCCGGTTGCCGACAGCACCCAGTGGTGGTTCTCGGTCACCGGGGTTTCCGCCATCGGGCAGTCCATGTCGCGCCATTCGGGCAGCAGTTCGTCCAGCGCCCGGGGGTCGACCACCGCGCCCGACAGCACGTGCGCACCGATTTCGCTGCCCTTTTCGAGCACCACGACCTCGAGGTCCTCGTTGATCTGCTTCAACCGGATTGCCGCCGCCAGGCCGGCGACACCGCCGCCGATGATGACCACGTCGCAGGGCATCGATTCGCGTTCGCTCATGACTCTCTCTTTTCGTCGCGTAACTTGTGCGAGTGCCTTGATTGGTGGCGCTATTGAGGTCAAGACCTGCGCTTCGAGGAATGATGCACGCCGACCCGCCGAACCCGCGCGATTTTACAGCGCTCGCGAGCCTCGAAGGCGCGCTCGACTGGTGGCGCGAGGCCGGCGTCGATGCCGATTTCGCCGACGAGGCAAGCGGCTGGCTGGCCGAACCCAAGAGCGACGATGCCGTAGCGGCTCCCCCGCCGCCCGCCCCGCCGCCGGTCAAACGCAAGACCGCGCTCGAGCGCGCGCTCGACCAGCCGGACGGGACGGCCTCGGGCATCGATCGGACCGAACTGCCCGACACGCTCGAAAAATTTCGCGAATGGTGGATGAGCGCGCCCTCGCTGGCGGATGGCGCGCTCGACCGGCGCGTCCCGCCGCGCGGGGTCGCGGGTGCCGCGCTGATGGTGCTGCTGCCCCAGCCGTTCGACGACGATGCCGACGGCCTGCTGAGCGGCGGTGCGCGCGCCTTCGCCGAAGCAATGCTGCGCGCGATGGGGCTGGCAGCGCATGAGGTCTATGTCGCCAGCGCGCTCCCCGTGCCCACGGCCATGCCCGACTGGACGCGGCTGGCCGCCAGCGGACTGGGTGAGGTAGCGCGGCATCATATTGCGCTGGCCGCGCCGCAGCGCGTGCTCCTGTTCGGACGCGCACAGCTCGAACTGTTCGGCATTGCGCGTGAACGCGCGCGCGAGCCCCTGTCGCTCGATTGTGCGGGCAAGCCCCATCCGCTGCTCGCCGCGCCCGATCTGCGCAACCTCGCGCGCTCGGCTGCGCGGCGCGAGAATTTCTGGAACCGCTGGCTGGACTGGACCCAATGACCATTCGCCCCCTCCCCCTCGCCCTCGCCGCCATCCTCGCCGCCGCGCTGCCCGCCGCGCCCGCGCTCGCGCAGCAGAGCAGCGTCGAATATTTCACCCGCTCGCATTCCGCCGCGCTGCCGCAATTGCTGTCGAGCGACGACCGCGCCTTTTACGGCTCGCTGTTCGAAGCGATCGACAGCCGCAATTGGGACCGGGTCGAGGTCATGCTGGCGGGCCGCGCGGACGGGCCGCTGCACGGCGCGGCGCTGGCAAGCTATTATCTCCACCCCGAAAGCCCGCGGATCGAACTCGGGCGGATCGAAAGCTGGCTCGACCGCTATGCGCGCCTCCCCGAGGCCGAGGCGATCGTCCGGCTCGGGCTAACCCGCGGTCTCGAAAATCCGCCCAGCCTGCCGCGCGCGCGCGATCTGGTGCGCCAGCCCGGCTCGACCAAGCGGATCCGGCCCAGCGCGATCCAGGACGGGACGATGCCCGAAAGCATCAAGGCGGCGATCCTCGAACGGATCACCAATGACGATCCCGACGGTGCCCGCCTGCTGCTCGACGGGGTGGACGCGACGCTGAGTTCGCAGGCGCGCGCCGAATGGCGCTACCGGGTCGCGTGGAGCTATTACATCGAGAACCAGGACGCGCAGGCCTGGGCGCTGGCCGATACCGTGCGCGACGGCGGCAGCGGGGCCTGGGTCGCGGAAGGCGATTGGGCCGCAGGCCTCGCCGCCTGGCGGCTGGGCGATTGCGACAAGGCCGCCGAAGCGTTCCAGCGCAGCGCAGCGAGTGCGGTCAGCCCCAATCTCGCCGCCGCGGCGCATTACTGGGCCAGCCGCGCGCTGATCCGCTGCCGCTTTCCTGAAAAAGCCGACGAACAATTGCGCGGTGCGGCCCGCTTTCCCGAAACGCTCTACGGCATGCTCGCGCATGAACAGATGGGCCGCGACCTGCCGCGCACGCATGCGCAGCCCGATCTGACCGAAGCCGACTGGCGGCGCCTGCGCGACGAGGAAGCCGCGCGGCAGGCAGTCATGCTGGCCGAGATCGGCCGGCGCGAAGAGGCCGAGCGCGACCTGACCTGGCTGGTCCGCACGGGCGATCCCGACGATTACCCCGCGCTTTCGCGGCTCGCGCGCGCACTCGGGCTGACCGGCGCACAGACCTTCATGGCCTATAACGCGCCGCGCGGCGAAGGCGCGCATCCCAGCCTGCGCTATCCCGTTACCTTCCGCACGCCGGTGGGCGGCTGGCGCGTCGACCCGGCGCTGGCCTTCGCGCATGCGCTGCAGGAATCGAATTTCCGCGAACGCGTGGTCAGCCCCGCGGGCGCGATCGGGCTAATGCAGATCATGCCGATCACGCAGCGCGAATATGCCGCCTCGATCAACATGAGCAGCGGCGCCGATCTCAAGGACCCGGCAGTCAATCTCGCCTTCGGGCAACGCACGCTCGAATCGCTGGGCAGTTCGAGCTACACGCAGGGCCGTCTGCCCAAGGTCATGGCTGCCTATAACGCCGGGCCTTCGCCGGTTTCGCGCTGGGAAAGCGAGATCCGTGACCAGGGCGATCCGCTGCTGTATATGGAATCGATCCCCTATTGGGAGACGCGCGGCTATGTCGCCATCGTGATGCGCAATTACTGGATGTATCTGCGCCAGGCGGATGCCGCGGCGCCCAGCCGGGTGGAACTGGCCGAAAACGACTGGCCGATGTTCCCGGGGGTACGCTGATGGCGATCGACGAAAGCCGCCCGTTCAAACCGGTCCGTATCGCGCTGCTGACCGTATCCGACACGCGCACGTTGGCCGACGACAGCTCGGGCGATATCCTCAGCGGACGGATAGTCGAAGCGGGGCACACCCTCGCCGCGCGCGAGATCAGCCGCGACAGCAAGAACGAGATCGCCGCACACCTGCACCGCTGGATCGACGATGAAATGGTCGATTGCGTAATCACCACCGGCGGCACCGGGCTCACCGGACGCGACATCACGCCCGAAGCGCTCGACCGCGTGAAGGACAAGGACATTCCCGGCTTCGGCGAGCTGTTCCGCTGGCTCAGCTTCGAAACCATCGGCACCAGCACGATCCAGAGCCGCGCCTGCGCCGTGCTCGCGCGCGGCACCTATATCTTCGCGCTCCCCGGATCGAACGGCGCGGTGAAGGACGGCTGGGACAAGATCCTCCTCCACCAGCTCGACAGCCGCTTCCGCCCCTGCAATTTCGTCGAACTGATGCCGCGGCTGCGCGAGCGGTAATTCGCCAGCCAGTCATTGCGAGGAGCCGAAGGCTCCGCGGCAATCCACCTTCCATCTTTGCGCTACTCGGAAAGCGGAGCGATGGATTGCTTCGCTTTGCTCGCAATGACTATGGAACGCCAGCTTTGTTCCGTGTATGTTCTCCCGCATGGAACGACGACTCGCTCCCGCCATACAAGGACGTGGTGCGCAGGGCGCAGCGGTGCCCACGCGCTTCGGTCTCGCCACGTGCGAAGAAGACGGCGACTGGCGCGACTATATGGAACAGTTGGTCGCCCCCGGTGAAGGCCCGCCGGTAAAACTGCGCACCGAAGTGACCGAGGAATTCCCCAAGACCATCCTCAGTTTCAACCAGTCGCCCGACGTGCCCTTCGACCGCTCGGTCAACGTCTATCGCGGCTGCGAGCATGGCTGCGTCTATTGCTTTGCGCGGCCCACCCATGCCTATCACGACCTCTCGCCCGGGCTCGATTTCGAAACCAAGCTGTTCGCCAAGCCCAATGCGGCGGAACTGCTGCGCGCCACGCTGGCCAAGCCCAAATACCGCCCGCGCCCGCTGGCGATGGGGACCAATACCGATCCCTACCAGCCGATCGAGGCGCGCTACCGGATCACGCGGCAGGTGCTCGAAGTGTGCCTCGACGCGCGCCACCCGGTGACCATCACCACCAAGTCCGACCGCGTGCTCGCCGATCTCGACCTGCTGGCCGAACTGGCCGAGCGGCGGCTGGTAGCAGTGGCGATCTCGGTCACCTCGCTCGACCCGAATCTCTCGGGCAAGCTCGAACCGCGCGCGGCGGCGCCGGCCAAGCGGCTGCAGGCGCTGGGGACACTGGCCGCCGCGGGGGTGCCGACGCATTGCTCGGTCTCGCCGATCATTCCCGCGATCACCGATGAGTTCATGGAGGAAATCGTCCAGCGCGCGGCTGCGCTCGGGGTCGACAGCGTCGGCTGGATCCCGCTGCGGCTGCCGCACGAAGTCGCCCCGCTGTTCCGCGAATGGCTCTCGGTCCATTATCCCGAGCGCGGCGACAAGGTGATGGGCATCGTCCGCTCGATCCGCGGCGGGCGCGACAACGATCCCGATTTCAACACCCGCATGAAACCCACCGGCGTGTGGGCCGACCTCTTCCGCGCGCGCTTCCGCCTGGCCTGCAAGCGCGCCGGAATGGGCAAGGCGAAGTTCGAGCTGGATTGCACGCAGTTCAGGCCGCCCACGTTGGGCGGTCAGATGCGGTTGCTATGACAGCCTCCCCACCCTGGGGAGGGGGACCGCCGAAGGCGGTGGAGGGGCACATCCTATGATCACAGGGCCACGGGAAACGGTCAAACGTTCACGGCAGTTACGCAGCGAAATGTCGGTGCCCGAACGAATTCTTTGGCAACACCTTCGCGGCCGCCAGCGCGGTCACAAGTTCCGACGCCAGCATCCTGCCGGCGTTTACATCATCGACTTCTATTGCGCGCGGCTGCGGCTCGCCATCGAGATCGACGGCTGGGCGCATGACAGCGCGGAAACGATAAAAAGGGACCGGGCCAAATCGGCGTTCCTGCGCTCGCAGGGAATCGCAACCACGCGGATCCCAGCCGCGGCAGTGATGGACGATATCGAAGCGACGATGACGCGCTTGCTGGAAATCTGCGACGCCCGAGCGAGCGACATGCCTGAGCGGTGAAGGTGCCCCTCCACCACTTCGTGGTCCCCCTCCCCGTACCGGGGAGGCTAGAAGCCCTCACCCGCTTCGCCCGGCGCAAAGCGCATCAGGCGGCTGTCCGCGAGCGCGGCGGTGCGGTTGACCACTGCCTGCTGGTATTCGGGATCCTTGATCATTGCGAAGAAGGCACCCGAGTTTGGGTATTGCGCGACGAAACCGTCGTGCCAGCGCTTGGCGTCGGGGCCGGTCACCATGGTCTGGAAGCTGCCGCGCCAGACCATCGTGCCGCCCACGCGGCGGAAGATCGGGCCGCTGGTCTTGCCGTATTCCTCATAGGCGCGCCGCCCGCTCCAGCCCTTGCCGGCGTGTTCGTGACCTTCCGGATATTCCGCCTGCTCGCGATATTCGAGCAGGTTGAGCATGTGGATCGGCTCGTCGCGCGGCAGGTCCTTGAACGCCTGGAAGTTCGCGGGGCTCGGATCGATATAGCTGTCGGCCATGGTCAGATCTCCAGCGCGTAATCGCTGAACCGTTCGCGCAGGTCCTTCTTGCTGATCTTGCCCGTCGCGGTGTGCGGGATGTCGTCGACGAATTCGACCGCATCGGGCAGCCACCACTTGGCGACCTTGTCGGACAGGAAGTTGATCACCTCTTCCGCGGTGACTTCCTTGCCTTCCTGCTTGACCACGAACAGCACCGGCCGTTCGTCCCACTTGGGATGCATCATGCCGATGGCGGCGGCTTCGGCGACCGCCGGGTGACCCACCGCGGCATTTTCGAGTTCGACCGAGCTGATCCATTCGCCGCCCGACTTGATCACGTCCTTGGTCCGGTCGGTGATCTGCATCGTGCCGTCGGGATGCAGGATCGCCACGTCACCGGTGTTGAACCAGCCGTCCGCATCGATCGCGTCTTCCTCGGCCTTGAAATAGCGCTTCACCACCCACGGCCCGCGAATATGCAGCGCGCCCGAGCTTTCTCCGTCACGCGGCAGCACCTTGGTCGGATCGTCGAGATCGACCGTGCGCAGTTCGACACCGAAGATCGGGCGGCCCTGCTTCATCGTCTTCTCGACCTTCTGGTCGAAGGTCAGCTGGTCCCAGTCGGTCGTCGGTCCGCCAACGGTGCCGATCGGCGAGGTTTCGGTCATCCCCCAGGCATGCTGGACGCGCGTGCCGTTCTTCATCAGCCGTTCGATCATGAAGCGCGGCGCGGCCGAACCCCCGATAGTCGCCGCGCGCAGCTTGGGCAGTTCGAGATTGTTGGCGTCGCAATACTGGAAATGCGCCAGCCACACCGTGGGCACGCCTGCGGAATCGGTGACCTTTTCGGTCTTCATCACCTCGTCGAGTACCGCCGGGTCGTTGACCGCGCTGAAGACGAATTTGATCCCCGCCATCGCTCCGGCATAGGGCAGGCCCCAGCTGGCCGCGTGGAACATCGGCACCACTGGGAGCATCACCGATGACGCGGTAAAGTTGAAGGTCGACGGCTGCAGTCCGGCCAGCGCATGCAGCAGGGTCGAGCGATGTTCGTACTGCACGCCCTTGGGATTGCCCGTGGTGCCGCTGGTATAGCAAATCATGCAGGGATCGCGCTCGTCGCCATCGACCCATTCGAAGTCGCCGTCCTGTTCGCCGATCCAGTCTTCGAAGCTGGTCGTGTGCTCGCCGCTGTCGAAGCAGATGTAATGTTCGACCGTGGGCCATTTGTCGCGCATCTTGTCCACGATCGGCTGGAACGCCGCATCATAGATCATCACCTTGTCTTCGGCGTGATTGACGATGTATTCGAGCTGGTCTTCGAACAGGCGCGGATTGCAGGTGTGCAGCACGCCGCCCATCCCCGCGACGCCGAACCAGCTGACCAGGTGGCGCGCGTGGTTCATGGCGAGGCTGGCGACCTTGTCGCCCTTGCCGAGGCCCAGCGCCTGCAGCGCCTGGCTCATCTTCTTCGCATCCCGGCGCACGCCCGCCCAGTCGGTGCGGGTCTCGCTGCCATCCGCCCAGCGGGTGACGATTTCACGGTTCGGGGCTTCCCGGGCTGCGTGATCGATCACATGCGAGATCCGCATGCTCCAGTCCTGCATCGCGCCAAGCGACATATGTATTCCTCTCCATTCTGGTCATTGCGAGGCGCCGAAGGCGGCGCGGCAATCCAGCTTCACACGTCGCAAATCGGAGCGACGGCGGGAAATGGATTGCTTCGCCTGCGGCTCGCAATGACTTTGTTCTCAAGCGACGAGGCGCAGGTTTGCCTTCCCCCGTCGCGCGGTTAACTGCACCTTGGCAAGGCCGGGCACGCTTGCCAAGCGTTCGGCGAGCTCGCCGTCGATAGAAAATGTTCGGCCCAGCCGCACGACAGGCGGGGTGGGGTCGCCGGTGAGCAACGTGGCGACCGCCTCGTCGCCCCCCTGCCCGCCTTCGCCCAGCGCCAGCGCCAGCTGCGTCACCGCCTCGACACTCTCGACCTCCAGCGTCAGCAGCATCGCCATGCTCCCGCGCACTGCGTCGAGCGGGACCGCCCCGCGCACAGTGATGCGCGGCGGTTCGTCGGGGCTCGGGCTGTCGAGCTCGACATCGAGCTTCACGCAGGTGCCATTCCTGGCCCATTCGAGGAACTTCTCGACCAGCCCCTCTTCGAAACAGGCGGCGCTGAACTGGCCGGAGGCGTCGGAGAAATCGGCGCGGATGAAGGGCTTGCCGCGCTTGGTCGTGCCCTTGCTGGCGCTTTCGACCTGCACCGCCATCACCGCGCCCATGCGGCCGCCACCGGGCACGCCGCCGGACATCAGCGAGGCGTGCGAACGCGCGCCCTGCGCGCTGGCAATCTCGCGATAGGCGGCGGTCGCGTGCTGCTTGAAGGAGAAGCCCATGTTCTCCTTCTCGCGGGCGCGCGCCTCGCTGAGCGACCAGTCTTCCGCGTCCTTCAATCGCAGATCGTCATCGACCGCAGCGTCCTCGCCGCCGAACAGGCCCGCCTGGCCGCTCGATCGCTCGCGCTCGGCCGCGTCGGCCACGGCCAAGAGCATGTCCGCATTGGCCATCAGCTTGGCGCGGTTGGCTTCGAATTCGTCGAGCGCGCCCGCGCTGATCAATGCCTCGAGCTGGCGCGAATTCATCGATCCCTTGGGCAGGCGTTCGAACAGGTCCTTGAGGCTTTCGAACCGGCCGGCAGTCTCGCGTTCCTCGACGATCGCTTCCATCGCGCGTTCGCCGACATTGCGGATCCCCGCCAGCGCATAGCGCACGGCGTAACCATCGTCGGTCTGCTCGACGGTATATTCGGCCTCCGAGTGATTGAGCGAGGGCGGCAGCACCGTGATCCCGCCGCGGCGCGCGTCGTCGACGAAGATCGCCAGCTTTTCGGACTGGTGCATGTCGAAACACATCGAGGCGGCGTAGAATTCTTCCGGGTAATGCGCCTTGAGCCACGCAGTCTGGTAGGCGAGCAGCGCATAGGCGGCGGCGTGCGACTTGTTGAAACCGTAGCCGGCAAACTTGTCGATCAAATCGAACAGCGCATTGGCCTCGGCCTTCTCGATCCCGCTGACTTCCTTGCATCCGGTGACGAAGCGTTCGCGCTGGATGTCCATTTCGGCCTGGACCTTCTTGCCCATCGCGCGGCGCAGCAGATCGGCGTCGCCGAGCGAATAGCCGGCAAGGATCTGCGCCGCCTGCATCACCTGTTCCTGGTAGACGAAGATGCCGTAGGTCTCGGCCAATATGCCTTCGAGCTTGGCATGCGGAAACTCGATCGCGACCTCGCCTGCCTTGCGCTTGCCGAACAGTGGGATGTTGTCCATCGGGCCCGGGCGGTAGAGCGAGACGAGCGCGATGATATCGCCGAAATTGGTCGGCTTCACTGCAGTCAGCGTGCGCCGCATGCCTTCCGATTCCAGCTGGAACACGCCCACCGTGTTGCCCGCCTTCATCAGTTCGTAGACCTTGGGATCGTCGAGCGGCAGCTGCGACAGGTCGATATCGATCTCGCGCCGCTTGAGCAGGTCGACCGCCTTCTTGAGCACCGACAGCGTTTTCAGCCCGAGGAAGTCGAACTTGACCAGTCCCGAGCTCTCGACATTCTTCATGTCATATTGCGTCACCGGCATGTCCGAGCGCGGGTCGCGGTAGAGCGGCACGAGCTTGGCCAGCGGCCGGTCGCCGATCACCACCCCCGCCGCATGGGTCGAGCTGTTGCGCGGGAAGCCTTCGAGTTGCATCGCCAGGTCGACGAGACGCTTCACCTCGTTGTCGTTGTCGTATTCGTTCTTGAAATCGGCCGCTCCATTGAGCGCGCGTGGCAGCGTCCACGGGTCGGTCGGGTGATTGGGCACCATCTTGCACAGCCGGTCGACATGGCCGTAGCTCATTTGCAGGATGCGCCCCGTATCGCGCAGCACCGCGCGCGCCTTGAGCTTGCCGAAGGTAATGATCTGCGCGACGTGGTCGTGGCCGTATTTCTGCTGGACGTAGCGGATCACCTCGCCGCGGCGGGTTTCACAGAAGTCGATGTCGAAGTCGGGCATCGAGACGCGCTCGGGATTGAGGAAGCGTTCGAACAGCAGGCCCAGCTGGATCGGGTCGAGATCGGTGATCGTCAGCGACCAGGCGACGAGGCTGCCCGCACCCGAACCACGCCCCGGCCCCACGGGAATGTCGTGGTCCTTGGCCCATTTGATGAAGTCGGCAACGATCAGGAAGTAGCCCGGGAAACCCATCTGGTTGATGATGTCGACTTCGAACTGCAACCGGTCGAAATAGACCTTGCGGTCCTCCTCGCTCATCTCGCCATAGGGTGCGAGCCGCGCCTCCAGACCCGCGCGCGCATCTTCCTCCAGCGCGCGCGCCTCGCCTTCGAGGTCGCCCGCGAGGCTGGGCAGGATCGGCTTGCGATAGGGCGGCGCATAGGCGCAGCGCTGCGCCACCACCACGGTGTTTTGCACCGCTTCGGGTAGGTCAGCGAAAGCCTCCTCCATCATGTGGTAGGTCTTCACATAGCTTTCGGGGTTCGACCGCGCGCGTTCCTCCGCATCGACATGCGTCGAGCCGGCGATGCACAGCATTGCGTCATGCGCCTTGTGCATGTGCGGTTCGGCGAAATTGGCGGGATTGGTCGCCACCAGCGGCAGATCGCGCGCATAGGCGAGATCGACCAGCGCGGCTTCGGCGCGCTCCTCGATCGGATCGCCGCGCCGTGCCAGTTCGATGTAGAGCCGGTCGGGGAACAGCGCCTGCAGACGACTCAGCAAGGCATCGGCATGGCTCTGTTGGCCTTCGGCAAGCAGCCGCGTGACCGCGCCTTCGCTCGCACCGGTGAAGGCGATCAGGCCGTCGGTACGGCCATCGAGGTCGCCGATCCGGACATGCGGTTCGAATTCGAGCGGGCGTTCGAGATGCGCCTTCGACACGAGGTGGCACAGATTGTCGTACCCCGCCTCGTCCTGCGCGTAGAGCGGCAGGTAATCGACCTGCTTGCCTTCCGCCCCTTCGTCGCGGCTTGGGCGCGCCACGCCCAGCAGGGCGCCGATGATCGGCTGCACGCCTTCGGCCTTGCAGGCATTGGCGAACATGACCGCGCCATACAGGCCGTTACGGTCGGCAATCGCGATAGCGGGAAAGCCGCGTTCCTTCGCCAGCTTGGCCATCGCCTTGGGGTCGATCGCGCCTTCGAGCATCGTATAGGCCGACAGGATACGGAACGGGACGAAGGGCTTGAAGGACATCAAGCCAATATGCGGTGCGGGAGGGGATTCGCCAACCCGCGCGCGCCGCGCTTTCCTCCGTTCCGTCACCCCGGTCCGGATGACGGGTTCGCCGCCGCCTAGAGCAGCTTCTCAATATCCTTGGCGATCGTCTTGGGCGCGTCGGTCGGGCCATATCGCTTCGCGACCTGGCCTGAACGGTCGATCAGGAATTTGGTGAAGTTCCACTTGATCGCCTTCGATCCCATCACGCCGGGCTTTTCGCGCTTCATCCAGTCGAACAGCGGGCTGGCATTGTCGCCATTGACGTCGACCTTGGCCATCAGCGGGAAGGTGAGGCCGAAATTGACCTTGCAGAACTCGGCGATCTCGCCCGCATCGCCCGGCTCCTGGCCGCCGAACTGGTTGCAGGGGAAGGCAAGCACTTCGAAGCCCTTGTCGCGGTAGTCCTGGTAGAGTTCTTCCAGCCCGTCATATTGCGGAGTGAAACCGCATTTGCTGGCAGTGTTGACCACCAGCAGGACCTTACCCAGCTTTTCCGAAAGGGCGAGCTCGTCGCCCTTGTTCGTGGTGACGGCGAAATCGGCGATAGTGGTCATGCGGGGCTATTCCTTGCAGCGACGAACAAGTGGGACAGGGTCTGCACGCGCGGCGCTGGCCGCACAAGGGCGGCCATCGCCGGCGCGCAGAGCGCCTATTCAGCCGGCAGGGAAATCCGGACGCTGCGACAGGCCCGCTACCTCGGCAGCGTGATATTCGCGGTCGCCCGCCTTCTCGATGCAATATTGCGCGCGTTCGTCTTCGGGCATCAGCATCATGTGGCGGATCAGTTCGGCGAAAGTCCCGCTGCGCAGCCCCTTGGCCGCGTCGAGCACGCCGTCGCCGTCATCCACGCGGTGCAGGCTGGCACGGTCGTCCCATTCGATGCCGTGGCGGTGGTTGTCGTCGCCTTTGAAAGTGCTGGGGTGGTCGGTCATTGAAATCTCCTTCGCGAGACCAACGACCGAAGCGGCTTGCGGGTCCGCTAAGCCAGCACGCCGTCGTGCAGCCGGACCACGCGGTCCATCCTCTGCGCCAGGCGTTCGTTATGCGTCGCGATCAGTGCTGCGCTGCCTTCGCCGCGCACCAGCCCGAGGAATTCGGCGAGCACCTTGTCTGCGGTGGCCTCGTCGAGATTGCCAGTCGGTTCATCGGCGAGCACGAGATCGGGCTTGTTCGCCAGCCCGCGGGCAACCGCGACACGTTGCTGTTCGCCGCCCGATAGCTGGCTCGGGCGATGATCGAGCCGATGCCCGAGCCCCAGCGCGATAAGCAATTGTTCGGCGCGGGCCTCTGCCTCGCCATGCGAGCGGCCGGCGACAAGCTGGGGCAGGACGACATTCTCGCGCGCATCGAAATCGGGGAGCAGGTGATGGAACTGGTAGACGAAGCCGAGATGGTCGCGGCGCAGCACGGTGCGCGCGCGCGAGTTCGATTTTTCCGCCGAATGACCGCCAATGACGATCTCGCCGCCGAACCCCCCCTCGAGCAGGCCGACCGCCTGGAGCAGCGTCGACTTGCCCGACCCCGAAGGCCCGAGCAGCGCGACGATCTCGCCCGGGCGGATCGCGAGGTCGACCCCGCGCAGCACGTCGATCCGCTCGCCGCCCTGCTCGAAGCTGCGGGTAAGCTGCTTGAGCTCGACCACCGGTTTCACGCCCATATTACTCATAACGCAGCACCTGCACGGGATCGGTGTTCGCCGCCTTCCACGCGGGGTAGAGCGTGGCGAGGAAGCTGAGGCCCAGCGCGAGCAAGGCGATCATGGTCACTTCGCTGCCATCGACCTTCGACGGGATCGTGGTGAGAAAGCGATATTGCGGGTCCCACAGATTCTGTCCCGTCAGCGCGCCGATCGCCTGCACGATCTGTTGCCGCCCGGCGAGGATCGAGAAGCCCAGCGCAAGCCCAACGACTGTACCGATCGCGCCCACGGTAAATCCGGTGGTGACGAAGATTTTCATCAGGCTTTGCCGCGAGGCGCCCATGGTCCGCATGATCGCAATGTCGCGCGTCTTGGCACGCACCAGCATGACGAGGCTGGAGAGGATGTTGAATGCCGCCACCAGCACCATGAAACTGAGCGCGAAGGCCATCGCCGCGCGTTCGACCTGCAGCGCCTCGAACAGTGTCGCGTTGATGGTCTTCCAGTCGGCAACCACCGCCCTGCCCTCGACCGCGCGCTGGACCGGCTCGAGGATCTCGCCGACCTCGTCGGCATCCTCCACCGTTACCTCGATCATGCCGACCGTATCGCCGATCAGCATCAACGTCTGCGCGTCCTGCATCGGCATGACGACGAAGGCCCCGTCATAATCATAGACGCCGACCTCGAAAATCGCCGCGACTTCGTAGCCGACCTGGCGCGGGACCGTGCCGAAAGGAGTCGAACGACCCTGCGGGTTGATGATCGTGATCGTGTCGCCGACGCGGGCGCCGATGTTCTCGGCCAGCCGAATCCCGATCGCGACCTTGCTCGCGCCCGCTTGCAGCGCATCGAAATTGCCGCTGACCGCCTTGCTCGCGAGTTCGTCGATATCTTCGGCAGTGTTGCCGCGCACGATGATCGCCTCGACGCGTCCGTTGAAGCTCGTCAGCAGCGGCTGTTCGATCAGCGGGCTCGCATCGACCACGCCCGGCGTCTGGCGCACTTCCTCGAGGATGTTCTCCCAATCGTCCATCCGTCCGCCATAGGCCTGGACGATGGCATGGCCGTTGAGGCCGACGATCTTGTCGAGCAGTTCGGCGCGAAATCCGTTCATCACGCTCATCACCACCACCAGCATGGCGACCGACAGCATCACCACGCCGATCGAGATGCTTGCCACCAGGGCAATGAAGGCCTCGCCCTTGCCTGGAAGCAAATAGCGTTTGGCGATAGTCCATTCGAATGGGGAGAGGATCAAGACGGCCCTGGTTTATGGCTGCGGAGTGCAGCGCGTTTAGGCAGGCAATCCTTGCTGCGCAATGAAATCGTGTCGGATGGGCGGGCATTGGTCGCACTGCCCTTGTAATCGGTTCGTAACACCGCCATTGGGCGCGCATCCCGATCAGCCGCGGCGGACAGGCCTTTCGATGAACCTCACGCACCCGTTTCTAGACGAGGATGGCGACAAGTTGCGCGAAGAGTGCGGCGTGTTCGGCGCAGTCAACGCGACCGATGCTTCCGCCGTCACCGCCCTGGGCCTCCACGCGCTGCAGCACCGCGGCCAGGAAGCCGCGGGTATCACGAGTTTCAACGGCACCGAATTCTTCACGCTGCGCGGGCTGGGCCATGTGGCGGACAATTTCTCCAGCCAGGAAGCGATCGCCGAACTGCCCGGCATGATGGCCGCAGGCCATGTCCGCTATTCGACCACCGGCGGGTCGGGCCTGCGCAATATCCAGCCGCTCTATGCCGATCTTGCCAGCGGCGGCTTCGCGGTGGCGCATAATGGCAATATCTCGAACGCAGGCGTGCTGCGCGAGGACCTCGTGCGGCGCGGGTCGATCTTCCAGTCGACCAGCGACACCGAGGTCATCATCCACCTCGTCGCCACCAGCCGCTACCCCACGATCATGGACCGGCTGATCGATGCGCTGCGGCTGCTCGAAGGCGCCTATGCGCTGATCGTCATGACGCCCGAGGGCATGATCGCCTGCCGCGATCCGCTGGGCATCCGTCCGCTGCAGATGGGCCGGATCGGCGATGCCACGCTGTTCGCCTCGGAAACCGTCGCCTTCGACGTCGTCGGCGCCGAATTCGTCCGCCAGGTCGAACCGGGCGAAGTGATCAAGGTCGATTTCGATGGCAATGTCGATTCGCTGCACCCGTTCGGCAACCATTCGGCGCGGCCCTGCATCTTCGAGCATGTCTATTTCAGCCGTCCGGATTCGGTGTTCGACGGGCGCAGTATCTATGCCGCACGCAAGGCGATCGGCGCCGAGCTTGCGCGCGAGACTCCAGTCGAGGCCGATCTGGTCATTCCCGTGCCCGACAGCGGCGTCCCCGCAGCGATCGGCTATGCGCAGGAAGCGGGGATCCCGTTCGAACTGGGCATTATCCGCTCGCATTATGTCGGGCGCACCTTCATCCAGCCCAGCGACGGCGCGCGCCATGCCGGCGTCAAGCGCAAGCACAATGCCAACCGCGCGCTGGTCGAAGGCAAGCGCATCGTCCTGATCGACGACAGCATCGTGCGCGGCACGACCAGCCTGCAGATCGTCGAGATGATGCGCGAGGCCGGGGCCACCGAAGTGCACTTCCGCGTCGCCAGCCCGCCCACCGCGCACAGCTGCTTCTACGGCGTCGATACGCCCGAGCGCAGCAAGCTGCTCGCCGCGCGGATGGATGTCGAACCGATGCGCGAATTCATCAAGGCCGACAGCCTCGCCTTCGTCTCGATCGACGGTCTCTATCGCGCGGTCGGCGAAAAACCGCGCAATTCGGCCTGCCCGCAGTTCTGCGACGCCTGTTTCACCGGCGACTATCCCACTTCGCTCACCGATCTGATGCGGCGCGAGGACAAGCAGCAGCAGCTCTCCTTCACTTCCGAACAGGTCGCCTGATGGACCAGCCGCTCGCCAATCGCCTCGCGCTCGTCACCGGGGCAAGCAAGGGGATCGGCGCCGCCACCGCGCGCGCGCTGGCCGCCGCCGGGGCGCATGTGGTGCTGACCGGGCGCGACGTTCCCGCGCTAGAAGCGGTCGAGGATGCGATCCACGCAGTCGGCGGGGCATCGACCATCGCCCCGGTGGACCTTGCCGAAAGCGACGGGCTGGCGCGGCTTGCCTCGGCCATTGCAGCCCGCTGGGACAAGCTCGATTATCTCGTGATTTCCGCAGCCTATCTGCCGGCCCTCACACCGGTTACGCAGATCGACGGCAAGCAGCTCAGCCAGGCGCTGACCGTCAATTTCCTCGCCACGCAGGCGCTGCTGGCCAATTTCGACCCGCTTCTCAAACGCGCCGAGGCAGGCCGGGTGATCGGCCTGACCAGCAGCGTGGGTGCCAGCCCGCGCGCCTATTGGTCCGCCTATGGCGCGACCAAGGCGGCGTTCGACAATCTGCTCGAAAGTTATGCGCAGGAGGTCGAGAAGATCTCCAAGGTTCGCGTCGCGCTGGTCGATCCGGGCGCAACGCGCACTGCCATGCGCGCCAAGGCCTACCCGGGCGAAGACCCGCAATCGGTCAAGGATCCGGCCACGGTCGCCGACCGTCTTGTCGAATTGCTTGTTAACGATTTCACCGGCTTCCACCGCGAGCGCGTCGACGGGTGAATTAACCAGCTTCGGCGACGAATGCTAAACCCTGATCCGCGATACTCGTTAAATCCCGTTGCGCATACGCCGGGTCACACTTCATCCGGATTGATCGAGGAGGGGCGCCCGTCATGATCCAACATTCGCAAGATCCATACACGCTGGCCGCGCAGGAAGACCGCTGTGCACCGCGCGCCAAATTGGCCATCCCCGGCCAATTGCGCGCCAGTGGCGGACGCGCTTTCCAGACCGTGATCCACGACCTGTCGGTATCGGGCTTTTCCGCCGCCGCGCTCAACCGCATGCATGAAGGCCAGCTGTGCTGGCTCACCCTGCCCGGGCTTGAATCGCTGCAGGCGCAGGTCGTGTGGTGGGAAAACTCGATGGTCGGCTGCGCCTTCAGCGAATTGCTGGGCTCGATCGTCCACGACAACATTCTCGCCCGCTACACCAGCGAAGGCGCCGCCTACCGGCCCTACTGAGCGGCGAGACGACCCGGGGACGGTGCGCCGTTACCCGGGCACCGCCACCCTGCCCGTCCCTAGTCCTCCAGCGTTTCGACCAACCTGCCCACCAGCGCGCGGAACCCGTCACGATGTGCGCGGCTGGTCGCGGTCGGCCAATTGCTTACCACGGCCACGACCAATTGCTCTTCGGGTACGATGGTTATCGCCTGCCCGAAAATCCCCTGTGCGCCGTACATGTCGCCGGGATAGGTCCACCACTGGTAGCCGTAACCGAAGCCGGGGGCCTCGGGCGCGAAGTCGACCAGCGGCGAGCCCGCCTTGGCGAACCAGCCTGCGGGCACCACGCCCTCCCCGCCCTCGAGCGCGAACTGGCCCATGCGGGCATAGTCCGACAATCGCAGCGAGAGGCAGCAGCCACCGATATTGCCGCCGGTCAGGTCCTGCATCCAGAACAGCCCGCCCTCGAACCCGGCGGGCTCGACGATCTTCTCGGCCGCATAGGCCGCGAGCGACTGGCCGGTCGCCTGTTCGACGATCAGGCCGAGCAGATTGGTCTCGAGCGTCTTGTAGACCCATTTCTCGCCCGCGGGGGCCTCGCGCGTCAGCGTGCGGGCATAGGTCACGGCCTGCGATTCGCCCGCCACCGGGGCCACGCCAAGCATCCGCGCGACATCGCTGTCGGGATCGGTATAATCCTCGTTCCATGCCACGCCCGAGGTCATCGTGGCGATCTGGCCGACGCTCACCCCGTCATAGGCGGTGCCTGCCAGCGCGGGAATGATGTCGGTGACCGGCGTATCGACGCTGGCGATCGCACCATCCTCGATTGCCGCCCCCAGCAGGGTCGAGGTAAAGCTCTTGGCCACCGAGAAGCTGGTCCACCGCCCGGTCGGCCCGAAACCCAGACCGTAATCCTCGAACACGATCGCACCGTCCTTGAGGACCATGACACCGGCCGCCTGCGTTTCGGCCATATAGGCACGGATATCCGCCTGCAGCGCGGCGGGCACGCGGCCTTCCTGCCGCGGCAGCGTGCGGACCGTATTGGCAGGTGCCACTTCGAGCCCGGGGAAGGCAGATTCCATATCGCGGAACGCAGCCGAGCGGCGCGCGTCGTTCCAGAACAGGATCGAATCGCCCGGATCCAGGCTCGCCATTTGCGCGGGCATCGACTGGGTTACGGCCGGCGGTGCCGGGGGTGCGGTCGCGACATCGCCATAAGCCGTCGCGCAACCGACCAGCGCCAAGGCCGCCGCCGAAATCAATAATCCACGCATTACATCTCTCCCTCTTTCACCAGTGTAACCTGGTGGACGTCGATCCCGCCACCGCGAAACCCGCCTTCGCAATACATCAGGTAATAGCGCCATAAATCGCAGAACTGCTCGTCGAATCCTTCGGGCAGGTGTCCTGCGGCAGCCGCCGCGTCGAAATTGTGCCGCCAGTGTTCGAGAGTGGCGGCATAGTCGCCGCCGAAATCGCGCTGGTCCTGCCACGCGAGCCCGCGTTCCTCCGCCAGCCGGCGAAATTCGCTCGTGCGGATCAGCAGCCCACCGGGGAAGATGTAAGCCTGGATGAAATCGGCGCTCTTGGCATAGGCATCGAACAGATCGTCGCGCATCGCGATATACTGGATCGCCGCGCGCCCGCCCGGTTTCAGATTGCGCGCGATGCAGTCCATGAAGGTCGGCCAGTATTCGCGCCCCAGCGCCTCGACCATCTCGACGCTGACGATGGCGTCGAACTGGCCTTCGCAATCGCGGTAGTCCTGCTTGCGGAAATCGGCCCCCGCACCGTGGTGCGCGGCGGCCCAGGCCAATTGTTCGTCGGACAGGCTGATCGCTGTGACGTTTGCCCCGCGCGCGGCGAGGAAGCCTGCCAACCCGCCCCAGCCGCAGCCGATCTCGAGCACCTTGGGCGCTGCGCCGATACGCGCGGCCAGCGCGTCCCACTTGCGCCGCTGCGCCGCCTCGAGGCCATCCTCGCCAGGCTCCAGCGCCGAGGAATAGCTCATCGTCGGATCGAGCCACGCCTCGTAGAAATCATTGCCGAGGTCGTAATGCGCGCTGATATTCTTCCGCGCGCCTTCATGCGTGTTGCGGTTGACCAGATGCGCCAGTTTGAGCGCGTGGCGGAACGGACCCTTGGCGCGGGCGGTATCGCCCAGCCGCGACGCGTGCTGCATGAACAGCGCGAACAGCGGGACCGGGTCGGGGCTCCACCATTCGCCCGCCTCCCAGGCCTGGTACCAGCCGACCGAGCCATTGCTCGCCAGCCGGATCAGCGCATTCCAGCTGCGCAGCTCGACCTCGCATTCGAATCCCGGTGCATGACCGCCCAAAGTGCGGCGGCTGCCATCGGGCAGGACACCGTGGATGGTCCCCGATGTCAGCGCTGCGTCGATCCTTCCAAGGATCCTCTCGAAACCGGGTGCCACCAACCGCGCGAACCAACCGGGCCGGCGCGCAAAGCGCTGTGATCCGGCGATAAGGTCGTGCGTGCGGGGGGTAGTCGGCATATCCATCTCGCGCTCCTATTGCGCGGCGCGGCGGCGGACGCAAGCTAGCCTTTGGCCGACCGGTACGCCGCCAGTGCCCGCTCGCGCGCTTCCCTATGACCGATCATCTTGACCGGATAGTCGCCGCGCTTCTCGTCGGGCGGGTCGTGGATGCAATCGTCGCCCAGATCGGCCAGTTCGGGGACATATTCGCGGATGTAATCGGCGGCGCAGAACTTCTCGCTCTGCGTCAGCGGGGCCATGATCCGCACGAACATGTTGCTGTCGACCCCGGTGCCCGAAATCCACTGCCAGTTGACGCCGTTATTGCCGAAATCGGCATCGACCAGGCAGTCCCAATACCATTGTTCGCCGAAGCGCCAGTCGATCAGCAGATGCTTTACGAGGAAGCTGGCGCAGATCATCCGCACGCGGTTGTGCATCCAGCCGGTGCGCCATAGCTGGCGCATCCCCGCATCGACCACCGGATAGCCGGTCATGCCCTTCTGCCAGCATTCGAGGTCCTGCGCGATCAGATGGCCCGCATTGGGGTTTCGCCACAGCGTGCGTTCGTCATAGTCGCGGTAGCTTTCGCGCGGGTAGTCGGGGAACTGGTCGATCACATTCTGCGCATAATCGCGCCAGATCACCTCCTTGGCGAAGGTGTTCCAGCCGTCGCTGCGCTTGTCCTTCAATGCGTGCCACACCTGCGCGGGACTGATCTCGCCCCAATGCAAATGCGGCGAGAGGCGCGAGGTGGTGTCTTCGGACGGCAGATTGCGGCCCTCGTCGTAATCTCCCACCACAGCGGCCCACCAGTCGAGCCGGTCATGCGCGGCGTCCTCGCCGAAGTCCCAGAAATCGCGGATGCCGTCCGCCCAGTCGGGATTGGTCGGCAGCAGGTCCCAGTCGCCAAGGTCGTCGCTGTCGGGCCAGCGACCGGGTGAGGACAGCGTCTCGGGCTCGGGCAGCGGGTCGCGCGGGGGCATCACCTCCAGCATGGATTTCGCAAACGGGCTGTAGATCTTGTACGGATCGCCCGAACCGGTGGTCACGCTGCCGGGCGGAAGCAGGTAATTGCCGTCGTAGAGGCACAGCCTGCGCTCCTCGCCCCCCGAACCCGCAAGCGCATCGCGCAATTCGTCCTCGGCTTCCTTCCACCACGGCTCGTAATGGCGCATCGCGTGGATGCAGATGGCGCCGGTTTCGTCGGCGAGCGCGGCGAGCACCTGCGGGGCGTCGCCCCGGCGCAGCACGATCCGCGAATTGCGGCCGCCGTAGCTCTTGCCGAGGCATTCGAGCGAATGATGCAGCCAGACCTTTGACGCCCCTCCATAGGCATGATCGCCGCCGCGCTGGTCGTCATACACGAACACGGGAATGACCGGCCCGGCCTGCGCCGCGGCATGAAGCGCGGGCTGATCGGCCATGCGCAAATCGCGCCGCAGCCAGACGATGTGGGGTGCAGTCATGCCGTTCTAACCGCCGGGTGCTGGCGTGGGTTCCGTTTGCACGCCGGGGCAGACCCCCGCGGGCAGTTCGACCGAAAAGCGATCGCCTACCCGCGGATCGTAGAAGCGCGCATCACGCAGCCACAACGAGCCATCCTCGCGCGGCTCGATCAGCGGGGTGCGTGCCCAGAACAGAAAGGCGTCGACCGCGCTATCGCCTGCCCGCGCCGCTGCCAGATCGCACCGGTCGAGCGGGACCCCGGGCAGCGTGGTGTTTTCGCCGAGCGTGTACAGCCCGTTGCCGCCGCTGATCATCTCGCGCGCGAGCGGGTTGAACGGCACCGGGCTGGCGATCACGGTTGCGGTGCCGGTCGGGCTGGCCGTGAGCGCGTTTTGGTCGGCTGCGGTGATCACGGCGTTGAGCCCGATATAGGCGAGCGCCGCCGCGAGCGCCGCGCGTGCCGGCCTGCGCCACTCCCCACCCCGCTTTTGCCGCCGGAGCGAGAACCATGTGGCGAAGCCCATCAGCAGCCACAGCCAGATATCGATGATGAACAGCGTGTCGCCGTAGAACCAGCGCGAGGAAAACGGCTCGAGCAGGCGGATGCCGTAGACATTGAGCCAGTCGAGCGCGGGATGCGTCAGGCAGCCGAGCAGCGCTAGCGCGTAGAGCCACTTGAACCTGACCGGTAGCCTGTCCGCAGGCCGCTTACCGCGCCTCGCCTGCCAGCGGTCGAAGCCGTAGATCAGCCCCGCCAGCACCAGCGGCAGCAGCACCCAGGCGATCGGTCCATGCGTGATCCCGCGGCGGAAGCCGAGGTGTTCCACCCCGTCGAGCCAGAACAGGCAGGCCGCATCGACATCGGGAAGGTTCGCGCCGATGATCAGCGCGGGCATCGCCAGCCCGGTCTTCCGCTTGAGCCCCGCCTGCCCGATCAATGCCCCGACGAGGCTGTGTGTGAGATTGTCCATTGCGCGCGAGTGTTAGCTCGCCCCGCCCAAAAGAAAAGGGCGGCAGGTCAGCCCGCCGCCCTTGTCCCATCGGTTCAGCCTCGATCAGGAATCGGACGTCTCGCCGCGGCGTGCCGCAGTGAATTCGCGGCGGTCGAGATAGGTGTCGCCGTCCATGTCGTAATAGAAGAAGCTGTCAGCGGCTTTGTTGATCGTGTCGGCCTTCAGCTCGGGCTCGCCCTGGTCGTTGATCGCCTCGTGCTGCGGATTGAGCGGGATCGCCCAGATCGCATATTCGGCGACCGAGAGCTGGTCGTCGTCATTACGGTCGAGATAGCCCCAGGTCATGTTCTGGCGCAGGCGCATATTGGTCTCGCCATCGCGTTCCTGCGACGCGGCATCCATTTCCTCGCGCTCGTCATCGGTCATGTCCTGCGAGGCGTCGGTAGCATCGGCCTGTGCGACCTGCTCGTTCACCACCTCGTCGCGATAGGTGCGATATTCGCTGCGGAAGGCGTCGGAATCGAACGCATCGCGGCGCGTCTGCGCATCGTCGCCCAGCATGTAATCGCGCGTCATGGGATCGTATTCGTCCACTATGGCGGTTTCGGTATCGGCCATTTCGCTGCCGACTACCGGGTCCTCGGCCACGTCGTCGCCGCAGGCGGCAAGCGCCAGCGCAAGCGTGGACAGTGCGGTCGTCTTGATCGAAATATTCATGTCTTCTCCATTGGTTGAACGGACCCTGCAGCGGCAGGGATATGTCCAACCAACGGAGCCGAACCGCGATCGGTCCGAAAAACTGCGAAATGCTGTCAGCGCGTCAGACGGGATCCTGCGCGGTGCCGTCGACGGTCCAGGTCTGGCCCTTGCCGAGCAGCTTGGCGAGATTGGCCTCCTTGCCCTGGCTCGCGGCGGCCTTTTCGGCCATCGCGGCGGCTTCGAAGGTCGGGCGCGGATCGTCATAGAGCACGCCCAGCGCCATCGGGAACGGCCCGAAGGGCATTTCGACGAGCATATGCGCGATCGAGCGGTTGGTGACATCGTGGACGATCACGCCCGCGGCCTCCCAGTCGCCATCGACCACATCGACCACCTTGAGCTCGAGCTTGTCGCGGTCGAGCGCGATGCCCTTGGCATCCTTCGCGAACAGCATCGGCTTGCCGTTTTCGAGCCACAGCTGCTGGTCCTCGGCGCCCTTGGGCGCAGCGAAATCGTTGAACACGTCCTTGTTGTAGACGATGCAGTTCTGGAAGATCTCGATGAAGGCGGCACCCTGGTGCGCATGCGCGGCTTTGAGCACATCGGGCAGGTGCTTCGACACGTCGAACCCGCGGCCGACGAAGCGCGCGCCGGCGCCCAGCGCGAAAGCGGCGGGGCGCGCGGGATGGTCGTAGCTGCCAATCGGGGTCGAGGGCGACTTGGTGCCCTCGCGGCTGGTGGGCGAGGCCTGGCCCTTGGTGAGGCCGTAGATCTCGTTGTTGAACAGCATGATCTGCATGTTCACGTTCCGGCGCAGGACATGCATCAGGTGATTGCCGCCGATCGACAGACCATCGCCGTCACCGGTCACCAGCCAGATATCGAGATCGGGATTGGCCAGCTTCGCGCCCGTGGCGAACGCGGGCGCGCGGCCGTGGATCGTGTGGAAGCCGTAGCTCTCGACGTAATAGGGGAAGCGGCTCGAACAGCCGATGCCGCTGATGAACACGGTGTTGGCCGGGTCCGCGCCCAGCTGCGGCAGCGTGCGCTGCACCGCCTTGAGGATCGCGTAGTCGCCGCAACCCGGGCACCAGCGGACCTCCTGGTCGGTTTCCCAGTCCTTGAGCGTGGTTTCGATCTTTACGGGTGCGTTCACGAGCCGAGCTCCTGCGATTGCGGTGACGACTGGTTCTTGAGCGATCCGTCGTCATGTCCGGATTCCAGATGCGGCAACTGGTCGTCATTGACCGGGACCTCGCCGCCTTCATTGCCTTCGACGCCGTCGAAATACTTGCCGATCGCTTCTTCCATCTCGGCGATCTGGAAGGGCTGGCCGCTGGTCTTGGTCAGCGGTGTCGCATCGACGAGGAACTGGTCGCGCAGCACGGTCTTGAACTGGCCGGTGTTCATTTCGGGCACCAGCACATGCTCGAACCCGCGCAGCAGGTCGCCGAGGTTCTTCGGCAGCGGCCAGATGTGGCGCACATGGATGTGGCTCACGTCGCGCCCCTGACGGCGCGCATTGTCGACCGCGCGGTGGATCGGGCCGAACGTGCTGCCCCAGCCGACGACCGCGAGCTTGCCCGAGGTGTTGCCGAGACACACTTCCTGGTCGGGTACGGCGATGCCGTCGATCTTGCCCTTGCGCAGGTCGGTCATGCGCTGGTGGTTGTCGGGCGAATAGTCGATATTGCCGCTCAGCTCGTGCTTCTCGATCCCGCCGATGCGGTGCATCAGGCCGGGCGTCCCGGGCTTGACCCAGGGCCGCGCGCCCTTCTCGTCGCGCTTGTACGGCAGGAAGGTCTCGGCCCCCTGATCGTCGACCGCGTTCTTCTCGGTCAGGAACTGCGCCGGGAACGGTTCGAACGTGGCCGGATCGGGCACTTTCCACGGCTCGGCGGCATTGGCGATATAGCCATCGGTGAGCAGCATGACGGGGGTCATGTATTGCACCGCGATGCGGCAGGCCTCGATCGCCACCTCGAAGGCATCGCCCGGGCTGCTGGCGGCAATCACCGGCATCGGCGCATCGCCATTGCGGCCATAGACCGCCTGGTAGAGATCGCTCTGCTCGGTCTTGGTCGGCAGGCCGGTCGAGGGGCCCCCGCGCTGCGAGTTGACGATCACCAGTGGCAATTCGGTCATGATCGCGAGACCCATCGCCTCGCCCTTGAGCGCAATGCCCGGACCCGAAGAACTGGTGATGCCGAGGCTACCCGCATAGCTGGCACCGATGGCGGCGCAGATCGCGGCAATTTCGTCTTCCGCCTGGAAGGTGGTGACGTCGAATTCCTTGAGCCGCGCGAGATGGTGCAGGATCGCGCTGGCGGGGGTGATCGGATAGCCACCGAAGAACATCGGCAGGCTCGCCAGCTGTGCGCCCGCGACCAGGCCCAGGCTGACCGCTTCGGCGCCGGTGACGGTGCGATAAAGCCCCGGCGCGCTGGGCACCGGATCGATATGGACCTGCTTGAGCGGCCCCGCGAGCTCGGCGGTTTCGCCATAGGCATGGCCCGCATCGAGCGCGGCGATATTGGCATCGGCGATTTCGGGCTTGGACTTGAACTTGGCCTTGAGCCAGTCATGGATCGGTTCGCGCGGACGGTCGAACATCCACAGCGCGAGGCCCAGCGTCCACATGTTCTTGGACCGCAGCGCATCCTTGTTGCCCAGGCCGTAGGGCTTGACCGCCTCGATCGTCTTTTCGCTGATGTCGAAGGCAAGCAGGTCGTACTTGGCGAGGCTGTCATCCTCGAGCGGATTGGCCTCGTAATGCGCCTTGTCGAGATTGCGCTTGGTGAAAGCGCCGGTGTCGGCAATCACCAGCCCGCCGGGCTTCAACGCCGCGATATTGGTCTTGAGCGCCGCCGGGTTCATCGCCACCAGCACATCGGGCGCATCGCCCGCGGTGTTGATTTCGCGGCTACCGAAATTGATCTGGAAGGCCGAGACGCCGAACAGCGTGCCCTGCGGCGCGCGGATTTCGGCGGGGAAATCGGGGAAGGTGGCCAGGTCATTGCCGGCCAGCGCGGTCGACAGGGTGAACTGCCCACCCGTCAGCTGCATGCCATCGCCGGAATCGCCGGCGAAGCGCACAACGACGCTTTCGGGGGTTGCGGGGAGGCCGTCCTGCGGGGCGGTGGCGGCTGTTGCCATCCGGATATTCCTTGTCTGCGCCATCGCTTGCGGCGCCGTTTCCAATGGGAAGCGCCACCTAGGGCGCGCCCCATCCTCTCGCAATGAAGTTTCTCTGCTAGGCCAAAAAAGCCGCATGGAAAAGCGCTGCGAACACGCTAAGTCCCAAAAAGAAACGCATATGGGAGAGAACACGATGGCCGATACCGAACATTATGTCCGCGACGATGTACGCGGGTTCCTCGACATGCTCGAAGCGATGGGCAGCAAGGGGGTCGAGGAAGTCGGTGCCGAAGAAGCACGCCAGCAGATGCGCGCTATGGGCGCGGTGGCCGAGGCCGCGCCGCGGACGATGGCGGTGCAACGCGATCTGACGTGCCCCGGTCCCGCGGGCCCGATCCCGCTGCGCTTCTACGACGTCAAGGCCGAGCGCGCGCCCGGCCCCTGCGTGATTTTCATCCACGGCGGCGGTTTCGTGATCGGCGACCTCGAAGTCTATCACGCGCTGTGCACCGAGATTTCGCACCATCTCGACCTCCCGGTAATCTCGGTCGACTACCGGCTCGCGCCCGAACACCCCTTCCCCGCCGCGCCCGACGATTGCGAGGCGGTGGCGCGCTGGCTCGCCGCATCGCCCGCCGAGCTTGACCGGACGATCACCGGTCTCGTCATCACCGGCGACAGCGCGGGCGGCAATCTGACCATCGTCACCACCAACCAGCTGATGAACGAGCCCGCCGACGTACCGGTAATCGTGCAGGCCCCCATCTATCCGGTCGCCAGCGACACCTCGCAGCACAGCAGCTTCGCGATGTTCACCGAAGGCTTCCTGCTGACCGGCGCGGCGATGGCCTGGTTCAACGATCAATATGGCGGGGATGCGGGCGATCCGCGCCACACGCCGATGGTTGGCGATTGCACGAACACCCCGCCGACCGTCGTGTGCACCGCGGGTCTCGATCCCTTGCGCGATTCCGGCCGGGAATACGCCGCACATCTGGTGCAACTCGGCACGGAAGTGGTCTATCTCGAGTTTCCCGGGATCATTCACGGGTTTACCACGCTGAGAAAAGCGATACCGAGCGGTCAGAGGGATCTCGAAGCGTTCCTCGACGCGACGAAACTGATGGTGGAGCGATACAGGTGAGCGAAACGCTGGGATACCGCCCGTGTGTGGGTGTGATGCTGGTTAACGGTGACGGCAAGGTGTTCGTCGGGCGCCGGATCGACAATAAGGAAGGCGATTGGTGGCAGATGCCGCAGGGCGGTGTCGACGAAGGGGAAGACCTGCGTGACGCCGCGCTGCGCGAGCTGGGCGAGGAAACCGGGGTTCGTCCCGAGCACGTAACCATCCTCAAGGCGATGGACGAGCCGATCCGCTACGACCTTCCCGAAGAACTGATCGGCAAGTTATGGGGCGGCAAGTACCGCGGGCAGGAACAGGTGTGGTATCTGGCGCGGTTTGCCGGCGCGGATACCGACATCGACCTCGAAGCGCATGATCCGCCCGAATTCTGCGACTGGAAATGGGTCGAGGCGGAGCAGCTGCCCGACCTGATCGTGCCCTTCAAGAAACGCGTTTACCGCGCCGTGGTGGACGCGTTTCGCGAATTGGTCTGACGCCGCGCCAAACGCAGCCCGTGCCAGCCGGCGACACCGGCGATCATTGCGGAACTGGTTATGATCAGCCACTCGCCCAGAGTGCGCCGTTCATCAATGCCAACGAAAACGTAAAGCACCTGAATTGCGCCTGCAGCCACCAGCACCCATACCACCGGATGGTTAGCCCAGCTCCAGCGCCGGGAGAGCAAGGCCAGCGCCAGTGCGGCAACCATGTTCGGCAATGCTCCGATCACCGATAATAGAACCGAGACAAACCAGTACAGCCACCAAGGATATTGATATTCACGCACGCGCGTCACAGAGTTTTCGAAGCCCGCGACGGATGCTCCCTGAAGGATGAGAAAGCTTAGCAGCCCAATGCTACTAAACACGCCCGCGGTAATCGCCAAGACCCACATGATCTCGGCGGATTTCGAAACTCTTTGTGGCTGCATGCGACCTCCTTGCGGAGGTCAGTTAGCCTGCGAGGTAATACCGTTCGGTAAACTTGCCTCGGCCGTCTGTACGCGCGCCGGGGGTCCGGCGGCGATACGGGCATTGAGCTGCTGCGTTTCGGCGCAGCTCTGGCCGCACAGCGATTCCAGCTTGGCCAGGCTGCCGCGCGCCTTTTCGATCGCGCCCTTCTCGACCAGCGCCTCGCCCTCGCCCGCGATCGCGGCCAGGTTGCGCGGCTCGCGCGTCAGCGCTTCGCGGTAATAGCGGATCGCCTTGCCCTGCAGGCTGTCGGCACGGGCGGCTTCGGCGAGCCGCAGGAAGATCGGCGTATGCCCCGGATCGACCGCCAGCGCCGCCTCGAACGCGTCGATTGCGCCCTGCGTATCGCCTTGCGCCAGCGCCGCTTCGCCCTCGGCGATCAACACGGCCGCGCGCGGCGTCGGTGCGTCGTCCCCGGCCCAGCCAACGCTCGATGTCATGGCAAGCGCCAGCGAAAGGGCGGCGGCGGCGGGGGCAAAACGCATAATCGTCTCCAGCGGGGTCGTCCGTCGAATAGGTGGCGGGTCAGCCATAATTCTTATGGCTAACACGGGAAGTGGTCAGGCCCAAGCGTGATAATCCCGGTCTTCACGCGGCGGGCTGAACCCGCGCTGCACAGGCAATGAAGAACCCGTCGGTGGAATCGGGCCCCGGCGACAGGCGGATACCCTGCCCGCGCGGGCGCCCCAGCGGCAGCGCAAGCGCGCGCGGCTGCAGGTCGGGGTGGCGGGCGAGCAGGGCGTCGAACTGCCCCGCCCCTTCCTCGTCGAGCAGCGAGCAGGTGACATAGACGATCCGCCCGCCGGGCTTGACCAGACGCGCCGCCACATCGAGCAGATAGGCCTGCAGCGTGGTTAACCGGGACAGTTCCTGTTCGTCGAGCCGCCAGCGCGCTTCGGGATTGCGGCGCCAGGTGCCGGTGCCCGAACAGGGCGCGTCGACCAGCACCGCATCGGCCTGGTCGGCGAACGCGGCCAGCGCCTCCATCTCGCGCTGCGGGTTGAGCAGGATGGTGGCGATATCCGCCGCGCCCGCGCGTTCGGCGCGCGGGGCCAGCCGCGAGAGGCGGTTACGATCGGTGTCCGAGGCGATCAGCCGCCCCTGGTTGTCCATCGCCGCGGCCAGCGCGAGCGTCTTGCCGCCCCCGCCCGCGCACAAATCGATCACGGTTTCCCCCGGCTGCGCGCCCACCGCGAGGCAGGCGAGCTGCGAGCCGGTGTCCTGCACCTCGATCTCACCCGCGCGGAATGCCGGCCATTGTTCGACCGGCGTACCGGTGGCCAGCCGCAGCCCGTGCGGGGCGGCGGTGGGTTCGGCGGTTTCGGGCAGCGTCACCGTGGCGCGTTCGGCCTTGAGCGTGTTGACGCGCAGATCGAGCGGCGCGCGGTCGAGCAGGGCCTCGGCCTCGCCGCCTTCGACACCCGACGCCGCCAGGCGCGCGATCAGCCAGGACGGCGCGACGCCGCCTTCGGCGACCGGCTCCCCCTCGGCGATCGGCGCGGCGCCGTAATTGGAACCATCGAACAGCGGCGCAATCGCCGGATCGGTCTCGGCCAGCCGCAGCATCGCCGCGCGGCCGCTGGCGGGCACCGGACCGCAAGCGCGGATCGCGGCATAGACCAGCTCGCGGATCGCGCGCCGGTCCTTCGACCCGGCAAAGCGGTTGTTGCGGAACCATTCGGCGAGGATCCGGTCGGCGGGCGCGGCTTTCGCGCGCGCGGCCTCGACGATCCGGTCGAGCAGCTCGATCGCAGTCTGGACCCGGGCGGCGGGCGTCATGACCTAACGCGTCGGATAGTTGGGCGCTTCGCGGGTGATCGCCACGTCATGGACATGGCTTTCGGCCAGCCCGGCATTGGTGATCCGGACGAATTGCGCGCGCTTGCGCAGATCCTCGATCGTGGCGCTGCCGGTATAGCCCATCGCCGCCTTGATCCCGCCGACGAGCTGGTGAACCACCGCGCTGGCCGGGCCCTTGTAGGGCACCTGTCCCTCGATCCCCTCGGGGACCAGTTTCTGCTGGCTGATATCGGCCTGGAAATAGCGGTCGGCGCTGCCGCGCGCCATCGCGCTGACGCTGCCCATGCCGCGATAGGCCTTGTAGCTGCGGCCTTGGTAGATGAAGGTTTCGCCCGGCGCTTCCTCGGTCCCGGCCAACATCGAGCCGATCATCACCGTGCTTGCGCCCGCCGCCAGCGCCTTGGCGGCATCGCCGCTGGTGCGCAGGCCGCCATCGGCGATGACGGGGATGCCATATTCCTCGGCCGCCTCGGCGCTGTCCATCACCGCGGTCAGCTGCGGCACGCCGACGCCCGCGACCACGCGCGTGGTGCAGATCGAGCCCGGGCCGATCCCGACCTTGACCGCATCGGCGCCTGCCCCGGCCAGCGCCTTGGTCGCTTCGGCAGTGGCGACATTGCCCGCGATCACCTGCACGCTGTTCGACAGCTTCTTCACCCGTTCGACCGCGCGCGCGACATCCATGTTGTGGCCATGCGCGGTGTCGATCACCACCACATCGACCTCGGCGTCGATCAGTGCCTCGGTGCGTTCGAAGCCCTTGTCGCCCACGGTGGTCGCGGCAGCGACGCGCAGGCGCCCGGTGGGGTCCTTGGTGGCATCGGGATAGGCGACCGCCTTCTCGATATCCTTGACCGTGATCAGCCCGACGCAGCGTCCGGCGTCATCGACCACCAGCAGCTTTTCGATCCGCCGCTGGTGCAGCAGCCGGCGCGCCTCTTCCTGCCCGGTGCCGAGCGGTACGGTGGCGAGGTTCTCGGTCGTCATCAGTTCGCCGATGGGCTGGCGCGGGTTCTCGGCAAAGCGGACGTCGCGATTGGTCAGTATCCCGACCAGCTTGCCGTCGCGATCGGTCACCGGGATGCCGCTGATGCGGTTGACGGACATGATGTCCTGCGCCTCGCCCAGCGTGGCTTCGGGGTGGATGGTGATCGGATTGACCACCATGCCGCTTTCATAGCGCTTGACCGCGCGCACCGCGGCGACCTGTTCGTCGACTTCGAGATTGCGGTGCAGTACGCCGATCCCGCCCAGCTGCGCCATGGCGATCGCCATGTCGGCTTCGGTTACCGTGTCCATCGCGCTGGACACCACCGGGATGCTGAGGCCGATGTCGCGCGTCAGCCGACTGGCGGTCCGCGCCATCGACGGCAGGATATCGCTCTCGGCCGGACGCAGGAGAACGTCGTCGAAAGTAAGGCCGAGGGGAATGTCGAAATGTGCCACGTGGAGAATCGCCTGCCGGGGGAGAAATGTGGCGGCCCATGTAACGACGGATGGTGAAACTAGCTAGTGCCCATAACCGCGCTCTGCGGCCTGGTCGCTTTTGCACCGGCCGGCTACCCCCTTCCGGACAGCGCGCCATCCCGGGCTCACCGCACCGGCCGCCGCCGATTGCGATGCAGGTAAATCCGGCCGATCACTCCGATCGCGCCGAGCGGAAACAAGGCGCGCATCACCTCCGGTTCCCAGCTCCCCGCCGCGGCGCTGAACGATACGGTCGGAGCCGCCACACCGAGGAACCAGTACAAATGGTCCGGCGCATGCGAGACCAGCGCCGCACCGCCCACGCCGACGAAGGCGAGGATCACCCACAGGGGTTTCAGCGCCAGGCCGGGTTCGCGCAGCGCCGCAATGGCAACCCCCACGCTGACGAGGAGACTTGCGGCCGCAGCCACGAGGAAGGGTACCAGCAAACCCGGCATACGCGCTTATTCCGCGGTCCAGCCGCCATCGACGCTCCAGTTGGCGCCGTTGACGTTCTGCGCCTCGTCGCGGCACAGGAACACGGCAAGCGCGCCGATTTCGTCGGGCTGGACGAACTTCTTGGTCGCCTGCTTGACCAGCAGCACATCGTTGATGACCTGCTCGCGGGTCAGCCCGCGCGCCGCCATCGTGTCGGGGATCTGGTTTTCGACCAGCGGGGTCCACACATAGCCCGGGCTGATGCAATTGGCGGTTACGCCGAATTCGGCGAGTTCGAGCGCGACGGTCTTGGTCAGGCCGTCGAGCCCGTGCTTGGCCGAATTATACGCCGACTTGAACGGGCTGGCGACCTTGGAATGCGCGCTGGCGGTATTGATGATCCGCCCCCACCCCTTGCGCTTCATCGCGGGCGCGGCGAGCCGCGTGGTGTGGAACGCAGCGGTCAGGTTGAGCGCGATGATCGTGTCCCATTTTTCGACCGGGAAATCCTCAACAGGCGCGACATGCTGCATCCCGGCATTGTTGACGAGCACGTCGATCTCGCCCGCCTCTGCCATCATCGCCTCGATTTGCGCGACATCGGTCAGATCCGCACCGCTATGCGTCGCGCCCAGTTCCTTGCACAATCCGGCGATCTCACCCGCATCGCCAAAGCCGTTGAGGACCACCTGCGCCCCCGCACCCGCCAGCGCGCGCGCAATGGCGAGGCCGATGCCGCTGGTCGATCCGGTGACCAGTGCGCGCTTGCCTTCGAGGAATTGGGCGTGAAACATTTGGCTCTCCGGACATTGTAGGAATGGTCGATTTCGGCCATCGCGCACATACTAGCGGCTGTAAAGCGGCCAGACATCGGGGGAAGACATGCGGCTCAATCCGTTCAATACCGGCAATATCAACGTACGATCGAGCGGTGGCGGCGGTGTCCCCGGCGGCAAGGCGGGCGGGATCGGCTGCGGCACGATCGTGATCGCCGCAGTGGGCTATTTCGTCTTCGGGCTCGACCCGATGCAGACCGCGGGCATGGTCGAAGGCGTGCAGCAGGGCCAGCAGCAGGCGGGCCCGGCGAACACCAACGAACAGGAAGTGTGCACCAGCAGCGAATTCGCGCGCGAGGCGTGCAACGGCCTGCAATCGCTCAACCAGACCTGGGCGGGCACCTTCGAGGCGCAGGGTTATGGTGACCAGTTCCGCCAGCCCACGCTCGACCTTTACGGCGGCGGCGGGGTGAACACCGGCTGCGGCAGCGGGACCTCGGCGATGGGACCGTTCTACTGCCCCGCCGACCAGACGATCTATATCGATACCAGCTTCTACGACACGCTCGAACGCCAGCTTGGCGCGGGCGGCGATTTTGCGCGCTACTACGTGCTCGCGCATGAATATGGCCACCACATCCAGACGATTACCGGGATTTCTAGCCAGATCCGCAGCGCGCAGCAGCAGAACCCGAGCCGGGCGAACCAGCTGCAGGTGCTGATGGAATTGCAGGCGGATTGCTATGCCGGGGTCTGGGCGGGCAAGAACCGCAATCTGATCGAGCCGGGGGATATCGAGGAAGGCATGCAGGCCGCCGCCGCGATCGGCGACGACCGGCTGACCGGCGGGCGGGTCTCGTCGGAGAACTTCACCCACGGCACGTCGCAGCAGCGCAGCGATGCCTTGCGGCTGGGCCTGCAGGGCGATGACCGCGCCTGCGACCGGATTACCAATATCGGCTAATCGGCGCGCCCGCGGGCGCGAAAAAGGGCGCGCTCCCGTCGCCCGCGTCCGTTTGGCTCACGCTGCAGGGGCTCAGCGCGACAGCCGCTCGATCTCCGCGTCGATATCCGCAAGGATCTCGGCACGCATCTCATCGGACCAGTTCCGATCCGCTGCGAGCGACTCGCGCGTGTGCTTGAGCGCCTTCAGCGCCACCGTATCGCCATAGCTTTCGCACACATACATGGTGGTGCGGCCCTTGGCATCGACCTTGGTGGTGACCGCGCGGTCCTTGTCGAGGCATTTCATCACCACTTTCGGCGCGCTGGCGATGGCCTTTTCCGCCACTGCCTCGGCGCGGACCTGTGCCACTTCGGCATGCGCTTCGGCCAGGGCAAGCTGGACCTCCCGGCGGCTCTCAGCGCGGTCGACCTGCCGCGCTTCGATCTGCTGCAGTTCGCGCTGCACCTTGCCGCCGTCGGCCAGGTCCTCGCGCAATTGCGCCATTTCCTTCTTGAAGGCGCGCTTTTCCTTGTCGCTCATCTGGTCCCAGTTGCGGCCGTCCCAGCGGGCATGGCGCGCCGGGTCGCGCTCGACCCGTGCCATGGATTCGCGTGCCCGTTCGAGCTCGCGTTCGGCGCGCTCGATATCGCGTTCGGCGCGGTCAAACTCACGCTCGATCGTGCGCTCCATCGCGGCGACGAATTCGCGGTCGCTGGGCGGTTCGGGCGCTTGCGGGGCATCCGGCGCTTCCGGCGTGAGCGGCGACAGCGGCGCGACGGGCGTTTGCAGCGCAAAGGGCTCTCCCGGCACGTGGGCGGCAATCCCTTCGGCATACCCGATGCTCGCGGTCATCGGCAGCGCGAACACGGCAGCGGCCACCGCGCCGCGTACGGCAAAGCGGCGGCGGCGCGAATGGTCGGTCATCGGCAGGCTGCGCAGCCGATGGATGATCGACTTGTCGCCGAGCACGGGACAGGCCATCGGCGCCGCCAGCGCGGGCCGCGGCGCGATCTGCGGACGGCGGGCGAAATCGGCGATGATCGCGGCATAGGCGGCGCGTTCTTCGCGGCTGCGGCTGGCGACCACGCGCGCATCGCAGGCGGCTTCCTGGTCGCGGCGCATGGCGGACCAGCCCATCCAGCCCAGCGGGTTGAACCAGTGGATCGCGAACAGCGGCTGGACCAGCACATTAACGAGGATGTCGTGCCCGCGGTGATGGGCTAGCTCATGCGCAATCGCGAGATCGCGCACCTGGCGTTCGCGGCTGGCCATGAAGCCATCGGGCAATGCCACAACCTTGTCGAACACCCCGAAGGCCATCGGACCCGAGATTGCAGTGGTCTCGATCAGGCGGATCGGGCCGACCTCGCCGACGGGGCGCGCATCCTCGAGCAATTCGCGGCGCAGCTCGCCATACAGCCAGAACCGGCGGCCCATGAAGATTGCCGCGCCGACCAGCCAGACGATCACCAGCGGAGTGAGCAGGTCGATGGGTGTGTCGAGCGGCGCAGTCCCGGCGGGGGAGACGAATTCACTATAGGAAAACCCGCTCTCGGCACTCGGCGCAAACGCCAGATCGGCGGCAATCACCTCGCTGCCGGCGTCGCCACCACCCGAAAGGTCGGGACGCATCCATGCAGGCAGTGTCACCGGCGGGAACAGCATCCGGATAAGCGGCAGGAACCATAGCGCATAAGCCGCGCCCGCGCCGAGATATTTGGCCACCGGGCGGCGCAGCAGCAGCGCAACGCCGATCAGCACGCCAGTCCACACCAGCGTATCGAGCAGGAACAGGCTCCAATATTCGCGGATTAGCTCGGTCATTTGCGCATCTCCCTCAAGAGCGCTTCGATTTCGACGAGGTCGTCGTCGGTGAGCGCCTCGCTCTCGGCCAGTTGGGCAAAAAGCGGGGCGGCGCGGCCGCCGAACAGCCGGTCGACCAGTCGGCGGCTCTCACCACCGACATAGTCGGACCGCTCGATCAGCGGGCGATACAGGAATTTGCGACCCTGGGGCTCGGTGCTGACCACCTGTTTCTGGACGAGACGGCTGAGTAGCGTCTTGACGGTCGGGATCGACCAGTCGCGCCGGGCGCAGATCGCCTCGCACACTTCGGCGGCGGAGATCGGATTGCGGTCCCACAGCACTTCCATAACGGCGTGCTCGGCTTCGCTGATCCGCTCGCCCGGGGCGTCCTTGCGCTTGCTCATTCCCACCTCCTGATCGTCATCTGATCGTCACGCGTAATTCTTCGATTACGTCTGTAGCCACATCGACTACGAATGTAAACCTGAAGCGTGGATGAATGCGCGGGAAAGGTCCTTGCTTCTCGACCAACGACATATCACTCTGGATCAATGACACGGATCCTGGCCGCGCTGGCCCCGCTCACCCTTTTCGCCACGCCGATCGCCGCGCAGGACGACTCGCTGCCCGAGGCGGATATCTACGCGACCCAGCTGGTCGTGATCGAAACCACCATGGGCGATATCACGGTGGAAATCGAGACCGAGCGCGCGCCGGTGACCGCGGGTAATTTCCTGCGCTACGTCGACGAGGACCGGTTCGACGGCACCACTTTCTACCGCGCGATGCATCTCGATTGGGGCGAACCTCCCAACGGGTTGCTGCAGGGCGGCACGCAGATGCACCCCGACCGCGTGCTCGACCCGATCGCGCATGAACCGACGACCCAGACCGGCCTCAGCCATACCAATGGCGCGCTGTCGATGGCACGTTACGATCCGGGCAGCGCGACGGGCGATTTCTCGATCATGATCAAGGACCAGACCGGGCTCGATGCGACCCCGGCCTCGTCCGACCCGAGCCTGCAGGCGGGCTTCGCGGTGTTCGGCCAAGTCGTCGCCGGGATGGACGTGGTCCATGCGATCCACGCGCTCCCGCCCGATCCCCACAAGGGCGAAGGCTGGATGAAGGGGCAATTGCTGGCCGATCCGGTCGAAATCATCGATATGCGCCGGGTGGATGCGCCGGCTGGCACGGACTGACTGGAGATCCGGCGACTAGGCGATTGGCCCCTCGTCCTCGCCGCATACGCTGGCTCGGTCGATGCGGAAGATCTTGACCTCCCCCACCCCTTTCAGCGTGTGCACTTCCGCGCCCGAAAAGGGCATCGCGGTCCGCGCCGAGAGATAGGTGGATTCGCTCACCGCGATACCGCCGGGTTCGGCAATGCCTTCAACCCGGCTGGCGACATTCATCGTGTCGCCCCAGTAATCATAGGCATAGCGGCGGCTGCCAACCACGCCGCCAACCACCGGGCCGGTGTGGATGCCGACGCGGACCTGGACGTCGAGGTCGGTTTCCTGCGCGAAGACGCGGATGCTGCGGATGACGTCGCAGGCAAAGGCGATCGCTTCGCCAGCGCCGCGATCGCCTGAGGCCTGCCCGCCCGAAACCGCCAGATAGGCATCGCCGATGGTCTTGACCTTCTCCACCCCGGTGCGGTCGGCGCACTCGTCGGCGATCGAGAAGACTTCGTTGAGTACCTTGACCAGCATGCCGGGCGACAGCCTGCGCGCCAGCTTGGAGAAGCCGACGATATCGATGAAGATCACCGATACGTCGGAGAAGGAATCGGCCACCGCCTGCCCTTCGCGCAGCCGTGCGGCGACTTCGGGCGGGAGCACGTTGAACAGCAGTTCCTCGGTCTTGCGGCGTTCGAGTTCGAGCGCCTGCCCCGCGGCGAAGGTCTTGCGCGCGCGGCGGTCGATGTCCCAGTTCACGAAGGTGGCGAAAGTGAAGAAGGTGGTGAAATTGGTGAAGGTATAGACCTTGTTCACGATCCCCCGATCGGCCTGCACCAGGAAGGCGAGATAGATCACCAGCACGATCCCGGCCCAGGCCAGGTAATAGCGGGTGGTCGCGACGAAGCCGACGCTGGCGAAAACCATCAATATGCCCAGGTTGATGATCGCCATGCCGAAGCGCGAAATGCCGGTGATCGCGGCTTGGTCGCCCAGCGCGTCGATCAGCATGATCATCGCCACGCCCAGCGCGGTGAAGATGAGCATGTCGACCCATCCCCGCTCGACATAGAACCGCGTGAAGGTGAGCGCGATGATCCCGACCAGCGCGGCGATGAAGATGCCCGCCGCGAGATTGTAGGCGATCACGCCCTCGCGCGGGAAATGCAGCGGATTGAACCCGATATAGGAAAGCAGCGTAACAATGCCGATCCCGGCAAGGAAGCGCGTACCGGGAATGCGCGCCAGCCGCTCGCCCTCGACATAGGCGCGCTCAGTGTTTGGATCTTCGAAACGCCCCAGCATCGATTGCCCCCCAATGCCCCCTGCATCGGCGAACCTACCCAATGCCGCGCGGCAAGACCAGCGGCTGGCGCAGGCAGGTGCCCGGCCCGGCCGGGCGCAGTGCGAATATCAGCGGGTTTCGCGCGCCAGCCGGCTCATCAGGATGGCCGAGCGCTGCGCCTGCCGCACGATCGAGCGCAAGTCGATCGTCTCGCCCTCGGCATGGCTCCCGCTGCCCGCCGGCCCCATCCCGGCCAGCCCGTCGACATAGGGCGCGACGAAGCTGATATCGGCTGCCCCGCGGCGCGACGGGGGATAGGGCTGCATCGCCTCGCGCCCGAGATCGGCGTTGATCGCATTGAGCCGGTCGAGCAGCGCGGCATTGCCCGCGGTCGGCGCCATCGGAGGATAGCGGAACTCGATCGCGATGGTCGCCTCGGTGCCCGGCAGGTGCTGCGCGACGATGGCGCGCATCCGCTCGGCGGTCACCTCGTTCTGTGCCGGGGTCAACGCGCGCAAATCGCCGCGTGCCACCGCCTGTGAGGGGATGATGTTGGTCTTGCCGCTGGTGGTGGCGGACAGGCCGTCTTCGCCCAGCTCCGCCGGGGTTCCGCCCGCCATGAAACCGACGTTGTAGGTGAGGTTTTCCTCGGGCAATTCGCGCCGGAAGGCGTCGAGTATGCGCGCCAATTCGTAGATCGCGCCATAGCCCGCATGGTCGGAGAATATGCCCGAGCTGTGCCCGCTGCCCGCGCGCGTGGTCAGCGTCCAGCTGCCCGACGAACGCCGCGCGATCACGCCTGCGTCCACGCCATCGAGCTGCGACAGTCCCTCGTAGCCGAGCGCGACATCGGCCCATTTGCCCGCCTCGACCAGGTCGCGGCGCGCGGCGTCCAGCGGTTCGCCCGCATCTTCCTCGTCGCCGGTCAGCGCGACAACGATATTCGCGCCTTCCAGCGTACCTGCCGCCTGCATTGCGCGCAGCGCAGCGAGGATGACCACGATGCCGCCCTTGTCATCAACCACGCCGGGGCCGGTCGCGCTGTCGCCATCGCGGACGAATCCGGTGAAGGGAGAGTCCGGTTCGAACACCGTATCGAGATGCCCGATCAGCAGCATCTTCGTGGTGCCCGGCACGCCCTCGTGCCGCGCAAACAGGTGGCCTGCGCGCCCCTGCGCCGACTGGTCGATCCATTCGACGTCAAAGCCGAGCGCCGCGAATTCGGGCGCCAACACATCGGCCACCGCCATCACGCCCGCATGGTTGTGCGAACCCGAATTGATGAGCGTGATTTCCTCGAGCAGCGCGACATCGTGCTCGAACCCTTCCTCGACGGTAGCGACAATGGCCTGTTCGGGCGCAGTGAGCTGCGCGGCGAGAGGGCTGGCGATTGCGACCGCGAAAGCCAGCGCGGGAAGAACGAAACGCATTGCCCGACTTGGCCAAGCCGGACGGACAAAGTCAACGCGATTGCCGAGGTTACCAAATTTTGGTATCGTCAAACACATGGCCAGCAAGAACACTTCGATCGCCCTCGGCAAACCCTATACCGATTTCGCGCGCAAAAAGGTGGAAAGCGGCGATTTTGCGACCACGAGCGAGGTCGTGCGCGAAGCCATGCGGCATTACATTGCGAAGGATGCGAAGCGCGAAGCACTCGACCGCGCGCTCAAGGAAGGGCTCGACAGCGGCCCGGCCCGGCCATTCGACTTTGACGATTTCCTTCGCGAGATGCGCGCCAACTACAAGGCCGACTGATGCCGTTCCGCCTGCGCGATGCCGCGAAGGTCGATCTGGCCACCATCTGGCTTGATACGGCGGATCGTTGGGGTGTCGACCAGGCCGATGCCTATGTCCGCGCCATCGAGACCCGCATCGGGCGTATATGCGACTACCCGGAAAGCTATTCCGATTACGAGGGACCGTCGGACACCTTCCGCAAGGCCCCGAGCGGCGAGCATCTGATTTTCTACGTGGTCGAAGGCCGAATGGTCGACATCGTCCGCATCCTGCACAATCGCATGGACGCGGACGACAGCCTCTAGCGCAGGACCTGTCGGGAACGCGTCAGGCGCCGGCCGCAAACCGGCGGGCGCCCCGCCCGCATCAGTAAACCCGCTTCTTCGGCTCGATGTACTTCGCGTCGTCGGTCAGCGTGTATTCGTGGACCGGGCGGTAATCGATCTTCACGCCGCCGCCATTGCCGCCCCAGCCGTCGAACCAGGCGATGGTGTGCTTCATCCATTCGGCGTCGTTGCGATCGGGGAAATCCTCATGCGCATGCGCGCCGCGGCTTTCCTTGCGGTTTTCTGCCGAAGCCATGGTGACATTGGCCTGCGCCATCAGATTGTCGAGCTCGAGCGTCTCGATCAAATCGCTGTTCCAGATCAGCGAGCGGTCGAAGACCTTCACGTCCTCCATGCGCTTGTTGATCTGCTTCAGGTTTTCGACGCCTTCGGCCATCAGCTTGCTGTCGCGGAACACCGCCGCATGGCGGGTCATGGTCTTCTGCATGTCCGCGCGCAGCTCCGCCGTCGGCGTGCCGCCATCGGCATAGCGGAAATGGTCGAGCCGGCTGAGCGACAGTTCGGCGCTGTCCTTGGGCAGTTCGTCATGGCTGGTGCCCGGCTTGATCAGTTCCTTGAGCCGGTGCCCGGTCGCGCGGCCAAACACCACGAGGTCGATCAGCGAGTTCGAACCGAGGCGGTTGGCACCGTGCACCGAGACGCAGGCAGCCTCGCCCACCGCGAACAGGCCGGGGACGATCTTTTCGGGATCGGTCTTGTCGCCCGCCATCACTTCGCCGTGATAGTTACAGGGGATGCCGCCCATGTTGTAATGCACCGTCGGGGTGACGGGCAGCGGTTCGCGGGTCAGGTCGACCCCGGCGAAGATCTTGCCGCTCTCGGTGATCCCCGGCAGGCGCTGGCCGAGCACGGTCGGATCGATGTGGTCGAGATGGAGGTAGATGTGGTCCTTTTCCGGACCCACGCCGCGGCCTTCGCGCATTTCCAGCGCCATCGAGCGGCTGACGACGTCGCGGCTGGCGAGGTCCTTCGCGCTCGGCGCATAGCGTTCCATGAACCGCTCACCTTCCGAATTGGTGAGGTAGCCGCCCTCGCCGCGTGCGCCCTCGGTGATGAGCACGCCCGCGCCGTAGATGCCGGTGGGGTGGAACTGGACGAATTCCATGTCCTGCAGCGGCAGGCCGGCGCGCAGCACCATGCCGCCGCCATCGCCGGTGCAGGTGTGGGCGCTGGTGGCGGTGAAGTAGCAGCGGCCATAGCCGCCGGTCGCCAGCACCACCGCCTTCGAACGGAAGCGGTGGATCGTGCCATCGTCGAGGCACATGGCGATGACGCCGACGCAGACACCGTCCTTCATGATCAGGTCGAGCGCGAAATACTCGATGAAGAAGTCGGCGTCGTACTTCAGGCTCTGCTGGTAGAGCGCGTGGAGCATGGCGTGACCGGTCCGGTCGGCCGCGGCGCAGGTGCGCTGCACCGGCGGGCCTTCGCCCATGTTCTGCATGTGCCCGCCGAACGGGCGCTGGTAGATCGTGCCGTCGTCATTGCGGCTGAAGGGCACGCCGGCGTGCTCCAGCTCGTAAACCGCCTGCGGTGCTTCGCGTACCAGATATTCGATCGCGTCCTGGTCGCCGAGCCAGTCGGATCCCTTGACCGTATCGTACATGTGCCACTGCCAGTGGTCAGGCGTGTTGTTGCCGAGGCTGGCGGCGATACCGCCCTGCGCCGCGACGGTGTGCGAACGGGTCGGGAAAACCTTGGTGATGTTGGCGGTCTTGAGACCGCTTTCGGCGGCGCCCATCGTGGCGCGCAGGCCCGAACCGCCGGCGCCGACGACGACCACGTCATAGGTATGGTCGGTGATCGGATATTCGCGGCCATTGATGCTGAAGGTTTCGGTACGGGCCATCAGGCGGCTCCTCCAAAGGCGAGACGTGCGATCGAAACGAGGCCGAAGGCGCCGCCGCCGATGGTTGCAAGGTTGAGAAGGGCGATGACACCGAATTTGGTCCCGGCGTCGTGGACATAGTCTTCGATCAGCACCTGCAGCCCAAGCCGTGCGTGCCAGAAGACCGAAATGATCAGCAGCGCCAGCGCAGTGGCGGGAACCGTCTGCGCGGCCCAGCCGGCGACCGTGCCGTAGGAATAGTCGGGCAGCAGTGCGAGACTGACCGCGAGAAACAGCATCAGCACCAAATTGCCGATGGCGGTGAAGCGCTGCAGCAGCCAGTGATGCGCGCCTTCATGCGCCGAGCCGAGCCCGCGCACGCGTCCGATCGAGGTTCCGTTTCCCATGGGTCTAAGCCTTTAGCGAAGCAGGATGAGGGCCCAGAAGCCCGCAGTGAGAAGAATGCCGAGCAGCGGCGCGAGGATCGACCAGGTCTTGTTCGTATCGAGCTCGTAGCCGGCCCCGATATCGAGCACGAAATGACGTAGGCCGCTCATCATATGACTGAAAAACGCCCAGCTCAGCCCGACCAGCACGACCATGCCCAGCGGCGAACCCATCAGGGTTTCGAACTGGCCATAGGCTTCGGGTCCCGCGGCCATCGCGCCCAGCCACCACAGCAGCACGCCGAGACCGACCAACGCCATGCCGTCGCCGGTCACGCGGTGGAGGATCGAGACCGCCATATGCGGACCCCATTTCCAGATTTGCAGGTGCGGCGCCATCGGGCGGTTGGCCATGGTCATCTTCCGGTTGAGACAATTGGAGTGCTTCCCTTAGCGATATGGGCGTGTGTGACAAGGCGCGCGGCCTCGACAAGTTGCGCAAATTTTTCGAATAGGGTTTGCATGACATGCATTCTTCTTACCGGCTCCAGCCGCGGAATCGGGGCGGCGGCAAAAACCGCGCTCGAAGCCCGCGGTGCCCAGGTCATCGGCCAGGCCACGCGGAGCAATTCGATCGACACCATCCCCGCCGATTTCTGCGAACCGGGGGCGCCGCAGGAAGTGTGGCAGGCCGCGCTCGCGCGGTCGGGCGGGCAGATCGACGTGCTGGTCAACAATGCCGGGCTGTTCGATCCCAATCCGATCGACCGTTCGGATATCGCCTGGCTCGATGCATGGGAGGATACCATGCGGATCAACCTGACCGCCGCAGCACAGCTCAGCCGGTTCGCGGTCCGGCACTGGCAGGAGCGCGGCTCTGCGGGCCGGATCGTCCATGTCGCCAGCCGCGCCGGGCACCGCGGCGATTCGCCCGCGCATTGGCATTATGCGGCGAGCAAGGGCGGGATGCTGGCGATGCACAAGACCATCGCCCGCCAATATGCGCGCGAGGGTATCCTGAGCTTCGCCATTACCCCCGGCTTTACCGATACCTCGATGGCGGGCGATTACCTCGACAGCCGCGGCGGGCCCGGCCTGCTCGCGGATATTCCGCTGGGGCGCGTGGCCGAGCCCGAAGAGATTGCCAGGCTGGTCGAATTCTGCGCACTCGATGCGCCGCCCAGCATGACGGGCGCCACGCTCGATGCCAATGGAGCCAGCTATGTCCGCTAGACTGTTGTCCGCCCTCGCCCCGGTGCTGCTGGCCTCCGCCTGCGCGCCGCCGATCCAGACGCTGGCCCCACTGCCTCAGCCCGAACAGGTCACCCCGCAGCAATGGGCGGCGACCTGTTCCGAATGGGACGAATGGGACAAGCCCGCCCCGCCCTATCGCATCCATGGTTCGACCTATTACGTCGGCACTTGCGGTATCTCCGCCATCCTCGTCGCGGGGGCGCAGGGACACGTGTTGATCGACAGCGGCACCGAGGCGGGCGCGCAGGTGGTGCTCGACAATATCGGCAAGCTCGGCTTCCGCCCCAACGAGATCGCCAGCCTGCTGCACAGCCACGAGCATTTCGACCATGTCGGCGGGCATGCGGCGATCAAGCGGGCGAGCGGCGCACATGTCGTCGCCTCGCCGCGCGCCGCCGCGGTCTTGCGCAGCAGCCAGGACGATCCCGACGACCCGCAATATGGCATGCACGATCCGATGGAACCGGTCGCAGTCGATGTCGTGGTGCATGATGGCGAAACCGTGCGCAGCGAAACCGCGACGCTGACCGCGATCGCCACGCCGGGGCATACACCGGGCGCGCTGAGCTGGGCGTGGGACTCCTGCGATGCGGCAGGCGAGTGCATTGGCATCGTCTATGCCGATTCGCTTTCGCCGGTGAGCCGCGACGACTACCGCTTCGGCGACCATCCCGATTATGTCGCCGCCTATCGCGCGGGCCTGCAACGCCTGCGCGACCGGAAATGCGATCTCCTGCTCACACCGCATCCCTCGGCCAGCGACATGGTCGCGCGCGCGGCCAGCGGTTCGCTGGTCGGCGGGATGTCCTGCGCCGACTATGCCGATGCGGTCGAAGCCCGGCTCGACAAGCGGCTGGCGGATGAAGCCGGTGGCTGATGCGTGGAAGATCCTCGCCGAAGTGTCGAAGCCCGTCGCCAAGGCCGCGCTGGTCGCGCATGAGGACGCGCTCGACTGGCCGGTCGAATGGGTGGTCACCGGAATGGAGATCGCCGACCATTTGCCCGATGACTGGACTGTCGAAGTCTATCTCGATCGCCAGCCGAAATCCTCCGACCTGCAACGTGTGGCGGCGCTATTTGAAGGCAAGCCGCCCGCTTTCGTGGTCGAGAAGTTGCCCGATACCGACTGGGTGACCGAAAGCCAAAAAGGCGTCGACCCGATCCGTGCGGGCCGGTTCCATGTCCGCACGCCCGAACATCCGGCCGATCCGGCAATGGTCGATTTCGTCGTTCCGGCCAGCCAGGCCTTCGGGACGGGGCAGCACCAGACCACTGCGGGCTGTCTCGCCATGCTCGACCTGATGAAGCGCGAGGGCGTGGTCGCGCGCAACCATGCCGATATCGGCACCGGCACCGGCCTGCTCGCCTTTGCCGCGATCCATCTGTGGCCGCACGCCACGGCCACCGCATCGGATATCGACCCGGTTTGCGCGGGCGTGGTGCGCGACAACATGGCGACCAACGCTGTCCGCCAAGGCCACGGTCCCGGCGAACTGACCATGGTCATCGCCGATGGAATGGACGATCCGCTGCTGGCGCTGCGCGGTCCCTACGACCTGTTCATCGCCAACATCCTGGCCGGGCCGCTGGTCGAACTTGCGCCGTCCTTCGCCGCCGCCATCGCGCCGGGCGGGAATCTGCTGCTCGCAGGGCTGCTCGAAACGCAGGAGGCGCGGGTGCGCCGTGCCTACCGCGCACGGGGCTTCCGGCTGGCACGGCGGCTGGTGCGCGGCGACTGGTCGATCCTGTGGCTGCGCAAAAGCCGCGTGCGGTGAACCGCGCGGCGAAATGGGCCGCCTGGGCGATCGCGGTGCCGTTTTCCCTGCTGACGCTGTTCCTCCTCGCCGCGTGGATCGGCAGCGCGCTCCCGCGCAATGGCGACTGGGTCGAGCCCGCCACCGGCGTCGAGATCATGATCGAAACCAACGGCATGCACACTGCAATCGTCATGCCGCTGGTGACCGCGCAGAAGGATTGGCGGCCCGCCTTTCCCGTGGGCGATCTTGGCGCACCCTATCGCCCCTATACGCATGTGTCGGTTAGCTGGGGCGAGCGCGAGGTTTTCCTCAACACGCCGACTTGGGGCGATATCACGCCCGCCACGATCCTGGGCGCGGCAGTGGGCGGCGACAGCCTGCTCCATATCGCGCATTACACCCGCCCCGCACGCAGCTACACGATCCGCCCGCTGCGGATAACGCGGAGGCAATACGCCCGGCTGGTTGCGGCGATCGAGCGCCAGGTCCTGCCGCCCGCTGTCCGCAGATCCTATCGCGGATATTACGCCAATGACGTCTTCTACGACGCGCCGGGGACCTATCATCTGGGCAACACCTGCAACCAGTGGACCAGCGACACGCTGGCCGAAGCGGGTATCCGCACGGGCCGCTGGACCCCGCTGGCGGGCGGCGTGATGCGCTGGATTCCGTATGAAACGCTCGACAGCGCCCGCTAGGCGCGGCTAGGTGGCCGCCATGCAAGACGCTCCCGAGCCTTCGATATCCGGGCCCGAGACCGGTTCTTCCGCCTCACCCGTCCATCCGCTGATCACCCGCCGCCGCTCGCTCGCCAAGGCGGTCTCGTGGCGCGTGGTCGGCTCGCTCGACACGCTGCTCCTGTCCTTCCTGCTGATCACCTATCTCGGGCCGATGTTCGGGCTCGAACACAGCCCGCGCGAGGCGATGGGTGCGGCCAGCCTGATCGCGCTGACCGAAGTGGCGACCAAGATGGTGCTCTATTATCTCCATGAACGATTCTGGGAATGGAACCGCTGGGGCACCGAGCTGCTGGGGACCCGGCGCCGCGAAAGCTACCGCCGCAGCACGACGAAAACCGCGACATGGCGTGTACTTGCCTCGCTCGACACGACGCTGCTGGCGTGGCTGTTTACCGGCAGCGTGGCCACCGCGCTCTCGATCGGCGGGCTCGAAGTGGCAACCAAGCTGGTGCTCTATTTCTTTCACGAGCGCGTGTGGGCGAACATCGGCTACGGCATCGTCGCAGGCGCGCCAGCGGCCCGCATGGCAAACGATCCGCTCGACGCGCGGCTGTCCGAAAGCGCCGCCTCCTAGCGCACCGCCTCAGGCGAGGCCCGCATCCGCCGCGGGCACACCCGCCACCGGGCGCCCGACATCGAGCATCGCGCGCACCCGTTCGGAGAACATCAGCTGGCCTTGCGGATAATAGCGGCGGTGGATCCGCATCAGCTCGGCCAGATGCGCAGTGTCCAGCGTCTTGCAGAACTCGGGGCCCAGCGCGCTCTTGCCGAAATGCGGGCGCGTGTCGGGTTCGTAATGCATCACCAGCCGCTGGAGCCGTTCGAGCCAGGCATAATCGCGCGGATCAGCGAACAGGTCGATCGCGGCCATCGGGCGCTCGGCATTGGCGGCGAAATGCGGCCCCGCCTCGCCCGGCATCTCGCGCACCGAGATGATCCCCTTGAGGAAGAAGCCGAGATCGCGCAGCCCGTCGGCCTCGCGGATGATGAACTTGACCACCGCGGGCGCTTTCTCGAGCGGGACGAAGAAGGCGAGATTATAACCGGTATAGGTGGTCGAGAACAGCCCGCGCGTAATGCTCGGCGCGCGGTTTTCCTTCAGCCCCGGCTGCGGATCGTAGAGATAGTCGAGATCGTCGGGATCGGTGATCACCCGCTCGCTCTGCTTCAGGTCGAGCCAGTCGATGATCCGTTGCATCGGGCGGCGCAGCTTGGGCAGGAACCGGTCGAGCTTGTAATAGCGCCGCAGGAACCAGGCGGCGAACTTGCCGCTGCCGCCGCTGGCCTTAGGGTGCGTGGCGATGGCCCCCGCCTGGTCGCATTCGGCCAGCGCGTGGAGCATGATCACCGGGTCTTCGGGGTTGGTATAGGGCATCACCGCCCAGTTCACCGCCAGCGCGCCCTGCTTGAGCTCTTCAAGCTTGGACAGCCGGCTCATCGAGCTCACCGAGACGTAGGATTCGAGCGGCTTGGTCTCGAGCACCAGTTCCACGATCGGCGCGATCGTCCCGAAGGACAGCGCGACATAGGCGAACTCCGGATCGCCGCGCTTCAGCGTGACGCGCTGCCCGCCGCCGTCGAGGAAGGTCAGCTCGACGATCGCATCGGCCATCACCGCGCGCGGGCCGAAGCCATGCGTCCCGGTCGCCAGCGCGCCGATCACCGATTGCTCCATGTAATTGCCCGCATTGTGCAACCCGCGGCGATGCTCGTCGCGCAGATATACCTTGAGGTCGCGCACCGAGACCGAGGCGCCCACGCGCACGGTCTCGCTCGCCGGGTCATAGGCCAGCGTCGTCAGCCCGCCCTCGCGCATCATCATCGCGGTGACGCTGGGGACCACCTGCACGCCGTTATAGGAATGCGACTTGCCCACGCAGCTGAACTCGCCCTCGCAGATCAGCTGGGCCAGCTGCGCCTCGTCCTGCGGCACCCGCGCCTCGGTTTCGGTGCGAAAGACATTGATCCACGTGCGAATCCAGCGTTTGCCATTCGTGCCCACGGCCCGCGCGTCCGCGCGCCGTTCGCAATAGCGACGATAATACCCCATCATGGCGTTTCCCCCTGCCAACCCCTTGTGCGCACGCCATAACCCGCTGCGCGCCGGGAATCGAGGACAGGAACGACAATACGCACCGGAACCTCCGCCCGGCCGGACCGCTGTTGGAGGAGCATTCGGAACCAGGAGACCCCATGACCAAGACGCTGCTCATCACCGGCGCCTCGACCGGCATCGGCGCCGCCACCGCCCGCGCTGCGGCACAGGCGGGCTGGAACGTCGCGCTGCTCGCGCGCTCGAAAGATACATTGGAAGACCTTGCCGGGGACATCGGCGAGCAGGCGCTCGCATTGCCCTGCGATGTGACCAGGCGCGACGAGCTGGACGAGGCGGTGGCGCAGGCAGTGGCGCATTTCGGCGGGCTCGACGCGGTCTATGCCAATGCCGGCAAGGGCACCTCCACTCCCGGTATCGAGCAGGGCGATCCGGACGATTGGCACGCGATGATCCATCTCAACGTGCTCGCGGTGCTCACCACCGCGCATGCCACGCTGCCGCACCTGCGCAAGACCAGGGGGCATTTCGTGGTCACCGGGTCGAAGGCCGGACGCGACCACATGAAGGGCTCGGTCTATGGCGCGACCAAATGGTTCGTGCAGGGCTTCGCGGGCAATCTGGCGGAGGAAATGCGCGAATGGGGCGGCCGCTGCACGCTGATCACCCCCGGCATGGTCGACACGCCGTTCTTCGACGAACCCAAGCCCGACAAGATCCAGCCCGACGATGTCGCCAATGCGGTGGTCTTCGCGCTGTCGCAGCCGCGCAGCGCGGATGTGCGCGAGATCCACATCATGCCGGGCGGCTGATCAGCCGCGCAGCGCGTCTTCCAGCGTCTGGAGGGCGGCGCGCGCAAAGGCTTCCATATTGGCGATGCGGTCGTCGCTGCCGGTCTCGGTCCGGCGGGTGAATTCGAACCCGCCGGGCCCCGCCACCGCCGCGCAGCTGCGCCCCGCGGGTGCACCGCTGGGGTGGCTCGACCCGCCGACCGAACCGCTTTCCGCCAGCCCCCATTGCGCGCCGAAATTGTCGCGGATCGCGCGCGCCTGCAGCAGCGCGTAATCCTCGCTCGCGCCGCGCATGCCGGCATAGGCGTCGCGCGGCAGGTCGAACAAGATGTCGCGGGCGCGGAAGGAATAGACCACCCCGCCCCCGACGAAGAAATCGAGCGCGCCGGGCACGGTGAGCAGCGATGCCGCGACCAGCCCGCCGGTCGCTCCGTCGGCCACCGCGACCTTCTCGCCGCGCTGGCGCAGCAGATCGGCAATGCGCAGCGCCTGTTCGTGGGTCTGCTCGAGCATGTCAGCCGGCCGCCTTGACGATTTCGGCCCAGCCGGCCTCGTCCACCACCTCGATCCCCAGTTCGGCGGCCTTCTTCAGCTTGCTGCCCGCGCCCGGCCCCGCGACCAGCAAATCGGTCTTGGCGCTGACCGAGCCGCTGGCCTTGGCGCCGAGCCGTTCGGCCTGCGCCTTGGCCTCGTCGCGGCTCATCGTCTCGAGCTTGCCGGTGAACACCACCGTCTTGCCGCTGACCGGGCTGTCGCGTGTCTCGACCTCGTAGCGCTGCGGTTCGACCACCCCTTCGCCCGGTGCCTCGCCGATCAAATCGTTCCACACGCTGCGGTTGTGCTCTTCATGGAAGAAGTCGGCCAGTGCATGGCCCACCGCAGTGCCGATCCCGTCGGTGCGGACTTCGAAAATGCGTTTCACCGCCTCGACCATGCGCGTGTTGAACGGGCTTTCCTTCTCGCCCTCGGCGCGCGGGTGTTCGAGGCAGTAGGTCCGGAATTCGGCGGCCTTCCGGGGCAGCAGGCGGATATCGCCCAGCCCCTTCATCAGGTCGCGCGCGGTGACCGCGCCGACATGGCGGATCCCCAGTCCGAACAGCAGCCGCGCGGCATCGGGTTCACGGCGCGCTTCCACAGATTCCAACAAATTATCCACAGAGCGCTCCTTCCACCCGTCGAGCGCGAGAATGTCCGCGCGCCGCTGCTTCAGGCGGAAGATGTCGGCGGGGCTTTCGAGCCAGTCGAGCGCAAAGAACTGGTCGATCGTCTTCTCGCCCAGACCGTCGATGTCCAGCGCCCCGCGGCTGACGAAATGCTTAAGCCTTTCCGTGCGTTGTGCAGGACATATGAGACCGCCTGTGCAGCGCACATCGACCTCGCCCTCTTCCGCCACCGCCTCGCTGCCGCATTCGGGGCAATGGTCGGGGAAGTGGAAGGCATCGCGCTCCGCCTCGGACGTGAGGTTATCCACAAGCTGTGGAATAACGTCGCCCGCGCGTTGGACCACCACGCGGTCGCCCGGCCGCACGCCCAGCCGCGCGATCTCGTCGCGATTGTGCAGCGTGACATTGGTCACGGTGACACCACCCACCAACACGGGGGCAAGCCGCCCGACCGGGGTCAACTTGCCCGTCCGCCCGACCTGGATGTCGATGCTCTCGAGCGTGGTCTCGGCCTGTTCGGCGGGGAATTTGTGCGCCAGCGCCCAGCGCGGCGCCTTGGCGACGAAGCCGAGCCGCTGCTGGTAGTCGAGCCGGTCGACCTTGTAGGCCACGCCGTCGATTTCATACGGCAGGTCGGGCCGCGCGGCGGCGATGGTCTCGTAATGCGCGAGGATCGCGGCGGCATCGTCGAACCGCGCGAACAGCGGCGAGACGGGCACGCCCCAGCGCTCGATCACGCGGACCACCTCTTCCTGCGTGTCGCCCGGCACATCGGAGGCCGCACCCCAGCCATGCGCCCAGAACTTGAGCGGGCGCTGCGCGGTGACCTCGGCGTCCTTCTGTCGCAGCGATCCGGCAGCGGCATTGCGCGGGTTGGCGAACTGGCGGACCTTGGCGGCGTCGAGCTCCTCGCCCTTCTCCTCCGCTGCGGCGCGCGCGTCATCCATCAACCGCGCGTTGAGCGCCTCGAAATCGGCGCGCCCCATATAGACCTCGCCGCGGATCTCGAACACGTCGGGCGCATCGCCGCCAAGCTGCTGCGGAATGTCGGCGATATGCGCGACATTGGGCGTCACGTCCTCGCCCACCTGCCCATCGCCGCGCGTCGCCGCGCGCACCAGAGCGCCCTTTTCGTAACGCAGCGAGCACGACAGGCCGTCGATCTTGTCCTCGGCCGTAAATGCCACCGGATCGTCCGCCGCCAGCGACAGGAACCGTCGCACGCGCGCGACCCATTCCTCGACCTCCTCGGCGTTGAAGGCGTTGTCGAGGCTCATCATGCGAACCTCGTGCGTCACCTTGCTCAGCGGCGAGGTGGTGGCCGTGTGCCCAACCTTGCGGCTGGGCGAATCCTCGCGCACGAGGTGCGGAAACGCCGCCTCCAGCGCGGCATTGCGCCGCACCAGCGCGTCATATTCCGGATCGCTTATCTCGGGGGCGTCTTCGGCATGGTAGAGCCGGTCATGATGCGCGATCTGCTTCGCCAGCCGCATCAATTCATTGGCGGCTTCGGCTTCGGTAATGTCGATTGCCATTCTAGGCCCCCTCTTCTTCAGAGGAGGGGGTTTGGGGGTGGTGTTCGCGACCTTTCGGCCAGCGATCCGCTGTTTCTTCAAGCACGCTCGTCAACTTCTCCAGCACCCCGTCCAGATTGCGCATGATCTGGTGATTGGTGAAACGCACGGTCGTAAATCCATGGTCCCGAAGCATCGTTCCATCGCGGTCCGCATCGGTCACCGGGTCATGTGTATCGCCATCCACTTCCACCACCAGCCCTTTCGCCGGACAGAAGAAATCCACGATCCGGTGCCCGATCACGACCTGTCGCCGGAACTTGAAACCATCCAGACGCCTGCCGCGCACCTCGTTCCACAACCGCCGTTCGGGTTCGGGCATATCGCGGCGCATTCGGGCGGCGCGAACACGAAGCGTCTCTGGCGAGACGCCACCACCCCCAACCCCCTCCTCTGAAGAAGAGGGGGCTTTTGGCGCGGGCATCACACGCCCTCCAGCAGCCGATCGGCCTGCGCCCTCGCTTCAGGCGTAACCTCGGCTCCCGAGAGCATGCGCGCGATCTCTTCCTGCCGCCCGCCTTCGTCGAGCAGCGCGACGCTGGTCTTGGTCACCGTGCCGTCGCTCGATTTGGCGATCATGTAATGCATGCGCCCGCGTGCGGCGACCTGCGGGCTGTGCGTTACCGCGAGCAATTGCCCGTCGGCGGAGAGCCGCGCGAGCCGTTCGCCGATCGCGCTGGCGACCGCTCCGCCGACGCCGCGGTCGATCTCGTCGAAGATCACCGTCGCCGCCCCGCCCTGCTCGGCCAGCGCGACCTTGAGCGCGAGGATGAAGCGCGACAGTTCGCCGCCGCTGGCAATCTTGGTGAGCGGCGCGAAATCGGCGCCGGGATTGGTGGCGATGAGGAATTCGACCGCATCCATGCCGCTCGCGCCCCATTTGTCCTCGGGCAAGGCCGTCACCGCAGTGCGGAAACGCGCAGCGTCGAGCTTGAGCGGCGCCAGTTCGCGCGTCACCGCCTCGTCGAGCCGCAGCGCGGCGGCAATGCGGCTGGCGTGCAGCGCTTCGGCCGCCGCGCGGTAGCCCGCGCCGGCATCCTTCGCAGCCGCTTCGAGCGCATCGAGCTCGGCCTCGCCGCCCTCGATGCTTTCGAGCTGGCCGCGCATCGTTCGCATCAGTTCGGGCAGTTCGTCGACCTCGCAGCGGTGCTTGCGCGCTAGCGCACGCAGTTCGAACAGCCGGGTTTCGGCGGCATCAAGCGCGGCGGGGTCGTGGACCAGCGCCTCGGCGGCGGCCTGCAGCTTCTCTTCCGCCTCGCCCGCCTCGATCACCGCGCGGTCAAGCGCGCCCAGCGCTTCGGCCAGCAGCGGGTGTTCGGGCGCGATGCGGTCGAGCCGCCGCGCCGCCACGCGCAGCGAGGCGAGCGGCGAATCCGAGCCTTCCCACAAATGCCGCAGTTCCTCGAGATCGCCCGACAGCTTCTCGCCCTTCTGCATGTCCGCGCGGGTTGCGGCGAGCCGTGCCTCTTCGCCCGCCTGCGGTTCGAGCGCGGTCAGTTCGGCGAGATGCGCGAGCAGCAAATCCTGGTCGGCCTTGGCGGTTTCCACCGCGCCGCGCGCTTCGGCCAGCGCCTCCTCGGCGCTGCGCCATTTGCTCCACGCCTCCGCGACCCGCGCGGTGTCCGCCCCGGCGAACCGGTCGAGCAGCGCCCGGTGTCCGCGCGGATTGACCAGCCCGCGATCGTCATGCTGGCCATGCAGTTCGACGAGGAAGCCCGCCATGTCGCGCAGCAGGCCGACGCTGACCGGCTGGTCGTTGACGAAGGCGCGGCTCTTGCCGTCGGGTTTGAGCTGGCGCCGCACGATCAGCGGTTCGCCGTCCTCCAATTCGATATCCGCATCGTCGAGCAATCGGGTAAGCCCGCGCGGCAGGGTGTTGAAGTCGAAGGTGGCCGAAACGCTGGCCTTGTCCTCACCGCCGCGCACCAGCCCGCTGTCGGCGCGATTGCCCAGCACCAGCCCCAGCGCATCGAGCAGGATCGACTTGCCCGCACCTGTTTCGCCGGTGAGCACGCCGAGCCCGCGCCCGAAGGCGAGGTCGAGCGCCTCGATCAGCACGATATTGCGGATGGATAGCCGGGTCAGCATGCCAGGCCCTGTTAGCCGCTGCCGCCAGCCAAGTCAGCAAGCCTTTGCGCGCAATCGACAAGCTTGAGAGCCGCACGATCCGGCGCATCCGTAAACGTCGAATTAGCAAATGCTATATTATGGCATAGGGGTGTTTTGGCGAAGCATCCTGAACGGCCTTGGCGGGCCGGGCATTCCCGCGCATCTGCGGGACGACTTCACCATGCTCACTGCCCACCACATGATCGGCCAGGCGCGGCTGCTGTTCGCCGGCTTCATCCTCAGCCTGCCGGTGGTCGCCTATGGGGCGAGCCCGGGTGCGGGGCCGCTGGTCGCCTACGGGCTGCCGCTGGTGGTGCTGGCGCTTGCCACGCTCTGCCTGATCCTGCTGGCGCGCCCGATCGATTTCGACACCTCGACCACGCAAGATGCGCGGCGGGTCATCGCCACGGTGTGGAAGCTGTGCCTGCTCTCAGCCGCGGTCGGCAGTGTTTGGTGCATCGCCAGCTGGGCAAGCGCGCCGGTCGAAACGCGGATCTACTACCCCGCGATCATGTCGCTCGGCGCGCTGATGCTCGGCTATTGCCTGACCGCGGTGCGCGGCATCGGCCTGTCGGTGCTGCTGGTGACGCTGGGCCCGGTGGCCGCCGCGCTGGCGAGCACGGGTCAGGTGATGGACGCGGTGCTGGCCACCGCAGTGGTCATCGCGGTGGGATTCCAGCTGCTGATGATGCGGCGGCACCACCATTTGCTGCTGAGCCTGGTCGAGGAACGCTACAGATCGGCCGAGCTGGCGCGGCACGATCCGCTCACCGGCCTCGCCAATCGCCGCGCGCTGATGGAGCATTTCGAAGGCTTTGCCGAGCGCGGCCGCGCAGTGCGGCTGATGGTGGTCGATATCGACCGCTTCAAGAATATCAACGACCGCTTCGGGCACGATATGGGCGACGATGTGCTACGCGCTTTCGCCGAACTGCTGGCGATTCATGCGCGCGGCGAGATCTGCGCCGCACGGCTGGGGGGCGAGGAGTTCGCGCTGCTCGCCAGCGCCGACACGCTCGACCCGGCGATCGCGCTGCAGGTGCTGGGCGAAATCCGCGGCGCCTACATGCCGCATGGCGAACAGATCACTGCGAGCATCGGGGTGGCGGATGCGGTGGTGGCCGGTCCCGAGGACTGGACCGCGCTCTATGGCGAGGCCGATCGCGCGCTTTATCGCGCCAAGAACGAAGGCCGCAACCGGGTCATGTCATTCGATGCAGAGGCGGCGTCCAGCGCCCAGGTCGAGGCCTTGCGCGCACGCCGCGCCTGACTCGGGGGGCGCCGATCAGCTGGGGTTCACGCCCGCTGCGTGGTCCTGGACCAGCTCATACGCCTTGTCGTACCAGTCGTTGCCCGGATAGTTCGCCCCGAGCACCGCGGCATATTTCACCGCTTCGGCCGGAATCCCCAGCGCAAGGCTGGTTTCGGTCAGCCGGTACAGCGCTTCGGGCGCGTGGCTGGTGGTCTCGTAATTGTCGACCACGTTCTGGAAGCGGATCTGCGCCGCGATCCACTTGCCCGAGCGTTCGTAATGCCGGCCGATCTCCATTTCCTTGCCCGCGAGGTGATCGCGCACGAGGTCGATCTTGAGCCGCGCGTCGGCGGCGTAATCGCTGGTGGGGAAACGGCGGTTGATCTCGTTGAGCGCGGTCAGCGCCTGGTCGGTGATCTTCTGGTCGCGCTGCACGTCGCTGATCTGCTCGTAATAGCTGAGCGCGATCAGGTAGAAGGCGTAAGGCGCGTCCTTGTTGCCCGGGTGGATCTGCAGGAAGCGCTGCGCCGCCTGGATCGCCTTGTTGTAATCCTGCGCGACGTAATAGCTGAACGAACCCATCAGCTGCGCCCGGCGCGCCCAGGGCGAATAGGGATGCTGGCGCTCGACCTCGTCGAACAGCGCGGCGGCCATTTCGGCCTGGCCGTTGTCGAGCCGGCGCTTGGCCTCCCAGTACAGCGTTTCCACGTCGCGCGCGACATAGGCGGTGTCGCGGGGGCCGTTGTCGCGGCCCGCACATCCGGCGGTGAGGAGCGTCGCACCCGCGAGCGCGGCGCCGAGGATGAGCTTGGGGGTGGAGCGGGTCTGGGTTGTCATGGGAAGCAGCCTATAACCAGCGTCCCGATGAACGCCAAGTGAAGTTCGCGCCGCTGTCCCCCGAGGGCTATTGTGCGCTGGAAATTTCTTCGGGCGCATCCCACAACAGGTGGCGGTTTTCGAGCATCACCAGATTGGCGCTGCGGATCACTTCGCCCTTGGTGCGATAACCGAGCAATTGTTCGGCCTGCGTATCGGGATTGCTCGTCAGAACGCGCAATTCCTCCGAGGTGAAATCGCTCAGCCCGCGGGCACGTTCGATGCCCTTACTGTCGTAGATATGGAGCACGTCGCCGCGCGAGAAATCTCCGGTCATCGAGATCACGTCGCCGCGGCGGATCGGGCGATCGCCCCCCAGCCCCGAGGCGGTGGTGTCGGAAATCACCAGGCTGCCCGCCATCTGCAGGCGGTTGGCGATCCAGCTGTCCCAGCCCGACAGCGGATTGGGATGCGGGAGAATCTTGGTCGAGCGGCGCGTCTGCGCCAGCACGCTAGAAACCGGACGATCCGCCTCGCCCTGCGCGATCCAGGTGGTGACGCCCGCTTCCTGCGCCATGTTGGCGGCCAGCAGCTTGGTCTCCATCCCGCCCGTGCCGAGCGTACTCTTGCCTTTGGTCGCGTCCATATACAGGCTGACATCCTCGACTTCGGGCACGAATTGCGCCTCGGGATCGTCGGGATTGCGGTCGTAGAGGCCGTCGACGCCAGTGAGAATCACGAAATCGTCCGCGCCGACCATCTGCGCGACCTTGGCCGCCAGCCGGTCGTTGTCGCCGACACGGATTTCCTCGGTGGTGATGGTATCGTTCTCGTTGACGATCGGGACCACGTTGGACTGGAGCAGGCGGTGCACGGTGTTGCGCGTGTTTAGGAACCGGCGGTGATCCTCGAAATCGCCCAGCGTGAGCAGCACCTGGGCAATCTCGAAGCCAAACTCGTGCCCGACCTGCTTATAGGCATTGAGCAGCAGCGGCATACCGCAGGCGGCGGCGGCCTGCTTGTCGGATACTCCGGCGCTTTCGGGCGTTTCCCCGATGATGCGCAGTCCCAGTGCGACCGAGCCCGACGAGCACAGGATCACATTGGTACCTTCGGCGCGCAACTGGGCAATGTCTTCCAGCAGGCGCTGGAGGAAGCCATAACGCGGAGTAAGGAGCTGTTGGTTGGCGAGGAGGGCCGAACCGATTTTGACGACGATGTTTCGTTTTTGGGTCATATTTTTCGAATGTTGCGTAGGCTTGAAATTTCTCGAGCACAATATAGATAGTGGTTGTGCACTGCACAACCGCCTTTTTGAAAATACCGGCCTAACAAGAATAAGATCGTATTTGGTATAGTTAAGGCAGTAAGCTTCCAGGAAGCTCTTCTTATAGTCAAGTAAGCACAAGATTACACAAGAGCCATGGCGCTCGGAAACGGATTTTAGTCATTATAAAAACTGTTTGCATTGTCGGATGCGGAAAAATGGGCTCCGCTTTACTTTCGCAATGGGTCGAGGGGCCCGAAAGGATCACCGTGGTCGATCCAGCGGGTAGCGATGTGCCCGAAGAGGTCACTCTCGTCACCGACCGCGAACAGATCGCCGACAAGCGATTCGACTGCATCGTTGCCGCGGTGAAGCCACAGCTGATCGATGACATCATGGCCGATTATATCGAGCATCTGGCGCCGGGAGGATATGTCCTCTCGATCGCCGCCGGCTATTCGGGGCCTCGCCTCTCCAAGCTGATGGGTGATGCGCCGGTCATCCGCACGATGCCCAACCTGCCCGCCGCGATCGGCCGCGGCGTCAGCGGCATCTGCCCCGGCCCGCATGCCAGTTCGATCCATGTCACCCATGCAGAAGCGTTCATGCGCCGCGCAGGCGCAACCATTACGGTCGGCAGCGAAGACAAGCTCGACAAGGTGACCGCCGTGGCTGGTTCGGGCCCCGGCTACGTCTTCGAGATTGCCCGCGCTTATGCCGAAGCGGCCATGGCGCAGGGTTTCGACGAGGACGAAGCGCGCGACATGGTGCTCGGCACGATCGGCGGCGCGATCGCCATGGCCAGCGAACCGTCGGCGCCCAGCCTTGAGGAATTGCGCAATTCGGTGACCAGCAAGGGTGGCACCACTGCCGCCGGTCTCGGCGCGCTCAATGCAGATGGTGGCCTTTCCAAGCGCCTGCATGATACCTTGCAGGCAGCCTACGACCGGGCGGTCGAGTTGCGCTGAACGCCAGCGACTCCCGCCCCGAAACGCGATATATGAGAGATACTATGACCGACCAGACACTCGACCCGCAATTGCATATCCACGACCTCGGCCAGCGCGCGCGCAAGGCAGCTCGCGGCCTGCTGTCGGCCAGCACCGAGGCGAAAAACACCGCGCTGCGCGAAGCCGCCAAGGCGCTGCGCGACCGCACGCCCGATCTGCTCGAAGCCAATGCCAAGGATGTGAAGAGCGTCGAAGGCAGCAAGCCCGAAAGCTTCATCGACCGTCTGCGCCTGACCGAGGAGCGGATTGCGGGCATGGCCGGCGCGCTCGAGGAAATCGCCGAACTGCCCGACCCCGTCGGTCGCCAGCTGGCGACGTTCGAGCGGCCCAACGGCCTCACCATCGAACGCGTCGCCGTGCCAATCGGCGTGATCGGCATGATTTACGAATCGCGCCCCAATGTCGGCGCCGATGCCAGCGCGCTCTGCCTCAAATCGGGCAATGCGGTTATCCTGCGCGGCGGCAGCGAAAGCCGCTATTCGACGCGCGTGATCGTCGATTGCATGCGCGCCGGGCTGAAAGCTGCCGGACTGCCCGAGGACGCGGTGCAGACGGTCGGCACGACCGACCGCAATGCCGTCGCCGCGCTGCTCAAGGCCGATGAATTCGTTGATCTGGTGATCCCGCGCGGCGGACGCGGGCTGGTCGAACTGGTCCGCGACCAGGCCAGCGTGCCCACGCTGCTCCACCTCGACGGCAATTGTCACAGCTATGTCCACGCCGCCGCCGATCTCGACAAGGCGGTCAAGGTGATCCGCAATGCCAAGCTGCGCCGGACCGGCGTGTGCGGCGCGACCGAAAGCGTGGTCGTCGACCGTGCCGTGGCAGCGGATTTTATTCCCAAATTCGCCGACACGATGGGGGCGGATTGCGAACTGCGCGGCGATGCCGATGCGGTGGCAATCGACGGCCGCTTGAAGCAGGCGACCGAGGAAGACTGGAATACCGAATATCTCGACCCCATCGCGAGCGTGAAGATCGTCGATGGGCTCGATGAAGGTATCGCCTGGGTGGAAGCGCATTCGAGCCACCATACCGATGCGATCCTGACAGAAGACGATGATGCCGCGCGCAAGTTCATGACCAGCATCGACAGCGCCATCGTGATGCACAATGCCAGCACGCAGTTCGCCGATGGCGGCGAGTTCGGCATGGGCGCGGAAATCGGCATTGCGACGGGCAAGATGCACGCGCGCGGGCCGGTCGGCCTCGAACAATTGTGCAGCTTCAAATATCTCGTCCACGGCGACGGCCAGATCCGTCCGTAAACATCCCGGCCGCTCCGGCGGCTGCGTCGAATTAAAGCCTCCCCGGTGCCCTTGTCGGTATCCGGGGAGGTTTGCGTTTGGACCGCCTACCGGATCTCGCTGGCTGCGGCGACCGCCGGGTCGAACACTTCCTGCGGCACGTGCACCTCGACATTCTCATAGCGGTAAACGGGGATCGCCGGTTGCACGGGTCCCGGGTCGGGCGCGTACCAATCAGCGCTGTTCGCCGCCGGTGCCGCGGGCGCCGCGCCGGTCCGTTCGCGCAGGATTTGCTGGCCCTGCCGCGCGCCGTTTGCATCCATCCCCGCCAGCCGCGTGACCGGCCCGTCCTCGCCCATCGTCGAAGCGACGACCAGCAATATGCCGCCTGCCATGCACAGCGCGAATTTCTTGTCCATCATGGGTGCTTTCAAGCCGTAGGGTTGCCCCTCGCCTAACAGGAATTGGCCGCCAGATTCTGCGTATTGGTCAGGTTCTGGTTGGTCCGTTCGCGCACGTTGAACGCGCTTTCGTAACGCAGCTCGAGACCGTTGGCGACGATGCTCGGGAGGATCCGCGGCGTGTAGCGGTAGGACACTTCGGCAAACATCACCGCGCTGCCTTCGGCGGCCTTGATCTTGCTCGCCGTCGAGCCCAGCCCATCGCGCAGCGAGCCGTTGGTGCGTCCCGCATCCTGTGCGCCGTAACGCGGCGCGGCAGACAGCGAGCCGTAGCAGCGCTGCCAGTTGATCATCTGGCCTGCCTGGCCGCCGGTCCTGCCGTTCGGTTCGAGCGAGGACAGGATCACGCGCCCATTGGTGGCGAAATCGACTCCGCGCCCGACCTGGTCGGCACCCGCGAACACTTCGTAGATATCGGCCTCGTCGATCCCCTGGCGCACGCGTCCGGCATTGTCGGCCACCGAAATCGCGATCTGGCTGATGCGCATGTGGGCCATCACCAGATTGATTACCTCGAGCCCGCCGAACAGCAGCGTGACGAAGATCGGCAGGGCGAAGGCGAATTCGGTCAAGGCGATCCCGCGCCGCGAACGGATCAGGGCGCGGATGAAGCGCCGCGCCGAAGAGGGTGTTTTCCGGCTCATACGCACACCGTCGAAGGCACTTTCTGCGCCGCATAAGGCTGGTTGCGGACCGCCGCGGTGGCATAGATGTGATAGTCGGGCGTCGTGTCGATGAATTTGTGGATCGGGAACAGCCGGGGCATGCTCAGCCGCACTTCGTAGAACACCACATCGTCCGCCCCGCCGACGCCGGTCCGGCCCGCGCTGGTATCGTAGGCCCCGTTGGCATTGAGATCGACGAAGCAATCGCCCAGGTCGTATTGGCCGTTCGAATTGTAATCGGTGACCAGCTTCTCGCTGCGGCCGATGCCTGAGAAATCGTAGAAATTGCGCATGGTGATCTGGTAGGTGGCGCCGCGCGCGATCACGTCCGAACGCGTCTGGATCGCGCAGCCGATCTGCTCCTCTACTGTGTCGCCCGTGCAGTTGAAGGTCGGCCCCTCGAGCGAACCGGTCCGCGCGACATCGTTGAGTGCACCCTGGATGACCGAGCGGAGATAGGCCTGGTAGCCGAGGTCCAGCCCGCCGATCAGGAACAGCAGCAGCGGCGTCAGCACCAGCGCGAACTCGACGATCGCCGCGCCCTGCTCGTCCCGCCGCAAGCGTTTGACGAGGCCCCTCATTGGGTCAGCCTCAGCGCGCCGATCTGGTTGCCGATCTGGCGGAACTTGCTGATCAGCGCGGCGCGGTCGGCGACGGTCGACGCCTGTCCGGGGCTGCTGGCACAGCCGCTCAGATTGGCAGTGAGCGCGGTGTCGAAACCGATGACCCACAGCGAGGCGCCGAGGTTCTTGGCCGCGTTGCAGGCCATGCGGAAGCGCTGCTCATGGCGCGCCAGCTGGTTCGAACAAGTGCCCGAACCGGTCGTGCGCATGTCGTTCTGCTCGACCCCATAAGCGGTATAGACGTTGCAATAGGCGGTCTGCGCGCCATCGGTCATGAAGATCACATGGCGGTTGCAGGGCATCGAGTTGTAATAGTCGCAGCCATCGCCGAACACGCCGCCGGTGGAGATGAACCGCGCGCCCCAGATCATGCCGATGTCGTGATAGGTCCCGCCGACGGTCTGCAGGCCCTTGACGTAAGTGTCGAGCGCGGTGCGGTCCCATTCGGCGAGCCGGCGCGCCTCGGTCGGGCAAGCCCAGTAGCCCTGGCTATAGGCATAGTTCTTGATCCAGCCGGTGGTGTTGGCGGCATCGGCATTGGAAGTGGTCGAGGCGGTGCCCGCACTGCGGGTGAAGATCAGGTCGGGCAACATCGGGCGCCAGCGCGTCGCGTCGCTGCCGGGGATCAGGTCGATGTCGAGATCCTTCGCGCCAGACGGGATCGTCATGCTGGTCCCGCCGTCGATGCCGGTGGTGGTGTCGCGTTCCTCGATACAGCCGTTCCACACCGCATCGGCCGTGCTCACCCCGGTACCCACTGCGGCGAGCTGCTGCGCATTGTAGCTCCCGCCCGGCGCGGGCACGGTGCCCGCCGCGCTGGTGGCGAAGGTCAGCTTGCCGCCCGGCCGGATATAGTCCGACGTGTCGTACTCCACCTGGCGATAGGTCCAGTTGCTGAAGGCCTTGGTGCCGCTGTCCTTGTAGGTCGTGGTCTCGACGCTTTTCCAGCGGCGGCAGCTGCGATTGGTGCCCGAGGTGTCGGGCGCATTCGACCAGCCCCAGTTCTGCGACTGGTTGTAGCTGTTGCTCGACGACGTCCCCTGGTAGCGGGTCACCGTCGTCGCGCTGGGCGGCGGCCCCCCTCCGCTGGTGTTGGGCGCACCCACGTAATTCTGGCATTCGCTGTTCGACAGGCTGCCGTTATAGACCTCCCACGACCCGCTCTGCGTCGGGGCATTGCTGGTATAGACCGCCTGGTTGAAGTTCGCCACGCGCGAGGGGACAGTCACGTTCGAGCGCATGTAGCCCGCGTTCTGGCCATAGACGAGCCGGCCGACATTGACCGTGCTCGAATAGGGCACCACGCCGTAGCGCAGCCGCAGACCCTGCGCCTGGAGCTGCGCCTGCGTCGGCGCGAGTTCGTCATACAGCGCCAGCACCGCGTCCTGCAGCGCCGCGATCTTGGTCGAGCCGCTGATGCTTTCGGCCATCGAGCCGGTGACATCGAGCACCAGCACGATATCGGTGTTGACGAAATTGAGCGAGGCATCGCAGCTGACCGAGACGGGGAGCGAGCCGAAGCCGAACAGGTTCATCACCACCGTCGGGATCGTCGTCTCCGCCGCCACGCGGACCACGCCGGGGCCCGAGCGGCTGATCACGGGCGTGAACCCGGCGGTGCCGTACAGCCCCTGCGGGAAGTTGAAGCCGAAGAAGTCCTTGCCGGTGGCCTCGACCTCGCTCGACAGCGCGTCGTCCTTCATCACCCGCCGCGCGGCGAGGCTGGCGGCGTCGCACGCGCTCTGCATCTTGCTCTTGGCCATATAGGCGCGGCTGAGGTCGACCCCGCTGCCGATCATGATGGTCAGCGGCACCAGCGCCGCGCCGACGATGGGCAGGACGTTACCCCGTGTATCCCGCGACAATTGCGCGAGCAGACGACACAGCAAGGCCATCGGTCAACACTTTCGAAATGGGGTTGGACCCGGCACCGATGTACCGCCCCCGCCTGATCGTTATCGTGACGAGGTTAAGATTCGGTAAGCGGGAGGAGGATTTTGTTTCTTTTGAGCCTCAGGCGCCGGCGGCTGCATTCGCAGCCTTAGGCTATCCTCGCTCACGCGACCTGAAGGTCGCATCGCTGCGGGCGGCCAGTCGGCCTTGCCTCGCCTGCGGCTCGGGATCATCGCGATCCGCTATCTTACCGCGCAAGTCCCGGTCGCGACCAGCGAGCGGCAAGGGCGACCGCCCGCCCGCAGCGGGTGCAGCTTGCTGCACATCTAGCGAGGACGAACCCGCGGATGCGGGTTCGCAAAGCAAAAACTCCTCCTCCTCCCCCTCCCCCTCTCCCCCCTCCCCGAATTTTCCTACACGCGCCAAATCTGCTCCATCCCCGCAGATGGACGACCCGAACCCCGACCCCAACCCCACCCAACACCCCCACACCGCGCGCGGCACGTTGCCCGCATTCACCCCCGTCCCGCGCCTGCGCGAGCGGTCGAACGGGTGGAAGCCGCAGGTCCAGCGCGCCTTTATCGAGGCGCTGGCGGATACCGGCAGCGTCGCCAGCGCCTGCCGCCAGGTCGGCCGCGCCGAGGTCGGCGCCTATCTCCTGCGCCGCCATCCCGAGGCCGCCAGCTTCCGCGCCGCATGGCAGGCCGCGCTCGATCTCGGCATGCAGCGGATCGAGGATGTCGCGATGGACCGCGCGCTGAACGGGGTCGAGGTGCCGGTCTATTCCTATGGCAAGCTCGTCGGCAGCCGCACGGTGCATAACGACCGGCTGCTGATGTTCATGCTGCGCAACCGCGCGCCCGAGCGTTTTGCCGAAGGCAAGCCCAAGGGCCTCAATGCGGTGGGCAAGATGGAGCTCGAGCGGCTCAAGAAGCAATGGCGCAAGGAATGGGAGGCCGAGCGCAACGCCGCCGCGGGCGAGGAAGAGGCCGAGACGCTGCGCTCGCTCAACACCAAGCTGAACGCGTCCTACGAGAACTGGTACGCCCAGCTAAGCCCCCGCACCCGCGCCGCGTGGAAGGAGTACCGGCGGCTGGAGGCGCTCGACCGCGAGGAAGGCTACCTCTGCTACGACGACCCCGAGCACGAGCTCTACCAGGACCCCGAGGCGCAGTGGGACGAGGTGGACGAGGCGATGCCGTTACCGTCGCCGGAGAGGAGCGCGCGGGAGGCGCCGGAGGAGCCAGCCGAGGACACGGGGCCTCGCTGTCGGTCGATCAAGGATGAAGGGTGGGATTGAGGGCGCATATCCCGCACTTCCTGCGGTTCGCCACGTGCTAACAACCTTGCGCTAGCACGCGAGGCGCAGCCGAGTGCAAGCGTGACCGCGCGCCGCGGCTTATGCCGCGTAGCCAAGGGGCGCGGATGCGCCCCGCCCGGCGCTTGAGGGCGCAAACAAAAAACGCGTCACTCGGAATGACTTCACGGAACAGGGCTGAAGCTACGCATCGAACCCGTGAAACTCCCGATGCCACGACAGGAACTTAGGATGCGGACGATAGGACTCGATCTCCGGCGCCTTGAGCTTGCCCGTGGGATTGATGATCGCCTCGACACCCTCGCGATCATTGACCTTGCGGTGTACGATGATCTCAAGATCATCCCTGAAACCAATCAACCCACGGTCTAACATCCAATGCGCCGTGCCTGACAGCGCAAGGCCATTGCGCACGCTATCAGGGCCGCCATGCTCGACCGGGCGGATATGCGCAGCCTGTGCTTCCAAGCGGCCACCGCCATTGACCAGCTTCCAGCCAGTCACCGCGCAGCGGCCATCATAGGCGTGCATCACCGCGCGGCGGAACGCGCGGTCGCGGAATGGCTTGGAAACGAGTGACTGAACGATGGGCCGTTCGATTTCGAACGGGGTTTGCGGCTCATGGAGAAGCTTATCTTCGACAATCTCGTCATCGCTGCGAGGCAGGAAGTCCTCATCCGGCAAGCCGAGCGATAAGATGCGCGCAAAGTCCGAATGCGAAAGCGGTCGGACGGCTGCTTGGGCGCGACCAGAGATGTTGCCGGCCTCATTAAGAATGCCCTGCTCAACCTGTTCGCCATTCACGATATGCGGAACGGTCGGCTCGAATGGCAGATAGCTGCCCGCTTCGATAATCGCGCGATAGCGGTCTGATTCATCCGGATCAGGAATGATCCGCTCGACCTTAGCCACGGCGAAAAAGCCCTTGGAGTTCGGAATCTTGACCGGCTCGCGATAGACGATCCAGTCGCCGACCATTTGCTGTGCTCGGCTGAGATAGCTTTTCGGAAACTGGTAGTGCACTTCTGGGATGTCGTCATAAATTGACCCATCCTTGTGCATGAAAACTCCGAAAGCCACCTTCAATTTACGCTAAGCGGCACATTGCGAAGAACTATCCCAAAGCTTTGGTACATTCAAGTTCTCACTTAGATAAACAAGTTCTTTTGCAGTTCGATGCTTACCTGCACTATACAAAAGCTCTACGACGTGTGGCGAAAAATCTTTGTAAATGTTACGAATTTCATCAACAGCATCGTATGATACGACCCAATTCTTAGTCTTACATTTCAATATCGCATTTTGAATCTCAACATGATCAGAATGATTATAGAAGTTTCTATAAAGCCGCTGACCTTTTTCGTAATATGGTGGATCTATGTAAATGAGTTCTCCCCGAGTCGACTTGGTCAGGCAATCAAGTGCATCCTCATTCGTAACTTCAATTTTTTCTGAAAAGCGCGCAAGCCGCATGATGTTCGCTATCAACGCATCCGCGTTGAACCGCGCATCGATCTTCCATTTCCCGGTTTGAGCATAGCCGCCAATCGGGCCCGCACCTGCAATAATTCCCGAACGGCTGGTTCGATTTAAGAAGAATGTCGCGAAAGCGAGCTCTGGATTTCCAAAGCCTGTGGCGTCATCATAAATACGACGCTGTCTCTGCCATTCCTCAACCGACATGGAACAACTGGCAATTCGACGGCACAGATCATCCGGATCCGAAACCAACTGCTTCCAAAAGCTGGCAACACCAGCATCGATATCGTTCAAGACAATTTTATCGACGTAACCGTGGCAAAGGAGCAAGATTGCCAGTCCAGCGCCGCCGGCAAACGGCTCACGATAACCGCAGCCGAGCAAACTATTATCCTCGATAAGTGCTGTAAAAGCAGTGAAGAATTTCGCCTTTCCGCCAGGATAGCGTAGTGGGGAGACGATCTTCATATGTGCTTCTTAACAAACGGATCAATTGAGTTTCGAGCGGCTAGAGTTCTGTCGCGATGAGGAATTACGTTACCATGTACGCCGAGGTTCAAATAGTCCAAATGATCTTTCTTGAAATTTTTGAGTATTTTTTTGTCTGGTTTTGATAGCTGAACTGCATTACTCAAACATAGGTCAAGCGACTTTTCCAAACTTAGCTGAACGTCGTTTTTGTTTGCATCGTTCTCATCAATTATGTGCTTTAACAAGGCCTCAACAACGCTCCGAAGGAGAGATGTTGCAGAAGCCGGATAAGAATTTGCACTTAGTCGGCCAGCCTCGTACATTAGCTGCTCAAGAAGGCCGCTCTTGATTGTGACATCGTACTCAAAAAGAGCATACTTTTTTGGTGAATACTTCGATTTCGAATCTTCGGAAGGGTCATCGCCCTCTTTGTCCTGACCATTCTCGTCCGAGGCTTCGTTACCACTATCGGACGATTGTCCTCCCTCCTCTTCACCTGCCTCATCATTCGACTGATAGTCGGAGAATACGGCATCCCAATCGGATGTGGCTTTCACATTCGCGTCTTCATCTAGAAGCATTTTCCATATTAGATGTTTAAATTTGCTCTTCGATTCAGAATCTTTAAAATCAACGGAAACGTTGGTTCGGTCGATAGTCATTCCGATTGCGCTACGGTGGCCGCTTGTCTGGAGAAACCTGATCGGCGGATTGAACTGTAGCTTTGGGTCCGTAAGCTTTTCTCGCTCAGAAGGCGTCCAGTCCAGCTTCAGTGCTTCGAGATATATCAAATATTCAATCAGATAGTCTCGAACATCCGACTTCGATATTTCAAAGGTTCGCGACAGGGAAAGGAGTTTCTCTCCGTCCTTCCACCGCTTGTATATCGCTTGGCGATTTCCAAGATACTTCCAGCGTTCTTTTTCGCCACGGCCGAAATGAGCTCGCGCGACTATCTTGTCGAGTGATGATCGAGATGGAGCTATCGTAACATCGACGACGCGCAACGTATCCGCAAATTCATCTGAGATGTCAGGAACCTTATCGGCATACTCAGCCGGGGCAGTTAGCTCACCTGTCAGGAGCTTGTATGAGGCAACTCTTCTATTGCCTTCGATTACGATGTATCGATTTTTTGATTTTGCTTTGATTACATACGGCTGCTCGGCGCCACGGTTTTTCCCCTCAGCGACGATCTTACTGATTAAATCCGCAAGTGCCTCGTGCTCGAAGAGATAGTCTACTATTTCGGTTTCAGATGTGAAATCAGCGTCGCCCACAAGACGTGGGTTCTGACTATCCAAATCTATGGATGCCAGCGGCAATTGTTCATAGGAGAATTTTGAAAACATTCTTGGACCCCCCGCCCGTCAAAGGCAATGTCCAGATATTTCAAGTGAAGTCAAACATTCAATTCTCTCCCATCCGCAGCGCGGCGATGAAGGCTTTCTGTGAGATCGATACGTTGCCGTACTCGCGCATCCGGACCTTACCCTTCTTCTGTTTCTCGAGCAGCTTTTTCTTGCGCATGCCGCCGTCGCACTTGGCGCTCACGTCCTTGGGCATCGCGGCGATGGGCCTCGCAAGGCCCCCGACCCTACCCCTTCTTCCGCTTCTTCCGCGCCGCATATTTCGCATCGCGCGCGGCCTTCAGTTCGGCTTCGGTCGGGGCGGGCACCGCGTCGGCTTCGGCCTTGGCCTTGGCGGCGGCCTGCTTGTCGGCCTTGGCCTGCGCGATCGCGGCGCGCTTGGCGGCGCTCTTTTCGGCGATGGCGGCTTCGCGCGCTTCCTGCGCGGCCTTGCGCTTGGCAATCGTCGCCTCGTCGAGCTTGGGCGCGTCGGCCAGCTTCTTCAGCGCCTGCTCGCGCGCCTTCTGCGCCAGGGCGAGGCGGTCTTGCAGATTGGGGTCCTTGTATCCGGACATAAGCGGTAATCTTTTCTGGTTGGCCGGCGGGGTGAGCCGCGAGCTGATGGGGGCTGGACAGCACTGGCGCCGGGGGCGCGGGCCTATTCCTCGCCCATGCGCAGCGCGGCGATAAACGCCTCCTGCGGGATACTCACATTGCCATACTCGCGCATTCGGGCCTTGCCCTTCTTCTGCTTTTCGAGCAGCTTTTTCTTGCGGCTGATGTCGCCGCCATAGCATTTGGCGGTCACGTCCTTGCGCATCGCGGCGATGGTTTCGCGCGCGATCACCTTGCCGCCGATCGCGGCCTGGATGGGCACCTTGAACAGGTGCCGCGGGATGAGGTCCTTGAGCCGTTCGCACATGCCGCGCCCGCGGCTTTCGGCGACATCGCGGTGGACGATCATCGACAGCGCATCGACCGGTTCGTTGTTCACCAGGATGCTCATCTTGACGAGGTCGCCCTCGCGCAGGCCGATCTGTTCATAGTCGAAGCTGGCATAGCCGCGGCTGATCGACTTGAGGCGGTCGTAGAAATCGAACACCACTTCGTTGAGCGGGAGTTCGTAGGTCACCTGCGCGCGGCCGCCGACATAGGTCAGGTCGACCTGGATGCCGCGGCGGTCCTGGCACAGCTTGAGGATCGAACCGAGATATTCGTCGGGCGTGTAGATCACCGCCTTGATCCACGGCTCCTCGATCTGCTCGATGCGGCTGGGATCGGGATAGTCGGCGGGGTTGTGCAGCATCAGCTCCTGCGCCGGGTCGGTCCGCGACTTGTTGAGCTGGATGCGGTAGACCACCGAAGGGGCGGTGGTGATCAGGTCGAGATCGTATTCGCGCGTGAGGCGTTCCTGGATGATCTCCAGATGCAGCAGACCGAGGAAGCCCGCGCGGAAACCGAAGCCAAGTGCGGCGCTGCTTTCGGCCTCGAAGCTGAAGCTGGCATCGTTGAGCCGCAGCTTGCCGATGCTTTCGCGCAGTTTCTCGAAATCGGCGGCATCGACGGGGAACAGCCCGCAGAACACCACCGGCTGGACTTCCTTGTAGCCGGGCAGCGCCTTGTCCGCCCCGCCCTTCACCGTGGTGATCGTGTCGCCGACGCGCGCCTGCTCGACTTCCTTGATCTGCGCGGTGATGAAACCGATCTCGCCCGGACCCAGTTCGGGCAGGTCGGTGCGCTTGGGGGTGAAGCAGCCGACGCGGTCGATCAGGTGCTGCGTGCCGCCCTGCATGAATTTGACATTGAGGCCCTTTTTGATCGCGCCGTCGATCACGCGCACGAGGATGACCACGCCGAGATAGGGGTCGTACCAGGAGTCGACCAGCATGGCCTTGAGCGGCGCGTCGCGGTCGCCCGTGGGGGGCGGGATGCGCGCGACGAGCGCCTCGAGCGTGTCCTCGATGCCGATGCCCGATTTGGCGCTGGTGAGCACCGCGCCGCCCTCCTGCCAGGTGCCGGTGGCCTCGATGCCGACGATTTCCTCGATTTCCTCCGCGACGCGCTGCGGTTCGGCGGCGGGGAGGTCGATCTTGTTGATGACGGGGAGGATCTCGTGGTCGTGCTCGATCGACTGGTAGACATTGGCGAGCGTCTGCGCCTCGACCCCTTGCGCCGCGTCGACCACCAGCAGTGCGCCTTCGCACGCGGCGAGGCTGCGCGAGACTTCATAGGCGAAATCGACATGGCCGGGCGTGTCCATGAGGTTGAGCTCATAGGTCTCGCCATCCTTGGCGGTGTAGTTGAGGCGCACCGTCTGCGCCTTGATCGTGATCCCGCGTTCCTTCTCAATGTCCATGTTATCAAGGACTTGCTCGGACATCTCGCGATCGGTCAGCCCACCGCAATGCTGGATCAGCCGGTCGGCAAGCGTCGACTTGCCATGGTCGATATGGGCGATGATACTGAAATTGCGTATTTTTGTGAGATCGGTCATACAAACTGCTTAAACGGAAAAGGCGGCACACGCAGTGCCTTGCGCGCGCCTTAGCCGTGGGAGGCTAACTCGCCAAGCACCGTATCCTCGCGGGGTCAGTAACCGGTGCCCGGTTTGGGAGTCCCCACCTCGACCTCGACGAACTGCTTCGGCGTCCCCGCACCCTCCTGCTCGCCCATGATCAGCGAATAGGGATCGTCCGGCAGCGCGGCCAGCGGACGCCCGGCGGCTTCGATCTGATAGGGCGACACGCGGTGACGCGTACATAGCCCCTCGGCCCCGTCGCTGATCAGCGGGTTCTCGAACTCGACGCCCTGCAGCGCTCCCTTCGAACGCCGCACCGTTGCCACCGCCAGCTGCCCGCCGCCGAGATCGAGCACCACCTGCGTGCCCAGCGGGACGTCGAGCAGGCCCTCGATCATCGCCCCCGTCTTCGACAGGTTGCGCATCACGACCTTGTAGCGATTGTCTTCATGGATCAGCCCGATCCGGCGGAATACCGTCTTGCGCGCAGCGCGATATTTGGCCGGCCCCCGCGCTTCGTAGGTCAGTTGCCCATCGGCCAGCCGCTCGAGGAAATCCTCGTTCGGCATCGCGCGGGCGAAGATAAAGCCCTGGACCAGCGTTGCGCCGCGCTGGGTGACGAGTTCGAGCTCGTCCTTTGCCTCGACCCCCTCGGCCACCGTTTCCATACCCAGCGCATCGGCAAGCCCGACAATTGCGGTCAGGATAGCGGCGTTGTTGTTGCCTTCCTCGGTCGCACCGCGAACGAAGCTCTGGTCGATCTTGATTTTGTCGAACGGCGCAGTGCGCAGGTAGCTCAGCGAGCTGTAGCCGGTACCGAAATCGTCGAGCGCGAGTTTGACGCCCAGTTCCTTGAGTTCGGCGAACATCGCCTGGACGCGCCCAGTATCGCCGAGGAATACGCTTTCGGTGATCTCGAGTTCGAGCCGCGCTGGATCCAGTCCGCTGTTGGTCAGCGCATTCCGGACGGTCTGCGCAAAATCGTCATGCGCGAACTGCATTGCCGAGACATTCGCTGCGACACGCAGATCGACGGGCCATTGCTTGGCGTCGCGGCAAACCTCGTTGAGCGCCCACTCACCCATATCCCTGATGATGCCCATATCCTCGGCGACCGGGATAAAGACCGCGGGCGGGATATCGCCATGCTCGGGGTGATCCCAGCGCATCAGCGCCTCGCAGCTCTCGACCTTGTGGGTCTTGGCGCAGACGAGCGGTTGGTAGTGCATCGAAATCTGGCCATTGGAGATCGCGTCGCGCAGATCCTCCTCGACCTGGCGGCGATGTCTCGCCCCATCCTTCAGATCGCTCGAATAGAACCGGTACTGGCCGCGCCCGCCGCCCTTGGCTGCATAGAGCGCCAGATCGGCCGCGGTGACCAGTTCCTCAGTATCGAGCCCGTCATAGGGCGCGATCGCGATGCCGATCGAGGCCCCGATGATCGCGCGCGCGCCATTGATCGAATAAGGCTGCGACAGCATCTGGATAAGCCGTTGGCCAAGTTCGCCGAGCGCGCCGCGATCATCGACATCGGGCATCACAATCTGGAATTCGTCACTGCCCAGATGACCGATTTCACCCGCGCTAGCGACAATCCGCTCAAGCCGCGACGCGACCTGCTTGAGCAGCTCGTCGCCGGCCTGATGGCCCAGTGTGTCGCTGACCTGCTTGAACCGGTCGAGGTCGAGCGTCAGCAGCGCACAAGCGCGTTTGGAGTTGCGATAGGCCTTGAGCGTCTCGGTCAGGCGCGTGGTCAGGCGATGGCGATTGGCCAGTCCGGTCACGGGATCGAATTGCGCCAGCCGTTCGGCGTCGAGCCGGCTTTCGCGACTGGTAGAGATGTCCTTGGCGCTGCCGCGGTACCCTGTGAAACGGCCCTTGTCGTCGAATTGGGGTTTACCGGCGATTTCCCACCAGACTTCGTCCTTGGTAAAGGCCAGGCGGACATTGAGCTGGCTGATCGAGTTGCGCGCGCTCAGCAGGAAGGCGAGCGGGCGCTGGGGCTTGTTGGGGTCGTCGGCCCGTTCGGGAATGAACAATTCGCCCAGCGGTTTGCCGATCGCCTCGCCATCGGACCAGCCGAGCTTCTCGGCGGCATTATCGGACAGATAGATCAGGCGTCCCTGCGCGTCGGTGGCCCAGAACCAGCCGAGTCCCGCGGCCTCGAAACTGTCGAGCAGTTCGACCCGGCGGACGGCATCGGAAGCGGCGATTGGGCGCAGCGGTGCCTCGTCCGACGCTGCATCCTCATCCGCCGTTGCCCGCACCGATCGCGAGAAGAACCCTGCCATGTGTATTGATGCTCCGATTGATTGCCCACGGGTGCAGTCCGGCGCCCCCCGGCGAAGGTCAATCATACCAAATGTACCTTAACAGGCGGCTAACCATAGTTTTCGGGGGATTATGGCCGCCCACATCGGGTTGCCAGCCAGCGGGCGCGCGTGCATGGATTGGCGGTCTTGTGGGAGAAGGACATGCGGCACATCGCGATCGTGGGGTCGGGCCCGGCGGGCTATTACACGGCCGAAGCGGCGGTCAAGAAATGGGGCGAGGACGCCCGCATCGATGTGTTCGACAAACTCCCCGTGCCCTTCGGACTGATCCGCACCGGGGTCGCCCCCGACCACCAGTCGATCAAGGCCGTCGCGCGGCGCTACGAGAAGACTGCGATCGGCGATACGGTACGTTTTGTCGGCAATGTCGCGGTGGGCGAAGACATCACCATTGCCGAACTGGGCGAGCTTTACGATGCGGTGGTGCTGGCCACCGGCGCGCCGGTCGACCGCGCGCTACCGATTGCCGGGGCCGAAGCGGACAACGTTATCGGCAGCGCGGCCTTCGTCGGCTGGTACAATGGCCATCCCGAATTCGCCGCGCTCGGCCCGCAGCTATCGGGCAAGCATGCAGTCGTGATTGGCATGGGCAATGTCGCACTCGACGTCGCGCGGATCCTGGCCAAGACCGCGAGCGAGTTTGCCGGGTCGGATATCGTCACCCATGCGCTCGACACCCTGCGCACCAGCAGTATCGAGACGATCACCATCCTCGGGCGCCGCGGCCCGCACCAGATCATGATGACGCCCAAGGAGCTGGGCGAACTCCTGCATCTCGAGCGCGCGCGGCCGCGGGTCGATGAGGCTGACCTGCCGCCGGTCGATGACGACGCCGTGCTCGAGCCGGGCCAGCGCAAATCGGTTACCCTGCTACGCGAATTCGCCGCCCTCCCCGCCGAGGCTGCGGAGGAAAAACCGCTCACCATCGCGTTCGATTTCTATGCCAGCCCGCAGGCGATCCTGAGCGACGATGGCAAGGTCGCCGGTGTCGAGGTCGAGCGGACGACGATCGAAGCCGGCCGCGCGGTGGGCACGGGCGAGACCTACCGCCTGCCCGCTGATTTGGTGGTGACCTGTATCGGCTACCAGACCTCCCCGATACCGGGGGTGCCCTTCGACGAGCGCGCCGGCCGCTTCGCCAATGACGAGGGGCGGATCGGACCCGGCCTTTACTGCGTCGGCTGGGCCAAGCGCGGACCCAGCGGCACGATCGGCACCAACCGGCCCGATGGCTATGCGGTGATCGATGTGGTGGACGCGGACATCGGCGCTGGCTCGGACAGAGCCGGACGCGACGGGTTCGACCAGCTCGCCCGCGAGCGCGAACTCGACGTGGTGACCTTCCGCGACTGGCAGAAGATCGAGGAAGCCGAGATCGCGGCCGCCCGTGCCGGTGCGCCGCGCGAGAAGTTCGTCGATATCGCCAGTATGATCGCTGCGCGCGGAGAATAAGCCGCGCTTGCCTAATTCACCTCGCCGCAGCATGAACCACCGCGGTCGCAACTATAACGATAAGAATATCAGCGGAGAGACCCTCGAACATGACCAGGCTCGACAGCAAAGCTGCCCGGCACTCCGGCGGCTGCGGCCACCGTGACCAATCGGTGCGGGAGATTTCGGTCTCCTTGCGCCCCAAGGACAGATCGTCGGGGAGCCCCAGCTAGGTGGCCGGCGACCCGGCGCTGGCTGCCAATCCGCTCTCGCATCAACATATTCGCCCGACCTCCGGCGAAGGCGGCGCACTGGGCCGAACCGGCTTTGCGTGGGCGGTCTTCGAATGGGCCCGCAATCCCTATTACGTCCTCGTCGTCATCTACATTTTCGCGCCCTATTTCGCGCGCGACATCATCGGTGCGGATTTGCTGGCCAGCGGGACGCTCGACACGATGGAGCCCGAGGCGGCGCTGGCTGCGGCCAATGCGCAAGGCCAGGCAACGATCGCCTCGGTCACCAAATGGGCCGGGATCATCGCCGCGCTGACCGCACCCTTCCTGGGCGCGGCGCTCGATCGCGGGGGACGGCTCAAGCCGATACTGGTCATTTTCCTCGGCTCGATCGCAATCTGCTCGGCGCTGCTGTGGTTCGCCATGCCGGGCGGTGCGGGCCTGCCGGTGCCGATGATCATGGCGCTGCTGGTCATTGCCTATGTCAGCTTCACCTATTCGGAGGTCACCCATAACGCGATGCTCAGCGTCGCCGGGGAGCCGCGGCGGCTGGCCATGATCTCGGGGCTCGGCCTGGGCCTGGGCAATCTCGCCGCGACGTTGATCTTCATCGCGATTGCGCTGTTGTTCGTGCTGCCCGCGATGATCGGCTGGCCCTTCGCGGTTCCGCAATTCGGCGTCGATCTGGCGAGCTTCGAGCATGCCCGCATGGTCGGCCCGATCTGCGCGGTCTGGCTGGTGCTGTTTTCGATCCCCTTCTTCCGCAACGCCCGCGATACGGGCGTCCCGGGGGCAAGCTGGATCGCGGCGTTCCGCGATGGCGCGCGCAGCGTCTGGCGCACGGTGCGCGAGGCGGCGCAATACCGCCAGCTGATGACATTCCTCGTCGCGCGCATGTTCTATGCCGATGCCATGGCCGCGCTGCTGGCGCTTGGCGCGGTCTATGTCGCGCTGTTCCTCGGCTGGAATTTCCTCGAAATGCTTTGCTACGCGATCTTTGCCAGCGCCTGCGCCTTTTGCGGCGGGATTTTCGGCGGCTGGCTCGAGGGCAAGGTCGGCGTGAAGCGCGCGCTGGCGCTGGAAATCCTCGCGATGATCGTCGTCGGGTTGGTCCAGCTCAGCATTACGCGCGACAGCCTGTTTCTCGGGCTGGTCGAGAATGTCGTGGTGTGGGACGGGCTGGTCTTCCGCACGCTGTCCGACCTCGTCTATCTCGGGCTGATCAGCGTCATCGCGGTGACCGCCACGGCCAGCATTTCGTCGAGCCGGAGCATGCTCGTCACCCTCGCCCCGCCGGGGCGCAGCGGTGAATTCTTCGGCCTCTATGCGATCGCCGGGACGATTACCGTGTGGATGGGGCCGCTGCTGGTCGAACAGTTCACGCTGTGGTCGGGCGACCAGCGGATCGGGATGACGTCAATCCACCTGCTGTTCGTCATCGGCCTCGCTGCACTGCTGACAGTGAGGATGCCCGACCGGGCCGCCTAGTCTGCGCTGGACTCATCGGTTGCATTGTGGAACCTTCCTCCGTGGAGAGAGGAGCACAAACATGCCCGCATATGATCTGATCATTCGCAACGGGACCATCGTCGATGGCACCGGCCAGGACCGCTTTACCGGCGATATCGCCGTCAAGGATGGCCTGATCGCCCAGGTGGGCGAGGTTAGCGGTGATGCTGCCGAGGAAATCGACGCGCAGGGGCATCTGGTCACGCCCGGCTTCGTCGACATCCATACGCATTATGACGGCCAGGCCACCTGGGACCAGGAAATGGCCCCGTCGAGCTGGCACGGCGTCACCACCGTGGTGATGGGCAATTGCGGCGTCGGCTTCGCGCCCGCCAAGCCCGACAAGCACGAATGGCTGATCGGCCTGATGGAAGGGGTCGAGGATATTCCCGGCACCGCGCTGGCCGAAGGCATGAATTGGGACTGGGAGACCTTCCCCGAATATCTCGACGCGCTCGAGATACTGCCGCGCACCGTCGATGTGGGAACGCATGTGCCCCACGGTTCGGTGCGCGCCTATGTGCTGGGCGATCGCGAGCGTCCCGGTGCCGTGCCGACCGCCGAAGACATTGCCGCCATGAGCCGCATCGTCGAAGACGGCGTCCGCGCGGGCGCGCTGGGTTTCTCCACCTCGCGCACCGTGCTGCACCGCGATATCGGCGGCGAAGTCGTCCCCGGCACCACTGCGACCGCCGAGGAACTGGTCGAAATCGGCCGCGCGATGGGCCGCGCCGGGCACGGCGTATTCGAAATGGCGAGCGACATGATGCGCGAATGGGACGAGTTCGGCTGGATGGGGCAGATGAGCCGCGAAACCGGCCTGCCCGTCACCTTCGCCGCGCTCCAGTCGATCGCCAAGGAAATGCCGCTCGACGAGCAGATCGCAAGCATGCGCGCCGAAAACGACAATGGCGCCAATATCGTCGCGCAGATCGCGCTACGCGGCAACGGCATCGTGATGGCGTGGCAGGGCACCGTCCACCCCTTCCGCCTCAAGCCGAGCTGGCGCGAGATCGAGGACCTGCCGTGGGAGGAGCAGAAGGCCAAGCTGTTCGATCCCGAGTTCAAGGCGCGCCTGATCGCCGAACAGCATGATTTCTCCGAGGTCAATCAGGACATCATGGGCCTGATCATGGTGGTCTGCGGCGGCTGGAACATGCAGTTCGAGATGGACCCCGACTTCAATTACGAACCGACCGCGGAAGAGAGCATTCTCGAACGCGCCAAGGCAGCCGGGCTGTCGGGCGATGAATATGCCTACGACCTGCTCTGCCGCGACGAGGGCAAGGGCTTCATCTATCTGCCGATCCTTAATTATGCCGACGGCAATCTCGATTTCCTGAAAGACCTGCAACATGCCGACGACACGGTGAATTCGCTGTCCGATGGCGGCGCGCATTGCGGGACGATCTGCGATGCCGCCTCACCCACCTTCATGCTGCAGCACTGGGTGCGCGACCGGGCGCGCGGCACGATCGGCCTGGAAAACGCGATCAAGCGCCAGTGCAACGATACTGCGCGGCTCTACGGGCTGGAGGATCGCGGCGTGCTCGCGCCGGGCTATCTCGCGGACATCAACATCATCGACATGGACCGGCTCAGGCTGGGCAAGCCGTGGCTCGCCTTCGACCTGCCCGCCGGCGGCAAGCGCCTGCTGCAGAAGGCCGAGGGCTATGTCGCCACGATCAAGAACGGCAAGGTGACTTTCCGCGAAGGCGAATGGACCGGCGCGGCACCCGGGGGGCTGATCCGCGGCCCGCAGCGGGTCGAACTGCTGGAGGCAGCCGAATGAATCCAACTCATCACCGCGGGTTCTACGTCTCGCACATGCCTCCCATCGGGAGGGCGCGTATTCACAAAGGCTCGTGCGGGAACTGCAACGACGGTCATGGTCAGATCGGGCAAGATCGTACGGAAGGTGGCCCTACTGGGTGGTCAGAGATGCTGGATTGGGTTGGAGCTCTGGAGCGAGCTAGATCTTGGCAAGACAAAGGGTTTAACGACGTCGAGCTTTGCGGAACTTGCCTTCGCTCCGAGAAACCTCTTTCAAAATGGAATGGTCTAAAATGAAAGCGATCCGTACGGGCGCGACGCCCTCCACGCTCGACGCGCTGGAATATTGCGACATCGACGATGCCGCCGCGCCCGGTCCCGGCGAGATTACGGTCGGGTTGAAGGCAAGCTCGCTCAACTATCACGACTATGCGGTGGTCAAAGGCATGATCCCCTCCCCGCCAGGCCGCATCCCGATGTCCGATGGTGCGGGGGTAGTCACCGCGGTGGGCGAAGGCGTGACCGAATTCGCCGTGGGCGATCACGTCGTCAGCACCTTCTTTCCCGACTGGCTCGACGGCTCTCCGCCCACCAGTGCCTTCACCCGCGTGCCGGGTGACGGCATCGATGGCTATGCGCGCGAAGCGGTCACCGCGCCGACGCATTGGTTCACCCGCGCGCCCAAGGGCTTCAGCCATGCCGAAGCGGCCACGCTGACCTGCGCCGGACTGACCGCGTGGCGCGCCTTGTTCGTGGATTACGCGCTCAAGCCGGGTGACACGGTGCTGGTCCAGGGCACCGGCGGCGTGTCCATCTTCGCGCTGCAATTCGCCAAGGCGGCCGGCGCGACGGTGATTGCCACCTCTTCCTCGGACGAGAAGCTCAAGCGGGTGAAGGCCCTCGGTGCCGACCATCTGATCAATTACAGGGAAGTGCAGGCCTGGGGGCCAAAGGCGCTGGAGATCACTGGCGGCCGCGGGGTCGATTGCGTGGTCGAGATCGGCGGTGCGGGCACGCTCGACCAGTCGATGCTGGCAAGCCGCGTCGGCGGGCATGTCGCGCTGATCGGCGTACTCGCGGGTTTTGCCGGTCCGGTGCAGACCGCGCTGCTGTTCTCCAAGAACCTCAAGGTTCAGGGCCTGACCGTGGGCAGCCGCAAGATGCAGCAGGATATGGTCGCCGCGATCGAGGCGAACGGGCTGAAACCCGAAATCAGCGATACCTTCGCGCTGGAAAACCTGGCCGATGCCTTCCGCCACCAGGAAAGCGGCGGTCACTTCGGCAAGATCGCGATCGAGATCTAGGGCTCGATCACGATCCCCCTTGCGGGATCGACGCTGCCGCCGGCCATGGCGGCAAAGGTGTCGCGCGCGGCGACGAGGCCCGCGAGCCGTTCGATGGTCACGCTGTCGCCCGCATCGGCGAGAAACGCGCGCCAGCTGGCCGCCATCTGCTTGCCCGCTTCTTCGGGACCGAGGTCCTTGAACCGCGCGACCGCGTGATCGGGGGCGAAGAACAGCGTCGGGGTGGGCCCGGGAAGCTCTGCGGTGCCCCCGCCGCGTTCGTCGATATGTGTCGCCCCGACGAGGCAGGAATACTGCAACACCTCGTCCAACCGCTCGTGAATCTCGCGCAGGAGCCCCGCATTGCCCGCGAAGTCGACCGCCACGCTAGGTGCCTGTTCCAGCTCGGCGACGCGATCATAGGCGATTACCTCGTCGTACAGCCCGCTCGCCTCGACAAATGCGACATTGCCCGCCGAGGTTAGTCCCACCCGCCGCACTTGTGGCGAACGATGCTTGGCCACGCTCGCCAGCCCCATCGCGGTCTTTGACGAGGCGCTGGTGATGACCAATTGCCGCGCACCGAACCAGTCTTGCGAGCGCATGAAATATTCGATCAGAAAACCGGTCTTGAACAGCGGCCCGAAGATCATCCGTTCGCCCTCGCGCGCCGGGTCATGCTCGGTGTCGGCGGCGAGCCGCGAATACTGGTTGTAGATCGGGCTCATCGGCTGGCGGTGGTCGGCCATGTCGGTGAAACCGCCCGCCGAAACCTTGCCCGGCACGACATCGAGATGCGTCGCCATGGGCAGGTAGCCATAGACCCGCTCGCCCACCGCGATTTCGGGATGATTGCTCTCGATCACCCGCGCGTGCCCCCACATGGGCACGATGCCCATGCCTTCGGGAGCGGGGAAGAAGTTCCAATAGCCGAAACCGTCGCCAACGACGGCGTAGGTCACATTGTTGGCGGTGACCGAGAAGCTCTCGATCGCGAGGCGAATGGCGCCTGCGGCCAAATCCCCCTGCTCACACTCGACCAGCTCGGCCGTGGCAATGGCATCCTTGCGGACATGAACCTGCTGCATTCGCACCTCTCCTTACGGAGCAGGCTACCGACCTGCCGGTGCGAATGCGAGCAATTAAACCCGCATCGGCATGAGGACGTAGAGCGCGGGCGAATTCTCGTCCTTGCGGATCAGCGTCGGGGCGCCGGCATCGGCCAGGTGGATCTCCACCATGTCGGCATCGATCTGGTTGAGGATGTCCTTGAGATAGCCAGCGTTGAAGCCGATCTCGAACCCGTCGGACGAATATTCGGCGGGCACTTCCTCGGTCGCGGTGCCGTTGTCGGGGCTGGTAACCGTCAGCGTGACCTTGTCCTTGTCGAGCCCCATCTTGACCGCACGGGTCTTCTCGGTGGCGATCGTTGCGACACGGTCCACGCCTTCGTGGAAGCTCTTCGGATCGAGCCTCAACAGCTTGTCGTTACCCGTTGGAATAACGCGCGAATAATCCGGGAAGGTGCCGTCGATCAGCTTGCTGGTCAGGACCACCCCGCCCGTCCCGCCAAGCTTGAAGCGGACCTTGCTGGCCGACAGGTCGATCTGGACATTGCCGTCGAGCGATTCGTCGAGCAGCTTGCGCAATTCGGCCACCGCTTTGCGCGGCACGATGACATCGGGCATGCCTTCCGCACCGGCGGGGCGCGGCAGGGTGAAGCGTGCGAGGCGGTGGCCATCGGTGGCGGCAGCCCTGAGCACGGGTTCATTGTCGTCCGAGACGTGGAAGAAGATACCGTTGAGATAGTACCGGGTTTCTTCGGTCGAGATCGCGAAGCGGGTGCGGTCGATCAGTTCGGACAGCGTCTTGGCGGGCAGTTCGAAGCTGGTCGGCAGATCGCCTTCCACGATCACGGGGAAATCGTCGCGCGGCAGCGTGGGCAGCGAGAAGCGGCTGCGTCCGGCGTTGATCGCCATGCGGTTATCCGCCGCCTCGAGGCTGACCTGCGACCCTTCGGGCAGCTTGCGCGCGATATCGAACAGCAGATGCGCCGAAACCGTAATCGCGCCCGCGCTGTCGACGCTGGCATCCATATGCTCGACAACCTGCAGATCGAGGTCGGTCGCCATGACCTTCAGCGAATTGTCGCCTTCGGCCTCGATCAGCACATTGGAGAGGATGGGGATGGTATTGCGGCGTTCTACGACCGACTGCACGTGGCTGAGACAACGCAGCAGCGTCGCGCGTTCGATGGTGGCCTTCATGGTCCTACTTTCGTCCCTTTTGGGCGCCTGGCAGGCCGGAATCGCCCCACCAGCGCCGGAATACGGATAGTCACCCTAGCGGGGCGGGCTTGGGGGGCAAGGCCGGACGCCGCGGCGCCGCAATTCCTTGGGGAAAAGTGGGCGGGATCAGCCCATCATCGCCATGCCGCCGTTCACATGGAGCGTCTGCCCCGTGACATAGGCTGCCTCGTCGCTGGCAAGGTAGGCGACCGCGGCGCCGATCTCGTCGCCCTCGCCCATCCGGCCCATCGGAATGCGGCCGTTGATCGCCGCCTTCTGGTCGTCGGTCAGCGATTCGGTCATCGCAGTGCGGATGAACCCCGGAGCGACGCAGTTCACGGTGATGTTGCGACTGGCCAGTTCCTGCGCGAGGCTCTTCGACATGCCGGTCAGGCCCGATTTGGCAGCGACATAGTTCATCTGCCCCGGATTGCCGGTATGCCCGACGACGCTGGTGATCGAGATAATCCGACCGCCCTTGGCCTTCATCATCGGCCGCGCGCTGGCGCGCATCAGGCGGAAGCTCGCCTCGAGATTGATGCGGATGACCTGGTCCCATTCGTCATCCTTCATCCGCATCGCCAGATTGTCGCGCGTGATACCGGCATTGTTGACGAGGATGTCCATGCGCCCGAGCGTATCGACGGTGGCCGGGATCAGTTCCTCGACCTGCGTCGTGTTCGACAGATCGCAGGTGATCTCGACATGGTCGTGGCCAAATTCGTCGTTGAGCTGTTCGCGAAAGGCACGCAGCTTGTCGCCGTTAGAGCCCGACAGCGCGAGGCGCGCGCCCTGCTTGGCCAGCGCATAGGCGATCGACGAACCGATCCCGCCGCTGGCACCGGTGACAAGGGCGGTCTTGCCTTCGAGGCTGAACATCACGCGTTCTCCTTGGCGAAGTTTTCGAGGTCTTCCATGGTCACGAGGCTGACCGTGGTCGCCTCCTTGTCGATGCGGCCCACCATCGGGGCAAGCACCTTGCCGCCCACTTCGACGAAGCGTTCGATGCCGGCTTCGCGCATCGCCAGTACGCTTTCGCGCCAGCGGACGCGGCCGGTGATCTGCTCGACCAGCAGTGCCTGTTCTTGCGCCGGATCGGTGACACGCGCCGCGGTGACATTGGCGAACAGCGGTACGGTGAAAGCCTGCGGCGGCGTCGCTTCGAGCGCGTTCTTCATGCGCAGTGCAGCGGGGCCCATCAGCGAACAGTGGAACGGCGCCGAGACGGGCAGCTTGATACCGCGCTTGATCCCGTGATCCTTGGCCATTTCGATCGCGCGGTCGATCGCCTCGGCATGGCCCGAGATAACCACCTGCGTCGGGTCGTTGTCATTGGCGACTTCGCAGACCTGGCCTTCGGCAGCCGCTTCGGCCAGCGCGGTGGCCTTCTCGATATCCGCGCCGAGCAGCGCGGCCATCGCGCCGACCCCGATGGGCACGGCATCCTGCATGGCGATGCCGCGCAGGCGCAGCAGCTTGGCGGTGTCGGTCAGCGAGAAAGCCCCGGCGGCGCACAGCGCACTGTATTCGCCGAGCGAATGACCCGCGACGCAATCGGCGCTCTGGGCGAGAGCGATCCCGAATTCCTTTTCGAGTACGCGTGCGGTGGCCACCGAATTGGCCATGATCGCGGGCTGGGCGTTGGCAGTCATGGTCAACTCGCTCTCCGGCCCGTCCTTCATCAGCGCCGAGAGCTTCTGCTTGAGCGCTTCGTCAACCTCTTCGAACACCGCACGGGCATGCGCGCTGGCGTCGGCGAGGTCGGCGCCCATGCCGACTTTCTGGCTTCCCTGCCCGGGAAAGATGAATGCAGTCATGTAAGTCTCCTCGCCGCCGCGCCTAGTCGCGCGCGGCGCGCGCCTCAAGCCCGAAGGGGACAATCTTGTTGGCAGCATCGTGCCCGATATCCGCCCTGCCGAGATAGGGTATGCCGCTGCGCCGGCACCAGTCCTGCGCGATCGCGACCTCGTCGCTGCCAAAGGGGCGGTCGTTGTCGGGGATATCGCTGATCCGGCCGAGGCGCAGGCCCGCGATGCCGCCAAGGTGCTGCGTCACATGAAACAGCAGCCGGTCCACCGCATAGAGATGCTCCGCCACTTCCTCGACCATGACGACATGGCCCGACAGGTCGGGGGCAAGCTCGGTCCCGACCAGCATCGCCAGCGTGGCGAGGTTGAAAGCCACCGCGGGGCGCGTATCGAGACCGGGTTCGAGACCGTCCTCCCCGCCCTTGAACCAGCCGAGCGCGCGCTCGATCGCCTTGCCGCCGCCCTCGCGCCGGACGTCGCCCGCCAGCGGCCCGTGCGCGACGCGCCCGATGCCATGCCTGTACAGCGCGGCGAGCAGGAAGCCGGTGTCGGAATAGCCGAGATAGGACTTGTCCCGCGCTGCCGCGTTCATTTGCGCCACCGCCTGCGGGGCGATGCGGTTCGAACCATAGCCGCCCATCGCGAACCACACCGCATCGAAGCCGGGATCGTTGGCGCAATCGAGCAAGGCGGCGAGCCGCACCGCGTCGCTACCGGCGAAATGCCCGTCTTCGGCAAAGCATTGTTCGTGGAACTGCAACGATACGTCGCTGCGCCCCGCCACCAGCGCTTCGACCGCCTCTGCCCGTTCGCGCTTCAACCGCTTTCCGGGGGCGCAGATCGCAATTCTGACCATGCGCCCTGCTAGCGTGCTTGTATCGCGCGGCACAACTCAATAGCTGCACGCGCATGAGCGATATGCCCACTCCAGATGAATTGTTCGCCCGTCCCTTCTTCTTCTGCGGGATCGGCGGATCGGGAATGCTGCCGCTGGCGCAGATCCTCAAAGGTCGCGGCTGTACGGTCGAAGGATCTGACCGCAGCCGCGATCAGGGCCGCACGCCCGACAAGTTCGCCGCGCTCGAACAACAGGGTTTCACGCTGCATCCCCAAGACGGCAGCGGGATCGTCTCGGCCGGGCAGATCCTCGTTGCCAGCGCGGCGGTGGAGGACACCGTACCCGATGCCAAGCGCGCCAGCGAACTGGATTGCCTGCGACTGACCCGCGCCGAGCTCAATTCGATCCTCTTCAACACCAGCGGTGCGGGGCTGGCGGTGGCCGGGACCAGCGGCAAGTCGACCGTCACCGGCATGCTCGGCTGGATTCTCCACGCCTGCGGACGCGAACCGACGATCATGAACGGCGCGGTGATGAAGAACTTCGTCTCGCCCGAACGTCCCTACGCCAGCGCGGTGGTCGGCGGGCAGAGCCTCTATGTCAGCGAAGTCGACGAGAGCGACGGCTCGATCGCGCTCTATCGTCCGGCGGTCGGCGTGCTGCTCAATGTCAGCCTCGACCACAAGAGCATGGAAGAGCTGCGCCAGTTGTTCGGCGATTACCTGTCGCGCAGCCGCATTTCGGTGATCAATGCCGACGACCCCGAGGCACTGGCGCTGCTGCCGCATGCGAAGGAAGTCGTCACCTTCGGCATCGAGCAGGAGAAGGCGCAGATCGGCGTCGTCCCGGGCTCGATCGCGGAAGGCCCGATGCGCCAGGCCGCTCTGATCATCGACCGGGATGACGGGAGCGAGCATGCGCTGACGCTCGACCTGCCCGGACGGCACAACCTGTCCAATGCGCTGGCGGCCATCGCCGGGGCCGCCGCCGCGGGCATCCCGGTGGCCAAGGCGGTCGCCGCGCTGGCGGGCTTCGCAGGGCTCGCGCGCCGCTTCGACATTATCGGCACCAGCGCCTCGGCCATCACCGTGATCGACGATTTCGGCCACAATCCCGAGAAATGCGCCGCCACGCTGCGCACGCTCAAGGCGCATCCGGGCCGCGTGCTCGCCTTCTTCCAGCCGCATGGCTACGGGCCCTTGCGCCAGATGGGCGAGGAACTGGCCCAGACCTTCGCGCAAGAATTGGGCGACGGCGACCGCGTGATCCTGTGCGATCCGGTTTATTTCGGCGGCTCGGTCGATCGCAGCGAAGGCAGCGAGCGGATCGTGCGGCTGATCGAGGAAGCGGGCGGCCATGCGGAACACATCCCCACACGCGAGGCGGTCGGTGACCGGCTGGCCGAAATCGCGCAGCCGGGGGACCGGATCGTGATCATGGGCGCGCGCGACGATACGCTGAGCGGATTTGCCCGCGGCCTGTTCGACCGGCTGCCCTAAAGCGCGGCGGGGCCCGCGGCCTCACGCGCCACTGCGCGGCGATATCCCTCGCGTGCGGTCAACCGGTCGCGGTAGTCCCTGAGCGATTGCGGTACGCCCTCGTCCAAGCCCACCCGGCCCGCCAGGATCAGCGCATAACCGCAGCAGATATCCGCCACGGTAAAGCGATCCGCGCACAGGAATTCGCGCGTTTCGAGGCGCTGCTCGAGCTTGACGAGCCGCTTCCAGAACCACTTGGCATAGGCCTCGCCCGCCTCGCCCCAGCCCTTGTCCTTCTCGAACAGGGCAAAGCGCATATAGACGGTCTGCGGGAAGGTGATCGTTGCATCGGCGTGATAGGTGAAGTCGAGATAGGCGGGATAATCCGGCTCCCCCGGTGCCACGACCAGCGATTGGTCCGCGCCTTTGGTCGCCAGATAATGCGCGATGGCGCAGCTTTCGGTCATCTGCACCTCGCCCTCGACCAGCATGGGCACCGTACCCAGCGGATTGATCTCGAGATAGTCGGGCGCGGTAAAGCGCGGCGGGAACGGCAGCAGCTTCAGCTCGACATCGACTTCGGCCTCCTCGGCCGCCCAGGTTGCGCGAAGCCCGCGCGAACCCGCGCAGGTGTAGAGAACCGGCCGCTCAGCCATGACCGTGCGTCTTCCCGATCTTGAACACCTTGTGGATCACGATCGCGAGCACGAAACCCAGCCCCAGCCCGGCCAGTGCGGACAGGCCGGCGTAGGTCGTCCAGCCGAGGATGCCCGAAAGGCCGCCAGTGACACCCTCGACCATGTGCTGCACGCCATGCGCCCAGTCCGAGGGCCCATGCAGGCCGAGCTCGTGGAGGCTGTGCAGGATGATCCCGCCGCCGACCCACAGCATCGCGATCGTGCCGACGAAGGACAGCGTGGTCAGCAGATAGGGCACCGAGGTGACGAGGAACTGGCCGAAGGTCTGCGCCAGCTCGGAGCTCTTTTCGCGCAGGTGCAGGCCGATGTCGTCGAGCTTCACGATCAGCGCCACCGCGCCATAGACGAACAGCGTCACCGCTATCCCGACGATCGCCAGCACGCCCGCGCGGACGATGAAATCCTCCGAGGCCACTTCGTTGAGCGTGATCGCCATGATCTCCGCCGACAGGATCAGATCGGTACGGATCGCGCCCGCGACCCGCTGTTTCTCGAAGGCGACGGGATCGGCGATCTCGTCGTCCACCGTCAGGCCATGTTTTTCGCTACCCAGTTTCTCCATTACCTTTTCCGCCCCTTCGTAGGACAGGTAGCCGCCCCCGAGCATGAGGATGAAGATGATCGCGCTGGGTAGCAGCCAGCTCAGCAACAAGGCGCCGGGCAACAGGATGATCAGCTTGTTCTTCAAGCTGCCCTTGGTGATGTTCCAGATGATCGGCAGCTCGCGCGCGGGGCTGAGGCCGGTGACATAGCTCGGCGTGACCGCCGCATCGTCGATCACGACGCCCGCCGTCTTCGTGCCGGCGCGGCTGGCCGCCACCCCGATATCGTCGACCGAGGCGGCCGCCGCGCGGGCGATGATCGAAACGTCGTCGAGCAGGGCTACTAATCCACCGGGCACGCAATACTCCTTTGTTGCAGACGCAATGCCGCCCTGCCCTCCCGGTTCCGCGCTGCCAAGCCCCGAACGTCGCTTGCATTCGCGGCCAATCCCGCTATGTGCGCGCATCCCTCATGTCCGGCGATACCGGATTCGGGGATGACGAAGAAAGCCGGAGGGGCCCCGCAATCCCGCGGATCAGCCAGCGATCGGCCATATGTGAAAGGACAAGGGCATGGCTCTATACGAGCATGTTTTCCTGGCGCGACAGGACCTGAGCCAGGCTCAGGTCGACCAGCTCGCCGCCACCGCTACCGAGATTGTCGAGCAGAACGAAGGCAAGGTCACCAAGACGGAGACCTGGGGCCTCAAGAACCTCGCCTACAAGATCGACCGCAACCGCAAGGCGCATTTCGTGATGCTCAACATCGAGGGCCCCGGCGCCGTCGTGCAGGAGCTCGAACGCCAGACCCGCATCAATGAAGACGTCATCCGCTACATGACCATCCGTGTCGAAGAGCACGAAGAAGGTCCCAGCGTGATGATGCGCAAGAACGAGCGCGATGCGAAGAAGCGCCGCGACCGCGAGGAGCGTAACTGATGGCCCGCCCGTTTTTCCGCCGCCGCAAGTCCTGCCCCTTCTCGGGCAAGAACGCCCCCGCGATCGACTACAAGGATGTGCGCCTGCTGCAGGGCTTCATGTCCGAGCGTGGCAAGATCGTCCCCAGCCGCATCACCGCCGTCAGCGCGAAGAAGCAGCGTGAACTGGCCAAGGCCATCAAGCGCGCTCGCCACATCGGCCTGCTGCCGTACATCGTGAAGTAGGGGAATAACCATGGATATCATTCTCCTTCAGAGGATCGAAAAGCTCGGCTCGATCGGTGACGTGGTCACCGTGAAGGACGGCTATGCCCGCAACTTCCTGCTTCCGCAGAAGAAGGCCCTGCGCGCCAACGAATCGAACAAGAAGGTTTTCGAAGCGAACCGCGACCGCCTGGAAAAGGAAAATGCGGAACGTCGCGGCGAAGCCGAGAAGGCCGGCGAAAAGGTCCAGGGCGAAGAAATCGTCCTGATCCGCGCTGCGTCGAACACCGGCCAGCTCTACGGCTCGGTCAACGTGCGCGACATCGCTGCATCGCTGGGCGAAAAGGGCCACGAGATCGACAAGAAGCAGGTCATCATGGGTGATCCGATCAAGGCGATCGGCATGCATGAAGTCCGCATCGACCTCCACCCCGAAGTCTCGGTCACGGTGAAGGCCAACGTCGCCCGCAGCGACGACGAAGCCGAACTGCAGAGCCAGGGTATCGACGTGATGGCGCAGATGTTCGAAGACGAACAGCGCGAGATCGAAGAAGCTGCCGAAGCCAACCGGACCGACCCGACTCTCGAGCCCGGCGAAATTCCCGCCGACATGCTCGAAGACGGTGTCAGCACTGAAGACGGCGTGAGCGAGACCGAAGCGAAGATCGAAGCCACGGCGCCGGACGGCGACGAAGGCTGATCCTGGCGATCACGATCAAAACAGGGCGCGGCGGCTTCGGTCACCGCGCCCTTTTTGTAAGTACCGCCCGCACACCCTATGTGCAGGCACGAGACGCGAAAGCGAAAACAACAAGAGGCAGGAGGAACGCCCATGGATTCGATCGAACAGACCCTCGACCGGCTTGAGAAGATCTACGACGCCGCGGTGGAACGGCTGCGCGAGGATGTGATCGCCTTCGGCCGCGAACGCGAGATTCCCGCCCCCGAACGGCGCAGCGACGGCAGCTATGCCTATCCCGAACTGCGGCTGCGTTTTCGCGGGGGCGACCAGCCCGAGGATCGCAACCGCGCCTTTGGACGGCTCAACGCGCCGGGCCTCTACACCACCACCGTCACCCGCCCCGCGCTGTTCCGCGACTACCTGCGCGAGCAGCTCGAACTGATCGACGAGAATTACGAAGTCGAGATCGAGGTCGGATCGTCGAAGCAGGAAATCCCCTTCCCCTATGTCCTCGACGGCCAGGCCGGCGCGGAGCTGGTCGGTGTCGACCCCAACCTCATCGCGCGGCATTTCCCCTCGACCGAGCTGGCCGATATCGGTGACGAGCTGGCCGACGGCATCATGCTCGAGAATGCCGACGATCCCATCCCGCTGTCGCTGTTCGACGGTTTACGGACCGATTTCAGCCTCGCGCGGCTGGCGCACTACACCGGCACCAGCACCGAGCATTTCCAGCGCTTCATCCTGTTCACGAACTATCACCGCTATGTCGATGAATTCGTTGACTGGGCCGGTTCGCAGCTCGGCAAGGACGGGTATACCGCGCTGGCCGGTGCGGGCGGCATGATGCTGACCGAGCAGACCGACAAGGCCCGCGCGCAATTGTCCGACACTGCATGGCGCCGGCACCAGATGCCCGCCTATCACCTGGTTGGTCCCAACCGCGAAGGCATCACGCTGGTCAATATCGGTGTCGGCCCGAGCAATGCGAAGACGATCTGCGACCACCTGGCAGTGCTGCGTCCCGAAGCGTGGCTGATGATCGGCCATTGCGGCGGCCTGCGCCCGAGCCAGAAGATCGGCGACTACGTGCTCGCCCATGCCTATCTGCGCGACGATCACGTGCTCGATTCGGTGCTGCCGCCGGAAATCCCCCTCCCCGCAATTGCCGAGGTCCAGCAGGCGCTCGCCGGCGCCGCGCAAGAGGTGTCGGGGACGCATGGCGCCGATCTCAAACGGCGCATGCGCACCGGCACGGTCGTCACCACCGACGATCGCAACTGGGAACTGCGCTATACCAGTTCGGCGCATCGCATGAGCCTGAGCCGAGCGGTCGGGGTCGATATGGAAAGCGCGACGATCGCCGGCCAGGGATACCGCTTCCGTGTGCCCTATGGCACGCTGCTGTGCGTGTCCGACAAGCCGCTGCATGGCGAGATCAAGCTGCCCGGCCAGGCCAATGCCTTCTACGAGGAAGCCATTGCGGCGCATCTCCAGATCGGCGTGACCGCGTGCAAGCTGCTGAAGGCGGAAGGCCCGCGCCTCCACAGCCGCAAATTGCGCGCTTTCAACGAACCGCCGTTCAGGTAAGCTCGCTCCCGGCAAGGGAGAGATGCATGACCGAGACAGTGGACCGCTCGCGCTCGATTGCGGGGCGGGTGGCCGTGGTGACCGGCGCCGCAAGCGGCATGGGCGCAGCCACCGCCAGGCTGTTCGCCGCCGAAGGCGCGCAGGTCGCGGTGACCGACCTCGATCTGCCGTCATGCGAAAAACTGGCGGCAGAGTGCGGCAATGGCGCGCGTGCCTACGCGCTTGATGTTGCCGACAAGCAGGCAATCGCCGGTACCGTGGCGCAGATCGCGGCGGATTTCGGGCGGATCGATATCCTCGTCAACAATGCCGGCGTGTCGAGCTTCGCCCCACTCGATGACGGCGATGCCTATGAAGAGGTCTGGCACCGCGCGCTGGCGGTCATGCTGACCGCGCATCAACGCATGGTCCGCGCCGCGCTCCCGCATCTGCGCGCCAGCGATGCCGCGCGGATCGTCAATATCGCCAGCACTGAAGGGCTCGGCGCGACGCCCGGCGATACGCCCTATGTCGCCGCCAAGACCGGCGTGACCGGCCTCACCCGTGGCCTTGCGGTCGATCTCGGGCCGGAGGGTATTACCGTCAACTGCATCTGCCCCGGCCCGATCCGCACCGCGATGACCGCCGCCGTGCCCGACGAACACAAGACGATCTACGCCAAGCGCCGCACCGCGCTCAAACGCTATGGCGAACCCGAGGAGGTCGCGCATATGACGCTGTCGCTGGTGCTGCCCGCGGCAAGCTATATCACCGGGGCGGTCATCCCGGTCGATGGCGGGTTGATGGCGCGCAACGCGTAGGCCCTGCGCCCCGCTCAGCCGGTGATAGTCACCACGCAGCGCAGCCCTTCGGGGCGGTAGTCGAACTCGACCTGTCCCGCGCCGCCGAGCACGATCGACATCATGCGGGTGCCGAAGCCGGGCTGTATATCCGGCTCGACCGGAGGACCGCCGCTTTCTTCCCAGACCAGCTGCATCCCGCCAGCGGTTTTCTCGATATCCATCGCCACGCGTCCTGCCGGGCTGGCGAGCGCGCCATGGGCGATGGCATTGGTCAGGAGCTCGTGCACCACCAGCGTGAAGCCCTCGGCGACATTCCCCTCCAGTCTGGGTCTGCCGCTCACTTTCACCGTCACCCTGTCCGCGACATCCTCGAACGCCGCAAGTTCGCCTTCGATGATCGTTCGCGGGCTGAACAGCTGGTCGGCATTCTCCACCAGCAGGTCATGCGTGCGCGACAAGGCGGCGACGCGCCCCTCCAGCGCCCTGCCAAACCGGCCGACATCGCTTGCCTTGCGTGACGACATCGAAATCATCGCGCGGATCGTGGCGAGCATGTTGCGGACGCGGTGGTTGAGTTCCGCGGTAAGGGTTTCGAGCCGCGTCTCGTTGCGCTTGGTATCGGTGATATCGATCACATGGCCAATGATCTTGGTCGGCGCGCCATCGACTATCAGCGGCCGCCCCGCGCCGCTGATCCAGCGTTCTTCGCCGTCGGCCTGGGTGATGCGGCACTGGAAAACCCAGTCCTCGCCGCGTTCCAGCGCTTGCTTCTGGCGATCATCGACCTCCCCCCGATCCGCAGGGATCACATGGTCGAGGAATTGCTCATAGGTCCATTGCGGGAGTAATTCATCGTAACCGAATATCTCGTCATGCCGGAAATTGCGCCATGCGGTGCCGGTTTCCAGATCGAGCTCCCAAATGCCGATCTGGCCGGCCGCAAGGACCAGCCTCAGGTGATCGAGCGACGATTCGGCAAGGTGCTCAAGCTCGGGCATGCGACCAATCTATCCACGTTGCGGGCGGCGCCCAAATATTTTTCGCAAAGCGCCATGCGGCGCGGGGAAGATCACCCCTGCCCCTTGGTCTTGGTCTTCCCGTCCCTCGCGCGCTTCTCGATGAATTCGATGATCATCCCGGCGATATCCTTGCCGGTCGCATTCTCGATCCCTTCGAGCCCAGGCGAGGAATTGACTTCCATGATCACCGGGCCGTGATTGGACCGCAGCATGTCGACGCCGCAGACATTGAGACCCATACGCCCCGCCGCACGGACGGCGGTGCTGCGTTCCTCGGGAGTGATCTTGATCAGCTGCGCGCTGCCACCACGGTGCAAATTGCTGCGGAAATCGTCGGGCGCGCCGGTGCGCTTCATCGCCGCGACCACCTTGCCCCCGACCACCAGCGCGCGGATATCGGTGCCGCCCGCTTCCTTGATGAATTCCTGCACCAATATGTTGACGTTGGCACCGCGGAAGGCCTCGATCACCGACTTGGCGCTGCTCATGGTTTCGGCCAGCACCACCCCGATGCCCTGCGTGCCTTCGAGCAGCTTGATCACCACCGGCGGCCCCTTTACCGCACGGATGATCTCTTCGGCGGCCTTGGGATCGTTGGCATAGGCGGTCAGCGGCAGGCCCAGCCCGTGCTTGGCGAGGATCTGCATGCTGCGCAGCTTGTCGCGGCTGCGCCCGATCGCCACGCTTTCGTTGAGCGGCCAGCAGCCGCGCATCTCGAACTGGCGCAGGATCGCGAGGCCGTAATTGGTGATCGACGCCCCGATCCGCGGGATCACCGCATCGTAGCCGATGCAGGGCTCGCCATTGTAGAACACTTCGGGCTTGTGGCTGGCGATATGCACCGTGCAGCGCGTCGTGTTAAGAATATCGAACTGGTGCCCGCGTTCCTCCGCCGCCTGTTGCAGGCGCTGGTGCGAATAGAGATTGGCGTTCCGCGCCAGCATGGCGATCTTCATCGTAGGCTCCTCAGGGCTTGTGCCCCTTCGTCGTTTTGCGCTCGGGCGTCTGCAACCAGGAATAGCCGCTGTCGACTACAAAACGCCGGCGCAGCGACGAACGGCCGATCAGCATCGGGAATTTCATATCCCGGCGGTCGGCGAGGCTGATTTCGGCGCGGAATTCCAGGTCCCCGATCCGCATGGGCGTCTTGATGACATAGCGCCGCTGCGTCTCGCCATTGGAGCTGGTGATGCCGCGGATATCGACATGCACCGCCTCGCACACCTGGCGCACGTGCTGCTGGTCGAAATCGACGGCGAAGCGGACGAATTTCTCGCCGTCGCGTTCGAATTCCTCCAGCACCGTGCCATGCAGCGAGGACGTGCGCGCGCCGGTATCGATCTTGGCCGGCATGGCATGCAGCCCCAATTCGGGCAGGTGGACCAGCTCGCGCCAGCCGACGACGGGCAATGCGTTGCGTTTCGCGCTCATTCGACGATCGCGATCCCGTCACCGCCGCCTTCGCCCGGCAGCCGGCGCAGCACTGTGCCGCTGGCGAAATCGACCTCGGCGATCGTGTTCGCGGTGGTTTCGGCGACGTATATCCGCTCACCATCGGGCGAGAACAGGATCGTCACCTGCGTGCGCGCCTCCGCCTCGGCCGGGCTCGACACGGCGATACTGCGCACGACTTCACCGCTGGCGGTATCGATCACGCTCAGCCCGCCATCGGCGAGATCGGAGGTGACCGCGTAATCGCCCTGCGGACGCAGGATGATGCGCAAGGGAAAGGCGCCCGTTTCGACCCGCTGGCGGATCGCGAGCGTCTGCGGGTCGAGCGCGAAGGCCGCGTTGGAGCCGCGCGCGGACACCCACAGCGTGTCACCGTCCGGAGACAGCCAGATGCCTTCGGGTTCCTCGCCAATCTCGACCGAACGCGGTGCGCGCCGGGTCTTGAGGTCGATCAGGCTGACCGTGCGCGACCCCAGATTGGTGGTCCAGGCGTGCAAGGCATCGGGCGCGATGGCGAGCATATGCGTGCCTTGCTGGCTCGAGGCATATTCGAAGGTTTGCGCTGCGCCCAGCGGGTCGCGAATCCAGACAATCGACTGCCGGCCCTCGGCGGTGGCGTAGAGGTCGCCATTGGCGTGCCATACGATCCCGTGCGGGCGCGCATTCTCGCCCAGATCGATGCTCGTGACGCGTTCGAGATCCGCAGTGCGGAAAATATCGACCGTCTGCCCGCCGTAACAGGCAAGCGCGACATGCGCTCCGCCGGGGGCGGTCGCCAGTTCATGCGGGTTGGCACAGCTGGCGACCGAAGCGACCACCGCGCCGCTCTCCAGATCGACCTTCGACAGCGTATTGCCGAACTTGCCCGCCACGAACAGCGCGCCATCGACATCCGCAGCGGTGGGAAGCGAGGGAGCATCCCCGCCCCCCGCGACGGGCGCACAGGCGACCGCCAGCGGGAGCGCGAGGAACGAGGCGAAGCGGCTTACCACCCTTCGGTCTTGCCCGCATTCTGCTCGTCAAGCCACGCCTTGAGCGGCGCGAAATATTCGACCATCGCGGCACCGCTCATCTGGCGCTCGCCAGTAAAGGCTTCGAGCGCATCGGGCCACGGCTTGCTGGCGCCCATTTCGAGCATTGCATCGAGGTTCTTGCCGACCTCTTCATTGCCGTAGAACGAACAGCGGTGCAGCGGCCCGTCCCAGCCCGCCTGGTCGCAGGCCGCCTTGTAGAACTGGAACTGCAGGATCCGGGCGAGGAAGTAGCGCGTGTAAGGCACATTGCCCGGGATGTGGTATTTGGCGCCCGCATCGAACCCGCTTTCGTCGCGCGCGACCGGCGGCGTGATGCCCTGGTATTCCAGACGCAGCGCATTCCAGCCGGTGTTGAGCTGGTCGGCGGGGATCGACCCGTCGAACAGGCCCCAGCGATAGCGGTCGACCATCAGGCCGAAGGGCAGGAAGGCGACCTTGTCCATCGCCTGGCGCAGCAGCAGGCCGATGTCCTTGTCGGCGCTGGGCACGTCGGCCTCATCGAGCATGTCGATCTGGACGAGATATTCGGGCGTGATCGACAGCGCGATCATGTCGCCGATCGCCTCGTGGAAGCCGTCGTTGGCGCCGTTGAGGTGCAGGTAGTCTTGCTGGTTGTAGGCGCGCTGGTAGTAATTGTGGCCGAGCTCGTGATGGATGGTGACGAAATCGTCGGCATTCTTCTTGATGCACATCTTGATGCGCAGATCGTCGATATTGTCGACGTCCCAGGCGCTGGCATGGCAGACGACATCGCGGTCCTCCGGCTTCACGAACTGGCTGCGTTCCCAGAAGGTGCCCGGCAGCGGGTCGAAGCCGAGCGAGGAGAAGAACTGCTCGCCCGTGCGCACCATCTGGATTTCGTCGAGGCCCTTGGCGGTAATCAGGTCGGTGAGGTCGTACCCGATGTCGCCCGCCCCTTCGGGCGCGACCAGCGGGTAGATATTGCCCCATTCCTGCGCCCACATATTGCCGAGCAGATCGGCGCGGATCGCGCCGGTGGCCGGCTGCACATCGTCGCCGTATTTCTCGTTGAGCTTGCTGCGGACATAGGTGTGCAGCGCCATGTAGAGCGGCTTCACTTCCTGCCACATCCGCTCGGTCTCGCCGGCGAACTGGTCGGGGTCCATGTCGTAGTTCGAACGCCACATCGCGCCCAGATCGGCAAAGCCGAGTTCCTTCGAGCCTTCGTTGGCGATGGCGATCATGCGCTGGTAATCGCCGCGCATGGGTGCACCGACATTGTCGTGCCAGCTGGTCCACATTTCGGCGAGTTCGGCAGGCGTGCGCTCGAGATTGCCCATCTCGGCTTCGATATCGCTGCCGTTGATTTCCTCGCCATTGAGCGTGCCCGTGCCCTGGCCATAGGCCGCGCCGAGCTTGGTCGCGATTTCGTTGAGTTCGGTTGCCGCGCCGTCGCGGACTGGCGCGGGCATGACGATGCCGTTGCGCAGGATATCGAGCTTGCGGGCGACTTCGGGATCGAGCCCCGCAACGCGCGCATATTGTGCCGCTTCATTGGCGTAGGTCACCGATTTCTCGGTCGCCTGCGCGCCGTATTTCGCTGCCAGCTGGTTGCTGTCATGGACGATATAGGTGTTGTTGAGCCACAGCACCCGGCCGTATTCGACCGAGAAATCGAACATGTCCTGCTCGACCATCGCGACCCAGTCGGCGGCGCCCTGCGGCGTCATCGGATAGGCGGATACGGCCGCTTCGGATGTCTCCGCATGATGATCGGCCATGGCCGGGGCGGCGAGCGAGACGGCAAGCGCGGAGAGCGCGACGGATGCGAATTTCATGCGGGTCCTCTCAGGATCGGAATGATGTGGATTCACGTGCTACCGGATTGCACCTGCCGCGCAGCTTAATCAAGCGGTTGGCGCAAACCGGCGGATGATCCATGCCGCGATTACGCCAAGGAAGGTCACGATCCAGGCGGCGACCTTGACCGGACGCGCGGTGGCAGCAATGCCCGCCAACTGGTCCGACCCCTCATCGCGCAGCAATTGCGCCAATTGCAGCAGCGTTTCGGTATAGTCGGTCAGCACGAATACCACCGCCGCTGCGGCCACGACCGCCCCGGTGATCCGGACGACGCCGCCCATCGCCACGAAGCTGCGCCCGGCGAGCCAGCTACCCCAGCCATAGATGGCGATGAACACCAGATCGCCGATCATGGCGAAGATCGCCAGTGGCCGCACGCCGCCCGCGTGCCATTGCGCATGGATTTCATCGACCCGCGCGGCCGTCGCGGCCGCCTGGTGTTCGGCAATACCGAGCGTCACGTCTGCAGGAGCGGTCACCGCGAGACTGAGCGCGACCACCACGGCAAAGGCCACGAGGCCCCACATCCACCAACCCAATTCGGGGCGCGTGCTGCTCATGTCTTGTCTCCCAGCCAGTCGGCGATCGCCTGCCCGAGGTCGGGCTTGGTCACACTGCTCATATGCGTCCCGGGTACTTCGGCGAAATCGGCATCGGGCAACAGTCTCGCCAGATCGGCGGCCGAGCCATTGTCGCGGTCCTCGTCACCGCAGACCACCAGCGTTGGCATGGTGATATTGTCGAGCAAGGCGAGATCGAGATCGGGCATGGTGTCAAGCAGCAGCCGCGCCGCGACCCGGTCGACCCCCTGCGATTTGAGGAACTGCATCGAGAAATAGTCGGGATCGCCCTTGGGAATGGCATCAAACTCGTCGATCACGCGGCGGAACTTGGCCGCGCGGCGCTGCCATTCGCCCAGCCCTGCGGTCCCCATCCCGCCGATCACCAGATGCGCAGGCGTCAGCACGCCGTGCGCCGCGCCGTGCAGCGATGTGCGCGCGCCGAGCGAGAAGCCGCCGAGGTCGTAATCGTCGAGCCCGAGATGATCGACGAGCGCAGCCACGTCGCGCACCAGCACATTGCTCGGATAGCTGTCGGGATCATGCGGCGCGGCGCTGTCGCCATGCACGCGGAAATCGAGCATGAGCACCTCGAACCCCTGCGCCGCGATCGCCTCGTGGTGCCCCCATTTGATCCAGTTCATCTGCGCGCTGGAAAACAGGCCGTGCAGGAGGACGAGCGGCCGCCCTGCCCCATGCCGATGCAGCGCCAGCCGCGTGCCGTCGAAACTGTCGAAAAACTCGGTGGTCATCGCTTCGCCAGCCCCTGCTGTTCCATCCGCCAGCGCGCCATTTCGATACGGTCCTGGCCGAAGAACGGTTCGCCCTCGAATACCAGCGTCGGAACGCCCCAGTGACCCGAGGCCTCGAGCGCGTCCTGGTTGGCGGCGATTTCGGCGTCGAGCGTGTCTTCCTCGGCAGCGACTTCGCGATCGATCTCCGCCGCGTCGAGCCCGGCGCGTTCGAGCGCGGCGGCGAGATGGTCGCCCTCGTGCCAGTTTTCCTGCCCGCCCCAGATCAACTGGCCTGCCTCATGCGCGAAGACGAGGCCCTTGCCTCTTCGTGCCGCAGCCTGACCCATCCGCGTGACGCGGCGGATATAGGGCTGCTCGGCGGCAATTTTGCGCGTCGCCGCATCCTGCACGATCGGATCGGGACGCGGCGGTCCGAAGGCAATGCCGTGGAACTGCGCCACGCGCATCATGTCGCGCAGCGTATAGGCCAGCCAATTGGGATGGTTGCGCTCGAAAAAACCGGGTTCGCGGATCGCCAGCGGCCAGACGGGGCGCAGCGCGATGGCGAGATCGTGTTCCTCGGCCATGGCGCGGTACCGGCCGACCGAAAGATAGCTGTAGGGCGAACGGAAGCTGAAATAGAGCTCTGCGGTCAGGGTCATGCAGAGACTTATACATCTCCGTCGTCCCAGCGGAAGCTGGGACCGCTATCAGCGTTGCGGTGGATCGAGAGCGATCCCGGCATGCGCCGGGAGGACGGTCAGCGGAAGAAGCAGCTTATCCCCGCCTGCAGCGCGGTCACCGTCTCGCCATCCTCGGCAAAGCCGGTGATCGTGCCATAATCCGCGGTGGTATACTGGAATTCGCCCGGCAGCGTGGTGTCGAGTTCGCGGACCTGTCGTTCGCGCTTGAGATCCGCGAAGGTGGTCTCACCCGGACGCACGCCGTCCGACGTGGCCATGCCCTCGCCCTCGCGCAGGAACCAGCCGGCAAAGCTGCCGTCCATATAGGCGATCTGGAGCGGACCGAACTGGCTGAACTCCATCGGTCCGGCCCCGCATTCCTCATTGCTCGAGGTTCCGGGCGCGGCGCCGAAGGCGGTCTCGATCGCCTGGTCGACCTCGGCACGCGGCGCACCAAAGCGCAGCGGTTGCGCGTCTTTCGCGCCAAGGCCATTGGCATCGACGACGATCAAGACGTCGCTCAGATCGACGCTCGCAGCAGACGACGCGGTCTCGACCGGCTCGGGCGCGGGTTCGGACTGGCCGCAGGCGGCGAGCGCCAGCGGCAGCGCAAGCAGGAGCGCGCGGCGGATCATCCCTTCTTGAGGCATTCGCGGCCCAGCAATTCGGCGATCTGCACTGCGTTGAGCGCCGCGCCCTTGCGCAGATTGTCCGATACGCACCACAGGTTGAGTCCGTTTTCGACTGTCGGATCCTCGCGCACGCGGCTGATATAGGTCGCGCTGTCGCCCGCGGCTTCGACCGCGGTGATGTAGCCGCCGTCCTCGCGCTTATCGACCAGCATGCAGCCCGGCGCCTCGCGCAGGATGTCCTGCGCCTCGACAGCGGAAATCTCGTTCTCGAACTCGATGCTGACCGCTTCGGAATGCCCGACGAAGACCGGCACGCGCACGCAGGTCGCGGTGAGCTTGATCTTCGGGTCGAGGATCTTCTTGATCTCGACCACCATCTTCCATTCTTCCTTGGTCGACCCATCGTCGAGGAAGACATCGATATGCGGGATCACGTTGAAGGCGATCTGCTTGGTAAACGTCACCGGCTCGACCTGGTCGCCGACGAAGATCGCGCGGCTCTGCTGGAACAATTCGTCCATCCCCGCCTTCCCCGCGCCCGAAACCGACTGGTAGGTCGAGACGACGACGCGCTTGATCGTGGCGGCATCGTGCAGCGGCTTGAGCGCCACGACGAGCTGCGCGGTCGAGCAGTTCGGATTGGCGATGATATTGCGCTTGGCATAATCGTGGATCGCCTCGGGGTTCACCTCGGGCACGATCAGCGGCACGTCGGGGTCCATGCGGTAGAGCGAGCTGTTGTCGATCACCACGCAGCCCGCGGCGGCCGCCTTGGGGGCGAATTCCTTGGCCGGACCGCTGCCCGCAGCGAACAGCGCGATGTCCCAGCCGGCCCAGTCAAAATGCTCGATATTCTTGCATTTGAGCATCTTGCCCGTGTCGCCGAATTCGACCTCGGTGCCATGCGAACGCGAACTGGCGACAGCCGCCACCTCGTCGCAGGGGAACCCGCGCTCGGCGAGGACCTGCATGATTTCACGCCCGACATTCCCGGTCGCGCCGACCACGGCAACACGATAACCCAAATTACGTCTCCAGTATCTCTAGGCCGCCGAGATAGCGATTAGCTACGCACCCGCAAGCGCACATTCGATTGCACGGGCTAAAGCGTCATTCGGGCGGGGTCACGCCGTGGCTTTCGAGAAAACGGAACACGGTGTTGTAGCGGTGCGGCGAAATCCGCTCGCCCGACACGCGGTGGGTGTATCCGGGATAGAGCATCATCTCGAACGGCACATTGGCTTCCTGCATCGCGGAGATGATCTCGGTCGCATTTTCGAACACGACATTGTCATCGGCCATGCCATGGATGATCAGCAGCGGATCGGTGATCTTGGCCGCGTCGGGGATCGCGCTTGTCGCGGCATAGGCAGCCCCGTCGGCTTGCGGCGTGCCCATGTAGCGCTCGGTATAATGCGTATCGTAAAGCTCCCAGCGCGTCACCGGCGCGCCGCTGATGCCCGCTGCATAATACCCCGGATCGGCCTGCAACTGCTTGAGCGTCATATAGCCGCCATAGGACCAGCCATCGATTGCGATCTTGGCCGGATCGACGAAGTCGAGCGTCTTGAGATACTCCGCCCCCGCCTTCTGGTCGCGCACCTCGACCCCGCCCATCGCGCGGAAGATCGGCTGTTCGAAAGCGACACCGCGATTGGCCGACCCGCGATTGTCGAGCGCGAACCAGATATAGCCCCGGTCGACGATGGCCTGCTGCAGGGCGCCGTTCCAGCCCTTGGTGACGATCTGCGGCCCCGGTCCGCCATAATGATAGAAATACACCGGGTAGCGCTTGCCCGGCTCCAGTTCGGGCGTGACCATTTCCCAATAGAGCGGCGTGCCGTCTTCTGCCGGAAGCGTGCCATATTGCACTGGGCGATGGCTGGCGAGGAAAGGCGCATAGGGATGCGCGCCGTCGAGCGCGTTTTCCTCGATCCAGGCGAGGCGCTGGCCCTGCTGGTCGGCGATATAGCTTTGCGGCGGCGTGTCGTCGTTCGAACGGCTGACGACCAGCGTTTGCGCCTTGCCGTCCATGCTCGCCAAATTGGCATAGGCGGGATCGGTCAGCCGCGTGATTTGCGACGGATCGGCGAGATCGAAGGCATAGACCTGCTGCGCGAGGACATCGTCCTTCGTGCCCTGGAAAAACACCCGTCCGGCTTCCTGGTCGATCCCGACCAGCTTGGTCACGACCCATTCGCCCCGGGTCAGCTGTGTCCATGCGCCATCGGCATAGCGATAGAGATGGCCATAGCCGTCGCGTTCGGACCACCAGATCAGGCTGCCGTCATCGAGCCATTTGTAATCGTCCGACAGATTGATCCAGTAATCGTCCACCGCGGCGCGCTCGGTGAACAGCACTTCGCTTGTCCCCGTCGCCGGATCGACCTTCAGCATATCAAGCACGGTCTGCGCGCGGTTCTGGCGCTGGACATAGAGCGCGCTGCCATCGGGCGCCCAGTCGACCCGGGCGAGATAGATGTCGGTGTCCTCTCCCAGATCGACCTGCACGCGGTTCTGGCCATCAGGGTCCATGACATAAAGCGCGACTTCGGCATTGGCGCTGCCCGCAAGCGGGTAGCGCTGGTCGAACACCTTGGTGCCGGTGGCGCCGATCGCCGCGCGCGTCACCACGCCGACCATGCTCTCGTCGAACCGCTCGACCGCGATGCGGCGGTCGTCGGGACCCCACCAATAGCCGGTCATCCGGCCCATTTCCTCCTGCGCGACGAACTCGGCTTCGCCCCAACGGATCGCCTCGCCTTCCTGCGGGGTCACCGGCCGGGCTTCGCCGCCCACTTCGCCGACCCACAGCCGACGGTCGCGGACGAAGGAGACATGGGTGCCCGTGCTGCTCAGCGCGGGATTGAGCTCGCTTTCCTCGGTATCGGTCAACCGCACGACCTCGCCGCTCAGCCGCGCGAGGTAGAGATCGCCGTCGAGTGGGACCAGCACGCCCGCGGCGTCCTCGGTCCATTGATAGTCGATAATGCCCGCAAGGTTGCCGACGCGCGCACGTTCGCGCTGCATCTTCTCATCTTCGGACAACTCACGCCCCGTTCCCAGCGCCTCGCTATCGACCAGCATCGCCCATGCCGCGCTCTCACGGTCATAGGCCCACAAATCGTAGCGCTGGCGATCCTCCTCGCGGTTGCGCAGCAACGTGAGATAGCGACCATCGGGCGACAGCTTGACCTTGCGCGGGCTCGGCCCGTCGAGGTCGGGCGACGCGAAGACGCGTTCGAAACTCAGCTCCATCGGCGCGGTCTCCGTGGTTTGCGGGGTGGTCTGGGCGGCAAGCGGCGCAGCGAGGCAAGTGCCCAGCGCCAGCGCGGCGGCGAATTTCAACGGCCTCATCATCTCTCCGGTGGGTGCAGGCAGGGACACATCGACTGCGGCTCCTCGCAACGACCGGGTGCGAAAGCAAGCGCGTGCCGCGCAAACACACCTAATTTCAGCTTAAGCGCGAGCGTTGAAATTCGGCTAAGACCTCGAAGCGACAATGGTCAGGACCCCGGGCGGCCCATTCCGGTTCACCGGCCCCGCGGGGTCAAACACAGGCGGCCGCTTGCGGCGTCCGTGACACTTCCCACGAAAAAGGGCGGCTTCCCCAACGGGAGGCCGCCCTCGATCTTCTCGCGAAGAGAAACGATTTGGTGTTTCTTACGCCTTGGGCGCGTTGTCGCGGCGCTCGGCGATACGAGCGCGCTTGCCGGTGCGGCCGCGCAGGTAATAGAGCTTGGCGCGACGCACGATGCCGCGGCGGACCACGGTGAGGCTGTCGACGATCGGCGAGTAGAGCGGGAACACGCGTTCCACGCCTTCGCCGAAGCTCATCTTACGGACGGTGAAGTTGCTGCCCATGCCCCGGTTCGAGCGGGCAATGACAACGCCTTCGAAATTCTGGACACGCTCGCGAGTGCCTTCGACAACCTTCACGCCGACGCGAACGGTGTCGCCCGCACGGAATTCGGGAATGTCCTTGCCGAGGTTTTCAATCGCTTCGGCTTCGAGCTGCTGGATCAGGTTCATGCCTGGTCTTCCTGGTTTTTTCGCCGCGCGCCAGAGGCAGGTCGGTCCCGAGCGTCACAGTAACGCTCCCAAAGGTCCGGCCTGCGTAACCGAGTATCGTCTTCGCTCCTTGCCTTGCGCCAAGCAGCGATTTTCGCATGATCCCCCGATCGCAGCACTTCAGGGATCGTGCGCCCTTCCCATTGTTGAGGTCGGGTATATTGCGGATACTCGATGAGCCCGTTTTCGTAGGACTCCTCGACTCCGCTATCGGGCGCGCCCATTACTCCGGGAAGCAGGCGAATGCAAGCGTCGAGAATGGCCAGCGCGGCGGTCTCGCCGCCCGACAGGACGATATCGGCGAGGCTGATCTGCTCGATCTGCGGATAGGCCTCGAAAATGCGCTCGTCGAAGCCTTCGAAACGCCCGCACACAATGGCCACGCCGGGCCCCTGCGCGATGGCGCGGATGCGCGCCTGCGATATCGGCTTGCCGCGCGGCGTCATGGCGAGGATCGGGATGGCCTCCCCCATCGGGGGAGGGGGACCATCCGCAGGATGGTGGAGGGGCACGGTCGAATATTCGGCACGGTCATGATCAACCGGAGGCGCCCCTCCCCCGTCTGCGACGGTCCCCCTCCCCGTTCCGGGGAGGATGCTTGCCAGCGCCGCGCCGAGCACATCGGGCTTGAGCACCATCCCCGCGCCGCCGCCCGCAGGCGTATCGTCGACGGTGCGGTGCTTGTCCGTGGCGAAATCACGGATCTGCACGGTTTCGCACGACCAGTCGCCGCGCTCGAGCGCACGGCCTGCCAGCGAGACCCCGAGGGGCCCCGGAAACATCTCGGGATAGAGCGTCAGGATGGTGGCGGCGAAACCCATGGCGCGCGCCCTAGCGGCCAATCGCGACCAGCACCATAGCGCGAACTGCGATCAGCGGATCGGCAGGCGCTGATCCGCGGGTTTGGCGCGCACGCGCGGGGCTGTCGGCACAACTTTACCGACCATGGTCGATGTTACCACGCCAAGCACCACCAGTCCTCCGGCGCCGAGCAGGTCCATGCCCTGCAGGGTGACGCTATCGGCTTCTGCCAGTCGCGCGCCCAGCACAGCGGCCAGCGGCGCGCCGCCCGCGAAGAGATGGCGCAGGCGCGGTCCGATCGAAGGCGAAACCTTGGCGACGACCGCGCTGAGCCCCGCTGCCATCGCAGCATAGGACCCGGCGAGAAATACAACATTGTCGATCATTGGTCTGCAGCCCTCCGTTTGGTGGGGCAACGTTGTGGCATGACCGTCGCCCGGTGCAAAGCGCGGGCCGGTCGGGCAGCCATTATCCCTCTGCGAACGGCACACTTCGGGGCTTGGTGCGTAGGTGGGCCATGGATGTCGACGATTGCATCATCGTGGGTGCGGGGCCCGCCGGGCTGACCGCCGCGATCTATCTCGCGCGCTACCACCTCTCGATCCGCATGTTCGACTGCGGGACCAGCCGCGCGAGCTGGATCCCGACCAGCCACAACCATGCAGGCTTTCCCGAGGGCATCAACGGCAATGACCTGCTCGAGAGGATGCGCGACCAGGCCGCCCGATATGGCGCATTGCGCGAGCCGAAGCGGGTCACCGACCTCAAGCGCGAAGACTGCCACTTCGTGGTGTGCTGCGAGGAGGAGGAATTTCGCGCGCGCACCGTCCTGCTCGCCACCGGCGTGGTCAACAACCGGCCCGAGGGAATCGACGAGCAGTTCCACGCCGAAGCGATGCAGCGCGGGCTGATCCGCTATTGCCCGGTGTGCGACGGCTATGAAGTCACCGACCAGCGCGTCGCGGTGATCGGCACCGGCGACCATGGCACGGCGGAGGCGCAGTTCATCCGCACCTATACCAGCGATCTGACGCTGGTTTCGCCGGATGGCGACCACGATCTATCGCCGCAGTGTTCGCGCGCGCTCGAGGAGGCGGGGATCGCGCGGATTGCCGGCCCCTGCGGCGGCTATGCGATCGAGAACGGGCGGATTGCCTTCGACACCGCCGAAGGGCGCAAGACCTTTGACACGGTCTATCCCGCGCTTGGCTCGGTGGTTCGCTCAGGGCTGGCGGTGAGATGCGGCGCGGAAGTAACCGAAGGCGACTGCATCATCGTCGACGACCACCTCGAAACCAGCGTGCCGGGGCTGTTCGCTGCAGGGGACGTGGTGCTCGGGCTCGACCAGATCAGCCATGCGATGGGCCAGGCGGGTGTCGCAGCGACCACGATCCGCAACCACCTCGCGGCGGAGCGACCGCTCAGGCGCTAGCCAAGCCAGTTTTTAGACGGCCGTTACCGCTCCCAGAAATCGTCGGCGATGGTCAGCGTGTCGGCGGTCCATCCCAGGACGGCCTGCTCGGTCAGCGGGACCATGAATTTCTTGCCGTCGGCCTGTTCGATCTCGACGATGTCGGTGGCGCCGTAATTCTCGACCGCGCAGACCTGTCCGACCGGCTCGCCCTGGTCGGTAACCACCGCAAGCCCGAGCAGGTCGGAGAAATAGAATTCGCCCTCTTCCAGCGCGGGCAACGCCTCGCGCGAGACGGACAGGGCGGTGCCCCGCAAGCGCTCCGCCGAGGTGCGATCCGCAACCTCGGTAAAGCGTGCAATGGCACCGCCCTTGTTGTCGCTGCGGATTTTCACGAGGGTCAGCGTGCCCCCGGTATCACCCGCATTGAAGCGCTTGTGTGGCTTGAGGGCATCCACCCCCTCGCCGAACAGCTTCAGCCGGACCTCGCCCGTCACCCCATGCGCACCGGTGACGGCGGCAAGCGTGACGGGTTTGTCCGACATGCAGCCGCTTACTCGGCCTTGGCTTCGGCGTCGTCTGCCGCAGCTTCCTCGGCGGGAGCGTCTGCGGCAGCGGCGTCTTCGGCGGGTGCTTCTTCAGCGGGGGCTTCTTCAGCAGGCGCTGCAGCAGCGGTCTTGGCTTCTTCCTCGGCAGCCTTGGCGGCTTCTTCGGCTTCGGCGACCTTGGCGGCCTTTTCTTCAGCGCGTTCCTTAGCGGCTTCGCCCGGCTCACCCTTCTTCGGGTTGTTGCGCTGTTCGCGCTCGAGGATGCCCGCGGCGTCGAAGAAACGGTGGACGCGGTCGCTCGGCGTGGCGCCAACGCTCAGCCAGTGGCGGGCGCGGTCTTCGTCGAGCTTGACGCGCTCGCCCGAATCCTTGGGCAGCATCGGGTTATAGGTGCCGATCTGCTCGAGATATTTGCCGTCACGCGCTGCGCGCGAATCGGCGACGACGATGCGGTAGTAGGGGCGCTTCTTGGCACCACCACGCGAAAGCCGGATTGCAACTGCCATTGTGTATTACCTTTCGAATGTAAACGTTTGAAACTTATTTCTTCTTGAGCAGGTTCTGGAGGTCGGAGGGAAGCGTGGAGGGATCCACGCCGGGGCCCTTGCCGCCGCCCATTCCGGGCAGGCCGCCAGCGCCGCTTCCCGGTCCGCCGAGGCCCGGCATCGCGGCACCCATGCCGCCTCCGCCGAACAGCGCGCCGAGGCCCTTCATACCGCCCATTTTCTTGATCTGCTTCATGGCGCGGCCCATCTCCTGGTGCATCTTGAGCACCTTGTTGACGGTCTGCACGTCGGTGCCCGAACCCGCCGCAACGCGCTTCTTGCGCTTGGCGTTGAGCAGCGCGGGCTTGGTGCGTTCCTTGGGCGTCATCGACCCGATGATCGCATCCATATGCAGCAGCACCCGGTCGTCCATGGTCGACGCCGCCATCGCCGCCTTGGCCTTCTTCATGCCCGGCAGCATTCCGGCGAGCATGCCCAGCCCGCCCATGTTCTGCATCTGCTTCAATTGCATGCGCAGGTCGTCGAGGTCGAACTGGCCCTGCGCCATCTTCTTGGCGAGCGCTTCGGCCTCGTCCTGCTTGATGCTCTCGGCGGCCTTTTCGACTAGGCTGACGACATCGCCCATGCCGAGAATGCGGCCCGCCACGCGCCGGGGATCGAACGCCTCGATCGCGTCGAGCTTTTCGCCCGTGCCGGCGAACTTGATCGGCTTGCCGGTGACATAACGCATCGACAGCGCCGCACCGCCGCGCGCATCGCCGTCCATGCGGGTCAGCACCACACCGGTCAGCGGCACTTCGCCGGTAAAGCTCTGCGCGACATTGACCGCGTCCTGGCCGGTCAGGCTGTCGACCACCAGCAGGACTTCGGTCGGCGTCGAGACACCCGCGATGGCCTTCATTTCGGCCATCAGCGCTTCATCGACATGCAGGCGGCCCGCGGTATCGAGCAGCAGCACGTCGGCAGCCTGCAGCTTGGCGCTTTCCATCGCGCGGCGCGCGATATCGACCGGCTGCTGGCCTTCGATGATCGGCAGCGTGGCGACCTCGACCTGCTCGCCGAGCACCTTGAGCTGCTCCTGCGCGGCCGGGCGGTTGACGTCGAGCGACGCCATCAGCGCCTTCTTGCCGTGCTTCTGGCGGATCAGCTTGCCGAGCTTGGCGGTGGTGGTGGTCTTGCCCGAACCCTGCAGGCCGACCATCATGATTACGACCGGCGGCTTGGCGGCGAAATTGAGCCCCTCGACCTCGGTCCCGCCGAGCATGTCGACCAGCTCGTCATCGACGATCTTGACGACCTGCTGGCCCGGAGTGACCGATTTGAGGACGTCCTGGCCGATCGCCTTTTCGGTGACCGCATCGATAAAGCGGCGCACGACGGGCAGCGCGACATCGGCTTCGAGCAGCGCGATGCGGATTTCGCGCATCGCCTCGCGCACGTCGCTTTCGCTCAGCGCGCCGCGCCCCTTCAGGCGGTCGAAGACATTACCGAGGCGGTCGGACAGATTGTCGAACATACCGGCCTAAACTCCTTTCGAACCCTACAGGGCCCGAATACGCGAAAAACGCCGACGGACGAAAACTCGTCGGTCAGCGTGGGGAAATCCCCGATAAAACCCAAACCTGTGCCCGGGTGAGGTGGAAGCAAGCCGTAACCGTCGCCACGGCCTGCTACCAGCGCACTCGGTGGTTGAAATGGTGGAGCCTAGCGGGATCGAACCGCTGACCTCTACAATGCCATTGTAGCGCTCTCCCAGCTGAGCTAAGGCCCCGAGCCATTTCATTCGGCACGCCCTGGGAGGCGCGCCAGCCTTGCGGAGGCAGCCCTTTATGAGGCCGCCCCGCGCAAGGCAAGCGAAAAAATCAGCTCTCGTCCGCGTCGTCGTCGTCGCCCTTGGCCTTGGTTTCGACACCGAGGTCGTCGTCGCCGCCAAGATCGACTTCATTGTCGGGCGAATCGTTATCTTCATCGATGTCGAGATCGAGATCGTCGTCATCGTCATCGCCGCTCAGATCGCTATCCGGCTCGGCGTCCTTCTTCTTCTTGCTTTCTTCCTCGGCAAGAATCGGCTGCTTCGACTTCAGCACGGGTTCGGGCGACCATTCTTCGCCGCATTCGATGCAGGCGACGGGATCGTCCTTGTTAAGATCGTAGAAGCGGGTGCCACAGTTCGGGCAGGTCCGCTTGGTGCCCCATTCCGGTTTGACCATGTGTAATCCTTAGGCTTTGCCGCCCCTGGCGAACTGCGCAGGGGCCGTGAATTCGTAATCGTATTGATGGGAACCTGCAGCGCAGGAATCAACAGCGCGCGCGCCTTGCCAGAAGCACCTGCCACTGTCAAAGCGCCGCATCCGAATGAACCGCCGATACGGAAACCCCCGCTTGACCGCCCACCGCTTCACGCCCGCAGGACCGCTGACCGGACGCATTCGCGTGCCCGGCGACAAATCGATCAGCCACCGTGCGCTGATGTTCGGTGCGCTGGCGGTCGGCCGCAGCCGCATTTCGGGGCTGCTCGAAGGCGAAGACGTGCTCGCCACCGCCGCCGCGCTGCGCGCGATGGGCGCGCAGATCGAACGCGATGGCGACGATTGGGTGGTCGACGGTGTCGGTGTGGGCGGGCTGCTGCAACCGGACGAAGCGCTGGAGATGGGCAATTCGGGCACCTCCACCCGCCTGCTGCTGGGCCTGCTCGCAAGCCACGCGATCACTGCCGCCTTTACCGGCGATGCCAGCCTTTCGAAGCGCCCGATGGGGCGGGTCATCGATCCGCTGTCCCTGATGGGGGCCAGCTTCACCCCCTCGCCCGGCGGCACGCTGCCGCTGATGATGGAGGGCATCGAGCCCGCAGTGCCGATCGAATACCGCCTGCCCGTCGCCAGCGCGCAGGTGAAGAGCGCAGTGCTGCTGGCAGGCCTCAACACGCCGGGGATCACCACGGTGATCGAGCCCGTCCCGACGCGCGACCATACCGAGCGCATGCTGCGCGGCTTCGGCGCCGAACTCAGCGTCGAAGAGGCCGATGGCGCGCGGATCATCCGTATCCACGGCCCCGCCGACCTGCACCCCTGCGATATCGAAGTCCCGGGCGATCCGTCCTCGGCGGCGTTCTTCGCGGTTGCGGCCAGCATCGTGCCGGGCAGCGACCTGGTGATCGCAAACGTCGGTCTCAATCCGACCCGCAACGGCATTTTCGAAGTGCTCGGGCAGATGGGCGCGCGGATCGATTACCAGGACGCGCGCGAAGTCGGCGGCGAACCGGTGGCCGACCTGCGTGTCCGCCATGCTCCGCTGACCGGTGTCACGGTCGACCCCGCGATTGCCCCGCGCATGATCGACGAGTTCCCCGTCCTGTTCGTCGCCGCCGCGCTGGCCGAAGGCACCACAGTCACCAGCGGCCTCGAGGAATTGCGCGTCAAAGAAAGCGACCGCCTGTCCGCCATGGCGCAGGCACTGCGCACGGCGGGCGTCACGCTGGAAGAAACCGACAATGGCCTGATCATCGAAGGCACTGGCGGCGCACCGCTGGCGGGCGGCGGACCGGTTACCACCCATCTCGATCATCGCATTGCGATGAGCATGGCGATTGCCGGCCTTGCGAGCCGCGAAGGTGTTGCGCTCGACACGGTCGACCCCATCGCGACCAGCTTCCCCGGTTTCGTCGGCCTGTTGGCGGACGCGGCGGCATGACCGAACTCGACTGGGCAGCATGGGTCGGTTTTATCGGCACCGCCTGCGTCATCGGCGCTTATGCCTATTTGACCTCCACCGACAAGCCGAACCCCTTCATCCTGCATGGCACCAATCTGGCGGGCGCCGCACTGCTGACCGTCTCGCTGGTGTTTCACACCAATTGGCCGAGTCTCGTGCTCGAAGGATTCTGGGCAGCGATTGCGGTGTGGGGCTTGGCCAAGGCGGTCCGCGGGCGCAAACAGGCACGATGATTATCGCCGTCGACGGACCGACTGCCTCGGGCAAGGGCACTATTGCGCAAGCGCTGGCCGAACATTTCGGCCTGCCGCATCTCGATACCGGGCTGCTCTATCGTGCGGTCGGGCGGCAGGTCTTCCTCGACGGCGGCGACCCCGATAATGGCGGTGACGCGCTCGCGGGCTGTGCCTTTCCCGACGCGCTGCTGCTCGATCCGCATCTGCGCAACGAGGAAACCGGCGGGCTGGCGAGCCGGGTATCGGTCCATCCCGCAGTGCGTCAGGCGCTGTATGACCGCCAGCGCCGCTTCGCCACGCAGGCTGGCGGCGCCGTGCTCGACGGGCGCGATATCGGCACCGTCATCGCGCCCGAGGCAGATGCCAAGCTCTTCATCATCGCCAGCGTCGAAGCGCGCGCGCAGCGCCGCTTCCTCGAAATGCGCGAGCGCGGCGTGCATGTCACCAAGCTCGAGATCGCCGACGACCTGCGCCGTCGCGACGAACGCGATCGCAATCGCGCGGTCGCCCCGCTGGCCCCCGCCCCCGATGCAATGGTCATCGACACCAGCCCGCTGAGCCGCGAGCAATCGATCGAGGCGGCAATCGAAGCGGTCATGGAGGCCACGTCCTAGCCGGTGAGCCGCGGTGTGCCTGCGAACTGGGCGCCGCACGCGATCGATACGCCTGCCCGGCCTTCGCTCAACGCGCTTCGCGAACACCGGCGGCGCCCCGCAATTCGCTTGCCTTTTGCCCCTGTTTCGCCTAGGCGCGCGCCCGTTCTCTCAATCCCCGATTGAAAGGACTTCCGCGGCGGCATCCGGCCTCGCGGGAGTACAGCGGCCCTCTTGCCCCGTTGGCCTGCGCAATCGTGCGCAGAGACGGGTAAAGACCCCGGGAAAACCGGTGGCCGGTAGCAAACGTAAGTTAGGACTACTCACACATGGCAACTTCAGCCAATCCCACCCGCGACGATTTCGCGGCCATGCTCGACGAGCAGCTCGGTGGCGCCGATGACGGCGGCTTCGAAGGCCGCGTCGTCAAGGGCACCGTCACTGCCATCGAAAACGGCATGGCGCACATCGATGTCGGCCTCAAAAGCGAAGGCCGCGTCGACCTCAAGGAATTCCAGCGCTCCGAAACCGAAACCGCGCCCGGCGTCGGCGATGAAGTCGAAGTCTATGTCGACCGCGTCGAAAACGCCGAAGGCGAAGCGATGCTCAGCCGCGACCGCGCCCGCCGCGAAGCCGCCTGGGACAAGCTCGAAAACGAATTCGGTGAAGGCAAGCGCGTCGAAGGCCGCATCTTCGGCCGCGTCAAGGGCGGCTTCACCGTCGACCTCGACGGCGCCGTGGCCTTCCTGCCCGGCAGCCAGGTCGACATCCGCCCCGTGCGCGACGTCACCCCGCTGATGGACATGGCCCAGCCCTTCCAGATCCTCAAGATGGACCGTCGCCGCGGCAATATCGTCGTGTCGCGCCGCGCCGTGCTTGAAGAAACCCGCGCTGAACAGCGCAGCGAGCTGATCGACAAGCTGGCCGAAGGCCAGGTGATCGACGGCGTGGTCAAGAACATCACCGATTACGGCGCCTTCGTCGACCTCGGCGGTATCGACGGCCTGCTGCACGTCACCGACATGAGCTACAAGCGGGTCAACCACCCCAGCGAAATGATCGAAATCGGCGCCACGGTGACCGTCCAGATCATCCGCATCAACGAAGAAACCCAGCGCATCAGCCTCGGCATGAAGCAGCTGGAAAGCGATCCGTGGGATGGCGTTGCCGCGAAGTACCCGGTCGGCATGAAGATGACCGGTACCGTGACCAACATCACCGAATACGGCGCCTTCGTCGAAATCGAGCCGGGCATCGAAGGCCTAGTCCACGTTTCGGAAATGAGCTGGACCAAGAAGAACGTCCACCCGGGCAAGATCGTCTCGACCTCGCAGGAAGTCGAAGTCATGGTCCTCGAGGTCGACAGCGAAAAGCGTCGCATCAGCCTCGGCCTCAAGCAGGCCCAGCGCAATCCGTGGGAAGAGTTCGCCGAGAAGCATCCGGTTGGCTCGAAGGTCGCTGGCGAAGTCAAGAACGCCACCGAATTCGGCCTGTTCATCGGTCTCGATGGCGACGTCGACGGCATGGTCCACATGTCGGACATCGCCTGGGGCATCTCGGGTGAAGACGCCCTCGCCCTGCACCGCAAGGGTGAAGAAGTCGAAGCCGTCGTGCTCGATGTCGACACCGACAAGGAACGCATCAGCCTCGGCATGAAGCAGCTCGAAAAGGGCGCTCCGACCGAAGCCGGTGCCGCCGGTTCGGTCCGCAAGGGCGAAACCGTCACCGTCACCGTTCTCGAAGTTCGCGATGGCGGCCTCGAAGTGCAGGTTGGCGAAGACGGCGCGACCGGCTTCATCAAGCGCAGCGACCTCGGTCGCGACCGCGACGAACAGCGCCCCGACCGCTTCCAGGTCGGTGGCAAGGTCGACGCGATGGTCACCGGTTTCGACCGTTCGAAGAAGCCCAACTTCTCGATCAAGGCGCGTCAAATCGCCGAAGAGAAGGAAGCGGTGCAGCAGTTCGGTTCATCCGACTCGGGTGCCTCGCTTGGCGACATCCTCGGCGAAGCGCTGAAGAAGAAGGAAGACTAAGCTCTTCCACCCTTCTCAAGGGTAATCAGGAAGGCCCGCTTGCCACACCGGCAGGCGGGCCTTTCCTATAGGGGCCGAGACGCGTAGGCTGCGCGGCATGCTAGACGTCCACCAGTTCCCCTGCCTGTCCGACAATTACGGTTTCCTGCTCCACGATCCCGCCAGCGGCGAAACCGCGGCGATCGACACGCCCGATGGCGCCGAATATCTCAAGCAGGCCGATGCCAAGGGCTGGCGCATCACCCAGATCTGGAACACGCATTGGCACCCCGACCATGCGGGTGGGAACAAGGCCATCGTCGAAGCCACCGGCGCCACCGTCATCGCACCGCGTGAAGTCGAACGGCTTACGCCGATCGACCGCGTGGTCGGCAATGGCGACAGCGTGATGCTGGGCGAGTGGCAGGCGCGCGTGATCGATGTCTCGGGCCACACCAACGGCCACATCGCCTATCACCTTGCCGAAGCGGACATGGCCTTCGTCGGCGACAGCGTTTTCGCGCTGGGCTGCGGGCGGATGTTCGAAGGCGAGCCCGAGCAGTTCTGGAACAGCCTCGACCGGATCCGCCAGCTGCCCGACAATACGCTGCTCTATTGCGCGCATGAATATACCGCCGCGAATGCCAAGTTCGCGCTTCATGCTGATCCCGACAATGCCGAGCTCGCGCTCTATGCCGCGCGGATCGAGGAAAAGCGCGCCAAGGGCGAACCGACCGTCCCCACGCTGCTGTCGCGCGAACTGGCGACCAACCCCTTCCTGCGCGCCGATGATGCCGATCTGCGCGATCGCTGGGGCGGATCGAGCCCGGCGGACACCTTCGCCGCATTGCGCGCCGCAAAGGACAGTTTCTAACCGCGATGAAGGCCGTTCTCGTCCGCGAACTGTCACCTGACCTGTCGGGGGTCGATCTGGCCGAGATCGCCCAGCCTGACGGAGAGGTGCTGGTCCGCGTGCGCGCCGCCTCGCTCAACTATCCCGACCTGCTGATGACGCAGGGCACCTACCAGTTCAAGCCCGAACCGCCCTTCGTTTCCGGCCTCGAGATGGCCGGTGAAGTGGTGGCAGCCCCTGCCGATAGCGGCTTCGTCCCGGGCGACCGGGTCCGCGGCGGGGCCAAGACCGGCGCCTTTGCCGAATATGTCGCCCTGCCCGCCGCCGCGCTGCGCAAGGTCCCCGAGGCGATGGACTTCGCGCACGCTGCCGCGATGGGCGCGGCCTATCACACCGCCTATGTTGCGCTCGTGGAGATCGGCGGGCTGGAGGCCGGACAGACGGTGCTGGTCCATGGCGCCAGCGGCGGTGTGGGTCTTGCCGCCTGCGACCTGGCGCGGGCCATGGGCGCGAAAGTCATCGCTGCCACGCACCGCGAGGACAAGCTCGACCGCTTGCGCGCGATTGCCAAACCCGATGCGGCGATCCTCAACACCGACCGCTTCCGTGACTTGGTCGGCGAATTGACCGGCGGGCGCCTGTGCGACCTCGTCTTCGATCCCGTCGGCGGCGATGTGTTCGACGAGAGCACCCGCTGTGTCACTTTCGGCGGCAAGCTGCTTGTGGTCGGCTTCGTCGCCGGGCGCATCCCCGAAATCGCGGTCAATATCCCGCTGATCAAGGGGTTCTCGGTCGTGGGTGTCCGCGCGGGCGAATATGCCCGCCGTTTCCCCGAGCGCGGCGCCCGCATCGCAGAGGCGATCGACCAGCTCGCCAGCGAGGGGCGGATCACGCCCTATGTCGAGCGTACCCTCCCCCTCACCTCCTGGCGCGAGGCTTTCGAAGCGATGGCGCGCGGCGGGATCATCGGCAAGCTCGTCCTCGAACCGTAAGCTTCACCGCTCAAACGCAAAAGGGCGGCCCCGCAGGACCGCCCTTTCGAAATCTCCATGACAGCCAAAATCAGATCCCGGCGATCACCGTATCGGCCAGCGCCTTGTCGGCCGCGGCATCGTGCTTTTCGGCAATCAGCTTGCGGCTGGCATCGGTCGCGGCATTGACCGCGCGATTGCGGACATCATCGACCGCCTCGCGCTCGGCTGCAGCGATCTTGTCTTCGGCCATCCGCTTGCGGCGCTCGATCATGGCCTTGCTGTCGGCTTCCGCCTTTTCGAGCAGCGCGTCGGCTTCGTGCCGGGCATTGACCAGCATCGCTTCGGCGTCCTTTTCGGCACCGGCAATCTTGGCGGTATATTCCTGGCGCAGCGCTTCGGCTTCGGCGCGCAGTTGCTTGGCTTCGTCGAGCTGATCCTTGATCGCGGCAATCTTGCCGTCGAGCCCGCCGGCGATGGTCTTGTGGACCTTGGCCCCGAAGAGCGCGATCAACAGGAGGACGAGCATCGAAAGCGAGACGATCTGGAACGGCGCCAGGCCCCACAGTTCGGGTTCGGAATGCGTTCCGGCACCGCCGTGGCCGTCCTCGACGAGGACCTGGGCCGCTTCGGTGGCGAAGACTTCGGGCGCGGCGTTAGCCATGGCTTAGGGCCTCCTTGACGGCCTTAGTGGCCACGGGCTTGGTCACGCTGACGCCGGCGAGACGCGAGACGATGTCCTGCGCCGCTTCGGCAGCAACCGCTTCGACTTCGGTCAGCGCCGCAGTGCGGGCTTCGGCGATACGGTCTTCGGCTTCGGCAAGTTTCTTGTCGAGCCGCGCCTGTGCCGCCTTCAGCTTCTTTTCGGACTTGGCCGCAGCCTCGTCCTTGGCCCCGGCGACGATTGCCTGCGCCGCAGCGCGGTTCTCGTTCTCGCGGACCCGCCAGGCTTCTTCCTCGGCGTCGGCGGCATCGCGCACAGCCTTGGCTGCAGCGAGATCGGCGGCGATCTGGCCGTCACGCTGGGCGACGGTTTCCATCACCCTCGGCACCATGCCGCGGCCGATGACGAAGAAGGTGATGCCGAAAAAGACCAGCAGCCAGAAGACCTGGCTGGACCATGTTTCGGCAAGCTGTGCGATCTGGGGCATGGCAGCTCTCGAAAGGCGGGTACGAAAAATTCACGGCACCGGCCAGGGCATGTCCCCGGCCGGTGCGATATCGGCAGTCGCGTTTAGGCGACGAAGATCAGGATCATCGACACGACGAACGCCAGCAGGCCGAGAAGTTCGGCAGCGGCGAAGCCGATGAACAGACGGCCCTGCTGGCCGTCGGCAGCACCCGGATTGCGCAGCGCGCTTTCGAGGAACGAACCGAAGACGTTACCCACACCGATCGCGGCCATACCGGCACCGATCGCTGCGAGGCCTGCACCGATGAGCTTTGCAGCTTCCATTTCCATGACAAACTCCTTTGAAAAATCTGATTGATAGATGACTTAGTGAAGGTTCTCGGCGTCGTTGATATACAGCGACGTCAGAAGAGCAAAAACATAGGCCTGGATACCGGCGACCAGCAGCTCGAGAGCGCAGATGCCGATCATCAGGATAAAGCTGGGCAGGCCGACCATCAGGCCGAAAGTGGCGCCGGCATTGGTGCCGTCGATCACGAAGCTCGACAGCACTTCGAGCAGGACGTGGCCGGCCATCATGGCGACGAACAGGCGCAGGCCGAGGCTGAACGGACGCACCATGAACGAGATGAACTCGATCGGCGCGATGATCGGGATCATCGGCAGCGGCGTGCCCTGCGGCACGAACAGGCTGAAGAAGTGGAAGCCGTGCTTCCAGAAGCCGACCAGCAGCACGATCGAGAAACTGATGATCGCCAGCACGCCGGTAACGGTGAAGTGGCTGGTAAAGGTGAACGGGTGCAGCCCGAATATGCCCAGCGGCAGCAGGCCGAGGAGGTTGGCGAACAGGATGAACATGAACAGGCTGAAGACATAGGGCACGTATTTGCGCCCCGCCTTGCCGATATTGGCTTCCAGCATGTTGTCGATGAACCCGGTGAAGGTCTCCACCGTCATCTGCCAGCGCCCGGGCACCAGTTCGCGCTTCATCCCGCCCAGCACGAAGAGGAAGAGCACCACGGTGGTGATCAGCATCCACATTGCGCTGTTGGTGAAGGCGATGTTGTAGCCGGCCAGTTCCCAACCGCCCGAACCGCCAAGCGGTTCGATGGTGAACTGGTACATCGGATCGACTTTGGCCTGCTCGGCTGCCACGTCTGTCTCGTCCCTAGAACCTGTAACGAACGCCCCGGAAATCCCGCGCGGGGATCACTCGTCGGGGCGCTTGTTTGCCGCACGGAAAATGTTTCTGAAGGCGACCACTATTCCGAGGAACAGGCCGATCAACAGACCCCAGGGATTGGTACCGGTAAAATAGCCGATGGCATAACCGATGACCGCACCGCCAAGAAGCCCGCCGAGAAGGTCCGCCAGAACCCGGTTGCCGCTGCGATAATTCGCATCGGCACCCGAAGCCGTGGGACGGTTACGCTGCTCTTCGCGCTGCTGGGCGGCCGAGAGCCGCTTCTCCAGCGCGTCGATCCGCGCATCCTCCTCGATAGGTTCCCGTGCGGGTTCGTCGTCGCTCATGCCTTGCTCCTTCTAAGGGGGTTGCGCGGCACGGGCACGGACTTGCCCGCCGAGGGCGCCGACCCCTTAGAAGGGGGGTCGTGGCGAGTCAACACGGCGCGGAGCTAGCGGCGACCGAAGTATCGCAAAAAACCCGCTTTCCTTACGGGCAGCGCGGATCGCGAAGCGGGGCGCCGGTACCGCGGGTCTGCCAGCTGCCATCGGGCGCCTGGTATTTCTCGCCCGGTTCGGTGGCGAGGATCGCCTGGCACCCGGCGGTCAGGGCATATTCCTCGATCGTCGCATTGTTCGCCTTGGCGCGTTCGGAATAGACCGCGCGGCGCTTGATGTTGATGTCGTTGACGATCCGGCGCAGCGTGGGCGTTTCGCCGACCACGATACCCAGATAGCCATCCATCCGCTCGCCGACCTGGCCCGACGAACGGGCAGCGGCATAGGCGGGATCGCGCTGCGCGAAGGCCGGCGCGGCGAAGCCGCCCAGCGCGGTGGCCATGGCCGCAGCCACCAGAACCGGTTTCGTCATCTTGTTCATAATGTCACCCATCAGAAGATATCCGCATTGTCCTCGATCGTATTGCCCGCATCCTCGGCGAGCCGGTAGATCACTTCCTGGCGGATGTTGACGTTCAGCTCGATCACGATCGGCTCTTCGGGCGCATTTACGGTAATGCATCCGCCCAGCGCGACTGTGGCCAGCATGGCGGTCGCCACCCTCCCGGTCAATTTGGGGTAATTCATAGCCCTCACTCGCTTTCCTGCTCCTGAATAGGGATTTCGTCCGGAATGATGTCGTCCGGGTCGATAATTGGTTCGGCCTCGGCGCCGGTGATCGAACGGCGCAGCAATCGCGTGCCATCGTCGGACAGCAATCCCAGTGAACGGGGATCGCGCACCGATGCCGGATCGTACAGCGATTTGAGATTGTTCAATAGCTGGTAGAACTGGGCTTTGATGTTGATGCGGAACTGCAGCGGCAACGAGGCGAGGCGCTTGGTGACGAAGTTGGACTTGGCGCCCTCCCCCTGCCGGATTCCGTCGAAGCGGACACGGGTGACGATCTCGCCGGTCAGCGGGCCTTCCATGATCACCCGCATCTGCGAATAATCGAGGCTTTTCAGCGCATCGAAGGCAAAATTCGCGATCGGCGAGAGGTCTTCATAGGTCAGCCCGCCGACATAGGAGACGGTGCCGCCCGGCGGGCGCGAGATAAGGACGCCGGTATCGATCCGGCCATTGCCGCGTTCGTCGAACACGATCGGCACGGTCCCGTCGAACAGCCCCGTCGCGGTGATGTTCTCCAGTTCCATCTCGGTCACGAAGGTCCCGGCATCCAGACCGACGATCTCGAAGATGTAGCGCCGTTCCTCGCTGACGCCGAGATTGAGATCGACATCGCGCAGGATCAGCTGCCCGCCCATGAACGGCCAGGTGCCACCCGAAACCGCGAGCAATTCGCCGTTTTGCAGCGCAAAGCCGACTTCGCCGTCGAACACCTCGACCCCGGGATTGACCGAGGCGACACGAATCGTCTGCCCGGGCGCAGTCGTCAAATTGAGCAGATCGGTAAACTCGATCGTCCCGCTGGCGCCCTTCACCGGGCCAAAAGCAGCCGCGAAATCGAGGTCGTCGGTGGTAAAGCGCCCGGTACTGGTCACGGTCCCGTCTGCTGCCCAGTCGATCCGGCCCCGCCCGGTGACGGTTCCGTCGGTATTGGCGACCACGCCCTTGGTGAGGCTCGACAGCTCCATCGGCTGCAGTCCGGCATCGAATTGCAGGCCGGGCACCGCAAGATCGGCAAAGCCCGCACCACTGGCCAGATCGTGGCGAATATCGACCGCGGTGACGAGCCGGTCGCTCGCCGGATGGCGCAAATCGGCCTGCGCAGCGATGACATTATCGATCAGCGCAAGCACCGCACCGCGCGCGACCAGGGGCTCGAACCGTGCGGGTTCGTCGCGGTCGACCAGCGTGAACTCGCCTTCCTCGATCGCCAGCTGGCCATTGGCGAAACGCCACTGGCCGCTGGCCTGCGTCAGGTTCATCGGCACCGCCGCGAGCGCGATATCCGCATCGCTGAACGTCCCCGCGATGTCGTCGCCCAGCCGCGCTTCCAGCCCCGACACGCGGAACCGGCTGGCGGTATCCGCCGGGCCGAGCGCGACATCGATCGCCTTGGCGGTCATCACGCCCGGATAGGCGAAGCCGACCGGACCCGACGCGATACGGATCGGCGTTTCGCCCAGATATCCCTCGAGATCGAGCGCCGAGGTTCCGGCTGCGATCCGCAGGCCGCCGGGCCCGCTGTTCAGAATCGCGCGCCCACGCGGCGGGCACAGCGTCAGGCCGCGCTTCTCGAAGGCGAGATTGGCGAGTTCGAGGCGATCAAAGCGGACATCGGTGCACGAGCGCCACAGCGCGAGCTGCCCATTGCCGTACCGCCCCTCGACCGGCAATTGCAGATTGGTCGCCGAGCCGCCCGGCAGCGCGCCGCTGGCCTCGACCCGGCCCGCAAAGCCAAGCGCCCCGCCCGGCCCCTGCGCGATCATGATCTGCGGCACGGCAAGCACCGAACTGCCCGCAGCATACCGTTCCATCGCCAGGCGGAAGATCGACCCACCCGAATCGCTGCGTTCCATCCGCCCGCTGATCCGTGGCATGTCCGCGCCGCCGGTGGCGATATTGCCAACGATGCGCGGCATTTCGCCGGTACGCGCGGCGATTTCGACGCGCGATAGCGACACCAGCCGTGCGCCGCTGCCGCCGCGCAATTCGGCGCGCGGGGTGAGCAGCGAATACCCCTCGGGATCGAACCGCAAACGGATATCGGCATCGAGCGCACTGCCGCGGGTCTCCGCCTGCAAGGCGTTCGCCATCTTGCGGGTCAGCGGTGCAATGAGCGTCCCCTCGCCCGTCCGCGCGAGCGATTCCACCGTCGCCACCAATCCGCGCCCGAGCCGCAATCCATTGCCTTCCAGGCTGCCTTCGAGCTGGAGCCGCTCGCCCCCGTCGTTGGCACGCAACTGCCCTTCGGCGGTCAGCACCGCCGCCAGCACCTGCGGGGTATCGACCCCGCGTGCTGCGAGCGAATATTTCGCGGTGGTCAGCCGGTCGCGCATCTGCGCGCGTACCGTGCCCATGATGGCGGAAGCGGTGTTGCCTGCATAATGCGTTTCGCCGCCCTCGAGGCGGGCCTCGATCGCGGGGTTTGCCAATCGCGTGTCGGCCGCGATCGTGAGGTCCAGCGCATAGTCGTCGAGCGTGAGCGCCTGGTCTTCGCACGCCAGCGAGGCGAGACGCATCGGGCCGGAGAATTGCGGTTCGCCCGAGGTCGAGGTGAGCTTGCCATAGGCGCTCGTCCGGCCGGCTTCACACCCCGGCAGCGCGAGCCCGGGCGCAAGCGCGGCCAGCGTCCCGTCCCAGCCATGGCTGACCAGTCCGGCGCCGGCGATCTTGAGTCCGACCGGGCCGTAATCGGTTTCGATCAAGCCGCGCCCGTCGCGGATGGTCAGATTGAGGTTGGGCAGGCCGGCAGGGCTTTCGCTCGGCCCGAAAACCAGCGGGTCGAGGCTTCCCAGGCTGAACTTGCCGTCACGATAGGTTCCATAGAGTCGCGGTTCGACCAGCGTGACCCCGCCGATCTCGGGCACGCCGAAGCGGTGCCGCAGCGTCACGATCACCCGTTCGGCAGTAAAATCGGGCGCATCGGGATCGCCGAGCACGACCTGCGACAGCACCTGCGTCTGGCCGCCGACGCGGTCGATCGTGTAACTGGCGGGGATACCATTCGCATCGAGCTGGTCACGGATGATGTCGTCGACAATCTGCTCGCGCGACATCCAGACCGCCAGCGCGGCGCCCAGCAACAACGCAAGGAAGGCAAGCGCAATTGCCCAGCGCTTGCGGCGCCAGCCTGCCCGCCGCACGGAATCGGCGGCCGTCATGTCATCGTCGCTCGCGGCCCGCTCCATCGATCCCACACTTGCGCGTATTGCCTGCTAAAGGCAATGCAAGTGCGTCAAACGCGGCGCATGGGGGAATGGTTGCCGGGGGATACGAATAAATCGGCGACGCATGCCGGTGCCGGGCACCGCCAGCGTCTGCGCAAACGCCTGCTGTCGGGCGGTGCCGAAGCGCTTGCCGATTACGAATTGCTCGAATTCCTGCTGTTCGCCGCGATCCGCCAGGGCGATACCAAGCCGCTGGCCAAGGCGCTGATTGCCCATTTCGGGTCGTTCTCGGGCGTACTCGCCGCCGATCCGCAGGCGCTGCAACGGGTCAAGGGCATGGGCGAAGCCAGCGCCGCCGCGCTTTACGCCTGCAGCCTGGCCGCCCGGCGGATGGCGCGCGGCGCGGTCCAGGACAAGCCGGTGCTGGCGAGCTGGCAGGCGCTGCTCGATTATCTCGCAATCGACATGGCGCATCTCGCTCACGAGCGCGTCCGCGTGCTTTACCTGAATGCGCAGAACCGGCTGATCCTCGACCACCTGCTTGGCGAGGGGTCGATCGACGAGGCGGCGATCCACCCGCGCGAAGTGATCCGCAAGGCGTTCGATATTGGCGCGACCGCGCTGATCCTGGTGCACAACCACCCCAGCGGAAATCCCGAACCCAGCCGTGCCGATATCGCGATCACCGCGCGGATTGCCGAGGCCGGCCGCCTGCTTGGCGTGACCGTGCACGACCATGTGATCATCGGCCGCGAGGGCAATGTCTCGCTGCGCGCGAAGGGCCTGATCTGATCAGCGCGGGACCAGGCCGTAGCCCTTGTACTGGCGATCGATACCCGGTTCGATCCGCCGCGCGTAAACCAGATCCTCGCGCCCGCTCTTGTCACCGCTCTCCAGCCGGATCAGGCCGCGCAGGAACAGGCTCGCCGCTTGCCCTGGCTCCTGCGCCAGTGCCGCCTCCAGATCCGCCATCGCCTCGTCCTTGCGGCCAAGACGGTAATAGGCAAGCGCGCGGCTATCGAGCACGCCGGGCGCATTGCCCGAGACCGCAACCGCCCGGTCGCAGACCTCCTCGGCCAGTTCGAGCTGGTAGCTCCAGATACCCGCGGTCCAACACTGCGAATTGAGCAGTGATACGTCGTCGGGCTGGCGGTCGAGAGCGACCTGGAGCCGGTCCCACGCCTCGGCGGCGCGGTCCGCATGGCCGGACATTTCGGCCCACGCGGTGTCGACGTCAACGCCTTCGTCCCCCGACAGCCCAAGCCGGTCGAGCAGATCGAGCGCCTCGTCCGCGCGGCCCGCCAGCGACAGTCGCAGCGCGAGGTTCGAGGCATATTCGAAATCGCCCTGCAAATCGAAAGCGGTCTGCGCATCCGCCAGCGCCAAATCGTATTCGCCCATGGCGTTGTAGGCCTCGCCGCGCAGCAGATACAGCTCTGCGCTGCCTTCCAGATCGATCGCGCGATCCAAATCGGCGATCGCATCCTCGTAGTCGCGCGCCAGGGTCAACAGGGTCCCGCGAAAGGCGTGGAAGGCCGCCATATCGGACTTGAGCTCGATCAGTTTCGACGCGCCGTCGATATGCGGCTGGAGCCGCCGGGCGATGGTCTTGTCGTCAAGCTCCCACAGCCGCACGGGACCCTCGATGCGCAGCACCGGGTCCCCGCTGGCGATCCGGCGAATGGCACGGCGCGCATCGCCGAGTTCGGCAGCCGGAATCTCGGTGGGAACATAGGATGTGAAATCGCGGAATTCGAACGTCTCCTCGCCCAGTTCGGCGGCGCGGGTGAAGCGTGTCCCCGCTGCGAGCTCGTCGAGTCTGTCGATCCCGCTCAGTTGAACAGCGTCGCTGTTTTCGGGCAGCTGGTAGGTCCACTGTTCCGCCATCGTCAGCGGGCCACCGGTGCGATAGGGGATCTCGCGCCATGCCGAGCGCGCACGATCTGGCTGGAAGCTCCAATTGGTGGTCGCCCCGGTCACATAATGGCTGGCGACGCCGCGATCGAATTCGAACTGGTCGAAGGCCATGCCCTCGGCGACCAGCCGGGCAACCCCGGCCTCGTCGTCATAGGTAATGCGCGCGTCGTAAACGACGCCCCCGATGACGTCTTCGAGATACTTGGTCGCCGCCCCGACCACGATCATCTGATCGTCCAGCGCAGCCTCCGTGCGCCAACGCGCACCCATCGAGCCGCGAAATTCGATGTCGGCGGTATACAGCACGGGCATGTCGACCCCTGCCGACATGTCATAGGTCACTTTCAGCAGCCGGTCGGGCGCTTGGGGCCAGCGCTGCGTAACCGGGATCAGGTCGGCGCCTTCGCTGCGGATCGGCAGGGCCCAGCCGAAGTCGGGCACTTCGTCGATCGTCGCCAGCCGCGACCCGGCATTGGTCCCGTCGAGCCAATAGTCCGTGCCGGCGATATGCGCGCGCACAATCATATGGTCGAAGGCGCCCGGGATCGGCTGCGAAATCGCCACCGCATCGCCATTGTCGCTATCGACCAGTACCGCTTCGGCCTCGATCCCCATCGCGCGCAGCATGGCCAGCAGCAGCAGGCTCTTGGCCTTGCAGTCGCCATAGCGGTTCGCCCAGGTCAGTTCGGGCGCCTGGGGCAGGTAATTGCCGCCGTCCATGCCATTGAGCAGGTAGCTGACCTCGTCCTGCACCATCCGCAATGCCATCGCCGCGCGTTCGAGCGGCACGTCGGTGGCCTGTTCGATCCGCGCCACCTCGCTGGCGATCGCGCCGCCGGGCGCAATGGTGCCCTCGGTCGTGAAATAGCGGCTCATCGACTGCGAGACGTGGGCCCAGTCCGTAAAGCTGCCGACCTGGATTTGCGGCCCCACCGTAAACCGGCCCGGCGCATCCTCGGGCATGGGGTCGGGCTCGGCCATCGGCAGGCTGAAATCAAGCACGGTATACCCGCTCTCGTTCCAGCTCTCGGGCGCAGCGACATCGCCCAGCGTCTTCCACTGGATTGGCGCCGATTCGGGCCATGACAGCCGCAGGCGTCCCAGCCCGATCTTGGTCGGCTCGGCAACAATTCCTTCGGCAAACTGCATTTCGCCCGCCAGCGCCTGGTCGCGCAGGCTGCTCGACGACGTTACCCGCAGCACATCGCCGATCTTCAGTCCCGGAATGGCGAAAGCGGCGGTCAGGACACCATCGACCGAGCGCCGCTCGAGTTCGCGTTCGCGGCGCAGGATTTCGGGCCGCAGCCCCCCGGCGAGGAGATCGATGACCGCGCCATCGCGCAGGATCTCGAGCCGGTGCACCGCCAGGTCGCCCTTGTCGGGCAGCCAGGCAAGCTGGATCGTTCCCGCCTGCTGCAATGTCTGCGTGGTATCGAGCCAATAGGCGATATCGGTGTAGCGCGTGACGGTCCCGTCCTCCAGCCGGACCTGCCGGTCGTAAAGCGGAATATTGTCGCGCGATTCCGCAAGGCCGCCGTCATACAGCGGTTCGACCCAGGCGGGCGGTTCGACATAACGGACATCCTCACCCGCCAACACGGGAGCGGCGAGGACAAACAGCGGCACGGCAACAAGCGAACGGTACGACAAGTCTTTGGAACTCCCCCTAATTCCTGCGCATCTATGCGATAAGCGGCGGCCTGCCAATATTTCGCCGCCCGAAAGCTGTTGTTTCGCGCCGCGCGTGCCGCGCGCACCACACTGCGGACCGGCTCGCGCGAATCTTGCTATTCGGCTGCGCTCCGCCTAGCGGCAGCGCCACGTTTCAGCCCCTATCGCATCCGGAGCTCACCATGGTCCCCCGCTACGCCCGTCCCGAAATGACCGCTTTGTGGGAGGCCGAGGCGAAGTATCGCATCTGGTTCGAAATCGAGGCGCATGCGACCGAAAAGCTCGGCGAACTGGGCGTGGTCCCGCCGAGCGCGGCCAAGGCGCTGTGGGACTGGTGGGCGACCGATCCCGAGATCGACGTCGAGGCGATCGATGCGATCGAGGCGGTCACCAAGCACGATGTCATCGCCTTCCTTACCTGGGTCGCCGAGAATGTCGGCGACGAGGCGCGCTTCATGCACCAGGGCATGACCAGCAGCGACGTGCTCGACACGACGCTGGCGGTCCAGCTGGCCCGCTCCGCCGATATCCTGCTGGCCGATCTGGATGCGCTGCTCGAAGCGATCAAGCGCCGCGCGGAAGAACACAAATACACGCCCACCATCGGGCGCAGCCACGGTATCCATGCCGAACCGGTGACCTTCGGGCTCAAGCTGGCGCAGGCCTATGCCGAATTCGACCGCTGCAAGACCCGCCTGGTCGCGGCGCGCGCGGAAATCGCGACCTGCGCGATTTCGGGTGCTGTCGGCACCTTCGCCAATATCGACCCGCAGGTGGAAGAGCATGTCGCCGACAAGCTCGGCCTGACCGTGGAGCCGGTCTCGACGCAGGTTATCCCGCGCGACCGGCACGCAATGTTCTTCTCGACGCTGGCCGTCATCGCCGGTTCGGTCGAGCGGCTGGCGGTCGAGGTTCGCCACCTCCAGCGCACCGAAGTGCTCGAGGCGGAAGAATATTTCTCGCCCGGCCAGAAGGGGTCGAGCGCGATGCCGCACAAGCGTAACCCGATCCTGACCGAGAACCTTACCGGCCAGGCCCGCATGATCCGCGCCTATGCCCTGCCCGCGCTGGAAAACGTCGCGCTGTGGCACGAGCGCGATATCTCGCATTCCTCGGTCGAGCGGTTCATCGGTCCCGATGCCTGCATCACGCTCGATTTCGCGCTAGCGCGGCTGACCGGCGTGGTCGACAAGCTGCTGGTCTATCCCGAGCGCATGCAGGCGAACATGGACCGCATGGGCGGGTTGATCCATTCGCAGCGCGTGCTGCTGGCGCTGACCCAGAACGGGGTCAGCCGCGAGGATGCCTACCGCCTCGTCCAGCGCAACGCGATGAAGGTGTGGGAATCGGATGGCCAGCTGACGCTGCTCGACCTGCTCAAGCGCGACGAGGATGTCACCGCCGCGCTCGGCGCCCAGCAGCTCGAAGAGAAATTCGACCTCGAGTACCACTTCAAGCACGTCGACACGATCTTCGCGCGGGTCTTCGGCTAGACGCGGGACGGGTCCCGGCCTAGCATCGCCCGACAAGACACAAGAGGGGCTTCACTTCATGCAAATCGTGCGCACCATCGGTTGGGTCCTGCTGCTGTTCTCGCTGCTGGCCTTCAGCTTTTTCAACTGGAAGCCGGTCGAAGTGCAGATCTGGTCGAACCTCGTGCTCGAGACCAAGCTGCCCGCGCTGGTGATCATTTCCTTCCTGCTCGGCCTGGTGCCGATGTGGCTGGTTCACCGCGCCAGCAAATGGCGCGCGCAGCGCCGCATCAATGCGCTCGAGGCTGCGACCACCCGCCTGGCAACCCCGGCTGCGGCACCCGCGCCCGCGCCGACGCAAACGCCCACCGCCGAGACACCCGCCAGCGACCTGCCGCCCGAACCGGTCAATCCGGTCGACCCCGAGCCGTCGAAGCCCGCATGACCAACCCTATCTATCTTGCACTCGACGTTCCGCACCTGCGCGACGGTCTCGATCTCGCCAAGAAGGTCAAGGGCCATGTCGGCGGGATCAAGCTGGGGCTCGAATTCTTCTGCGCACATGGCGCGCACGGGGTGCACATGATCGGCCAGCTGGGGCTGCCGATATTCCTCGACCTCAAGCTCTACGACATTCCCAACACCGTTGCCGGCGCGATGCAGGCGATCCACGTGCTCGAACCGAGCATCGTCACGGTGCATGCCAGCGGCGGGCGCGCGATGCTGGAAGATGCCAAGGCCGCGGCGGGGGAGAATACCAGGGTCGTCGGCGTCACGATGCTCACCAGCATGGACGATCGCGACCTCGAACGCACCGGCATCAGGGGCAGCGCGCACGATCATGTGAAGCGCCTCGCCGAACTATCGCACGAAGCGGGCCTCGACGGCATCGTTTGCTCGGGTCAGGAAATGAAGGCGGTCCACGACCAGTGGAAGGACGGTTTCTTCGTCGTTCCCGGCCTGCGCCCGGCGGGCAGCGCCGTGGGCGACCAGAAACGCGTCGTCACCCCGCGTCAGGCGCGCGACGATGGCGCCAGCGTGCTGGTGATCGGCCGCCCGATCAGCCGCGCCGAGGATCCCGCGCAGGCCGCGCGCGATATCGAAGCGACGCTCTAGGACACTCCATGTCGGTTCAGATCAAGATTTGCGGGCTCTCGACGCCCGAAACCGTGGACGCCGCGATCGAAGCGGGCGCGACGCATATCGGGCTCGTGCATTACGAACCCTCTCCGCGGCATGTTGCGCTCGACCAGGCCCGGGAACTGCGTGAGCGGGCCCGCGGCAAAGCCAAGACGGTGCTGCTGCTGGTCAATGCCGATCCCGAGCTGACCGGGCGCGCGCTCAACGCGATCCAGCCCGACGTCATCCAGTTCCACGGTACCGAGACGCCCCAGTGGATCGGCGGCATACGCCGGAGCCTGCCCTATGAAGTGTGGAAGGCGGTCGGGCTGAAAGACGCGGGCACGCTGACCCGCAGCGAGAAATATATCGGCATGGTCGATCGCCTGCTGTTCGATGCCCCCGCCAAGAAGCTGCCGGGTGGCAATGGCACGGCCTTCGACTGGTCGCTGCTCGCCGGGCACGACCACAAGATCGACTGGGCGCTGGCGGGTGGCCTCACGGCGGACAATGTCGCCGAGGCGATCCGCGCGACCCAAGCGCCGCTGGTCGATACCTCGAGCGGGGTGGAAAGTGCGCCCGGGGTCAAGGATCCGCAGCGTATCGCCGACTTCTGCCGCGCCGTACGGAGCGCCTGACGCACCGCCTGAATACCTGCGGTCCGCAGTCCTGATGCTCTGCAAAATAGCAAAGCTGTCTCGACTTCGCCTCTTGGCAACGGCAAGGGGAAAGCGATGACCGAAATCAATCCCAACTCCTACCGCACCCAGCCCGACGAGCGCGGGCATTTCGGCGATTACGGCGGGCGCTATGTCGCCGAAACGCTGATGCCGCTGGTGCTCGATCTCGAGCGCGAATATCGCGCGGCGCAGGCCGATCCCGAATTCCAGCGCGAATTCGACGATTTGCTCGAACATTATGTCGGCCGCCCCAGCCCGCTCTATTTCGCCGAGCGGCTGACCGAGGCGGTCGGGGGTGCGCAGATCTGGTTCAAGCGCGACGAATTGAACCATACCGGCGCGCACAAGATCAACAATTGCATCGGGCAGATCCTGCTCGCGATCCGCATGGGCAAGACGCGCATCATCGCCGAAACCGGCGCGGGCCAGCACGGCGTTGCCACCGCCACCGTCTGCGCGCGCTTCGGCCTGCCCTGCGTGGTCTATATGGGCGCGGAAGATGTCCGGCGGCAGTCGCCCAACGTCTTCCGCATGAAGCTGCTCGGCGCCGAGGTGGTACCCGTGACCAGCGGGCGCGGCACGCTCAAGGACGCGATGAACGAAGGGCTGCGCGACTGGGTCGCCAATGTCCACGACACGTTCTACATCATCGGTACCGCCGCGGGGCCGCATCCCTACCCCGAGCTTGTTCGCGACTTCCAGAGCGTGATCGGCAAGGAAGCGCGCCAGCAGATGCAGGACCGTATCGGCCGCCTGCCCGATTTGCTGGTCGCGGCGATCGGCGGCGGTTCCAACGCGCTCGGCCTGTTCCACCCCTTCCTCGACGATCCCGACGTCAAAATGCTCGGCGTCGAAGCGGCGGGATACGGCCTCGACGGCGACCAGCACGCTGCCAGCCTGCTCGGCGGCTTCCCCGGCGTGCTCCATGGCAACAAGACCTATCTGTTGCAGGACGAGGACGGCCAGATCACCGAAGGCCACTCGATCAGCGCGGGTCTCGACTATCCCGGCATCGGCCCCGAACACGCGTGGCTCAAGGACATGGAGCGGGTCGAGTATACCGCCGTCACGGACGAAGAGGCGCTCGAAGCCTTCCAGCTGCTTTGCCGCACTGAAGGCATCATCCCCGCGCTCGAACCCAGCCACGCCATCGCGGCAGTGGCGAAGGTCGCCAAGGACATGCCCAAGGACAGCGTGATCCTCGCCAATCTGTGCGGACGCGGCGACAAGGACATTTTCACCGTGGCGGAGCGGCTGGGAGTGGAGATGTGACGTGGACCCTGCTTCGGCGCTGCGTGCTCACCGGGCTGATCGCCATCATTCTCTCTCTGGCACTCAAGTTCATGCTCATGCTCATGCTGACGCTAGGTCGACCGCTGACTTTGAACCAGGACTTTTGGATTGAAACGGCGCCGGTGATGTTTTTGGTTGGGTTCTTCATCCCGCTAGCCCCGCGAAATCTCGAGAAAAAATGACCCGCCTCTCTACCGCCTTCGCCAAGCCCCACCCAGCGCTCGTCTGCTTCCTCACGGCGGGCGACGGTGACACCGCAGCCAATCTCGACGCAATGGTCGAAGGCGGCGCGGACGTAATCGAACTGGGCATGCCCTTCACCGATCCGATGGCCGACGGGCCTGCGATCCAGAAGGCCAATATCCGCTCGCTCGGTGCGGGTACTACTACAGCCGATGTCCTGCACATCGCGACCGGGTTTCGCCAGCGCCACCCCGACGTCCCGCTGGTGCTGATGGGCTATGCCAATCCGATGATCCGCCGGGGGCCCGAATGGTTCGCGCAAGCCGCGAAGAATGCGGGCGTCGACGGCGTGATCTGCGTCGATATCCCACCCGAGGAAGACGACGCGCTCGGCCCCCAACTGCGTGCTGCGGGGATCGCCCCCATCCGGCTCGCCACTCCCACCACCGACGACAAGCGCCTGCCCGCGGTGGTCGAGGGGAGCGAGGGCTTCCTCTATTACGTCGCGGTCGCGGGGATCACCGGGATGCAGCAAGCGGCGATCGAATCGATCGAGGCGAATGTGTCGCGCATCAAGGCGGCGACCGATATTCCCGTTGCGGTCGGCTTCGGTGTGCGCACGCCCGAGCAGGCTGGCGAGATCGCGCGCGTGGCCGATGGCGTGGTCGTGGGTTCGGCGCTGGTCGAACTGGTGGCCGAGCATGGCACCGCCGCGCCTGCCAAACTGCGCGAACTTACCGCGTCGCTGGCAGAAGCCGTTCACGCCGCCCGCTAACCCGTCGCCCCTGCGCAGGCTGGGGCTCAGATAAGGCATGCGGTGTGCCCGACGATCGCTCAGCTGGATCCCCCCGCCTGCGCGGGATGACGCTCTAGCAGTTCGCTGACTATTTGAGCTTTGTGACAACCCGACTATAGGCCCAACGCATGAACTGGTTCACGCGCGTCCGCAATTCGATCACCTCGCTGTCCAAGCGCAGCACCGAGAAGGACCTGTGGGTCAAGTGCCCCAGCTGCCAGCAGATGGTGTTCGCGCAGGAATATGAGGAAAATTCCTACGTCTGCCCGCGCTGCGACCACCACGGCCGCATCGGCGCCGACGAGCGCCTGCGCCAGCTGCTCGATGAAGGCTACGACGTCCTTCCGATCCCCGAGGTTAAGGAAGACCCGCTCAAGTTCCGCGATACGGCGAAATACACCGACCGCCTCAAGAAGGCGCGCGCCAAGAGCCCGCACAAGGATGCCTTCCTCGTCGGTTCGGGCGCGATCGAGGGCAAGCCCGCGGTCGTCGGTGTGCAGGATTTCGGCTTCATGGGCGGATCGATGGGCATGGCGGTGGGCACGGCCTTCTGCCAGGGCGCCGAGCGCGCGCTGTCGCGGCACTGCCCCTATATCGTCGTTACCGCTGCCGGCGGCGCGCGGATGCAGGAAGGCATTCTCAGCCTGATGCAGATGCCCAAGGCGACCGTGATGACGCGGCGGCTGAAGGAAGCCAGACTGCCCTATATCGTGGTGCTGACCGATCCGACGACGGGCGGCGTCACTGCCAGCTATGCGATGCTGGGCGACGTGCATATCGCCGAACCCGGCGCACTGATCGGTTTTGCCGGCCAGCGCGTGATCCAGGACACGATTCGCGAACAGCTCCCCGATGGCTTCCAGCGCGCCGAATACCTGCACAAGCACGGCATGGTCGACATGGTGGTGCACCGTCACGACCTGACCGATACGCTGGCGACGCTGCTCGATTACCTGGCGCCCGCCGAGGCAGCCTGACGCGCGGCATGCGGGATTTCGCCCGCTCCGACAGCCCCGCAGTGCAGCGCCAGCTCGACCGGCTGGGCCGCCTGTCCGTGCCCGACGGCCGGCTCGGCCTCGAGACGATCCGCGCGCTGCTCGACCGGCTTGGGAATCCGCATTTGCGGCTGCCCCCGGTGTTCCACGTCGCCGGGACCAATGGCAAAGGCTCGACCTGTGCCTTCCTGCGCGCGATGCTGGAGGCGCAAGGGTACCGCGTCCATGTCACCACCAGCCCGCATCTGGTGCGCTATAACGAACGTATCCGGCTGGCCGGGAAGCTGATCGAGGACGGGCGGCTGGCCGAGCTGCTGGGCGAGGTCCTCGACAGCGGCGAAGACCTCAATCCCAGTTTCTTTGAAGTGACCATCGCCGCCGCCTTCACCGAATTCGCGCGGGTACCCGCCGATGCCTGCGTGGTCGAGGTGGGGCTCGGCGGGCGTTTCGATGCCACCAATGTGCTGGGGCCGGAAGTGCTTGCCGCGTGCGGAATTGCCGCGCTGGGGATCGATCACGAGCGCTTCCTGCTGGTGCCCGAGGCTGGTGTACCGGCAGAGCCACTGGCGCGGATTGCCTTCGAGAAAGCGGGTATTGCCAAGCCGGGCACCCCGCTGGTGTGCCTGTCCTATCCGGGCGACGCACGCGGCGAGGTTATGGCCGCCGCTGCGCGCGTTGGGGCGCCGCTGGCGATGCACGGCGAGGAATGGGACACCGAGGTCGCCGAAGCGCTTCGCTACCGCGACGAGCGCGGCGAACTCATCCTGCCGCTCCCCGCGCTGCCAGGCCTGCACCAGACGCAGAATGCGGCGCTTGCAGTGGCCCTGCTCCGCCATCAGGACAGGCTTCCCGTCTCGCCCCCTGCCATTGCGCAGGGCTTGGCGCGTGCGCGCTGGCCCGCGCGGCTCCAGCGGCTGGCGGATGGCCCCCTGGCGGGAATGCGCGAAGTCTGGCTCGACGGCGGGCACAATCCCGACGCGGGCAGGATGCTGGGCGAGCATTTCGCCGGACGACGGCTCCACCTCGTCATCGGCATGCTCGACGCCAAGGACCCCGCGGCACTGACCGAACCGCTCGCGTCCAATATCGTCAGCCTTTCGGTTGTCCCCGTCCCCGGTCATGAGTGGCACGCGGCGGCGGCTTTCGGGGCACGGGCAGTGAGCAAGCCGGACATCACGACCGCGCTTGCCGACCTGCCTGCAGACGGCCTGCCCGTGCTGATCGCAGGCTCGCTCTATCTCGCGGGCGAGGTCCTCCGGTTCAACGCCGAACTGCCCGACTAGCGCCGCGTCATTCGGCGGGAACGGCTTCGCCCGCTTCGGGCGCGACGATCCCGGCCGAAGCCTTCCCGCGGCTTTCGCGGTACCATTCGACGCACACCAGCACCGCCGCACCAAGCCCGATCCAGGTGGTCAGGATGAAGACGTCGTAATAGCCCTGGTTCTCGATCATCTCGCCCAATGCCCCGCGGCCCAGCGTGCCGACCAGCAGGGTAAGCGAGGACAGCAGCGCATATTGTACCGCGCTGAACTTCTTCGACACGATCGAAGACAGCCACGCGATATAGGCCGCACCCGCAATCCCGATGGCGAGGTTTTCGAAGCCGATCGTGATCGTCAACTTGGCAAGCGCAGCGTCGCCGATGCCCGGGACCTGTTCGATGAGATAGGTGAAACCGACCGCATCGCTGAACGCCTGCATGGCGTGTCCGCCGATCGCCATGTCGGCATAGAGCAGGTTCGTCAGCGCCGCGAGGATCCCGCCGATCAGCAGCGTCGCCATACGCCCGATCGTGGTGAGCAGCAGCCCGCCCAGCGCGAGCCCTGCGATGATTGCCCCGATGCCGAAGAACTTGGACGCAAACGCCACGTCGTCATTCGTGTATTCGAGCTCGCCCAGATAGAAGGGATAGGCGAACGTCCCCCAGATCGCATCGCAGATGCGATAGGTGAGCACGACCGCAAAGATCAGCACCAGCGACCAACCCATTCGCCCGACCAGTTCCACGAGCGGCAGCACCAGCGCGCGGTAGAGGTGATCGAGCACATAGGACCCTCCGCTAACGGGAGGCGCATCCCGGGTCAGCAGGTGCTTGCCGGTTTTCTTCTGCCCCGACAGCCACCCCGCGATGAGCGAGGGGAGGATGATCGTCGCGACAATGATCCACGGCCCCCAGGTGAGGGTGAACTCGGTCGGATTGGGACGGTCTGCGGGCGCATAGGTCATCGACATGATCATAAAGGCCAGCACTGCGCCGATTGCGGCGGCCCACAGCAGACCGACCGCTGCCAATGCCCGGTTGCGGATTTCCGGAGCAAGCTCGCCCGCCATGCGCAGCGCGCGAACCTGTTCGTCGTTCTCCGTGAGTTCGGCCGCGCCCTCGGCATTGGGAGCGAACAGGCCGACGGCGCCCACTGCCAGCAGGATCCCGCCCATCATCATATAGGTTTCGGGCCAGCCGATCCGCGCGGCGATGATCAGGCCCAGCGCGCCGCCAACCAGCGACGACAGCCGATAGCCCATCTGATAGACGGTCGAGAGAATATCGATCGTCGCCACCTCGTCCGCCACGTCGATACGCCACGCATTGATCGCGATGTCCTGCGTCGCACTGGCGAAGGCGCCGATCCCCGCCAGCAGCGAAAACATGCCCAGCTGGGTGCGCGGTTCGAGCAGGCTCATAGTGACCAGTATCGCCCCGAGCAGCAATTGCATCGGGACGATCCATTGCTTGCGTTTGCCGAGCCGGCGCAGCAGCGGGATGTCGACCTTGTCGATCAGCGGCGACCACAGGAACTGGAAGGCATAGGCCAGCCCGATGAGCGAGAAGATGCCCATCGTCTCGAGATCTACCTCGGCCTCGGTCAGCCAGGCGAACAACGTGCCGAGGAACAGCGCAAAGGGAAGCCCGCTGGCGAAGCCGAACAGCAGCATGAAACCGGTCTTGCGATTGCCCAGGGCCATGCCCAGCGCGCGCCAGGCGGAGATTTTCTTTGTTTCTTCGGCGACCGCGGCCATTCCCTAGCGTCCTTCCAATTCGACGTATTTTTTGCGACACTAGCGACGAGAGAGAGCGAGGAACAGGCGTCATGAACGATGTCGACACCAAACATTCGCAGCGCCGTCCGACCGAAGGGATGCTGGCGCTGGCGAAGGATATCGCCGCGGGCTGCAAGCGCGATGCGTCGGAGGCGACCACCGTCCCTGCAAGCGTCTATATCGATCCTGATTACTGGGCCCGCGAAAAGGCCGCGATATACGACCGCCTGCCGCAGATCCTGTGCCCCTCCGCGCTGCTACCCGATCCGGGCATGGCAGTGCCGCATGATGCCACCGGACGCCCGCTGCTGATCACGCGCGATGCCGCAGGCGAAGCGCATGTCTTCCTCAACGTTTGCCGCCACCGGGGTACGCGGCTGGTCGAAGGCAGCGAGGTGCAGTGCACCAAGAAGCTCGTCTGCCCCTACCATGCCTGGACTTATGCGGTAGACGGAAGGCTGCTCGCCCTGCCCCGGCCCGATACCTTTCCTGGTCTCGACAAGGGCGAATACGGCCTTGTCGAATTGCCCAGCAGGGAGACCGGCGGGCTGATCTGGTTCTGCCCGCAGGAAGAGACCGCCGACTTCGCGGTGGCCGAAACCATCGGCAAGGACTTCGACGCGCTGGGTATGGGCGAACAGGTGCTGTTCCGCCGCAAGACGCATGAGGTCGCGGGGAACTGGAAGCTCATCATGGATGCCTTCCTCGAAAGCTATCATGTCACCCGCCTGCACGCGAAGACCATCGGACCTTTCTTCAAGGATGGCGCAACCAGCGGCGACATGATCGGCCCGCATGCGCGCAGCGCGGTGGGGCGGCTGGAGGAAATGGCCGATGTCGACCTCGAGGACATGGCCGCGCTGCGCCGCGTGGTGACCTATGCCTACCAACTGCTGCCCGGCGCGCTGATCATCCCCAGCCCCGACTATATCAATGTCATGGTGATGATGCCGCAGGCGCATGATCGCACGCTGGTCGAGGATTTCATGCTGATCCCCGAACATCCCTCGACCGACAAGGCGCGCGATCACTGGGAACGCAGCTGGGCGCTGCTCGATGGCGGGGTCTTCGCGGGCGAGGATTTCCGCGCTGCGGAACTGGGCCAGCAGGGTCTTGCGACGGGCGCCGTACCCCAGCTGACGCTGGGCACGATGGAAGGCGGCATCCGGCGCTATCACGAGACCGTCGAGGACGCCCTGCGCGCCGCGACCTAGGTGCCGGACAGCTAGCGCTTCCGCTGCATTGCACTTGTGTGTATTGGCGCGGCCATGGCCGACAATCGACTACCCGAAGAAGGCGACCGGATCGCCAAACTGCTCGCCCGTGCGGGCATCGCCAGTCGCCGAGAGATCGAGCGGATGATCGCCGACGGACGCATCGCAATCGCGGGCAAGGTGCTCGACACGCCGGCGGTCAAGCTGGCGAATCTCAACGGCGTTACCGTCGACGGCAAGCCGGTCGGACAGGCCGAAGCAGCGCGGCTGTTCGCCTTCCACAAACCGTCCGGCCTGATCACCGCCGAGCGCGATCCTGCCGGCCGCCCGACGATCTACACCGCCTTGCGCAATGCCCTGCCCCGCGAAACGGGCCGCGTAATGCCGGTCGGTCGTCTCGACTTCACCACCGAAGGCCTGCTGCTGCTGACCAATGATGGCGAGTTGAAGCGGGCGATGGAACTGCCCTCATCTGCGATCCCGCGGACCTATCGTGCGCGGGCCTTTGGCGATGTGACGCAGGCGCAGCTCGACGATCTGATCGAAGGCGTCGAGGTCGACGGCCTGCGCTATGGCCGGATCGAAGCCGATCTCGAGCGCGGATCGGGCAAGAACCGCTGGATTCAGCTGACGCTGACCGAAGGCAAGAACCGCGAAGTCCGGCGCGTGCTCGAACATCTCGGCCTCAAGGTGAACCGCTTGCTGCGCACCGCCTATGGCCCGTTCGAACTCGCCGATCTGCCGCGCGGCCAGGCGGTCGAAATCCGCCAGGCCGACGTCGAACGGTTCCGCAAGCAGCTCAAGCGCGGGGGCCAGCTTTGAGGATCATCGCGGGCGAATGGCGCGGACGCAAACTGGTTGCGCCGCCGGGAGACCTGACCCGCCCGACCGCCGACCGGACGCGCGAGACGCTGTTCAATATGCTCGCCAGCCGCATCGGCAGTTTCGAAGGCCTGGCGGTGCTCGACCTGTTCGCCGGTTCTGGCGCATTGGGGCTCGAAGCGCTGTCGCGCGGCGCTGCATCCTGCCTGTTCGTCGAACAGGACGCCCAGGCGGTGAAAGCCATCCGCACGAATATCGACACCTTCGATGCACGGTCGCGCTGTGTGGTGCAGCAAGCCTCGGTCATGAGCCTGGGCCCTGCCAAGGCACCACATGATTTGATCCTGCTCGATCCGCCCTATGAAACGGGAGCCGGCTATGTCGCGCTCGAGCGCCTCACCCGGCTTGGCTGGATCGGATCCGCGACATGGATTGCGCTGGAAACTGGCGCGAAGGAAGCCAGCGCCATGCGCACGCTCGAACTGGTTGCCGAGCGAAAGACCGGCAAGGCGAAGATTTCGCTGTTCCGCCTCGCCGGATAGTTCACGACACGATTACATCGGATCGGCGGCACCGGAGTCCATATCGGTCGCCGGATCGGGCTCCGCCATCGGTTCACCTGCGCTCGGTGCCACCTGGGTCGCGGCTTGGGCCTCGATCTGCATCCAGGCTTGCGCCTGCTGCTCGGCAGGCAACCCGCTCAGGGTCAGCTTGTTGGCGTCCGAGACGCGCCAGAACAGTTCCCGGCGTTCGGGAGTGAGCGACCAGTAGTAGGTCTGCACTTCGGCGGGCCAGGCGTCGAACTGTCCCTGCATCTCGGCCGGCCAGGAATCGTAGGATGCCTGTTGCTCCGCGGAGAGACCAAGGTCCGCCTCTGCAGTCACCGCTTCATCGGCAGCCGCGTCGGCCGACACGTCTTGGGCAATCGCGGGGATCGACAGCGAGGCGAGCGCGCCGCCAGCGATAAAATAGAATGTCTTACGCATCATAAGTCCTTTCACGTGGGGGCGTGACGAGGCCCGTCCACCGGCACATCGGAAGATGCGCTCGCCGGATACCGAACCAACGCCGCTCCCGCTGGACCGCCCCGGCGCCAGACCCGTCCCCGACACGTCCGGTCGCCAAATGTGCCCAAAATGCGGCAACCTGCGAGCACGCACGCAAAAAGGGGCGGGACCGCCTCGGCAGTCCCGCCCCTTCCAAGCATTGTGCGCGGCAATTTCGATCGCTGCGCGGACTTTGAATGCGTTTACGAACCCGGCTTTTTGGCCGGCAGCTTGCCAGGAATCTCGCTCGCGGGCTGACCCGGCCAGTATTCAAGCGGGCGATTGCCCGTCTTATTCTTGGCCCAGCTGTTGATGCAGCCGTCCTGCTGCATGCTGTCGCACACGGGCAAATTTTCTCCCGAGGCGGCGGTGTATCCGGCCGGGGTGGACTGACTGACTTCCTTGCTCACGAACCGCGGTGCGGTCGAGGCCGAGGCGCTTGCGCTAGGGGCCACCGGCGTGGCGTCGGGACCGATCTGCGCGGCCACTTGTGCCCAAGCCTGTGCGCGCGCTTCGGGCGTCATTTCGTAAATGCTCACACGCTGGGCATCGGTGAGCACCCACCAGCCCTCGGTCTGCGCGGGGGTGAGGGTCCAGTAATATTGCTGCACATCGCCGGGCCAGCGATCATAGGCGCTTTGGCGGTCGGCAGGCCAGGCATCGTACATGGCTTGCTGGTCTGCCGACCATGCATAGGCCTCGCCATCCATATGGTGATCTGCCAGCGCCGGAGCGGCGGTGAAGGCCAGCGCAGCGGCGCCGGCAAGGATAAGATTACGCATCGGAGATTGCTCCATTCGTCGTTGTCATCGTCCAATTTACGCAGCGAAAGGGTTATCGGTTCCGGTGGATGCCTGCGCGCGGGGCTTGTCTTGCGACCCTGCGTTCCCTAGCTGTTCCGAACCCTCATGACCGATCTCCCCACCCCGTCCGACGCGCCCGAGAATGCGCAGCTTCCCGCCTATGCAGCGCGCTTGAACGCCCCCCAGCGCGAAGCCGTTCTAACCACTGAAGGGCCTGTGCTGATGCTGGCTGGAGCCGGCACCGGCAAGACCGCGGCACTGACCGCACGGCTGGCACATCTCATCGCAACGCGCCGCGCATGGCCCAGCGAAATCCTCTGCGTCACCTTTACCAACAAGGCCGCACGCGAAATGCGCGAGCGCGTGGGCCGGCATATCGGTGATGCGGTCGAGAGCATGCCCTGGCTCGGCACCTTCCACTCGATCGGCGCGCGCATGCTGCGCCGTCATGCCGAACTGGTCGGGCTTAAGAGCAATTACACGATCATCGATCCCGACGACCAGCTGCGGCTGCTCAAGCAGCTGATCCAGGAAAACGATCTCGACGAGAAGCGCTGGCCTGCGCGCCAGCTCGCCGGCCTGCTCGACCGCTGGAAGAACCGCGGGCTCAATCCCGGCGATCTCGATGCGGTGGAGAATGAAAGCTACGCCAATGGCCGCGGCGCGCAGTTCTACAATCTCTACCAGGACCGCCTGAAAGCGCTCAACGCCTGCGACTTCGGCGATCTGCTGCTGCATATGCTCAACATCTTCCGCGAGCATCACGATGTACTTGCGCAGTATCAGCAGCGCTTCAAATACATCCTCGTCGACGAATATCAGGACACCAACCAGGTCCAGTATCTGTGGCTGCGCCTGCTTGCCCAGGCCCGCAAGAACATCTGCGTGGTGGGCGACGACGACCAGTCGATCTATTCATGGCGCGGCGCAGAAGTCGCCAATATCCTCAAGTTCGAAAAGGATTTTCCCGGCGCTGCGGTGGTCAAGCTGGAGCAGAATTATCGTTCCACCCCGCAGATCCTCGGGGCGGCATCGGGATTGATCAACGCCAATAGCGAACGGCTGGGCAAGACGCTGTGGACCGAGCTTCCCGCGGGCGAGAATATCCGCGTTATCGGCGTATGGGACGGTCCCGAGGAAGCTCGCCGCGTTGGCGAGGAGATCGAGCGGCTGGAACGCGAAGGTGCCCCGCTCGACCAGATCGCGATCCTCGTGCGCGCGCAGTACCAGACCCGCGAATTCGAAGACCGGTTCATCCAGATCGGCCTCAACTACCGCATCGTCGGCGGCTTCCGATTCTACGAACGCGCCGAAATCCGCGATGCGCTGGCCTATCTGCGCACCATCACCCAGCCCGCCGACGATTTGGCTTTCGAGCGGATCTACAATCAGCCCAAGCGCGGGCTTGGCGCGAAGACACTGGAAGCCATGCGCCGCCACGCACGGCGTACACAAATGCCGCTGACCGCCGCCAGCCTCGACCTGTGCGACACCGACGAATTGCCCGCGCGCGCGAAGAACAACCTCGTCGCCCTGCTCGGCCAGTTCGTCCACTGGCGCGAGCAGGTGGACAAGGTCACCCCGTCCGAACTGCTCCGCCGCGTGCTCGCCGAAAGCGGCTATGAAGACATGCTGCAAAAGGATCGCAGCGCCGAAAGCGCCGGGCGGCTGGAAAACCTAACCGAACTCGCCCGCGCGATGGAGGATTACGATACGCTCGGCGATTTCCTCGAGCATGTCGGGCTGGTGATGGACAACGACCGCGCCGGTGATGGCGAGAAGGTCACCATCATGACCATGCACGCCGCCAAGGGGCTCGAATTCGACCATGTCTTCCTGCCTGGTTGGGAAGAAGGCGTCTTTCCCAGCCAGCGTGCGATCGACGAAGGCGGGCTCGCCAGTCTCGAGGAAGAGCGCCGCCTCGCATACGTCGCGATCACCCGCGCCAAGCGCCGCTGCACCATCCTGCATGCCGCCAACCGGCGCATCTACGGCCAATGGACCAGCTCGATCCCCAGCCGCTTCATCGAGGATCTGCCCGAGGAATATCTGACCAGCGAGACCACCATGACCGGCGGCGCGTCGCTATGGCGGGCGAACTGGAGCGAGACCGACGATCCCTTCGCGCATGTCTCGACCAACCGGCCCGATCGTTCGGGAGCCCGCGGCCCCGGGTGGCAGCGAGCGCTATCGTCGGGCTATGACGCGACGCCAAAGCGCCTGGCCGAACCCGGCCGCAGCGCGGCGAGCTTTGCCGCGCAACCGCGCAGCGACATTTCGATCGGAGCGCGCGTGTTCCACGACAAGTTCGGCTATGGCTGCGTAACCGACCAGGAAGGCAACAAACTGACGATCGAGTTCGAGAAGGCAGGCGAGAAGCGCGTGCTCGACAGCTTCGTCACACTGGCTGACGACTAGGACTGCCTGACAGGCAGGATCGCGGGATCAGACTGCGGTGGAACCGCTGGTCAGATAGCGGAAACGTCGAGAAAGCCGGGCCGCGGCCCGTTCCACTCACCCGACGCGGCAGGCTCGCTGTCCTCGTCACGGCGTTTGCGCGGTTCGCCCTTGGGCTTCGCCTTGCGCGCGGGCTTTTCGCGCGGAGCATCGTCCTCGTCGCGCGGCTTGCGGCTGCGCTTGGGCTTCGGCTTTGCCTCGTCCTCGGGTGCCGAAGCTTTCTCGGGTGCCGAGGTCTTCTCGGGTGACGAGGCCTTCTCGGGTGACGAGGCCTTCTCGGGTGCGACCGCCTTCTCGGCGGGCTTGGCACCTTTCTCGACCAGATCGACCCGGACGTCGCTCTTGCCGAATACCGGAACCTGCGCACCGGTCAGCTTCTCGACATTGGAGATCGCTTCGGCATCTTCCTCGGCAACGAGGGTGAAGGCGCGGCCCTTGGCCCCGGCCCGGCCCGTGCGTCCGATGCGGTGCACGTAATCGTCCGGGTGCCACGGCGTATCGAAGTTGAAGACGTGGCTGACACCCTTGATGTCGAGCCCGCGCGCAGCAACGTCCGATGCGACGAGAATGTTCACCTCGCCGGCCTTGAACCGGTCGAGTTCCTTGAGCCGGTTCGACTGATCCATGTCGCCGTGGATCTCGCTCGAGGCGAAACCATAGCTCTGCAGGCTCTTGTTGAGCTCGCGCACAGTGGTCTTGCGATTGGCGAAGATGATCGCGGTTTCGACATGGTCGTTTTCAAGCAGCCAACGCAGCGTGTCGCGCTTCTGGCGCGCCTTTACGGGCACCTTGAACGCGGTGATGTCCTTGTTCGTGGTCGCTGCACGGCTGACTTCGATCCGCTTGGGATTGTTGAGGAACTTCTTGGCCAGCTTTTCGATCGGCGGCGGCATCGTTGCCGAGAACAGCATGGTCTGACGTGCGTCGGGCAGCTTCGAACAGATGAACTCGATATCGGGGATGAAGCCCATGTCGAGCATGCGATCGGCTTCGTCGATGACCAGCAGTTCGCAGCCATTGAGAAGGATCTTGCCGCGCTCGAACAGGTCCATCAGGCGACCCGGCGTTGCGATCAGCACGTCGACGCCATCGTTCAGCGCCTTGACCTGGTCGCCCATCTGCACGCCGCCAATCAGCAGCGCGAGCTTGAGATCGTGGTTCTTGCCGTATTTCTCGAAATTCTCCGCCACCTGCGCAGCGAGTTCGCGCGTCGGGGCAAGGATTAGGCTGCGCGGCATCAGCGCGCGGCGACGGCCGCTCGCCATGATGTCGATCATCGGCAGCACGAAGCTCGCGGTCTTGCCGGTGCCCGTTTGGGCGATGCCGATGATATCCTTCATCATCAGCACCGGCGGGATCGCCTCGCGCTGGATGTCGGTCGGCTCGGTATAGCCAGCTTCGCTTACTGCCCTGAGCAAGTCTTCGGAAAGGCCGAGATCGGCAAAAGTCATGCGGTTCGAAATTGTCCCTGGAACATAGGCCGACAACAAGCTGCGCGTCCGCAACATCGGCTGGCCGCGCCCTTTGCCGGAAATACGCCGAAAGTCAAGAAATCACGGTGCGAAGTGCCGCTCAGCGGTCGTCGGTTACCGCCACGAGGCGATTGAGGTTGGAAATGCGACACTTCGCCCCGGCGCGCGACAGCAGGCGATCGCGATCGACACACAGCTTACCGTCGTCATTTTGCTCGACATAGAAACCGAGGTAGAAATCGCGCGGGCTGCAGCTTTTCTCGAGCTCGGCAGTGATGATCTGGCGGTTGCGCATATACATCACCAGCCGGCTGTCACGGTCGGATACGCCGATGATATCGCTCGCATCGACGCAACTGCCGTAAGGGCGTTCGACGAGCCGCGGCGGCGGGGCCTGGCGCGGCAGTTCGGTCAGAAAGCTGCGCCGCATGCTGCTGGGCTGCGGGCTGATTCGCAGGATAACGCGGCGCTCGATCCGCACCTGGTTGGCGACCGGTATGCCGCGGCTGTCGGTAAATCCGGTCCAGATGGTACCGCGTGCCGATAGCGCCTCGCTATCCAAACGGGCGCCCTGTGACACGTGCGCCTGGTGCGCGACCGCACCCTCCCCCGCGCCTGACGGCGTGCCCAATGCGACGAGCATGGCAAAAAGGGGAGACAGCAGGGGCATGCTTCGTTCGAACGCTCCTCGGCCGCAGGTCGATTAACGTGCGGGAAGTTATGGCGTTGCCTGATGCGCCCCCACGCTTGAATGCGGGCTTAATTGTTCTGGCCCGATTGGCAAGTGGTGGCATTCGCCCGCCCATCTATGGCAAGGATGCCGCAAATGAACGCTACCGACACCTTTCGCGCCGCCGCCTCCGACATCCTGGGACCACGCGGGTTCACCTGCGATCCCGAACTAGTCGAACCTTGGCTAACCGACTGGCGGGGACGGTACACCGGCAAGGCGGTCGGGCTGGCCTCGCCCGCCTCGACCGACGAACTCGCCCGGTTCGTCACACTATGCGCAGCGCACCGAATTCCGATCGTCCCGCAGGGCGGGAACAGCGGCATGTCGGGCGGCGCCACGCCCGACGAGAGCGGCACGAGCGTATTGCTTTCGCTGCGCCGAATGGATGCGATCCGGGATTTTGATGTCGCTGCACAGCAAATTACCTGTGACGCAGGCGTGGTGCTCCAGACGCTGCACGACACCGCCGAAGAGCGAGGCTTGCGCTTTCCCCTGACGCTTGGCGGCAAGGGTTCGGCCACCGTGGGCGGCCTCATCTCGACCAATGCCGGGGGAACGCAGGTCCTGCGCCACGGCACGATGCGCGCGCAGGTGCTCGGGATCGAAGCGGTGCTGGCCGATGGCGAAATTTTCTCCGGCCTGATCCCGCTCAAGAAGGACAATCGCGGCTTCGATCTCAAGCAGATGCTGATCGGGTCCGAAGGGACCTTGGGGATCATAACCGCCGCGACCCTGCGGCTGGTGCCGCAGATCGGCGAACGTCGCGTTGCCTGGGTCGGCCTGCCCAGCATCTCGGCAGCACGCGAATTGCTGCTCCACTGCGAGAAGGTCGCGGGCGACGCGCTAGAGGGGTTCGAGGTGCTGCCCCGCCATTGCCTCGAATCGGTCCTGGCCCACGTTCCTACCGCGCGAAGCCCCCTGGCGGGCACGCATGAATGGCATGCGCTGGTGGAACTGGTCGCAGACCCGGGTGACGCAGGACAGCTCGACAAGCTGGTCGCCGAGGTGTTCGAGAGTGCGATGGAGCACGGCCTGCTCGAGGATGCCGTAATCTCAACCAGCGAGGGACAGGCCGAAACCTTCTGGCAGATACGCGACAGCATCTCTGCGGCGGAGCGCGCGATCGGTCCGGCGATGCAGCACGATATCTCGGTTCCGGTGGCACGGATGGCCGAATTTGTAGAAACGGCGGCTCCGCAGGTGGAAAAGCGGTTTCCCGGCACCCGCGCGGTCGGGTTCGGCCATCTGGGCGATGGCAATATCCACTTCCATGTTCTCGCCCCCGCCGGTGCCGTGCGCGGCGAATGGGAAATGGGCGACGGGAAAGCGATCAGCGAGTTCGTCCATGACCGCGTGACCGACTTCGGCGGATCGCTCAGCGCGGAACACGGCATTGGCCAAATGAAACGCGATGAACTCGGGCGATTGGGCGATCCGGTGGCGCTCTCGCTGATGCGCAAGGTCAAGCAGGCGCTCGATCCGCAGGGGATACTCAACCCGGGCAAACTGGTGCCGCTTGCACCGCACGCCGCAACGCCGTAAAGCGCCCGCTTCGTGTGCTTGCCCATCGGGTTTGCCGCTCAATTCAATCGAATTTCGGAGAGTTCCATGGCCAGCGCGCCGCAGCCCAATCTGCCCCTGTTCTTCAAAGACCTGATGCCGCTCAACAGCAAGGACCATGCGAATTACCGCTCGCGTCCGATGACCAAGGCACCGTGGCTCGCCAAGCAGCATGCCGTGCCGCTGACGGTGGACGAGTTCGTCCAGGCGCAGCGCGATATGCCGATCGTCTTCTCGACCGGCCCCGAAGCTGTGCCGCTGGCGCTGATGGGCCTCAATGACGGCGTCAACACCTTCGTGGACGAAGAAGGCACTGTGACCGAGCAGGTCTACATCCCCGCCTATGTCCGCCGCTATCCCTTCATGCTCGCACGGCTCAAGCCCGACAGCGAGGACCTGTCGCTGTGCTTCGATCCGACCGCGGAGAACATTGGCGAGTTCGAAGAAGGCCAGGCCTTGTTCGAAAATGGCGAAGCCAGCGAAGGCACCAAGCAGATCCTCGAGTTCTGCGAGCAGTTCGAACATGCCGGCCAGCGCACGCAGAACTTCATGAAGGAACTGAAAGATCACGACCTTCTCATGGAAGGCGAAATCTCGATCACCCAGCAGGGCAGCGACAAGCCGTTCGTCTATCGCGGGTTCCAGATGATCAATCAGGAAAAGCTGCGCGAACTGCGCGGCGACCAGCTGCGCAAATGGACTGAAAACGGCCTGCTCCCGCTGATCTGGGCGCAGATCTTCTCGATGGACATGATGCGTACGATCTTCGGCCGCCAGCTCCAGCAGGGCAAGGTGCCGCTGCCCGACGCCGCGACTTCCGGTGTCCCGACTGCCTAAAAATCCGAGCAAGGGTGCGCGTCTTGCAGTGAGACGCGCGCCCTCGCCCAGCCCCTTGCGCGCGGCCGCTACCTGTGCGGCGCTGGCACTGGCGCTTCCGGGGATACAGGCGTCCGCGCAGCAGGACTCCGCCGAGACACGCGAACTGCAGCCACTCGAAGTTTTCCAACGGAGCGAAGACCTGCTGTTTCGCGTCGGCTATCGCCTGGCGACGGCCAACGCCGATTTCTGCCCTCAAACCGTGCGGGTCTCGGGCATGCTGATCCACGACGCGGAAAGCTATGGTGACCCGGTCGCCGTGCGCCGCCTGTTCGGCTTGCATGGCGACATCGGTGTACAGGCGGTCGCTCCCGCGTCTCCGGCAGCCGCAGCTGGAATAGAACGCAACAACACGATCCTGACCATCAATGGCCAGACAATAGCGCAGGACTGGCCGAAAACCGATCCTCGCTGGCAGCGCGTGTTCGGCCTGCGTGATGCAATCGATGGCGCACTCGCCCTGGGGGCGCTGGACATCACCTGGCAGACACCCGGAGGGACGATCCGTACCGCGACGATCGAAGGCGTGGACGCTTGCCCGACGCGCTTCGAACTCATAGATTCGAAAAGCAGCGCTGCCGCGGATGGCGAGCGCGTGCTTGTCGGCGAACGGTTTCCCGGCCTTGCTTATGAGGAAGCCGCTTTCGCGGCAGCGATTGCGCATGAAATGGCGCACAATATTCTTCGTCATCCGCAAACCTTCCGCGAGATCGGCTGGAAGCGGAAGCTTGTCCGCTTGTCCGAACGCGATGCCGACCGCCTGATGCCCTGGTTGCTGCAAAACGCAGGCTACGATCCGCAAGCGGCGATCGCTTTCATGCGGCGCTGGGGTCCCAAGCATGGCGGATGGATCTTCCGCAAGCGCTCGCACGACGGGTGGGATGAACGCGTTGAATTCATCGAAGCGGAACTGGCGACGATCGAGGCGGCCAAGCAGTCGAGAACGGACGGGCGCGCCGATTGGTCGACGTTCTTCAAGCAAGAGCTACCAAGAGAACTTCCGGAAAAGTGACACATTTGGTGATTACGAAGTAACACCGCCGGGCGCTTCCCCTTCCAAGCCTTGTCGACTTCTGCCAGAACCGCCCCGAACGGACTAATGGAGAACTCCTTGCCCACTATCGTACCAGTCGTACTGTGCGGGGGGAGCGGCACCCGGCTCTGGCCGCGTAGCCGCTCGGCGAAACCGAAGCCTTTTATTCCGCTTCTCGGCGAGCAGACACTTTACCAGGCGACGCTCCAGCGCTGTTCGGATCGACGCCGGTTTGCGCGTCCGCTGGTGGTGATCGGTGAGAAACATTTGGAGTTTGCCAAACCGCAAGCGGCGGATATCGCGCCCGATGCGGAGTTCGTCGTCGAACCCATGGGACGGAACACGGCGCCTGCGATTGCGCTGGCTGCACTAGCGCTCGACAAGGACGACATCATGCTCGTCTGCCCCAGCGACCACCATATTATCGATCGCCAGGCGTTCGAAGCCGCCGCCGAGGCTGCCGCCGAGTTGGCGAGCCGGGATTGGCTGGTGGCCTTCGGCATCGAGGCGACCGCGCCCGAGACCGGCTATGGCTATATCCGTCGCGGCGAACCGCTTGGCGGAGGCCACCATGTGCACAGCTTCGTCGAAAAGCCCGACTTGGAAACCGCGCTCGGCTTTCTCGCCCAGGGTGGTTACGCCTGGAACGGCGGGATCTTCGCCTTTCGTGCGGGCCATTTCCTGTCCGAACTCGCCAAGCATCGTCCGGCTATGGCCAAGGCCGCAACCGCGGCCTTCGAAAGCCGCGCCGCCAGAAGCGAAGACTTTCGTCCCGACCCGGACCATTTCGCCACAATCACTCCGGAATCGGTCGACTACGCGATCATGGAAAACACCGATCGTGCAGCCATGGTCGATGTTTCGATGGGGTGGTCGGACATCGGGAACTGGGACGCGCTGCTGCAGCAGCGCAAAACTCCCGGCGATGATAACGTCATCGTCGGGCCGGGGGAGATCATCGGTGCGCAGGGCGCAATGATCGACAGCGATGGACCGCATGTAACGCTGATCGGTGCTGACAATATCGTCGTGGTCGTCGACGGCGAGGACATCCTCGTGACCAACCGCAATGCGGTCCAGCGTGTAGGAGAGGCGAGCCGGTGCAAGAACCAATGATCCGCAAGCTTCCTACGCGTTTCGTAGACAAGGTCTGGGGGGTAAAGCGGCTGCCCGCCCCCTTCCCGCACCCTTCTGACCAGCCTATTGGCGAAGTCTGGTTCGAACCTCCGCCCGAGCTCGACCAGCTGCTGGTCAAATATATCTTCACCAGCGAACGGTTGTCCGTTCAGGCCCATCCCAGCGACGAACAAGCCGAAGCGATGGGCCTCGCAGACGGCGGTAAGAGCGAGTGCTGGGTCATTCTCGATGCCGAACCGGGCGCCTCCATTGCTGTGGGGTTCCGCGAGGACATCACTGCCGAAGACATGCGCAAGTCCGCCCTTGACGGGACGATCGTCGACAAGCTCGTCTGGCACGAGGTTCAGCGGGGCGACGCCTTCTACATCCCCGCAGGCACGGTCCACGCCATTGGCGGCGGGATCAGCCTCGTCGAAGTGCAGCAAAACAGCGACATCACCTTCCGCCTGTTCGATTATGGGCGACCGCGCGAACTCCACCTGGATCAGGGTGTCGAGGTCGCGACCACCGGACCCTACCCGCTCGATCTCAGCACGCGGATGGATGACGACGCGGGGCTGTTGGTCGATGGCCCCCATTTCCGGCTCTTCTATTGGCAGAGCGACACATTGGCCCCCCTGCCCGCAACCGCGCAGGCACCGTCCATCGTGATACCGTTGTCGGGCGAAATCATGCTCGATGGGCAGCGGCTCGGCGCTGGAGAATGCGCGCTGGTCGAGGACTTCGGCTCGACATCGCGCGTGGGGGATAGCCTGCTCCTGATCGCCCAGCCGACCGCGTCCTCCTGACGAGAAACTGACGGGATGCTCTCGCTGCGCGCCGAACGGTGTGCACCGTAGCCCCAACCGACCCTTGAAATTCGCACGACCCCGCTCCATTTTTATTGTGCCGGCTGGGCCGCCCCTCATGGCCCCCCGGTAGATGCACGAGAGTGCATCTCCTCCCTGAACCTTGGCCACCCCGCGCATATTGCGTGGGGTGGTTTTTTGTGGACGGGCTATTCCGCGGCCTGCGCGATGTGGCCCGGCCGTCCCATGGTCGCAACCTCGGCCCCCAGGGTGCGCACGAGGCCGGCAATCAGCTTCGCAATCGCCCCGACCCTTGCGCTGGGCTGGTCGAGCCGGGCATCGAGATAGGTGCTGCGGCAGACCTCGATCTGCACCGCGTGGATACCCCGTGCCGTCTGGCCGTAGCGATCGAGCACATAGCCGCCCGAATAGGGGCGGTTATGCGCCACCCGGCGGCCATGGGTCGCCAGATAGCGGATCGCCAGGTCGACCAGCCCGGGATCGCAGGAGGCACCGAACCGGTCGCCGATGACGAATTCTGCCGGGTGATCCTGCGGATGGCTGCGCTTGAGCGGGGGCATCGAATGCAGATCGACCAGCAGCGCGACACCCCAGCGATCGCGCAACCGCTCAAGCTCGTGAGCAAGAGCGGTGTGATAGGGAGTATAGATACCCTCGATCCAAGCATCGAGTTCGGCCTTGGCGAGCGGTCGGCGCCAGATTTCGCCCATGCCGGGGATGCGCCGCGGCACGATGCCGAGACCGTTGCGCGACCGGCGATTGGCCAGCGAATGCCGCACCGGCCGGGGCTTCGCGCCGCGCACCATGCCCCAATCGACATCCTCGACCGAACGGTTGAGATCGATCATCGCCCGCGGTGCCTCGGCAAGCAGCAGGCTCGCTCCGGTGGCGGAGGCGACCGGCTGTGCGACGGCATCGATATGGCGATCCTCGAGTCGCAGACGCGCCTGGTCGGGATCGCGTAGCGCAGCCAGCACATCGTCGGGGTAGGCACGCCCGCAATGCGGTGCGGCAATCAGAATCGGAATGCTGGGCTCGCCACACCGGAACAGGTTGTAGGACGGCCCCTGCCGCCCCGGGATCTTGCCGCCCGACAGGTGCTCGACACCCGTCGTTGCTGCTGCCTGCCGTTCGCTCATGCCGCATCGTCGGGCGCGCGCCTCGATTAAGCAAGCGCAGATTTCCTTCCGCTGCGGGGAGTTTTCGATCGTCCCGCCCCGGTAGCCAGCATGTGGGACGTCATTCTCGCTCATCCCGACCCATCAGCCCTACCCGCCCATTAACAATGCTTGTTTTGGATACATGCTTTTTTAAAGCACGCGCGCTAAGCAGTTGGCATGACCGAAACAACGACCCAGCGAATCCTGCTCGCCGAGGACGACGATGCCATGCGCGTCTATCTCGAACGCGCGCTCGTCAATGCAGGCTATACAGTCGACTCGGTCGATCGGGGCACTGCGGCCATCCCGCTGCTCGAGGAATGCGAATACGATCTGCTGCTCTCGGATATCGTAATGCCCGAGATGGACGGGATCGAACTGGCTCAGCGCTGCAACGAGGTGAGCCCGCATACGAAGGTCATGTTTATCACCGGCTTTGCCGCGGTTACTCTGAAAGCCAGCCGCGAACAGCCGCACGCCAAGGTCCTGTCGAAACCTTTCCACCTGCGCGACCTCGTGCTGGAAGTCGAACGGGTACTCGAAGACCGTATCAGCGCGCGTTTGCAATAGCTCCCAAATAGGGTCTTGCATGGCTTTCAGCGCCCCGCTAAAGGGCGCGCCTGCCCCACGAAAGGGGCACCCGATGGTGCGGGCGTATAGCTCAGTGGTAGAGCACTATGTTGACATCGTAGGGGTCGCAAGTTCAATCCTTGCTACGCCCACCATCGAAGCCTTCGAGGCATGAAAAAGCCCGCCGGAAACGGCGGGCTTTTTTTGCAATCATAGTGATCTTGGCGGCTTTCAGCTCCTGTACGAGAACCGGGGCGCCACTACGGGTATCGGGACCACGGTCCTGCCTCGCTCAAACTTCCAATGCCTTCATGATATCGAGCACATGGTTGTCCCAGGATAGATTATCGAGACACCATGCCCGCCCCTGCGTCGCGATGCGCTGCCGGTACTTTTCATCGCTGACAAGTCGCTCGAGCGCGCCAGCAATTTGCTCGACACTACCGCCATCCACGATCAGGCCCGTTTGATCGTCTTCGATGAAGTCCGAGGGACCGCCATCTTTCCCAACAACCGCAGCAGCGCCGAATGACATAGCGTCGGCGATCACCAAGCCGAATCCTTCGATGTCCAAATCCGACACCGCAGCGACCTGCGGATGAAGGAAGATGTCGGTGTTCTTGAAGTTTTCTATAACCTGGGAATCCGGCAAATAGCCGGTCATGCGCACATGGTCATGCAGTCCCAGGCGATCGATCGCCGCCCGGATCTCGTCGGCAAGAGGGCCCGTCCCGGATATCACGTATTCGAAAGGAACCGGGAGGCGCTTGTCCTTGAGCAATGCGATCGCGCGAACCGCATTGAGCAGGTTCTTACGCTCCACCAGGCGGCAGAAGCTATATATTCGGACCTTCGAGCGATCGAAAGACGGGGTGTGCAGGCATGCCTCGCGCCTGTACGAAAGTCCGTTGAACGAGACGATCCTGCCCTTGGAATTTTGTAGTTCGGGAAATTCCTGCTGCAGCCTGGCGCCAGTATAATCCGAAACCGATGCGACTAGGTCGAACCGGGGCAAAGCCCGGCGCAGCACCGGCCGGAGGTAAATCGGATTGATCAGGATTTCCCTGCCGTGGACAGTCACTGCGGTCCGCGGAGTTCGGCCCCATGGCAGTAATGCCACGCCTGCCCTCCACGTTGTCGCATGACAGAACGTGAAACGGTTCGCACGGGTTTGCGACCGTGCAGCGCGCGCCAGTCTGGCAAGGACCTTCGGCTGGCTTCCCGTACCGACGTTGAGAACGTCGATTTTACCTTCCGGGTATTTGCGAGTGGTCCAACCGCTTTCGCCGGGAAAGCTGGTCAGCACCGTGGGGGTTACACCGCATCGAAGGTAAGCTTGGGCTGTGTGTTCGCTGTAACTTTCCACCCCGCCCACGACCGGGGGGAATGCCTTGGCACAGATCAGAACGGATTTTTCGGTGGTTGAGCTCATCATCTGACCAAATCGATATGCATGATACGGCAGCTTGCCAATTTTCGATTACGTAGCGCAATCAGCACCCTGCCCTCACGCAGGGCTCCGACACATCGCGAAGCCCATCATACTCCATGGGTAAGCGGTCGGACTCTCGATCACCGCAGGCCGATGCGGGAGATTGCGAGCTCTACCCCTCCCTGGCTTCCCCGCTCAACAGCGATCGAAGCGCTCAGGAGCAGAAAGGCACAATCGCTATCCTCGGCGAGCGGTGTGCTGGCAAGGGTCTCCCCCGGCCGAAGCTCAACCTGAGCCAGCATATTGCTCCGATCGCCTGCGCATGTAGCCGAGATCCGCAAACGCCCACCTTCGGGTGCCGGTCGCTCCAAGGCGACCTCCAGTTGGCTGCCGGATTTCTTGGGCGTTACGAGCTCCGCAAACGCGCCAAGCGCGCCCGGTTGAGCATCGACGATCAATGCCTCGCGCGTGTCATCGTAGAAGCTCGAAACCAGGCCCGATGATTGCAATCTCCATCCAACCGGACTGGTTACCGATGCGAGCGATTCGGGCGGAATCCGTTCGCTTTGTTCCCCCAGGGGCCGATCCTTGGCGGCTAAGGCGAACATGCTTTCGAAATAACCCAACCGTCTGAGATTGCGATAGATCTCGGCCTTGCGCTCGCTTGGTTGCTCTGAGAAATCGATTCCCGTTTCCTCGAAGAACGAGCCCGCATTCTGCAGCGCAATCTGGTTGCGTGCGAACTCGGTCCAGAAATCCTCTTCCCAATCGGGATGGGCGCGGATTAGCTGCCCAATGCGATCGCGTCCCTCGCGCAAAGCGAGCAAGCCGACAAATGGCGCAATTGCCGTCGAACGCAATTGCCTGCTCGTGCGAAGCCCTTGGTCGAAGAAGGTGATCATCGCGTCCACTCTTTCGCCGCGTGCGAAGTTGTGAACCAACCACATGTTCGCGACCGCGTCGCGCTTGTTCATGGTACTGGCGGACACGAGAATATTCGATGCCCGCTCGGGATCGGTTTGGGCGATCCCGCCGACCGCCCAAACCCTCACAGGGACAGGATCGAGGGGGCGAAGCGCGCGAAGCGATTGCGCTTCTGCGAGGACCATATCGGAGCTTGCGGGGAAACCCGTGTTGCCGTTCTCTGCTTCCGCCGATGCAGCCAGACGAAAATTCTGGTCGAGCGCCCGACTTCGGACCTCGGAATTTATCGTCGCGTCCAGAGTACGGGACATCGACAGCGACAGATTGCCGGTTTCGGAGGCCGCGTTGACGAACCCAGCCCCTGCACACACCAATGCGGCTATGCTTACGACGATCTTCCCGATCATGGCCGGGGCCGCAAATCCCCGTTGGCTCATAGCTTTTCGTTGTCCGAGCTCTGGCCATAGCCATAGCCATAGCCGTAGCCATATTCCGAACCGTAGCCGTATTCGGAATTGCGTTCATCGACCTTGGTAAGGATGCCGCCCAGGATCCGACCACCCATGGACCGCATACGCTCGATCGCGCTCGACAGCTGGCGAACACCGGCACGGTTTGCCTCGATGATATATACGATGCCTTCGACCTGGCTTCCCAGGACCGGAGCGTCCGCGATCCCGAGGACCGGCGGGGCATCGATCACTACGAAATCGTAGGCACTGCGCAGTTGCGTCAGCAACTCGCCGATCCTGGGACCCGCGATGAGCTGACCGGGATTGGGCGGGATCGCTCCAACGCTCAGGATGTCGAAATTGGGGCCAATGTCCCGCTGGATCAAAGTGCCAAGAGCATCCTGGCCGGTCAGGAACTCGACCACCCCACGCTCGTTCGGCACGCCCAGCCTCTTGGCCACCGACGGATTGCGAAGGTCCAAGTCGACCAAAATGGTCTTGCGGCCACTGCGCGCAAGCCGGTGGGCCAGCGCATAAGACGAACTGGTCTTACCTTCACTGGGCACCGTGCTCGTAAGCATCAGGGTCTTCGGGAAACCTTCGGAAGTCGACATATCAAGCAGCACGCCGGCCGACAGATAGGCTTCCGAAATGGCACTCTTGGCGTCGGCAAGCTCGTCCAAGGGGTCTTCCGCATCGGTTTTCGGAATGACACCCAGCAGGGCGATGTTCAGCTTCTGCCTCACATCCTGAGGATCCCGGACGCTGCGATCCATCTCTTCGCGAGCGAACAGGACTGCACCCGAAACGCCGATACCCAGCAGAAAGCCTAGAGCAAGGTTGAGCGGCAGATTCGGACTGGAAGGTTCGCGAGGGATACGCGGCGGATCGACAAGTTGCACATTGCTCGCTGCAGCCCCTGCAACACCGATCTCCTTATAGCGCTGAAGCAGGCTGTTGTAGAGTTCGCGGTTGGTGTCGACGTCGCGCTTCAATATGTTGTACTGAACAGTGGCGCGCTGCTCATCATTATAGATGGAGCGTAGTCCTTCGACTTGCGCCTGCAAGGCTTGCTCGCGCTGTTGCGCCTGCATCAGGTTGCGCCGCAAGTCGGCCTGCCCGGTACCGAGCGCATCGGCGATCGAACGATCGAGCTCAGCAATCTCGTTGGTCAGCGCCTCGACCCGGGGGTAACCAGGCTCGAATTGCGTCAGAAGGTTGGCCTTCTGCGCTGCAAGCTCCGCACGCTTGGCACGCAGCGTATTCGCCACAGTATTACCTTGCTGTTGAACACCAGCCTGCAAGGCACTTTCCGCAGCAATACGATCGGCTCGCGCGCTGTTCAACGCGTCGTTCATGCTCGCCAGGTCGGACGCCTTGAGCGTACGATCATTCCCGGTGGTCGCTTCACTGTTCGAGAGCGATACGATTCCGCTCTGCGAAGAATAGGTAACGAAGGATCGCTCGGAATCTTCCAGGCGCGAGCGCAATTCTGCGAGCTGCTGCTCGAGAAATCTGCGTGCATCGTCGGTGGCGGCAAACCTCCGCTCCATCGAAGCCGCAACGAATTCGCTGATCCAGGTCGAAGCGATTCTCCGCGACAGTTCCGGAGACGGGCTCGTGAAGGACACATCGGCAAGGCTCGACCCGACAACCGGTTCGATGGAAATAAGTTCAAGGAGGAGCAGCGAAGTCCGCTCCATTGCGAGCCGCTGGTTGCCGGACCGGATTTCCCCATCATCCGGGATATTGAACGCGTCGATGAAGGCCTCGTCGGCCGGCAGGTTCAGCTTACGCGCGACGCGTTCGGCCAGGGCCTCGCTTTCGAGAAGCGCGTACTGTGTGCGATAGAACTCGTCGTAATTGAGTCCATCCCCCGCAGGCTCGACTCCCTCGACGTCCGATACGTTCGCTTCGATCCTGTTGATCTGGATACGCGCGGTCGAGGTATATTGCGGCGTTGCGAGCAGAGTCAGCACCAGCGCTATGGCGACCGCGGCAATTATGATCGCACCGACTATCAGTCGGTTTGTCCAGAAAACCCGCCAGATGTAGTGGAAGATCGATGGTTTCTCCGGCCCATTGCCGGGGCCTTCAAACTCGGCCGCCTCATACGGTCCCGATGATGCTGCAGTCGCCATATTATCCTGGGTTGTCACCTGAACCTACTTTCGAAATGTTGGCTTGCCGCGATCAAGCGGTGCGGGAAAGCAAGACGAGCGGAGTGGTCAGCAAGTTGGTAACGCCCTGGATCGTATCCAGGAATCGCCGGGTCTGGGATTCGTCAACCACCACCCTATCGCCGGGATAGACGCTTGGATCGGCGTAGTTTCCGCGCCTGATCGCCCTCACATCATATAGCCCGACATACTTCTGACCACTTACCTCGCGAAAAACGATCACGGTCGTGACCCTCGCAAAGTCGTTCTCACCGCCAGCAACAGCGATCGCCTGGGTCAGTGTCTGGTCGCGATAAACCGGATATATTCCGGGGCGCCTGACCTGCCCGTCGAGCGTTATCGCGTTGCTCGTCGATTCAACCAGGTTCACGACCACGTCGGGATCCCTGAGATAGTTCTGTCGCATCCTCTCTTCGAGGATGTCCGCCAGTTCGACGGGAGTAAGGCCGGTTGCCTTCACGGCGCCTGCCAGCGGAACCGAGAGGAAACCCTGTGCATCCACGGACAACTGGCGAGTCAAATCGGGCATCCCGACGACCTCTACTTCGACCTTATCGAGCGGTCCCAAAGCATAGAGAAAGCTGCCGTCGGCGCCGACCTTCTCGGGCTGAGGCATCGCGCCCGCCTGGACGTACTCCACCGTAGGGGCGAGCCCCAACTCCGGAGGGCCGCTCGAGCACCCTGTCACGGCGAAAACCGCCGCAGCCAAAACAAATTTCGGATTCATAAAGGTCCTCAAGTTCATCGAGAAATTGCCCCAGGCAAAAGAGGTCGATCGCGCCCTACCCAATTTTCCGATGCCTTTCGAGATCAATGCTAGAGACCGCCAAAAAGCCGGTCAAGATTGCGAATACCAACTGCCCCAAGGGGGTTCTCGTGGGATAGTCAACCAGCCCGGCGATTAGCCACACCCCGAGCGCCCCGCAAAGGTAGACGGCAAGGATCCGTGCCTTGCCGTCGCCAGCGCGCCAAAGGCGCAGTAGCCGCCGGACAACCCACACCAGAGCCGCAACGAGGAGAAGCAATCCCGCCAGCCCGGTTTCAATAACATATTGCAGCGGCTCGAAATGCGCCTGGTTTAGATAACTTGTGCTCAAATTTTCGACGTTCTCGTATCCGTAGAAAACGCTTTCGAACGCGCCAAACCCGATACCCTCGAGCCAATGGTCCCGCATCATCTCGAAAATCTTGGGCAGGTAGATCCAGCGCAGCTCATTCGCCGGATCGGATTCGAACAGGCGGGTAAGCGCGGTCTGCCGTTCGGTGATGGCCAGATAGCCGAAGACCATGGCCAAGGCCGCCAGTACGCTGCCACCCAATCCGGTAATGGCCAGCCTCACGCGCCGACTTGATCCCTGCCACGCCCGATTGAGCGCTGGCGCCTGCCAAAGCATTACCGCACAGACCACGCTTACCGGTGCACACAGCAAGAGGCCTGCCCGTGACCCGGTGACGAACAGCAGCGGATAGATGAGGAACACGAGCGCGAGACCCGATGCGAGACGGAGGCTGGCCCGCCGGTCGCGCAGGTCGATCCGCGTGATCATGTAGCAAACTGTCAGCAGGAGCCAGTTCAGCAGCACCGCCTGATGATTCTTGTTCGCGAACAAGCCGACCGGGTGATGGCCGTGTGTTACGCGGTAGAAGTACAAACTGTCGGCGCCGAGCGCCTGCAAATAGCCAACCACCATGCTGAGCACGCCCATCGCCAAAATCGGAGGCAGTATCCAGCGTCGCTCTCGGTTCCATAGCAAGCCGACGAACCCCACCGCTACCAGCGGCACGAACATCGAAAAGAACGCATTCCAAGTTCGGCTGGGCTCGAGACTGAGCGGACGCCACACGTCCTGCATTCCAAAAAGCTCGTCGAGTTGCGCAACACCTTCCCGACCGGGCAGCGAACTCCAGATCACCGGCGGTAAGGGGACGAGTTGCAACAGCGCAATGACCATCAGCGAGCCGATGAACAGCAACGGGAAACGGACCGCTTTCAATTCGTCGGCCGAAATCCGCCAGACGATATAGATCAAGAACAGGGCAGCCAGCGGTCGCAGCAGCAAAAGCGACAATATGTCGGGCCGCGAACCGCCGCCGGTCAGACCAACGAGCAGGATGAAGGCGAAGTAGATCGCGAGGTGCAAGCGTCGGTCCTGGAAAAAACCGCGGAGTCCCTTTGTTGACGCCGCTTTTTTCTTGGAGGTCGTTCTTGATCGCCTACCTGCCGGACGCGATCCGGATCGATCCACGCTGACGGTCGATGACATGATCTTTGCTTCCCGTTCCGTTCTACGTCAGCCCATCCCGTGCGCGACGATGATGCGCCTGTAGGACACATCGGGCTGAAATCGCAACTCGATTACACCACCAAACGTTTGCTTTTACACTATCAGAACCGCTCACCCGCTGCGGCGAAACGCCGATCAGTCGACGTTAACTTAAATATCCCGCCACGACGGCCCGGCGCCTTGCGCCGTTCCCTTAGCGTTCATGCCTGCGGGGTTTTGGGCATGATAATCTCCGAGGCCGACGCAAATCGTTTTGATCATCCCGCTCAGATCTGCACCTGTCGTGTCATCCCGAGGCGGCAACGCGGCAAATATTCCGCCCACTGCAACAGCCCGTTTGTGGGCCCCGCTCACGACTTCAGCGGCCTCAAGTTCGAGCGTAGCCGTAGGCCTCGATGAGATCGCCCATTTCGGCATCGCATAGCTCGACGAGTTCCGCCGGCATCTCGTCGCGCCAGCCACCCGCCTTGCCTTTTCGCATTGTAGGTGTGGGGCCGGTTCCCATCCCCGCCATTTCGTCCACCTTGCTGCCATCGATGCCGCAGAGATCGACAATGCTGCGCAAGGCGTCACGCTTCCTTTCGGCGGTGCCTCCGCCTCGTTGCCCCACCAGATCCTCGAAACGGACCGCGAGCGTACCCGGACGGTCAAGCCACGGAAGATAGCCTTGCAGGGTCGCCCGCAGGGGACGAATAAACGGATCGGCGTTACGGCCGACGATCAGGGAGCGAAGCCGGTCCTTGTCGTTTTCAAGCACCTCGGCAAGGTAGGGATGCAACCGATGCCTGCGCAGCCCCATCGCGTAGTGCAGGCGCGACAGAACGATGTCACGCGGGTCTCGGGCGATGAAGATACTGCATATCTCCGCCCCCGACAGAATGTCCTCCAGTTCCTTCGACCAGTAGAGGTGCGCGGAGAACATTTGTCCGGGCCTGACCGTGGAAATAGCGCGCTCGGTCTTGGGAAGGTTCACCATCGGAAATCCGAGCTCGTTGCTCGTCCCCGGCATACCGAGCCGATCGATATCGAGATGAAGGCGGGAATTCTGGAGATCGGCCAGTCGCTCGAGCTCGGCAGTGAGCAGGTGGGTCCCCGCCTTGGGGATACTGTTCACCAAAATCCGCGGCCCCCGACGCCAGACTTGGGCACGAGCATATGCGCGATAGGCAGCAATCAGGGTTTTGCGCAGGCTAGAGCTTTGTACAAAATGCTTCGACACGGTCAGGGAACACTCCGGAAATTCGGTGCGAGTTACAGGGCCAGCCTGCGTGAAGGCGGTGAATATGGACGTCATGGCAGCGAGGCAAGGCGGATAATTCAGCTGCCGTGCCGGTAAAGCTTCCGTACAGGTGGCCGAGTGCCTAATTCAGGAGACCCACGACCCATCCCGCAACTAAGGAAACCAACTGCATGCTTGGTGAAGCAGCCATCAGAACCGGATTTGGTCGTCGCGAAGTTCTAACCGGTTCGCTGGCCGCACTGGCGGTGACCTCCGGAACACTCTTCCTGGGTAAGCTGGGCATCGGCGGGCAGACTGCCGGTGATCTGACCGATGAGCTTGCGACGGCTCCAGCCGATACGATCGTGACCATCACCAGCGGTCTGTGGGCCGTATCGCGATCGATCCGCGTAGCGGCCAAGGTGCGGTTCGCGGGCGGGATCCTGCGCCCCGATGACGGGGTGATAATCGACTTCGATCAGGATATCGATGCGCCGCCGGGGCAGCATATCTTCGATTTGACGAATGTCCGATGGGTTCGCGGCGTCCAACAGATGGATAGCGCAAAACGGCAACAAACTCTCTGGGAAACCGGAGGTAATTTCCGCCTGCCTGGCATAGCCCATGCCAGCTGGTTCGGTGCCCAGACCGGCCCCGGACATGACAACACGCTGGCTTTGCAGTCGATGCTGGATAGCGGTGCGCGCGATGCTGTGCTCGACGGATTTTACTTGCACACGGCCAATTGGGTCGGAGACAACCAGCGTCTCCGCGGCCTTGCCCCCTTTGGTGAAGGCACACGGTCGGGACTGAAGACCGTGCCCTACGACCAGAGTTTCATCGAGCTGCTCAACAGGCCGAATCCCAGCTCACCCGCCGAAGACTCGTTCCGCGGCCTCTCGACCAAATCGGGCATCGAAACCGCTGCTTTCGCTGATTTCGAGTATGACGGATCCGCTCAGGAGCATTTCGACCACAAGACCCGGTATCGCAACTATTTTGCCGACGAATCCTCGGTTGCGGAAGGCGCAAAGTCTTTTCGCCGCCAGCTGATGCGTCAGGGCGGCATAAACATCGGACAAGGAGACAATGACGGCGCCTACCAGGCACCGCGTGCGACCATGATCGAGCGCGTGTACATTCACGACACGGTTCGAAGCGCGATCGTCGCCAACCGCGCGCCCGGGGTCACCATTCGGGACTGTCGTTTGGCCAACAGCGATGTCGACCATCTCATCTACGCAGATCGCAACCCCGACCTACTCGTCGAAAACGTTACTCTTTCGGGCTATGCCCACGGGGCAATGGTCGTGATCAGCGGTGGTTCGTTGCGCAATTGTGTTGTTCGAGACCTGTCGGCAAATCCGATCCCCGGTCGCGTCACGGACAGCATCGTCTGGCTACGCGCCGACTTGCCCGAACCTACGGAGGTTACCAATCTTGTCATTTCCGGCGCATTGGAGAAGCTGGGTAATGAGGATGTCCAAGCTAAGGTATTCAAACTGGCCGGCAAGCGAGCCGCCACTATACGCGGACTCAAGATAACGCATACCGGTTCTCCCACCGCCTCCTTTACAGTGTTCGGAACGCAAAAGAGCGCTAGCGCAATCCAGCTCGATGGACTGGTGGCACGAGACATGCCTGCCGGCGCGACCTTGTGGAACACGCCCTTCAACGTCAGCGACATTGTGATGCACAATATCGATTGGACGTGGAACGAGGATACCCGGACAGCGCCGTATCTGATGCGTTTCGGCAGTCTGGTTGGCGCCGATTTCAACAACATCACACTTAACGGCGCCAGTCTCGAAACCCTTAGCTATGTCGAGAGAAGAGCCCGTAAAATCGATACAGCGGCAATCAAGGCGAGCCACACCATCGGGCGGATGGTCGATGCTCCGGGTTTGTAACCCTGCTGCTCCAACAGACAGAATCGCCGAGACAGATCATGGCTCCAGCCTACAGCGGAGGAGCGTTACCCGGCCGGCTTAGGAGGGATCAGCCCGTTTATCGGAACGGGCATAGTCAGGTGCGGGAATGAAGAACCGCCGCGCCAATGCGCCGGGCCAGGCGAACAGCCACGCTGCCGCGCGGTAATACCACGGGGCCTTGCGACGCCCCTTGGTACGCGGATCGAAGGTGATACGGCCTTCGTGTTTGAATTCGTTGCCGCCTATCACGTGCTCGATCGCAAAGTACCGGCCGTTCCTGATCGTGTCGACGAGGACGGAAAGGTCGATGTTCAGAAAGGCGCCGATGCGCTCGAGCTCGCGCACGGGATTTGCAGAGAAATCGTCATGCGACAGATGGAGCACCCGGTCCGGATAGGCCCGGGCGGTCAGGATCGCGGCTATCATTCCGACCGACCAACCCAATGCGATGACCATCAGAAACGGAAACGTCATCAGGCCGGGTCGATAGAGCCGCTTCATGAATTTAACGGGGCTGCCAGCACCCAGACGATAGTAATGCGACGTGATGGTGATGTCCGGCTCGCGGTAGATATGAATGACTTTCGCCGAAGGATCCGAGCGCAACATCATCAGGCCGCGGGTATATTCCTTGTGGCTGTCGACGAAGGCCGACACATCGAAAACGTCGGCAATCGTGTCGTTCAGGTCGCGCGTTGCCTGCGCATAGAATGACCATTTGTCGTCCGGCACCTCCGGCTTGCTACGCAATGCAGAGCCGAACTGGCGGATATCCGTCAATTCATAAAGCTTGGGAATGTCTTCTTCCAGGTCGCGACCAGAGCGAACGCGGTATGCGGTAAAGACCTGCGACCATTGCGGGCACTCGCGAATTTTCGCGCCACACGAGCATTCCTCGTGGGGGCCACGCGCAAGCGCATCAAGGACCTCGCCGCACCCCTGTATCTGGGGGTGGCCATTGAGAATTACGGTCAGGATCGTCGAACCGGAATGGGCGCGTCCGGCGATGTAGATCGGCGTGACACCATCAGCCATGCGTTTCACCCCCCGGCCCGCTTTGCGCCTTGCCCCAGTGCGAGATATCGAAGTCCACCATCTCGGCAAGCTTCGCGAGATCCCCGGCATAATATTGGGACAGCTCCTGCCGGACGGACTGTGTCATCGGCTCCGGACGTTCACCATAACGGTCAAGGGAAGTCGTTACCCCTCTCCGCACTTTGGTGCGAAGTCCGCGCGGCAGGAAAGGCTTGATCAACGATTTGATGGCTCCCGGACGATTGAAGGAATTGCGAATTCCCTCGATCACGGGATTGACATGGCGCACCGTTACGTTCTCCTGCCGTCCGGCATTCATGGTCTGCCGGGAAACCTCGAGAAAATCGCACATCGTATCAAAAACGCCCTGCCCATCGTCCTTCAGCTTGTCGAAGCTCAGGAGCAGGACGTTCTCCCGCCCGAAGCGGTCGAGGTATCGCTCGACATGCCGAGAGAAAAGACCCGAATAGAGATAACGCCATCCATAGATGAAATGGTCGCGCTTACCTGCCAGTTCCTCAGCGATGGCCTGCTCGAAACTGGCCGCCGATTCCCGCCCGCGCGATGAATTGTAACCCCAGGCCGAGTAAGCACGCGGGACAGGATCACGCAAAGCAATGATGATTTTCGCGCCGGGTACCGTGGCCTTGATGCGATCTGCTGCGTGCGGCGACGGCAGATAGGGTGTCGAGGCTTCTCCGCGTTGCTGCGCCCGTTGCGCTTCCGCACTGGAAAACAGCGCGGCATAGTCATCCGCGTTGAAGACACCCAGATCGACTTCGGACAGCGGCTGAATGCGACCGTGCTTGTCGGGCCGATAAAGCGTTTGCCATCGCTCCGGATCGTCGAATCCCCGAATGAAATATCCGGGTTCCTTCGGATCCGACATGAAGACCTGCTCGTGCCGCGCAAGCATCGCATGCAAACTTGTGGTCCCGGCCTTCTGGGCACCAACAATAAAGAACGTCGGAGACATCATTTCACGACTGCCTTTGGAACGAAAATCGGGCCCAGGATCGAGGGGTCGATACCAAGATTGCGGCGAGCCCAGATGACGACGGCAATATTCCATCCGGCCTTGACGACGAGCAGTCCCCATGCCGCGCCGATGGCACCAAATTCCCTGGTGAGGAGCAACAGGACCGCGAAGCCGACGATATTGAAGGTTGCCAAGATCTTGAGAAACTCGCGGTCATGGCCGGTCATATTCATCAATTGCCCACTCGATCCACAAATCGCTGCAATGACGAACCCGGCCATAATCACCAATAGCGCAGTTGCCGAGGTCGAGAAGCTGGGGTTGAGCAAATCAAGCAGTTGCGCGCCGAAGAAGCCCAGGATGACGGCACCCAGCAATGCCATCGCTGTCGAAGCGATTGCAGTAAAACTGGCAACGCGCTGAAGTTGCGCAAGATTGTTCGCGGCGTAGTTACGCGCAAGCATCGGTGCGGTCAGCAGGTTGAGCCCCTGCAATGGGAAAGCAATGATGGTTGCAACGCGGACCGCTGCGAAGAACGCACCTGTTTCCGCCGGAGAAATGAACTGCCCAACCACTACCACGCTGAGCGGCGTGATGGCCGCGTTCATGCCAGTGGCGAGCCAAAGGCGGACCGAGCTTTTGCGCCACATGGACTTTGCAGCATCCAGCGTTTCGTCGGGTGTGGTGTCGGCCCGCTCCGCTGCGGCGATTTGCGCAAGAGCGCGTCGCCAGCGAGGTCGGACGATGAACAGCAACTGCAATGCGTTGAGCACCAATAGGGTTATCGCGAGAAACCATAACGCGGTGGTCGCATCGGTAACGATGGTCAAGCCGCCGCCCGCCAACGCCATCAGGCTCATCGCGAGCGGTCTCCAGACAATCTCTTTCGGTACCAGCGACCTAACCAGATTGCCGAGACCCCGCAGCAGATTTGCCTGGAAGTCAGCCAGTATCATGCCGGCGGTTAGCGCCGCAGCGGGTATGATCGACGGGTGGGCATGGGAAAGTGAGGACCACAGAAGAATAACGAGAACGCTCGCCAGGATCCCGACAACCGAAACCGTCAGCGAGAAACGCAGCACTGCGCTCATCAAGTCCGTCCGGCCGCGTTCGCTATATGTCGACAAGGACCTCAGGATGAGCCTGCATTGTCCGAAATCGAGCATGACGGACAATGCCGTGGCAAGCGAGAAAGCATAGCCGAAATGGCCGAACTCATCGGTCGGCATCCAGCGGGCCATGGCGAAGACCAGCGCAAAGCCGAGTCCTGCGGAGAGAAACCGGATAGCGATCGAAATGGCTCCGCGGCCCGCCAATCGTCGGTTGCTAGTAGCCGCCATCAGTTGTCGACGCCGGCACCGAAAAACTGGTCGCGCTCTTCGGCGGTGAACCCTGCGGCGCGGGCCATTGCGATCCACCGGGGGTCGGTCGGTGATATTCCAGCGGAAGCGGGACGGATCTTACTGACATCAAGCGCCTCGCCCGGGGCGCCCGCCAAGCTTCGTATCGTTGCGACGTTGCGAGCGGCATCCCGGCAGACATCCTCGAAAGACAGCGAGACAAAGCGGCTTCCATAAAGGGCGCGCCCCTCGCGCTCCGCCAGTCGATATGCCCCCAGCCAACCCCCGAGAAGGCGCTGCGCCGCAGGAACCCTTGCGCTCTTGGGAGGAAGTTGCACCCCCACCTCAGCAAAGAGCGTGTTCGTCGTATCGATCCATTTGGTGCGAAGGAGCTCTTCCATCCCCCAGCCGTTGAACCGGCCGGGCCGGGTCAGCGCTGTAGAGCGGTTGCGGCGCTTGCGCAGACCCAGTGGATCGAACCGGTCGGAGGGGAGCAGATGGGAACTCGCAAATGCGACAGGATGACGGTAGAGATGAACCAGTACGGCGTCGGGAATGATCGCGTGAATCGCAGGGATTTTGCCCATGCAGCGCGTCACATCGAACGCCGTGGGCCCACCTTCGAGAAAGTACTCGAGATACTCGATCTGCTTTTCCGATAGGCCGCGAACGGTCTCCTCGCCTCTCGGTATCGGTGCGTAAAGAGACCGAAAGCGATCGGGATCCCGATTGTACAATGCAATGAATTCCGCACGGGTGCGTTTGACGTTGTCGGCCGGAAGGTCATGCAGCAAATGGCTGAACGGTTCGTCATAGCACGTGTAGCGCGGATCTTGCCGGAACAGGTTCCACAATGCGGTAGTACCGGATCGGCGCAAGGCAACGACCGCAATATGTCGAGGCGTCTCGCTCATTGGAGGGCTACTTGCTTTCCACCCATTGCGCAAAACGCCGCGCGTTGACGAATCCAGCGTTGAAAAACCAACCGATCATAAGGCTGATCGACTTGCCCAGCGGAAGCTGCTCTTGCGTACGATAGACGTTCCACTGGAACGGTATAACGCGAAACTTATTCGAAGAGACGGTGCCGCTATGGAGGCGATAGCTGCATGTGACTTCGTCGAGCAAATCGGCTTTGGGCACCTGCTTAAGCAAACGCAGGAAGAAAACGAAATCCTGCCGCTTACGGATTTCGGGAAAGTGAACCGGTTGAGCTAGCGCCCGCCGATCGACCAGCAGGCTCGAAGTGCGGATTATGCAGTGCCGCAATAGCTGTTCGTAGGTAACGCTTGCGGCAAGCCGCCCACTCTGACCGATCTGTTCGCTTTCTGCATCGATCAGATCGTAACGCGTATAGCACACAGTCGAGCCGGTCCGGTCCATGAAGCGCAGCTGCTGCTCAAGCTTGTCCGGATACCAGCGGTCATCTGAATCGAGCAGCGCGAGATAATCGCCGGACGCGGCATCGATCCCCGCATTCCGCGCACGCCCCGCTCCGCCATTCGTTTCCATCCGCACTATCTTGATGCGGCGATCCGCCATCCCCTCGACGATCGCGACAGTCGCGTCGGACGAAGCATCGTCGACAGCGATGACCTCCAGATTGGCATGGGTCTGATCCAGCACCGACCGGATGGTTTCGACGATATGCGCCGCCGAGTTGTGCATCGGCACGACCACGGAAACCAAGGGTTCGCTGGGGAACTGCCCATCTTGCACTTGTGGAGATTCTCGCATGGGCAAGTTCAAGCCTACCTTGGTCTCGAAGAGTGATCTGGGCCAGGTTGGGCCCACCGCCTTGGCCCGCCCGAGTGTGCGGTTAACCAAGGCTGCTAGCGCGTTGGAATGAATGTTCCAAGACCATATCTGACGGTTAGACCCAGTCTAAGGTCAGGACGCGGGACAAGCGGCAACAGCGAACTGTGGCCCGCCCTTTTAGGAAAGGCCGTACCCAACCACCCTCTAACAAGACGTCACAGCTTCGTATGAGAAGTATGCGCCCGCTAGTCGGGGGTCCACGCGGACACTCCGTTGGGTTAGCTACCAAGCTTAACAATTGTCATTCAGGCCGACCAATCCTGCATTGATCGCTTGCGAATTTCGCCATGTCCGGCAGCGGGGCGGTATCACAAACCGGCTCCAGCTAGAGAAACCAGAGGAACCCCCGCAGACTGGTTCGACTTCAGGCCGGCAGTCAATTCCGCACGGATTGTGCCCGACCAAACTGATCTTTTAGCCAAGCCCTCAGCCCCAGATGCAGAAAAGGCCGCCACCGGAAAACGGTAGCGGCCTCATCTTTGAAATTCGCTAGAAGCTTACGGGCTAACAGCTTCGTCATCGTCGTCGCTGGCAGCGACGATCACGCCGGCAACCACAGCGATACCAGCAAGGATCGCGATGATGAGGCCTGCGCCACCGAGTTCACTGGTTTCACCAGCTTCGGCGGTCGAGCGCGACAGGTCGGTTGCAACGGCAGCGTCAGCTGCAGCAGCGGATACCGAACCGACGGCCATGGTTGCGGCTGCGAGGCCGGCGAGAAGGCGGCTGGTCTTCATATTTAGTCTCCTTAAGTTTTATTCTTACGCGAGAATTCGATTTTTCGCTAGCAGCGATTCGAATACCGCGCAACCGGATAATTCATTGTTACGTCGCATTTTTACAACGCAGTCAGCTCCGACCCATTCTATTCTCAAAGCACCTTACGTCGGCTCAAGGACAGGTCAATATGCATTCGGGTGCACCAGGACCCGGGCCGTCGCGAATATGATTTTGATGTCACGCAAGACCGACCAGTTGCGAATGTACTCCAGATCCGCCTGGAGCCGGTCCTTTAGATGACCTTCGGTTTCGGTCGCACCGCGGTGCCCGCGAACCTGGGCCAGGCCGGTGAGACCCGGCTTGAGCGCGTGCCGCTGCCAATAATCGGTATCGACTTCCCAGAAGAGCTTTTTGCCCGCCTGCGACCCCAATGCATGCGGGCGCGGCCCGATCACGCTCATCTCCGAACGCAGGACGTTGATGAGCTGCGGCAGTTCGTCGATCGACGTCTTGCGAATGATGGCCCCGATCCGCGTCACACGATCGTCTTCGCGCGAGGTCGAGCGCGCGCCCTTGCAGTCGCCCTTTTCTACGCGCATCGAGCGAAACTTGAGCATATCGAACAGGCAATTATGCGCGCCCATGCGCTGCTGGACGAAGAAGATCGGACCCCCGTCCTCAAGCTTGATCAGCACAGCTACCAGCGCCATCAGCGGACTGAGCAGGATCAACGCCGGCACGGTGATCGCCAGATCCATGACCCGCTTGAAGATGCGGGCATGAAGCGCCAGGGGACCAGTCGAGACAACCAGGAAGGACTGGCCGCCCTCGCGCTCCAGCGCGATTGCGCCAAGTTCCTGCAAGGCGGTGGAGATAACCTCACCGCGCACGCCCGCACCGCGCATGACGCTCGCCCATTTCGGGCGCTGGTCGGCCGCGCAACTGACGACGACACGATCCATGCCGCGCATCAACCGGCCAATGCGATCGAGACTGTCGGGTGAAGCATGCGCGCCGGAAATGTCGAAATCCTCGGCATGAACGACCTGTGCACCACGAATGGTCACCTTTGGCCCGCCATCCATGACCACCAGTACCGAACTCACGCTCGGGCCGTAAACCTGGCGCAGGCTGAAATGCATGCCGATCCGGAACAAGGCCATGCCGGCAAAGGCGAGAACCAGCGCGAGCGAGAGCATGACGCGCGAGAATTCGGTCGCAGCCTTGGCGTAGAAGATCATCACCGTACACAACATGGCTGACACCACCAGTGCGAGGCCGACCTGTCCGATCGCGTAGCGCACTTCGTCGAGCGCGCGGATCGAATAACACCGTTGATGCACTGCAATGACCAGGAAGATCGGCAGGAAAGCCCAGCCCATCGCAATGGCGAGTTCATGCGGCCACTGATTGCGATAAAAGCCCCCGGCGGCCACGAAACTGCCAAGCAGGATCAGGGCATCGACCAGCAGCATCAGCAGATACAGCTGAATACGGCGACCTTCCATCGCCGGGCGGCGAACCGCGTGGGAGACATTCTCAAGATACACGTTCTTCGCTCCGCCCTTCTCTTCCCGGGGGGTATGGATGACCATGCGACGTTGTTCTTGTGCTTCATGCAAGATGCGCGGGTTAACCGGATCATAGTCTCCGTTAACTCTCCGTGGCAATCCGTATTGTCTATTTGCGCCATTGTGGGACCGCTACGGTAATCTAGCTGACAGCCCGTGCGCAACGTGGCGCTCCGCTTCCAACGTGACCGCTCCCTTGCCCTCGGCCCGCGCTCTGCTATGGCGCGCGCAACTCTCATTCGAACGAACAGGAACCCCATGGCGAAGATCAAGGTTGCGAACCCGATCGTCGAGCTCGACGGCGACGAAATGACGAAGATCATCTGGGAATGGATCCGCGAACGGCTGATCCTGCCCTATCTCGACGTCGATCTGAAATATTACGATCTTTCGATCGAAAAGCGCGACGAGACGGAAGACCAGATCACGATCGACGCGGCCAATGCGATCAAGCAGTATGGCGTGGGCGTGAAATGCGCCACCATCACCCCCGACGAAGCCCGCGTCGAGGAATTCGGCCTCAAGAAGATGTGGGTCAGCCCCAATGGCACGATCCGCAACATCCTTGGCGGCGTCGTCTTCCGCGAGCCGATCGTGATCGACAACGTTCCGCGCCTCGTCCCCGGCTGGACCGATCCCATCGTCGTCGGCCGTCACGCTTTCGGCGACCAGTACCGCGCCAAGGACACGCTGATCCCCGGCCCTGGCAAGCTGCGCCTCGTCTTCGAAGGCGAGAATGGCGAGAACATCGATCTCGATGTCTACGAATTCCAGAGCTCGGGCGTCGCCATGGCGATGTACAATCTCGACGACAGCATCCGCGACTTCGCGCGTGCCTGCATGAACTACGGCCTCGACCGCGGCTGGCCGGTATATCTGTCGACCAAGAACACCATCCTCAAGAAGTATGACGGCCGCTTCAAGGATCTGTTCGAGGAAGTGTTCGAAAGCGAATTCAAGGACAAGTTCGCCGAAGCGAACATCACCTACGAACATCGCCTGATCGACGACATGGTCGCCTCCGCGCTCAAGTGGAGCGGCAAGTTCGTCTGGGCCTGCAAGAACTACGACGGCGACGTCCAGTCGGACGTGGTGGCGCAGGGCTTCGGCTCGCTCGGCCTGATGACCAGCGTGCTGATGACGCCCGACGGCAAGACTGTCGAAGCCGAAGCCGCGCATGGCACGGTTACCCGCCACTATCGCCAGCACCAGGAAGGCAAGGCGACAAGCACCAATCCGATCGCCAGCATCTTCGCCTGGACGCGCGGCCTGATCTATCGCGGGCGCTTCGACAACACGCCCGATGTGGTGAAGTTCGCCGAGACGCTCGAGCGGGTTTGCATCCAGACCGTCGAAAGCGGCAAGATGACCAAGGACCTCGCGCTGCTCATCGGTCCCGACCAGAGCTGGATGACCACCGAGCAGTTCTTCGAGGCGATCGTCGACAACCTCGAAACGGAAATGCAGGCCTGGGCCTGAAACCAACCGCCGACTTCGTCATTGCCTAGGCAGTGACGCACGAGACCGGGACCGGCACGCGCCGGTTCCGGTCTTGTCGTAAGGGGTCACCAGAAAAGACAGGGATGACATGGCCGCACCGGCAAACAAGAAGCGCACCGTGAAACGCAAGGGCCCCGAGAAGTTCGGCCAGCGCCGGCTCGAAGTGCGCAATGCGATGATCAAGGACATTCCGGGCATCGCGCACCTGGTGCGGCGGGTTTACGAGGATATGCCCGCCTACACGCACGGCGAAATCCGCGGGCAGATCAACAATTTCCGCGAAGGCTGCTTCGTCGCACTGCTCGATGACGAGGTCGTCGGCTATTGCGCGACCATGCAGTTGGCCGAAGCGCTCGCCTTCCAGCCGCACGACTGGGACGAGATCACCGGCAATGGCTATGGCAGCCGTCACGATCCGACCGGCGACTGGCTATATGGCTACGAGATGTGCGTCGATCCCAAGGTGCGCGGCGTGCGCATCGGGCGGCGCCTGTATGAAGAACGACGCGCGCTGGCCGAGGAGATGGACCTGACGGGCATCGTCTTTGCCGGGCGGATGCCCAACTACCGCCGCTTCCGCCGCAAGGTCGAAAATCCGCAGGACTATCTCGCCAAGGTGGTCGAGGGGAAGCTGCACGATCCGGTGCTGCGCTTCCAGCTGGCCAACGGCTTCGAACCCGAACGGATCATGCAGGGCTATCTGCCCGAGGATAAAGCCTCGATGGCCAATGCGGTGATGATGGTCTGGCGCAACCCTTATGTCGAGCGCGACCAGCCGGTGAAGAAGCGGCTGCCGCGCGGGGTCGAGGCGGTGCGCGTCGCGACCTGCCAGCTCCAGGCGCGCGCGGTGGCGGATTACGACGAATTCATGCGCGCCATCAAATATTTCGTCGATGTCGCAAGCGATTACGAGGCGGACTTCATCGTCTTTCCCGAACTGTTCACGCTTATGCTGTTGAGCTTCGAGGAGAAGGAACTCTCCCCCGTCGAGGCGATCGAGCGCCTGTCCGAATACACCCCGCGTCTGCGCCGCGACATTTCGGAGATGGCGATGCGCTACAACATCAACATCATCGCCGGTTCGCATCCGACGCGGATGGAGGACGGCGACATCCACAATGTCGCCTATGTCTGCCTGCGCGACGGCGCGGTGCATGCGCAGGAGAAGATCCACCCCACGCCGAACGAGCGTTATTGGTGGAACATCAAGGGCGGCGACAAGGTCGAGGTGATCCAGACCGACTGCGGTCCGATCGGGGTGCAGATCTGCTACGACAGCGAGTTCCCCGAGCTGTCGCGGCGCCTCGCCGACGAAGGCGCGCGGATCATCTTCGTGCCGTTCTGCACCGACAGCCGCCAGGGCTATCTGCGCGTACGCTATTGCGGTCAGGCCCGCGCGATCGAGAACCAGTGCTTCGTCGTGCTCAGCGGCAATGTCGGCAATCTGCCCAATGTCGCGAACATGGATATCCAGTATGCGCAGAGCTGTATCCTGACGCCTTGCGATTTCCCCTTCGCCCGCGACGGGATTGCCGCCGAGGCCAGCGAGAATGTCGAGACGCTGACGATCAGCGATATCAACCTTGCCGATCTCAGCTGGGCGCGCGCCGAAGGGACGGTGCGCAACCTCGCCGATCGGCGTTTCGACCTCTACCGCATCGAGTGGGACGAAGACGGAAAGCATCCGGGCAAGCCGCGTCCGCGCCGTGAACCACTCGGCCCCGCGCATCCGGGTGGGGGTTAGCGCGGATCGCGTCGTGACAGCCTGACCCGGCGCGGTTACGGAAGGTCGCATGGCATCGGCTGAATTCGCAAGTCCGGCAGTATCCGACGCGCTGGTGATCCTCGGCGCGGCCGGGCTGGTCATCCCCGTGTTCACGCGGTTTCGCGTGACCCCGATTATCGGGTTCATCCTGATCGGGGTTGCGGTCGGCCCCTTCGGGCTCGGGCGGCTCGTGTTCGAGCACCCCTGGCTCAACCACATTACCATCTCCGATCCCGAGGCGCTTGAGCCCTTCGCCGAATTCGGGATTATCCTGCTACTCTTCACGATCGGTCTGGAACTCAGCTTCAACCGCTTGTGGCAAATGCGCAAACTGGTCTTCGGGCTGGGCGCGATGGAGCTGCTGGTGATCGGCAGCTCGCTGGCCATGGCATTGTCGATGATGGGGCAGTACTGGACCGGCGCGCTCGCGCTCGGCTTCGCGTTGGCGTTCTCCTCCACCGCCATCGTCCTGCCGATCGCCGGTACGCATTCGCCCGTCGGGCGCGCGGCGCTGTCGATGCTGTTGTTCGAAGACATCATGATCGTGCCGATCATCTTCGTCCTCGGCGCGATGGCCCCCAATGCCGCCGGCGAAGGCTGGGAAGGTATGCTGACCACGCTGTGGCAGGGCGGGCTGGTAATCGCGGCGATGATGATTCTCGGCCGCTTCGCCCTGCCCCGGCTGTTCGGCCAGGCCGCGCGCACCAAGAGCCCCGAACTGTTCCTCGCCGCATCGCTGCTGGTGGTCATCGGCGCCAGCCTCGCCACCGCAGCGGTCGGCCTCTCGCCAATCGTCGGCGCGCTGATCGCCGGGCTGCTGATCGCGGAGACCGAATATCACGGCGAAGTCGAAGCCATCATGGAGCCGTTCAAGGGCCTTGCGCTGGGGATCTTCCTGATCACCGTGGGCATGAGCATCGACCTGCAGACGATCTGGGAAAACTTCGCGCTGATCTTTACCGCGGTCCTGCTGATCCTGCCGTTCAAGGCGCTGGTTACCGGAGTCCTGCTGCGACTGATGGGGGCACGGCGCAGCACGGCGGCGGAAACCGGCATCCTGATGGCCAGCCCGTCGGAAACGACGCTGATCATCCTTGCGGCGGCCAGTGCGGCGCTGCTGATCCAGCCGGGCACCGCGCAGTTCTGGCAGATCGTCACTGCGATCGGCCTGACGGTCACCCCGCTGCTCGCGCGTCTGGGCCGCGTCATCGCGCGGCGGGTCGAACCGGTCCCCGAACTGCCCGAGGATACCGCCGACGAACCACGCGTGATCATTGTTGGCGCCGGCCGCGTCGGGCGACTGGTGGCGCAGATGCTCACCGCGCATGACAAGCCCTATATTGCGCTCGATGCGGATCCCGACCTGATCGAAAGCGCAAAGCGCGATGGTTTCCGCGCCACATTCGGTGATGCGGCGCGCGGCGATTCGATGGACCGGCTGGGGATCGAGAACGCGCTTGCCGTGGTGTTGACGATGGACGAACCGGTGCTGGTCCAGCGGCTGGTATCCAAGCTGCGCAAGGAGCACCCCGACCTGCTGATCGTGTGCCGCGCACGCGATGTCCGGCACGCCGCCGAGCTTTACCGTGCGGGCGCAAGCCACGCGGTCCCCGAAACGCTCGAAAGCTCGTTGCAATTGTCCGAGGCGGTGCTGGTGGATATCGGCGTGGCAATGGGGCCGGTGATCGCCTCCATTCACGAGAAACGCGACGAATTCCGCGGCCAGATCGAGCAGGAAGGCGCGCTGACCTACAAGCCGAAACTGCGGACCAGCACCGCGGAAGCCTAGATGGCGACCCCGCTCGAAACGCGTTCGGATTGCGCGCGGTGCGCGGCGCTGTGCTGCATCGCCTATCCTTCGCAGGACATGCCGGGTTTCGCCGCGGCAAAGGAGGCAGGCCAGCCCTGCCCCAAGCTCGGCGGCGACGCGCGTTGCACGATCTATGCGGACCGCGCCGAACAAGGCTTTGCCGGTTGCATCCGCTTCGAATGTTTCGGCGCGGGCCAGCATGTCGTCCAGACGCTGTTCGAAGGCCGCGACTGGCGCGAACGGCCCGAATTGCTGGGTCCGATGGTCGAGAGCTTTCTGGCCATGCGACCGGTCAGCGATCTTGCCTTCCTCGTTGCACGCGCTCTTGCCACTGAGCCCGAAGCGGAAACCACCGCCCGGCTCGAAGAGCTGGATAGCGAGTTGAGAGCAGTGGCTTCCTCGAGCGAAACGCTGCGCGATTCGAACCGTATTGCGAAGGTGCAAGCCGCCATCAGGCGTGTCTACGGCTCGATCGATCCGGACAAACTACGGGAAACGTGAACTTCTTCGCGCTCCGACCGTTGGTCGGGGGAAGGAGAAAGACATGAGCAACCCCGACCCGACCAAACCGACGCCGAACAGCGAAAAGTTCAAACCGCAGAACGTGCAGGACCCGGTCAGCACCGTCGAACCGCCTAGCGCGAATGCCAACAAGCCAGCCGATACCGGCGGCCAGGACCTGCCGCGCGGCAGCCAGTCCGAAGTCGGTCGCAAATCGCGCAACCGTAGCTAAGCAACCTATCCGGCGGAAAGTTTGCCGCGCACCGCGGCGATCGCTTCGTCGGCCTTGGCACCGTCCGGACCGCCCCCCTGGGCCATGTCCGGGCGGCCGCCGCCACCCTTCCCGCCCAGCGCTTCGACCCCGGCACGCACCAGATCGACTGCGCTGAAACGTTCGGTCAGATCGTCGGTGACGGCCACCGCGAAGGCGGCCTTGCCGTCATTGACCGCACAGATCGCGGCAATGCCCGACCCGATCCGGCCCTTGGCTTCATCGAGCAGCGGACGCAGGTCCTTCGGATTGAGTCCCTCAACCACCTGGCCCGAGAATGTGACGCCCCCGACATCTTCGTCGGCGGGACCGGATTCGCTCGCGCCGCCACCACCGAGCGCAAGTGCGCGTTTGGCTTCGGCAAGTTCCTTCTCGAGCCGCTTGCGTTCCTCGACCAGTGCGGTGACGCGCGCCGGCGCCTCGTCGGGCGAAGTCTTGAGCGCGCCCGCGATAAGCCGCACCGCCTCGTCGCGCGCGACAAGCCATTTGCGCGCTGCTTCGCCTGTCAGCGCCTCGATCCGCCGGACACCCGAACTGACCGCGCTTTCGGAAACGATCTTGAACAGGCCGATATCGCCGGTCGCCTTCACATGCGTGCCGCCGCATAGCTCGACCGAATAATTGCGGCCTTCGCCGACCGTGCGGCCCATCGAGAGCACGCGCACTTCGTCGCCGTACTTCTCGCCGAACAGCGCCAAGGCGCCCGCAGCCACCGCATCGTCGGGTGTCATGAGCCGCGTGCCGACCTGTTCGTTGGCGCGGATTTCCTCGTTCACCTCGACCTCGATCGCCGCGATATCGTCATCGCCGAGCGGCTTGGGATGCGAGAAGTCGAAGCGGAAGCGGTCTTCGGACACCAGCGAACCCTTCTGCGTGACATGATCGCCGAGGCGATTGCGCAGCGCGGCATGGACAAGGTGCGTCGCGGAATGGTTCGCCCGGATCCGGTCGCGCCGTTCGGCATCGACTTCCAGGTGGACCGCGTCGCCCACCTTGACCGAACCGCCGGTAATCGTGCCGACATGCGTGTGCAGCCGGCCCAGCGGCTTGTTGGTGGTCTCGACTGCGAATTCGAAGCCTTCGGGTGTCCATATCCGCCCGGCATCCCCGGTCTGGCCGCCGCTTTCGCCATAGAACGGCGTCTGGTTGGTCAGAACGACCACCTCGTCACCGGCCCCGGCCGACTGGACCTGCGCGCCGTCCTTGACGATCGCAACCACCTCAGCCTCGCCGGTGGTCGAATTGTAGCCAGTGAACTCGGTCGATCCCTGCGCATCGGCGATATCGAACCAGACCTCTTCGCTGGCCGACTGGCCCGAACCCTTCCACGCCGCACGGGCAGCCGCCTTCTGCTGCTCCATCGCCGCATCGAATCCGCCCTTGTCGACGGTGATGCCGCGGCTGCGCAGCGCATCCTCGGTCAGATCGTAGGGGAAGCCATACGTGTCGTAGAGCTTGAATGCGGTCTGCCCGTCCAGCGTCCCGCCCTCGCCCATCGTGCCGGTTGCCTCGTCGAGCAGCTTGAGACCCTTGTCGAGCGTGCGGCGGAACTGCGTTTCCTCGCGTTCGAGCACTTCTTGGATCAGCGCCTGCCCGCGTTGCAGTTCGGGATAGGCCTGGCCCATTTCGGTGACCAGAGCGGGCACGAGACGGTGCATCAGCGGCTCGCTCGCGCCGAGCAGGTGTGCATGACGCATGGCGCGGCGCATGATCCGCCGCAGGACATAGCCGCGGCCTTCGTTCGAAGGCAGGACGCCATCGGCCATCAGGAAGCTGGTCGAGCGCAAATGGTCGGCGATGACCCGGTGGCTGGCAGTGCTGTCGCCTTCGGCCTTCACTCCGGTCAGCCCCTCGCTCGCCGCGATCAGATTCCTGAAAGTGTCGGTGTCGTAATTGTCGTGCACCCCCTGCATCACCGCGGCGACACGTTCGATCCCCATGCCCGTGTCGATGCTCGGCTTGGGCAGGTCGCCCACGATCTGGTCGTTTTCCTGCGTGAACTGCATGAACACGAGATTCCAGATCTCGACGAAGCGGTCGCCGTCCTCCTCGGGTGATCCCGGAGGGCCGCCCCAGATATGATCGCCGTGATCGTAGAAGATCTCCGAACACGGCCCGCAGGGACCATCTGAGCCCATGGCCCAGAAATTGTCCTTGGTGGGGATGCGGATGATGCGCTCGTCGGCGAAGCCGGTCAGCTTCTTCCACAGGTCGAAGGCCTCGTCATCGGTATGGTAGACGGTGACCAGCAGCCGGTCCTTGTCGAGACCCCATTCCTCGGTCAGCAGCGTCCAGGCATGCAGGATCGCCTGCTCCTTGAAATAGTCGCCGAAGCTGAAATTGCCGAGCATCTCGAAGAAAGTGTGGTGCCGCGCGGTGTAGCCGACATTGTCGAGATCGTTATGCTTGCCCCCGGCGCGCACGCATTTCTGCGCGCTGGTGGCGCGCGGCGCGGGCGGGGTTTCGAGTCCGGTGAACGAGTTCTTGAACGGCACCATGCCGGCGTTGACGAACATCAGCGTGGGATCGCTGAAGGGGACGAGCGGCGCACTGGCGACTTCGGCATGCTCATGGCGTGCGAAATAGTCGAGGAAACTGCGGCGGATGTCGTTGGTCGAAGTCATGACCGGGCAGTTAGGCAATCGGCGCGCGGGCGACAAGCGCGAAAGGCCGGCCAGACTGTGCAGGAGAGACGATCAACCGGGTGCGCGGGCCGTCACGATCCAGGCAGCGGCCGGGAGTGCGACCTGGGCATCGACACAGTGCCGTTCTAGCATGGCGCGAAGGCGGGCCATGGCGGCGTCGCGTTCGGCCTCCCCCAGCGCCCCGATGGTACGCGCCGCTGGCCCGATCCGCAGGAAATAGGACAACGCATCCTTGACCGCCTGCTCGCCTTCGCCGCCGATCATGCGGTAATCGATCGGTTCAAAGGCGATGCCCTGCCAACCGGCCTTCATAAGAATAGCCTCGACGCGGGCCCGACGCCCGAAAGCAAAGGGCCCGGGGGCATCGGGATCGGGCGCGGGCTCATCGCTTGGCGGGAGGACCGCGGCGATTTCGCGCACCCAGGGGTTTTGGGTACGCTCGCGGAAGCAGGAAAAGACGAGCCGCGCACTCGGCGCAGCCTGCTCCGCGATATGCGCGAAGGCGGCGATGGGGTCGCCAAAAAACATCACCCCGTGACGCGAGATTACGAGGTCGGCCTGCTCGCCAGCGCCCGCCGTCCACCGAGCCGCATCGCCAAGCTCGAAGCGCAGGTTCGGCCGTCCCGCTCCGCGTTGGCGGGCCGCCTCGAGCAGGTCCGCGCTGATATCAACCCCGATCACCCTTGCCGTCGGATCGCCCGTCGCGAGCGCCAGCGACACTTCGCCTGCGCCGCAGCCGACATCCAGTGCCTGTGCGAAACCCTTCGCCTGCGCGACTTCGAGCAGCCGGTCGGTCACCGGGCCGAAACTGCGGTCGGTCCGCTGCCATTCGTCCGCCCAGGCATTGCCGACCCTGCCGGTCCATTCGGATTGATCGGTCATCGCGTCATACTCCGTAATAGTCGCGATACCACGCAACGAACCGCTGCACGCCCTCGCGGATATCGGTTTGCGGGACGTAGCCGGTAAGGGTGCGCAGCAGTTCGGCATCGGCCCAGGTCGCCGGAACGTCCCCCGGCTGCATCGGCATGAGATTGCGCTTGGCCTTGATGCCCAGTGCATCCTCGATTGCGCCGATCATGTCGCTAAGCTGGACGGGCTGCGAATTGCCGATGTTGACCACTCTCCAGGGGGCGACTGGTGACAGACTGTCCCCCTCGGCTATATCCCCGGGGTCTTGGGGCCTGACCGGGGGCGCGTCGACCAGGCGGCGGACCGCCTCGACGAGGTCTTCCACATAGGTGAAATCGCGCATCATCTCGCCGTGATTGTAAACGTCGATCGGCTCGCCCTCGAGCATCGTCCTGGTGAATTTGAACAATGCCATGTCGGGGCGCCCCCACGGCCCGTACACGGTGAAAAAGCGGAACATGGTCACCGGCAGATCGAACAGATGCGCGTAGGAATGCGCAATCGCTTCGGTCGCCTTCTTGGTCGCGGCGTAGAAGGACAGCTGATGGTCCGCCTTCATGGTCTCGCGATACGGCATCTCGGTATTCGCGCCATAGGCGGATGAGGTCGAGGCCAGCAGCATGTGCTGCGGCGGATGCGCGCGCGCGGCTTCGAGCAGTTCGAAGGTGCCGACCAGATTGCTTTCGAGATAGCTGCGCGGGTGATTGATCGAATGCCGCACCCCCGCCTGCGCTGCGAGATGGATGACGATATCGGGCTGTTCGTCTGCGAAGATACGCGCCAGCAGGCCCGGCGTCTCGATCGGCTCATTGATCGCCACGAAACCCGCGTTTTGCAGCAACCCCGCCTGTCGCCGCCGTTTGAGTTCGGGATCGTAATAGTCCGACAGCGAATCGACGCCGATGACACGGAATCCGTCGGCCAGCAGTCGGCGGCAGGTGAAATAGCCGATAAACCCCGCCGAGCCGGTGACCAGCGCGGTGCGGCTTTCGCCCATCAGTCGGCGCCGAACAGGTCGCGGGTGAAGACCTTGTCGCGGACATCGGCGATGTCGGGATCAAGGCGATTGGCGACGATCACATCGGCCTCGGCCTTGAACGCGTCGAGATCGTTCACGACGCGGCTGCCGAAGAAGCTGTCTTCCTCCATCACCGGCTCGTAAACGATCACGTCGATCCCCTTGGCCTTCACGCGTTTCATGATGCCCTGGATCGAGGACTGGCGGAAATTGTCCGAACCGGCCTTCATCACCAGGCGGTAAATGCCCACTATGCGCGGCTCGCGGTCGATGATGCGGTCGGCAAGGTAGTCCTTGCGGGTGCGGTTGGCGTCGACAATCGCGCGGATGAGGTTCTGCGGGACTTCGGAATAATTCGCCAGCAGCTGCTTGGTGTCCTTGGGCAGGCAGTAGCCGCCATAGCCGAAAGATGGATTGTTGTAATGCGCGCCGATGCGCGGATCGAGGCCGACGCCCTCGATGATCTGGCGCGTGTCGAGCCCGCGCGACAAGGCGTAACTGTCGAGCTCGTTGAAGAAGGCGACACGCATGGCGAGATAGGTGTTGGCGAACAGCTTGATCGCCTCGGCTTCGTCGGCATCGGTCAGCAGGACGGTGACATCGTCCTCAAGGACGGGCTGGAGCAGCAGGTCGGCAAATTTCTGCGCCCGCTCGGACCGTTCGCCGACGATGATCCGCGAGGGATGGAGGTTGTCGTAAAGCGCCTTGCCCTCACGCAGGAATTCGGGGCTGAAGATGATGCGGTCGGTGGCGAAGCGTTCGCGCGCATGGCCGACGTAGCCCACCGGGACCGTGGATTTGACGACCACGACCGCCCGGTCGTTGGCGGCGAGAACCTGTTCGATCACCGCATCGACCGCCGAAGTATCGAAGAAGTTGGTCTCGACATCGTAATTGGTGGGCACGGCAACCACCGCGAATTCGGCGCCTTCGATCGCTGTGGCAGGATCGGTGGTGAAGGCGAGGTCGAGATCGTCGCGGCGTAGGTATTGCTCGAGCAGTTCGTCCTGGATCGGCGATTGGCGATCCTCGAGCATGGCGATGCGCTCGGGCGAAATATCGCAACCGATCACACAATTGTGCTGTGACAGCATGATGGCATTGGAAAGGCCGACATAGCCGAGCCCGAAAACGGCGATCTTCATCGAATTACCCGCATATCAATCCGCTGCCGCAAGGGTCGACAACGCGTGCCTTCTGTGGGGAGGCGCAAGCGATTGCAAGCCCCGCCCCGCACCTGCTCACCACATGAAGTAGGGCCCGCCCCGCTCGCGCGCCCGCTGCCACGCTGGCCGCGCATGGATTGCCTCGACGAAGCGCGCGAGCTTCGGCGCTTGCTCGCCATAGCCCTGCATCACCGCGATCTCGGCGGGGAAACTCATCATCACATCGGCAGCGGTCCAGCCGTCGCCGACGAAATGGAGATCGGGTGAGATGTTGTCCTCGGCGAAGCGAACATGAGCGGCGAGTTGCTCGTCGACGCGCGGCATCAGCGGCGCAGCGGCATCGCCAAGGCGGCCGGCGTAGATCTTCAGCATCACCGGGACGAAAAAGCTGCTCTCGCCGAACTGCATCCATTCAAGGTGCCTGATATGGGCTTCGCTATCGCGCGCGGGAAGCCAGCTTTCGCCGCCATGGCGTTCGCACAGATATTGGATGATCGCGCCGCTTTCGGCGATGGATACGCCATCATCTTCGATCAGCGGCGACTTGCCGAGGGGATGCGCCTCGCCGAGCTCGGGCGGCGCGAGATTGGTTTCGGCATCGCGCTGGTAGGCGATCACTTCGTAATCCGCGCCCAGTTCCTCAAGCAGCCAGAGGATGCGCTGCGAACGGCTGTTGTTGAGATGGTGGACGGTGATGGTCATGGCGGCGCTCCCAAATGGACGATTCGCCCGCACCCTAGGGCTGCCACTGGCCTGCGGCCATGCCACAAACGGAAAAGCCGGTGCGGCCATGAAGCGGCGCGCACCGGCTTTCCGGTTTTTCGGAAGCGCCGGGGGACAGTCCGGCTGTAACGCGGGCCCGGGGATGTGGGCCGACGCGCTCCCGCTTGAAGAGAATTCAGTCCTCGTCCGCGTCCGGACCGGTCATCATCTCTTCGGCGACCTCGTCGGTGCGGCCGCGGATTGCGGCTTCCAACTTGGCACACATCTCGGAATTTTCCTTGAGGAAGGTCTTGGCGTTCTCGCGGCCCTGGCCGATGCGGACGCTGTCATAGCTGAACCAGCTGCCCGATTTCTCGACCACGCCGGCCTTGACGCCGAGGTCGAGGATCTCGCCGATCTTCGAAATACCCTCGCCATACATGATATCGAATTCGACCTGCTTGAATGGCGGAGCGACCTTGTTCTTGACCACTTTGACGCGAGTGGCGTTGCCGATCACCTCGTCGCGGTCCTTGATCTGGCCCGTACGGCGAATGTCGAGCCGCACCGAGGCGTAGAACTTGAGCGCATTGCCGCCGGTGGTGGTTTCGGGGTTACCGTACATCACGCCGATCTTCATGCGCAGCTGGTTGATGAAGATCACCATGCACTTGGAGCGGTTGATCGAACCGGTCAGCTTGCGCAGCGACTGGCTCATCAGGCGGGCCTGCAGACCGACATGGCTGTCGCCCATCTCGCCTTCGATTTCGGCGCGGGGGACCAGCGCAGCAACCGAGTCGACCACCAGCACGTCGATCGCGTTCGAGCGGACCAGCGTATCGGTAATTTCGAGCGCCTGTTCACCCGTATCGGGCTGCGAAACGATCAGTTCCTCGATGTCGACCCCCAGCTTCTTGGCATAGACCGGGTCAAGCGCGTGTTCGGCATCGACGAAGGCGGCGGTGCCGCCCGCCTTCTGCGCTTCGGCGATGACATGCAGCGCCAGCGTGGTCTTGCCCGAGCTTTCCGGACCGTAAACCTCGACCACGCGGCCCTTGGGCAAGCCGCCCACGCCCAGCGCGATGTCGAGGCCGAGCGAGCCGGTGGAAATCGATTCCACCTGCATGGCTTCCTTCTGGCCCAGCTTCATTGCCGAACCCTTGCCGAATGCGCGGTCGATCTGTGCGAGCGCGGCGTCCAATGCCTTCTGGCGGTCTGCGTTCACTTTTTTGTCCTCTACGAGCTTCAGACTTGCCGCCATGACACTACCTCCTGCACTTGGCCAGAGTCGGCTACCGACTCTTCAACTGGCGCAGTATGTATCGGCTTTGTTCCGCAAGAACAAGTGGGGAACAGGAAAAAGTTTTCCTGCTATGTTCCGCTCGGCAAAAAACCAGCGGCGAACCCCGCCTATTTGCGATGTTCGCTCAGCACTTCGGCGACCTTGGCATTGATCTGCTGGACGCTGAACGGCTTGGGGATGAAGTGCATGTCCTCGATGTCGATCTCGTTGCGGAGCTGCTCTTCGGCATAGCCCGACATGAACAGGATCGGGATCTTCGGTTTCACCTTGCGGATCGCGCGGGCCATCGCGGGCCCGTCCATCGTCGGCATGACGACGTCCGACACGATCAGGTCGAACTCGGTCGTGCCGTTGGCGATCGCGCCCAGCCCCTCTTCGCCGTCGGCGGCGGTGGTCACGGTATAGCCCGCGCGGGCAAGCGCGCGCTCGGCGACGGCGCGGACCATGTCCTCGTCCTCGACCAGCAGCAGCTTCCCACCCGCCGACCATTCGGTCGCATTCGTTTCCTCAGGCTCTTCGCGGCGCATGATGGCAGGCAGTTCGCCCTTGTGTACCGGCAGGTACATGGTGAAGCGCGCGCCAATCAGCGTTCCGTCGGGCCCCTGCACATTGTCGGCGAAGATGAAGCCGTTCGACTGCTTGACGATACCATAGACGGTCGACAGGCCGAGCCCGGTGCCCTTGCCCTGCTCCTTGGTGGTGAAGAAGGGTTCGAATATCTTGTTGAGATGCTCGTCGGGAATGCCGCCGCCGGTGTCCTGCACGATCAGCACGGTGTAATCGTCCGCGGGCATGATATCGATGCCCATCTTGCGCACATCGCGTGCCGATACCCGGCGCGTGGCCAGCGTCAGACTGCCCTTCCAGTCCTGCTTGCCGCGCTTGATCGCATTCATCTGCATTGCATCGCGCGCATTGACCGCAAGGTTGATGATGACCTGTTCGAGCTGCTGCGGATCGGCGCGGACCGAGCCCAGCTCGCGGTCGTGGCGCACCGAAAACTCGACCTTCTCGCCCATCAACCGCTTGAGCAGCTGGCTGACCTCGCTGACCACGTCGGGCAGTTGCAGCACGACCGGGCGCAGGGTCTGCTGGCGGCTGAAGGCGAGCAATTGCCGCGTCAGGCTGGCCGCGCGGTTCGAATTGGCCTTGATCTGCTGGATGTCATCGTAATCGCTGTCACCCGGCGTATGCCGCAAGAGCATGAGGTCGCAATAGCCGATGATCGCAGTCAGCACGTTGTTGAAATCATGCGCCACACCGCCGGCCAGCTGGCCGACCGCCTGCATCTTGGTCGCCTGCGCGACCTGGCGGCGGAGGCGTTTCTCTTCCGAGGAATCGGAGATCGACAGCAGCACCGCCGCATCGCCCAGCCCGCGCACACCGGCGAGGCCGATCGACACCGGCTCTTCCTTGTCGTTCGCCAGCCGCACCGCCATGTCGCCGCTCGCGGTCGCGCCCTTGGCGAAGCGCCGGACGGTATCGGCCAGCGCGGCCTTGTCTTCGCGCACGACGAGGTCGGACGGGAATTGCGGCAGTCCGCGATCGACCCGCTCGACCGCGCGCAGGAACGCCTTGTTGGCGAACAGGAAGCGCCCGTCGCGATCGGTCAGCGCCAGACCCAGCGGCAGCGCCGAGAGCAGCGCTTCAAGCTGCGGAATGGCGGCCTTGCCGCTCCCTTCCCAGCCCCCGCCGAGGCCGACCGAACTGTCGACCAGCAGCATCAGCGAAGGCGACTGGTCGGCATCGCTGAGTTTGTCGGCGGAAGGCGCGTCGAGCGGCACATGCACCAGCGTTTGCGGCGACCCCTGCTGCCCCTCGCGCGCGAAGAAGATGCGATCGCGATCATCCGAGCGCAGCAATTGCACGAATTCCAGCCCGCCGAGCGAGTTGTCCCGGCTACCGGTGGCGCGTTCCGCCAGTCCAGGGGTGGTGGTAAGGACAACGCCATCGGGTCCCACCAGTGCGAGTTCGAGACCCGACCGTGAGATCACCTCGCCAAAGCGGCCCGAAAGGCGCTCGGACAGGCCTTCATAGCTGCGTTCTTCGCGCAATTCGGTGAAGCGCCAGACCAGATAGGCCTCGCCCCGTCCGCTGCGATCGATCTGCAATTGGTAGTGAGCCTCCAGACCCTCGAGCCGCACTTCGGCAACCTTGGCCGACCCGTCGCGCCAGGCGTCACGCGCGCCCGCGATTACCGCTTCGCGCGAGCTGGTATCGAAGGCCAGGTCGTAAGGCGAGGAGATGCTGTCGAACCAGCTTTCATAAGTCGAATTGGCGCAAACCATCCGGTTTGCCCGGTCGATGATCACCACCGCCCGCCGGCGGTTCTCGATCGCGACGCTGGTCACCGACCAATCTGGCTGGAGCGTATCCCCCTCGACCGGAGCAGTCTTGAGGCGGGCCGCGAGCAGCAGCATCAACAGCACCGCTACCAGCGCACCGCCATAGGCCAGGGCGACGACGGTCTGCTGGCCGACCAGCCATACCAGCGATACGGAAACGATCCCGGCAGCCGCGACGCCGAGCATGAGCGGCAGCGGAGGCAGCCGGGTGACCGGGTTGTCCTCCTGCACCATCACGTCTCGGGATCCTCATCCACGCGGTGGTCGAAGCGCCGCTCCATTATGCGCAGACGGCGCTGGCGCTTGCGCGCAACGACGAAGCGCCAGACAACGCCGGCAAAAACATAGCCGAACGCCGCCCCGACAATCGCAAGCACGATGAAGCCGAACACGGTCACCAGCACGGTTACCCCGACCCCTTCGAACATTTCGATGAACCAGGACCAGCGCCCGCTGGAAATTTCTTCCTGTGCTGCGCCGCCCGTGGCCGCCAGATCGACCTTGAGGATGAAGACGCCGATCTTGTTCGCCACCAGTGCCCAGAACGGAAAAGTGAACGGGTTGGTGATGAAGGTCACCAGCGTCGACAGCGGCACATTGGCGCGTGCGGGCAGCGCCATGAAGGCGGCCAGGAAGATCTGGCCCACCGGTACGATAAAGCCCGCGAAGATGCCCAGCGCCACGCCGCGCGGGACGCTGCGCCGGGTAAAGCGCCACAATTCGGGCGTCAGGAAGCGGTGCGCGATGGGGCGCAAATACTTGTTTCGCGCCATCTGCTCGCGCGTGGGCATGCGCAGACGAATCCAGTCCGACAGGAATGTCTTAGATTTGCGCTCGCTCATTGCCACGACCCTGCCATGCGCTGCCTCCTTGGCGAGTGCAAGGGGAGGTGGAAAGCAGCTTGCGACGAATACGGCATGGCTGGCGATGTGGTTAGCACGGTGCCCCGATGTAAGGGTCGCGCACCTGGTTTATCCGCGGTCGCGCAGCAGCCGCGCCTTGTCGCGCTTCCAGTCGCGATCCTTGATCGTCTGGCGCTTGTCATGCGCTTGCTTGCCCTTGGCCAGCGCGAGTTCGACCTTTGCCCGTCCGGTGCTGTTGAAATAGATCGACAGCGGGACCAGCGTCATGCCCTTGCGCTCGACCGCGCCGAACAGCTTCTCGATCTCGCGCGAATTGAGCAACAGTTTGCGCGGGCGGCGTGGCTCGTGATTGAGCCGGTTGCCATGCGAATATTCGGGGATGTTGGCATTGACCAGCCAGACCTGCCCGTCGCGGATCTCGGCATAGCTTTCCTTGATGCTCGCCTCGCCCGCGCGCAGCGCCTTGACCTCGGTCCCCTGCAGCGCGAGCCCCGCCTCGAAAGTCTCCTCGACATGGTAATCGTACCGCACGCGCCGGTTGTCGGCGACGGTCTTCTGCTTGTCGAAAGTGGCGGGCTTGGGTCGGGCCATAAGGCGGGCGCATGTAGGATAGCAGGCGGCGCTTGGAAAGGGCGCGCAGCGATTTCTCTTGCCAAGCACGCCGCGCGCATGGCGAAAGCCGCGCATGAATGCCCGTCCCGCAATCGAACCCTTTGCAATCCACGACAGCGTCATCGCGCCGGGAACGCGCGCGACCGTGGCGATCCCCGTCGCGCAGCAGGTCACCGGGCTGAACTCGGCGCTTGCGCTGGAGGTCGTGCATGGTGCGCGGCATGGTCCCTGTATCTTCGTCAGCGGCGCGATCCATGGCGATGAGATTATCGGCACCGCGGTGATCCAGCGGCTGCTCGAGCGCCTGTCGCCCGGCATGCTCGCAGGCACGATCATCTTCGCCCCCGCGGTCAACATCTACGGCTTCGTGGCACACAGCCGTTACCTCCCCGACCGGCGCGATCTCAACCGCAGCTTTCCGGGGGCCGAACGCGGCAGTCTCGCCGCGCAACTGGCGCACTGCTTCCTCACGCAGGTGATCGACCGCTGCGCGCTGGGCATCGATATTCATTCGGCCGCGGTCCACCGCTACAACCTGCCGCAGATCCGCATCGCCGCGGGCAGTCCCTATCTGTCCGAGCTGGCCATGGCCTTCGGCGCGCCGATCATTATCGAAAGCCCGCTGCGTCCCGGCTCTATGCGCGCGCTCGCAGCCGATCGCGAGACGCCCATGCTGCTGCTCGAAGCGGGAGAGGCGCTACGCTTCGACCGCTTCTCGATCGAGATCGGGGTCGCGGGCGTGCTGCGCGTGCTCGCCCACATCGGGATGATCGATGCCGATGACGGACTCGACGAGGTCGAGGTCCCGCTTCGCTCGAACCGCTCGAGCTGGGTGCGCGCGCCGCGCGGCGGTGTCAGCCGGCGGGTGTGCCGCTCGGGCGATGTTGTGCGCAAGGGCGCGCTGCTCGCGCGGGTCGGGGGCCTGTTCGGCGAGGATCCCGAAGACCTTGTCAGCCCGACCGACGGGGTAGTCATCGGCCATGCGACGCTGCCCATCGTCAACCAGGGTGACGCGCTGTTCCACATCGCCGAGGTCGAGGCGCTCGACCATGTGGGGGAGCATGCCGACAGCATCGTCGAAGCGCTTGCCGTCAGCGATCCCCCCTTCCCCGCCGCGCCCCTGCTCGACGAAGACGAAGTGATCTAGATCAGCCCGGCGATTTCCAGCGCTTCGTCGACCGCCTTGCGGCTGGCTTCGCTGGCGGTGCACAGCGGCAGGCGGACATCGGGCTCGAACCAGTCGTGCACCCGGCTCAGCGCATATTTGACCGGTGCCGGGCTGGCGTCCGAAAACATTGCGTAATGCAGCGGGAACAGGCGGTCGTTGAGCGCGCGCGCCTTGACCAGATCGTTCGCCGCGATGGCCTCGTGGAATTCGGCGCACAGCGCAGGCGCGACATTGGCGGTCACCGAGATGCACCCCGATCCGCCCGCGGCCGAATGCGGCAGCCACAATTCGTCATTGCCCGACAACTGGCAGAATTCGTGGTCGAGCCCCATGCGGTGATCGGCAACGCGCGACAAATCGCCGCTGGCATCCTTGATGGCGACGATGCGATCAGGATATTTGCGCACCAGTTCGACCACCGTCTCGTCCTCGATATCGGTCACCGTGCGGCCGGGGACATTATAGAGAACGATCGGCAGATCGCTGTTTTCCGCCAGGAAGCTGAAATGCGCGATCAGGCCGGTCTGGCTCGGCCGGTTGTAATAGGGCGCAACGCACAGGCCCGCAGCCGCCCCTGCCTTCTTCGAAAACTGCATGTGGAGCAGCGCATTGCGCGTATCGTTCGAGCCGCAGCCCGCGATCACTGGCACGCGGCCCGCCGCCTGTTCGATACAGACCTCGATCACCCGGTGATGTTCGGCATTCGACAGCGTCGAGGCCTCGCCCGTGGTGCCGCAGGGGACCAGCCCCTTGCTGCCATTGTCGATCTGCCAGTCGACGAGCTTGCGGAACGCGGCTTCATCGAACGATCCGTCGCGAAAAGGAGTCGCCAGAGCTGGAATCGAGCCTGAGAACATTTACCTGAGTCCTGCGTTAGAGGAATGAAACAAAATCAGTTTTCGTGACGAGGTGCCACGATCCATTCAGCGCCTGATAAGGAGGGGCCGGGCAATATGTCCAGCATGGGCCGAAAAACAGTTTTCTCACTCGCACTTATGGTCGGCACTGCGCTGGCCTTCCCTTCGCTTGCGCAGGCACAGGATGCCTCGCGCAGCAGCCTGGTCGCACAGCAGCCGGGCCGGATGGACCAGGCAGTCGGACAATGGGAATTTCTGACCAAGCAGGAGAACCTGCCGTTCTCCTCCTACGCGGATTTCCTCACCAGCTATCCGGATTTTCCGAAGCAGGAATTGCTCCAGCGCCGCGCCGAAGCCGCGCTCGATCGCGAAGCGCCCACACCGCAGACGCTGGTCGCCTTTTTCGACAAGCATCCCCCGCTGACCAATAGCGGGCGGGCGCGGTACGCGCTTGCGCTGGCCTCGCTCGACCGCCCCGAGGCGCTCGAAGTCGCGCGCGAAGCGTGGCGCGGCGGCACGATGAGCGGCCCGGCAGAACTTTATATGCAGGGCCTGTTCGGCAGCCGCTTCGCGCCCGAAGACCATGACGCACGGATGGATGCGCTGCTGTGGCAGGGCAGCTACGAAGCAGCCTCGCGCCATGTCGTGCGCGTCTCGCCCGCTTATCGCGGGATGGCGCAGGCGCGGCTGGCGTTGTTGCAAGGCAGCACGCCTTCGCAGGCTGGCGTACCCGTTCCCACGGGTGCGATGACCGATGCGGGCTATGTCTACAATCTGACGCGGCATTACCGCAATTCGGGCCAGCCCTATGAGGCGGTGAACCTGCTTTCGACCCGCGCGGCCTTCGTGTCGCCCGCTTTCGACGGGACGCAGTTCGTCAGCGAAGCACTGGCGGTGGCCAAGAGCGCCGGAGCGACGCAGGCCGCCAGCATTGCGGGCAAGATCGACGATGTCTTCGCGCCGGGCACCGATATTTCCGACGGCTCCTATACGCTGCGTGACAAATATACCGACCTCATGTGGCTCGGCGGAACGAAGGCCTTGTGGTCGCTTGGCGACGGGACGCAGGCTGCGCCGCTGTTCTACCGCTATGGCACCGCGGCCAAGACGCCGCTGACCCGTTCGAAGGGCTTTTACTGGGCCGGACGCGCCGCCGCGCGCGCAGGCGATCAGGCCGGGGCACAGCGCTATTGGGAAATGGCCGCTCAATATCCCGATTGGTACTATGGTCAGTTGGCGCTCAGCGAGCTTGGCCGCCCGATGCCGACATTTGCGCCCGTTCCCGCACCGGATAGCGCCGAGCGCGCGGCCTTCGAAGCCGATCCGCTGACCGGCGCGCTGCGTGCGATCGCGCGCAATCGCCGCGACTGGCGCACCGAACGCGCCTTTTTCGAAGCGATCGCCGACAAGGCCAATACGCCGGGCAGAATGGCTCTCGTCGGCCAGTTGGCGCGCGAAACGGGGCTCGAGGAAATGGCGGTCGTCGCCGGTCTGGTGGCGGGCGAGCATGGCCTCACCGGATTCGAACGGCTCGGCTATCCTACCGTCGAAACGCATCCGGGCGCGAACTGGACGATGGTCCATGCGATTGCGCGGCAGGAAAGCGAATTCGACCGCAACCGCGTCAGCCATGCGGGCGCCCGCGGAATGATGCAGCTGATGCCGGGCACCGCGCGCGAAGAAGCGGGCAAGATCGGCGTGACCTACATGTCCGCCAGCCTGACCCAGAGCCCGAGCTACAATATCCGCCTTGGCGATGCGCATTTCGCGCGGCTGATGGATCGCTATGGCGGTGCCTACCCGTTGGCCATCGCGGCGTATAATGCTGGCCCTGGCCGGGTGAATGAATGGCTGCGGCTCAATGGCGATCCGCGCACCGGCGCGGTCGACTGGGTGACCTGGATCGAACAAATCCCGTCGAATTTCGAGACGCGTTACTATGTGATGCGCGTGATCGGGAATGCGGTCAGCTATGCCAACATGCACCCCGACCGCTCGGCGCCTTACGAACGCGATATTGCGAATTACCTGCGCCGCTGATTTGCGCTAAGGGCCACGGCCTCATGCAAGGCAAGTCCAATCCCGTCACCCCTGCCGGTTATGCCGCGATGCGGGCGCGCTACGACCATCTGCTCGGCACCGAGCGGCCCGCGATCGTCGAGATCGTCAGCTGGGCGGCGGGCAATGGCGATCGCAGCGAGAACGGCGACTACCTCTACGGGCGCAAGCGCATGCGCGAGATCGACCGCGAACTGGCGCATCTCGCGCGGCGGATGAAGGCGGCGCGGGTTATCGACCCCGACGCGCAGCCCGACAAGTCGCGCGCCTTCTTCGGCGCCACGATCACGCTTGCCGACGAGGAAGACGTCGAGCGCGTCGTCACGCTTGTCGGCGATGACGAACAGGATGCCAGCGCCGGCCGCATCGGCTGGTCCTCGCCGGTCGCGCGTGCCATCAAGGGCGCGGCAGTCGGGGACCTGCGCAGCGTGAGGTTGCCGGGCGGGCTGAAGGAATGGGAGGTGGTGGCGATCGACTATGCTTAGGCTTGGCGCCCTCCTCCTGCTCGCCGCTGCGGCGCCGCTATCGGCCAAGGACAGCCTCGGCGTATTCTCCGACTGGGGCGCCTTTCGCGATCCTGCGGTACCACGGTGCTATGCCATCGCCATGGCGGCGCCGAGCCGGTTGCAGCGCGATTTCGAACCATTCGCCACCGTCGGGACCTGGCCGCGCCGCAATCTGCGCGGGCAAGTGCATTTCCGTCTCTCGCGCCAGCTTGCCGCAGGCTCGACCATCACGCTGGCAATCGGCGGCAAGAGCTTCCGCCTCAGCGGCGGCGGCGGCGATGCCTGGGCCGAAGACCGCACGATGGATGCCGCCATCATCGCGGCCATGCGGTCCGCCACCCGCATGACGATCCGCGCGACCGATACGCGCGGACGCCGCTTTGCCAACACCTATTCGCTGGCCGGCGCGGCCACCGCGATGGATGCCGCCACGCTCGCCTGCGCGCAGCGCTGACACGAAAAGGCCGGAGAGCGCATAACGCTCCCCGGCCCTCGATCAGGTCAGATGCGATCGCTTAGAAGCGAACGCCGAGGCCTGCCATGATCTGGTGACGGTCGAGATCGACATCGAAACGCTCGCTGTCGGCCAGGTCGCCGTCAAAATCGACTTCGCCTTCGCTGTAGTTCGAATAGCGATATTCGACATTCATGAAGGTGCGCGGGTTGATCGCATATTCGAGACCCGCACCGGCACGCCAGCCGTCGAGATCGAAGTCTTCGTCATATTCGGTGGTGCCGTCATTCGCGAGAATGTTCAGCTTGGCGTTGGTGTAACCGCCCTTGGCGTAGACCAGCAGGTCCGGGCCCATCTTCGCACCGACGCGCGCGCCGAGGAAGAGGTCGCGGCCGGCATCGACTTCACCGAAGCCGAAGCCTTCGAAATCACCGTTGTTGAATTCGGTCTTGGCGCTGGAATCGGTCAGTTCCGCTTCGAGGCCGACGACTGCGCCGCCGAGATCGAAATCGTAACCGGCCTGGACGCCGTAGACCACGCCGTCGATCGACTGGTCGTTATCGGCATTGGCATCGTCATCGACGCTGCTGCCAGCCTTGAGCGCATCGTAACCGGCGACGCCCTGCAGGCGGAAGCCGTCGAAATTGCTGCCGCTGTCCTGGGCCATTGCAGGTGCCGAAAAGGCAGCCAGCGATCCGGCGACGAGCAGGGTTGAGATCTTCTTCATATGCGAACTCCATTGGTTTTACCCGCAGCTTTTGCGCTGCGTGGACCCAGAGAACGATGCGAAATGGCAAACAGTTTCATTAACCTGAGACAACAGTAAGTTGTTGCCTTTTGAACACATGTTGCGCGACGAACCGAGACCTGGAAGCGGCGGGCGCTGAAAACGCTCAAATCGGGCGGGCATATTTCGCGCGGTGGCCGCGCCGGACAGGCGGCGGCGCCCCGAGCCTGGCCCCGCCTGCCCGCATGCTTTGCTTTCGGGGCATTTGGCACTATATGCGCCGCTCCCATGGCCGATACGACACTCATGAGCATTCCCGGGCAGGTAGACCCGGTTCCCGTCGCGCGCGACATCACGCCGCGTGCGGATGGCCGCGTCGACCTGATCGGTCTGCCCAAGGACCGCATTCGCGAATTGTTCGCCGATGCCGGACTCGACGAGAAACAGGCCAAGCTGCGCGCCAAGCAGGTGTTCCACTGGCTGTATCATCGCGGTGTGACCGATTTTGCCGCGATGACCGATATCGCCAAGACCATGCGCCCGTGGCTGAGCGAACGCTTCGTCGTCGAACGCCCCGATGTGGTCGAGGCGCAGCATTCGACCGATGGCACGCGCAAGTGGCTGCTGCGGACCGCCGACGGGCACGAGTTCGAGATGGTCTTCATCCCCGATGCCGACCGCGGGACGCTGTGCATTTCCAGCCAGGTCGGCTGCACGCTCAACTGCACTTTCTGCCACACCGGCACCATGCGGCTCGTGCGCAATCTGACGCCGGGCGAAATCGTCGGCCAGGTCATGCTCGCCCGCGATGCGCTGGGCGAATGGCCCAAGGGCTCGATGGCCGGCCTCGACACCGAGGAAGACAGCAGCGAATACCGCTCGGACGGGCGCCTGCTGACCAATATCGTGCTGATGGGCATGGGCGAACCGCTCTATAATTTCGACAACGTCAAGGCTGCGATGCAACTGGTGATGGATGGCGCCGGTCTTGCGCTGTCGAAGCGCCGGATTACGCTGTCGACCAGCGGCGTCGTGCCGATGATGGATCGCTGCGGCCAGGAAATCGGCGTAAACCTCGCGGTATCGCTGCACGCGGTGACCAAGGAGATCCGTGACGAGATCGTCCCGATCAACCGCAAATACGGGATCGAGGAACTGCTCGAAGCCTGCGCCGCCTATCCTGGCGCGAGCAATGCGCGGCGGATCACCTTCGAATACGTCATGCTGCGCGACAAGAACGACAGCGACGAGCATGCGCATGAACTGGTGCGGCTGATCAAGCATTACCGCCTGCCCGCCAAGGTCAATCTGATCCCCTTCAACCCGTGGCCCGGCGCGCCATACGAATGTTCGACGCCCGAGCGGGTGAAGCGCTTTTCCGAAATCGTGTTCAAACACGGCATCAGCGCCCCGGTGCGCACCCCGCGCGGACGCGACATCGATGCCGCCTGCGGCCAGCTGAAGACCGCAGCCGAAAAGAAAAGCCGCGCCCAGCGCGACCGCGAGGCCGCTGAAGCCGAGGCCGAGGCCGCCGCGGGATGACCGCCGATGCGGCGACGATCGCATACTACCAAGCGAACGCGCCGCGTTACACGCTGAGCTTCGGCCAGGGGCCAAGCCGCCACCTCGATGCATTTCTCGACGGGCTCGAACCAGGCGCCCGTGTGCTCGAGCTGGGCTGCGGTGGGGGCCGCGATTCCGCGCACATCATGAAACGCGGCTTCGCCCTCGACGCGACCGATGGCACTCCGGCCATGGTGCGCAAGGCGAACGAACGCTTCGACGTCGGCGCGCGCGTCCTGCAATTCGATCAGCTTGACGCAGTGGCGGCCTATGACGCGGTCTGGGCACATGCCTGCCTGCTGCATGTTGCACGTGCCGACCTCCCCGGTGTCCTCGCAGCGATCCGGCACGCTTTGCGTCCCGGCGGGTGGCACTTTGCCAATTACAAGCTCGGCGACGGCGAAGGGCGCGACCCGCTGGGACGGCTGACCAACCTCCCCGACGAAGGCTGGCTCGAACGTGTCTATCAAGATGCCGGATTGGCCATCATCGCTGCCGAACGCTACCGCGGCGAAGGCGCGGACGGCATCCAGCGCGACTGGTATGCGCTGACCCTGCGCAAGGAGGATAAGTGATGGTGGCGATAACCGAAATTTGCATCGGCCTGCCCCAACCCTTCAACGGCGCGGAACTGAGCGCGATCGACAAGCGCCCGGTTGCCGGCGCGGTCGCCATCCGCAGCTTCGGGATCGAAGGCGATATGGTCGCCGACACCGTGCATCATGGCGGCGTGGACATGGCGGTGCACCACTATCCGCACGATCATTACTCGGGATGGAACGAATGGCTGGGCGGCCACGATCTGCTCGCGCGCGCCGCGGCCTTCGGCGAAAACCTGACGAGTACCGGGCTCACCGAAACACAGGTGCATATCGGCGACCGCTTCCGGCTCGGCAGCGCGCTGCTCGAAGTTAGCCAGCCGCGCAAACCGTGCTGGAAGATCGAACACCGGTTCGGCCGTAAGGGCATGGTTGCGCGGATCATCAAGCAGCACAATTGCGGCTGGTACTATCGCGTGATCGAGGAAGGCGAGGCGCAGGCCGGCGATGTGCTCGAACGCGTCGAAACCGGGCATTCCGAGTGGAGTGTCGCCCGGCTGTTCGCCAAATTCTACGATCCCGCGCACCGGGCATCCCGCGACGAGATCGAGGAAATGGCGGAGCTCGAGCGGCTCTCTCCGGAGATGCGAGACAAGATCCGCGCAAAACTCGCCAGCTAGCGATCCGTCACATGCGGTGGTGAGCTCAGCTCCACCCGGGCACGGCAGCGCCTTCGGCAACGGTCATGCAAGTCCCGCCGATCCACACCGAACCGTCGCTTTCCTGCGAGCAATGGATGCGCCCGTCTGCGCCCGTCTGGCGGCCTTGAGCAGCGACATAGCGCCCTTTCTCGAGCCCGCTGGCGAACAGGTGCATCGCCACACCCGCATTGAAGCTACCCGTCACCGGATCCTCGCGCATACGGCCCTGCTGGTCGGCAAAAAAGGCGCGCAATTCCCATGCGATATCGCCGCCGCTCGTGGGCCCCGCCAGCCCGATGTCGGTGCCCTGCGGCGCCTCCGCCACCGGCTTCGCTGCAAGCACATCCTCGTCCGAGCGCAGCCGCAACAACTGCCATTGCGGTCCGTTGGCGACATGCACCGCCTCCACCACCATTTCCTCGCCGACTCCCGTCAGTTCGATCGCGCGCGCGCGTTCCTCGTCGGATAGCGGTCCGCTGCGCACCAGATCGGGCGCGCGGAACGACAGCCGCTCGCCATCGCGGCGGATTTCGACCGGGCCAACCCCGCATTCCTGCACGATCGCGCCGTCATTCTTCGGCACCCCGCCCGCGCGCAGCCAGGCATGGCAGCTACCCAGCGTCGGATGGCCCGCAAACGGCAATTCGCCAGCCGGGTAGAAAATCCGCACGCGGTAGTCCGCGTCCGGGTCGGTCGGCGGCAGCAGGAAGGTGGTTTCGGAAAAGCCCAGCCATTGCGTCAGCTTGAGCATCTGTTCGGCGGTGAGGCCCTCCGCCCCATGCACGACCGCGAGCGGATTGCCGCTCAGCGGACCAGAACCAAATACGTCGACAAGATCGAGTTTCACGGCATCATCCTCGCAACTGCGCCCCGATGGCAAAGCTAGGCAATCATCGCCAAAACTGCTCAATAGAATTCATGACCAGTTCGACAGTTTTGGTGACCGGCGGATCGGCGCGGATCGGTGCGGCAATCGTGAAGGCGTTTGCAGACAATGGCTGGCACGTCGTCATCCACTACGGCGAATCGCATGACGAGGCGGAAGCCCTGGCGAGCACCCTCCCCTCTGCAGAAACGGTGCACTGCGACCTGGCGGATGGCGACGCCGCAGTGGTGATGGTCGAAGCGCTCGCGGCGCAGCTGCCCGATTGGCGCTGCCTCGTGAATTGCGCGGCGATCTTCGAGCCCGATGCGGTAACCGAACTCGATCCAGCGACGAACCTTCGGTCGATGCAGATCAACGCCCGCACCCCGGCGCGCATGGCGCAAGCCTATCTCGCGCGTGCCCGCGCCTCAGCGGGGCGGCGCGTGATCCAGTTCACCGACCAGAAGCTGGCCAATCCGAACCCCGATTTCTTCAGCTACACCATGAGCAAGCACGCGGCCGCATCGACCGTGCCGATGCTATCGATGGGCGCAGCCAAGTGTGACGATCGTATCTACGCGCTCGCACCCGGCGCGATCCTTGCCAGCCACGACCAGAGTGAGGCCGAGACCGAAGTGTCGCACCGCATGAACCTGCTGGGCCGCAAGACCGGGCCGGACGAGGTTGCCGAGGCCACGCTGTTTCTCGCGCAGGGCCATCTGGCCAGCGGGCAGACGCTCTATGTCGACAGCGGCCAGCACCTGCTCGCCCAGCCGCGCGACGTGATCTACCTCGCACGCGAGGAGCAACCAGCATGAAGCGCCACGCGCTCAGCACGCGACTGTGGCACTGGCTCAACCTGCTGTGCGTGATCGTGCTGTTCATGTCGGGGCTGACGATCTCCAACGCGCACCGCCGCCTGTATTGGGGCGATTGGGGCTTTTCCGCGGAGCAGGCCTGGCTGATCGTCCCGCGCTTTCCCGACTGGATGACGATCCCCGGCTATTACAGCCTCGCCGTAGCCCGCGATTGGCATATCCTCATGGCCTGGCCCTTTGCGCTGGGCCTGCTGTTCATGTGGCTCGCGATGCTCGCCAACCGGCATTTCGCGAAAGACATCGCCACTCGCCGCAGCGAATGGCGCCCGTCAGCAATCGGGAGCGACATCGCCGCGCATCTCAAGCTCGATTTCGCCCACGCCGGGGGCAAGTACAACTTCCTCCAGAAGCTCGCCTACGGCCTCGTGCTCGGCGTGTTTCTGCCGATGATGATCTTTACCGGCATCGCGATCAGCCCGGGCATGGGGCCGTCATTCGGCTGGCTGGTCGAACTGCTTGGCGGGCGGCAATCGGCGCGCAGCCTGCATTTCATTTTCGCTTTTGCCATCGCCGCGTTCTTCGTCGTCCACGTCGTGCTGGTCATCCTCGCCGGGCCGATCCGCCAGATGCGCGACATGATCACCGGAGGGCGCGAACCGTGAAGCGCAGGAATTTCCTCGTCGCCGCCGGCGCGGCCTTCGTGGCGGGCTGCAACCGGATCGCCGAAACCGACGTCGGCCAGTCGCTGCTGAACGCGGCCGAAGGGTGGCACAAGGGCGCCCACCGGCTGCTGAGCGACCGCGAGGCCCTCGCCCCCGAATATCCGCGCAGCGCGGTCTCGCCCTACTTCCGCGGCAATGGCTCGACCGATCCGCAAAGCGGCGATTACCCGCGCCATGCCGGGGAAGGCTTCGCCAATTGGCGGCTCACGGTCGCTGGGCTGGTCGATACACCGCTGAGCCTCAGCCTCGACAATATTCGCAGGCTTCCGCAGCGCACCCAGGTTACCCGCCACGATTGTGTCGAGGGGTGGAGCGCGATCGGCGAATGGAGCGGGCCGCAATTGTCGCTACTGCTCGACGCCGCGGGCCTGCGCGAGGAAGCCAAGTTCATCGTCTTCCGCTGCGCCGACAATCTCAACGGGCAGGACTATTACGAAAGCGTCGACCTGCTCGATGCCTATCACCCGCAAACGATCGTTGCGCACCGCCTCAATGGCGAACCGCTGCCGATCCGCAATGGTGCGCCGCTGCGCATGCGGATCGAGCGGCAACTGGGCTACAAGCACGCCAAATACCTCACCGCGATCAAGGCGGTCGCCAGCCTGGACGATATCGGCAAGGGCCAAGGCGGCTATTGGGAAGACCGCGCCGGATACCAATGGTACGCCGGGATCTGATCAGGCGGGATAGCGCCGGTTCATTTCCGCCCAGTCCGCGCGGATCATCTCTTCGAGCACCGCCAGATCGATGTCGGCCAATTTGTTGACGTAGAGGCAGCTCTTGCCGCGCGTATGCTTGCCCAGTCGTTCCAGCGCATCGGCATGCTTGGCCCCAGTCTCCGGATCGCAATAGCCGCCCATCAGATAGAGCGAGTGCTTCGCCGTGCGCGGGCTGAAACCGGTGCGCATCCATTCGACCTCGCGCCCGCTGGCATAGGTGGCGGAGTAGCTGCCATAGCCGATGATGCTCGGCCCCCACATCTTGGGCTGCTCGCCCGTCACCCGCCGGAACAACGCATCGAGCACCTGCGCCTCCTCGCGCTTGCGGACCGGTTCCACCGCGGCGAGGAAATCCCGCGGATCGGTGTCGGTCGGCTGCGTTTTCGCCTCGGCCATGGCGCGGCTCCATCATTTGACTCGCTGCCCCATGTGCCACAGGCTCCGGCGCAGGGGAAACTGCGGGGAGACCGGTACGCATGTGGCTGCTCGACAAATTCTTGAATTCGGCAATCCGGCGCGGCCGCCTGATCGTGACCGACCATGACGGGCAGACCTATGAATACGGATCGCCGGAGGGAGGCGAACCCCCGCTCCATATCCGGCTGACGCATCGCAAGGCCGCCAGCCACATCGCACGCTATCCGCAGGTCGGCGCGGGCGAAGCGTTCATGTGGGGCTGGCTGGAAGTCGAACCGCCGCACGATATCCGCGATCTGGTTCTGTTCGTGACCATGAACGCCAAGCGCGAAGCGGGGGCCTCGCTCAAGCCGCAGGGGCCGCTGCGCAAGGCGGCGCAGAAACTGCTCGCCAAGGCCGACAGTGTCAATTTGCGCGGCAAGGCGCGCAAGAATGCCGAGCATACCTACAACCTCACCCGCCGCCTTTACGAACTGTTCCTCGACGAGGACCGGCAATACACCATGGCCTATTACCGCGAGGATCCCGCAGCGACGTCGCTGGAGAAGGCGCAGCTCGACAAGAAGGCGCATATCGCTGCCAAGATGTTTATCCAGCCGGGCCAGCGCGTGCTCGACATCGGATGCGGCTGGGGCGGCTTCGCGCTCTACCTCGCGCGGCATTACGATATCGAGGTCACCGGGGTCGCGCTGGCCCCCGACCAGATCGCGTTCTGCAAGGAACGGGCTGAAGCCGCCGGTCTGGCGGATCGCGTCACCTTCGAGCTGATGGATTACCGCGACGTGCAGGGACAGTTCGACCGGATCAGCTCGGTCGGCCTGCTCGAGCACGTCGGCACCCCGCATTATCCCGCGTTCTTCGAGCACACCCACCGCCTGCTCGCCCCCGACGGCGTCATGGTCAGCCATTGCTGCGGCCGCGCGGGGGCGCCCGGCTTCACCGACAAGTGGACGCGCAAATACATCTTCCCCGGCGGCTATATCCCCGCGCTGTCCGAACTCGTGACGCAGAGCGAGAAGTACCGCTGGCAAGTGATGGATGTGGAAGCGATGCGCTTCCATTACAGCCACACGCTGGAAGAATGGTACCGGCGCACGGTCCTGCACCGCAAGGAGATCGAGGCGCTGTATGACGAGCGCTTCTATCGCATGTGGCTGTTCTATCTCGCCGGCGCGGAGCAGAGCTTCCGCCATGGCAATATGGTCAATTGGCAACTGCAGCATGTGAAGAACCGCAATGCGATCCCCATGACGCGCGAATATATCGAGACCGAAAGCGCCCGGCTGCGCGCGGCGGACGCGGGGAACGTGCCCAAATGGCACCTCGACCCCGCGTTGGATGAGGCGGCAGAGTAGATCGCCGCACGGGCCATTCGGTTGATTTTTCGCGATTCCACCCCATCTCTGCCGTCGGAAGGATAGTAGCATGGCAGGTGGTTGGGCGCGCGATGGCGCGGTTCAGGATCAGATCGACGATACGATCTCCGACGCGGTAAGCGCGGCGCGGGCACGGATGCCCGTGGGCGAAAGCGAGCAATGGTGCGTCGACTGCGGCGAGGAAATACCCGAGAAGCGCCGCGCGGCGTTGCCGGGTGTGAAGCGCTGTGTGCAATGCCAGTCTGGCCTCGATGCCAACGCGCGCAATTCGGGCATCAACCGGCGCGGGAGCAAAGACAGCCAGCTGCGCTGACTACGCTTTGATCCTGTCCTTGTTTAGCGCAGCATCTGCGCTTGACGCACGCAAAGCGTGAATCGATTGCCTACACTCCCCTCCCCCTGCTAGCGGCGCGCTCGTTACAACGAAGGTGCCTTCCAATGTCCGATACCATGCGCCCCGAAATCAAAAGGGTTGTCCTCGCCTATTCCGGCGGTCTCGATACCTCCGTCATCGCCAAATGGCTCGAGGTCGAACGCGGGGTCGAAGTGGTGACCTTCACCGCCGATCTCGGACAGGGCGAGGAAATCGAACCCGCGCGCGCAAAGGCCCGCGCCATGGGCATTCCCGACCAGCACATCTTCATCGAGGACGTCCGCGAGGAATTCGTGCGCGACTTCGTCTTCCCGATGATGCGCGCCAATGCGCGCTATGAAGGCGATTACCTGCTCGGCACCAGCATCGCGCGCCCGCTGATCTCCAAGCGTCTTGTCGAGATTGCGCATGAGACCGGCGCCGATGCCATCGCGCATGGCGCGACCGGCAAGGGCAACGACCAGGTCCGCTTCGAGCTGTCGGCCTATGCGCTCGATCCCGACATCAAAGTGATCGCGCCGTGGCGCGAATGGGACCTCACCAGCCGCACCGCGCTAATCGCCTGGGCGGAGGCGCACCAGATCGCAGTACCGACCGACAAGCGCGGCGAAAGCCCGTTCTCGACCGATGCGAACCTGCTGCACACCTCGTCCGAGGGCAAGGTGCTCGAGGATCCGTGGGAAGAAACGCCCGACTACGTCTATTCGCGCACCGACCACCCGGAAGACGCGCCCGACACGCCCGAATATATCGAGATCGGCTTCGAACGGGGCGACGGCGTATCGCTCAATGGTGAAGCGATGAGCCCGGCGACGCTGCTGGCTGCGCTCAACGACCTTGGCCGGACCCACGGTATCGGCCGGCTGGACCTGGTCGAAAACCGCTTCGTCGGGATGAAGAGCCGCGGCATGTACGAAACACCGGGCGGCGAGATCTACGCCCGTGCGCATCGCGGGATCGAGCAGATCACGCTCGATCGCGGTGCAGCGCATCTGAAGGACGAACTGATGCCGCGCTATGCCGAGCTGGTCTATAATGGCCTGTGGTACAGCCCCGAGCGCGAGATGCTGCAGGCCGCGGTCGACCTAAGTCAGCAAAAGGTCTCGGGCACCGTCCGGCTCAAGCTCTACAAGGGCACCGCCATGGTGGTTGGCCGCAAATCGCCGAACTCACTGTACTCCGAAGCGCATGTGACCTTCGAGGACGATGCGGGCGCTTACGACCAGAAAGACGCCGAAGGCTTCATCAAGCTGAACGCGCTGCGTCTGCGCCTGCTCGCGCAGCGCGACCGTTAATTACGAAAAAACGCGCGCTCTCGGCGTAATATTGCGCAAGGTGCGCGACTAGAGTCATATTTCTGCGACGGATGGTGGACTTATCCACCCTCCTCCACAGCGAAAAGCTGGAAAAGTGGAAAACTCGGGCCTCGTCCGCTGGACGAATCGCGTGGTCAGGGGCAGCTTCAAGTCATCGGAACGGCGAGGGACTTCCACCGGGTTTGAGGCGTAACAGCCTCTGATTACGGAGAAATTTCGGACCGGAAAGACATGGAAGGTGCTGTCCATGCATTCTTGAGACCACCGCGCCGCGGACTTCGGTCCAAAGCATGACGGTCGATGATGGAACGCAAAAGCACGTCTTTCATGGATCGGACCAACCCGGTCGGATGCCGAGGCGGTATTGCAGGAAAAGGTCTTCGGACCGGATCGGCAATTCACCCCCTCAAGGTCCCGGCCATGAACGGAAGGACTGATCGCGGAGCCGCCCGTCGAGGGCCGGCCTGGGAAAGAAGCGAGGGTCTCACGACCTGGCGCACTCAACCGGGTCAGCATGAGGGCGGAGCCGGATGCCGGTGCGAGCGCCGGTGACAGAACCGGAAGAGCCTGTCTTCGGACGGCACGGACGGGGAGACATCGGATGCCAAGCCCCTGCCTTCGGGCAAGGCCACGCATCGGTGAGAGTGGGGTCGGCAGCGATGTCGGCCCCATTTTCTGTGGCCTGTCGGGACGGTCCTTTAGCGGCCGGATCGCGCGTCGGTGCAATGCTTGTGGCCAGTCCCGATGACGCCCACCAGATGCGGTAGAACTGCCGAAGGACACACGAAGCGCGACGAACTGTGGCATGAATGGGGCAGCCTCCGCCCATGTAGAGGACTCCGCGCACCGCCTCCCTTATAGACGCTGGAACCGAACGGGAGGTTCCCACCATGGTCTATCGCGCGTTTCGTAATGTCCTTTTCCTCGCTGCTCTGGCGCTCCCCGCCACGGCGGCGTTACCGCAGGAACATGTCCACCGCGCTGCGGTGCCCGGTTCGTTCGACGCCAGCTTTGCGCGGTTCGAAACGCTTCCCCCTGCGCCCCAGCCCGCCGGCCATGTGGTCGATCTCTCGACGATCGAGCCTCCGGTCGAACTGCCGCCGGTAACCCGCTCGATCGGCACCGGTGTGGCCTCCTATTACGGTCGCCGTTTCCACGGCCGCCTTACTGCCAATGGCGAGAGATTCGACATGCACGCCATGACCGCGGCGCATCGCACGCTGCCGTTCGGTTCGCTGGTCGAGGTAACCAATCCGCGCACCGGCAAGCGGGTCACCGTGCGCATCAACGATCGCGGCCCCTTCCACGGCAACCGCGTGATCGACGTCAGCCGCGCTGCAGCGACCGAACTCGGCCTGATCGGGCGCGGTCATGGCACGGTCGAGCTAGCGCTGCTCGAGGGCTAGAGCTACAGCGCCAGTTCGCGTTCCTGGGTTGCGGCGGGCCCGGCGTCGAGCTGCGCTTCGACCGACAGCCGCACCGCGGCGGCGACGTTGCGGACACCCAGCTTGGTCAGCACATTGGCGCGGTGCAGTTCGACCGTGCGGGGGCTGATCCCCAGCGAGCGCGCGACTTCCTTGCTCGAATAGCCCTCGCTCACCCCCGACAGCACTTCACGCTCGCGCGGCGAGAGCTGGCCGACGCGCTGCTTTGCGCGCGCCTGTTCGGGCGTGGTCGAACCCTGCCACTTGCGCGTCATGATGTTGCCGAGGCTGCGGCGCAGCCGTTCGCCGGGCGTGGGCCATTCGAGATAGCCCGCCGCGCCGTCGCTGAGCACATCCATGATATGCGCGATGCTGGCCTGTTTCGAATAGGCGACCAGCGGGTAATACTGCCCCGCGCTGCGCAGCGCCTGCTGCGTCTGCGGCAATTGCGGCCCCTCGTCGTGGACCAGCAGCCAGGCCCCCTCGGGCCAGCGGCCCCCCAAGTCGTCGAGCGTGTCGGCGGGCACTACATAGCCCATTTCGCCCAAGGCCAAGGTCAATTCGTTGCGGTTACGATAGTTACAGTCGACGACAATAAACGTGTTTTCCTGCATCGCGGCTCGATCCCGTTCCCCGTCAATACCCCATGCCGGGAAAACTTCACTTATCCCCGGCCCCACCCGAATTGGTATGCTTAACATGGGGTTTGCCACAGTCACCCGGTTGGAGGTCGTTTGACCGGACGTCGTTCATCCGGATGACACCCAAACCGGCGGAATCGCGCGCGATTGTCAGATTGCGGTAAGCCAGTACCGAATCCGGATTCAATCCCCATCTTCGCGCTTCCCGAATGTTGCCCCTAGTCCAGATGGATGACATTCACTCGTATCAGGACGGGCACAGGCAAAGCGGGACCGGGGGCTACACGAGGCATGGAAGACAACAGGGCCGTCAGGCGGATCGCGGCGGCCGAGGACATGGACGAAGTCCTCTCGATCGCCCGCGCGTTCTACCGGCTGCACGGGTTCGAGGCGCTGAGCTATGCGCGGCCCTCGCAAGACACGCCGGGACACACCGACATGCTCTTCCTCGGCTTTCCCGAGGCCTGGGTGACCGGGTACCGCGAGGGGCTCGGCCAGCTCGACCCCTTCCCCGCGCTGGCGGCGCGGTCGGGCCGGCCGCTGCGCTACAGCACGTTCACGCAGGGCAAGCCGCTGACCGGCGAGCCGCTGCATTTCATCGAGCAGGCGCGCGCGCATGGCGTGACCGACGGGTATATCTTCCCGACCTTCGGGCCGCGCCAGCACCTCGCCGCGGTCGGCATCACGATGGCCGACCATCCCGACCGCGTCGATCATGCCGATGTCCCGGTGCTGCATTGCGTGGCGCAGGCGGCGCATCTGCGGATCGACCAGTTCGAGGAGGACGTCGTGGAGCGCCCGCGCCTCGCCCCGCGCGAGGTGACGATCCTGCACTGGATCGCGCGCGGCAAGAGCAATGAGGAGATTGCCATGATCCTCGGCAGCAAGCGCCCGACGATCGCCACGCATATCAAGCGCATCTTCATCAAGCTCAACGTGTCCGACCGCGCGGCGGCGGCGGTCAAGGGACTCAAGTTCGGCCTGATCAACGTGTGAGCGTCACGGCGCCCGCGTCCGCGTCCGCGCCCTCCTCCGCATCGATCCCGGCCTCCGCCTCGGCCTCGGCCATTTCGTCGAGCATCCGGTCGACCGGCGGGTAATGCGGGCAGGCGCGGCAATCGGGCCAGCGCGGCGTATCGCAGCACGGCCCGCCCGCGCCCACATTGACCACCGGCTCGAGCCCGTCGGCCCCGCGCCGGTAATGCGGCTGCCCCCGATCGGTCCCATGCCGCGCGCCGACGCAGTCGCAGGGCGGTTCGGACGGGTGGGACATGCCTGCCTGCGGAGGCGCGTATTGCGGCTCTCCTCCCTGAGACATGGACCGGGTGTTACACGGTCCAGGCGAAGAATTCTCGCCGCCTTCCCGCTCACCCTGAACCTGCCCTGCGGCTCCCGCGTCAGGCGATCCTGCTTCGATAGGGTCGGCATGAGCGGGGTCCCGGTGCGGATCCTCCCCCTCGATCGGCTCGCCGCGGCGCAGGCGCAGGACCATGGCGTCGAAATTCTCCGCGAGGCGTTCGATCCGTTCATCGCCGCGCATCCGGTCGAGCCGCCCGAGATGCGCAAGCAGCAGCCGGTCGGAGACGCGCTTGCGCGAACCGACGAGGTCGCCGTGATACCACACCTCCTCCTCGACCCCGTTCATGGCGTAATCGGCGAGCTTGGCCTCGGCCGCGCCGCGCGCGACCACCAGCGCCGCATCCCAGGCGCGCCCGAAGCCCGCGCTGGCCCGCCGCGCGCGGTAGCAGGTCTGGTGCGGCACCCGCGCCCGCCGCGCCGCCGCGCGCACGCTGCCGGTGGTCGCCAGCGCCTCGAGAAAGGCCACCTGCCGCTCGACCACGAATTGCGTCTGCGGAGCGGGAGGGGTTTCGACGAGGCTGTCGACGTGGAGGACGAGATGGTGGTTTGCGGGAGTATCGGGGGTGTGGTGCATCGGTTCGCCTGTGGGGGTTGTGAGCAGGGGAACCGGGTTAGTTATACAGCGCGGCGCGTGTAGGACAGGGTTACCCGTCCAACACGGATTGGCACTACGCCGCTAGCTGGCGAGAGTATCCGAGCTGAAGGCGAGGCAAGGCCGATCGGTCGCCGCGGTTTATGCCGCGAAGCCAAGCGACGCTGACGCGTCGCGCCCGGCGTTTGAGGGTCAAAACAAAAAACTGATCTCATGGTTCACCTCATGGGTTTGAGTGAACCGGGGCAGTTATTCGGGAATCGGGAGTAGGACAGCATTGAAGGGCTGGCTACAAGTAAGTGGCAAGCGAACCTGAGTCGATGGCCTGCTCTGTCTCGAGCACCATTACAGTGTTCAATCCTATACCTCCAGAAGACATCAGCATTTCAGAGATATCCTCGCTAGAAACAGATTTAAACTGACTATATCTCTCCAAAAGTTTCGCCCCCATCGCGATACAATCTTCACTTGTTACCTTGTCGCGCCCCTCAAACAGATCGCTAAATCCATCTAATCCGAGAGCTTCGTCAATAGATGCCAGCGAGAAGTCGACCGACTGCCTATCTGCCTGTAGAGTAAGTGCGAGAGTTCTGATGGCCCAGAAAAATCGGCGCTGGATTGCGTCGTTCCAGCCCCAGCTCGTTCGACTGAGCAAGGTCGCGACCGCCAACGCAATTTCGCGCTCCTTTTCGTAGCTGGCCTTCCAGCGAAAAGCTTCATGCAAAGAGGCAAGGAAAGCGTCAGCGCAGTGTATGGAAAGACCTTCCGACGCTATATGATAGGCAAAAAGGTCTCCGCTTCGTGCGTTTTCAAACAACCAATTCTTGGGATAGATATGAAGACTTAGGCCATCAAATTTCTTTGGCTTACCGATCTGCCCTTCATCCGGTGCCAGAAGAATGTCTACGTCCGAGTTTGGGCGAGCATCGCCTCTCGCCCGACTGCCGTACAAGATCAGCGTCGCTGTCATCTCACCCTCGACAACTTCGCGATAACTGTACCAAAGAACACAGTATAAAATATCACTGCAAGTACTGCGTGAAAGCTCTGAGCCGTATTTAACCCCGGTGTGATCGTATCGACGTACTCATTGCTATAGCCCGCTAAGATCGTGATATTGAAGCTCTTCCTCCAAGGTTGGGCGGTATCGAACAAGTGCAAGTAGGCCCAGCCAAATGCGGACCAAAGCAGGGCAATCCCTAAAAGTGGGCGAAAGGCGGACGACCCCCAACCGTTAAGCAGTCCGACAACCCTCAATAGGCCGTTTTCCGCCAAGTTTAAAAGGAGACTCACGAGCGCAGCAAATCGCCCCCTACTCTCAGAGAATATCAACTCGAAAAAATTGGAGGCAATCTTAGCCTTGGATTGCTGTAAGTCGTGAAGTTTTGCGGTCTTGTAGAATGTGTGGTCATCACCGACCAGATTGTGGGAGGCCAAGAGAGTACGCGAGAGATGCGCCTTGCTCCCCTGTAGGCGATGCCACTGATACAAACGCTTCCGCACTTTCGGCTTTTCACCTTCGGCTCGACTTGCTCCTGCGTCGATTAGAGCCTGCGGGTTGGTCACGAACGATCGCTCGAAATCCGATTTGCTTCCCGAAATACCAATAGAATTGAACTTGTTACCGCGAAACTCGCAACGATTGAAATGAGAGAGAGCAAAAGAACAATTCTCAAACTCACAGTTGCGAAAATGTGTGTCTTTCCAGCTCGAATACGCGAAATCACAGCCTACGAAACGACACCTATCAAACATGAAGAGCGTGTCGGAATCAAACACGCCCTGAAAATCACAATCTTTAAAGGTAACACCGACGACCTTGAATGTGTCTCCGCGTGAGACGACTCCGTCCAAATGTTGGCCAATGAAGAATTTTTGGGAGGGCCCGGCTGTTTGATCGAAATCCCAGTCTCCCTCAGTCAGCGATCCATCGAGTGTAGGTGAGTAGATAGGATCCCACCAACAGTCTCTGCGCCGATGGCCAATATGCCCTGTGACGTGCTGCTTTTGAGGCGCCATTGCCTCAGGCAAAGCAGATGAAACAAGCGGCTCTTCGCTCTTTCCAAAAAGTGACTTTAGTAAGCTAGGCATACTCCCAATTGCTAATGCTAGGATAGTATCGATTCAATCCGCTATCTCCCGAACTCCACTATTATTGCGCGATGACTACTCCGCCGCCTCTCGCTGCCGCTCCAGCATCGGCTTGAGATACTGCCCCGTATAACTTGCGCTCACCTCGGCCACTTCCTCCGGCGTACCCTGCGCGACAACCTCCCCGCCCCTAACCCCGCCGCCCGGGCCGAGATCGAGCACGTGGTCCGCCGTCTTGATCACATCGAGATTGTGCTCGATCACCACCACCGAGTTCCCCTGTTCGACCAGCCGGTGGAGCACTTCCAGCAGCTTGCGCACGTCCTCGAAATGGAGGCCCGTGGTGGGCTCGTCGAGGATGTAGAGCGTCTGCCCGGTGCTGCGCTTGGCGAGTTCCTTGGCGAGCTTGACGCGCTGCGCCTCGCCGCCCGACAACGTGGTCGCCTGCTGGCCGACCTTGACGTAGCCGAGCCCGACCTCGTTGAGCATGTGCATCTTGTCGCGGATCGGCGGGACCGCCTTGAAGAATTCCTCCGCATCCTCGATCGTCATGTCGAGCACATCGGCGATCGAGTGGCCCTTGAACTTCACCTCGAGCGTTTCGCGGTTGTAGCGCTTGCCGCCGCATTGTTCGCAGGTGACGTAGACGTCGGGCAGGAAGTGCATCTCGATCTTGATGAGGCCGTCGCCCTGGCACGCCTCGCAGCGGCCGCCCTTGACGTTGAAGCTGAAGCGCCCGGGCTTGTAGCCGCGCGCCTGGCTTTCGGGGAGGCCCGCGAACCAGTCGCGGATCTGGGTGAAGGCGCCGGTATAGGTGGCGGGGTTGGAGCGCGGGGTGCGGCCGATGGGCGACTGGTCGATCTCGATCACCTTGTCGCAATATTCGAGCCCGGTGACCTTGTCGTGCGCGCCCGCGACGATGCGCGCGCCGTTGAGTTCGCGCGCGGCAGAGGCGTAGAGCGTGTCGATGGTGAAGCTGGACTTGCCCGAGCCCGAGACGCCGGTGACGCAGGTGAAGGTGCCCAGCGGCAGGCTGGCAGTGACGTTGGCAAGGTTGTTGGCGCGCGCGCCGTGGACGGTGAGCTTGTGCCCGTTGCCCTTGCGCCGCTTGGGCGGAACCGCGATTTCGCGGCGGCCGGTGAGATAGGCGGCAGTGAGCGATTTCTTGCTTTTCAGCACCTGCTTGAGCGTGCCTTCGGCGACCACCTCGCCCCCGTGGACGCCCGCGCCGGGGCCGAGATCGACCACGTAATCGGCGGCGCGGATCGCGTCCTCGTCATGCTCGACCACGATCACCGTATTGCCGAGGTCGCGCAGGCGCTTCAGCGTTTCGAGCAGCCGGTCGTTGTCGCGCTGGTGGAGGCCGATGCTGGGTTCGTCGAGCACGTAGAGCACGCCTGAGAGCCCGCTGCCGATCTGGCTGGCGAGGCGGATGCGCTGGCTCTCGCCCCCGCTCAGCGTACCTGAAGTACGGTCGAGGTTGAGATAGTCGAGCCCGACATTGTCGAGGAAGCCCAGCCGCTCGTTGATTTCCTTGAGGATGGCCTTGGCGATCTGCGCCTGCTGGTCGGTCAGATGTCCGTCGAGCCCGAGGAACCATGCCTTGGCATCGGCGACGCTCATCTGCGTGGGGGTGGCGATGTCGGTCGGGCCCGCGGGGCCGGGGATCTTGACGCTGAGCGCCTTGGGGTTGAGCCGCTTGCCATTGCAGGTCTCGCAGGCTTGAGCGGTCTGGAACTTGGCCAGCTCCTCGCGCATCCACGCGCTCTCGGTCTGGAGCATGCGGCGGTTGAGATTGCCGATCACGCCCTCGAACGGCTTCTTGACGGTATAGCTCTTGCGCCCGTCCTTGAAGGTGAGCGGGATCGCGCGGCCCCTGGTGCCGTGGAGGATGATGTCGCGGATTTCGGCGTCGAACTCCTGCCACGGGGTAGTGAGGTCGAACTCGTATTCCTTCGCGAGGCTGGCGAGCACCTGCATGTAATAGGGCGACGGCGGGTTGCTCTTCGCCCAGGGCACCACCGCGCCCTTCTTGAGGCTGAGCGCCTCGTTGGGGACGACCAGCTGCGGGTCGAACAGCTGCTTCTCGCCGATGCCGTCGCAGGTCGGGCAGGCACCCTGCGGCGCGTTGAAGGAGAACAGCCGCGGTTCGACCTCCTCGATCGTGAAGCCGCTGACCGGGCAGGAGAATTTCTCGGAAAAGACGATGCGGTTGGCGGGCAGCCCCGCGCCCTTCATCGCGCCGCCGGCCGCGGCCCCCTCGTCCTCTCGCCCAGGCACCGCGCCATCGGCGAGATCGACATAGGCAAGCCCCTCGGCCAGCTTGAGCGCGGTTTCGAAACTGTCGGCGAGACGGGTCTCGATGCCCTCCTTCACCGCGAGCCGGTCGACCACCACCTCGATGTCGTGCTTGAACTTCTTGTCGAGCGCGGGCGCGTCCTCGATCGCATGAAGCTCGCCGTCAATGCGCACACGGGTGAAGCCCGCCTTCTGCCATTCGGCCAGTTCCTTGCGGTATTCGCCCTTGCGCCCGCGCACCACGGGGGCGAGCAGGTAGATGCGTGTGCCCTCGGGCAGTTCCATTACCCGGTCGACCATGTTGGATACGGTCTGCGCCTCGATCGGCAGGCCGGTGGCGGGCGAATAGGGCACGCCCACGCGCGCCCACAGCAGGCGCATGTAGTCGTAGATCTCGGTCACCGTCGCGACGGTCGAGCGCGGGTTGCGGCTGGTGGTCTTCTGCTCGATCGAGATCGCGGGTGAGAGCCCGTCGATATGCTCGACATCGGGCTTCTGCATCATCTCGAGGAACTGGCGCGCATAGGCGCTGAGGCTCTCGACATAGCGCCGCTGCCCCTCGGCATAGATCGTGTCGAAGGCGAGGCTCGACTTGCCCGAACCGCTGAGGCCGGTGATCACGATCAGGCTGTCGCGCGGCAGGTCGATGTCGACGCCCTTGAGATTATGCTCGCGCGCGCCGCGGACGGAAATTTTGGTGAGGGCCATGAAGGACGCGTGTTCCTGAATTGTTCGCCTGGGTCAAGGGGGGGCGGTATGTGTCGAGCGAGCAGACGGCCCGGCGGTTCCGGGAATGTGGGGCGCCTCCTCCAAATATCAACGCCGCGGGAACATCTCGCGGCGGATTCATGCGGCAATCCAACTTACTGGCGAATTGCAGAGAATTGCAGGGCATCATCCGGCAATCAAGATTGGCGACAGAGAATGGCGACCGCCGACAGGACGATGAAATCATTTTCTTCCCACCCAAATCGACCATACGGTTCCCGCCAGTATTTGATCGAAGACTTGACGATCCCAACTATCGAGTGTTTTCCTCACATAGAGGGAGCCGGATAATGGGGAGAATGATCCGGGCCGGTGCGCGAATACGGCGATTGTTGCGCTGTCTTCGATGGCCCGCGCGCAAGGTGCATAGCGGCGTTCGAGAACAATCATCCGCCGGCCACGCCGGGCTTGTCGCGGCCGTTGCATGCCTGCTGTCCGCCTGCACCCACGTAACGGTCGGTGAGGGTGGCGGCGAGACGATCACCGGCATCGGCGTAGTCCGCGTCGAACTGCCGCGCACAACGGGCGGTGTGGTGGCGGTCAAACGGAGCGGTGTGGGGTTTGGCTGGGACGAACTGCCCGCAGGCGGCGCCTGGCTTGGCTACTCGGATAGCCAGTGGGTCATTGCCGATCCGCGCGATTGCCAGCTGTTGGTGATCATCCGGTCCGCGGCCGAAGCCGAGAATGCGGCCAAGGTCCTGTCTGCACTTGAGGGGAGTTCGCCATGCGTAGTCGACCACACAAATACCTTGCAGCCCTAGCCCTGCTGCCGCTCGCAGCGGGCTGTGTCCAAGCGACACGGCACAGCAATACGATGTATTTCGGCACCAATACGACATTTGGCATCAAGGCTGGTGCATCGACCGGCGAGGTGCCCGAAATCATCGTAGGCTATGACAGACAGGAAGCGGTGGTGATGCCCCTGCTGGCCAATACAGTGGATACGAGCGAGGATGGCTACAACCGGCTAGGGCCTTGTCCGGTCACGGACCCTATCGAAGTGACGGGAGGCATTTATGCCATTCACCCGTGCTCTTTCGTTTCAATCAAGGGCGGCAATCTGGACAGCTATTCGGTACTTGCCAGCTTCGGAGCGGAGTTCGGTGCGGGGGCCAGCACGGACGTAGATGTGAACGGCGGCCTGGCACAGTATTTCGCTACCGGCATGGCCGCGCAGATCCTTTCCGCCAAGGGCGGCGCGGCGCTGGTTTCTACAAACGCTGCCACGATCAACGCCAATGACACGCCGCTCGACGTGAACTCGCTCTTTCCGGCCAACACCGAGTTCGGCGTGGGAATGGGCAAGAACTTTGACACGACGCTGGACAAGCTCAAGGCCAAGGTCGTCGCGACCGACAAGACTATCCTCAAACGCAAAATGCAGGGGCTGGTCGACGCAATCAATCAACCCTTCGGCACTGCACTGGTCAATGCATGCAGTGAGCAAGGAACCTGCATAACCGCCATCGAAGGCAGTGCGCCGGCGTTCTTGAGAAACGCAAAATTCAACGAAGGCGTCGCCAAATGGGACGAGTATTGAGGAGAGCCTGCCATGAACGTCTTTTTCGCCAATGCTTTCACCAGCGAGCAGTCTGCAAAGGACTTTTTCAAAAATGCCGTTCAAGAAAGCGCCAGCGTGTCTGGAGCCATACTTTCCGCAAAAGGTGGGATCGGCTTCATCAAGGATGGCGGGCCTTTGACCGAACTTGGGGACGGGGAAGAGCTTTTTCTCGTCCTGACCTATCCCAAAGCGGTGACCGTGGAGGTAGATCCTGCGATTGATGCTGGCGCCGATGAAGCGAATGAGGAAGGCGAAGCAGAGCCGGACGGCGAACCTGAAGACGAGAACTAGGGGTTACGAACCGCAAGTAGCTTGCCGAACGCGTTTGCGCGTTCGACGACAATGGTTGTCGTCTCTGTTCGGCGAAAGCTAAGCCCCTGCACGATCTAAAACCCAGGGGAATCACACATGCCATCCACTCGACATTTCGCCCGCGCGACGGCAGCTTCCGCGCTCGCGCTGGGGCTGGCTCTCGCCTCTCCGTCCTTCGCCGAGGAAACCGACGCCAACACCATCGTCGTCACCGGCCAAGCCAAGATCGGCGACTTCGGGCTCGACCTCACCGCGCGCGACACCGCCGCCGATCCGGGTGACGATTTCGAACGCTATGCCTCGGGCGCGTGGATCGACCGGACCGAAATCCCCGGCGATCGCCCCTCGGTCGGCTCGTTCTACAATCTGCGCGAGGATGTGACCGAAGAGGTCAACGGGCTGATCACTCAAGCCCCCGCAGGCACGCAATATGGCGCGCTCTACACCAGCTTTATGAACGAGGCGGCGATCGAGCGCGCGGGTCTCGCGCCGTTGATGCGCGATCTGGCACAGGTCGAAGCGCTGTCGGACAAGAGCGCTTTCGCACGCTACATGGGCGCGACCTATGGCAAGTTCGGCGGCTCGCTGTTCGGTGCCGGCCCCTATGCCGACCCCGACGATCCGACGATGAACGCGCTGTGGATGTTTTCCGGCGGGCTCGGCCTGCCCGAGAAGGAATATTATTTCGACGCAAAATTCGCCGACCAGCGCGGCGCCTATCTCGCCTATCTCGAGCGCACCTTCCGTCATATCGGCGAAGCCAGCCCGCGCGAAGCGGCCAGCCGCGTGATGACTTTCGAGACCTATGTCGCGCAGCTCAACTGGGATGCCGAACAGAAGCGCCAGATCGAGAAGATCAACAACCCGATGTCGGGCAGCGAACTGGCTGCCTATGCGCCGGGCGTGGATTGGGACGCGTTCTTCGCCGGTCACAACATCCCGCCGCAGGAGCGCATCATCGTCACCGATAACACGGCGGTGAAGGCGATTGCGGCGCTGTTTGCCAGCACCGATCTGGCCACGCTCAAGCTGTGGCAGAAGGCGCAGGTAACGCATCAGGCCTCGCCCTATCTCAACCAGAAGATGGTCGAGAGCCGGTTCCAGTACACCAGCGCGCTCAACGGCACGAGCGAGCAGCGCGCGCGCTGGAAGCGCGCAGTCGACACGATCGACGGCTCGCTCGGCGAGCTGGTCGGCGAGGCCTATGTCGACGAATATTTCCCCAAGATCGCCAAGACGCGGATGGACGAGCTGGTTCGCAATCTGAAGCTCGCCATGGGTGACCGGATTGGCGAAAACGACTGGATGAGCCCCGAGACCAAGGAAGCCGCGCTCGACAAACTCGAGCGGATGGACGTCATGGTCGGCTATCCCGAGAAATTCCGCGACTATTCGCAGCTGCCGATGTCGCCCGACGATCTCTATGGCAACATGATCGCTGCCTCGCAGTTCAACGCCGATTACGAGATGAGCGACCTTGGCAAGCCGGTCGACCGCAAGAAGTGGGGCATGAACCCGCAGACGGTGAACGCCTATAACGGCGGGCTGGAAAACAAGATGGTCTTCCCCGCCGGCATCCTCCAGCCGCCCTTCTTCGATCCCTGGGCCGACCCCGCGGTCAATTATGGCGCGATCGGCGTGGTCATCGGCCACGAAATCAGCCACGGCTTCGATGATCAGGGACGCAAGATCGACGCCAGCGGCGCGATCCGCGACTGGTGGACCGCGGGCGATGCCGAACGGTTCGAGGCCGAAGCCAAGAAATTCGGCGCGCAATATGCCGCGTTCGAAGTCGTGCCGGGCAGCTTCATCAATCCCGATCTGACGATGGGCGAGAACATCGCCGATCTGGCGGGCGTGCTGGTGGCCCATGATGCCTACAAGAAGTCGCTCGGCGGAGAAGAGGCGCCGGTGATCGACGGGCTGACCGGCGACCAGCGCTTCTTCCTCGCCTATGCGCAGGTGTGGCGGGCCAAGGCGCGCGAGGACAGCTTGCGCAACCAGGTCGCGACCGACCCGCACAGCCCCGCGCGCTATCGCACCATCGCCCCGCTGCGCAATGTCGATGCGTGGTACGAAGCCTTCGGCATCACGCCGGATGACGCGATGTATATCGCGCCCGAGGACCGCGCACGGATTTGGTAACCATGAAGGCGGCGTGCGGAGCGTATATGCCGCACGCCGCACTTGCCCGCCATGCGGCGCCGGTTACGGGGACATCGTGAATATCCGGCGCGAAATCGTTAACGATTGGGCGCTAGAAAACGCGGTCCTACGCGCGAGAAAAGGGTCAAGGGTCGCAGCCGGTGCACATCGACGAGCAATTCGACGGCAATAGCGCCGGCCTGATGAACCGCGTCCCGGTCGATCCCTACGAGATCGAGCGCGAGGCGGTGATCGCCATGCTCGAACGCGAGCAGCGTTCGCTCACCGCCAGCCTGATCGCGCTCGCGCTGATGGCGGTCGGGGTGGCGGCAATGCCCAATCCGCTGCCCATGACGGTGCTGCTCGCATTGCGTTTCTGCTCGTTTCTCTACACCCGCAAGGCCGCCGCGCGACTGGAACAGCTGGCGCGCGCGCGCCAACCGATGCGCTCTGCGCGCTGGATCCTGGTGTTTGCCATGTCGCTTACCGGCGTGACGCTGGGGTTGATGCTGTGGCCCCCGCCGCCCGATGGCTCGATGGTGGCGGTCAATCTGGTTCGCGGCGTAGTGCTGGTTGCAGCGACGCTGATCGCGGTCACGCTGGCCGCGCTTCCGGCCGCGCGCGATGCCATGCTGGCCAGTTTCTGGCTGACCACTTTCGGATATTATTTGTTCCATCCCGGCGTCCAGCATCCGGCGCTGATCGCGATCCTGGCGCTGTTGGTCATCGGCATCCGCATCTACAGCTCCTCCACCGGGCTGCATATCCGCAGCGCCGCGCAGATGCTGGTCGAAAACCGGCAATTGTCCGAGGATCTGGCCGATGCGCTGGCGCATGCCGAATTCCTCAGCTGGCGCGATCCGCTCACCGGCCTGTTCAACCGCCGCAAGCTGTTCGAGGAAACGCGGATGGAACACAGTGCGCTTTCGCGGCACTTGCTCACCATCGATCTCGACCGGTTCAAGACGATCAATGACACCTTCGGCCACGGCGTGGGCGATCACGTGCTGATCGCGACCGCCGATACGATTCGCGAATGGTGCCACGCGGTCGGCGGCACCAGCGAACATCACGCCTTCCGCCTCGGCGGGGAGGAATTCCTCGTCATTGTCCGCGGGCTCGACGATGTCGAGGTCGCCGAAGCGGCCGAACGGCTGCGGCTGCGGATTGCCGGGCTCGAGGAACAATTCGAGCAATATCCCGACATCGCCATCTCGGCCTCGATCGGGCTGGCCAGCTGGCGGTTCGGCGAAGGCATGGACGATGCGCTGCTGCGCGCCGACATTGCCTGTTACGAAGCGAAAAACACGGGCCGCAACCAGGTCCGCCGCGCCGCCTGAGCGCGCCGCCTGACCGCTCGACCGTTGCCTCGCAGCGACGAAACGGGGACCAAAGCACCCCTGCCAACCGTTCCATAGACGAGACCAACACCGCGCCACAGCCCATGAAATCGCATGTGCAGGTCGCAGCGCCGGTGTGACACAGATTACGCAATGAAAGGTGCCCGCCTTATGGACAAGGACACCGCGCACGACAGGAACCAAGCCGGCGGCACGCGCCACGCGTCCGCCCCAAGCGCGAACACAGACGATACGCTCAAGACGATCCTCGACGATCTCAACCGTCCGCTGGACGAGGTCGACTGGTCGCATACCACGCTCCGCGGGAAGAGCGGTGAAAGACCCGAAAGCTTCCTCAAACGCCTCCGCCGCGAGCGCCAGCATCGCCGCGAGCTGCGGCGGGCCCGGCAGGCGGCCGCCAAGGCATTCGACGTCCGGCCGCGCCGCTCCACTCGCAAGCACGCAACACTGATGCTGGGCGCCGGGGCGCTCGGCCTGACGGCCTTCACCGGCCCGCCCAAGGCCCCGCAGCCGAGTTCGGCCAACATGGTCCTCGACCCCGCGCAAGGCGTGCGCCAACCCGCCCCGCTGCTAACGGCGAGCGATACGTTCAAGCAGGCACTGATCGAGGAAGAAGGTGTCCGCTATACCGTGTACCGCGATGTCGCCGGCTATCCCACCGTCGGGGTTGGCCATTTGGTGCGGCCGCACGACCGGCTGAGGGTCGGCGACCGGGTGAGCGAGAAGCGCGTGCTCGCCTTTCTCGATGCCGATCTGGCCGAGGCCGAACAGGGTGTGCGCCAATTGGTCGGCGACCTGCCGCTGCACCAGCATGAATTCGATGCGCTGCTCGACCTCGTCTACAATGTCGGGATCGGCAATGTCTCGCCCAGCGAAAGCCCGCGTCTCAATGCGGCGATCGATGCGGGCGATTACGACGCGATTGCCGACGAGCTCAACTACACGCATGCCGGTGGTGCATTCGCCAAGGGGCTGGAGCACCGCAGCAATCGCCGGATGAGCATCTTCATGGATGCAGCCTATGAGAACCCGCGCGAAAGCGGCGCGCACAATGCGGCCTGAGCGCGGATAGCCTTGTCCGGCGCGGAGTTGCGCCCTACCAATCGGGCAGGCCGGCAGCGGCCCTGTGAAACCCCTGCAATGCGCCGAGCGAGCGGCGTGATCATCCCATGTCCCACCGCCTTTTCGCCGGCATCCGTCCCCCGCCCCCGATCCGCGATGCGCTGATCGACCTGATGGAAGGCGTCGACAACGCCCGCTGGCAGGACGACGAGCAGTTGCACCTGACGCTGCGCTATATCGGCGTGGTCGATACCCATGCGGCGGACGAACTGGCCGAGCGGTTGCGCGCTGCCAGCGGGCCCGAATTCGACCTGACGATTGAAGGGACCGGCGCGTTCGAGCGGAAAGGGGTTGCGCATACGCTGTGGGCCGGAATCGCGCCATCGGAGGAGCTGAGCCGGTTGCAACAGCGCGTGGAACGCATCTGCATCGCGGCGGGGCTGGAACCCGAACACCGCAAATACCACCCGCATATCACGCTGGCGCGCACCAACCGCGCGACCGCGCCGCTCGCCCCCTTCCTCGCCCGGACGGCGGGTCTGCGGCTTGGTCCGTGGATCGCGGATTCGTACATCCTGTACGAAAGCTTCCTGCGGCCCGAGGGGTCGGTCTATGAGCCGGTGGTCCGCTATCCGCTGGCCCCCGACCCATGATGCGCAACCCCATCCCCCTGCCAACGGTGCTGGCGCTGGCGCTTGGCGGCTGTTCGCCCGCAGGCGCGCCCGACGCAGAGGAGCCGGCCGACCTGCTGAGCGAGAGCGCTTCCCCGGAGGATTGCCTGCTGCTGGTGTGGTCGAGCCAGGAGAAACCGCGCGCGCAGTTCGACCGCACGCATGACTTCGTCGATGGCGGGGCAATCTCCTGCGCGACGGGGACCAGCGCCAGCCAGTTCGATGCCGCGATCGCGGCGCTGCGCGATGCTGCCAGCAGCGGCAACAAGCGCCGGATGCTCGAGGAGATCGGGCTCCCGCTGGTGTATATCGATGCCGCGGGAAATCGCCGCGAAATCGAGGATCGCGCGGAGGTCGAGGCGGTCTTCGACGAGATCTTCGATCCCGCGATGATCGCGCTGCTGCAGCGGCTGGACCTGTCGCAGATGAGCGTGGCGAAGGACCAGGGCGGGTTCTTCACCTTCGGGGCGGTCTGGCTGGTGGTTGACCGCGACGGCGGGCGTCCGCGGCTGGTGACGGTCAATCGCCAGGCGCTCGACGAAGCCTTGGAGACTGCGCGCGACCATGCCGAGCGGAACCAGGGCGACCGCATTCCGTTCGATTAATGTAGGAGCAGCGCCGACCGGCGACGTGTACGCGCTTGCGCGCGGTCGCGAAGCGGTCCTATCGCACTTCCATGATCGCAATATTGCGCCGGGCATCCGTCCGGCGTTTCATATCATCCTGAGGGGACAAGCATGAAGGCCCAGATCCTGGCCACCGTCGCAACCGCAGCACTGCTCGCCGGTTGCACCACCGCATATGGGGAAGACCTCGACACCATGGCCACACCCAGCGCCGACGCCGCCGCCATTCCGACCGGCACGGGCTATTTCGCCGCAGACAGCACGCTGCCGTTCAAGACGCCCGACTTCTCGAAGGTCTCCGAAGACGATTACATCCCCGCTTTCGAGCAGGGCATGGCGATCCAGAAGGCCGAGATCCAGGCGATCATCGACAATCCCGCCCCGCCGACGATGGAGAACACCATCGTTGCGCTGGAAAAGTCGGGCCGCATGCTCGGCCGCGTCGCGCGCGTGTTCTTCGCCGTGACCGGGTCGAACACCACCGACCGGCTCGACGAGATCAACACCGAGATCAGCCCCAAGCTGACCGCGCATGGCGACTCGATCGTCCTCAACCCCGAACTCTTCGCGCGGGTGAAGGCGGTTTATGACAACCGCGCCGCGATGACGATGACGCCCGAAGACGCGGCGCTGCTCGAAGACACCTATGACGGCATGGTCCATGCCGGCGCACTGCTGACCGAAGCACAGCGCACGCGGGTCAAGGAAATCAATTCCGAACTGTCCGAAATTACCACCGAGTTCGGCCAGCAGGCCCGCGCCGCCATGGCCGACCAGCCGGTGATCTTCGACAGCCGCGAAGACCTCGCCGGCCTGTCCGAATCCGACATCAAGGCCGCCGCCGACCTCGCTGCCGAAAAGGGCTTCGAGGGCAAATACGCCATCGCGCTGCAGAACACGACGCAGCAGCCGCTGCTGCCGAGCATGACCAACCGTGCCGCGCGTGAGAAGCTGTTCATGGCGAGCTACAACCGCGCCAATGGCACGACCGACATCGACACGCGTCCATTGGTGGCCAAGACCGCCGCGCTGCGCGCCGAGAAGGCCGCGCTGTTCGGCGAAGCCGACTGGGCCAGCTACGCGATGTGGGACCGCATGGCCGAAAAGCCCGCCACTGCGCTCGGCTTTATGGAACGCATGGTCCCCGCGCTGGCCAATACGCAGCGCCGCGAAGCCGCCATGCTCAACGAAGCGATCGCTGCCGAAGGGGGCGATTTCGAAGTCCAGCCGTGGGACTGGTACCGCTATGCCAACAAGGTCAAGGCCGAACGCTACGACCTCGACGAAGATGCGATGGCGGAATATTTCCAGCTCGATACCGTGCTCGAGGACGGCGTGTTCTATGCCGCCGAAAAGCTCTACGGCCTGACTTTCCAGAAGCGCAGCGACCTGCCCGTCTATCACCCCGATGTGACGACCTACACCGTGTTCGACCGTGACGGCAGCGAACTGGGGCTGTTCTACTTCGACCCGTTCCAGCGCGAGTCCAAGCGTGGCGGGGCGTGGATGAGCAACTTCGTCGACCAGAGCGATCTGTGGGGCACCAAGCCGGTGATCTACAACGTGCTCAACATCCCCAAGGCGCCCGAGGGCGAAGTGCAGTTGGTCAGCTTCGACAACGTCAACACGCTGTTCCACGAATTCGGCCATGCGCTGCACGGCTTCTTCGCCGACCAGCGCTACGAAAGCCTGTCGGGCACCGCAGTCGCGCGCGACTTCGTGGAGTATCCGAGCCAGGTCAACGAGATGTGGGCGACCTATCCCGAGGTGCTGTCGAACTATGCCAAGCACTACCAGACGGGCGAAACCATCCCGGCTGAAATGATCGAGAAGCTCGAGGCCGCCTCGCAGTTCAACCAGGGCTATGATTTCGGCGAAGTCGTCGAAGCCGCCCTGCTCGACATGAAGTGGGCCGCGCTGTCGCAGGAAGAAGCCGCAGCGATCGATACGCCGGAAGAAGTCAGCCAGTTCGAGCGCCAGTCGCTCGAACAGCTGGGGCTGGAAATCGACCTCGTCCCGCCGCGTTACCGGACGACCTATTTCAACCACATCTTCAGCTCGCCCAGCGGCTATAGCGCTGGTTATTACAGCTATCTGTGGACCGAGATGCTCGACCGCGACAGCCGCAAGTGGTTCATGGACAATGGCGGGCTCACGCGCGCCAATGGCGACCATTATCGCAAGACCGTGCTGAGCACGGGCGGGACGATGGACTATTTCGAGATGTTCCGGAACTTCGCCGGGCGCGAACCCGACGTGACCCCGATGCTCGAAGCGCGTGGCCTGATCGCGGGCGGCGAAGCGGCGGACAGCGAAGCGTCCGACGGCAAGCTGCCGCCGCGCACGGTCAACTGATCACCGGCTGACCAAGGCCCGGTGGAGCGGTTCGCCGATCCACCGGACCGGCACTTTCCAGACGCGCTCGATCACCTGCTGGTCGAGCGCGTCTTCGCATGCGCCATCGGCGGCGATGCGCCCGTGATCGAGTACGACGACGCGGTCGGCATGGTTCATTGCGTGGGCGAGATCGTGCAGCACGAGCACCACGCCCGCCCCGCCCTGTGCCGCCCGCCGCAAATGCCTCAGCAGCGCGAGCTGGTGCGCGATATCGAGCGCGGCGAGCGGTTCGTCGGCGAGGATCCACTGCGGTTCGCCCGCCAGTACGCGCGCGAGGAGGACGCGCGCGGTCTCGCCGCCCGACAGCGACTGCGCACGGCGCTTTTCAAGCTCCCGGATATCGAGCGCGTCGAGCGCGGCATCGACCGGTGCCGCCAGCCGGTCGCCATGCGGCAGCCGGCCGAGTTCGACCAGACTGCGCACGGGCACGTCCCATGCGATTTCATGCGCTTGCGGCAGATAGCCGATACGCCGTGCCCGCTCGCGCAGGGGCAGCGCGGCGATCTGCTGCCGGTCGAGAAACACCGCCCCGTCACCAGCCGGAAGCAGCCCGGCAAGCGCTTCGAGCAGGCTCGACTTGCCCGCCCCATTGGGGCCGCAGATCGCGGTTATCGTGCCGGGTTCGAGGATCAGCGAGACCCGGTCCAACCGCTCGGCGATCGACAATTGTGCCGCCGCCAGCCTCATGCCAGCCCCCGGCGCATACGCAGCAGCAACCACAGGAAGAACGGCGCGCCGAGTAGGCTGAGCGCGATGCCCAGCCGCAATTCGGTGACCAGCGGCAGCACGCGCACCGCGCTGTCCGCCACCAGCACCAGCAGCGCGCCCGCCAGCGCGCTGGGCAGGATCAGCTGCGAGGGCCGCCGATCGGTCAGCGGGCGCACGAGATGCGGCACGATCAGCCCGACGAACCCGATGATGCCCGCCACAGCGACGCTGGCGCCAACGGTCAATCCGACCCCGACGATCAGCAGCCACAGCAAGCGGTGCGTGTCGACCCCCAGCGACCGCGCCACCGGCTCGCCCAGCATCAAGGCATCGAGCGACCGGCCGCTGCGCCACAGCACCGCCACCCCCAGCGCCACCAGCGGCGCGGCCACCCAGACATCGCGCCAACTGCGATCGGTCAGCGCGCCATTGAGCCACATGACGATCTCGCTCATCGCGAAGGCATTGGGCGCCATGCTGATCGCCAGTGCGGTCAGCGCCCCGGCAAGGCTGGCGACCATCAGCCCGGCGAGAGTGAACAGCGCGATCCCGCCGGTCCGGCCGGCAATCGCGGCCAGCAGCGCCATAGCGCCGCCCGCGCCGACCAGCGCAAAGGCGGGGAGCAGATAGGGCGCAGCGGCATAGCCGAACCACAGCGCCGCGACCGCGCCCAGTGCCGCGCCCGGCGCGATACCGAACAGGCCCGGATCGGCCAGCGGATTGCGCAGATAGCCCTGCATGGCCGCGCCGCTCGCGCCCAGCCCCGCACCGACGACGATCGCCAGCACCGCGCGCGGCAGGCGCAATTCGGCGAGGATGAGCGCGGCATTAGGCGTGCTTGCGGGGTCGAGCCAGACCCGCCCCGCCAGCAGCGACAGGGGCAATGCGATGGCCAACAGTCCGGCGAAGATCGCGATCGCGCGGTTCATGATGCGGCCTCCCTGATCGCGGCCAACCGCTCGGCCGCGCGGATGATCGTGGGGCCGCCGCAATAGAGCAGGCTGGTATCGAACCGCGCCCGGTGCATATCGCCCAGGCGGCCGAGAACCGGATGCGACTGACCCAGTTCACCGCCCGCGATCAACAGGACTTCGGGCGGTTCGGCGACGACGTCTTCGAGCGCGACATATTCTGCCTGCGACAGCCCGCGCACAGGGGCGGCATTGGCGAAGCCGGTGCGGACCAGCAGGTCGCTGACCAGTGTCTGCTCTCCGGCGACGATCCCGCCCGGCTGCCACAGCAGCGTGGCGACGCTCTCGCCATCCGCAGGTGCGGCGGCAGCAAGCGCGGCGTCGATGCGGGCGATCAGCCGCGCGCCCGCGGGTTCATCGCCCGCCAGCGCGGCGAGATCGCGGATCTGCTCTTTGCTGGCAGCGACATCCGCAGCGATATCGAAGGTGACGACCTCCATCCCCAGTTCGGCGAGCGCCGCGCGGGTCGCCGGCGCGAGGAAACTGCCCGCGACCACCACGTCGGGATCGAGCGCGAGCACTTCCTCGACCGTCCCGCCGGTCGCCGCGAACCGCGCCGCGACTGCCGCTTCCATCGAGCTGGCGCGCGGGTCCTTGCTATAGTGCGAAATCGCCAGCAACTGCCCGGGAGCCGCAACCTCGGCAAGGATGGCGTCGGTGCAGGGATTGAGGCTGACGATCGTCGGCCCGCGTTCGGGAGGCGGCGCACCGGCCCCGCCCCCCGCGCAAGCGGCGAGCAGCAGGACCCATGCGACGATCAGCGGTTTCACATCTTCGCCCTGATCCCGCCAAACACGCTGCGTCCGGCAGTGCCGTAACCGGCCACCGTCTGGTAATCGGTATCGAAGACGTTCTCTACCCGGCCGAACAGTTCGAGATTGTCGCCGATCCCGAAGGAAGCGCGCAGGTCGAGCAGTTCGTACCCGTCGAGCCGGTTCGTGTTGGCGCCGTTATCCCAGCTGGGACCGACGATGCGCAGGTCCGCGCCCAGACCGAGGCCGAATGCGCTTTGCCAGTCGGCGTAGATCGTCCCGAAATGGTTGGGCCTGCGCGCAAGGTCGAGCCCGCTGGTACGGTCCTCGGCATCGACATAGGAATAGATCCCCGCCAGCCGCAGCCCGCGCAGCAGGTCGATGCCGGCTTCGGCCTCGACACCCTGCGCCCGCGCGCGCGCCGTGTTGAGATAGACCCCCGACGGGCGCTCCGCAGTAAAGCCGAAACCGATCAGATTGTCGCTGTCGCGGCGAAACCCAGTAAGCGCCAGATGCAGCCCCGAACCGCGCTGGCCCTTCTCGACACCCAGATCGTAGCTGGTGCTTTCCTCGGGCTCGAGCTCGGTGTTCCCGTAGAAGGACAGCAGCTGGTACAGCGTCGGCGCCTTGAAGCCTTCGCCCACGCTCGCGCGCAGCCGCCAGTCGCTGCCGAAGCCATAGCTGACATCGCCGCCGAAGCTGACATGCGTGCCGAACTGTTCGTGGTCGTCCACGCGCGCCCCGGCATGCGCTGCCAGCCGCCCCATCACCCAGCCAAGCTGCGCATAGGCGCCGCTGATCTCGGTTTCGGCCGAAGCATCGAAGCTGGTTTCGAACGCAGTCCATTCGTGGTCGCCGCCAAAGGCCAGCGCCAGTCCGCCCAGCAGGCGGTATTCGCCGCGCAGCGAAACGCGTTCTGAGCTGCCGTCGCTGGCGAAGGTTCCGGTGCCTGCGCCATTGCGATTGGCGCGTTCGGTGTCCGAACGGCTGTAGGCGGCGCGCAGCGTGAGATCGTTGCCGTAATAGGCCAGCCCAACATCGCCCCAATAGCGGGTGGTCTTCTGCGTATCCTCGGTATCGGCCAGCACATAGGTGGGTGCGGGGAAGCCGTCGATCTCGACTTCGCCCTCGGCGAAATTGCCATGTGCGAACAGCTCGAGGCTTGGCGTCAGATTGACGAAGGCGGTCGTGCCCAGCGCGAATTGCTGCGAACCGTCGGCCTCGGTGCCCGAAGCGGCGGCGGAAAAGCCATCGGTTTCGTACCACGAGCCGGTCAGGCCGAAGAACACATCGTCATTGCCCGCGCCCGCCGCCGCGCTGGCGAAGAGCGTGTCGCGCGCGCCGAACTCGACGCTGCCGGTCAGACCGCGCTCGGTCCGGGTCGAGACATCGACCACGCCGCCCACGGCTTCGGAGCCCCAGATGGTGCTGTTCGAACCGCGCAGCACATCGATCTTGCCCGCAGTGCCCAGCAGCAGATTGCCGAAGTCGAACCCGCCCGAGGGGCTCGCCTGGTCGGCCACGCGCACGCCATCGACCAGCACCAGCAGCTGATCGGCACTAGCCCCGCGTACATTGACGCTGGTGACCGTGCCGATCCCGCCGCTGCGCGACAGCGACAGGCCCGGAACCCGGTTCAGCGCACGCACCGGATCGGCGCCCTGGATGGTCTCGATTTCGGTGCGGTCGATGACGGTGACCGACTGGCCGGTGTTGCGCAGATCGGTGCCAAGGCCATTGGCGGTAACCGTGATCACCGCCGCATCGCGCGGTACTGCCGCCGAAGCATAGACTTCGGCCGGCGTGGCCCCGTCGGCATCCTGCCGGTCGACGATCTCGGCCAGCGCCTGTTCGCTCGGGCTCTGCGCCAATGCAGTAGCGGGAATGGCCGAAGCCGTCAGGAAAAACAGATATTTATACACGTAACCTCCTATCATAGACGAATCGCCGTCCATGACGGGAGGGAGCAGAATCGCTCCTTCCACGTTTGCCTACGATACACCCCGCCCGCGGCCGAACGACGGTCATGGGCAGGTCTCCTGGCTCCCGGATCGACGCTTTCCCGCCGCCTTCCCGGACGCAAGGCCCAGTGGCATGTAGCGGGATCGCTCCCCGGTCACAGTTGCGGGGGCAGCGGAGGGTTTGCACCTCCTTCCCTCTTCGGGCCTGCGCGAACAGGCCAACCCGTGACTCGGCCGCCCGACTAACGCGCGATGCCGCAATGCACAAGACGATCCTTCGTTAAGCACTATCTGGTAGTTATATGGCAACCGCACCTTACGTCCCGATGCGGGATGGTGCGCCCGTCCGGCTATGGATATGGACCAGGCTGGGCTATTGCAGCGGACAAAAGCAGGAAGCGAATTGCGTCAATCGAAGGCCAGAGCGGATCGAAGCAGGCGTGCCCCGCGCGCCCCGTCCGCACGCGCCAGGCGGTTCGAGGCGCGCCGCCAAAAGCGGCGCAAGCTGGTCTCGCGCGGGGCGCTGCTCGCCGGGGCGATCGCATTGCCGACGGTTGCCGCGCAGGGCGAATGGGCGGATCTGAAAAGCGCGATGGGGCTTGCCGAGGAACGCGTCGCCTTCGCCCCCATGCCGTTCGAAACCCCGGGTGACAGTTTCCCCGGCTCGGCCTTCTATTATCTCGAGGATGCCCCGCGCCTGGCGATCGATGTGAGCGACCTGCGCCAGAGCGAGGGCACGTTCGAAACGGTCGAATTTGCCGAAAGCCACGGGGCGGGCGCCGCGGCGCAGGCGTTCCGCCAGGCGGGCAGCGGGCTCGACAAGGCCCGCGCGCTGCAATGCCTGTCGATGGCGGTCTATTACGAGGCGGCCAGCGAAAGCTACGCCGGGCAGCAGGCGGTGGCGCAAGTCGTGCTCAACCGGGTCGCGCATCCGGCCTATCCGGCCAGTATTTGCGGCGTGGTGTTCCAGGGATCGGAGCGCACAACCGGCTGCCAGTTCAGCTTCACCTGCGACGGATCGCTTCGCCGCACGCCCGCCCGCCAGGCCTGGGCGGTGGCGCAGTCGGTCGCGCTGGGGGCGCTGGCGGGCGAGGTGTACCAGCCGATCGGGCTCGCGACGCATTACCACACCAATTACGTGAACCCCTATTGGGCAGCGAGCCTGGATTTCATCGGCGCGATCGGCGCGCACCGGTTCTATCGCTGGAAGGGCGGCGCGGGCACCGCGGGCGCCTTTACCGATGCCTATGCCGGCAGCGAACCGCTGGCTGCACCCAATGTCCGGCGGGCGGAACTCGATGTACCGGGTCCGGTGGCCCCTGCCCCGCCGTCGAACGACACGATCAGCCTCGGCGCGGCGTCGACGGCCCCTGTAGGCGCGACGGGTGCGACGACTGCCGTCCCCGCGAGCACCAAGCTGCCGCAATCGGGGCGCGTGAAGGACGAATATGCCAATTCGGGCAAATGGATCAGCGAGCCGGGCCGGAAGTAACCGTGTCGCTTGCGCGGAGGCAATCCTTTACGTCTTCACAACCATGCTGCGGAACCGAAGCTTAGCGGTGGCCGGGTAGGACAGAATGATCCCCCAGCCGCTTCACAAGGATAGAGGCATGCCCCTCCATTTCGCCGCCGCTCGTTCCGCCGCGCATTCGCCGATCGCCCGCGCCTTGGCGAAAAAGGCGCTCGCCCGCGCTGCCAACGACAATGGCGATGCGGCGCATATGCAGGCGGAAGCCTCGAGCTTCGACCATATGATGCGCGCGGCGCTGCGGCACTTTGCCGAACACGGCATGGGCGCCGCCGAAGCCGCGCGGCAGCAGGCCGAACAGGCGCATTTCACCGGCGATACCGAAGCGTATGAATGGTGGCTGGGAGTCTGCCGCACGCTCGACCGCCGGCTTGCCGAAAGCCTCGAGGGATCGATCGCGATCGACGCGCTGCTCGCCCGCTAAGCCGCGGCGCAGCCGGGGTAAGCATTCTTCCGGAGGTGACATACCCGCCCGCTTAGGTGCTCATGGGCGCAAATCCGTGCCAGCAATGCACGCTCGCGTCGCGGCGCTCGCCCCGTGGCGAGCGGCAGCCCAGCGAGGCCACAAGGGATTCGCGATCTGCAATCCCGTTTGCCCGCACCGCCAGCATATCCTTGAATTCGCGCGCTTATTGCAACTGCGAACCATTTGCAAACATAGTTTGGGGGCTGCAAGCATTGGCGGTTGCAATCCCTCCGGCGCGGGCCTAGGGCGCAACCGCAATCGACCGGGTGCCATGCCTCCTCTGCGGGACACTTGACGCATGGCCCAGTTTCGGTCCGGGTATCATCTCTGTCCCGCACGGCAGGAACAAGGACCCTCATTTCCATGGCACGCAAGAAGATCGCCCTTATCGGCTCCGGCATGATCGGCGGAACGCTCGCCCACCTCGCGGCGAAGAAGGAAATGGGCGACATCGTCCTGTTCGACATCGCCGAAGGCATGCCGCAGGGCAAGGCGCTCGACCTCAGCCAGTGCGGCCCGGTCGAAGGCTTCGACGCCAAGATCACCGGCAGCAATGACTATGCCGACATCGCCGGCGCCGACGTGGTGATCGTCACCGCGGGCGTGCCGCGCAAGCCCGGCATGAGCCGCGACGATCTGCTCGGCATCAACCTCAAGGTGATGAAGTCGGTCGGCGAAGGCATCAAGAACAACGCGCCCGACGCATTCGTCATCTGCATCACCAACCCGCTCGACGCGATGGTCTGGGCGCTGCGCGAATTTAGCGGCCTGCCGCACAACAAGGTTGTCGGCATGGCCGGCGTGCTCGACAGCGCGCGCTTCGCCACCTTCCTCGCCTGGGAATTCGACGTCTCGGTCAAGGACGTCAACGCCTTCGTGCTCGGCGGCCACGGCGATACCATGGTCCCCGTGACCAGCTACACCACGATCAACGGCATCCCGGTCAACGACTTCGCCAAGATCAAGGGTGTCTCGGAAAGCCGCATTGACGAAATCGTCGATCGCACCCGCAAGGGCGGCGGCGAGATCGTTGGCCTGCTCGGCAACGGTTCGGCCTATTACGCCCCCGCCACCAGCGCGATCGCGATGGCCGAAGCCTATCTCGGTGACACCAAGCGCATCCTGCCCTGCGCCAGCTATGTCGATGGCAAATACGGCCTCGATGGTCTCTATGTCGGCGTGCCGACGATGATCGGCGCGGGCGGCACCGAAGAGGTGATCGAAATCGAACTGTCGGACGAAGAGAAGTCCAACCTCAAGGTCTCGACCGATGCGGTCGAAGAACTGCTCGAAGCCTGCAAGGGCTTGGACAGCTCGCTGGCCTGAGCGAGACGATGCGGAAGCTCTTTTTCCTCCCCGCCCTGCTGCTCGCCGCTCCCGCCGCGGCGCAGCAGGAGGCAGCCACCGCACCGCACGTCGCAGAAGCGATCGCCGCTTGCCAGGCAATCACCGAAACCGATGATGTGCGATACGATAATTTGCCCCCGATGGAGTGGGACAATGCCAAGCGGCGTGGCGCACGATCGCAGCGTGTGTTCAAGGGACTTTACCAGAAAGAGGGCAATAACACGCTGATCGTCGTTGCGAACGAGCAACTCGAGGCCAAGACCTGCGTCGTGCAGGCCTTCCTTCCGGACACCGCTTCCTACGTCCCCCTGCTGCAAGAGGTTTCGCAGTCGATCGGCATGCCCGAACAGCAGGACGGTTACAGCTATTTCTGGACGATCGCGGGCCATACGGTCCGGGTCGATCCCGCGGGTGATGCAAAGCGCCCGTTCGCCCGTTTCGAAATTTCCGCAATTCCCCAGGAGAGTGCCGAATGAGTATCCTCGTCGACAAGAACACCAAGGTCATCACCCAAGGCATGACCGGCGATACCGGTACGTTCCACACCGAGCAGGCGCTCGCTTACGGCACGCAGATGGTTGCGGGCGTGACCCCCGGCAAGGGCGGTAGCGAGCATATCGGCCTGCCCGTTTATAACACCGTGTCCGAAGCCAAGGCCGAAACCGGCGCGACCGCTTCGTGCATCTATGTCCCGCCGCCCTTCGCTGCGGATTCGATCCTCGAGGCGATCGATGCCGAGATCGAACTGATCGTCGCGATCACCGAAGGCATTCCCGTGCTCGACATGGTGCGCGTCAAGCGTGCGCTCGAAGGCTCGAAGTCGCGTCTGATCGGTCCGAACTGCCCCGGCGTCCTGACCCCCGGCGAATGCAAGATCGGCATCATGCCCGGTTCGATCTTCAAGAAGGGCAGCGTCGGCGTTGTCAGCCGTTCGGGCACGCTGACCTATGAAGCCGTGCACCAGACCACCATGGTCGGCCTCGGCCAGACCACCGCAGTCGGCATCGGCGGCGACCCGGTCAACGGCACCAATTTCATCGACGTGCTCGACCTCTTCCTCGACGATGACGACACCAAGTCGATCATCATGATCGGCGAAATCGGCGGCAGCGCCGAAGAGGAAGCCGCCGAATTCATCAAGCAGGAAGCCGCCAAGGGCCGCGAAAAGCCGATGGTCGGCTTCATCGCCGGACGTACCGCGCCTCCGGGCCGCCGCATGGGCCATGCCGGCGCCATCGTTTCGGGTGGCCAGGGCGGCGCCGACGACAAGATCGCCGCGATGGAAGCTGCGGGCATCCGCGTCTCCCCCTCGCCCAGCGAACTCGGCACCACGCTCGACGCGCTGCTGAAGGAACTCGCCTGACGGCCAGCGCGGACGGCCCCCTGTTTCGGGACCGTCCGCGCGGCTGAGGCATTGCCATAGAGAGCCGACAGCAGGTCGGCACGAGAAGGTGACCCGGATGGGCAACGAAAGCCACGATTTCCTCCCCGAGCTGGGCGACCAGGAAGGCCCGCAGCAGGGCCCGAGCTGGGGCAACCCCCGCTGGCTTGCCGAAGTGGTCGACAGCGAGGCGGATCTGACCGCCGCGCTCGATCCCACGCAGATGCGGCTGGCGGTGGACAAGGCGGCGGAAAAGACGGGCAAGGCGCTCGATCCCAAGGCGATCGAGCAGGCGGCGGACGATTCGATCCGCGCCATGCTGCTGGTGCGCCTCTATCGTGTGCGCGGCCATCTGGCTGCCAATCTCGACCCGCTCGGCCTGTCACACCGCGAAGTGCCCGAGGATCTGACGCTCGAATGGCATGGCTTTGGCGGCCAGGAAGACCGCGAGGTTTATGTCGGCGGCGTGTTCGGCTTCGAATGGGTCAGCATCGGCGAGCTCTTCGACGTGCTGCGCGCGACCTATTGCGGCAATGTCGGCCTCGAATACATGCATATCTCGGACACCGAGGAACGCCGGTTCCTGCAGGACAAGTTCGAGACGCCCGAAGACACGATCCAGTTCACCCCCGAAGGCAAGAAGGCGATCCTCGCTGCCGTGATCCGCGGCGAGCAGTACGAGAAATTCCTCGGCAAGAAATACGTCGGCACCAAGCGGTTCGGCCTCGATGGCGGCGAATCGATGATCCCCGCGCTCGAAGCGGTGATCAAATATGGCGGCCAGCTGGGCACGCGCGAGATCATCTACGGCATGGCCCACCGCGGCCGGCTCAACGTGCTCGCCAATGTCATGGGCAAGCCGTACAAGGTCATCTTCCACGAATTCTCGGGTGGCAGCGCCAATCCCGACGATGTCGGCGGTTCGGGCGATGTGAAATACCACCTCGGCACCAGCACCGACCGCGAATTCGACGGCATCAACGTGCATATGTCGCTGGTGCCCAACCCCAGCCATCTCGAAGCGGTGAACCCGGTCGTGCTCGGCAAGAGCCGCGCACAGCAGGCGATCCGCGACGATCTCAAGCAGCACGAGCAGGTCCTGCCGGTGCTGCTCCACGGCGATGCGGCCTTTGCCGGCCAGGGTATCGTGTGGGAGTGCCTCGGTTTCTCGGGCGTGCGCGGCTACAACACCGGCGGCTGCCTGCACTTCGTCATCAACAACCAGATTGGTTTCACCACCAGTCCCCAATTCGCGCGTTCCTCGCCCTATCCCAGCGATGTGGCGAAGGGTGTGCAAGCACCGATCCTGCATGTGAACGGCGACGATCCCGAAGCGGTGACCTTCGCCTGCAAGCTGGCGGTCGAATACCGCCAGACCTTCGGCCGCGACATCGTGATCGACATGTGGTGCTATCGCCGCTTCGGCCATAACGAGGGCGACGAACCCAAGTTCACCCAGCCGCTGATGTATGACGAGATCCGCCAGCACCCCAAGGTCAGCGAGATCTACTCCGCGCGCCTCGAGGAAGAAGGCGTGATCGAGAAGGGCTTTGCCGACGGGCTGAGCGCTGAGTTTATCGACCACCTCGAACAGGAGTTCGAAGCGGCCAAGGATTACAAGCCCGACCAGGCCGACTGGTTCGGTGGCCGGTGGTCGGGCATGAACAAGCCCGCCGATCCCGAGACCGCACGGCGCAATGTCGAAACCGCGCTCGAGAAGAAGCTGTTCGACAGCCTCGGCCGCACGCTCACCTCGGTGCCCGACGACCTGACCATCCACAAGACGCTGGGCCGCGTGCTCAAGGCCAAGGAGGAGATGTTCTCCAGCGGCGAAGGGTTCGACTGGGCCACTGCCGAAGCGCTCGCGTTCGGCAGCCTCGTCACCGAAGGCTTCGGCGTGCGCTTGTCGGGCCAGGATTCGGGGCGCGGCACGTTCAGCCAGCGCCACGCGGTCTGGGTCGACCAGAAGGACGAGCGCAAATACATCCCGCTGACCACGCTGCCGCATGGCAAGTTCGAGGTCTATGACAGCCCGCTGTCCGAATATGGCGTGCTCGGCTTCGAATACGGCTTCGCCATGGCCGATCCCAAGAGCCTGGTGATGTGGGAAGCGCAGTTCGGCGATTTCGGCAATGGTGCGCAAATCGTGATCGACCAGTTCATCGCCGCGGGCGAGGTCAAATGGCTGCGCGCCAACGGCCTCGTCCTGCTGCTGCCGCATGGCTACGAAGGCCAGGGGCCCGAGCATAGCTCGGCCCGGCTCGAGCGGTTCCTGCAGCTGTGCGCGAACGACAATATCCAGGTCTGCAACATCACCACGCCGGCCAATTACTTCCACGTCCTGCGCCGCCAAATGCTGCGCAGCTTCCGCAAGCCGCTGGTCATCATGACGCCCAAGAGCCTGCTGCGCCATCCGCTGGCGAAGTCGGATGCGGCGGAATTCATGGGCGATCAGCACTTCATGCGGATCAAGTCCGACATGAAGGATATTGCCGACGAGAAGGTCAAACGGCTCGTGCTGTGCAGCGGCAAGGTCGCCTACGACCTGATGCAGCGCCGCGACGAGGCAGAGCTTGAAGACGTCTCGATCGTCCGGATCGAGCAGCTCTACCCCTTCCCCGGCGAACCGCTGGCCGTGCGTCTCGAACGCATGACCAATCTCGAGCAGATCGTCTGGTGCCAGGAAGAGCCGAAGAACAACGGCGCGTGGTTCTTCGTCGATCGCCTGATCGAGGAAGCCGCCGAGGCCGCCGGCAAGACGGGCATGCGGCCCTGCTATGCGGGCCGCGAAGTCGCTGCCTCGCCCGCCACGGGTTACGCCAGCCGCCACCAGGTGCAGCAGGAAGCCCTCGTCAACATTGCACTCGGACTCAACGGCAGCGCGCCGAACGTCCGCAGTGACTGCAAGTAACTCGGGAAAGCGAGATTATGGCCACCGAAGTCAAAGTTCCCACGCTGGGTGAATCGGTCAACGAAGCGACCGTCGGCGAATTGCTCAAGAAGGTCGGCGACGCGGTCGCGGTCGACGAACCGATCGTCAGCCTCGAAACCGACAAGGTCGCGGTCGAGGCCCCCTCGCCCGTCGCCGGTGTGATCAAGGAATTCAAGGTCGCGGTCGGCGACACGGTCGAGATCGATGCGGTCATCGCGGTGATCGAGGAAGGCGCTGCGCCTGCCGCCAAGGGTGCCGAAGCCGGCCGGGCGCAGGAAGAACGCGCCGAAGGCAAGCAGGAACGCGCCGATACGCCCGCCCCCGCCTCCGCCGCCTCGTCGGACGCCGCACAGACGCTGTCGCCCGCGGTGCGCCGCGCAGTGCTCGAACACGGCGTCGACCCCTCGACCATCAAGGGCACCGGCAAGGACGGCCGCCTGACCAAGGAAGACGTGATCGCAGCGGCGAATGCCAAGCGCGATGGCGGCGCGGCCCCGACTGCATCCTCCGCTGCACCCGCTTCCACCGGTGGCGAGCGCCGCGAGGAACGCGTCAAGATGACGCGGATGCGCCAGACGATCGCCAAGCGGCTCAAGGGCGCGCAGGAAAACGCCGCGCTGCTCACCACCTTCAACGATGTCGACATGTCGGCGGTGATGGAAGCGCGCGGCAGGTACAAGGACCTGTTCGCCAAGAAGCACGACATCCGGCTCGGCTTCATGGGCTTCTTCGCCAAGGCCGCCTGCCTCGCGCTGAAGGACGTCCCCTCGGTCAACGCCTATATCGAAGGCGACGAGATCGTCTATCACGATTATGTCGACATCTCGGTCGCCGTGTCGGCACCCAACGGCCTCGTCGTCCCGGTCATCCGTGACGCGCAGGACAAGGGTTTCGCGCGGATCGAGAAGGACATCGCCGATTTCGGCAAGCGCGCCAAGGACGGCACGCTGACGATGGACGATATGAAGGGCGGCACCTTCACCATCTCCAACGGCGGCGTGTTCGGCAGCCTGATGTCGACGCCGATCATCAACCCGCCGCAGAGCGCCGTGCTCGGCCTGCACCGGATCGAGGACCGCGCGGTAGTGGTCGATGGCGAGATCGTCATCCGCCCGATGATGTATATCGCGCTGTCCTACGACCACCGCCTGATCGATGGCCGCGAGGCGGTCACTGCACTCAAGATCATCAAGGAAGCGATCGAAGATCCCACCCGGATGCTGATCGACCTTTGAGGAAGAAATAATGGCTGAATACGACTACGATCTCTTTGTCATCGGTGCAGGCCCGGGGGGCTATGTCGCGGCAATCCGCGCGGCCCAGCTCGGCCTCAAAACCGCTTGCGCCGACAGCCGCGATACGCTGGGCGGGACCTGCCTCAACGTGGGCTGCATCCCGTCGAAGGCGATGCTGCACGCATCCGAATATTTCGACGCGGCGAGCAATGGTTCGATGGCCGCGCTGGGTGTCGACGTCACTCCGAAGCTCAATCTCGAGCAGATGCACGCGCAGCGCCGCGATGCAGTGAAGAGCCTGACCGGCGGGATCGAATTCCTGTTCAAGAAGAACAAGATCGACTGGAAGAAGGGCCATGCCACCTTCCAGGACGCGCATACGGTCAAGGTCGGCGACGAAACCTTCACCGCGAAGGACGTGATCATCGCCACCGGCTCTTCGGTCACCCCGCTGCCGGGTGTCGAGGTCGATAATGACAAGCAGATCGTGGTCGATTCGACCGGTGCGCTCGAACTGAAATCGGTGCCCAAGAAAATGGTCGTCATCGGCGGCGGCGTGATCGGGCTCGAACTCGGTTCGGTCTGGCGTCGTCTCGGCGCTGAGGTGATCGTGGTCGAATATCTCGACAAGCTGCTCCCCGGCATGGACGACGATGTCCGCAAGGAAGCCGCCAAGATCTTCAAGAAGCAGGGTATGGAACTGCGCCTGTCGACCAAGGTCACCGGCTGCACCGTCAAGGGCAAGAAGGCCACGCTCACGCTCGAACCCGCCGCGGGCGGCGAAGCGGAAACACTCGAAGCCGATTGCGTGCTGGTCTCGATCGGGCGCCGCCCCAATACCGAGGGTCTTGGCCTCGACGCGATCGGGCTGGAAACCAACCAGCGCGGCCAGATCGAGATCGATCACGATTTCCGCACCAAGGTCGACGGCGTATGGGCGATCGGCGACGTGGTCCCTGGCCCGATGCTGGCGCACAAGGCCGAAGACGAAGGCATCGCCTGCGCCGAGAATGTCGCCGGGCAGACGGGCATCGTGAACCACGATCTCATCCCCGGTGTGGTATACACCTGGCCTGAGTTTGCCGGTGTCGGCCTGACGCAGGAAGAAGCCATCGAGAAGATGGGCGGCGACAAGTCCAAGGTCAAAGTCGGCAAGTTCCCGATGATGGCCAACAGCCGCGCCAAGACCAATCACGAACCCGACGGCTTCGTGAAGATCATTGCGGAAGCCGAAAGCGACCGCGTGCTCGGCGTTTGGGCGATTGCCAGCGTTGCCGGGACGATGATCTCGCAGGCGACGCAGGCGATGGAATTCGGCGCTACATCCGAAGATATCGCCTACACCTGTCACGCCCACCCGACGCATTCCGAAGCGATCAAGGAAGCGGCTATGGCGGTTCAGGGCAAGCCCATCCACGTCTGACCGGATGGCGAAGTCAGCGGCCCTTCCTGCGACAAGCGAGGGCCGCTGAATGGCCGGGCGCGCGGCAATCGTCCTCGCGCTCGGCACGCCCGTTCTGGCGGGTCTGATCTTTCTTGCTGTGGGCAGCGCTCCGCTGGCCTATCCGGTCGGCAATGCGCTGGCCCTGTTGCTGGCGTTACCGGTTGCAGCCCTTGTGCGGATACGCCTGACCGGCAGCCGCCAACGTGTGCTGGCGGTGCTGCTGCTGGCGCTGCTGTTCATCCCGCTCCTCAGCGGCCCCCACCTCAACGGCATAGCGCGCTGGCTGCCGCTGGGGCCGGTCACGCTGCATGCCGGTGCGCTGGTTGTTCCGGCACTGGTGGTGCTGGCGGCGCGGGACGCGGAGTACGCCCCGCCGATCCTGCTGGCAGCGCTGCTCGCGGCCAGCCTGCAGCCCGACGCGGCGACCGGCCTCGCGGTGATGATGACCGCCATCGGGCTCTACAATGCGAATGGCGACTGGCGGATGGTGCCGGTGGCGGGGATCGCCTTTCTCGCCAGCATCAGCGCGGGGCTGCGCGGCGAATTACCCGCCCAGCCCTTCGTCGAGCGCGTGCTGGTCGACCTGGCGCTGCACCAGCCATTTGCCGCGCTCGGTCTCGCCGCCGCATTGCTCGCCAGCTTCCTGCTAATCGCTCACGCGCTTCCTGCGGAGAAACCCGTGCGCCATGCGCTGGCGGGCTCGCTGTTCGGCTTTTCGCTCGACGCGCTGGTGTCTAACTATCCAAGCGTGCTCATCGGCTACGGCGCCGCGCCGATCCTCGGATACGGGCTGGCACTGGCGCTCGCGCGAAAGGCCCCTCAGACCCCGTCGGGATAGACCGGCGCGATATCGACCGGGATGTCCGCCATCGCCGCGAACCGCGAATTGGCGGCATCGTCGAGCACCGCATGGCGATCGAAGAAGGCCTTGGTACCCGCATAATCGCCGCGCGCCTGCAGCATGAGCTGCGCGCTCAGCAGATCGCGGATGCCCGCTTCCATCGCCGCGTAATCCACCGTGTACCGCTGCGCCGCGCCATCCCAGGCGAATGCACCCTTCTCTTGAAGATAGCCATATTGCAGCTTGGCGCCGCGGCCATGCGCGCTTTCGGTGCCGAACCGCATCGAACGGAACAGGCCGGTGAAATAGGTCGAGAACAGCTCGGGCTTTTCCGCGGCGGGGATTTCGCCCTTCTCCATCATCAGCAGGATGTTCCAGATGCCCATCACATCGGCCTTCGATTCCTCGAGCGCCGAATACTGGTCGCGCAGTTCCTCGTTCACCGTGGTCTGCCGGCCATCGACGGTGATCGTGCCCGGCCCGAGACTGTGCGACAGCTCGTGGAACAGCGTGTTGGCTTCCATGTATTTCTTAGCCACCAGCGCTGCCTGGTCATCCTTGAGCACGACATCGGCCATCGGGGCGAGGATACGGTCGTATTTGGCGCCGAGCACATTGGCCAGGATCACCTTCTTGGCCCCCTTCGCCTCGCGCACGCGCTCGTCATTGGGCAGGTTGAAGGCGATGGTCTGCGTGCCCGGGACATTGTCGCCGCCGCCATGGACCTGATCGGCTACTGCAATGGGGCTTTCGAACCCGCGCTGGAAATTCTTGTCCGCGTCGGGGATGGGCAGGTTCTCTTCCATCGTCCGCAGGTAGTTCTTGTACTTCGCCAGCGCGGCGCTTTCTTCGGGATTGCGCAGCGTCACGAAGCTTTCGAAGGCGGTCTTGGTACCGTACAGCCGGTCGGTATAGACCTCGTAGGGACCGATCGCGACCTCGATCGGCGTATCCTGTAGGTCCATCCACGCCATCTCGCTGGCAAAATAGTCGTCGGTCAGGAAACTGGCCGCGCGCAGCGAGAGAAATTTCTTCAGGCTGGGGTTGGACGTCCGCTGTGCCGCCCGTTCGAGCAGGCGTGCGGCGGGCACCAGCCATTCGCGATATTCCTGCGAATAGGGGACGGCGATGAAGCCCTCGCCGCTGCGCTTGACCACCGTATAGGGGCTGGTCAGTGCCTCGCGCTGGTCGGGATTGGCCGCGAGATAGGCGTCGAATTCCGCGCGCGTCAGGTCCTGCGGATAAAAGCCTGCCCCTTCCGGCATGGCCTGCGTCCCCCAGAAGGGGTGCAGTTCGGCGACCTCGTCCCACGGACCGAAATTGCGGTCGAACATCGCCACCAGCATGTCGCGGTCGGCGCGGCGGCTGCGCGCGATCGTCTCGCGTAGCCGCGGCAAGTCCGCGCCCCGCTGGCGCAGGTAGATCTCGTCCATATAGCCGCTCGCTTCGATCAGCAGGTTGACCACCTCGCGCTCTTCCCCGGTAAGGAAGGACGTGTCGGGCGCCATCTCGATCACCGCCAGCTTGGCGTATTGCGCTTGGAGGTCGTAGCCATCGGGGGCCGCGGCGGCAGGCGGCACCGCGCTGGGTTCGATCCGCGTGTCGGTGACGGCAGGCGTGCAGGCGGCACTGGCGAGCAGCAGGGGCAGGATGGCGCGACGCATGGGATATCCTCTGAAATTGTTCGGTCTATCGCTGGAAAACGCCATGCGGCGCTGATGTGTCCTGCGCAAGAGCGCGATTGACCGCGCGGTTCGCTTATCCGACATTGGCGCGCAGGGAGGAAAGAGCATGGCCTATCCGACACTGACCACGAAACCCGGGGCGATCGAGATCGCGGGCGCGATCCGCCATGGCGAGATGTCGCCGCTCGAGGCGGTGGAAGCGGCGATTGCGCGGATCGAACATCTCGATGCGCATATCAACGCGGTGGTGGTGACCGACTTCGACCGAGCGCAGGAACAGGCGAAGGCCATGACCGCCGGGCGGCTGCCCCAGGACCAGCCGCTGTTCGGCGTGCCGATGACGATCAAGGAAAGCTTCGATGTCAGCGGCCTGCCGACTTGCTGGGGTCACAGCGAATATGCCGACACGATCGCCGCGCGCGACGCCTGGGTGGTCCGCCAGCTCAAGGCCGCCGGCGCGATCATCCTCGGCAAGACCAATGTCCCGCCCGACCTCGCCGACTGGCAATCGAACAATCCGGTCTATGGCCGGACCAACAATCCGCACGATCACGCGCTGTCTCCCGGTGGCTCGTCGGGCGGTTCGGCGGCGGCGGTCGCGAGCGGGATGGTACCCTGCGACTTCGGCAGCGATATCGGCGGGTCGATCCGCGTCCCCGCGCATTTCTGCGGCGTCTGGGGGCACAAGAGTAGCTGGGGACTGATCTCGAAGCGCGGCCATGTCCACCCGGTAGCAGCGGGGCAGGAGGCGCATGACGGCGCGTTGTCGGTGATCGGGCCCCTGGCGCGCAATGCCGCCGACCTGCGGCTGCTGGTCGAACTGACGCAGACGGTCCCGCTGCGCGCGCGGACCAGACCGTTCAAGGACAGCCGCTTCCTGCTGCTGCTCGATCACCCGTCCTGCCCGACCGACGATGCGGTGCGCGGACCGTTCGAAGCGGCGGCCGCCGAGCTCGAACGAGCGGGTATCAGCGTCGATCGCGCAAGCGACCTCGTCCCCGACCTCGCCGCGCAGCAGGCCGATTACATGCGCATGCTCAATGTGACGCTCGCACGCGGCATGCCCGGGCCCGACGGGCAACGCGCCAGCGCGACCGACTGGTTCGACATGCGCGATGCGCAGGCGCGGACCGAGTTCGCCTGGGCCGCGCTGTTCGACAGCTACGACTTCGTCCTTGCCCCGCCTGCACCGCTGCTGGCCTTCCCCCACCGCGAGGATCGCCTCTTCGATGGCATGGCGACCATCAACGGCACCGACCAGCCGGGGGCAACCGCGCTGTGCTGGGCGGGGCTGGCGACCTATCCCAACCTCCCCTCCACCGTCTTGCCTGTGGGCGAAACGGGCGGCTTGCCTTGCGGAATGCAAGTCATCTCGCGCAGGTGGGCGGATCTCGATTGCCTTGCCGCGGCAGAGGCGATCGGCACGATCCTCCACGGCTAGGGAGCCTCGACGCAATGCAACGTCCGCGCATCATGCAGCGCATTTCACGGTGGCACATCTGGCTGGGCTGGCTGGTCGGTCTGCCGGTGCTGATGTGGACCGTGACCGGGCTGGTCATGGTGGCCAAGCCGATCGAGGAAGTGCGCGGCAACCATTTGCGCAAGGAGGTGCCCGAACGTGCGCTGCCCGCAGATACCGAGATCGCGGTCTCGCTGCCCGCCGAAAGCACGAGGCCGGTGCGCGCGGTCACCACGCAGGTCGAACGCGGCGAGACGATTACGCGCATCGCCTATATGGACGGGACGACCGCGCGATACCGCCCCGATGGCAGCGCGATGGGCCCGCTGTCCGAGGTCGAGGCGCGGTTGATCGTGGCCGAAGGTATCGAGGGCGGCGACAAGGTCACCGCGACCGCGCGGTTTGCAGCCGACGACGTCCCCTTCGATTTCCGCCGCCCACTGCCGGTCTGGCAGGTGGCGCTGGCGGACGGCACCCATGTCTATGTCGGCACCGAAACCGGCGAGATCGAGGCGGTTCGCACGCGCTGGTGGCGGACCTTCGATTTCGTCTGGGGCCTGCACATCATGGATTTGCAGACGCGCGAGGACACGCATCACCCGATCCTGATCTTCTTCGCCCTGCTGTCGGTAATCGGCGCGCTGTTCGGCTGCATCCTGCTGTTCCGCCGGCGTAGTGTGCGGGTGGGCGCCAAATGAATACGGAAGTCCTGACACCGCTGCTCGACTGGCTCGACCTTGCCGGGGTGGCGATCTTTGCGCTGACCGGGGCGCTGGTCGCCGCCAAGGAGCGACAGACCTTCGTCACGCTGGCCTTCTTCGCGCTGGTTACCGGCGTTGGCGGGGGCACCGTGCGCGACCTGCTGATCGGTGCGCCGGTTTTCTGGATCCACGATGGCGGGGTCGCGGGCGTATGCCTCGCGGTGGCGCTGTTCGCGTGGTTCATCCCCACACGCTGGTGGGCGGGCCGCTTCCTGTCGATTGCCGATGGTCTGGGACTGGCGGCCTATGCCGTGCTCGGTTCGGCCAAGGCGCTCCAATATGGTGTGCCGCCGGTCCCCGCCGCGCTGATGGGGGTCATCACCGGCTGTGTCGGCGGGATCATCCGCGACGTGGTCGCCGGGCGCCCATCGATCCTGATGCGGCCCGAACTCTATGTCACCGCCGCAGCCTTGTCGGCCAGCGTGACGGTGCTCGGCGATGTCGCGGGAATCATGCGTGAATGGGTCTGGGTGGGCGCAACCGCCGCGGGTTATGGCCTGCGACTGGCCGCGATCAGGTGGAACCTGGCACTCCCCGCCTATCAGCGCGACTAGCGCTCTGCGCCCCGGTAGCCGGTGCCGAATTCGAGATCGGCATCGACCGCGTCCTCATCCCCCGGCAAGGGACCATCCGGATAGGCAGGTTGGGCGGTATCGCTGCGCGCGCGCATGGCGGCGTAATAGGCATCGTCATACTGGCGATCCTCACGTTCAAGACGCGCTGCGTCGTCATAGCTGCCGTAGCTGTCGTAGCTGGAGCCGCCGGTTCCATAGCCGATCGATTCGATACGGCCATCGGCCCCGATCGCGCAGTTGAACCCCTGCCCGTCGTAGAGCGCGCCGCTGACGGTCCAGCCCCGCGCATCGCGATTGACGGCATCGACGGTTTCAACGCGGGCATTGCGTTCGATCTCTTCGACACACATGTCGACCGCGCGGTCGATCCCGCGTCCGTCATCATAGCTGACCCCGCCGCGGCGCGGTTCGGGATAACGGCTGTCACGGGTCGGATAGCGTTCGCTCGAGCCCTTCGCCGCATTGGCGATGGCGGCAATCCCGCCGATGATCAGGATACCCGCCAGCACATCGCCCGCATCCACCCCGCGATCGCGGCGGTGGCGATAGCGGCGATGTCCTGCTGCGTCGTCATCGCCCGGCATCCACACGGGGGCGGAATGCGCCGCCACGGGCGCTGCGGGCGCAGGCAGTTCGGCGGCCTGCACCGGCATGGCGGTCAGCGAGAGCGCGGCAAGCAGCGCGGGCGCGGCGGAAAGCGATGTGATGGACGGCATGGCCTGGTACCCCAGTGGTCACGCCCCCACCCGGCGCGCGATTATCGATCGGACAGGACTAGGCGGCCCAGGCTAAATGAAGCCTGAACCGCCCTGGGTGGTCCGTAAAGCGGGTATCAGCGCAGTCCGCGGATACCGCTGAAGTCGAGATAGGTAACGCGGCCGCGCTCGATCGAGCAGGTGAAGCTGCCGCTGTCGCGGTCGCTGTACCGGCGATCGCGGCGGTCATAGCGCGAGTTGTAACCGCGCTGCCCGTCGACGACCATCGTGCCCTTGACCTTCCAGCCATAGCGGGTGTCGTCGACGTCGCGGATGTCGGTTACCTGCGCGATGCGATAGCCATAGCGGCGCGCATCGGTCTGGGCGGCGCTGACGCAGCGCTCGACCGCCGAACGCGGGTTGCCGCGCGTGGCATAGGCGGTGCGGCGGTAGTCGTTGCCGTTGTTGTAGCGTTGGCCATCGCGGTAATAGCGGCCGTCGCGGTAGTGGTCGCGGTCCTTGCTGGCCGCGCTGGCGATGGCGGCGATGCCGCCGATGATCACTGCGCCGGCGATCACTTCGCCCACCGAAATCCCGTCATCATCACCGCGGGCCTGGGCGGGCGTAGCTCCGGCCAGCGCCAGCGCGCCGACGGCAGCCGTTGCGATCCCACCCTTCGCGAACGTTTTGGTCAATTGTTGCATCTCGAGGTCCTCCTCGTCGGTGCCGCGGCGGGATTGCCTCGGCTATGAGAAGGGTTCTAGAGGGACCTGCGTGAGGTGACGCTGAACTCTGGCGACAGCGATTGTTCAGGTATAGAGCTATTCTTATGAACACCTAATCCTCAAGCGTTTCAAGCACATCACGGGTGAACGCAGCGATGTCGAAGCGCGATCCGGTTGGATCTTCACCCCGGCGCACGATCACGACGTTCATGCTTGGCACGATTACGATGAACTGCCCGCGATTCCCCATCGCGGCGAATGTGTCGGCCGGGACCCCGTCGGAAGTGTTCAGCAGCCAAAACCCCGCGCCGTAGCCGAACGGGCCATCGGGCTGCGGACCGGTGGGCGCGGAGACATAATCGACCCAGCCTTCGGGCAGGATACGCGTGCCGTCGGCGAGCACACCGTCGTCGAGATAGAGCTGGCCCAGCTTGGCCAGATCGCGCGCGGTCGACCACACTTGGCTGGAAAGGATGTAATCGCCCTGCCAGTCGGTTTCGGCCACGGTGTGGTGCATGCCGAGCTCCTCGAACAGCGCGGCCGGGGGATGTTCCTCGAACCCCGGCTTGATCGCGCGCACCGCCATCAGCGTGTCGTTATTGGCATAGCGATAGACCGATCCCGGCGGATGGATGGCGGGCCAGCTGCTCGCCGTTTCCGTAACCGAGGAGCCACCGAAATAGAGCGGATCGGTGCGGTTTCCCGGTGTGTCGGAGTAACGCCCCGATGCCATGCGCAGGAGATGGTCGATCGTGATCCCGTAGCGGGTGTGGTCCTGCATCCTGCCGCCCAATCCTGCGCGGGTATCGACCTGTACTTCGCCCCGTGCCTGCGCGGCGCCGACCAAGGTCGCGGCAATGCTCTTGGCAACCGACCAGGTGCGCTGCGGCACGGCCGGTCCGAAATCCTGCGCATAGGCTTCGCCCAACAGCGTTCCGCCGCGCTGGACCAGCACCGCCGTGGTCCGTGTGCTCTCGCCATAGCGCTGCGCGAAGGCGCCCTCGCCCACCGTTTGCAACGCGTCCTTCGCGAAAGGCGTCACCGCGGCGACCGGATGGCTTTGGCCGGGCCTTGTAGTCACGAAGGGCGGGAGCCCTCCTCCGATGGGGGCAAGCTGGCAGCCCATCCGCGAATCGTGGATCGCGATGCGGGGCGGCATGCTGTCGGACCACGCGACGCTGACATGGCTGACTTCTTTCGAACCCGCGGCAGTAGCCCGGGATGCAGGCCGGCGATGGACTTCATAGCCCAGCTTGGGTGCGATCTCATCGAGCGGTGCCTGAATGCCCGTCAGTTCCCAGGCCTCGACGCTGGCTGGCGTCCGGGCCGCGCCATTGCGTTCCGCATTGGCGATGGCGCTGCACAGGAACAGCGCCTTATAGCCGGCCGCCAGCGCGCGATCGTAACGTTCGTCGAGCGCGTCCTGCGTAGTCGATTGGGCAGCGGCGGGCGTGGCGGCGAGCAGCACGGCGGCTGCGAGAGCATGTCTGATCATGCGCGCCTTGTGGCACGGCTTTTCGCGCAGGCAAAACAAAAGGGCCGGACAGTTTCCTGTCCGGCCCCGCTTGTATGGTTTCGAGAGCGGCTTACGCCTCTTCGAGGTCCATGTCTTCGTTCATGACCGGGCCCGAATCCTGGCCCTTGGCGTCCACGTCGCGGTCGACGAGTTCGATGATCGCCATCTGGGCGGCGTCGCTGCCGCGGTAACCGGCCTTGATCACGCGGCTGTAGCCACCTTCACGGTCGTCATAACGCTCGGCCAGAACGTCGAACAGCTTCTTGAGCTGGGTTTCGTCCTGCAGGCGGCTCATGGCGAGGCGACGGTTCGACAGGCCGCCACGCTTGGCCAGCGTGATCAGCTTTTCGATGTAGGGCCGCATTTCCTTCGCCTTGGGCAAAGTGGTCATGATCTGCTCGTGCTTGATCAGCGCGGCGGCCATGTTGCGGAGCATCGCATTACGGTGGCCGGTCTTGCGCTGCAGCTTACGGCCGGAAATTTTATGACGCATTTCAAATCATCCTTCGTTCGATAGGGGCCCGTGCGAGGTAGCCCGTAGCTGGTCGGATAGGGCTGACCCTCCCGTTTGTTTCCGACCTTGCGGTCGGGGCGGTGCCGGCCCACTCCCCCACCCGGCCACCCACGGCAGCATCCTGAATGGGTGGCCGGGTGGGGGAGTGGGCTGGTGCCGCAAGGGTCGGACGGATGTCCGACCCCGCACCTTCAAATTAACCCAGCAGCTCTTGTTCGAGCTTCTTGGCCATTTCCTCGATGTTTTCCGGCGGCCAGCCGGGGATGTCCATGCCGAGGCGCAGACCCATCGACGAGAGCACTTCCTTGATCTCGTTGAGCGACTTGCGGCCGAAGTTCGGCGTACGGAGCATCTCGGCCTCGGTCTTCTGGACCAGGTCGCCGATGTAGATGATGTTGTCGTTCTTGAGGCAGTTGGCCGAACGCACCGACAGTTCCAGCTCGTCGACCTTCTTGAGAAGGTAGCGGTTGAGCTGGTTGGTGTCGCTTTCCTGCGGCTCTGCAGCCTGGCCGATCATGGCCGAACTGGGCTGCGGAATACCGTCTTCGAAGTGGACGAACAGCGTCAGCTGGTCCTGAAGGATGCGTGCAGCGTAGGCCACGGCGTCTTCGGGAGTGACGGTGCCATCGGTATCGATGGACAGCGAAAGCTTGTCGTAGTCGAGCTCCTGGCCAACGCGGGCGTTCTCGACCTTGTAGCTGACCTGGCGGACCGGCGAAAACAGCGAGTCGACCGGGATCAGGCCGATCGGCGCATCGACGGGGCGGTTCATGACTGCCGGACGATAGCCCTTACCGATGTCGGCAGTGAGCTCCATGTTGAGCGTCGCGCCTTCGTCGAGATGGCAGATCACCAGATCCTTGTTCATCACTTCGATGTCGCCCGACACGGCGATGTCGCCGGCTTTCACTTCACCGGGGCCGGTAGCGGAAAGCTGCAGGCGCTTCATGCCCTCGCCTTCCATCTTCAGCGCGATCTGTTTCACGTTGAGGACGATGTCGGTGACGTCTTCGCGCACGCCGGCAAGCGAGCTGAATTCGTGGAGCACGTTCTCGATCTTGATCGAGGTGATCGCAGCGCCCTGCAGCGAGCTCAGCAGCACGCGACGCAGTGCGTTGCCGAGCGTCAGGCCGAAGCCGCGCTCGAGCGGTTCGGCCACGAAGGTCGCCTTGCGCGCCTTGTCGCCGGATTCCTTGATATCAAGGACATTGGGTTTCTTGAGTTCCTGCCAGTTCTTGATGTTGACGGACATGAAAATCCCCTGGTTCGGATGCGGGCAGGACCGGCGCTCTTTGGAAGAGCGTCCGGTCCGTGAGAGGGTGTCGGCGGCCCGCTAGCGAGCCACCAGGCAGGTACGGATCAGACGCGACGACGCTTGGAAGGACGGACCCCGTTATGCGGGATCGGCGTCACGTCACGGATCGAGGTGATGGTGAAGCCCACTGCCGCAAGACCGCGCAGTGCGCTCTCACGACCCGAGCCCGGACCCTTCACTTCGACCTCGAGGGTGCGCACGCCGTGTTCCACGGCCTTGCGGCCCGCGTCGTCGGCGGCGACCTGCGCGGCATAGGGAGTCGACTTGCGGCTGCCCTTGAAGCCCATCATGCCGGCGCTGGACCAGCTGATCGCATTGCCCTGTGCATCGGTGATGGTGATCATCGTGTTGTTGAAGCTGGCGTTGATATGCGCAACGCCGCTCGAAATGTTCTTTTTGTCGCGGCGCCTAACGCGGCCGGGTTCGCGTGCCATGGTCTGTATTCCTCTAATCTATCAAGAAGGCAAAAGCGTAGGGAAGTCCCTCCGCTTACTTCTTCTTGCCAGCGATCGGCTTGGCCTTGCCCTTGCGGGTCCGGGCGTTGGTGTGAGTGCGCTGGCCGCGAACGGGCAGGCCGACACGGTGACGCAGGCCGCGATACGAACGAAGGTCCATAAGGCGCTTGATGTTCATAGCCGTGTCACGGCGAAGGTCGCCTTCGACCATGTGCTCTTCATCGATCGTTTCACGAACGCGCAGAACTTCCTCGTCGGACAGGTCCTGCACGCGGCGCGCGTGATCAATGCCGAGCTTGTCGGCGATCTCGACGGCCTTGGTCCGGCCGATTCCGTGAATATAGGTGAGCGCGATGATCACGCGCTTGTTGGTGGGGATATTTACCCCGGCAATACGAGCCACTTACTTCTCCATGCTCCACAGGGCCCGGACATCCGGTTAACCCTATCTCATCGCTCCATTCATCGACGCTTGCGGTACCTGCCTGATACAAATGGGCAGGCGGGCGCCCAATATGGCTGTCGCCGCCGGACTCACCGCAATGTCGAATGAAGAGCGCGCTTAGGGGGATTCGCCCGCGGCGTCAACCGCCCAGCACACGCAAACCAACGAGACCGCCGGATGGGCGGCTCGCGAGGTGTTGCAAGCCTTGTAGCGCCTGACGCCGCGAAGGTCAAAACCCTACATCACTCCAAAGGCGAGCATCGCATCGGCAACCTTCTTGAACCCGGCGATGTTTGCCCCCTTGACGTAATCGACATAGCCATCGCCCTGGTCGCCATATTCGACGCATTTGCCGTGGATGCCCTCCATCAGCTCGGTCAGCATCTGGCCCAACCGTTCGTGGTTCCATGCGATCCGTTCGGAATTCTGGCTCATCTCCAGCCCCGAGACCGCGACCCCCCCGGCATTCGCCGCCTTGCCGGGGCCGTACATGATCTTGGCATCGTGGAAGACCTTCACCCCGTCGAGCGTGGTCGGCATGTTGGCGCCTTCGGACACCGCCTTGCAGCCATTGTCGACCAGGCTGCGCGCCTCACCTTCGTTCAGTTCGTTCTGTGTCGCGCATGGCAGCGCCAGGTCGCATGGCACATCCCACGGACGCCGGCCCTCGTGGAACGAGGCGGAAGTGAAGTGGTCGGCATATTCGGAGATGCGTCCCCGGCGGCGGGTCTTGAGATCCTTGACCCAGTCGATCTTGTCCTGGTCGAACCCGTCAGGATCGTGGATGAAGCCGCCGCTGTCGGACAGGGTGAGCACCTTGCCGCCCAGCTGGACGATCTTTTCCGCCGCATGGGTCGCGACATTGCCCGAGCCGGAGATCACCGCGCTCTTGCCCTCGACCGCGTCGCCCTTGTGCGTCAGCATATTCTGCAGGAAATAGACCGCGCCATAACCGGTCGCTTCGGGACGCATTTGCGAGCCGCCATATTCGGTCGCCTTGCCGGTCAGCACGCCTTCCCAGCGATTGGTGATGCGCTTGTACTGACCGAACATATAACCGATCTCGCGCCCGCCCACGCCGATGTCACCCGCGGGGACATCGGTGTCGGGGCCGATATGGCGGTAGAGCTCGGTCATGAAGCTCTGGCAGAAGCGCATTACCTCGCTGTCGCTCTTGCCCCTGGGGTTGAAGTTCGCCCCGCCCTTGCCGCCGCCCATCGGCAGGCCGGTGAGCGAGTTCTTGAAGGTCTGTTCGAAGGCGAGGAACTTGAGCACGCTTTCATTGACGCTGGGGTGGAAGCGGATCCCGCCCTTGTAGGGGCCGATCGCGTTGTTGTTCTGCACCCGCCACCCGCGCTGCACGCGGATACAGTGATTGTCGTCTTCCCAGCACACGCGGAAGCTGACGATCCGGTCGGGTTCGGCGATCCGGCGCAGGATCTGCGCCTCGTGGTATTCTTCCTTGTCCTCGATGAAGTGGAAGACGTCCTGCGCCACTTCCTGGACCGCCTGAACGAACTCGTCCTGCCCCGGATTGCGCTTCTTCACGCCCTCCATGAATGTCGAAAGATCCACGTGCCTGTCGTAGACGGATGCCATGTCGCAATTCCCCCCTGGTGCCCGGTTGGGCGAGTTGATGTTTGCGACCCCGGCGCCCGTTCGGCGGGCGCTCGTCGGCTTGTGCTATTCGGTGTCCTGCAAGGCGTCGATCTGCGCCTCGATAGTCGCTTCCCCATCGGCCGGATCATCGGCTTCGCCGCCTGCTCCGCCCGCCCCTTCGAGCGCCCCGAGATAATCCCTGAGGCCATGCAATTGCTGGCTCATCACGGCATCCACGGCCTGCGAAATCGAGGCAACCTCGTAGCGCATGGAGCCGCCGACGGCATATTCCCAGCGGATCCGCGTCCCGCCCGCGATTTCCTCGAGCGTGATCGTCAGCACGCCGGTGGCCGGTTCGCCCTGCAACGGGCCGAGCCCCCCGCGCATGCGCAGGTTCTTGAGCGGATAGGCCTGGATGACGGTCATGTGCTGGACGCTGCCGTCGAGCGAGAAGCCGTCCTCGCGGTCCTCGCCGGGCACGCGCTCGCAAAAACAGCCGCCCGCCTGCGGGGTCAGTGTCATATTGGCGGCATCGGCGGACCAGGTATGCGCGTCGTTCCACCAGGCGGCGGGCCTGATCAGCGCGAGCCATGTATCCAGCGGGCTGGCCGCGACATCGGCCTGGTCCTGCGTAACGAAGCCGCGTTCGCTGGTCTCGGCAACCGTGGCCGAAAGCGGCATCGCAGCCGTCAGCGTGGCTGCGGCAAGAACGGTTGTGACAAGACGCATGGACCCTCTCCCCTGTGCGGAGAGACGTCCTAAGCGAAGTTGCGCCTGTTTGGAAGCGGCGGGTCGATCAGTCCGCGAGGATCGCGTCGATCGCGTGGGTCACGTCTTCGATCGAAGCCATGCCATCGACCCGGCTGACGATACCGCGTGCTTCGTAGCCCGGCAGGATCGGGGCAGTCTTGCCGCGATATTCCTGCATGCGGGTACGCACGGTGTCCTCGTTATCGTCCGGACGGCGCTTGAATTCGGTCGAGCCGCATTTGTCGCACACGCCCTCTTTCTCGGGGAGCTTGAAGACGTCGTGATAGCCCGCACCGCAATTGGCGCAGGTGAAGCGCCCGGTGATCCGCTCGACCAGCGCGTCCTCATTCACTTCGAGTTCGATCACATGGTCGAGCTTGCGGCCGTGCCGCGCGAGGATTTCGTCGAGCTGGTCGGCCTGCGCCGCGGTGCGCGGATAGCCATCGAAGATCGCGCCGATCTCGGGACCCATCTCGGTCAGCTTGGCATCGATCATCGCCGACACGATCTCGTCTGAAACGAGCCCGCCCGAATCCATGATGTCGGCGACCGTGCGGCCCAGTTCGGTATCGGCCTTGCGCGTGTCACGCAGCATGTCACCGGTCGAGAGCTGGCGCATGCCATGATGCTCGACCAGTCGCTGAGCCTGCGTTCCCTTACCGGCGCCCGGAGGGCCCAGGAGGATAATGTCCATCGCGTATTGTCCCCTTCGCCCGTGCTGTGCCTTAACGCAGGCGTCCCTTCAACTTCGCTTTTTTGATGAGGTCGCCATACTGGTGTGCCAGCAGATGCGACTGGACCTGGCTGATCGTATCGACTGTCACATTGACCACGATAAGCAGGCTGGTGCCGCCGAGGAACAGCGGAACGCCGGTCTGTGCGATCATGTATTCAGGCAGCACGCAGACGATCGTCAGGTAGATTGCCCCGATCACGGTGATGCGCGTCAGCACATAGTCGAGATATTGCTCGGTGCGCTTGCCCGGACGGATACCCGGGATGAAGCCGCCGTTCTTCTTCAGGTTCTCGGCGGTCTCTTCGGGATTGAAGACGATCGCGGTGTAAAAGAAACAGAAGAAGATGATGCCGAGGGCATATAGCGCCATATAGAGCGGCTGGCCGTGCTGGAGATATTGCAGCACCGACTGGAGCACACCCCCCGCCGCGCTATCGGTATCGACCGAATTGCCGGCGAACTGAGTGATCGTCAGCGGAAGCAACAGCAGCGAACTGGCGAAAATCGGCGGGATGACGCCGGCGGTGTTCAGCTTGAGCGGCAGGTGCGAGCGGTCGGCCTGCATCATGCCGCGCTGCGTCGCGCGCTTGGGATACTGGATCAGCAGGCGGCGCTGCGCGCGTTCCATGAAACAGATCACAAGGATCAGGATCACGACCATCGCGATCAGGCCGACGATGATCCCGGTGGCGATCGAGCCTTCCGAATAGCCCGAACCGAGGTTCGAGACGAAGGTCGGGAACTGGGCGACAATGCCCGCCATGATGATCAGCGAAACGCCATTGCCGATACCGCGGCTGGTGATCTGTTCGCCCAGCCACAGCAGGAACATGGTCCCACCCACCAGGCTGATGACGGCGCCCACGCGGAACATGATGCCGGGATCGACCACCGCCTGCAGCCCGCTCTGCGCGCCGAAGCTTTCGAGGCCAGACGCGAGGAACCAGCCCTGGATCGCGCACAGGAACACGGTGCCATAGCGCGTATACTGGTTGAGCTTCTGGCGGCCCGCGCCGCCTTCCTTCTTGAGCGCGGCGAGGCTGGGATGCAGCGCGGCTGCCAGCTGCACCACGATCGAGGCGGTAATATAGGGCATGACGCCGAGCGCAATGAGACTCATGCGCTCAAGGCTGCCGCCCGAGAAAGTGTTGAACAGGTCGAGGATCCCGCCCCGCGTCTGATCGTAGAGGTCACCCAGAATCAGCGGATTCACGCCCGGAAGCGGAACGAAGCTGAGAAAGCGGAAGACGATCAGGGCCGCGATAGTGAACCAGATACGGTTCTTCAGCTCGGTGGCCTTGGAGAAGTTTGCGAGGCTCATATTGCTCGCGATATTGTCGGCGCGTGATGCCATGGGAATCTGTTCAATCCTGAATTGGCGCCGGTCCCTCCCGGCACAGGAAGGCTAGATAGGGAGCGGGGGACGGATTGTCGAACCCGCCCCCCGAATTATCCCGCTTACTTTGCCTTGGCAGCCTTGTTGGCTTCGGCGCGAGCAGCTTTCTTCTCGTGCTCGGGCTTGTCGGCCGGGATCACGTCGACCTTGCCGCCAGCCTTCTCGACTGCCTCGATGGCGCCCTTGGAGGCACCGGCAACCTTGAAGGTGACCTTGGCCTTGAGCTCGCCCTTGGCGAGGAGGCGGACGCCGTCCTTGCCACCACGCGCGAGGCCAGCGGCCCGCAGCGTTTCGTGGTCGAGGACCTTCGAACCATCGAGCTTCTTGGCGTCGATGAACTTCTGCACCATGCCGATGTTCACTTCGGCAAAGTCCTTGCCGAACGGATTGTTGAAGCCGCGCTTCGGCAGACGCATGTGGAGCGGCATCTGGCCGCCTTCGAAGCCCTTGATGGCTACACCCGAACGGGCCTTCTGGCCCTTCTGGCCACGGCCTGCAGTCTTGCCCTTGCCCGAGCCGATGCCACGGCCGACACGGATCCGGCTCTTGCGTGCGCCGGCATTGTCGCGGATATCATTAAGTTTCATAGTGCACTCGCTTTCGCTTTCTAGGCCCCATCACGGGGTTCGCGCTGTTGGGAAGTGGGCGCCGATAGTCTGTTTGGCCGATCTTGTCGACCCCGAATTCGGCGGATCCTGATAGTGGCGATGCCGAGGGCGATCGGCAAGGTATGGGGCGATATGGTTCTGCAAAACCGGGGTCTGGGGACTGACAGGTCCGCGCCGCCGATGGGCGGGCGGGAAGCGGCGCTGATCGGCTTCCTGCTGCTCGTCTTCGCGTTGATAACACGCATCGCCACCTTCGGCCATCCCGACCTTCATATCGACGAGACCTTCTACTTCGCCGCCGGGGTTGAGATGGTGCATGGCGCGATCCCCTATGTCGATGTGTGGGACCGCAAACCGCCCGGGCATTTCCTGCTGTTCGGCGCGCTGGCAGCCATTTCGGACTGGTATGTCACCTACCAGATCGCCGCCACGATCTTCGCCGCTGCAACTGCGCTGACCATTTACGGCATGGCGCGGAGGCTGACGTCGCGGGGACCCGCGCTGCTCGGGGCCGGCACCTATCTGACCGCGATCTGCCTGTTTCACGGCCACGGGGGCCAGAGCCCGGTATTCTACAATCTGTTCATCGCCGCGGCTGCCGCGCTCAGCCTCGCCAGCATTCCCCGCTTCGAAAGCCGCCCCGCGCAGCGCGCGGTGGCGCTGGCCATGCTGCTTGCCGGGATCGCGATCACCATAAAGACCACCGCGGTCTTCGAGGCGACGTTCCTCGGCCTGTTTGCAGCGGGGTTGCAGATCGGGACAGCCGGTATCGGCCGCACAACCATGCTGCGCATTCTGGGCTGGATCGCGCTGGGCCTGTTGCCGAGCGCGCTGTTCGCTGCGTGGTATGCACTCAACGGGTATTGGGATGAATACTGGACCGCAATGGTCCTCTCGAACCTGCGCAAACCGGTCGAAGACAATGGCGGAATGCAGCGCCTGCTTATCCTCGCGCTGATGCTGCTCCCGCTTGGCGCAGCCGGCATGGTCGCCCTCACCCGGATCTCGGGAATCTATCGCGTCTTCTTCGCCGGATGGCTGCTGGCCGCGCTGATCGGCTTCTTCTCGGTCCCCGCCTTCTATCTGCACTATGCCCTGCCGCTGCTGGTACCCTTGTGCGCGCTCGCCCCGGCGAGCCTCGCCTGGCCAAGAACGGGGGCCGTGCTGCTCGGCATTGCGGCGGTGATGCCGGTACTCTTCCATCCGTTCTTCAGTTTTGCGGAGACCCGCGAGGCCCGCACGGCCATGTCCCGGCTCGCCGCCGCCATCGAGCAGAGCAAGGGCGACGGCCCGCTGCTGATCTATGACGGCCCGCCACTGCTCTACACGCTTACCGGGTCGCGGTTTCCCACGCCCCTCGCATTCCCCAATCACTTGCATCAGGCATCCGAGAGCGACGTCAGCCACATCACCACGCTGAGCGAGGTCGAGCGGCTGCTGGCGCAGCGCCCCGGCGCCATCGTCGACCGCACCACCAAGGTTACCAATACCGCCACCAGCACGCTGGTGCGCGCCTATGCGAAACGGAACTGCCGCAAGGTGGCGTCGGAACCCCTGCTCGAGGGGTGGGACATCGAGGTTGTGGTCTACGGCCATTGCCGCGCAGCCGCGGACAAATAAAAAGGGCCGGACAACGTCTCGCGTTGCCCGGCCCTTCAATTCGGTATGATCCGGTCGTCTAGTCGACCACGGTCACCAGATGCGGGATCTTGGCGATCGCGCCGCGCACCTCGGGGGTGTCCTGACGCTCAACAACCTTGTGCAGCTTGTTGAGACCCAGACCGATGAGGATCTGGCGCTGGCTTTCCGGGCGGCGGATCGGCGAACCGATCTGCTTGATCTTGACGGTTTTCGCTTTGGCCATCGTTATTACTCCACGACTGCCGCGGCGTCGGCTTCAGCCTCGGCCTCGGAAGAACCACCGCGGCCGAGCAAGTCGGCAACCTTCTTGCCACGACGCTGGGCCACCGACTTCGGCGAAGTCTGCGTGGTCAGCGCGTCGAAAGTGGCGCGGATCATGTTGTAGGGGTTCGAGGTGCCGACCGACTTGGTCACCACGTCGGCAACGCCGAGGCTCTCGAACACGGCGCGCATCGGACCACCGGCGATGATGCCGGTACCCGGAGGCGCGGTACGGACGGTAACCTTACCGGCACCGAAGTGACCCTTGCCGTCGTGATGGAGGGTGCGGCCCTCCTTCAGCGGGACACGGACCATCTTCTTGCGCGCAGCGGCAGTCGCCTTGCTGATCGCTTCGGGCACTTCGCGAGCCTTGCCCTTGCCGAAGCCAACGCGGCCCTGGCCGTCACCGACAACCACGAGTGCAGCAAAACCGAAGCGCTTACCGCCCTTCACCGTCTTGCTGACGCGGTTGATGTGGACGAGCTTCTCGATGATGCCGTCGTCTTCTTCCTCGCGGCGTCCGCCACGACGGTTGTTGTCGCGGCCACCACGGCCACGGCCACCGCCGCCACCACCGCGATTGTCACGGCCACCACGGCCCTGACGTTCGCGCGGCTGACCTTCGGCACCCTGTGCGGGGCTCTGGCTGGCAGCTGCTTCCGAAGGCGTGTCGGCGACAGCCGGCTCTTCCTTCGTGACGGGAGCTTCGGGTTCGGCCTTGGCCGGAGTCGCTTCAACCTTGGTCTCTTCGACCTTGGTTTCGGCTTCGGTGTTTTCGGTCTTGTTTTCGTCAGCCATCATCAGAACTCCAGCCCGCCTTCGCGAGCGGCGTCGGCCAGCGCCTTGACGCGGCCATGGAACAGGAAGCCGCCGCGATCGAAGACGACGGTGGTCACGCCGGCCTTCTTGGCAGCAGCGGCGATGTCGGTGCCGACCTTCTTGGCCGCATCGACATTGGCGCCCGAGTTCTTCGTGCCGAGCGTCGAAGCGGCGGCGAGGGTCTTGCCCGCGGCGTCGTCGATGATCTGCGCGTAGATGTGCTGGCCGGTGCGGTGCACCGACAGGCGGGGCTTGCCACCCGACACGTTGCGAAGCGCGGTGCGGACGCGGCGACGGCGACGTTCAAAGAGAGAGAGCTTGGCCATCTTACTTCTTCTTCCCTTCCTTGCGGAAGATATACTCGCCGCGGTACTTGATGCCCTTGCCCTTGTAGGGTTCGGGCTTGCGCCACTTGCGGACATTCGCCGCAAACTGGCCCACGGCCTGCTTGTCGATACCGCTGATCTCGATGGTGGTCTGGTCAGGGGTCTTCACCTCGAGGCCTTCCGGCACATCGAGATCGACATCATGCGAGTAGCCGAGCTGAAGCTTGAGCTTCTTGCCCTGCGCCTGCGCACGGTAACCGACACCATTGATCTCGAGGACCTTGGTGAACCCTTCGGTCACGCCTTCGACCAGGTTCGATACCATGGTGCGCTGCATGCCCCAGTGGTTGCGGGCAGCGCGGGTATCGTTGGCCGGCTTGACCGAGATCTCGCCGTCTTCAAGCGTGTATTCGATCAGGTCGGACAGACCCATGTCGAGGGTGCCCTTGGGCCCCTTGACGCTGAGCGTCTTGCCATCGATGTTGGCAGTGACCCCGCTGGGGATCGCTACCGCCCTTTTGCCGATGCGGCTCATCAGAACACCTCCGCCAGCACTTCGCCGCCGACGTTTTCGGTGCGCGCTTCGGCGTCCGAAAGCACACCCTTGGGCGTCGAGACGATGGTGATGCCAAGGCCGTTGCGCACGATCGGAAGTTCTTTCGAACCCGAATAGACGCGGCGGCCCGGCTTGGAGACGCGGGCAACGTGCTTGATAGCAGGTTCGCCCTCGAAATATTTCAGTTCGATCCGCAGCTGTGCGTGCTTGGCCGAAGCGTCTTCGCTGTAGCCACGGATGTAGCCTTCGCGCTGAAGCACTTCGAGAACGTTCGCACGCAGCTTGCTGGCGGGCGAAAGGACACTGTCCTTCTTCGCGCGCTGGCCGTTGCGGATGCGGGTGAGCATGTCACCCAGGGGATCGGTCATAGCCATCTGTCTTTACCTCACCAGCTCGACTTGGTCAGGCCTGGAATCAGGCCCTTGTTGCCGAGGTCGCGCAGTTCGATACGGTTGAGACCGAACTTGCGGTAATAGCCGCGGGGGCGGCCGGTGGTGGAGCAGCGATTGCGCACCCGGGTTGGGTTCGCGTTACGCGGCAGTTCCGCCATCTTGAGACGCGCCATCAGGCGTTCGGTCTCGTCGAGCGATTCATCGTCAGCGATAGCCTTCAGCTTCGCAAACTTTTCCGCGTACTGCTTGACGAGCTTCTTACGACGCTCGTTCTTGTTGATCGAACTCAGTTTCGCCATTGGACTTAAGTTCCTCTATTAGCGGCTCACGCCGCCTCCTTCTCTTCCGACACTTCGGCCGGGAACGGGAAACCGAACAGGCGGAGCAATTCGCGCGCCTCTTCGTCGGTCTTCGCCGTCGTGGTTACGATGATGTCCATCCCCCGGACCTTGTCGATCTGGTCGTAGCTGATCTCGGGAAAGATGATCTGTTCTTTCAGGCCCATGGCATAGTTGCCACGGCCGTCGAACGACTTCGGGTTGAGGCCGCGGAAATCTCGGATGCGCGGCATGGCCACGGTCACCAGACGGTCCGTGAACTCGTACATGCGGTCGCGGCGCAAGGTGACCTTGCAACCGATCGGCATGCCTTCACGCAGCTTGAACTGCGCGATCGACTTCTTGGCCTTGGTGATAACCGGCTTCTGGCCGGCGATCAGCGCCATTTCATCGGCTGCAGTCTGAACCTTCTTCTTGTCCTGGCTGGCTTCGCCCACACCCATGTTGAGCGTGATCTTTTCCAGCTTGGGGACTTCAAGAGCGTTCTTGTAGCCGAACTTCTCGGTCATCGCCTTGACGATCTCGTCGTCGTAGCGCTTGCGCATGCGGGGCGTATAATCAGCCATCGATAGTCTCTCCGGACTTTACGGCGACACGAACCTTCTTGCCGTCCTGGTCTTGGAAACGGACGCGCGTGGGCTTGCCATCCTTCGGATCGGCCAGCGCAACCTTGCTGATGTGCATCGGCGCTTCGAAACGGTCGATGCCACCCTGCGGGTTCTGCTGGGTCGGCTTGCGGTGACGCGCGGCGATGTTGACGCCTTCGACGACGATCTTGCCATCCTTGGGCATGACCTTCGCGACGGTGCCGGTCTTGCCCTTGTCCTTGCCGGACAGGACGACGACGCTGTCACCCTTCTTGATCTTTGCGGCGGCCATTACAGCACCTCCGGAGCAAGCGAGATGATCTTCATGAAGCCGCGACCGCGCAGTTCGCGCACGACCGGGCCGAAGATACGGGTGCCGATCGGTTCTTCGCTCTTGTTCACGAGCACCGCGGCGTTGCTGTCGAAGCGGATCACGCTGCCATCGGGGCGGCGGACGTCCTTCTTCGTGCGCACGATGACAGCGCGATGGACATCGCCCTTCTTCACCTTGGTGCGCGGCTGGGCTTCCTTGACGGAAACCACGATCACGTCGCCTACGGAAGCAGTCCGGCGCTTGGAGCCGCCCAGTACCTTGATGCACTGGACGCGCTTGGCGCCGCTGTTGTCCGCGACGTCGAGATTGGATTGCATCTGGATCATCGATCCGGTTCCTTCTCAATGGCTTGCCGGGACGTTTGCCCGGCAGTTCCTACGTCAATAAAAGCTCAGTTACCGGCGGCTTCGACGTCGAGGTTCGCCTCGACAGCCTGCGTGCCACCTGCGGTAACGCGATCGATCACCTGCCAAGTCTTGGTCTTGGAGATCGGCTTGGTTTCTTCGATGCGCACGACATCGCCGAGCGTGAACTCGTTCTGCGCGTCATGGGCATGGTACTTCTTCGAACGACGGATGATCTTCCCGTAGAGGGGATGCTTCACCTTGCGTTCGACGAGCACGGTAACGGTCTTGTCGGTCTTGTCGGAGGTGACGGTCCCGATCAGGATACGCTTGGGCATGGTCTACTCCTTAAGCCTTCGCTTCAGCCGAGCGCGTGCGCTCGCTCTGCAGCGTCTTGATCTTGGCGATCGTGCGGCGCACTTCGCGGATGCGGGCCGGGGCCTCGAGCTGGTTCGTCGCCGCCTGGAAGCGGAGGTTGAACGCTTCGCGCTTGAGCGTGGTCAGCTCTTCGGCCAGCTGGTCGTCCGACTTCTGGCGCAGGTCTTCGGTCTTGGCCATCATTCGCCTCCCAGGTGCGAGGTGTCGCCCAGGCGGGCAACGACCTTGGTCTTGATCGGCAGCTTCATCGCTGCGCGCTCGAACGCTTCGGCGGCCAGCGGGCCGGCGACGCCGTCGAGTTCGAACAGGATGCGGCCCGGCTTGACCCGTGCAGCCCAGTATTCGATCGAGCCCTTGCCCTTACCCTGACGGACTTCGGCAGGCTTCTTCGACACCGGCACATCGGGGAAGATGCGGATCCACAAACGTCCCTGACGCTTGATGTGACGCGTGATCGCACGGCGAGCCGCTTCGATCTGGCGCGCGGTGATCCGCTCGGGTTCCATCGCCTTTAGGCCGTAGGACCCGAAATTCAGCGTGGTGCCGCCCTTGGCCTTGCCATGGATCTTGCCCTTGAACGCCTTGCGGTACTTGGTTTTCTTCGGTTGCAGCATGGTTCTTTCCTAATCCTGCAATCAGCGCGCCGGACGGACGCCCGAGGTCTGGGCTTCCATCATCAGGCGGTCCTGGGCGGTCGGGTCATGCGCCAAGATTTCGCCCTTGAAGATCCAGCACTTGATGCCGATGATCCCGTAGGCGGTCAGCGCTTCGGCTTCCGCATAGTCGACGTTGGCACGCAGCGTGTGGAGCGGAACGCGGCCTTCGCGATACCATTCGACACGCGCGATTTCAGCACCGCCGAGACGGCCGCCGCACACGATCTTGATGCCTTCCGCGCCAAGGCGGAGAGCCGACTGCACGGCGCGCTTCATGGCGCGGCGGAAGGCGACACGGCGGATCAGCTGGTCGGCAATGCCCTGCGCGACGAGCTTGGCATCGATTTCCGGCTTGCGGATTTCGACGATGTTCAGCTTCACTTCGCTGTCGGTCATGCTCGACAGCTTGGTGCGCAGCTTTTCGATGTCCGCGCCCTTCTTGCCGATGATGACGCCCGGACGGGCGGCATAGATCGAGATGCGGCACAGCTTGGCCGGACGCTCGATCACGACCTTCGAGATCGCTGCCTGCGGCAGGCTGTCGACGATGTGCTTGCGCAGCTTGATGTCTTCGCTGAGCAGCTTGGCATAGTCGCGCCCTTCGGCGTACCAGCGGCTGTCCCAGGTGCGGTTGATCTGCAGGCGCAGACCGATCGGATTGCTCTTCTGGCCCATCTTACGCCTCTTCCTGCTCGCGAACGACGATACGAAGGCGGCTGAACGGCTTCAGGATGCGCGTCGACTTGCCGCGACCACGCGTGTGGAAGCGCTTCATCGTGATCGACTTGCCCACCGAAGCCTCGGCAACGACCAGTGCGTCGACATCGAGGTTGTGGTTGTTTTCCGCATTGGCGATCGCCGATGCAAGAACCTTGGTGGCGTCCTTCGCCATCGCCTTCTTCGAGAAAGCGAGGATGTTGAGCGCCTCTTCGGCCTTCTTGCCGCGGATCAGGCCGGCAACGAGGTTGAGCTTCTGCGCCGAACCACGGATCGTGGTAGCGACGGCCAGCGCCTCGTTGTCCGCCACGCGACGGGGTGCTTTCTGCTTGCTCATCAGCGCTTGCCCTTCTTGTCGGCGGCGTGACCCGGGAAAGTACGCGTAGGTGCGAACTCACCGAGCTTGTGGCCGACCATCTCTTCCGAAACGGAGACCGGGATGAACTTGTGACCGTTGTAGACGTTGAACGTCAGACCAACGAATTGCGGCAGGATGGTGCTACGGCGCGACCAGGTCTTGATCGGCTTGTTGGCACCCGCGTCCTGAGCGGTCTCAGCCTTCTTGAGAAGGCTGAGCTCGACGAACGGACCTTTCCAGACGGAACGAGCCATGTCGGATTACCTCTTCTTCTTCGCGTGGCGCGAACGGATGATCATCTTGTCCGTCTGCTTGTTCTTGCGGGTACGGGCGCCCTTGGTCGGCTTGCCCCACGGAGTGACCGGATGACGGCCACCGCTGGTGCGGCCTTCACCGCCGCCATGCGGATGGTCGACCGGGTTCTTGGCGACACCGCGGGTCAGCGGCTTGATGCCCATCCAGCGACGACGACCGGCCTTGCCCAGGTTCTGGTTCTGGTTGTCCGGGTTCGACACGGCGCCAACGGTGCCCATGCAGTCGGCACGCAGGTAACGCTGCTCGCCGCTGTTGAGACGCACGATGACCATGCCGCGGTCACGGCCGACCAGCTGAACGTAGGACCCTGCAGCGCGGGCGATCTGGCCGCCCTTGCCCGGCTTCATTTCCACGTTGTGGCAGATCGTGCCGACCGGCATCTGGCCGAGCAGCATGGCGTTGCCGGGCTTGGTGTCGCATTTCTCGGCAGCGATGACCTTGTCGCCGACAGCGAGACGCTGCGGAGCGAGGATATAGGCCAGTTCGCCGTCGGTATACTTCACCAGCGCGATGAACGCAGTCCGGTTCGGGTCATACTCGAGCCGTTCGACGGTCCCTTCGACGTCCCACTTGCGACGCTTGAAGTCGACATAGCGGTACTTCTGCTTGTGACCGCCAGCCATGCCACGCGAGGTGACATGACCCTTGTTGTTGCGGCCACCGGTCTTGCGCTTGCCTTCGACGAGCGACTTGACCGGCTTGCCCTTGTAGAGCCCCGACTTGTCGACGAGGATCAGGCCGCGACGGCCCGGGCTCGTGGGTTTGTAATTCTTGAGTGCCATTTCTCTCTAGCCCCTCAGATACCGCTGGTGACGTCGATGGAATCGCCGTCTTTCAGGGTGACGATGGCCTTCTTCATGTCCGTGCGCTTGTAGGGCCTGCCCTTCCAGCGCTTGGTCTTGCCCTTCGTCACGATGGTGTTCACGCCCATTACCTTGACACCGAAGATCGCCTCGATCGCTTCCTTGATCTGCGGCTTGGTGGCATCGTTGGCGACCTTGAAGACGACGGCGTTGTGTTCCGACGCCAGCGTGGCCTTTTCGGTGATGTGCGGTGCGAGCACGACGTCGTAGTGACGCGCTTCCACTTCCTGCTTTTTAGCCATTGAAACGGGCCTCCAGCTTTTCGACCGCGTCCTTGGTAAGGACCAGCGTGTCGTGCTTCAGGATGTCGTAAACGTTGGCACCCATGGCCGGCAGCACATTGACGCCGGGCAGGTTGCTGGCAGCCTTGCTGAAACCGTCATTGACGCTTTCGCCGTCGATCACGAGGACCTTGCCGTTCCAGCCAGCCTTGTCGAAGTGCGCCTTGAGCGCCTTGGTCTTGGCGTCCGTCAGCTCGAGGCTGTCGATGACAACGAGGCCATCCTTCGCCTTGCTCGACAGAGCCATCTTGAGACCGAGTGCCCGGACCTTCTTGTTCAGCGACTGCTCGAAGTCACGCTTGCGCGCGCCGTGAGCCTTACCGCCGCCGATAAAGATCGGAGCAGCGCGATCGCCGTGACGAGCCGTGCCGCCGCCTTTCTGGCGACCCCACTTCTTGCCGGTGCGCGCCACGTCCGAACGCTCACGCGTCGGGCGGGCGGTGCCGCGGCGGTTCTCGAGCTGCCAGGTGACAACACGATGCAGGATATCGGCGCGCGGTTCGATACCGAACACGTCATCGTTCAATTCGATGTCGCCCGACGCCTTGCCGTCGATTTTCTGGACCTTCACCTTCACGGATCAGCCCTCCTTGCTATCGTCCGCGCCGGTGTCGGCTGCGGGCGTATCGGTGGTGGATTCGGTGTCGGCACCGGCGTCCTGTTCCTTGAGCAGCTTGGCCTGCTGGTCGGCGGAAACTTCCGTCCCGACTTCGTGCTCGGCCGAGCTCTCGACCAGGCCTGCAGCGGCTTCTTCATGCTCGAACTCGTCGCGGTTGCGATACATCACGCCCGGGAACGGCAGTTCACCGTGGTCGATCTTGACCGCGTCCTTGACCAGCAGCCAGCCGTTCTTCGCGCCCGGGACCGAGCCCTTGACGAAGAGCAGGCCGCGATCGGCGTCGGTGCGAACGATCTCGAGGTTCTGCTGGGTGCGCTGACGGTCGCCCATGTGGCCGGCCATCTTCTTGCCCTTGAACACGCGGCCCGGATCCTGACGGTTACCCGTCGAACCGTGCGAACGGTGCGAGAGCGAGACACCGTGGGTAGCCCGCAGACCACCGAAGCCCCAGCGCTTCATCGCGCCGGCAAAGCCCTTGCCCTGCGTATGGCCGGTGATGTCGACCTTCTGGCCGGCAATGAAGTGTTCAGCCGAAATGCGCGCGCCGACGGGAAGCAGAGCATCCTCGGCCTCGACACGGAATTCCGCGACCTTCATCTTCAGCTCGACGCCCGCCTTGGCAAAGGCTTCGCGCTGCGGCTTGTTGACATTCTTCTGCTTGGCTTCGCCCGAACCGACCTGGACCGCGAAGTAACCATCGCGATCGGCAGTACGGTGAGCGGTAACCTGGCAATTTTCCAGCGCAAGAACGGTAACCGGCACGTGCCGACCGTCCTCCTGGAAGAGGCGGGTCATCCCGACTTTCTTTGCGATAACGCCAGTGCGCATCGTAAAACTCCTAACACAGAGGCACCCCGGCCCATCCGAGGTGCTTGCCAGCCCATTTTATGATGCGTCGCCCCGTCCGGGCTGAGTGCTTCCGCGGCACGAAGCCTGGGAAGCGAGACGGGGGACGCAGACCCGGATAATCCGGCGGTATCCCGATGTCTTGCCGGGCCTTGCGGCCTGGCGGGGCTATCGAGCGCCCCGAAACTATCCCGGCCGGTTAACGTCCTGCCGGGCAGACGGCAAGTCCCGCATCCACGGAAACTTGCGGCAAACTCTTAAGCGAGCTTGATTTCCACGTTCACGCCCGCGGCCAGGTCGAGCTTCATCAGCGCATCGACGGTCTGGGCGTTGGGCTGCACGATGTCGAGCAGCCGCTTGTAGGTGCGCACCTCGAACTGCTCGCGCGACTTCTTGTCGATGTGCGGGCCGCGGTTCACGGTGAACTTCTCGATACGCGTCGGCATGGGAATGGGGCCACGAATAAGAGCACCCGTACGACGCGCGGTGTCGGCGATTTCGCCAGTTGCCTGGTCGAGAACGCGATGGTCGAACGCCTTGAGGCGAATGCGGATATTCTGAGCTTCCATTACCTACACCGATGCGAAAGAGCCAATGGACCGATAGCGGCCCACAAAAAAGAAAAGCCCGCCCCGCTTTGTCCGGTTTCCCGGGACGGGCGGCCTTTGTTGAATTGGTTGTGCCAAGGAATACCGAGCGGCGAATCCTTGTCTGTGGCCGCGCATATACGGGTGAGTCCCCAATCTGGCAACCCCTCAAATCCGCCCTGCAGCCATAAGGCGGAATATGACACGGCAGGCCGTGCCCCTGGTGCCGATCAGGCCCCGAAAAACCGAAGGCCCGCCCCTCTTGAAGAGGAGCGGGCCAGCGATTTGGTTACGGGTAAGCGAAGCTTACTTCGTGATGTTCGCCACGACGCCCGAGCCGACGGTGCGGCCGCCTTCGCGGATTGCGAAGCGCAGACCTTCGTCCATGGCGATCGGTGCGATCAGCTTGACGTTGATCGTCACGTTGTCGCCCGGCATCACCATTTCGGTGCCCTCGGGAAGGATCACTTCGCCGGTGACGTCGGTGGTGCGGAAGTAGAACTGCGGACGATAGTTCGCGAAGAACGGCGTGTGACGGCCGCCTTCGTCCTTCGACAGGACGTAAACTTCGGCGCTGAACTCGGTATGCGGCGTAACCGAACCGGGCTTTGCGAGAACCTGGCCACGCTCGACGTCTTCACGGGCAACACCGCGGATCAGGGCGCCGATGTTGTCGCCGGCTTCGCCGCGATCGAGCAGCTTGCGGAACATTTCAACGCCGGTGACGGTCGTCTTGGTGGTGTCCTTGATGCCGACGATTTCGCATTCGTCGCCAACGTTCACAACGCCGGTTTCGACACGGCCGGTGACAACCGTACCACGACCCGAGATCGAGAACACGTCTTCGATCGGCATCAGGAACGCCTGGTCGACCGGGCGTTCCGGCTGCGGGATGTGCTCGTCAACAGCCTTCATCAGCTCGATGATCGATTCCTTGCCGATGTTGTCGTCACGGCCTTCGAGAGCGGCCAGAGCCGAGCCCTTGATGATCGGAATGTTGTCGCCATCGAAGTCGTAGGCGCTAAGCAGTTCGCGAACTTCCAGTTCGACGAGCTCGAGGATTTCCTCGTCGTCGACCTGGTCGACCTTGTTCAGGTACACGACCAGAGCCGGAACGCCGACCTGACGCGAAAGCAGGATGTGCTCGCGGGTCTGGGGCATCGGGCCGTCGGCTGCGTTCACGACCAGGATTGCGCCGTCCATCTGGGCGGCACCGGTGATCATGTTCTTCACGTAGTCGGCGTGACCCGGGCAGTCGACGTGCGCGTAGTGACGTGCGTCGGTTTCGTATTCGACGTGTGCGGTCGAAATAGTGATGCCGCGCTCGCGCTCTTCGGGCGCCTTGTCGATGTTTGCAAAATCAACCGCTGCACCGCCATAGGTTTCGGCCATCACCTTCGTGATCGCCGCAGTCAACGTGGTCTTACCGTGGTCGACGTGACCAATGGTACCAACATTGACGTGCGGCTTGTTGCGCTCGAACTTTTCCTTCGCCATTTTCCAATAACCTCTGTCTTAAAAATTTGGGATTTATGCGGGGAGGAAACGGCGCCCGCTGAATCAGGCGCCGCCCCTAAACCTCAAAGCTGGCTTACGCAAGCTTCTCCTTGACCTCGGCCGCGACGTTTGCCGGGACCTCGTCGTAGTGGCTGAACTGCATCGAGTACTGGGCGCGGCCCTGCGTGAACGAGCGCAGCTCGTTCACGTACCCGAACATGTTCGCGAGCGGCACGTTGGCTTCGACCGCCTGTGCGTTACCGCGGCTGTCGGTGCCCTGGATCTGGCCACGACGGCTGTTGAGATCGCCGATGACGTCGCCGAGATAGTCCTCGGGGGTCACGACCTCGACCTTCATGATCGGTTCGAGCAGCTTGATGCCAGCACGGTCAGCGACTTCACGCATGGCACCGCGGCCGGCGATTTCGAACGCGATCGCGCTCGAGTCGACGTCATGGTAGGCACCGTCATACAGTTCGACGGTGAAGTCGATGATCGGGAAGCCGACGAGATGGCCGCTTTCGGCCTGCTCGCGGAAACCCTTCTCAATGGCCGGGATGTATTCCTTCGGAATGTTACCGCCCTTGATGCTGTCTTCGAACACGAAGCCCTGGCCGCGCTCACCCGGGGTGATTTTGACCTTGACGCGGCCGAACTGGCCCGAGCCACCCGACTGCTTCTTGTGGGTGTAATCGACGTCGACCGGCTTACCCAGATATTCGCGGTAAGCGACCTGCGGTGCACCGACATTGGCTTCGACCTTGAATTCGCGCTTCATGCGATCGACGAGAATGTCGAGGTGAAGCTCGCCCATGCCCTTGATGATCGTCTGGCCCGATTCGTGGTCGGTGGTGACGCGGAAGCTGGGATCCTCGGCAGCCAGGCGGTTGAGCGCGACGCCCATCTTTTCCTGGTCGGCCTTGGTCTTGGGTTCCACCGACAGTTCGATAACCGGCTCGGGGAATTCCATGCGCTCGAGGATGATCGGCTTGGAGGCATCACACAGCGTATCGCCGGTGGTGGTTTCCTTCAGGCCGGCAATCGCGACGATATCGCCGGCGAATGCCTCGTCGATGTCTTCGCGGTTGTTCGAGTGCATCAGCAGCATGCGGCCGATCTTTTCCTTCTTGTCCTTCACCGAGTTCAGGACGCTGCCCTTGGTGAGGTGACCCGAGTAGATACGGGTGAAGGTGAGCGAGCCCACGAAGGGATCGTTCATGATCTTGAACGCGAGCGCCGAGAACGGCGCGTCGTCGGACGATGCACGAGTGTCTTCCTCATCGCTGTCGGGCAGGACGCCCTTGATGGCCGGAACGTCGAGCGGCGACGGCATGTAGTCGACGATCGCATCGAGCAGGGGCTGGACGCCCTTGTTCTTGAACGCCGAACCGCAGATCACGGGCACGAAGTCGCGCGCCATGGTGCCCTTGCGGATCAGCTTCTTGAGCGTTGCCGCATCGGGTTCCTCACCTTCGAGATAGGCTTCCATGACGTCGTCGTCCTGTTCGACGGCGGTCTCGATCAGCTTCTCGCGATATTCGGCGGCCTTGTCGGCCAGGTCGGCGGGGATGTCGACATATTTGAAGTCAGCGCCGAGGCCGTCGTTTTCCCACACGATTCCGCGGTTGTTGACCAAGTCGACCACGCCCGACAGATCGCTTTCCGCGCCGATCGGGAGATACAGCACCAACGGCGTCGCGCCGAGACGATCGATGATCGACTGCACGCAGTAATAGAAATCGGCGCCGGTGCGGTCGAGTTTGTTGATGAAGCACATGCGCGGGACGCCGTACTTGTCGGCCTGGCGCCAGACGGTTTCGGACTGGGGTTCGACCCCGGCCACACCGTCGAACACCGCCACCGCACCGTCGAGCACGCGCAGCGAGCGTTCGACTTCGATGGTGAAGTCGACGTGCCCGGGGGTGTCGATGATGTTGATGCGGTGCTTCTCGCCCTTGCCGTCCTCGTTCTGCCAGAACGTGGTGGTCGCGGCCGAGGTGATGGTGATGCCGCGTTCCTGCTCCTGCTCCATCCAGTCCATCGTCGCGGCGCCGTCATGGACTTCGCCGATCTTGTAGGACTTGCCGGTGTAGTAGAGGATACGCTCGGTCGTGGTGGTCTTGCCGGCATCGATGTGGGCCATGATGCCGATGTTGCGGTACCGCTCCAGCGGATATTCGCGAGCCATGTGGATTTCCTCGATTTCGGGGTTAGCGCAGCTGCACGCCCCATATGGGTATCAGTATGACCGCTTGAAGACCGGGGGGAAGGAAACCCCCTCCCCCGGCCTTACAAGCGGGGCGCCCTACCAGCGGTAGTGCGAGAAGGCGCGGTTGGCGTCCGCCATGCGGTGCGTGTCTTCGCGCTTCTTGACCGCATTGCCGCGGTTGTTGGCGGCATCCATCAGCTCGCCCGAGAGGCGTGCCGACATGGTGGTTTCCGGACGCCCCCGCGCCGCGGTGATCAGCCAGCGGATGGCCAGCGCCTGCGCGCGCTCGGGGCGCACTTCGACGGGCACCTGGTAGGTCGCACCGCCGACACGGCGCGAACGCACTTCGACCTGCGGCTTGATGTTTTCCAGCGCAGTGTGGAACATTTCCACCGGGTTGGCCTTGGCCTTGGCCTCGACCACGTCGAGCGCGGTGTAGACGATGCCTTCGGCGACGGCTTTCTTGCCGTCATACATCAGGTTGTTCATGAACTTCGACAGCACCTGATCACCAAACTTGGGATCGGGCAGGATTTCCCGCTTCTCGGGACGACGACGACGTGACATGTCACGAATTCCTTCTTTTGAAGCCCCGCTCCCCTACCCGTCACCCTGAACTCGTTTCAGGGTCCATCGGGCGGCATGGACGGCGCTAGAACTTGCGAAACCTTCGCTTGCGGCACCATGGATCCTGAAACGAGTTCAGGATGACCTGACGCCGCAGGCCGTCAGGTCACTTCGGACGCTTGGCGCCGTATTTCGAACGGCTCTGCTTGCGGTCCTTGACACCCTGCGTGTCGAGCACGCCGCGCAGCACGTGGTAGCGCACGCCGGGAAGGTCGCGCACACGCCCGCCGCGGATCAGCACGACGCTGTGTTCCTGCAGGTTGTGGCCTTCGCCGGGGATGTAGGAGATGACTTCGCGCTGGTTGGTCAGGCGGACCTTGGCCACTTTACGCAGAGCCGAGTTCGGCTTCTTCGGGGTCGTCGTGTAGACGCGGGTGCAGACACCGCGCTTCTGCGGGTTCTGTTCCATCGCAGGGACCTTGCTCTTGGCCTTCTGCGGAACGCGGCCCTTGCGGACCAGCTGGTTGATCGTCGGCATGAGTTCTCTCTTCACCGTGTGATGGCGGCGACTAGCGGGGTATCGGCGGTGTGATTTGGTCCAGCGTCACCCCAGCGCAAGCTGGGGTCTGTTTCCGCAAGCGCGACGCAAGCGGCACGAGATTCCAGCTTCCGCTGGAATGACGACTGAACTGAAACACTCCACCCACGGCCCACACGGCCACCGGGTTACTTTGACGGCTGCCCCGAGCGTTCCCGAAGGATCGCTGCAATAGAAAAGAGCCCGAGTGCATGACGCACCAGGCCCCGGGACATGACCGGCAATGTTCAGCTCTATCTGACCGACGAGGGAATCACGCGAGGCGGTTCCTACACCGGATGGGGGCGCACATAGTGGGATGGGGGTGCGCGGTCAAGGGTCCTACAGGAGCGTAGCCTGCGCCGCGCCGCCCGCCCACGGCTGCTGCGTCCGGTCGAGCGCCAGCGGCCCGGTCCACGCCCGGCACAGCCCCCGCGCGGCCTCTGCATCGCCGTCTGTCCATGTGCCATAATCATCGGGGGCGAGGATCACCGGCATGCGGTCGTGACAATCGGCGGCCGGACCTGCCGCCTCGGTCATCACCATCGAATAGCACCGGCCCCATTCGTCGCTATCGCGCCAGACCCCGGCGGCGGCGAGCAATCCGCCATCGGGAAGCGAAAGCCAACTGCGCGTCTTGCCGCCCTTCGGCCCTTCGGCCTCCGCCCACGCCGTAAGCGGGATCAGGCAGCGCCGTTCCGCGAAGCTGTAGCGCCAGAAAAAGCCGCCCAGCTTGTCCGCGCGCGTATTGTTGACAGGCTTGGGCTTGAGCGGCTGCCCTTTCGCGCCCTTGCGGCTGAGCGGGAAGCCCCACGTCATCGAGACCAGCGCCCCCTCGGCCACCACCGCGCCGGGATAGCCGGGAAAGACCTCCTCCCCGAAATTCGCCCCGCCCAGCTGGTCGATCGCATCGAACCAGCGCGCGACTTCGGAGTTCGGTTTGGTCATGCGGTAGAGGTTGCACATGGGTGCTGGCGTAGCGGGTGGGCGCTCGGGTGCCTAGGGAGGGCGAGAGAGGAAGTTCCTGGGCCATGACCGGCGATGTTCGGCTCTATCTGACCGAAGAGGGAATGACGCGAGGCTGCTTCTTCACCGGATGGGGCGTACGGAGTAGATGGGCGTGCGGGGGTCAAGGTAGGTGCGGGGCAGGAGCCTAATAGTCATGCATTTTCAACTTGGCGTTTCTGCGCCAAACGCCCATTCATCTGGCGAGTAATAATCTCTCTCTCCGCCTGATTTGCTTCGTGCCACGCACTACGAAGCTTGTAAATTTGGTGTTCTTGCCGATTTGGGAGCTTCACTTCATTCCCGTTAATAATACAGCCGGTAATATCAGCAGCACGATCAATCATGCTCATCGCTTTCTCAGCCTTCAGATTATGGCCGTGGCGGCGGACTGTCTTCTTGATCTGCCAAATTACTGCACCAGGGATTTTATCTCCTGAAAGTGTGAGATCGTCAGCATAGACTGAAGCCTTCAAGTGGGCTCCCTCAGCAATTTCCACGATCTCCTTCCACATGGACATGGAAGAAAAATACGCGAGTATCGGACTGCACGGCGACCCCTGTGGAAGCACGCCGTCTTTGGTGACGATTTTCAAGAGCAACGCCACCACGTCTGGGTCACATTGCATCACCGTCCGGAAATAATGAGCAACGTGATTTGCGGTACAATTGCTGAAATAGTCAGCGATATCCAATGAGCAAAATGCGCGCCCACCTCGATGATACGCGGCGTTATGAACATATGAACGCCCCTTCACAGGACTGAATAGCCACACTGGAACCGCAATTCGCATCAATAGATCTGCAATACGGGATTGCAGACGCTTTAGCTTGCCATCAGGGATGTCAATCGGACGGTACTGCGACGCAATCTCTTCAGGAGGAATGGTCTTCCGCCATTCTTCCGCCTCCTTTAGCTTCCAGCGACGTTCATACAACTGGCTCTGTTTTATGAGCCTATTCAATGCAACTGGGTTTATCTGAAGAACCTCAGCGAGTTTCTTCTTCGTCCTCAGACGATAGAACACCGAGTCCTTCAGACCGTGCGTCTTCATGACCTCAAGCCTGCGCCTTCATTTCAATGAAGCGCAGCATATCAATTACCTTCGAAGCGATTGAGGTGCGCGCACGTTCTCCCCTATTGGCGCTTCCAACGCCTTCAGCGAAAAACATGATCTCAGAGGGTGAAACCCCAAACTCCTTCGAATACTTTCGAATTAAATCTAACGACGGCTCTCGGTTACCCTTCTCAATATCTGAAATATGAGAGCGGGACACCCCTAGCCTTTCCGCGACCTCAAATTGTTTGAGATCGTGAAAGACACGAATGAGCCTAAGTGCTTCTCCAAGCATGATATCTCCTTTCAAAAAGATATAAGATTAGCGATCATTCAAAGAGTTCAAAAACCCTCAGGGCCAGCCGCACCAAGCGGAAAACCCAAAGGCTTGCTTTGAAGGCAAGCCTCAGAGTTTGCGGTCTCTTCAGCTTCCTGAAAATCCCGCTACGCTCACAAGAGGGTTTAACCTCTCGATCACGCGATCGCTGCTGCTGGTGTGTGTTCTTTATTTCAACCATATTAGGTCTCCTCTGATTGCCCCATTGAACGGTTCCGAACGAACCACTCTTGTTGGGGGTTTTCGCCAATCAAAGGCCGGACCCAGCAACTGCATCTTACACCTAGACGCGATAGTAGTTTTCGCTATCGCGTCTGCCTTCCCCCTCCGCGCTCCGACCCGAGGGGCCGACCGCTTGAGCGGAACAAACATTAGAAGCCGAAACTTCCACGCCCCAAATCGTTCGGAGCAGAGTATGAAAACTTTTTCCGCTAATCACACGCCCGCTATGTAGGACAATCCTCCGGGTTCTGCAATACCAAAATTCGCTGTCAGCGAATTTTTTGCCCGAGGATCGGCATTCCATCCCGATGCGGTCGCAGAGAATTTGCCAAAAACCATTTTCCTACTCGCCCGAAATTTGCATCCTGTGCGCGGTCATGGACCACCCTCGCCCCACAAAACCAGCAATGTGTTCGCGTCTTGGTACGCGCCACGACAGCGCGATGCCCTCCGATTGCGCGCCACCGAGAAATTGCGCTCTGCCTCCACCCCCAGTCATTGCGAGCGCAGCGAAGCAATCCAGAGCGGCACGGAACGCCTTCACTGGATTGCCGCGTCGCCTGCGGCTCCTCGCAATGACTGATGAAAAGCCACTGGTCACCGTAACGGGTGAGAGATGACCGAACCCAACCGTAAAATCGCGCGCCAAGCCACCTCCGTCGTCGCGCATCTCGGCGATGAACCGGATGCTGACGATCCCCTCCTCGCCTTTGCGCCCTTCCACCACAAGGCCCCGCGCCGCAATTCGATCACGCCCGAGCTCCAGCGCCGCTTCGTCGCCACGCTCGCCGCGACGGGTATCGTCAAGGTGGCGGCCAAGCGGATCGGGAAAAGCCTCGAGGCGCTGTACAAGCTGCGCGCGCGGCCGGGGGCGGAGGGGTTTGCCGGTGCCTGGGACGCGGCGCTCGAGCGCGGGGCGGCGCGGCTGGAGGACATGGCGATGGAGCGCGCGCTGCTGGGCACGCGCACGCCGATCGTCTCGGGCGGAGAGATCCTCGGTCATTGGGACAAGCCCGACAATGCGCTGCTGCGCTTCCTGCTCCGCCACCGGCTGCCCGATCGCTATGGCGTGCATGATCTGAAGCCCGGCCACCCGGTCTATGAAAGCATCCGCGCCGAAGTGCTGGCCGAGCAGGAGCCGCTGGCGGGCGCGGGCGAGGCGGAGGTGCTCGCCTCGCTCAACGCCAAGCTCGAACATATGCGCGCGAACGAGGAGGGGCTGGCAGCGATGAATGCGGCGGACAAGCGCGAACGCTTGCGCGAGGTGGGCGCGCAGGCGATGGCCGCGGTGCGCGCGGGGCGCGGCTCGGCGGAGGGTGATGCGGGGGCCTGACCGGCGGGCATGGGGCGCGGTCATGGGTCGCGGGGGCGGCTTTCGGAACCAACCCGCCGCCCCATGCAATGAAGGGGTAAAGGAGACCATCATGGCAGACCCGCAGCAGCGCCCCGACGAGCCCATCCATATCGACGCCGACAAGGCGCGCGGGGCGGAGATCATCCTCACCCGGCGCCGCAACCGCGTGATCTTCATCGCCGGGCTGGTCGGCTTCGTGCTGCTCGCGCTGGTGCTGGGGCCGCTGCTGTGAGGCAGGCCGCGCGCGAGGCGCGAACCTTGGCGCCGTCCGTGCGTTGAGCCCGCATGATATCCGACGAAACCGAGACCGACGAGACCGATGACGAGGGCGCAGCGCCCACGCTCTACCTCGTGTGGCACGACCCCGCGGCCACGCCCGACGCGCCGCTCGACCTGCATGGCGACGGGCATCCGCTGGCTGAGGGGCTGTGGCTGATCCGCTCGCCGCTGACGCGCTCGAAGCTCTATCACCGGATCAAGTGGCAATTGCCCGGCGACGCTGCGATCGCCTGCGCGCCGCTGGACGACGATCCCGCGGGCTGGCCCAAGTTCAAGGGGATGGAGAGCGGGGCGCTGGCGTGGCTGAAGCGCCCAACATAACTATTGTGGGCTCTGCAACGATTGCGCGGGTCGCGGGTTCATCTCCCGTATCGTCCCCCCCTCCCCCCTCCCCCGACGATGTGACGGAAGGAACCCCATGGCAGACCTATTCGACCTCTCCGACGGCGGCGCAAACCACCAGAAGCCGCAAGACGACGACCACGTGATGACCACCGCGCAGGGCCACCCCGTGGCCGACGACCAGAACTGGCTGAGCGCGGGTCCGCGCGGGCCGCAGCTGCTCGAAGACCAAATCGCGCGCGAGAAGATCTTCCATTTCGACCACGAGCGGATCCCCGAGCGCGTGGTCCATGCGCGCGGCTATGGCGTGCACGGCCATTTCGAGCTGAAGAAGGCGATCCCGCAATATTCGCGCGCGGCGATCTTCAACGAGGTTGGCGTAAAGGTGCCGACCTTCACGCGCTTCTCCACCGTGGCGGGCAACAAGGGTTCGCCCGACCTCGCGCGCGACGTGCGCGGCTTTGCGACCAAGTTCTACACCAGCGAGGGCAATTGGGACCTCGTCGGCAACAATATCCCGGTGTTCTTCATCCAGGACGCGATCAAGTTCCCCGATCTGATCCACGCCGCCAAGCCCGCGCCCGATCGCGGCTTCCCGCAGGCGCAGACCGCGCATGACAATTTCTGGGACTTCATCTCGCTCAGCCCCGAAGCGATGAACATGGTCATGTGGATCATGTCCGACCGCACGATCCCGCGGTCTTTCCGCTTCATGGAAGGCTTCGGCGTGCACACCTTCCGGCTGGTCAATGCCGAGGGCAAGGCGCATTTCGTCAAGTTCCACTGGAAGCCCTCGCTCGGGCTGCAGTCGGTGGTCTGGAACGAGGCGCTCAAGGTCAACGGGATGGACCCCGACTTCCATCGCCGCGACATGTGGGACGCGATCGACGCGGGCGACTATCCGCAGTGGGACCTGGGCATCCAGGTGTTCGACGAGGAGTTCGCCGAGCAGTTCGAATTCGACGTGCTCGACGCGACCAAGATCATCCCCGAGGAACAGGTCCCGGTCGAGATCATCGGTACGCTGACGCTCGACGCCAATGTCGACAATTTCTTCGCCGAGACCGAGCAGGTCGCCTTCTGCACGCAGAACATCGTGCCCGGCATCGATCATTCGGACGATCCGCTGCTGCAGGGCCGCAATTTCAGCTATCTCGATACGCAGCTCAAGCGGCTCGGCGGGCCCAACTTCACGCACCTGCCGATCAATGCGCCCAAATGCCCGGTGCGGCATTTCCAGCAGGACGGGCATATGGCGATGCACAATCCCAAGGGCCGCGTGAATTACGAACCCAACAGCTGGGGCAGCGGCGATGGCGCAGACGTGGATCCCGGTCCGCGGGCCTCGGCCGAACGCGGCTTCCAGTCGTATCCGGCCGAGATCAGCGGCGCCAAGGTGCGCGAGCGCAGCCCGACCTTCGCCGACCACTACAGCCAGGCGCGGCAGTTCTATATCTCGCAGACCCCGGTCGAGCAGACCCACATGGGCAATGCGCTGACCTTCGAGCTGTCGAAAGTGCAGCGGATGGATATCCGCAAGCGCATGGTCGGCCATTTGCGGCATATCGACGAAGGGCTGGCGCAGGACGTCGCCGACGGCATCGGCCTGACCGAACTGCCCGACAAGGTGCCCTTCGCGCGCAAGCCGATCACCGACCTCCCCGAAAGCCCCGCGCTGTCGATCCTCAAGAACGGCCCCGACAGCTTCAAGGGCCGCAAGCTGGGTATCTACATTGCCGAGGGCGCCGATGCGGGCGTGGTCAAGGCGCTGCAGCAGGCGGCCAAGGATGCCGGCGCGATGGCGGAAATCATCGCCCCGCATGTCGCGGGCGCCAAGCTGTCCGATGGCAACATGATGGAAGCCGACGAGAAGATCGATGGCGGCCCCTCGGTGGTCTATGACGCGGTCGCGGTGGTGATGGGCGAGGACAGCGGCAAGCGCTACGCCGAAGACAAGCCGAGCATCGACTTCGTCAACGACGCCTTCGCGCATGCCAAGTTCGTGGCCTATGTCCCCGCGGTCCAGCCGCTGTTCGAAAATGCAGGCGTGTGGAGCCGCCGCGACGACGGCTTCGTCGATGTCTCGTCGGGCAAGGACGCCGCGGCGAGCTTCATCGAGACCTGCGGCAAGCTGCGCTTCTGGGACCGGGAAAGCGTCAAGCAGGACTGATGCCGGTATCGGGGGCATCCGCTGCGGCGGGTGCCCCTTCCCCGCTGGCACAGGCCCGCGAATACGCCTAGGCTATCCTTCGATGCGGCGATCGCCGTGCGGGTGGAGGTCATGAATGGCAGAAAGCGGGAATATCCCTTTGGATCTGGCCTCGCATAGCTGCGGCGAGACGTCGATCCACACGCGCCTCGAAGACGGACGCACGATCTGCATCCGCACGGTCACCCCCAAGGACGAGGACCGGCTGCGCGCCGGCATCGCGCGGATGAGCCCGCGCTCACGCTATCTGCGGTTCTTTTCCGGCGGCGCGAGCCCGCCCGACTGGGTGATCGAGCGCCTGCTCGATGCCGATGGCGTGCTCCACCTCGCCTGGGGCGCGCTCGACCTGTCCGATCCCGACCATCCCGCGATGGGCGTGGTCCACGCGATGCGTCCCGACGAGGGCGATGCGGTGGCCGAATTTTCGGTCGGCGTGGTCGATGCCTATCACGGTCTGGGGATCGGCCGGCTGCTGACCGCGACGCTGCTGCTCGATGCCGCAGGCGGCCAACTCGAGGCGTTTCGCGCGCATGTGCTGTCGGAAAACGAGGCCGCGCGCAGTTTCATCAAGCGGCTGGGCGGCCAGCATGTCGCGCAGGACGGACCGCAGGCGGAATATCGGGTGGAGGTTGCGCCCGCGCTGGCACGGCTACGCGAGGAAAGCCGCCCCGGCGGGCTCGCCGCGATCTTCGCGCATTTCGACGCGCGCGAAGCGGCGGGCGGCGGCTGATCAGGCGGGGCGCGGGTCGCTGGCGAGCAGGCCGTAGAGGCACACGTCGCGCAGCCCATCATGCGTCGTCTCGTGTGCGCGCAGCAGCGCCTCGCGGGTGAAGCCCAGCGCCTCCGCCAGCCGCAGCGAGGCGTGGTTTTCGGCATCGATCTCGGCGGTGAGCTTGCGCGCGCCCTCGGCGAAGAGCTGCGCGACCAGCGCCGCCATGCATTCGCGCGCGACGCCCTGTCCTTGCCAGGCGGCGCAGGTGATGTAGCCGATCTCGACCACGCGCTCCTCGTGCCCCGGCACTGCGACGAAGCGCCCCGCGACCGTGCCTTGGGCATCCTGTGCGATCCAGCTGCGCCCGTCCCATGCGGGATCGGCGAGCCAGCCCCACAGCTCGGCCTCTTCGGCAAAGGCGGGGCGCGTGAGGAAGCGGCACTGCGCGGGATCGCCCAGCGTGGGCAGCAGCGCGGCGGCGTCCGAACGGCGCAGCGGGCGCAGCGTGAAGCGCGGGGTGTGAAGTTCGGGAACCGCGGTCATCGGCGCAGGTCTAGCGCGCAGCGGGCGCGAGGCAAGCGCCTCAGCAGGTCAGCCGGGTCAGGTTCTGCGTGTTGCTGATTTCATTGTTTTGCCGCCCACGCACGTTGAACGCGCTTTCGTAGCGGATGGTCGGCGGATCGAAAAACCCGGTCGAGACCAGCGGCTGGTAGTCGTAGGTCACTTCGACGAACATGACTGCGGTATCTTCGAGCGCGGTAATCTTGTCGCTGCCCGTGCCCAGACCGTCTTCGAGGCTGTCGTCGTCCTTGCCGTCGCCTTGTTCGCCATAGCTCGGGGTTACCGACGTATCGTCGCCCCAGCAGCGCTGCCAGACGATCGTCTGTCCCTCGTCCGAACCCGAGCGGCCATTGTGCTCGAGGCTGGAGAGCACCATGCGCCCGTTGGGTTCGAAATCGAGCCCGCTCGAGGCATAGTCCGCGCCGGTGAAGACCTCGTAGATATTGGCTTCATCGATACCCGAGGTCACACGCCCGGCATTGTCGGCCACCGTCATCGCCATCTGGCTGACCCGCAAATGCGACAGCGCAAGATTCGACAGTTCGAGCCCGGTCAGCACCAGCATGAGAAAGATCGGCGCCGCGAAGGCGAACTCGGTCAGCGCCAGACCGCGCGTGTCGCGGGCGAGGGTGCGTAGCGACTCAAGCACAAATCACCGCCGCGGTTGCCTGCTTGTCATAGGGCTGGTTACGGACCGCGGTCTGGAGCGTGTACTCCATGGTCGGGCCGACGCCGGGCAGGAAGTTCTGCAGCGGCAGGATCCGCGGAGTGCTGATCGACGCGCTGTAAAGCACGACGTCGTCCGCGCCGCCATTGCCGGTTTTGCCCGCGTCGGTATCGTAGCTGCCATTACCGTTGGCGTCTTCCCAGCAATCGTTATCGTCGGCGTCGAATTGCCCGTTGCCGTTGTTGTCGGTCATCAGTTTCTCCGGATTGCCGATGGCGGAGAATTCGAAATAGCTTTTCTGCGTCACCTCGATCGACGCATTGGGTGCGACATGCTTGACCGTTTCCTCGATCAGGTTTTCGACCTGCTCCTCGACCGTGCTGCCAGGCACGTTGATGATCGGGAATTCCACCGCCGCGGTCCGCGCCGCATCATTGAGCGCGCCCTGCATGGTCGACCGGACATAGCTGTTGTAGCCCAGTTCGAGCCCGCCCATCAGCAACAGCAGCATGGGGCCGACGACGAATGCGAATTCGACGATCGTCGCACCGCGCTCGTCATCGCGCAGCTGGTGCAGGCTGGTACGCAGCCCGCTCACCGGGTGAGCCTCAGATTGCCGATGCCGCGTCCGATCGTCTCGAAGATCTGCTCCAGATCGGAACCGTCGGACGTGTAGAAATGGGCAGCACTGGTGGCGCAGATCGCGATATCATCGGTGTCGTTCTCGTCGAGCGCGATCACCCAGATGGTGGTGCCGGTCGCCTTCACCCGGTTGCAGATCGAGTGGAACCGGCTGACATGTTTCTCTTCCTGCGTACCCGACCCGCTGATCCGCTCGTGATACCTGGTGATGCCCATGGCCGAGTACAGCGTATCGCCGGTGTCGAGTTCGCCGTCGGTCATGAAGACGATATGACGGTTCACCGGGACAAGGCCGTGCTTGGTCGGGTTTTCGGCAGCAAACATCCCGGTCGGCGAGAGGAAGCGCGCGCCCCACAGCATGCCGATATCGTGATAGGTACCGCCGGTCACATTCGCCGTGGCAGCGTCGATCGCGTTGTCGAATGCGGTTTCGCTATTGTAGACCTTGAGCTTTTGCGCCTCCGACGGACAGCCGCTCTGCGACTCGCCTTCCTGGCTGTCGGGATCGTAGCGTCCCCACTGATAGGTCGTGTCGCTGCTGTTGGCCGCGACCGCATCGATATCATTCTGGCTGACAGTCTTGAGCAGCGTGACCGGGCTTACGGTTTGGCCGATGCTGGACCGTTCTTCGATACAGCCGTCGCCGCTGGTCCGGAAGGCCGTCAGGTTCTGTTCGGTAGTCCGATACCCTCTGCCCCACTGCGAATCTTCGATGTCGACAGTGCGATATTCATACTCGGTGGATGCATTGTAAGTATAGTTCCGCCGGTTGTTGGACGGATACCGCCAACCCGTACTCCTGATGTCATCGCGGTCATCGTAGGTGTTGACGGTGCAATAGTCGTCCCGCCAGTTGCCATTGACCTTTACGTCGTAGCAGACCCGTTGCTTGTAAACCCGTTCGAAATGTTCCTGCTCCTCCAGGATATCCATATTTCGCAAACTGCGCGCGACATTCACCGTATGCGAATAGGACACGATACCGAAACGGGTGATCGATCCGTTGCCGCTGTCGTCGAGTGCGCGGTACAGACCTGTCGTGCCGTTGCGCAGGAGATCGATCTTGTCGAGGCTGCCGCCGGTGGACGGCCGGTTGCCCATCGAGCCGGTCGTATCGAGCACCAGCATCACGTCGTTATGGCCAAGGTCGCGCTTGGCGTCGCAATTGGCCTGGATCGGCACGGTGTCGTACCCGAAGATATGCATCAGCGAGGTCGGAATGACCGCGTTGGCGACGCCGATGATCTGCGCATTGTCGTTGGGATCGGTGTCGATCTCGAAATTGAGGTCTTGCGCACCCAGTGTGCCTTCGGGGAAATTGAACTGGAAGAACTTCTTCGCCTCGTCTTCATTGGCGGTAGTCCAGCGATTGCCGTCCATCGACTGGCGGCCGGCCAGCGCCGCGGCGTCGCAGGCGTTCTGCAGTTTGGCCTTGGCCATATAGGCGAAGCTGAGATCGAGACTGCTCCCGATGACGACGACCAGCGGGATCAATGCCGCAGCGAAGATCGCCAGGGTATTGCCCTTCGTGTCGTTCCAGAGATTGCGCAGCATACAGATCATATAGGTAGCCCCCTGTGGGACAGCAGGTAGCCAGCGCACCGTTAAGAACGGCTTTTTCACCATGGTTAACAAAAGGCAAAAATTTGTATAGCATGTGAGGAAACCGGGCTCGATGACCCGTGGAATAAATAGATCAATTTCAAGAAAAAGACCAAAACCAGAGTAAGCGACTCAACTAATCATAGTCGCATTCTTTTCGGGTTGATCTATTTATAGTTTGGCGCGAGTTATTATTCGGAAAGAAACGCAACAAGCGCTCTTACCTTTTTCGTCCGCCATTGCGGGGTCGGTGCGACCAGCCAGTACGCGCGCCGCCCGGTATGCGGGCCGTCGAGCACCTCGAGCAGGCCCGCATCGATCGAATCCTTCGCCAGCAGTTCGGGCAGGATCGCCTTGCCCAGCCCCGCCAGCGTCGAGGACAGCGCCTGGCCGGCGTTGGACACGGTGACATGCGCCGCCACGCCGTCCTGCAGCGGCAGGCCCCAGTCGATCCACTTGTCGGGAGCCCCGCCGTGGCTTTCGGGGCGAGCCACGGTGACGCGGCGCGCCTCGTCGAGCTCGATCCCCTGCAACTCGCCCGGGCCGTCGACCAGCCGGATCGCGCAATCGAGGTTCGCCTCGGTGAAATCGGCATGTTCGTCGGCGACGAAGGTAAAGCGGATTTCGGGGTTCTTCTCGCCGAACCGCGCCAGCCGCGGCGCCAGCCATTGCGCGTAGAATTCGCGCGGACAGGCGATGGTATAGCTGTCGAGCGCCTGGCCCGCCTGCATTGCGGACACGCTTTCCTCGAACTTGAGGAAACCCTCGCGCAGCGCATCGAGGCCCGCGGCGCCTTCCTGCGTCAGCTCCAGCCCCTTGCTGGTGCGGCGGAACAGCACGGTGCCGAGGTGATCCTCGAGCGCGCGGATCTGCTGGCCCACGGCGGCGGGCGTCACTGCCAGCTCGTCCGCAGCGCGGGTGAAGGACAGATGCCGCGCGGCGGCATCGTAAACGCGCAGGGCGTTGAGAGGCAGGTGAGTACGCTTCATGGTGCATTGCGACTTAAATGCGGCACACTCAGGAAACAAGATGCAGCGGTCATCCCTTTCCTTTAGCGAGACGATAGGACAGTTTGTAACCCAAGCGTCACACATGAGGATCATGGCCCAAGCCACACCAGCATGACTGTCGAAGCATCCCGCACCATCCCGGCCAATGACGCGGGCATCACGGCGCCCCCCGCGCCCCGGGACCGCTATACCAATCGCGAGCTGAGCTGGCTGTCGTTCAACCGCCGCGTGCTCGCGGAAAGCGAGAACGAGCGGTATCCGCTGCTCGAACGGCTGCGGTTCCTGTCGATTTCGGCGAGCAATCTCGACGAATTCACGATGGTCCGCATCGCCGGGCTGGAGGGGCAGGTCCAGCGCGGGATCGAGACGCAGGCGATCGACGGGGCCAGCCCGCGCCAGCAATTGGAAGCGATTCGCGGCCAGTTGCTCACGCTCGAAGACCGCCAGCAGAAAAGCCTCGAAACGCTGCGCACGCTGTTGTTCGAAGAAGGCATCATGCTCGCGCCGATCGACCGGCTGGCGCAGGACCAGCTGACATGGCTGGGCGAATATTTCGAAAGCGACATCCTCCCGCTGATCACGCCGCAGGCGATCGATCCCAGCCACCCCTTCCCCTTCGTCGCCAATAAGGGGATCGGAGTGATCTTCCGGCTCAAGCGCGGGCGGCGCAAGGCGGATCTGATCGAGATGGTGCTGATCCCCAGCGGCGCGCCGCGTTTCGTGCGCGTGCCGGGCGAAAAGGCGATCTATGTCGCAATCGAGCAATTGGTCACGCGCTTTGCGGGCCAGTTGTTCCCCGGCTTCAAGGTGCTGGGCGACGGCGTGTTCCGCGTCATCCGCGACAGCGATATCGAGGTCGAGGAAGAGGCCGAGGACCTCGTGCGGTATTTCCGCACCGCGATCCAGCGGCGGCGGCGCGGGCGCACCGTGCTGCTCGAGCTCGACGAGGATTGCGACGAGACCGCCGAAGCGCTGCTGCGCGAACAGCTCGAGGTCGAGGAGGCGATGATCGTCAAGAGCGACGGCATGCTCGGCCTCGCCGATCTTGCGGTCATCTGCAACGAGCCGCGCCCCGACCTCAAGTTCGAACCCTTCAGCCCGCGCTACCCCGAGCGCATCCTCGAGCATGACGGAGATTGCTTCGCCGCCATCCGCGAGAAGGACATCGTCATCCACCACCCGTTCGAAAGCTTCGACGTGGTGGTCGATTTCCTGCGCCAGGCCGCGCGCGACCCGGCGGTGGTGTCGATCAAGCAGACGCTCTACCGCGCGGGCGACCAGTCGCCAGTGATCGCCGCGCTGATCGAGGCGGCGCTGGCGGGCAAGGCAGTGACCGCGGTGGTCGAATTGAAGGCGCGCTTCGACGAGGAGCGCAATATCCACTGGGCGAGCGAACTCGAACGCGCCGGGGTGCAGGTGATCTACGGCTTCACCGAGTGGAAGACGCACGCCAAGGTCAGCCTGGTGGTGCGCCGCGAAGAGGATGGCTACCGCACCTATTGCCACTTCGGGACGGGCAATTACCACCCGATCAACGCCAAGATCTACACCGACCTCAGCTTCTTCACCGCCGACCCCGCGCTGGGGCGCGATGCGGCCAAGATGTTCAATTTCATCACCGGCTATATCCAGCCCGACGACCTCGAACGCATCGCGCTGTCGCCGATCGGATTGCAGGACACGCTGTACCAGCTGATCGATGCCGAGATCGCCAATGCGCATGCGGGCAAGCCCGCGGGCATCTGGGTGAAGCTCAATTCGATCACCTACAAGCCGATGATCGACAAGCTTTACGAAGCCAGCCAGGCGGGCGTGGAAATCCACATGGTGGTGCGCGGTATCTGCAGCTTGCGCGCGGGCCTGCCGGGTGTGTCGGAGAACATCCGCGTCAAATCGGTGATCGGCCGCTTCCTCGAACATTCGCGCGTCTGGGCCTTTGCCAATGGCAAGGCGCTGCCCAGCCGGCAGGCGAAGGTCTATCTGACCAGCGCCGACGCGATGAGCCGCAATCTGATGCGCCGCGTCGAGGTGATGGTCCCGATTACCAACAAGACCGTGCACGACCAGGTCCTGGGCCAGGTCATGCTCGCCAATATTCTCGACACCGAACAAAGCTGGCAGCTCGGTCCCGACGGCCAGTATCATCGCTTGCGACAGGAGGAAGGCGGCTTCAACTGCCACCAGTATTTCATGGCCAATCCATCGCTATCCGGGCGCGGTGCCGCGCTTGCCGACCATGAAGTCCCACGCCTGACGCTGCGGGGGTCCTCGCAGTGAGCGGATCGCGTTCGGCCAAGTGGCAGCGGCGGCTGATGCAGCCCCCGCGCGCGGTCATCGACATCGGCTCCAACACCGTGCGCATGGTGATCTACGAAGGCACCGCGCGCGCGCCCGAAGTGGTGTGGAACGAGAAGGTCGCCGCGCGGCTCGGGCGCGATTTGTCCGAGACCGGGCGCATCCCCGATGAGGCCGCAGACGAAGCGCTCGCCGCGCTCGCGCGCTATGCGCTGATCATCGGCGATCTCGGCATCGAAGACGTCCAGACGGTCGCCACCGCCGCCGCGCGCGACGCCAAGAACGGGGCGCAATTCCTCGAGCAGGTCGCCGCGCTCGGGCTGGAACCGCGGCTGCTGACGGGCGAGCAGGAAGCCACCGCTTCGGCGATGGGCGCGCTGGGCGCCTTCCCCGGCGCCCGCGGCGTGGTTGCCGATCTTGGCGGGGGCAGCCTCGAACTGGTCTCGGTCGCGGACAATGCCTGTCACGAGGCGGCCAGCCTGCAGCTGGGCACGCTGCGCCTGCCCGCGCTGCGCAGCGACGGCGCCGACGCCTTCGAGGCTGCGGTGCACGAACAGCTCGCCGCGGTCGGCTGGGCCGCCAAGCATCCCGGCCCGATGTATATGATCGGCGGCACCTGGCGCGCGCTGGCGGCCTATGCGATGCGCTATTTCGATTTTCCGCTGACCGATCCGCACGGCTTCACGCTGCTGCCCGACGATGCGCGGCGGCTGGCCCGCGAACTGATCGCGGCCGATCCGGAGGAATTGCGCGAAATCAGCGGGATCAGCCCGATGCGCGCGCATTACCTGCCCGACGCCGCGGCGCTGCTGCGCCCGCTGCTCGACCGGATCGAGCCCGACGAACTGGTGTTCTCGTCATGGGGCATCCGCGAGGGCCTGCTCTACAGCCGGCTCGAGCCTGCGCAGATGAAGGCCGATCCGCTGCTCGCCGGAGTGACCGCCTATGCCGCGCCGCGCGATTCCTCGATCACCGAGGCGACGCTGCTGGCGGCATGGACGGTCGATCTGAGCGAAGGCGATGGCAAGCTCAACGAACGCCTCCGGCTCGCCGCGGCGCAATTGTCGGGCGCGCTTCACCGGGTCGAACCCAATCTGCGCGAGAGCCATGCGGCCGAATGGGCGCTGGGCAAACGCTGGATCGATCTCGACGCGCGCGGCCGCGCCATGATCTGCGCCGCGCTGTTCGGCAGTCTTGGCCGCACCGAATTGCCCGACAAGCTGCGCGTGCTCGCCAGCGATGACGATCTGCACGAAGGCGTGACCTGGGGGCTGGGTTTCCGCCTGGCCCGGCGGCTTGGCGGGGGCAGCCGCGTCTCGCTCACCACCAGCGCACTGCGCCGCAAGAAGAAGAGCCTGATCCTGCGGCTCGACGAAAGCCGCGCCGCGCTGGCCAATTATCCCGCGACGCAGGATTTCGACAATTTGGCCCAATGGCTCGGCCTCAAGGCCAAGATCAAGATCGGCAGCTTCAACTTTTCCGGCGCCGGCGAAGATCAGGAAGACGACTAGCCGCAGCTCGGAACGACGCCCGTCGCTCGCCCGTTGGCCCTGGGAACAAAGGGGAAAACCGATGGATAGTGAACACAGCGGCGGCCATCACGGCCAATGGCCCACCTTCTTCGCCATGATCGCGACGTCGATCGTGACCATGTTCGTGCTCAAATACTCTGCACTGTGGGAAGCGGATCACGCCTTCTTCAGCCAGACCCGCATGTGGATGGCGCTGATGATGGGCATGGCGATGGTTATCATCATGCTCGGCTTCATGTGGGGCATGTACAAGAGCCTTGCCGCCAAGCTTGTCGTCATGGGGCTGGCGGGCGCGGGTTTCGTCCTGTTCCTGTTCCTTGTCCGCAGCCAGCAGACGGTCGAGGACGAGGCCTGGATGAAGGCCATGATCCCGCACCACTCGATTGCGATCCTCACCAGCGAACGCGCTGAAATCAGCGACCCGCGGGTGCGCGCGCTCGCCGATGAGATCATCGAGGCGCAGGTCAAGGAAATTGCCGAGATGAAGCTGCTGCTGGCGGATATCGAAGCCAATGGCGAGCTGGGTGACGGCACTGCCCTTCCCCCGCGCACAGCGGCGCTGACGCCCAAGCTGGAGGCCGAGGCGAAGGCTTCGCTCGAACGCCCGGTTACTGCGGAAATGGAAGAAGAACTCGACCCGGGCGGCTAACCCGGACGGGTCAGTTCGCCGTGGCCGGTGCCGCGAGCGGGAAGAAGGGGATACGCACTTCGATCGGCGAGCCGTCTTCGGCATGGAAGGTGTAGAAGCCTTCCATCGACCCGTGCGGCGTATCGAGCGGACAGCCCGAGACATAATCATGGCTCTGGCCGGGCATCAGCACCGGCTGTTCGCCGACCACGCCATCGCCATCGACATGGCTGACCATGCCCGCGCCATCGGTGATCCGCCAGTGGCGCGTCATCAGCTGGACGCGCTCGTGCGAACCGTTTTCGATGCGGATGTGATAGACCCAGAACCACTTGCCCGCTTCCGGGCGCGATTGCTCGGGCAGGAAGTTCACCGCGACCCGGACGGTAATCCCGTCGGTCATGGCGGCATGCTGGAAAAGTTCTTTGATCACGGGGGACAATCTAGCGTCCCCAACGCCCCGCGCAAGGAAACGCACGAAATTTTCCCATGCCCCGGTTTACGACCAATGCGCGACCGGGCTCAGTCGGCGGGGTTATGCTTGGCCAGGAAAGCAGTGAGCTGATCGAGCCATCGCTGCTCGTTTTCGGGCTCGTCGAAAGAATGCCCTTCCTCGTCGAACACCAGTTCCACCGGTGCGGCGGGTATTGCGACTGGCGGGCCCGGACCGGGTTAATTTCGGTTTACCGGGACTGGTGAGATTTTCCCAAGAGCTGTGCTGCACAAGGCACAAACGGGTCGCACCTATTCATTGCCGAAGTCATTCGGGGCGCGCGGCCGACGGATTGGATCACGACGGGGGGAGTCGGAATATGCTGTTCGCATTCATCAGGCGCCTCGTGCGCGATCAGGGTGGCGATTCGCTGGCGGCGATGGTGCTGTGTTCGCCGCTTCCGGCGATGCTCTACCTCTCGATCTAGGGCCTGCCGCCGCCAAGATAGGCCTCGATCTGGTCGAGGCGTTCCTTGCCGAACCACATTTCCCCATCGACGAAGAAGGTCGGGATGCCGAAGGCGCCGCGGGCGACCGCGGCTTCGGTATTGTCCGCCAGCTTCGCTTTGACGCCCGGATCCTGCGTCGCAGTGAGCAGGCGCTTGGCGTCGAACCCGGCTGCCGCCAGTTCGGCCCCGACCACTTCGGCATCGCCGCAATCGATATTGCGCTCCCACACGGCGGGCAGCAGCGCCTCGACCAGCGCCTGGCGTTCGGCCTCGTCCGATGCCGCCACCAGCACGCGCTGGAGCAGGATCGAATTGAACGGCAGCGCGGGATGCATGCGGAACTGGTCCATGCCGTGCCGGTCGAGGAAGCGCTGGAATTCCAGCGCGGCATAGGGAACCTTGCCCTTTACATCGGCGTCACGCATCATCGGCGGGGCATTGCCGGTGAGCTTGTGCATCCCGCCGAGGAACACCGGCGTCACCACCAGCTGCGCCCCGGTGCGCGCGATGATCTGCTTGAGCGGATACCATGCGAGATAGCCGTTCGGCGCGGCGAGATCGAAAATATATTCCAGCGTCTTGGTCATGCGAGGCCTCTCCCTTTTCCCTGCGGTAACCGTTTGGTGGTAGGGATGCGAGAATGAAACGCTTCGCCCTGCTTCTCCCGTTGGCGCTGCTTGCCAGCCCGCCGCTGCCGGCGCTTGCGCATCCCGGGGGTCTCAATGCCGAGGGCTGCCACAACAACCGCAAGACGGGCGAGTATCACTGCCATCGCAATCGGCGCACCACGCAGCCGGCCCCGACCGCGCAGCTGCAGGGCGGGGTCTATTTTCCCAATTGCACCGCCGCGCGGCAGGCGGGCGCAGCGCCGATCTATCGCGGGCAGCCCGGTTACCGGCCCGCGCTGGACCGCGACAATGACGGGGTGGCCTGCGAACCCTATCGCGGGCGCTAGCGGCCCGGCGTTTCCTGCCGCTCCCCCGCCGCTGCCGCCGGCGATCCTTCGGCCGACTTCGCGGAAAACGGGGACAGACCGATCCATTCAGGGTTGCGAATGATTTGCATTAGCATACGATGCGGGTCTGCAAAGGAGACGGCATGGCCCATTCGCACGATTCGACCGCACTCGACCTCCCCCTTCCCGCGCGGCGGCACCAGACGCTCGCGCTGGTGCTTGTCCGCAGGCTGGCCGGGCACGGCCTGCACGATGCGCGCGCGACCATGCTCGCGCTCGATGCCGGGGGGACCGAGTTCCGCCGCCTGCTGGTGCTGGCGCGCGCGCTGGTGGTGGATCTCGCGCGGACCTCGCGGCGCAGGATCCTGCTCGCGCCGTGCTGCGCGGCAGGGATGACGCGCGACGAAGGACTGCTGATGGCGATGATCGGCGGCGGCGGGCTCGATGTCCACGGCGTGCTGACCGACGATGCCGGCTGCGCCATCGCAATGACCACCGCGCATGCGCTGGGCGACGAGCTGGAGCGGCTCGCGACCCGCAACGACTGGCGGCGCTAGAGCCCCGCGGCGGCCAGCGCGCGGTCGAGGTCTTCCTTGACGTCCTCGACGTCCTCGAGTCCGACGTTGATCCGCAGCAAGCCTTCGGTCACGCCCATCTCGTCGCGCGCCTCCTGCGTCATGCCCGCATGCGTGGTGCTCGCCGGGTGGCACATCAGGCTGCGCGTATCGCCGATATTGTTCGAGATATCGACCAGTTCGAGCGCGTCGAGCAGCGCGAAGGCCGTGGCGCGGTCGCCCACGTCGAGCGCGAAGATCGGCCCGGTGGCGACCATCTGCTCGAGGGCCAGTTCGTGGCGCGGGTGACTGGGCAGCCCAGGATGAAGCAGCTTGGGCACGCGCGGTTCGATGAACTTGCCCAGCGCGACTGCATTTTCGCTCTGGCGGCGCGCACGCATGTCGAGCGTTTCGAGCCCCTTGAGCACCACCCAGGCGTTGAACGGCGCACAATTGGGGCCGGTGTTGCGCTGGAAGGGCAGCAGCACATCGTCCACCCATTGCTGCGAGCCGCACACCGCGCCCGCGAGCACGCGGCCCTGCCCGTCCATCAGCTTGGTCGCCGAATAGGCCACCACATCGGCCCCGAAATCGAGCGGCCGTTGCAGCGCGCTGGTGGCGAAGGCATTGTCGACCACGGTGACGATGCCATGCGCCTTCGCGACGCTGCAGACATGCGCCAGATCGACAATGTCGAGCGTGGGATTGGCGGGGGTTTCGAAGAAGAACACCTTGGTGTTGGGCCGGATCGCGGCTTCCCACGCATTGTTGTCGGCGCTGTCGATCACGCTGGTCTCGATCCCGAAACGCGGCAGCAAATGGTCGAGCAACCAACGGCACGAGCCAAAGGCCGCGCGCGCGCCGACCACATGGTCGCCCGCCGACAGCTGGCACAAGAGGGCCGCGGTCATCGCCGCCATCCCGCTGGCCTGCGCGCGGCATGCCTCGGCACCTTCCATCAGCGCGATGCGTTCCTCGAGCATGGCGACGGTCGGGTTCTGGAGGCGCGAATAGGTCATCCCCGCATCCTCGCCCGCAAAGCGGTCGGCGACGGTCTGCGCGTCGTCATAGGTATAGCCCGAGGTGAGGAACAGCGCTTCGCTGGTCTCGCCATGTTCGCTGCGCCAGGTGCCGCCGCGCACCGCCTGCGTCGCGGGGCGCCATTTGGCGGTGATCGAACGGTCCATGCCGGTGGTCTTCTTCATGACAGGGGCGATAGCATGCGCGCGCGATGCGGCAAGCGGCTCAGCCTTCCAGCGCCGCAAGCGCCGCTTGGGCGAAATCGCCGCGGCCCACCGCGCGCAGCATCTGCGCACCTTCGATTACGGTCAGCACCGCGCGCCCGCCCGCCTGGGGGTCGGGATCGTCGGCCGGCAAATGGTCGACCACCCAGGCCAAGAGGACGTCCATGATCCTGCCTGCGGCATCGAGGTAGGCGGCGTTATCGTCCGAACAGCCCGCGACAATGTCCCACCACACGCGGAAGAAGGGGGCGAACTGGGACTCTCCGGTGACCGCATAGACCGTTTGCGCGCAGGCACGGCGCGAGGTGCTGCGATCCTTGGGGAACGCGGTGCCGAGCGCGGTTGCGAACATGCCCGCTAGATATTCGAGCACTGCCGCGACCAGCGCGTCCTTGGTGCCGAAGTGGTAGATCAGCATCCGGTCGCTGGTCCCCGCCGCCTTGGCGAGTGGGCGCAGCGAAGCATCGGCAAGACCATTCTGAAGGACATGGGCCGCCAGTAGCGGCAACAGGGTTTCGCGGGTCAGACGGGCGGGCGACATTTGCCGGCTTGTAGCGATCGCTACAGGTCGCTACAAGTGTAGCACTTGCTACATTCGACTCGGGAGCTTGCCGTCATGAATGCCTTCGAATTCCTCGCAGCGGGCGGGGTGGTCGCAGCCATCGCCGTCCTGGCCTACATTCTGTCCGGTTCGCCCAAGGTCGGGAGTGCTACCTTGGCCGCCGCGCTGAGCGCCGGTTTCGGCGCCTTTACGGCCATTACCATCGCGCAGGATGGCGTAGTACAGGTCTGGACCAACCACACGCAGAACTTCTGGGGCGTGCAGGTGTGGTGGGACCTGCTGTTCGCTGTCGGGATCGCGGCCTTCTTCATCGCTCCACGAGCGCGTGCGGCGGGGATGAACCTGTTACCCTGGCTGCTGTTCGTCGCGGCCACCGCCAGTATCGGGCTGCTCGCCATGGTCGCGCGGCTGTTCTGGCTCGAACGGCGCACAACTCCCTGAACTCGCTTGAAGGGCGCGCGCGGCTTTCCTAAGCCGCTTGTCGATGAGCCGCGCGCCCGAACAGGTCCAGGATCCGCTTCGCTGGTGCGCCGTGCTGGCGCTCGCCTTCTGGCTCGGCTGCCTGCCGTATCTGACCGCGGTGCCGCACCTCTATTTCGACGAGGTCCACTACCTGCCCGCCGCGCGCGAGCTGCTGATGCTGGGCGAGTTCACCAATCGCGAGCATCCGCTGGTCGGCAAGGAGCTGATCGCGCTGGGGATCGCGCTGTTCGGCGACAATCCGGTGGGCTGGCGGCTGCTGCCCACGCTGTTCGGCGCGCTGGCGCTGTTCGCCGCAATGCGCGCGCTGTGGTTCGGCACGCTGAGCCGTTTCGCCGCGCTGGCTTACGGCCTGCTGCTTGCGACCGGCTTCCACCTGTTCATCCATGCGCGCATCGCGATGCTGGACATCTTCTACCTCGCCTTCCTCAGCGTTGCCGCCTGGCAATTCGCCGCGGCGATCCGCCAGCCCGAGGAAGGCCGCTGGCGGCTGGTGCTCGCAGGCATGGCGCTGGGGCTGGCGATGGGCGCCAAGTGGAACGCGCTGGCAGTGGCGATGCTGCCGGGCCTGGGCTTTCTCGCCGCACGCGCGCTGGCGGGACGCCGCCGCCTGTTCTTCAGCCGCCGCGGCGCGCCGGTGCCCGGGATCACGCTGGTCGAGGCCGCGCTCTGGCTCGGCGCGGTGCCGCTGGCGGTCTATGCGGCGAGCTTCGCGCCCGGCTTCTTCTTCCGCGTCCACCCGATTTCGGAGGGGCTCGTGTTCCATCACCAGTTCATGCTGTCGCAGCAGGAACAGGTGCTCAAGGCGCATCCCTACCAGTCGACCTGGGAGCAATGGGTGCTGAACGCGCGCTCGATCTGGTATCTCTACGAACCGGTCGCGGGGGTGCAGCGCGGGATCATGCTGATCGGCAATCCGCTGACCATGCTGCTCGGCCTGCCCGCGCTGGCGTGGTGCGCCTGGCACGGCGTGCTGCGCCGTCACTGGACCGCGCTGGCGGTGGCGCTGGTCTATGCGGTGAGCCTGGGATTCTGGATCGTGGCGAGCAAGCCGGTGCAGTTCTATTATCACTATGCGCTGCCCAGCATGGCGCTGCTCGCCGCGCTGGCGCTGGTCTGCGATGCGCTGTGGCAGAACGGCTGGCGCAAGAGCGCGCTGGCCCCGCTCCTCGGCAGCGTGCTGGTGTTCGGCTGGTTCTACCCGATCATCAGCGGCGCGCCGCTGGTGGGCCCTGACAGCTTCGCGGTGTGGACCTGGCTGGAAAGCTGGCGGTAGGGTTTTGGTGGGGTGCGTGAAGCGCATCCGCGCTTCCCTTGCGGCGGCACCAGCCCACTCCCCCACCCGGCCACCCAGTCAGTATGATCCCGTGGGTGGCCGGGTGGGGGAGTGGGCTGGTGCCGCAAGCCTTCGACGGATGTCGAAGGCGCACACAACAAAAACTCAGGCGTGGGACGGACCAGCAAGGTCAGGACGGATGTTCTGACCGCACCCAGCAAACCTAATACCTACCCCAGACGAAGCGGCTCGACAGGGCGTAGTTCCATACCGAGCCGATGCCGATGCCGACCAGCGCGGCGAGCACTTCGTGCAGGCCGCGATCGTTGAGCGTGGTGGCCACCGCGACATTGGCGAAGGCGCCGATCGAACAGGCGGCGATAAAGCTGACCCAGCCCCAGAACACGCGGTTGGGTTCCTTCAGGCGGCGGTCGCGATAGGTGAGGAAATTGTTGAGCCAGAAGTTGAAGGTCATCGCGCCGAAGGTCGCGACCGCCTGGCTCCAGCTGAAGCTCGTCCCCGCCACCAGCAGGAAGGCATAGAGGATCGCCATGTGCACGCCGATGCCGATGACCCCGACCGTGCCGAACAGCGCGAAGCGCGTCGGGATGATGCGGCCAAAGCTCTTGTCGTACAGACCGGCGAGGAAATCGAGCGCGATCGCGCGGTCGAGCTTGCTTTCGCCGGAGCGGCGGGCGGAGAAATTCATCGGGAAGTCCTTCACCTTGAGCGGTGTTTCGGAAGTGGCGAGCAGGTCGAGCAGGATCTTGAAGCCGATGCCCGAGAGATTGGGCACCAGCCGTCGCGCGGTGGCCGACGGGAGCAGGAAGAACCCGCTCATCGGGTCGCTGAGGTCGACCCCGGTGAGTTTGCGGGCAAGCATGTTGGCGACGCTCGACAGCTTCTCGCGGTCGGGGCGGCCCCATTCCTCCATGCTCGCGCCATCGGCAAAACGGCTGGCGACGGCGACATCCGCTTCGCCCGCCTTCACGCTGGCAAGCATCGCCACCAGCAAGTGCGGATCGTGCTGGTGATCGGCATCCATCACCGCGACATAGGGTGCGGCAGTGGCGCAAAAGCCCTCGATCGCGGCGCTCGACAGGCCGCGACGACCGATCCGCTGGAGCACGCGCACGCGCGGGTCGGAGAGCGACAGCCGCCGCGCTTCGTCGCTGGTCCCGTCGGCAGAATTGTCGTCCACCACCAGCACTTCCCAGCCGGTCTTGCCCAGCGCGCCTTCGATCCGTTCGACCAGCGGGGCGAGATTGTCGCGCTCGTTGAGCGTCGGCAGGATGATCGCGAGATCCAGCGTGCTGGCGCTGGCAGGGGCGGGATCGGCCACGGAAGGCTGCGTCTGCGGTGTCATATCCATTGCATGACCCGGTTATGCCGCAATCCTCAAGATGTGGTTACGATCTTCCTAACAATCGCATCGCCGATATCGCCGGTCGAAGCGGTCCCGCCAAGGTCGCCGCCCAGCACGCCATCGGCCAGTATCGCCTCGACCGCGTGTTCGATTCGCGCGGCATCCTGTTCGCGGCCGAGCGAGTGGCGCAGCAGCATCGCCAGGCTGAGCACGGCCGCGACCGGGTTGGCCTTGCCCTGCCCGGCAATATCGGGCGCGCTGCCGTGGATCGGCTCGTACAGGCCAAAGGTGCCGTAGTCGGTCTGCCGTTCGCCCAGCGACGCGCTGGCGAGTAGGCCAATCGAGCCAACGCAGGCGCTGGCTTGGTCGGAGAGGATATCGCCGAACAGATTGCCGGTGACGATGGTGTCGAACTGGCCGGGCGACTTGACGAGCTGCATTGCGGCATTGTCGACATACATGTGGTCGAGCTCGACTTCGGGATATTCCTGCGCCACTTCGATCACGGTTTCGCGCCAGATGCGGCTGGTTTCGAGGACGTTGGCCTTGTCGACACTGGTCAGTTTCTTGCCGCGTCCCATCGCCGCGCGAAACGCGCTGTGCGCGATGCGGCGGACTTCGGCCTCGTTGTAGGACATCATGTCCCAGCCCTCGCGCCCGCCCGCGCTGCCGCGCTCGCCCTTGTCGCCGAAATAGACGTCGCCATTGAGTTCGCGCACCACCAGCAAGTCGATGCTGCGCGCGACTTCGGGCTTAAGCGAGGACAGGTGTTCAAGCCCGGGGAAGCCCGCCGCGGGCCGCAGATTGGCGAACAGCCCCAGTTCGCTGCGCAGACCTAGGATCGCCTGTTCGGGGCGCAGTTCACGCGGCAGATCGTCGCAGGCAAAATCGCCCACCGCGCCGAACAACACTGCATCGGCCGCGCGCGCCATTTCCAGCGTTTCGGGCGGCAGCGGATGGCCGTGGCGGCGATAGGCGGCGGCGCCGACATCGCCTTCGAACAGCGTCAGCCCGGGCATGTCCAGCGTTTCGAGCACGCGGCGCGCCTGCGCGATGACTTCGGGCCCGATGCCGTCGCCGGCGAATAGTGCGATTTTCAAGCGTGGTTCTCCAGCCTCGTCGCTCCTGCGCAGGCAGGAGCCTATCTGCCCCTCGGGGCGCTCTACGGACGGTGTCTAGGCCCCTGCCTGCGCAGGGGCGACGAACCATTCTTGAACGCGGCTAAACCATCCGTGCCAGCCGCTGCCTGAGGAGTTGCCGTGCAGCTAGGACGTCGGCGCGGGTGTCGGCAAGCAGGTAGCGCGCGATCAGCGGCTCCTGCCGGTCGAGAATTTCCAAGGCCTGCCCAAGGTCGGCTATCGCGGGCCGCTGGCCGCCATAGCCCAGCTCGCGCAGCAGCAGCGCTTCATAGACCGCCAGCGCCTCGACCCACTGCCGCGCGCTGTCCGACGAACAGATCGCATCGAGCAAGCCGCCGAGCGCGGAATGGAGCGTGGGATAGGGATTGCGCTCGGGCAGCGCGCTCGCAGTGAGCGCGGTCACCCAGTTGATCGCCGCAGCCGCCAGCGGCTCGCCCAGCCACGGCCCGCGACTGGTCACCAGTTCGAGCCGCGCGAAGGGCAGCTGGCTGTCCGACTTGGCGCGGATTTCGGCCTGGACGATGTTGCCGGGGATCACCACCGGGCGCAGCTGCCGCCCGCGCCCACCCGCGACATAGGCGGCGACCATGCCGTGCTGCTCGGTCAGCATCCGCGCGATCACCGCGGTCTCGCCATGCGCACGCGCGGCAAGCAGGATGGCGGGGGCGGAAAGCTGCATGGGGCGGCCTTAGCCGCTCGGATCGATCCTGCGAAGACGGCGGAGTCGACTTGTGGGGCGGCGTATCGCGGGCTTCGATGTCAGCTGGGCCCCTGCCTGCGCAGGGGCGACGGAGAGAGCTCAGGTATTCTGTCGCCCCTGCGCAGGCAGGGGCCTAGACAAGATCAGCGAAATGGCACCATCACAGGATCGTCTCGAACAGGTCGTTCCAATCGGGATTGTCGCGCCGGATCAGCCTGAGCTTCCATTGCCGCTTCCACCGCTTCATCGCCTTTTCGCGTGCGATGGCGTCGTGGATTTCCTCATACTGCTCGGCATAGACCAAGCGCGTGAGGCCGTGCTTGCGGCAGAATTCGGACCCCTGCCCTTCGCGATGGGCATGCACGCGGGCGGCGATGTCGGCGGTGACCCCGATGTAGAGCGTGCCGTGCGGGCCGTTGGTCATGATATAGACCCAGCCGCCCGGCATCTAGCGAGCCGCTGGTGGAAAGGTCAGCTGGGCCCCTGCCTGCGCAGGGGCGACGAGAGTAGATTGGGCGGTTTGTCCCATGACAGCGACTATAACCCATACCGTCGCCCTGCGAAGGCAGGGGCCTAGATAAGATCGACGGCCTGGAATTGCCCCTTAGTCACCAGAGTAACTCCGCCATCCGGCGAACCGCCTACCGCAACCTTGGATGGGCCCCTGCCTTCGCAGGGGCGACGGTCACTTGATCCGGGCTTCCAGCGCTTCGACGCGGGCTTTGAGGTCTTCCGCCTCGGCGCGCGCCTTGCTGGCCATGGTCTTCACCGCGTCGAATTCCTCGCGGGTGACGAAATCCATCCCGCCGAAACTTTCCTTGGCGCGTTCGCGCGCGGCGTCGCGCGCCTCGCGGCCCATGCCGGCCAGCGTACCGGCTGCCGAATTGGCGAGTTTGACGAAATCGGCGACGAGCGGGTTCTGTGATTGCATCCGGCCCACATGGGGTTGGGCGGGTTTTTTGTCTAGCCTCAAGCGCCGGCGGCCGCGTCCGCGGCCTTAGGCTATCCTCGCTCATGCGACCTGACGGTCGCATCGCTGCGGGCGCGCGGTCGCGCTTGCCATCCGCTGGTCGCGGACGGGACCAGCGCTACTCCAGCATGGTGGCGTTGGTATCCGAGCCGTAGGCGAGGCAAGGCCGACTGGCCGCCCGCAGGGGCCCGGAGCGAAGCGGAGGAACAGCCCCGAGGACGAACCCGCGGATGCGGGTTCGAAACACCGAAATCCCCTAAATCCTCACCCGCTCGACCGCGCCCTCGGGATACCCGCCATCGGCATCGGGGTTGAGCTGGAGGAACTGGTAGTTCAGAGCGGTGGCGAAGCAGACCCAGGCGAGATAGGGCAGCAGCAGCAGTGCGGCGAGCCGCCGGACGCGCCAGAACAGCGCGATCACCACCAGCAGCGTGAGCACGATCGCCACCAGCAGCACCAGCGCACCGGTGATCTGCTGCGCGCCGAAGAACATATAGCTCCACGACAAATTGAGCGCGAAATGCACCGCGAAGACCCACAGCGCGGCGGTCCGTCCGCGCGCGCCCCAGGCCGAGGCCACGATCGCCACCGACAGGCCGATCATGACATAGAGGATCGTCCAGACGATCCCGAACCATTTGGGCTCCGGATAGATGCCCGGTTTTTCCAGCTGCTGGAACCACGCGGTGTCGGGCCCGCCGAGCTGGCCGGCGACGAAGCCGAGCAGCACACAGAGCGGGACGGTGAACAGCGCCCAGCGAATGAAACTTGCGCGCAATTGCCCGCGCGACGCCAGCATGTTCATGTAATTTTCCCGTCAACGATTCGTTTCATGCGTCTTTTGCCGAGCGCCGTGCGGGCTGGCAATGCGATGGTGGGTTCAGCGCTTCACGATACCCTTGGCAAACAGGCTGCGGACCGTGTCCTCGATGGTCTGTTCGGCGGGGATGAAGGTATAGCCGAGCACCTGTTCGGTATGCTTGCCCGAGACATCGCGGACATTGCCGAGCTCGCCCTTGATCTGCTTCATTTCGTCCATGAACAGCGCGAGCAGCCGGACCAGCCAGTTGGGCATCGGCCGGCTGGGCACCTTGCCGGCATGTTCGGGGACGCGCGCGCGGACCACATCGGCCATTTCGCGCAGCCAGAGGAATTTCTCCGAGGTCGGGAAACGCTCGCCGCGGACCTTTTCGGCGGGCGCCTCGAGCGCGCGGACATGCGCCTCGGCGACATCGCGGACATCGGTCACGCAGATACCCATGTTGGGGATCAGCGGGATCGAGCCATCGACGATCTTCTTCACCAGCTCGACGCTGGTCGACATGTCGTCGTCATAGACCGGGCCGAACACCGCGACCGGGTTGATCGAGCAGAACACCATGGTCGGCGCCTTGGTCGCGACCCAGTCGCGCGCGGCGCGTTCGGCCACGGTCTTGCTCTCGATATAGGGCGGGACGCCCGCAGTGAGGTTGGTCCAGTCGAGATGGGTGAAATGGTCCTTTTCCGGTTGGCCATAAGCGATCGCCGCGGCGCTGCTGGTCTGGACGAAGCGCTTGATCCCCGCCTTGTCGGCAAATTCGAGCGCGCGCAGCGTGCCTTCGCGCGCGGGTACCACCAGCTCGTCCTTGTCCTTGGGCATGGCCATCGGAAAGGGCGAGGCGACATGCGCCACCGCGTCGCAGCCGACATTGGCTTCGGCCCAGCCCGCATCGCTCATCAGATCGGCCTCGAACACCGCCAGCCGTTCGCCCGCATCGCTCCAGCGCGCGCGCAGTCTGGGTTCGCTCTTGGCCTTGTCGCGTACGGTGGTGTGGACGGTGTGCCCCCTGGCCAGCAGCTGGTCGATCACCTCGCCGCCGATATAGCCCGTGCCCCCGGTTACCAATATTGTCATTGCCATCTGTCTGCCCCCCGCATCCTTTGGTAAGCGGAGAGTTAGGCAGAATGGTTGCAAGGGGCAACGCAGTTGCGATGAAACAGGTCGATTACCTCGTGGTCGGGGCCGGAATAGCCGGTCTGTCGGCCGCCGCGCGGCTGGCGCGGCATGGGGAAACGCTGGTGTGCGAGGCGGAAGACGCGCCGGGGGTGCATTCCTCGGGCCGCAGCGCCGCCTTTGCGCATTTCGACATGGATGCCTGGCTCGTCCGCGCGCTGACCGCCGCCAGCATCCCGCTGTTCGAAGCGCCGGGCGCGCAGCCGCACCCCGCGCTGTTCGTGGCGCTGGCGGGACAGGAGGATGCGCTCGACCGGCTGGAGGCGAATTACCGCGAATGGGCACCACATGTCCGGCGGCTGTCGGTGGCCGCGGCACAGGAGCATGTGCCCGTGCTGCGCGAGGGCGATGGCGGGATTGTCGGCGCGCTGCTCGACCTGCAGGCGCGCAAGCTCGACGCGCATGCAATGCTGGAGACGCATCGCAAGGCGCTGGTCGCCGCGGGCGGATCGGTCGCGGCCAAGGCGCCGGTGACCGCGCTGCGCCATGAGGGCGAAGGTTGGATCGTCGATACGCCGGGGGCAAGCTATGCCGCGCGGGTGGTGGTCAATGCCGCGGGGGCGTGGGCCGATACGGTCGCGCAGATGGGCGGGATCGCCCCGCTCGGCATCACCCCGCTGCGGCGCACGGTCATCACTTTCGATGTGCCGGTCGACGTCACCGGCTGGCCCTTCACCAAGACCGTCGGGCCGGGTTTCTATATCGAACCCGAAGGCAGCGGCCGCCTGCTCGCCAGCCCGATGGACGAAGGCGAAAGCGCGCCCTGCGATGCGCAGCCCGAGGAAGAAGACGTCGCGCTGGCCGCCTGGCGGGTGGAGGAAGCCACCACGCTCACCGTGCCGCGGCTGGCGAGCAAATGGGCAGGCCTGCGCAGCTTCACGCCCGACCGGCTACCGGTGGCGGGTTTCGACCGCGCGGCCCCCGGTTTCTTCTGGCTGGCGGGACAGGGCGGCTTCGGCCTGCAGACCTCGCCCGCCATGGCGTTGGCGGTAGAGGCTCTGGTGACGAGCAGCGCATGGCCGGAGGAACTGCGGGCGGTGGGCGTGACGCCCCAGATGCTGGCGGCGGCGCGGCTGCACGCAGGCGCGAAGTAGCGGCTGCTCGCAGGCGCCGGATTACCCGCGCCTCACCGGCTGGCGGTCAGGTAGTCCATCACGAGGTCCCACGAGCCGAAGCCGAGGAAAATCCGCCCCGCCATCATCGACATCAGCAGGATCAGCAGCACCACCCACACCAGCATGATCCCGCTGGTCATCCTCCAGCTGGTCGGCGGCAGGCCCTGGATCAAGAACATCGCGATCCCCGCGACATTGACGCAGACGAGGTTGACGGTGAACAGGAACAGCGCATTGGCGCCCGCTTCGGGAATGCCCGCCCCGGTATAGATGCCCGCCGCGGTCAGGGGCGGAACCAGCGCGACGGCGATCATCACCCCGACCAGCGCGAGCGAGGCGCCGCGACTGAACGCCAGCACGCCGGCAGCGCCGCAGGCCAGCGCCAGCGCGATATCGGCGGGCTGGACCAGCGTGCGGTTCTTCAGTTCGGGGACCAGCGGGTCGATTACCACCGTCATGCCGAGGACGACACCCGCGAGCACCGCGAGGACGCAGCCGATGGCGAGCGTCGCGGCCGCCTGCCGGCCCAGCTTCCAATTGCCCACCGTGGCCGCCAGCGCCAACCCCATCGTCGGCCCGAGCAGCGGCGCGATGATCATTGCGCCGATGACCACGGCGGTCTGCCCGCTGCGCATCCCCAGGCCGGCGATGATCGCCGATAGCGTCACCGTCAGCAGGTATGCGGGCCCGGGATGCAGGCTCTCCTCGATGTCGTCGTAGAGTTCATCGGTGCTGAGCCGGTCGCGGCTGAAGAACCGCTCGATCCGCGTGGGGGTCGGCAGGTCGGCCGACAGCGGCAATTCGGTGACCGGCGTTTCTTCGACCACCGGAAGGACCGCCTGCAGCTCGGACACCAGCGCGGAGAAGTCCGGCAGGTCTCCGAAAGCCTCGTCGAGATCGGCAAGCAGGCGTTCGGTATAGCGTTGCTGGACGATGCAGGTGTATTTTTCCTGCGCCCCGGGCACGGTTTCCCGCCAGAACCGGCGCGTGTGACGATCGAGGATGGTCTCCAGATCCGGGACCCGGTCTTCGGGCAGGTAGATCTGGACGAGCCTGGCCGGCATTCAGTTTACCCGATCACGCCGCGCGCGGATCAATAGCCACCCGGCGGATCGCTCGCGGGGAAGCTTTCGTCGAGATCCTCGTCGGTCTCGGTCCATTCGCGCGCGTCCGGATCGCGCATTGCGCCGGGACCGGCATCGCGCACGTCGGTATGGAAATTATGCGGCTGGTCTTTCGCAAAGGCGGCATTGCGGGATGCGTCCTTGCGCTTGAACAGCGAGTATCCGGCAAACCCTGCGAGCCCGAGTGCCACCATCTTCCCGATCACCGAACTTCTCCTGTTATCCGTTCAACTCTGCGGCGCGCCATGCACATGGACATCGTGACCCGAATGCTTCGTCAGGATGTCGACCGCGCGTTGTTCGTCGCCGCTGTCCCAGGTGCGCACCCAGAGCAGAAGCCCGCCATGTTCAAGCTGGTTCTGCAGGTTTTCGGCGTGCCGGTCACCCACCAATTTCGCCAGACCGGCGCCCAGCGCGCCGCCGGCCCCGCCCGCAACCGCCGCGCCGACGATCACTGCGAGGAGCGAGCCGCCCGATGCCACGATGGCGCCGATCGCGGTCGCCGCCGCGATATAGAGCGGCGTGGCGATCAACGCCCCCTGCGCATCGCCAATCGATTCCTTCGGGATGTAGATCGCGCGCGGCACGGCGGGATCGTCCTCCAGCTCGGCGACCTTGTGATATTGGTGGCCAAGCTGCTCCTCGACCGTCTTCTCGGTCGCCAGCAGGCTGATTTCCGCGCGGTCGAAACCCGAGCTGAGCAGCTCGTCGATCGCTTCCTCGAGATCCGTGCTGGCGTCGAAATAGGCGACGGCCTCGCGGATGCGAAAAGCATCGGGTGCGGTGGTCATATGCTGTACTCCTGCAAAGCGGATATGCGCCTGCGCCGCGCGATGGCGCACCGTACCACGCCGACGTCCCGCCGTCCCATCCCCAGTCGTGACCATGCCGCAGCCGCCCGTTTTTCAACTTGCGGCAATGGGCGAACAGGCTTTATGACACCGGTTACCATGTGGTGGCGAGCCGGGCGGGGAGGACAGCATGACGACATTCGCATATCCGAAATCGATACGGCGCGCGGTGGCGGCGGCGCTGGTGCTGGCCGGGGTCGCTGCCGCGGTCGGCGGCTTGGCCACGGCGGCACACGCCCGGCCCACGCTCGAAATCGCCCCCGGCGGGCGTCACATGCAGACCAGCGAGGGCGAGCCGTTCTTCTACCTCGGCGATACCGCCTGGGCTCTGTTCCACCGGCTGACGCGCGAGGAGGCCGAAATCTATCTGCGGGACCGCGCGGACAAGGGGTTCACCGTGATCCAGGCGGTGGCGCTGGCCGAACTGCGCGGCCTGGACGAACCCAATGCCTATGGCGACCTGCCGCTGATCGGGCGCGATCCGGCGCAGCCTAACGAGGCTTATTTCGCGCATATCGACCATGTGGTGGCGCGTGCCAATGCGCTGGGGCTGACCGTGGGCCTGCTGCCCTCGTGGGGGCGGTACTGGCGTGATGGCGACTCGCAGATTTTCACGCCGGCCAGCGCGCATGCCTATGGGCGGTTCCTCGGGCAACGCTACCGCGATGCGGGGGTGATCTGGATCCTCGGCGGCGATTCGAACGTGCGCACCGCCGATGAACGCGCGATCATCGACGCGATGGCGCGCGGCCTGCGCGAGGGCGACGGCGGCCGGCATCTGATCACTTTCCACCCCCGCGGCCCGGGGCTCTCATCAGCGCAGGTGCGCGATGCGGACTGGCTCGACTTCTACATGAACCAGTCGTCGCATGCGGCGCGCGATCTCGATACGGGGCTCTATGTCGAGCACGACCGCGCGCTGACCCCGCGCCGCCCCGTGATCGACGGCGAACCGCGCTATGAAGGCATTCCGGTCGGCTTCTACAACCATGGCCACGACCCGCGGCTGCGCTTCGACGACGACGATGCCCGGCAGGCGGCATGGTGGGCAGTGCTCGCAGGGGCGGCGGGGCACACCTATGGCAACAACAATGTGTGGCAGATGTGGGCACCGGGGCGCGATCCCGCGATCGGCGCGAACCGGCCATGGTCCGATGCGATCGACGATCCGGGGGCGCGCCAGATGGGATTGCTGCGCCGCTTCATGGAAGCGCAGGACTTCGCCACACTCGAACCGCGGCAGGACCTGATCCTCGACGGGCCACGGCATGGCGCCGCCAAGGTGCGGCTGGCGCGGGCGGCGGACGGGCAGCGGATCATCGCCTATTCGCCGCGCGGCGCACCCTTCACCATCGACCTCGGCGCGCTGGACGGGGGGATGCACACGCAGTCTTGGTTCGACCCGCGCTACGGCGCGACCTACCGCTTCCGCAGCGAACAGAGCCAGGGCATCCAGTCCTTCGTCCCGCCGTCCTCGGGCGATGGCGAAGACTGGGTGCTGTTGATCGAGGCCGAGTGCGCCGCGCCCTAGCGCATCAGCACCAGTTCCTCGGCCATCGTCGGGTGGATTGCGGTGGTGGCGTCGAAATCTTCCTTGGTCAGCCCCGCCTTCACCGCGATCGCGGCGGCCTGCATCATCTCGGGCGCTTCGGGGGCGATCATGTGGATGCCGACGATGCGGCCGCTGTCGCCGTCGCAGATCATCTTGATCAGGCTGCGTTCGTTGCGCCCGGCGAGCACGTTCTTCATCGGGCGGAAGTCGGACAGATAGACCTTCACGCTGCCGAGCTGGTTCTTGGCCTCGCCCTCGGTCAGGCCGACCGCGGCAATCGGCGGGTGGCTGAACACCGCGCTGGGGATGCAGCTGTGGTCGACCGCCACCGGTTCACCATCGCCGAACACGCTGTCGGCAAAGGCCTGGCCTTCGCGGATCGCGACCGGGGTCAGCTGCACGCGGTCGGTCACGTCGCCGACGGCATAGATGTGATCGACATTGGTCTTGCTGAAGCGGTCGACCTTGACCTCGCCGCCCTCGCCCAGTTCGACGCCGGCATTCTCCAGCCCCAGCCCTTCGGTGTTGGGAATGCGCCCGACCGCGAACAGCACCAGATCGGCCTTTTCCTCGTCGCAATCGGACATCTTGACGAAATAGCCGCCTTCCGAACACGGCTTGATGTATTCGAACGTCGTGTTGAAGCGGAACTGGATCCCCTTCATCGTCGAGATCTGCAGCAGCCGGTCGCGCACCGCCTCGTCATAGCTGCGCAGCAGCCGGTCGCCGCGATTGACGATGTGAACTTCGCTGCCGAACTCGTTGAAGATGCCGGCGAATTCATTGGCGATATAGCCGCCGCCCGCGATGATGATCTTCTTGGGCAGTTCGTCGAGATGGAACGCCTCGTTCGAGCTGATCGCATGTTCGGCGCCCTGGCATTCGGGCATGCGCGGGCGTGCGCCGGTGGCGATCAGGATGGTTTTCGCGGTCACGACCTTGCCGCTCGCCAGCGTGATCTCATGCGGGCCGGTGATCTCGGCGCGCTCCTTGAAGATCGTCACCTCGTGGCTTTCGAGCGTGTTGGTATAGGCGCCCTCGATCCGCTTGACGTCGTTGAGCACATTGTCGCGCAGCGTGATCCAGTCGAAGGTCGCGTTCTCGGTCGACCAGCCGAAATTGCGCGCGTCCTTCAGGTCTTCGGCGAAATGCGCGCCGTAGACGAGCATCTTCTTGGGCACGCAGCCGCGGATGACGCAGGTCCCGCCGACGCGGTGTTCCTCGGCCACGGCGACCTTGGCGCCATGCGCCGCCGCCACGCGGCTGGCGCGCACGCCGCCCGAGCCTGCGCCGATGGTGAAGAGGTCGAAATCATACTCGCCGCTGGTGCCTGCCGCCAAAACCTGTCTCCGTTGTGAATGCGCGCCGCACTTGGGGCCTGCCTTCGCGCGGCACAAGGGGCAAGCGGGAACCACGCCCCCCGCCGGCCCATTGAAGGGCCAGTCCCTGGGAGGGGATGCTGCACCTGTCCGCAGCCATCCAACGGGAGACCGCATGACCGATACGCTTGCCGATTACGCCGCCCGCGGGACGGCGATCCTGCCGCAACCATGGAATTTGGTGGCGCTGGCCGTGGCCGCCACGCTGGCCGCGCTGCTGCTGCACTGGGTGGTGTTCCGCCTGCTGCGCCGCGTCGTGGGGCGCACACGGAGCGAGGCGGACGAGATGCTGGTGCGGCGGCTCGCCATGCCCACGCGCTTTGCGCTGGTCGCGCTGGCGCTGGTGCTGACCGCGCGCGAGATTCCCGCCTTCGAGACAGTGTGGGAACGCGTCGCCGGTTTCGTCATGCCCGCAGTGATCGGGTGGATCGCGCTGGCGATCTTGCAGGCGCTGATCGAGGCAATGAAGCTGCGCGCGGATATCTCGGTCGAGGACAATCTCGCCGCGCGGCGGCAGCGCACCAAACTGACGATGCTGAGCCGCATCGCGACCTTCATCATCATCTTCGTGACCGTCGGGCTGGTGCTGCTGTCGATCCCCGGCGTGCGCGATATCGGGGTAACGCTGGTCGCCTCGGCGGGGCTGGCCGGCCTCGCGGTGGGCGCGGCGGCGCAGCCAGCGCTCAAATCGCTGATCGCGGGCGTGCAGATGGCGCTGACCGAGCCGATCAATATCGACGACGTGGTGATCGTCGAGGGCGAATGGGGGCGGATCGAGGACATCCGCACGACCTATGTCGTGGTCAAGATCTGGGACGAGCGGCGGCTGATCGTGCCGACATCGCAATTCCTCGAGGGCGCGTTCGAGAACTGGACCAAGAAGACCGCGCAGCTGCTGGGTTCGGTGATGCTCTATCTCGACCCGGCAACCCGGATCGGCCCGATCCGCGCCGAATTCGAACGCCAGATCGCGGACAATCCGCGCTGGGACGGCCGCGTGCAGGTGGTGCAGGTGACTGACACGAAGCGCGATGCCATCGAGGTGCGGCTGCTGATGAGCGCGAAGGATTCGCCCACGCTGTTCGACCTGCGCTGCGACATCCGCGAAGGCATGCTCGAATGGCTGGCCGACCACCAGCCCGCAGCCTTTGCGCGGCTGCGGCTGATGAACGGGGAAGCGGAGCCGGAAACGACCGGCCCCGCCCCTGATAGTTAGGCGCGCGCGGCGCTGCTGCGCCGGCGATTGCGGCTGCGCCCGCCACCGGGCTTGCCGGCACCGGCATTGCCGCCGCCACCCGGTCCGCCAGCGCCGCTGGGACGGCCCTTGCGCGCGGGGTGCTTGTCCTTGGGCTTGGCCCGCTTCACCGCATCACCCGTCGGGCGAACTTTGGGCTTGGCCATGCGCTGCCCGGGGGCCGCACGCTTGGTCGGGCCGACGCCTTCGACGACCGCGCGGAAATTGTCCGGCAGCGGCAGGCGTTCGAACTCGGCATCGGTCTTCTTGCGGATATCCTTGAGATAATCGCGCTCGTCCTCGGCGCAGAAGGCGATCGCGATGCCGTCCTTACCCGCGCGCGCGGTCCGGCCGATGCGGTGGACGTATTGCTCGGGCACGTTGGGCAGTTCGTAATTGATCACATGGCTCACGCCGGGGATGTCGATCCCGCGCGCGGCGACATCGGTCGCGATCAGGATCGGCGTCTTGGCGCGCTTGAACTCGTCGAGCGCGCGTTCGCGCTGCGGCTGGCTCTTGTTGCCGTGGATGGCGTTGGCGGGGATGCCGACCTGCGCCAGCTTCTTCACCACGCGGTCGCAGCCATGCTTGGTGCGCGCGAAGATCAGCACGCGTTCGAACTTGCCCGGCACCTGGTGGCGTTCGGACAGCATCATTTCGAGCAGCGTCTGCTTTTCGTCCTGCTGGACCATGAAGAGATACTGGTCGATCCGTTCGGCAGTGGTGCTTTCGGGCGTGACCGAGACCTTGACCGGATTGCGGCAATATTTGCCGACCAGTTCCTGGATCTGCTTGGGCATGGTGGCGCTGAAGAACAGCGTCTGACGGTCTTCGGGGACCAGCTGGCTGATCCGGCGCAGCGCGTGGATGAAGCCGAGGTCGAGCATCTGGTCGGCCTCGTCGAGCACCAGCACTTCGACCTTGTCGAGCGTGAAGGCCTTCTGGTCGATCAGATCGAGCAGGCGGCCGGGCGTGGCGACGAGGATGTCGGTGCCGCGGTGGAGCTTGTTACGGTCCTTGTTGACCGAGGTGCCGCCAACGATCGAATGGACCTTGAGACCCGCCAGCTGGCCGTAATCCTTGGCGCTCTGGGCGATCTGGCCGGCCAGTTCGCGCGTCGGTGCGAGCACCAGCATGCGGCAGGACTTGAACGGCGTCTGATTGTCGGCGTTACGCAGCCGGTCGATGCTGGGGAGCATGAAGGCGGCGGTCTTGCCGGTGCCGGTCTGCGCGATACCCATCAGGTCGCGGCCTTCGAGAACGGGCGGGATCGCCCCTTCCTGGATCGGCGTGGGGGTGGAATAGCCCTTGAGGTCAAGCGCCTGAAGGACGGGCTGCGACAGCCCAAGATCGGAAAACTGTGTCATGAAAACTCGCATTTATGATGCGGCGCGCGCAGACTTCCATCGCGGAATCCGGGCGCGTTCGCGGGGTTGAATAACCACCCGCGTGAATAGGGAAGTCTGGAAAAAGGAACCGAGGCGCGGCCGGGGCGATCGCTGTAAGCCGATCGCCGCTTCACGCTGGCTAGCGCGCTTCGATGGAGCGGCATGTGGGGCATGGCGCGCGATAAGTCAATGCCGCAGTGCAGCATGGCTCGCCGCGCGCGGCGGGATCAGCTGGTGCGCGCGTGCTCCATCAGCCGTTCGACCACGCGGTCGGCAGGGGTCGGCTTGGCCACCACCGGCGCGTCGATCGCCCGCAGCAGCTCGCCCGACCGGTCGAGATCGCCGGTGTTGAGGATAAACGGAATCGCGCGCTCCTTCAGCACGAGCGCGATCTGCTCGCAGGTCTCGCCGCCGCCCAGATTGACGTCGAGCACCGCGCCGTCGATCGCCTGTTCGGCCAGGGCCGTGCAGGCTTCGGCGCAGGTGACCGCGGTGACCGCCGCGATGGCGCAGTCTTCGAACGCCATCGACAGGTCCATCGCGATCAGCGGTTCGTCCTCGAGGATCAGGACGCGGTTCATCGGCCACCGCCGGCACTGGCGCGGCCGATCGGGAGCGCAATTTCCACTCGCAGCCCCTCGCGGTCCCAATGCCGTTCGATCACGCCGCGCGAATGCCGCAGCAGGCTTTCGGAAATATCGAAGCCGGTCCCGGTGGAGCCATCGGGCGGCGCGCTCACTTCGGGCCCGCCGCGTTCGGTCCAGATGAGGATAACCGAATTGCGTCCATGCTTGTCTTCCTCGTGGCGCCATTCGACCGCGACGGTGCCGACGTCGTTCGACAGCGCGCCATATTTGATCGCATTGGTGGCGAGTTCGTGCAGCGTCAGCCCGATCGCCGAGATTGCATTGGGTTCGGTGCGCAAGCCATTGCCGTTGAAGACAAACCGCTCGCCCTCGGGATCATAGGGCTTGAGCACCGACCGCACGGCCTGGCCGATCTCCATCGTGCCGAAGAAGGCATCGTCGAGCGTGGGTTCGTACGAGCGGCCGAGCGCCTGCACCCGGTCGTTGACCTTGCGTGCGACATCGCGCGCACCCATCGACCGCCCGGTGATGTTCACGATCGCGCCGATCACCGCGAAGACGTTCTTCAGCCGGTGCGACACTTCGCGCGCCATCGCCTTGGCGTGGCGCTCCTCGGACTTGGCGAGGTGGATATCGCTGACATCCCACTGGCTGCCGAAGAAGTATTTGAGCTTGCCTTCGGCGTCGTAGATCGGGCCGAGATGCAGCGCGTTCCAGAAGCTGGAGCCGTCCTTGCGGTAATTGCGCAGCTCGACGACGATGACCTCCTCGTCGCGGATCGCCTGGCGGATCTTGGCGACCTGCTCCTGGTCGGTCCGCGCGCCCTGGAGGAAGCGGCAATTGCGACCGACGACTTCGTCCGCGCTATATCCGGTGAGCCGTTCGAAGGCACGGTTGCAGAATACGATCGGGTGGTCGGGCAGCGTCGGGTCGGACAGGCAGACCGCCATGCGCGTCTGCGCCATCGCCTGCTCGAACAGCAGGCCCGAGGCGCCGTCGAAGGCATCTGGGGTATCGAATTCGGCGCTGGGCGTGCCAAGCGCCTGGCTCAGGGGGTGCGACGGAATTTCCGACATCCGGTGGGTCTCATACGACTTCTAGCGACGTGCCGCCTCTGCGCGAGCGGTTACCAGCATCAAAACTCCGGATGCCGTGAAGTTCCCGAATTGTGCGGTTGACGGACCTCAGCCGGAGGCCAGCCCCGCCGCTTCCAGCAGCCCTTCGGTGCTCGCGTCGAATGCCTCGCCGCCCTGTTCGATCGCCTTGGCCATCTGCTTGCCCAGTTCGACGCCGAACTGGTCGAACGGGTTGATGCCCATCAGCACAGCGCTGGCGAAGACGCGGTGTTCGTGGAAGGCGATCAGCGCGCCCAGTGCGGCGGCGTCGAGATCGTCGCACAGGATCGTCGCGCTGGGGCGGTCGCCGGGGTAATTGCGCGCGGGGTCGGCGCCCTGCTTGCCTGCCATCAGCGCGGCGCCTTGCGCAAAGCAGTTCATCAGCAGGATGCGGTGGTGCGCGGGGTCGAGCTCGTCACCCGGGGCGATGCTGGCGATGAAATCGACCGGGACAAGATGCGTGCCCTGGTGGAGCAACTGGAACACCGCGTGCTGCGCATCGGTGCCCACCCCGCCCCAGGTGATCGGCGCGGTCGGGCCATCGACCGGCTGCATGTCGGCAGTGACGCGCTTGCCGTTCGATTCCATCTCGAGCTGCTGGAGATAGTCGGGGAACAGGCCGAGGCGTTCGTCATAGGCGAAGACCGCGCGCGTCTGGCAGCCGCGCACGCGGGTGTAATAGAGATCGGCGAAGGCCGCGCGCAGGACGAGGTTGGCCGCGCCGTCGGTGTCGCGGAAATGTTCGTCCACCGCCTTGGCGCCTGCGAGCATGGCGCGGAAATCGTCCATCCCCACCGCCATCGCGATCGGAAAGCCGATCGAGGACCAGATCGAGTAACGCCCGCCGACGCTTTCCTGGAACGGCAGGATGCGTGTTTCGTCGACGCCCCATTCGACCGCGCCTTCAGGATTGGCGGTCAGCGCGATGACGCGCCCGCCGGGGTCGGAGACTCCATTGTCGCCCAGCCATTTGAGCGCGCTGGCGGCATTGGTCATGGTCTCGATCGTGGTGAAGGTCTTGCTCGCCACCGCGATCAGAGTCTTGGCCGGGTCGCACTTCGCAAAGGCTGCCTCGAGCGCGACGCCATCGATGTTGGAGACGACATGGACGTCGCAATAGCTGAGGTCACGGCTCAGCGCATCGACGCCCAGCGCGGGGCCGAGCGCGCTGCCGCCGATACCGATGTGGATCAGGTGCTCGATCTCGCCCAGCGCGCCCTGGTGGATCGCCTCGACCAGCATGCCCATGCGGTCGATCAGCGCCATCGCTTCCTCGACCTTGGCGCCCTCGCCCGTGCCGCGCAAAGTCGCATGGTCGGCGGCGCGGCCTTCGGTCGGATTGACCACTTCGCCGGCGAACAGCTTTGCACGCATGCCGGCGAAGTCCATCGCTTCGGCGAGCTGCTCGAAGCGCGCGATCACCGCGCGGTCGAGATGCGTTTTCGACCAGTCGAACAGGATCCCGCCCTCATCGAGCGCGATCCGGCCCGAGAGCATGGCGACGCGGTCGGCGCCGCCCGGTTCGTCCGCGCCTTCGCCGCCGTCGCGCGCGGCGCTGAACAATTCGCCCAGCGTCGGGCGCGGGAGCGCGGCAAGCTGGTCCCAGATATCGGCAGCAGAGGTCATGGTGCAAAAATCCTTTCGTGTCCGCAGGTGCGCGACTAGGGAACTCCGCGATGATTGAGAAGCCCGCATGACAGACCGCGCCCTGGATCCGCATTCGCCCCCGACCAGTTCGAGCGAACCGAAAGACAAGGAGACGCTCGGCAGCTTCCTGTGGTTCGTCACCAAGCTGGTGCTCGTGGTGCTGATCTTCCGCAGCTTCATCTTCTCGCCCTTCACCATTCCCAGCGAAAGCATGCTGCCCAATCTGCGCAATGGCGATTACCTCGTCGCGGCGAAGTGGCCCTATGGCTTTTCCAAATATTCGCTCCCAGGCGAACCCGACCTGTTCGAGGGGCGGTTCTTCGCCAGCCTGCCCGAACGCGGCGATGTGGCGATCTTCAAGCACCCGGTGACCGGGGTGGATTACGTGAAGCGCGTGATCGGCCTGCCCGGCGATACGGTGGCGGTGCAGGACGGCGTGGTCATCCTCAATGGCACCCCGCTGCCCAAGGAGGATGCCGGCGCGGCGGACATCCCGATGAGCGCCAACACCGGCTGCCGACGCGATGGCGGCGTGGTGCTGGACGGGACGATTTGCCGCTATCGCCAGTTCCGCGAGACATTGCCTTCGGGCCGCAGCTATCTGACGGTCGATTTCGGCAATGTCGGCGCGCGCCTGCTGACCGACGAGACCGGCCAGATCGCAACCGATGCGCGCGGCAATCCGCTGCGCGTCGATCCCGACAATACCGAGCCGGTGATCGTGCCGGCGGGCCATCTGTTCATGATGGGCGACAACCGCGACAATTCGCTCGACAGCCGCTTCCCGGCAGTGCGCGATGGCGGGGTCGGGCTGGTCGATGCGGAGCTGCTGGTCGGACGCGCCAGTCGCGTGTTGTGGTCGAGCGACGGGACGGCCGAATGGCATCTGCCGTGGACCTGGTTCAGCGCCGCGCGCTGGAACCGCATCGGGGCCGACATATGAGCGCGCTCGATCCCGCCGCGCGCGACTGGCTCGCCAAGACCGGTTTCACGGTGAAGGACGAGACGCTGTGGTTCGCCGCGCTGACGCATGGCAGCATGGGCGAGAAACAGGATTACGAACGGCTCGAATTCCTTGGCGACCGCGTGCTCGGCCTGTCGATCGCCGACTGGCTCTATGCGCGCAGCGATGCGCCCGAGGGCAAGCTGGCGCAGCGGCTCAACGCCATCGTCAGCCGCGAAATGTGCGCGCAGGTCGCGCGCGGCATCGCCCTGGCCCCGCATATCCGCATTTCAAAGCAGGCGAGCAGCGACGGCGGCCGCGACAGCGACAATATCCTCGGCGATGTGATGGAAGCGCTGCTGGGCGCCGAATTTCTCGACAACGGGTTCGAGCCTGCGCGCAGCGTGGTCCAGCTATTGTGGCGTCCCGCGCTCGAAAGCGGTGCGGGCAAGTCCAAGCATCCCAAGAGCGCGCTGCAGGAATGGGCCGCGGGCAACCAGCGGCGCCCGCCAGAATACGAACTGGTTGACCGCTCTGGGCCCGATCACGCTGCGCGGTTCACCGTGCGGGTGAAGGTCCACAAGGTCGGCGAGGCGGAAGGCACCGCGGGCAGCAAGCAGGAAGCCGAAAAACAGGCGGCACGCATATTCATGGAGACGTTCGGGTGACGCAGGAAACAACCAAATGCGGCGTGGTCGCCGTGCTGGGTGCGCCCAATGCGGGCAAGAGCACGCTGGTCAACCAGTTGGTCGGCCAGAAGGTCGCGATTACCAGCGCCAAGGCGCAGACCACGCGGGCGCGGATGATGGGCATCGCGCTGCATGGCAACACGCAGATGATCCTGGTCGACACGCCGGGCATTTTCGCGCCCAAGCGGCGGCTCGACCGGGCGATGGTCAGCGCGGCCTGGGAAGGCGCGGAAGCCGCCGATGCGGTGCTGCTGATGGTCGATCCGGTCAAGCAGCGGCGGCACGAGCTCGAACCGCTGCTCGAACAGGTCGCGCAGCGTCCCGAACGCAAGATCCTCGTGCTCAACAAGGTCGATGTGGCGAAGAAGGAACCGCTGCTGGCGCTGGCGCAGGACCTGGCGGGCAAGGTCGACTTCGCCGATATCTATTTCGTTTCCGCACTCACCGGCGACGGGGTGCCCGAAATGAAGGAAGCGCTGGCGGGAATGATGCCCGAAGGCGTGTGGATGTATCCCGAAGACCAGGTGAGCGATGCGAGCGAACGCCTGCTCGCCACCGAAATCACGCGCGAACAGCTGTACCAGCAGTTGCACGAAGAACTGCCCTACGACAGCGCGGTGCGGCCCGAGAAATACATCCAGCGTCCCGATGGCAGCGTCGAAATCCACCAGCAGATCGTGGTCATCCGCGACAACCAGCGCGCGATCGTGCTCGGCAAGGGCGGTTCAAAGATCAAGGCCATCGGCGAGGCCGCGCGCAAGGAACTGACCGAACTGCTCGGCCAGAAGGTCCACCTGTTCCTCCACGTCAAGACCGACGAGCGGTGGAGCGAGGACAAGGAAATGTTCGAGGAAATCGGGCTGGACTGGAAGAGCTAGGAGCTCTTCGCACCGGCAATGCTTGCGCTCGATTCCCTCCCCCAGATGGCTGCCGCGCTCGCGGCCGGGCTGCTGGTGGGGATCGAGCGCGGATGGAAGCTGCGTGACGAGACCCCCGGCATGCGGGTTGCCGGGGTCCGCACCTTTACCCTGCTGGGCGTGGCAGCGGGACTGGCGGGCGTTATTGCGGGCCACGGCTTCGCGGTGGCCTCGGGCCTCGTCTTTGCGGCGGCCACCGCCATCGTCGCGATCGGCTATTCGCGCGCGGTGCTCGAGAGCGGCAGGCCCGATGCGACCAGCGCGGTCGCCGCCATGGTCACGTTGGGCCTCGGGTTCCTCGCCGGGATCGGCGAGGAGGCACTGGCGGTCGCGGGCGCGGCGGTGGTCACGCTGATCCTTGCGCTGCGCACCGAAGTCCACCGCTGGGTCGGCGCACTCGACGAGGCCGATATCAAGGCCTTCACGCGTTATGCGGTGATCGCGCTGGCGGTGTTCCCCTTCCTGCCCGAGGGGCGCTATGGCCCCTACGACGCGTGGGAGCCGCGCACCTTGTGGCTGGTGGTCATCATCGTCACCGGCTTTTCCTTCGCCGGCTATGTCGCCAACCGCCTGTTCGGCGCGCGCCGCGGGACCATTGCGACGGCTGTCATCGGCGGCGCCTACAGTTCCACCGCGGTGACGCATTCCTTCGCCCAGCGGCTTGGCGCAGGCGCCGGGCACGGGGCCGAGAATGCGGGCATCGCGCTGGCCAGCGCGGTCATGTATCTGCGGGTGATCATCCTGGTCGCGGTGCTGGCGACGAGCCTGCTGGCCGATTTCGCGATCCTCGTCGCCCCGGCGCTGCTGGCGGGCTTCGCTGCGGCGCTGTGGCTCTACCGCGCGGCGCCTGCGACCACCGGCCCCGCCCCGCCCGGCAATCCGATCGCCATGCTGCCTGCGCTGACCTTCGTCGCCTTCGTGGCCGTGGCTGCGGTCGCCGCGCGCTGGGCCGAGACGCGCTTCGGCGAGGAAGGGATCGCGGTCCTGCTGCTGCTGATGGGCAGCATGGACGTCGATGCCGCCATCGTCACCGCCGGCGGGCTGGAGCCGGGCACGATCGCGCCCCGGCTCGCCGCGCTCGCCATAGCGGGAACGATCCTTGCCAATATGAGCGTGAAACTGGGCGTTACGCTTGCCTATGGCGGACGCGAGGCCCGCCCTGCGGCATGGGCGCTGGCGGCCAGCATGGTGGCGCTGGCGGCCAGCCTCGCCGTGGGTTACGTGCGGCTCTGATCGGGCGGTCCCCTACCGCTTCTTGAGGATCTCGATCTTGTTCTTCTTGGCGAAGTCCTTGGTCGATTCCTCGCTGCGGCCGATCGCCTTGGCGATTTCCCTGAGGCCCTTGCCCTTGCCCGCGAGCAGCCGCAATTGCCCTGCTTCCTCGGACTTCCACGGCTGCTTATGCCTCTCGAAGCGTTCCTTCGCCATCAGCCGGCCTCCGCCTTCTTGGCAGCTGCCTTTTTGGCCGGAGCCTTCTTCTTCGCGGGCGCCTTCTTGGCGGCGGGCTTCTTCTTCGCTGCTGCCTTCTTCTTGGGCGCGGCCTTCTTCTTTTTTGCCGGGCCCTTGGCGGCGCGCGCATCGATCAGTTCGATCGCCTGCGCCTCGGTGACGTCCTCGGGCTTCATGTCCTTGGGGATCGTCGCATTGGTGGTGCCATCGGTGACATAGGGGCCGTAGCGGCCCGGCATCACCTTCATCTCGGCGCCGCTGGTCGGGTGTTCGCCCAGCGTCTTGATCGGTTCGGCCTTGCCGCGCGTGCCGCCCTTGCGATTGGCGGCTTCGGCAAGCAGCGTGACCGCCGCGTTCATCCCGGTGTCGAACACGTCGCGCGTGCTTTGCAGCTTGGCGTATTTGCCATCATGCCGCAGGTACGGGCCGTAACGTCCTATCGCGGCTTCGATTTCCTTGCCGCTTTCGGGATGCGTGCCGACGATCCGCGGCAGGCTGAGCAGCTTCAGGGCCCATTCGAGATCGAAATCGTCGAGGTCCTTGGGGATGCTCGCGCGCTTGGCTTCCTTGCCCTCGCCCAGCTGGATGTAGGGGCCGAAGCGCCCCGTCTTGCGTTCGACCGGGAGGCCGGTTTCGGGATCCTCGCCCATCACCCCGTCATCGGCGCCGTCATCGCCCTCGCCGCCGGGCTTGGCGAACTGGCGGGTGAACTTGCAGTCGGGGTAATTGGCGCAGGCGACGAACGCGCCGTAGCGGCCGCCGCGCAGCGCCAGCCGGCCGCCTTCGCGGCCTTCGGTCTCGCACAGCGGGCAATGGCGCGGGTCCTTGCCGTCGGCGCGTTCGGGGAACAGGTAGTCGGACAGGAATTCGTCGAGCACCTCGGTCACTTCCGAAGGCTTCTTGTCCATCACCTCTTCGGTCTTGGGCTTGAAGTCACGCCAGAAGGCCTCGAGCAGCTTCTTCCAATCCTCGCGCCCGTCGCTGACGGTGTCGAGTTCGTCCTCGAGCCCGGCGGTGTAGTCGAAGGCGACATATTGCGGGAAGAAGCGTTCGAGAAAGGCGGTCAGCAGCCGCCCGCTTTCCTCGGCGAAGAAGCGGTTCTTCTCCATCCGCACATAGGCGCGGTCGCGCAGCGTCTGGATCGTGCTGGCATAGGTCGAGGGGCGGCCGATGCCGAGTTCCTCGAGCCGCTTGACCAGGCTGGCTTCGGAAAAACGCGGCGGCGGCTGGGTGAAGTGCTGGTTGGCCTCGACACCCTTCTTGAGCGGGCTGTCGCCCTTGGCGATGGCGGGCAGCAGGCCCTCTTCATCGTCCTCGGCGTCGTCGCGCCCTTCCTGGTAGACCGCGAGGAAGCCGGGGTATTTCACCACCTGCCCGGTGGCGCGCAATTCGTGCTGGCCGGTGGCCTCGCGCAGCGTGACGGTGGTGCGTTCGAGCGAGGCGGCGGCCATCTGGCTGGCCATCGCGCGCTTGAAGATGAGGTCGTAGAGCCGGCCCTCGTCGCCGCTGCCCGCACGGTCGCGGTTGAAGTCGGTCGGGCGGATCGCCTCATGCGCTTCCTGCGCATTCTTGGCTTTCGTCTTGTACATGCGCGGGCTGTCGGGGAGCGCATGGCCGCCATAGCGATCGGCGACCGCCTTGCGGCAGGCGGAAATCGCGCTGCCGTCCATGCTGACGCCGTCGGTCCGCATGTAGGTGATCGAGCCCGCTTCGTAGAGCGATTGCGCGCAGCGCATCGTGTGGCTGGCGGAGAAACCGAGCTTGCGCGCGGCTTCCTGTTGCAGCGTCGAAGTGGTGAACGGCGGCGCGGGATTGCGCTTAAACGGCTTGGTCTCGACCTCCTCGACCGTGAAGTTGGCGGTTTCGACCGCCTGCTTCGCGGCGGCGGCGCTGCCCTCGTCGCCGAGCGTCAGCTTGTCGAGTTTCTTGCCCTCGAACCTGACCAGCCGCGCGTCGAACTCGCTGCCGTCCTGCTGCAGCTTGGCGATCACCGACCAGTATTCGTCGGCGCGGAAATGCTCGATCTCGATCTCGCGGTCGACGATCAGCCGCAGCGCGACCGATTGCACGCGGCCCGCGCTCTTGGCGCCGGGCAGGCGGCGCCACAGCACGGGCGACAGCGTGAAGCCATAGAGATAGTCGAGCGCACGGCGCGCGAGATAGGCGTCGATCAGCGGCTGGTCGAGTTCGCGCGGGGCCTTCATCGCATCGGTCACCGCCTGTTTGGTGATCGCGTTGAACGTCACGCGGTCGACCTTGGCGGGCAGCGTCTTGCGCTTCGCCAGCAGCTCGCGCACGTGCCACGAAATCGCCTCGCCCTCGCGGTCGGGGTCGGTCGCGAGGACCAGCCGGTCGGCGCCCTTCGCCGCGTCGCTGATTTCCTTGAAGCGCTTCTGCTTGTCGCGATAAAGCTCCCAGTCCATCGCAAAATCCTCGTCGGGGCGCACGCTGCCATCCTTGGGCGGCAGGTCGCGGACGTGACCGTAGCTGGCGAGAACCTTGAAGTCCTTGCCGAGATATTTCTCGATGGTTTTCGCCTTGGCGGGCGATTCGACGATGACCAGTTGCATGGAGGTAAAAACAGTCCCTTACGTGTGTACGTGCGTATACGCGCGAAAATGGGGCCCGGGTAAGAGCGCCGTCAAGCGGGAGATTGCACCGCCGCATCTTTGGCCTCTGGCGCCATCAGCAGCCGGTAGCTCGCAACCGCCAGCAGGACCAGCCAGACGCTGGCAAGCACGGCAAGCAAATTAGCAAAGATCGTGAAGGCCAGCGGCGCAGACCCCCATAGGCTGGCGGGCATCGCCCATACCGCCCCGCTCGCCACGCTCAGGAAAAATGCCCCCGCCGCGTGGAGCATCAGCGCGCCGGTCGACCTGCCGGTCGCTTCCCAACTCTGCTTCATGGCCTGCACCGCGCCGTCATTGCGCACCAGCACATCGCAGACCCCGGGCATCCACCGCGCCATCAGGATGAGACCCGGAACGATCAGGAGCAGGAAGCCGACGATGATCGCCAGCCCCCAAAGGACGGTGAAGACCAGATAGGCCATGAACCCGCCGCGTTTGCCCTGCGCGAACAGCCCCGCCTCCGCCATCAGGAGGAAGATCAGCACATAGACCAGATAGCCGTCGACCAGCATGATCAGCGTGCCCACCATCGTGAAGTCATCGCCGTAATGCCATTCCTCCACGGCGTAGGCGCCGGTCGTGCACAGGATATACAGCGTCAGCGGCACCGGCAGCATGCGCGCCAGTCGCAGCATCTCCAGCCAAATCGTGCGAAAATCGACCGCTCTCGGTTCCATCGTGCCCCCGTTTCCGGAAGGCCGGGTAAGAGTGCGTCCGTGAATGGGCAAGCGCCAAACGCAGAACGGGCCGCCCGTATAGGAGGTACGGAGGCGGCCCGTCGCGCACGCTGCGAACAGCGCCCGCTGTCTGATCTGCTGTGCTTTCGGCGCCCGAGTCGCCAGTGCGGAAGACGCGATGATATGACAGAAACGACATATGGAATTGCAAGAATGCGCCAATTTTCCTGCTTTCCGTAACGTCATCCCCGAGCTGGTCGCAAGATGACCGGCAGGCGAGGCGGTTACTTCAGGCTCACCCGTCCTGCGGCGTGGCGTTCGAGCTGTCCGGCGATCTCGAGTTCGAGCAGCGCGAGCTGCACTGCCGCGGCGGGTGTGCCCGACTGGCGGATCAGTTCGTCCACCGCGACGGGGGCGGCGGTGAGCAGCCCGGCAATGTCGGCAGGTTCGGCCTGGGCAAGGTCTTCGGGCGTGTAGTCGAAGCCATTGGCCGGTTCGCGAAAGGTCGAGCGCGGTTCGCCGGCGAAGGTGCTCAGCAGTTCGGCCACCTCGCCCGGTTCCTGCACCAGCACCGCGCCCTCGCGGATGAGGTGGTTGCAGCCGTGGCTGCGCGCCTCGAGCGGGCTGCCGGGGATCGCCATGACCTCGCGCCCCGCCTCGCCCGCGAGCCGCGCGGTGATGAGGCTGCCCGATTTGACCGCTGCCTCGACCACCAGCGTCCCGCCTGCCAGCCCGGCGATGATCCGGTTGCGGCTGGGGAAATGGCTGCCGCGCGGTTCGGTGCCCGGCGGCTGTTCGGCCAGCAGCAGCCCTTCGCTGGCGATCCGCTCCTGCAATTCGGCGTGCTGCGGCGGATAGGCAATGTCGATGCCGCTGGCGATCACGCCGATAGTGTGCGGGAAGGCGCCCTCATGCGCGGCGCCGTCGATCCCGCGCGCCAGCCCCGAAACCACGGTGAACCCCGCCTCGGCCAGCCCGCTGGCGAAATCGCGCGCCAGCTTGACCGCCGCCGCGCTGGCATTGCGCGCGCCGACCATGGCGACGCAGGGCCGTGCGGCCAGCGCCAGATCGCCGCGCCAGGTGAGGATCGGCGGCGCGCTGTCGAGCTGGCCGAGCAGCGCGGGGTAATCGGGCTGGTCGTGGAACAGGTATTTCGCGCCTGCTTGGCGCACCGCCTCGACCTCGCGCTCGACCGTCTCGGCGGCGATGGCGCGATAGGCGCGCCCGCCGCGCCGGCCCAGATCGGGCAGCGCCTCGAGCGCCTGCACCGCACTGCCGAAGCGTTGCAGCAGCATGGCATAGCTGACCGGCCCGATATTGGGCGAGCGCAGCAGCCGGATGCGGGCGAACGCCTCGTCCTGCGACAGGGCCGAGGTCGCCGCGCCGGTCATCCCCCGGCGGTGTCCTTGCTGCCGCCGACGCGGGGCTCCTCGCCCCTGGCCAGCCGCGCAATATTTTCGCGGTGGAGATAGATGATCAGCAACGCGATCGCGCCGAGCACGGGGAAGAACTGCGGATAGCCGAACAGCGGCGCTGCGGCCGCCGCCGCGACCACCGCGGCCATTCCGGCAAGCGAGGAGATGCGGAAGATCGCCAAAATGCTGAGCCAGACGAAGGCATAGGCCAGCCCCAGCGGCCAGGCGAGTCCGAAGGCCACGCCGGCATTGGTCGCCACGCCCTTGCCGCCCTTGAAGCCCAGCCAGACGGGGAAGCAGTGACCGAGCACCGCCGCGCCTGCGGCAAAGGCCATCGCCACTTCGCCCCACAGCAGCCCGGCAATCGTGACGGCGGCGAAACCCTTGAGCAAATCGAGCAGCAGCGTGGCCGCGGCCAGCCCCTTGTTGCCGGTGCGCAGCACGTTGGTCGCGCCGATATTGCCGCTACCGATGTTGCGCACATCGCCCATGCCCGCGGCGCGGGTGAGCAGCAGCCCGAAGGGGATCGAGCCGATCGCATAGCCGAGCAGCGCCGGCCAGAGCACGGTGGTGGTCATTTCTGCTGGCACGATATACCCCAAGCTACGCCCCGAGCGTCCCACTACCGCAGGCGGGCGTTGCCCCGCGGCCGTTTTTGCGTTCTAGCGACCTAGAAGAAAGTACCGGGTTAGGCCAAGACCCATCTGCGAAACCGGCCTGCCAATTCGAACGGATCTGGAGCTTTGGACCAACATTCCCCCATCCTGCTGTTCGATTCGGGTGTCGGCGGACTGACCGTACTGGGCGAATTGCGCGCGCTGCTGCCGCAGGCGCCGGTGATCTACGCCGCCGACATGGCCGGCCTGCCCTATGGCGCAAAGAGCGAAGCGGAGGTGGCCGCGCGAGTCGCCGGGCTGCTAGGGCGGATGGCCGAACGCTACCAACCGCGGCTGATCTGCATCGCCTGCAACACCGCCAGCACGATCGCGCTGGGCATGGTCCGCGACGTGCTCGAAACGCCGATCGTGGGCACGGTGCCCGCGATCAAGCCCGCCGCGGCGATGACGCAAACCGGGGTGATCGGCCTGCTCGGCACCGAGGCGACGGTGCGCCAGGGCTATGTCGACGACCTCGAACGCCAGTTTGCCCGCGAATGCACGCTGCTGCGGTTCGGCGCGAACAATCTCGTCGCGCTGGGCGAGGCGAAATTGCGCGGCGAAGAGGTCGATATCGACGATGTCGCGCGCGCCGCCTCAGGTCTCGTGCTGCAGGACCATGGCGAGCGGCTCGACACGGTGATCCTGGCCTGCACGCATTTCCCGCTGCTCGAGGCCGAGTTGCGCGAGGCCTTCGGCGCGGGCGTCGGTTTCGTCCACGGCGCAGGCGGGATCGCGCGGCGCATCGCCTCGCTCACCGAGGGCCAGTCCTTCGCCCGCAGCGCCCCCGATTTCGCCGTGACGACGGGCGATCTCGATGATTTCAAACGGCTTGCCCCGGCCTTCGCGGGGCTCGGGATCGAGGATTTGCGTCCCTTCTGACTTGCGAGCCACTCGCAAAGATCGCGGTAGCGATTTGCAACGTATTCGATTAGGGCGACCGGCACAGTCAGCCGCGGACGGGCGGTGCAGATACGGGCGAATACGCCAGTGAATTACGACCAGATCTTCGACGAAGCGATTTCTCGGCTGCACGAGGAAGGCCGCTACCGCGTCTTTATCGACATCCTGCGCAACAAGGGCGCCTTCCCCAATGCGCGCTGCTTTGCGGGCCATAACGGCCCCAAGCCCGTCACCGTGTGGTGTTCGAACGATTACCTCGCGATGGGCCAGCACCCCAAGGTCATCTCGGCGATGGAAGAGGCGCTGCACGATGTCGGCGCAGGCAGCGGCGGCACGCGCAATATCGGCGGCAACACGCATTACCACGTCCAGCTCGAAGACGAATTGTCCGACCTCCACGGCAAAGATGCCGCGCTGCTGTTCACCAGCGGCTATGTCTCGAACGATGCGACGCTGTCGACCGTGGCCAAGCTGCTGCCCGGCTGCGTGATCTTTTCGGACGAACTCAACCACGCCAGCATGATCGCCGGGATCCGCAATTCGGGCTGCGAAAAGCGCGTCTTCCGCCACAACGACCTCGCCCATCTGGAGGAATTGCTGGCCGCCGAAGACGAAGCCACGCCCAAGCTGATCGCCTTCGAAAGCGTCTATTCGATGGATGGCGACATCGCGCCGATCCATGCGATCTGCGACCTCGCCGAGAAATACAATGCGCTGACCTATATCGACGAAGTCCACGCAGTGGGCATGTACGGCCCGCGCGGCGGCGGCATTTCGGAACGCGACGAAGCCGCGCACCGGATCGACATCATCGAAGGCACGCTGGGCAAGGCGTTCGGCGTGATGGGCGGCTATGTCGCAGCCGACCGGAAGATCGTCGACTGCATCCGCTCCTATGCGCCGGGATTCATCTTCACCACCTCGCTCAGCCCCGCGCTGGTCGCGGGCGTGCTGGCCTCGGTGCGCCATCTCAAATCGAGCAACGAGGAACGCGAAGGCCAGCAGGCCGCCGCCGAACTGCTCAAGCAGAAGATGCGCGATGCGGGCCTGCCGGTGATGGACAGCGTCACGCATATCGTCCCGCTGATGGTGGGCGATCCGGTCCGCGCCAAGAAGATCAGCGATATCCTGCTCGCCGAATACGGCGTCTATGTGCAGCCGATCAATTTCCCGACCGTGCCGCGCGGCACCGAGAGGCTGCGCTTCACCCCCGGCCCCGCGCATACGCCCGCGATGATGGACGATCTGGTCGGCGCGCTGGTCGAAATCTGGGACCGCATGGATCTGGAACTCGCGCAGGCGGCATAGCGCCGGAATGGCGGCACCTGCTGATCCCGATTTCCGCCACGCGCTTCCCCCCGAACTCGATGCATTGCTCGACAGCGACCCGGCGCTGGCCACGAAATGGCAGGCGCTGACCCCGCTGGCACGCAACGAATGGATCTGCTGGACGATCTCGGCCAAGCAGGAACCCACCCGCGCCAAGCGCCGCGCCCGGCTGCACGAGGAAGTGCTCGACGGGCAGAAGCGCCCGTGCTGCTGGCCCGGATGCCCGCACCGCCGCGCCAGCGCGCGCAAATTCGTCGCTCCCTGAAAGCCGATGCAATCGCGTGCCGCCTGTGGCATGCTATGCGGCAGGGAGAGAGAACATGGCCACGATTTCCGACCGCGCGACGCGCGATACCGGCACGCTCGACATTCGTCCGCTGACCCCGGCGATCGGGGCGGAAATACTCGGGATCGACCTCGGCAGCGCCGACATTGCCGCGCGTATCCCCGAGATCCGCGCCGCGCTACTCAGCCACGGGGTGATCTTCTTCCGCGACCAGGACATCACCACCGCGCAGCATATCGCCTTTGCGCGCGCGTTCGGCGAACTGGAAATCCATCCCGCCACGCCGAAGGACCAGCCGAACCGCGAAGTGCTGCGGATCGAACATGGCCCCAAGAGCCGCGGACAGGAAAACGCCTGGCATTCGGACGTCACCTGGCGCGCAGAACCCTCGCTCGGCTCGATCCTGCTGGCGCGCGAAGTGCCCGATTGCGGCGGCGATACGCTGTTCGCCAATATGCACCTCGCCTACGAACGATTGTCGGACCCGATGAAGACCTTCTGCGAAGGGCTGACCGCGGTGCATGACATCGCGCGGGTGTTCGCCAAGCGGCTGGGCAAGCGGCCCGAGGAACTGCACGATACCTACCCGCCGATGCGCCACCCGGTGATCCGCACGCATCCCGAAACCGGCGAACGCGCGATCTACGTCAACACCGCCTTCACCTCGCATATCGAGGGGCTGGCGGAGAGCGAGAGCCGCTGGCTGCTCGATCACCTGTTCGCCACGGCCAAGGATGCCGAAATCCAGTGCCGGTTTCGCTGGCAGGCGGGCTCGGTCGCGTTCTGGGACAACCGGGTGTGCCAGCATTTCGCCGCGAGCGATTATTTCCCCGCGCGCCGCGTGATGGAACGCGTGACGATTGCCGGCGACAAGCCCTTTTTCACGCCCTGAACGGCTATCGTAACAGCTTGGTAGGCGGGACATTCCTCCCTAGATAGCCGGCATGGACGGCCCCGCCCCTGCCCCGCGCGAAGAACGCGCCCTCTTGCCGCTTCTGGCGCTGGCCGGGCTGGTGCTGCTGCCCTTCCTGCTGCTCGCGCTGTTCGGCGGGACGCCGGCACCCGCAAGCGACCAGCGAGCGACCGATGCCCCAGTCGAAACCGCCCCCATGCCGGTGCCCGATCTTCCCGCGACGGGCGACGACACGGTGGTGCTTTCCGATCTGCCCGCGGGCGTTGCGCAGGCGCGCAATGCAGGCGTGGCGTTCGCCGCGATCGGGCCCGGCAGTGCGTCTCCCTTTTCCTTTCGCGGCAGCGCGGCGGATCGCGCCCGCGCGCGTGACTGCCTCGCGCTGGCGGGAATGGCCGAGGCGGGTGGCGGCGATGGCGACCAGCGCGCGGTCATGCAGGTAATCCTCAACCGCGTGCGCCACCCCGCCTTCGCGGGCAGCGTGTGCGGCGTGGTGTTCGAAGGCTCGCAGCGGCCCACCGGCTGCCAGTTCAGCTTCACTTGCGATGGCTCGCTCGCGCGGCGCTATTCCGATGCGGCATGGAGCGCGGCGCGCGCGCGGGCGGAGGACATGCTGGGCGGCGCGACGCATGCCCCCGTCGGCAATGCCACGCATTTCCATGCCGACTACGTCTATCCGTGGTGGAGCGACCGGCTCGCCAAGGTGGCCAAGGTGGGGCCGCATATCTTCTTCCGCTGGCGCGGCTTCTGGGGCAGCCGGCGGGCATTGTCGGCGCGCTATGCAGGCGGCGAGCCCGATCCGCTGCGACTGCGCGACACCGCGCTCGCCACCGCTGCCGCCAATCCGATGCCCGGCCTGCTGGGCAGCGGCGAGGCGGTGCGCAGCATCACAAGCGACAGCGTGGCGCGTGCCGCCGGCGAGACGCCGCGCGCAGCCGCATCCGCCGGCCAGCCCGGTCCGGGCGCAGGCGTGCATTTCGTGCTCGTATCGCCCGGCGATTCGCCGGGTGCGCTGGTCGACCGGGCGCGCAGCCTGTGCGCGGGCGGCGGCTATTGCCGCGTGCAGGGATGGAGCGATCCCGCGCAGGTCCCGGCCAGCCTGCCGCTGACCGACAGCGACCGCCGCAGCCTGCGGTTCAGTTTCGCCGCAGCGAATGCCAATGGCGGCGAAGCGGTGTTCTTCGACTGCCGGCTGTTTTCCGCGCCGGACATCGGAACCTGCCTGCCCGCCATCCCGTAGGGGATTTGTCGGCGCTGGCGTGGCACGCTAGTCCTACCGGCAACACTATTGGGAGCGAGACTGAATGAGCGGCAATCCGGACATGACCTATGACGAGGTGGTGATGGGCCGCCGCTCGATCCGCGGCTATCTCGACAAGCCGGTGCCGCGCGCGGTGATCGAGGAAGTGCTGACGCTCGCCATGCGCTCGCCCACTTCGATGAACACGCAGCCGTGGCATTTCCACGTCATCACCGGCGAACCGCTCGACCGGATCCGCAAGGGCAATACCGAACGCATTCTCGCGGGCGAGCCCGACAGCCGCGAGTTCCGCCGCGGCGAACCCTTCGCGGGTGTCCACCGCGAACGCCAGGTCGGTGTCGCCAAGCAATTGTTCGGCGCGATGGGGATCGAACGCGACGACAAGGACAAGCGGCAGGACTGGGTGCTGCGCGGCTTCCGCCAGTTCGACGCGCCGGTCTGCGTGATCGTCACTTACGACCGCGAACTGTCGGGCAGCGACGACACGCCGTTCGATTGCGGCGCGGTCACCACCGCGCTGGTCAATGCCGCATGGAGCCGCGGGCTCGGCTGCGTGATCAACAGCCAGGGGATTATGCAGAGCCCCGTGGTGCGCGAACATGCGGGCATCCCCGACGACCAGGTGATCATGAAAGCGGTAGCGCTGGGCTGGCCCGACGAGAGCTTCCCCGCCAATGCGGTGGTGAGCGAACGCAAGAGCGTGGACGAGGCCGCCCGCTTCGTAGGCTTCGCATGAGCGACCGCTTCGTCGACCTGGGCGACGGTTTCTGGACCGTCCGCGGCAGCTTCCGCATCGGCGGCTTTTTCGATGTCGGGACGCAATGCGCGCTGGTGCGGCTCGCCAGCGGCAAGTTCGTCTTCCTGGACAGCTACACGCTGACCGATGAAATCCGCGCCGAGGTCGACGCGCTGACCGATGGCGGCGCGAAGGTCGAGGCGGTGATCAACCTGCATCCGTTCCACACGCTGCATTGCGACTGGATGCACACTGCCTTCCCGCAGGCGAAGCTGTATGGCACCGCGCGGCATCACGAGATCCTGCCCGATTTGCCGTGGGAAGATGTCCGCTGCGAACAGGATGCGCTGGCGCAGCTCTATGCCGATGACTTCGCCTTTTCGGTGCCGCGCGGCGTCACGCTTGTCTCCGATGACGACAGCGTCCACTTCTCCTCGGTTCTCGCGCTGCACCGCGCCAGCGGCACCGCGCATGTCGACGATACCTTCGTCTATCTGCGCAAGGGCTTTCCGCTGTCGCTATTGCCCTTCACCGGCCGTCTGGGCTTCCACCCGACGCTGGCCAAGGCGCTCGAACCGCGCGCGGGCGCGGCGGACCAGTTCCGCGAATGGGCGATCAGGCTCGGCGTCGACTGGGCGGATGCAAAGCGCATTGCCGCCGCGCACAATGCGGTGCTGCCGCTCGACCGGAAAAAGCTACCCGACCTGATCGGTGAAGCGCTGGGCCGGGTGAAACCGGTACTCGACGCGCACCGCGCCGAATACGGCTGACCGCTCAGCGCAGGCTCACCACATTGTCCGCCGCAGGACGCTGGCGGCTGCCGTCATAGAGGCTGGCCATCGGTTCATCGGTGACCACCACCCGCTCGGCCGCGCCGAAGCCGTTGAAATCGGTCTTCATCGCCGCGCCATAGGCGCCGAGCATGCCGATCTCGATGAAATCGCCCGCCTGGATGTCCTCGGGCAGGACGAAGGGGCCCTGCATGTAATCGGCGTCGTCGCAGGTGGGACCGTAGAAGGCGAAGTCCATGTCGGGCTTGATGAGGTCGTCCTCGAGCGCGCGGACGGGGAATTTCCAGTCCACGTGCGCGGCATCGAACAGCGCGCCATAGGCGCCGTCATTGATGTAGAGTTCCTCGCCGCGGCGCTTCTCGACCTTGACGATGAGCGAGCTGTATTCGGCGCACAGCGCGCGGCCCGGCTCGCACCACAATTCGGCATTGTAGGCGATCGGCAGGTTGTAGAAGTTCTGGTGGATGATCTGGAAATAGTCTTCCAGCGGCGGCGGTTCCATCCCCGGATAGACCGACGGGAAACCCCCGCCGACATCGATCATGTCGATGACCACCGAAGCCTCGCCAATCGCCACGCGCACGCGTTCGAGCGCCTGGACATAGGCGAAGGGCGTCATCGCCTGGCTGCCCACGTGGAAGCACACGCCGAGCCAGTCGGCATGCTGGCGCGCCTGTTGCAGCAGCTGCGGCGCCTCGGTCAGGTCGCAGCCGAATTTGGACGCGAGACTGAGTTCGGAATATTCGCTCGAGACGCGCAGCCGCACGCACAGCCGCAGGTCCTGCGCTGCTTCGCCCGCGTCGTCGCGGCAGGCCTCGACGATCTTCTCCAGTTCCTCGACCGAATCGAGGCTGAAGGTGCGCACGCCGTGCTGGCGATAGGCTTCGCGGATCGCGCTGGGCGCCTTGACCGGGTGCATGAAACACAGCGTTGCGCCGGGCAGCGTGGCACGCACCAGCCGCACTTCGGCGATCGAGGCGACGTCGTAATGCGTGACGCCATTGTCCCACAACACCTGCAGCAGGTCGGGCGAGGGATTCGCCTTCACCGCATAGAGCGACTTGCCCGGAAACTTCTCGACGAAGAAACGGGCGGCGCGCGCGGCGGCGTGCGGGCGATTGAGGATGATCGGTTCGTCCGGCTGGAGCGCGCGAACTACGGACCGGGCGTCAGGAAATGTGTGCAACTCAAGGGACCCCCAAAACGGCTAGGTTTCAGACAAGGCTGCCTTGCGGATCGGATCCCCTTGGGGCAGCGGAGCGGCGCACATAAGCGAGATGCGCGATAAAGCAAGCGGAATCGGCCGGTTCGGCCCTGTCTATGTCACTGTATCAAAGGTCGAGCGCGCCTGGCGTTCCATGGCGCGGTCGCAGCATCAGCTCAGCCGGTCGCGGAAGGTGTCGTAACCGAACTCCTTGATCAGCTCGAGCTGGTCGCTTTCGCTGTCCCAGAGATAGATGCTGGGCAGTTGGACGCCGTTGAAAGTGTTGGTCTTGACCATCGAATAATGCGCCTGGTCCAGGAAGGCGAAACGCTTGCCCACCTCCGCCCCGCCGGGAATCCGATAATCGCCGATCACGTCGCCTGCGAGGCAGGACGGGCCGCCGATCCGCACCGCCGGGACCGCCTCGTCGCTGCTCTCGCCGAGCATAGCGGGGCGATAGGGCGCCTCGATCACATCGGGCATGTGGCAGGTGGCCGAAACATCGGCGACCGCGACAGGCAGGCCGTTGAAACCGGTATCGAGGATCGTGCCCACCAATATGCCCGCATCGAGCGCGACCGCCTCGCCCGGTTCGAGATGGATTTCCGCGCCAGTGTCGTCCTTCGCATCGCGCAGGAATTCGATCAGTTCCTCGCGCTGGTAATCGGCGCGGGTGATGTGGTGCCCGCCGCCCATGTTGATCCATTTGAGCTGGCCGAACCACGGCTCGATCGCGTCGAACACCTTGTCCCAGGTGGCCAGCAGTGGCTCGAGATCCTGTTCGCACAGATTGTGGAAATGGATCCCGTCGACCTGCGCCATGATCTCTGGGGTAAGTTGGTCGAGCGGGAAGCCCAGCCGGCTGCCCGGGCTGGAGGGATCGTAACGCGGCACCTCGCCGGTGGGATGCAGCGGGTTGATCCGCAGCCCGACATCGAAATCCTGCCCCGCGGCGCGCGCGTTTTCCATGATCAGCGTCGCGCGTTCGAGCTGGCCGGGCGAATTGAAGATCACATGGTCGGACAGGCGGCAGACCTCGTCGAGCTCCTCGGGCTTGTAGGCCGCCGAATAGGTCGCGATCTCGCCATCGTAGAACTCGCTCGCCAGCCGCGCTTCCCACAATCCGCTCGTACACACGCCATCGAGATATTCGCCGATGATCGGTGCGGTCGACCACATCGAAAACGCCTTGAGCGCGCTGAACATCTTGATCTCGGCGGCATCGCGCACCTCGGCCAATATCTGGCAATTGGCGCGCAATTTCGCCGCGTCGACGACGAAAGCGGGGCTGTCGACGCGGTCGAGGTCGAATTGCGTAAAGGCGCCCGGATCGCCGGCTTTGGTTTCCATAGGGTTCAATTCTCTCTTGAAGTATCGGCCACCAGCGCATCGACCTGGCGGGCGATCGAGCGGCGTACGGCGGCAACCTGTTCGGCGCCGATTTCGTTCCATCCCATGATCGCCTGCGACACGCGCCTGCCACTGGTGAAGGCGATCATGTTGGCGATCAGCAGCAGCGCGTCGAGACGCGCCTCCTCGCTGTCGGGATCGCTGCCGCGCGCGGCGCGGATCAGCTGCGCGGTCAGTTCGGTCCCCGGCTGCCACAGCCGCTCGTAGAGCAGCGCGAAGGCATCGCCCGGCGCGTTCATCTCGCGCGCGACGAACCCCGCCCACAGCGCCGCCTCCTCGCCCATGACCAGCGTTTCGACCAGCGCATCCATCAGCTGGCGGAGCAGATCGTGCGCAGTGGCGCGGTCGCCCTGCCCCTGCGCAAGGAAAGCGACTGCGGGCGCGGTGGCGGCCGCCATGCCATCGGCAAAGCGTTCGAGAATCGCCTGCGCGCATTCGAGATAGAGCGCGTCCTTCGACCCGAAATGATAGTTCAGCAGCGGCTGGTTGACCCCGGCTGCGGCCGCGATCGCGCGGGTGCTCGCGCCTTCCAGCCCGCTTTCGGCAAAGGCCACGATCGCCGCATCGAGGATGAGGCTGCGCGTCTCGCTGCTCTTGGCATAGGTGCCGCGGTTGGCGGGTGGGGACTGGGCCATGCGCGGCCCATAGGGCAAGCGGCGGGCAAGCTCCATAGCCTGCCCGCGCGGCTATAGCGCGGGCTTGTACTGGCTCGCGTCGGTGACGAAATCGGCATGGCCATAGGTCTCGAGCAGCTGCCCCAGCTTGCGCACCAGCCGCCGGTCGGCCCAGTCGCGCGTAGCCGGAATGGCGGCCAGCGCCTTGTACCAGCGGATGTGGCCGTGGACGAAAGCCAGCGCGCAGACCGCCGCCAGCCGGTCCGCGGCACTCATCGTGACGCCCACGCTGGCGGCCAGTTCACGGTCGCCGCCCATGAAGTGCTGGATGAAGAACAGCTTCGAAAAACCGCCCTCCATCCAGCGCTTCGCCCCCGCCAAGGCCCCCTCTCCCTGGGTCATCTCGGCGTCCATCGTCGCGCGTAGCAGCGCGCCGCAGGTCTCGGGCTCAAACTCGGCGCGCAGCGTGGCCGAGCGCGTCAGCCACAGTTTCTCGATCCCGCGCGGGGTATCGCTCAGCAAATCCTCGGGCAGGCCCAGCAGGAAGCAGCGATAGCGCGCCAGTTCGACCTTGGCGCGTTCTTCGGGGGTGAAGGTTTCGCGGCCGCTGTCGAGCACCTCGCGCGCCATCAGATAGGTGCCGATCAGCCCGGCGGGCATCTGGTCCACCTGCGGGATCGGAATGCCATAGATGCCGACGTCCCATTTGCCGCTACGCATGATGTTGGCGCGGACCATCGAATGCATCAGCCGGACCTTGGCCGCCGCCTTAAACCCCGCCCCCGAGCGGCGGAGCGCACCGGGCATCAGCGTGCAGGTGAAAAAGCTGCCGGTCTCATAGGCGCGGCGCGAAGCGGTGTTGTTCGACAGCGTGCCGGTCAGCGCCATCGGCAGCGCGCTGTATTTGTTCATGAAGGTCGCAATGAAGGCGCCGCGCAGCACGAAGGGGGTCAGGTGGACATGCGCATTGCGCTCGGTCCGCGCGCCCTGCTCAACCAGCTCCATGTCGAGCCACTCGGGCGTGGCCTCCATTGCGGCGATGAAGGCGCACAGTTCGGGCGGCGCACCCTCAACCGCCTCGAGGCCCTCGTCGCAGGCGCGGTCGAGCATGTCGACCAGCGCGCGGAAGCCGTATTGGGGCATCAGCGCGGCATAGGCATCCGCCGTGCGGTCGCCGGTCATCGTATAGGCACGGATGGTCGCAAGGCATTCGCTGTCGGCCAGCAGTTCGGCGCGGCGCGAGGCGAAGCGCGCGGGCATCTCGACCTGGTCGACAAGATCGGTGGAGAAGCGTTCGGGCAGCTGCGTGAAATCGACCGAGCCATAGATGGCGGGGATCGCCTCGCGCTGCGCCACTACCTCGGGCGGAAAAGCTGCGGGTACGGGTTCGAGCGGTTCGACGTGCGCAAGCGTGGCCATGAAGCGGCTCCCTTCACGCGCCAATTTATATCACTCGATCAAACCGTCAACCCGTTGCGGGATCCTGGCCGCAAACGCGCGGCATACCGCCAAGGAAAACGGGGCGGAGCAGCGCTTGCTGCCCCGCCCCGCCGGGAATTTGCGATCCGCTCAATCGTCCTTGTCGGGACGATAGACCAGCGCCCGCACGGGGCCTTCGTAGGAGAACCCGCGCGACATCATCCGTTCCTGGCCGCTGCGCCAGTTGGAGGCACCGAAGCCCGTGTAGACGGTGGTGGTCGACGTGTTCGACACGATAGTATCGTGGCTTTCGCCGACCGGTTCGGGATCGACGGTGACCAGCGCATACCGCTCGTTTTCCTGCGGTACGAACTGGATCGACAGCAGCCCGGGGCGGAACATGTACTGGTCGCGGCGGAAGCTGCGCGTTTCGGCACCGGCGGCATCGAGCAGCACGACCTTGGGCGACAACACCCGCTCCAGTTCGAGCACCGAACCGATCTCGACCATCTTGGCATGCGCTGCATCGGGGAGCGCGAAGACGAGATACGGCGCTGCCACCGCGCCGCGCCGCAGGCACGCGCCATTGCCGGAGAGATGGGCATCGACCGTCCAAATCGCCTTGTCCTTTTCAGGCGTCAGGCCGATTGCCCCAGCCGTATCGACCGCAGTCGGGCAATCGGGCCGATCATAGGCCAGCGTCGGCGGAATGGCCGGTGTGGTCGTGGTGCAGCCACCCAGAAGGGCGGCTGCACCAAACGCGATAAACAGGTTCCTGTTCATGGCCCCGCCTAGCGCATCAGCCGGACGGCGGTGTCCGCCACCCGCCTCAGCGCATCGTCGATCCCGGCGGCCAGCCGCTCGGGCTGCGTGATCATGTCTTCGCGGTTCTCGAACACATAAGCCGGGTTCGCAGCGATGGTCACCACACCGGCCTGCGCATCGACCCCGTTATAGACAATGCGGTTTTCCATCAGCGTCTTGCCGGTCAGCGCATCGACCATCTTGACGTCGGCGGAGACCGTCGGGCGCCAGTTCTGGTTGCCTGCATTGACATAGCCATAGGCGGTGACGTTGAAATCGACCAGCGCCTGGGTGCCCTGCGGCGCGCCCGGATAGTCGCTAAGGAGTTCGCGCTTTTCGCGATCCGGTCCGGCCAGCATAACCGCGGCGATGCCGCTTTGGGCCAGCGACGAGACGAGATAGCTTTCGAAATTCGCTTCGGGTGTGTGGTTGACGCTGTCGAGCGCTTCATTGACCCGGTCACGGCGCGAGGCCTGGACCCCGGCGTCGATCAGCCCGCCGATCAGCCCGAAATTCCCCATGGTCGATGCGGCTTCGTATGCGACCGCCTCTTCGGGCAGCGTGTCGTCGACGATGGCGACCGAGGTAACGGGTGCGGCAGGCGCGGTGTACGGCGTGCCGACATAGGGCTTGGCGCAGGCGGACAGCCCCAGCAGCGCGATGGCCGCGACGGATTTCTTCATGGAATTGTGACCCCTCATTGATGCCGGACGGGAGAGACCCGCCCAGTTGTCCGAATGGACGACCCGGGGCTACAAAGAAGCGAAGTCCGGCGTCAACAACGCCCGCATTCCAGCGCGACTAAGTGGCTGATGGTGGCAGCAAAGACACTTCAAAAAGCGTTACCGCCACCCTCGCCTGTCGCAGCCGGCCGCGATCAAAAATCTACCGGGCCGTCGAGTTCCTTGACCTGCCACGGCAGGCCGTGCGCGTTGAGCATGTCCATGAAGGGATCGGGGTCCATTTCTTCCATGTTGAACACGCCCTCGCCGGTCCACTTGCCGGTGAGCATCATCGCGCTGCCGATCATTGCGGGGACGCCCGTGGTATAGGAAACCGCCTGGTTGCCGGTTTCCTCGTACGCCGCTTCGTGGCTGCAGATATTGTTGATGTAGAAGGTCTTCTCGCCCGATCCGTCGAGCGCCTCGCCGGTCGCGATCACGCCGATATTGGTGTTGCCCTTGGTGGTCTCGCCCAGCGATTCGGGCTTGGGCAGCACGGCAGCGAGGAACTGCAGCGGGATGATTTCCTTGCCCTGGTACTTGACCGGGTCGATCCGCGTCATGCCGACATTCTGCAGCACGGTCAGGTGCTTGATGTATTCATCGCCAAAGGTCATCCAGAAGCGCGCCCGCTCCATCTCGGGGTTGAACTTGGCGAGGCTTTCGAGCTCCTCGTGATACATCATGTACATGTTCTTCGGGCCGACCGCCTCGAAGTCGAACTCGACCTTCTTGCCCATCGCGGGGGTCTCGACGAATTCGCCGTTTTCCCAGTGGCGCGCGGGCGCGGTGACTTCGCGGATGTTGATTTCCGGATTGAAATTGGTGGCGAAAGCCTGCCCGTGATCGCCGCCATTGCAATCGAGGATATCGAGCTGGCGGATGGTCTTGAGCTTGTGCTTCTTGAGCCACATGGTGAAGACGCTGGTGACGCCCGGATCGAAGCCCGAGCCCAGCAGCGCCATCAGCCCCGCAGCTTTGAAGCGGTCGTGATAGGCCCACTGCCAGTGGTATTCGAACCGCGCCTCGTCCTTGGGTTCGTAATTGGCGGTGTCGAGATAGGACACGCCGGCTTCGAGACAGGCGTCCATGATCGGCAGGTCCTGGTACGGCAGCGCGAGATTGACCACTAGGCTCGGGCCGACCTTCCTGATCAGATTGACCATCGCCGGGACTTCCTCGGCGTCGATCTCGTAGGTCGCCACATCCTGCCCGGTGCGCTCTTTCACGCTCGCGGCGATGCTGTCGCACTTGCTCTTCGTGCGGCTGGCAAGGTGGATGTCGCCGAAAATATCGGCGTTCATCGCCATCTTGTGGACGCAGACCGAGCTGACGCCGCCCGCACCGATCACCAGGACTGTGGACATGGGTAAACCTCTTTCGTGGAATTTCGAATCTTGCGCGCCCCCTAGCGAAATGCGCTACAGGGGCCAAATGATCCGAGACGATATGCGCAAACCGACCCGCGAAGGCGTTCTCGCCGCGGCCGCCTCCATTGCCGAATTGCTTCCGCCGACACCGCTGCTGCCGGTCGAGATCGGCGGGGTGCGCTGCCATGTGAAGGCGGAAAGCCTGCAACCGATCGGCGCATTCAAGATCCGCGGCGGCTGGTGGCGGCTGTCGAACCTCGACGCGGCGGAGAGGGCGCGCGGCGTGGTCGCGGTATCGTCGGGCAATCACGCGCAGGGCGTCGCCTGGGCGGCGCGGCGGCTGGGGATCGCGGCGGCGATCGTCATGCCGCGCAATGCGCCCACGGTGAAACTGGAAGCGACCCGCGCGCTGGGCGCGGAGATCGTGCTATACGACCGCCCCGGCGAGGATCGCGAGGAAGTCGCCGCGCGCGAGGTCGCGTCACGCGATGCGACGCTAGTCCATGCCTTCAACGATCCGTGGGTGATCGAGGGCCAGGGCAGCGCGGGCATCGAGATCGCGGCACAGCTTGGCCGCGCGCCGTCGCGCGTAGTCGTCTGTTGCGGCGGCGGCGGGCTGTCCGCCGGGCTGGCTCTCGCCTGCCCCGACAGCGCGATCCATGTGATCGAACCGCAGGGCTGGGACGTGGTCGGGCAAGCGCTCGAAGCGGGCGAAGTCGTACGCGCGGTCAATCCGCCCATCACCATCTGCGATGCGTTGCAGCCCGATGCCAGTGCGCCGGTGGTGCTGTCGGTGTTGCAGGGCCGCGCGCAGCCCGGTGTGGTCGTGACCGACCAGGAAGTCCGCGCGGCCCAGCGCTTTGCCTTTGCCAAGCTCAACCTGGTGGTCGAACCCGGCGGCGCGGCGGCGCTGGCGGCAGCGCTCTCGGGCAAGGTCCCGGTCGACGCGGATACGGTCATCATGGTGACCGGCGGCAATACCGATGCGGCGAGCTTTGCTAAGACGCTGAACGCCTAGCACCCGATACCGTAACGAGAGCGACACGCACGCGCCCTATTGGCGTCGGACGATCGTAACTCTCGGGACGTGACACGCATGGTGGCAGTGGCAAAGCGGATCATCGACGATGCGGTGGTCCGCAAGGATGCGAAAGCGGGCGACAAGCTGCTCGACAGGGCTTTCGCGCTGGCCTTCAAGGGGCTGGTCTACGCGCAGATCTGGGAAGACCCGGTGGTCGACATGGAAGGGCTGGAAATCGGCCCCGGCATGCGCGTGATGTGTATCGCCAGCGGCAGCTGCAACGCGCTGTCCTATCTCACTGCCGACCCTGCCGAAGTGGTCGCGGTCGATCTCAACCGGGCGCATGTCGCGCTGGGCAAGCTCAAGATCGCGGCGATCCGCAACCTGCCCGGCTACGACCGTTTCCGCCGCTTCTTCGCCGAGGCCGATCACCAGGAAAACCGCGCGATCTACCGGACGATGATCGCGCCACACCTGGATGCGGAAAGCCGCAAATACTGGGAAAGCCGCGACCTTACCGGGCGCAAGCGGATCAGCCATTTCACCCGCGGCATCTACCGCCAGGGCCTGCTGGGCGGGTTTATCGGCATCGCGCATCTCGCGGCCAAATTCTACCGCATCGACCTCGCCCGTGTGCTGAGGGCCGCAACGCTGGCGGAGCAGCGCGCGATTTTCGAGGCCGAGCTGGCCCCGGTGTTCGATAAGGCATTCATGCGCTGGCTGACCGATCATCCCGCCTCGCTGTTCGGCCTCGGCATCCCGCCCGCGCAATACCAGGCGCTGGCGGGTGACGAGAAGATGGCGGTGGTGCTCAAGCGGCGGCTGGAAAAGCTCGCCTGCGATTTCCCGGTGGATGACAATTACTTCGCCTGGCAGGCCTTCGGGCGCGGTTATGACCGCACCGTGGGCGCTCCCCTGCCGCCCTATCTCCAGCGCGGCAATTGGCCGGTGATGCAGCAGCGGATCGGCCGGCTCGATATGCGCCATGCCAATATGGTGGATTACCTCGCCGGGAGCGATGCGGGCAGCCACGACCGCTATGTCCTGCTCGATGCGCAGGACTGGATGGATGACCGGCAGCTCAACGAATTGTGGGCGCAGATCACCCGCACCGCCCGCCCCGGCGCGCGCGTATTGTTCCGCACCGCGGCCGAGCCGAGCCTGCTGCCCGGACGGCTGGCAGACGATCTCGCGGCGCGCTGGACCTATCACGCACAGACATCCGCCGATCTCACCGCGCGCGATCGCGCGTCGATCTATGGCGGCGTGCATCTGTACGAATTCGCCGGATGAGCGAGGCGGGGACGGCCAGCCAGGCGGCGCTGATGGACGGGATCTACCGCGGCCAGCGGCATATCTACGATCTGACGCGCAAATATTACCTCTTCGGCCGCGACGGGCTGATCGAACAGCTCGCGGCGTCCGATGGCGCGACCGTGATCGAGATCGCCTGCGGGACGGGCCGCAACCTCGGCGCGATCAAGCGCCGCTGGCCGGGCACCGCGGTCCACGGGCTCGATATTTCGGCAGAAATGCTCAAGAGCGCGCGCACCGCGCTGGGCACCGGGGCGCGGCTGGCGCAGGGCGATGCCTGCCGCTTCGATGCCCCCGCGCTGTTCGGGCGCGACTGTTTCGACCGGGTGGTGCTGTCCTATGCGCTGTCGATGATTCCCGATTGGGAGCGCGCGCTGCACCAGGCCGCACGGCTGGTCGCTCCCGGCGGATCGCTGCATGTGGTCGATTTCGGCTCGCTCGAGGCGATGCCCGCGCCGCTCGCGCGGGGCTTGCGCGGCTGGCTGGCACGGTTCCACGTCAGCCCGCGTGCCGATTTGCACGAGGCATTGCTGCGCGCCTGCACGATCAACGCGCTCGATTGCGAGTTCGAGACCGCGCGGTGGGACTATTTCCAGCGCGCGACGCTGCGCCGCCCGCCCGGCTAGGTTGCAATTGACAATCCACCGCGGGGCCAGCACTCTTGCCCGATAAGGGTCAAAGGGGAGAATCCACACATGCTAGCCCAGATGCTCGCACCCGCGGCGGTGCTGATCGCGTGGTCGTTACTTATCCTGTTCTGGATGGCGTTCACGCGCCTGCCCGCGCTGGGCAAGGCCGGCGGGCTCGGCGCTGCCAAGCCGGGCGGCCGGGGACAGGATCTCGAGGGAGTGATCCCCGACAAAATCAATTGGAAATCGCACAATTACGCGCATCTGATGGAACAGCCGACGCTGTTCTATGCCGCCAGCGTGATCATCGCGCTGCTGGGCGCGAGCGCGCTCGATACGTTGTTCGCGTGGATCTATGTCGGCCTGCGGATCGTCCATTCGATCTGGCAGGCAACCGTCAATGTGGTGAAAATCCGCTTCCTGCTGTTTATCGCGTCGACGATCGCGCTGATCTACCTCGCCTATCGCGCGCTTGCGCTGACGCTGTTCCACGATCCCAGCCTCGTGCTGGCCTGACGGAGACTATCCGATGATTCAATCGCAAATCCTCCAGCCCATCGTCGTGCTTGTCGTATGGACGATGATCATGTGGCTGTGGATGTACGCCACCCGTATCCCGGCGATGTCGCAGGCGGGGATCGACCCCAATGACGCGCGCCGGACCAAGTCGCTGGACGAGACGCTGCCCGCAGAGGTCCAGTGGAAAGCGCATAATTACAACCACCTGCACGAAGCACCGACAGTGTTTTATGCGGTTGCGCTGGTGCTGGCGATGATCGGCGCGGGCGACGGCATGAACGCGCTGATCGCGTGGATCTATGTCGGGCTGCGGATCATTCACTCGCTGGTCCAGGTGACCGCGAATGTGGTGATGGTGCGCTTCGTGCTGTTCGCACTGTCCAGCGTCGCGCTGATCGCGCTGTCGGTCAATGCCGCAATGTTGGTGTTCGGCACCCACATGTAAGCCAACACCAAGTCATTGCGAGGAGCCGCAGGCTCCGCGGCAATCCATCTTCCGGCATAGCAACTCGCTGCAAGGTCGGTTGATGGATTGCTTCACCTGCGGCTCGCAATGACTGTGTAGAGAGCTTATTCCGCCGCCTCGGCTTCGTGCGCGTGGCCGTCGGCGTCGATCTCCAGACCCGCGATGAAGCGCTCGGCATCGAGCGCGGCCATGCAGCCCATCCCCGCGGCCGTGACCGCCTGGCGATAGACGTGGTCGGTGACATCGCCCGCGGCGAAGACACCTGGCACCTCGGTCTTGGGCGATCCCGCCTCGGTTAGCAGGTAGCCGCCCTCGTCCATCGGCAGCTTGCCCTTGAACAGTTCGGTCGCGGGCGCATGGCCGATCGCGACGAAAGCGCCGTCGACTTCGAGCGTGCTGTCTTCGCCGGTGACCGTGTCGCGCAGGTTGAGATGACCCAGCGCGCCGGTTGGACCGGCTTCGAAGCTTTCGACCGCCTTGTTCCAGATCACGCTGATCTTGGGATGGTTGAGCAGGCGTTCCTGCAGGATCTTCTCCGCGCGCAATTCGTCGCGGCGGTGGATCAGCGTGACATCGTCCGAATGGTTGGTGAGGTAGAGCGCTTCCTCGACCGCGGTGTTGCCGCCGCCGATCACCGCGACCTTCTTGCCGCGGTAGAAGAAGCCGTCGCAGGTGGCGCAGGCGCTGACACCCTTGCCGCCCAGTTCCATCTCGCCCGGCACGCCCAGCCACTTGGCCTGCGCGCCCGTGGCGATCACCAGCACGTCGGCGACATATTCGTCGCCGCTGTCGCCAGTCGCGGTAAAGGGCGAGCCGTTCGATACGTCGACATCGACGATCGTGTCCCACATCATCCGCGTGCCGACATGCTCGGCCTGTTTCTGCATCTGCTCCATCAGCCACGGGCCCTGGACGACATCGGCGAAGCCGGGATAGTTCTCGACATCGGTGGTGATGGTCAGCTGGCCGCCCGGCTGCAGCCCCTGCACCACGATCGGTTCCATCATCGCGCGCGCCGCATAGATGGCGGCCGAATAGCCCGCGGGGCCCGAGCCGATGATGAGCATCTTGGTGCGATGGGTAGCCATGTCGTCAATTTCCGTCAGTCTGAAGGGGTGTTCGCGGCTATATGGGAAGCCGCAGCCGCAGAGTCACGCCACGAAGCGGGCGATCAGCGCATCGCGCAGCGCGTCATCCACACCTATCGCGGCTTCGAGATAGGTGTCGAAGCTGCCGTGGCGCTCGGTCGCGATCTCGAGATAGCGATCGAGATATTCCTCGCGCACGCCGAGCAGGTCCTTCGCCGCGCCCTCGTCGAGCTTGCGGCCCAGCCGCGCCTCGATCCCGGGCAGCGATTGCCGCGCGAGGACATCGAAGGTCGGGCTGTCATTGGTGCGCAGGAATTCGCGCCGCTGGTCTTCCTCGGCCACGCCGAGGATGTGCAGCAGCATGGTCGCCGCCACGCCGGTGCGGTCCTTGCCGGCATAGCAATGGACGAGGCTGGCCCCCTCGCGCTGCGCAAGGATGGTGAGATAGCGACCGAACATGTCGATCATCGCCGGATTGTCGGGCATGCGCGTGTAGACCGCGAGCATGCGTTCGCGCGCGAAATCGGCGGCGCTGGTGTCGGGGCCGATATCCATATGCGGCGGGCTGGAGGTGGTTTCGCCTTCGTAGAACAGCACCTGCCCGTCGAACCCCTCGACCCGGCGGCAGGGATTGGCCGCGCGCTCGCTTTCCCCGCGCAGGTCGATGACCGTGTGGATGCCCAGCGGGGCGATCGCGGCGAGATCCTCTTCGGTCGCCTCGACATGGTGGCCCGAGCGGAACAGCAGACCGGTGCGCACCTGGCCGCCCCCGCGCGTGCGCCAGCCGCCGTAATCGCGGAAATTGTGGATGCCCTGCGTCTCGAGGAATGGTTCGCGAATCATGCGCGCGACGGTGGCAGCGCGGCAGGGCATACGCAATCGCAGCGATCGGCGCCGCGCTCAGGCCTCGCTCAGATCGCGAAGGAAATTGGCAGTCCAGTCCTGCACATTGTCGTCGCGCACGGTGGCGATCAGCTTCTGGTAGCGCGCCTTGCGTTCTTCCAGCGTCATGTCGAGCGCGGTCTGGATGGCATGCGCGATATCGTCGGGGCTGTGCGGATTGACCAGCACCGCATCGGGCATCTGCGCCGCCGCGCCGGCGAAGCGCGAGAGGATCAGCACGCCGGGATCCTCGGGGTCCTGCGCCGCGATATATTCCTTGGCGACCAGGTTCATCCCGTCGCGCAGCGGAGTGACCAGCCCGATCTTGGCGGCGCGGAAGAAGCCGAACAGTTCTTCATGGCTGTAGCCGCGATTGACGTAGCGGATCGGGACCATGTCGACTTCGCTGCGCGCGCCGTTGATCCGGCCGCATTTCTGTTCGAGCTCGGCGCGGATCGCCTGGTAGCTGTCGACATCCTCGCGGCTGGGCGGCGCGATCTGGATGAAGACCAGATCCTGCACCCGTTCGGGATGCTTGTCGAAGAAGCGCCCGATCCCGTCGATGCGCTCGGGAATGCCCTTCGAATAATCGAGCCGGTCGACCCCGATCATCGCCGTGCGTCGGCGCGACGAGCTGAGCAGCCGCTGCTGGGCCTGCCGCGCTTCGCCAGCATTGCCCAGCTGCGAGAAATGATCCCAGTCGATCCCGATCGGATAGGCGCGCGCGATCGTGGTGCGCCCCTCGAAACTGACAGTGCCCTTTTCGCCGTCCACCTCGGCGCCCAGCTCGTTCTCGCAATAATGCAGGAAGCTTTCGAGCCATTCCTGCGTCTGGAAGCCGACCACATCGTAATAGAGCAGCGTACGCACCAGCCGCTCGTGATAGGGCAGCGAGACGAACAGCCGCGTCGGTGGCCAGGGAATGTGCAGGAAGAAACCGATGCGGTTCTTGAGCCCGCGCGAGCGCAGCCGCTCGCCCAGTGGGATGAGATGGTAATCGTGGACCCAGACGGCATCGTCGGGCTCGATCAGCGGCGCAACCTGGTCGGCAAAGCGTTCGTTGACGCGCTCGTAGCCCTTGCCCGTCTCGCGTTCGTATTGCGCGAGGTCGAGCCGGTAATGGAACAGCGGCCACAGCGTCGAGTTGGCATAGCCGTTGTAGTATTCGTCGATATCGCGCTGCGACAGATCGATCGTCGCGGTGGTCACGCCGTCAGTGGTCTGCGTGTCGATATGCCCGGTGCGCCCGCTTTCGCTTTCCTGCCCCGACCAGCCGAACCACAGCCCCTTGCGATCGCTGAGCGCCGCATGCAGCGCGCCGGCAAGGCCGCCCTGCGCGCCCGCTGCGCCGCGCGCCTTGGGCACTGCAACGCGGTTGGAGATGACGACGAGTCGGGGTTGATCGGTCAGCGTACTTCGCTCCACGGTTTGCTCAGCAGGCCGGCACAGTTGATGATACCGACCAGTGAATAGGTTTGCGGGAAATTGCCCCACAATTCATCGGTCTCGTAGTCGAGATCCTCGCTTAGCATGCCTGATGCGGTGGTGTGGCTGAGCATGGCCTCGAACATCTCGCGCGCCTCCTCGCGGCGGTCGACCAGCGCAAGCGCCTCGATCAGCCAGAAGGTGCAGACGTTGAACGCAGTTTCGGGTGCACCGAAGTCGTCCTCTGCAGCGTAGCGCAGCATGTGATCGCCGCGCCGCAGATCGCGCTCGACCGCGGCGAAGGTCTTGAGGAAGCGTTCGTCGTCGGGCGTAAGATAGCGCAATTCGACCAGTTGCAACAGGCTGGCGTCGAGATAGTCGCTTTCGAAGCTGGCGCCGTAATGCCCGCCCTCCTCGCTCCACGCATTCTCGTCGATCTTGGCGCGGATCGCGTCGGCGCGCTGTTTCCAGTGGACCACGCGGTCGCCCTTGCCCAGCGTCGCGGCGACATTGGCCAGCCGGTCGCAGGCGGCCCAGCACATCACCGCCGAATAGGTGTGCACTTCCTGCCGGGTGCGGAACTCCCACAGCCCGGCATCGGGCTGGTCGTGCTTGGCCCAGGCCGCTTCGCCGACTTCTTCCAGATGTTCGAAATCGCGTTCGTCCGCCATTCGCAGCAGTCGCGTGTCGAAAAACGCCTGCGCGGTCGGCATGACGATCTGGCCGTAGCAATCGTGCTGCACCTGCTTGTAGGCGGCATTGCCCACGCGCACCGGGCCCATGCCGCGATAACCGGCAAGATGCTCGGCCTCGAATTCGTGAAGCTCGTCCGCGCCCATCACCGAATAGAGCGGCTGGATCTGCCCGCCGCGCGCCTGGTCGACGATGTTGCGCAGATAGGCGAGATATTTCTCGAGCACGTCGAGCGCGCCGAGCCGGTTGAGCGCCTGGACAGTGTAATAGCTGTCGCGGATCCAGCAGTAGCGATAGTCCCAGTTGCGCTGGCTGTTGGCAGCCTCGGGGATCGAGGTGGTCAGCGCGGCGACGATGGCGCCGGTTTCCTCGTGCTGGCACAGCTTGAGCGCGATCGCGGCGCGGATCACCTCTTCCTGCCATTCGAGCGGGATATGCAGCCCGCGCACCCAGTGCTGCCAGTAGCGCGCGGTCATCGCCTCCATCCGCCGCACTTCGCTGCGGATATTGCCATCGAAGGGCTCGTCGGGGCCAAGGAAGAAATGCTGGTCGCTTTCGACCCGGTAGCTGCGCCCCTCGAGGACGTAACCCACTGGCGCATCGGTCGACAGGCGCAGCGCCTGCGGGCCGATCATGTAGCGGATGTGATTGGTGCCGTTGGTCGTTTCGGCAAGCGAGGCGCCGTAGCCGTTCATCGGCGCGAGGACGATGCGCAGCCGCGGCGCGCCCGCCACAGGGCGCACGATGCGCGCATAGGCAACTGGGCGGTACATCCGGCCCGAACGTTCGAAGCGCGGCGCGAAATCGTGGATCTCGACCGCGCTGCCATCGTCGGCCTCGAGCCGGGTGACCAGGATCGCGGTGTTGCGTTCGTACCGCTGGCTGCTGCGCGCCTGCCCTTCGAGCTCGAACCGCCAGATGCCGCGATCGCGCGCATTGTCGTTGAGCAACGAACAGAAGACCGGATCGCCGTCGACGCGCGGGACACAGCCCCAGACGAAGGCCCCCTCGCTATCGACCAGCGTGCTGACCTGGCAGTTGCCGATCGGGGAGAGCTCAAGGTCCGACTGCATCATATCTCCAACCAATGGTGCACTGCAGCAACGCTGTCGAGTCCGTATCGTGCCTGCCGGCTCGGACGTTCGCCCACGGCGATCCCGAAACCGCCATGTTCGCCCGCGCCGGCAAACCCGTCTTCGTCGGTCACATCGTCGCCGATGAATACCGGGACGGCGCCCGCGAAAGGCGCGACTTCCATGAAGGCCGACACAGCCGCCGCCTTGGTCGCACCGGGGCGCACCAGTTCGGCCACGCCCTTGCCGCTGGTGACGCACAATTCGCGCGAGGCGGCGAATTCCTCTGCGAAGGCCAGGGTCGCCTCGCGCTTTTCGGGTGCGGCGCGAAAATGCAGCGCGCCGCCATGCGTCTTGGTTTCGTAGAACAGGCCATGCGCTTCGGCGAAGGCGCGCAATTCGCCCACCGAGGCTTCGGACAAGCCGCGTGGCTCGTCACCGAGACGCGTGCCGTCGGCGAGGAAGCGCGAGGCGCCGTGCGACCCGGCCCGGCAGATCGCCGGTTCGCCCAGGTGACCGGTCAGATCGTCGAGCGCGCGCCCGCTGACCAGCGCCAGCCGGCCTTCCAGGCGGTCGCGCAGCGCGTGCAGCCGGTCCAGCAGCCCCTCGGGCACGTGGATGTCGCCCGGGCGCGGCGCGATCTCCACCAGCGTGCCATCGAAATCGAGGAACAGTGCAGCGGCGCCGCGGTCAAGCAGCTGCGCCAGCGGCGGCGGGGGCGGAAGCGTTGTCGAGCCGTCCATCGCGCGCTGCCCTAGCGTTTCGGCGCGCGCGGTCCAACGGGGGAATTCACGAAATCGTATCCTCGGCGCGGGGCACGAGGATCAGCGTGTTGTCCTCCACCCGCCACGAACCGAGCCGCGCCAGCACATTCATCCCGATGACGTTGAAATCGCCGAAGCTTTCCGCGATCGCCGCATCGGTCCCGCTGGCGCTGACATTGCCGAAGGTCAGGCTGTCGATCGTCGCGACATGCGCCTGCACCGTGCCATTGGCAGTGCCCAGCATGATCGGGATACCGCCGCGGCGCGGCTCGAGCCCGGCGCGCTCGGCCAGCGGCGCGGAAATCGCGGTGAGCGTGGCACCGGTATCGATCATGAAATTGCCGGGCACGCCGTTGACCTCGGCACGGACCCAGAAATGCCCGTCGGCGGACAGCGGGATCTGCGTTTCGCCGCCTTCGACCAGCTGTTCGGGCAGGCCGATCTGCGGCACCGCGACATCGAAACGCGGATCGAAGCGCGACAATTGCAGCACCACCGTCAGCAGGATCAGCCCGAGCGCGAGCGAACTGCCCACACGCAGCAGCCCGCCGAGCGCCGAGCGCTTGGCGATCATCGCGCCGATCCAGCCGAGCACCATGGCCGCGACGGCGGCGATCAGCAGCTCGGAGCGCGGGATCGCACGCAGCATATCCGCGGCGGCGCTGAAGACGGGTTCGAAATCCATACCGGGGATATAGGAACGCGCCGGTGTCGCGTCCATGAATACGCGCGCGCTAGGGTGCTTCGCGCTGTTCGGTGGCGCGCGCGAGGATCAGCGAGAAGCGTTTCTCGCTATCGGTCCAGCGTTTGACCGGGGTCCAGCCGCCCGCCAGCAGCAGCATATTGGCGCTGCGGCGGGTGAACTTGTGGCTATTCTCGGTATGGATGCTGTCGCCCTGCTTCATCGCGAAACTTTCACCCGACACCGCGAAGTCGATGTCGCGCGTGGCTGTCAGATGCATTTCGATCCGCGCCAGCCGGTCGTTCCACACCGCGTCATGCTCCAAAGCATCGGCGGGGACAGTGCCATCGAGCTCGCGATTGATGCGGGTGACGAGGTTCTTGTTGAACGCGCCGGTTACGCCATCGGCATCGTCATAGGCGGCTTCGAGCACCTTGCGGTCTTTCACCAGGTCCATGCCGATCAGCAGCATCGCGCTGTCGCCCTCGCCCTCGTCGGCGCCCAGCGTCGCACGCATCGAGCGCAGCAGGTCGACCGCGGTGCGCGGGACCATGTTACCGATGGTCGAGCCGGGAAAGAACCCCAGCCTGGCAAGCTGTTCGACCGCCTCGGGCAGCGTCACGCGGCGCATGAAGTCGGCCTCGACCGGATGGACCGGCAGGCCGGGAAATTTCTGCGCCAGTCCGGCGGCGCTCTCGCGCAGGAAGTCGCCCGAGATATCGAGCGGGACATAGGCCGCGGGCGCGATCGCCTCGAGCAGCAGCGGCGTCTTAACCGAGCTGCCCGAGCCGAATTCGACCACCGCCCTGCCCGGCCCGATCAGCTTTGCAAACTCGGCCCCGCGCGCGGTGAGGATCTCGGTCTCGGCGCGAGTCGGGTAATATTCCTCGACCTGCGTGATCTTCTCGAACAGGCGCGAGCCTTCTTCGTCGTAGAACCACCGCGCGGGGATGGCCTTGGGCTGTTGGCGCAGCCCCGCGAGCACGTCCTGGCGGAACGCCTTGTCGACGCCGTCCTCGTCGCGTTCGACGAGCGCGATCCCCTTTTCGGTAGTCATCAGATGTCCTTTGCCAGCCTCAGGCCGGTGAATTGCCACCGCTGGTGCGGGTAGAAGAAGTTGCGATAGCTGGCGCGTGAATGGCCGCGCGCGGTGGCGCAGCTGGCCCCCCGGAGCACGAACTGACCGCTCATGAACTTGCCATTGTATTCGCCCACCGCGCCTGCGGCGGGCTGGAAACGCGGATAGGGCAGATAGGCCGAGCGGGTAAACTGCCAGCAATCGCCGAACAGGCCGCTGCTGCCACGCGGGAGCGGCGGCGCTGCCTCGTCGAGCTGGTTGCCGCCAAGCGGGTCATGCGCGGGCGCCTGGCCTTCCTGCCCGCGCGCGATCGCTTCCCATTCGAATTCGGTGGGCAGGCGCTGGCCCGCCCAGCTGGCGAAGGCATCGGCTTCGAAATAGGAGATATGCGTGACCGGGGCGCCGGGATCGCGGTCCTGCCAGCCGGCATGGGTGAACTGCTCGCCCTCGTTCCAGTAGAGCGGCGCGCGCACGCCGTGTTCGCGCACCCAGGCCCAGCCGTCGGAGAGCCACAGGCTGGCAGTGTCATAGCCGCCATCGGCGATGAATTCGGCCCAGTCGCGATTGCTGACCAGCCGCGCCGACAGTGCGAAGGGTTCGAGCAGGACGCGGTGCGCGGGGCCTTCATTGTCGAAGGCAAAGCCATCCGCCTGGTGGCCGATCCGCGCGATGCCGCCGGGATGTTCGTGCCAGTCATCCGCCTGCGGCTGTGCGGCTGGCATGGGCGTATCCCACAAGGCCACGCCGAGCGGGTTCTGGAACAAAGCGTGCTTGATATCGGTGAGCAGCAATTCCTGGTGCTGCTGTTCGTGCGCGAGCCCGAGTTCGATCAGCGGCGCGAGCTCCTCGCGCGCGAACAGCGGCGCCATCGCGGCGTCGACATGCGCGCGCCAATGGCGGATGTCCGCCAGCGTCGGGCGCGACAGCATCCCGCGCGAAAAGCGATGGATGCGCTCGCCTTCGGCCTCGTAATAGGAATTGAACACGAAGGGCCAGCGCTCGTCGAACAGCGTATATCCGCCGAGATGGTCGCGCAGCAGGAAGGTTTCCCAGAACCACGTCGTATGCGCCAGATGCCATTTGGCGGGGCTGGCATCTTCCATCGACTGGATCGTCGCATCGGCTTCGGACAGAGGGGCGGCCAGCGCCTCGCTCAGCGCGCGGGTCGCGGCGTAGCGACTCTCGATTTCCTCTCCCAGCGCGGGCTGCGCTTGCGGCTGGACCTGGTTCAATGCCGGTCCCCTTGAACTGCAGTCGCCGGAAGGTGGCAACCACGGTTCACCATGGCGCAATTCAGTTTCGGTTTAAAGGCCGGGGGCCAAAAAGCATGCCCAAACAATCGACTGACGCGCATTACCGGAGAATGCGGGGCCGGCGCCCCGGTTCCCGCGCATGCCCCCGGGCTGCCCGCTCAGGCGGCGTCGGCCTGCCGGATACCGTGTTCCTCATTGAGCATTTCGGCAATGAGGAAGGCCAGTTCGAGCGATTGCGCGGCATTGAGACGCGGGTCGCAATGCGTGTGATAGCGATCCTTGAGCGCCTCGTCGGTGATCGCCACTGCGCCGCCGACGCATTCGGTCACGTCCTGCCCGGTCATCTCGACATGGATCCCGCCGGGATGCGTGCTTTCGGCGCGGTGGACCGCGAAGAAGCCCTTCACTTCCGTAAGGATACGGTCGAAGGGCCGCGTCTTGTAGCCGCTGTCCGATTTGACGACATTGCCGTGCATCGGGTCGCAGCTCCACACCACCGGATGCCCTTCGGCTTTCACCGCGCGCACCAGCCGCGGCAGGCCATCTTCCACCTTGTCATGGCCGAAGCGGCTGATCAGCGTGATCCGGCCCGGCTCGCGCGCGGGGTTGAGCGTGTCGAGCAGCCTGAGCAGCGCGTCGGTTTCGAGGCTGGGGCCGCATTTCATCCCCAGAGGATTGCCGATGCCGCGCGCGAATTCGATATGCGCGCTGTTTTCGAAGCGCGTGCGGTCGCCGATCCACACCATATGCGCGGAGCAATCGTACCATTCGCCGGTCAGGCTGTCGCGGCGGGTGAGCGCCTGTTCGTAGGGCAGCAGCAGCGCTTCATGGCTGGTGAAGAAGCTGGTGCGCTGCAATTGCGGCACCACCTGCGGATCGACCCCGCAGGCCTCCATGAAGTCGAGCGCTTCGCCAATCCGGTCGGCAACGTCGGAAAACTTGTCCGCCCACGGGCTGCGGCCCATGAATTCGAGCGTCCACTGATGGACCTGCCGCAGATTGGCATAGCCGCCGGTGGCGAAGGCGCGCAGCAAATTGAGCGTGGCCGCCGCCTGCGAATAGGCGCGGACCATGCGCTGCGGATCGTTGGTGCGCGTCGCGGCGTCGAATTCGATGCCGTTGATGTTGTCGCCGAAATAGCTCGGCAGCGTGACATCGCCCTGCGTTTCGGTGTTCGAACTGCGCGGCTTGGCGAACTGCCCCGCCATGCGCCCGACCTTGACCACTGGCTTCTTGCTGGCGAAGGTCATCACCACCGCCATCTGCAGCAGCACGCGGAAGGTGTCGCGGATGTTGTTGGGGTGAAATTCGGCAAAGCTTTCGGCGCAGTCGCCGCCCTGCAGCAGGAAGGCGCGGCCTTCGGCGACTTCGGCGAGATCGGCCTTGAGCGCGCGCGCTTCGCCGGCAAACACCAGCGGCGGATGCGTTTCGAGCGTGGTCGTCGCGGCCTCGAGCGCGGCCGGGTCGAGATATTCGGGCAAGTGCCTTGCCTCGTATCCCTGCCAGCTATCGGGTGCCCAGTTGGTCGCCATTGTCTCTTCCATTTGCGGCGCCGGGAATGGCGCCAGATTGCCCGCCTGTAGCAGACGAGGCGGCATCATGTCGCAAGCAGCATTTGCTTGGCCAGCGTAAAAAGCCGATTGCAGTGACCGGCCTCAGCGTCCCGCGACGGCATCCTCGCCGCCCGATGCGGTGACCACTTCCTGCCCCTGCGGGATGACCGCCAGCCGCCAGCCTTCGCGCGATCCGAAGTATTTCTGCGCCAGCACCTGCAAATCGGCGGGTGTCGTTTGCGTATAATCGGACAGCAGGAAACGCAGCATCGGAATGCGGCGCGCGTCCACGGTCGCGCCCTCGAGCTGGTAGAGCCAGAACAAATTGCCGGTCGAGGCACGGCTGACATATTGCCGCAGCGGTTCGACCACGCGGTTGTACTCGTCCTCGCCCACCGGCGCGCTCGCCAGTTCCTTGGCGATGCGTTCGGCCTCGGCGAAGAACACCGGCACATCCTCGGGACGCAGCTGGGCCAGCGCGGCAATCCGTCCGCCGCTGTTCACATCGCTCGGCCAGTCGGACCGCACGACGGGCGAATAGCTCGCCCCGGCATGTTCGCGCATGGCATCCATCAGGCGGTTGTTGAACAGCGAGGTGAGCACTTCGAGACGGCGCGATTCGCGCAGGTTCTCGACTCCGGCACCACTGGGCCAGGCGATAACCGCCGCAGCCTGGTTGGCATCGCCGCGGTGGTGGCGGACCACGGTCGCGCCCGCTTCGGGGAAGTCGACCGCGCGTTCGAGCACCGCGGCGGAAGGCGCCTCGCGCGGGGCCAGCGCGCCAAAGGTCCGGCGCAGGGCTTCGACCGTTTCGGCCTTGTCGAATTCACCGAACACGAGCACTTCGACCGGACCCTGCGCGAGCAAGGGCTCCCAGAATTCGCGGAAGCCTGCGGGGGTCGCCGCATCGTACATTTCGGGCGTCGGAGTGCGGAAGCGCGGGTCGCTGTCGCGTACCAGATATTCGAGATCGCGCTGCAAGATGCCGCCGGGATTGGAGCCATAGCTTTCATAGGCCAGCTTGCCCGCCGCCTTGGCGCGGATCACCGGGTTCGGGTCCCAGCCGGGCATCGCCAGCTTCGCAGCGAAAAGATAAAGCTGTTCTTCCAGATCCTGTTCGCGCGTCTGCGCGTAGAAGGTGAAGGCGCCATCGCCGACCTGGAAATCGAAGCCGAACTTGCGCCCGGTGGCGAGCACGTCGAGCTCTTCCTGGCCCAGTTCGCCGATCCCCGATCCGATCAGCGCGGCATAGCCGAGATTGGCATAGACCGCGTCGTCGGGGTCGATCGCGCGATAGCCCGCGCCGAAGCGCACCTTGACCGCGACGCGGCCGGGTTCGGCATCGTTCGCCCACAGGATCGCCTTGACGCCATTGGCAAATTCGACCTGTTCAATGTCGAGCACGCCTATCGGTGCTTGCGTGGCAATCTCGCCCGGTTCGCCTACCGGCGGCAATTCGTCGAAGGAAATCGCCTGCGCGGCAATGCGCGCTTCGCCATCGGCGGCAATGTCTTCACCCAGCGCGGCGCGGATCGCCGCCTCGCTCGCCTCGCCCGTGGTCGGCGTGACATAGGCGGCACGGATCACATCGCCCGCAAACAGCGCGCGGGTGTGGTCGAGCACGCGCTCGGGCGTCAGCGTCGCCTTCATCGAATTGAACACCGTCAGCACGGTTTCGGGCGCGGCGATCGCCTCGCGGATATCGACTGCATTGACGACATCGTCGGCCAGCCGCGGTCCGGGCAGCACGCGGCGCTGTTCGACCTGGCTGGTGAAGACGATCTCGAACTCGGCCAGCTCGCGGTCGATTTCCTCCTGCGACGGCGGAGTCGCCAGCGCATCGGCGATGACCCCGCGAATATCATCGAGCGCGGCCTTCCAGTCGCCAGTCAGCGGGGCGAAATTTACAAAAGTCATGTCGGCGGAGCGGCTGACATCGTCCTGCGCCACCTGCGCATAGAGATAGCTGCCACCCGCCCGCGCGCGCGATTCAAGCCGGCGGTTGATCAGCGCCTGTGCCAGCGCATCGCGCAGCAGGCCTTCGTTATAGGCCACCGTATCCTGCACCGGACGCCACGGGCGCATCACCGCATAGGTGAACGAACGCGGCAGGTCGGGTTCGACGATGACGCCGATCTCGCCAACCGGATTGTCCGGATCGGCGCCCGCGGGTGCCACCGGATCGCCGAACGCAGGCGCGGGCACATGCGGCCCCTCGCCCTGCCAGTCGCCGAACCATGCCTCGATCTCGGCGGCAAGCTGCTTGGGGTCCATGTCGCCGGTGGCCACGACGACCACGTTTTCGGGCCGGTACCAGCGTTTGTAGAAGGCGCTGACACTCGCCCCGGTGGCCGCGGCCAGCGTTTCCTCGGTACCGATCGGCGTGCGCGTGGCGAGCCGTTGCCCGGCGAAAAGCACTTCGCGGCTGGCATTGCCCGCCCGTTCGCCCGGACCGCCGCGTTCGCGCTTTTCGGCCATCACGATGGGCACTTCGGCGCGGACATTGGCATCGCTCAGCACCGGGCTGCGCACCATGCCTGACAACAGCTTCATGCTTTCGGCCAGCTTGGTGGTGGAGATATTGGGCAGGTCGAGCTTGAACACGGTATGCGTCGGGCTGGTTTCGGCATTGGTATCGCTGCCGAAAGTCGCGCCGAGCCGCTGCCAGGTCGGGATCGCTTCCGCCGGGCCGAGATATTTGCTTTCGCGGAACAGCAAATGTTCGAGCAGATGGGCATAGCCGCGCTCGCTCTCTTCCTCGTGCAGCGATCCGGCGTCGATCCGCACGCGGACCGAGACCTGGTCGGGCGGAACGCCGTTGTTGCGCACCGCATAGCGCACGCCATTGGGCAGTTCGCCGAAGGTCCATTCCTCGTCGCGCGGGACATCGCTGCCCTCGTAGATCCACGGCGTGCCGTCGGCAGGCGTGAGATATTGCGGCGTGGGGGCCGCAGGTTCCTGCGCAAGCAGGGGCTGCGAAGCGAGCAGCGCAGCGGGAAGGACGAGCGCGAGACGCCGGATGGCGCGCGGAAAATGGGTCATGGAGGGCATATAGGAGGGCGACCTGTGAAGGCTAGGTGAATGTTTCCCCTGCAAGCGTTCCTTCCTTGCCCCTTGTTCCCACGCTTCCTACATCGTGGTCCATGTTCATAGAGACCGAAACGACGCCCAACCCGGCGAGCCTCAAATTCCTCCCCGGCCAGCAGGTCATGGCGCAGGGCACGCGCGAATTCGCCTCCCCCGAAGCTGCCGAGGCCAGTCCGCTGGCGCAGGCGATCTTCGATACGGGCGAAGTCGTGAACGTGTTCTTCGGCGGCGATTTCGTCACGGTTACGGTCGCGCCCGGTGCCAGCTGGAGCGATCTCAAGCCCCAGGTACTGGCGATCCTGCTCGACCATTTCGTGGCGCAGGCGCCGCTGTTCACCCCGGGCAGCGCCGGGGGCATTGCGGTCCCGCCCGAAGACGAAGGGATGCTGGTCGAAGAGCGCGAGGAAGATGGCGACATCATCGCGCAGATCAACGAATTGCTGGAAACCCGGGTCCGGCCCGCAGTCGCCGGCGACGGCGGCGATATCCAGTACCGCGGTTACCGCGACGGCGTGGTCCATTTGCAGATGCAGGGCGCGTGCTCGGGCTGCCCCTCCTCCACCGCCACGCTCAAGCACGGCATCGAGGGATTGCTGAAGCATTACGTGCCCGAGGTCGTCGAAGTCCGCGCCGCCTGATCCCCCGACATCCGTAGGAGTCCTTCCCGTGGCCGATACCCTTTCGCCCGACGCACTCGACCTGATCTTCCGCGAAGCGCGCAGCTATAACGGCTGGCTCGACAAGCCCGTCAGCGACGAGCAGATCCACGCGATCTACGAATTGCTCAAGATGGCGCCGACATCGGCCAATATGCAGCCTGCGCGGATCGTCTGGGCCAAGTCCGCCGCCGCCAAGGACAAGCTCGCCGCGCTGGCGATGGACGGCAATAAGGACAAGATCACCTCGGCCCCGGTGGTCGCGATCATCGGCTACGACATCGATTTCCACGAGGAACTGCCGTGGCTGTTCCCGCATACCGACGCCAAAAGCTGGTTCGACGGTGACGAGGAAGGCCGCAAGGAAGGCGCGTTCCGCAATTCCTCGCTGCAGGGCGCTTACCTGATCATCGCCGCGCGCGCGCTGGGGCTCGACTGCGGCCCGATGTCGGGCTTCGACAATGACGCGGTCGACAAGGCGTTCTTCGCCGACCAGCCGCGCCATCGCAGCAATTTCATCTGCGCCATCGGCTATGGGGACCGCGAAAGCATCTTCGCGCGCAGCCCGCGCCCCGACTTCGACAAGTTCAACCGTATCGACTGACTTGCAGCCGCGCTTTTGCTGGGGCAGTGCGCGGTCATGCGCGTCCTTGCGATTGAAACTGCCACCGAGGCCTGTTCGGCTGCGCTGTTCGACAACGGCGCGCTGGTCGATTCTCGCCACGAAGTGCTGGGCCGCGGCCATGCCGAGCGGCTGGTCCCGATGATTGCCGAATTGCCGGGCAAGGGCCGCGCGGACGAGATCCGCGTTTCGCTCGGGCCGGGCAGCTTTACCGGTGTGCGGATCGGGCTGGCGGTGGCGCGGGCGCTGGGAATCGCCTGGCACGCCGAAGTCCGCGGCTATCCGACACTGGCGCTGGTCGCCGCAATGGCGCGGGGGGATAGCGGGCAGACGGTGACCGCATGCATGACCGGCGGGCATGGCGAATGGTTCGTGCAGGACTTCGGCGGCGACGGCTTGCCGCTGGGCGCAGTCGCTTCCTTCCCGCCCGCCAATGCCGCGGCGCGCTCCCTTGGCGACCTGCTTGCAGGATCGAAGGCCGAAGAGCTTGGCGAGCTTGCCGGTCGCACGCCCGATCCGGTCCGCCTGCCCGATGCGCGCCATGTGCCCGCCCTGCCCGACAGCCTGCTGCGCGCCGATCTCGCCCCGCTGTACGGGCGCGCCCCGGATGCGAAACTGCCGGGGGGATGAGCGAGCTCGACCAGCTGATGGCGGTGATGGAGGCCGCCTTCGACCCGCACTGGCGCGAAGCATGGACGCGCCAGCAGGTCGAAAATTCGCTGGCCATGCCGCACACCTATGCGATTCTGCTCGATGCCGAGGGCAAACCAATAGTCGGCACGAATATCGCCGCGGGCTTCATTCTCGCCAAGCGCGCGCCGGGCGAAGAGGAGATGCTGCTGATCGGCGTTCGCCCCGAATTGCGCGGGCGAGGACTTGGCCGGACACTGATCGAGACTTTCGCCCGCCTGGCGCTCGACGGTGGAGCCGAGAGTATATTCTTGGAAATGCGCGCAAATAATCCCGCCGAGACACTTTATCGCGAGTGCGGGTTCGAACCGATCGGTCGCCGGGTCGATTATTACCGGACAGCGGATGGCACTCGGCTGGACGCCATCACCTTCGCGCGGAAGTTGTAAAAGCGCGACAAGAATAACCTTTCCCAACAGTCGTTGCATTTTCTTGTCGAATTTATACAATGCGACGAGCGCGGGTCGCGACGCGGGTAACATCCCAAATTTTTGAAGGTAAATGATGGAAGATTTCAAGACCGACATGGGCGAGACCCTGATTACGCTAACCTCGGATATTGTGGCGGCCCATGTGAGCAATAACAGCGTCGCGGTCGACGAAGTGCCGACGCTGATCTCGAACATCTACAATGCACTTTCGGGGCTTGGCGGAACCGAGCCCGAAGAAGAAAAGCCCGAACCTGCGGTGCCCATTCGTTCGTCGGTGAAGAAAGATTACATCGTCTGTCTCGAAGACGGGAAGAAGATGAAGATGCTCAAGCGGCATCTCAAGACCGCCTACGACATGACCCCCGAGGAATATCGCGCGCGCTGGAACCTGCCTGCCGATTACCCGATGGTCGCCCCCGCCTATGCCGAGAAGCGGCGCGAGCTGGCGGTCAAGATCGGACTGGGCCGTAAACCCGGCCAGAAGCGCGGCCGTAAGAAGAAGGAAGCGTAAAGCCCTTCGGTTCGCCTTGAGCAAGACGCCCCGGCCCGATAAGGGTACGGGGCGTTTTTTATGCGGGAAGCAAAATTGCACCAGAAAATCGATCTTGAACAATTGTGCGCCGACAAAGGTCTGCGCATTACTGAGCAGCGCCGGGTCATCGCGCGCGTGTTGTCGGAAAGCGACGACCATCCCGATGTCGAACTGCTGCACGAACGCGCCAACAAGATCGATTCGGGCATCTCGATCGCGACCGTTTATCGCACGGTACGGCTGTTCGAAGAGGCCGGTATTCTCGACCGCCACGATTTCGGTGACGGGCGCGCGCGTTACGAGGCGGTGCCCGAGGCGCATCATGACCATCTGATCGATGTCGAGACCGGCAAGGTCGTCGAATTCGTCGATCCGGAGATCGAGGCGCTGCAGAAGCAGATCGCCGCCAAGCTGGGCTACCGCCTCGTCGACCACCGGCTGGAACTCTATGGCGTCCGCCTCGACCGCGAAGGCTAAGGGCCTCGCGCAGGCCGAACGGCGGCTGGCCCGCCTGTCCGCCCGCCGGCTGGCCGCGATGCGCGGCGAGAAAACCCCGCTGACCGTGCGCGAATGGCTGCGCTTCGCCCTGCGCACGCTGGGGATCCTGCTTGGGCTGCTGGTCAGCGTGCCGCTGCATTACCTCTACCGGGTGTTCGCCTATGGCTCGCCCTTCCCGATGCTGTTCCTGCGCTATACCGCCTGGGTCGTCGGGGCGCGGGTGCAGATCCGCGGGACGCCGCTTCGGCGCGACGTGTTCTTTATCGCCAACCATGTCTCATGGGTCGATATCCTTGCACTGGCAGGCGCGACGGGGACCGCCTTCGTCGCCAAATACGAACTGTCGCAAGTGCCCGTTATCGGCTGGTTGTGCCGCCTTAACCGCACCGTCTTCGTCAAGCGCGAGAACCGCATGGACGTGGCCCAGCAAATCAATGCGCTGAAAGAGGCGCTGGCGGACAATTGGTCGGTCACCGTCTTCCCCGAAGGCACGACCACCGATGGCAAATCGCTGCTGCCCTTCAAGAGTTCGATGCTGTCGGTGCTCGAACCCCCGCCGCCGGGCGTGCTCGTCCAGCCGGTGGTGCTCGACTATGGCGAGGTGTCCGAATTCATCGGCTGGATCGGCGAGGAAGACGGGCTCAACAACGCGATGCGCGTGATGGGCCGCAAGGGCTCGTTCCGCCTGCGGATTACCTATCTCGAGCCGTTCAGCCCCGAGGAATATCACGGGCGCAAGGCGATCGCCGCGAAAGCGCGCGAAGAAATCGAGGAAGAACTGGGCGCGACGCTCGACGAACCGCTGCGCGATTTCCGCCATACGGTCGAAGCGATCCGCTATTTCGCGCCCGACGGGACGCCCCGCGAAGGCTAGAGCCCGGCCTTGACCAGCCAGTCGTGGAACAGCCGCACCGGGCGTTCTTCCAGCGCGGTGGGCTTGCACACGAACCAATAGCTATAGGGGCTTTCGACCGCGACTTCGAACAGGGTCGCCAGCCGGCTGTCGGCCGCGCGGCGCATATGGTCGTCATGCATGATCGCGATGCCCAGCCCCTGCGCGGCTGCCTCGAGCATGATCTGGCCCGAATCGAAATGGTCGATCGCCGCAGGTTCGAGATCGGCGAAGCCGATTTCCGCGCGCCAGGCGGTGAAGCTTTCGGGCAGTTCGTTGTGGATCAGGAAAGTCTGCCGGGCGAGCAGATCCCGGTCGGGGGTGGACCCGAGCGTGTCGGCAAGGTCGCGATTGCAGATCGCGTGGACCTTGTTGTAATCGAGCCGGACGGCGTGCAGCCCGCGCGACGGCCCGCGCGAGAGGATGATCGCGGCATCGAGGACATCGCCCACGCGGTCCTCAAGATGCGCGCCGGTATCGATATCGATATGCAGCAGCGGATGGCGTTCGCGCAGTTCGCCAAGCTTGGGAAACAGCCGCTGCGTGCCGAACAGCGGCAGTACGCCCAGCCGCAGGCGCAACAGCGAGAGGTTTTCCGACTGGCTTTCGACCGCCCGCGCAAGCGCTTCGAGCTGCGGGTTCACCGCTTCGAAAAAGGCGTGTCCGTCATCGGTCAGCTGCATCGACTGGCGCGCGCGGGTGAACAGCTTCTTGCCGACGAATTCTTCGAGATTGCCGATCCGCCGCGACAGCGCCGAAGGGCTGAGCCCCAGCTCGTCCGCCGCACCGCGCGCGGAGCCGAGCCGGACGGTGCGAACAAACGCCTCGAGGGCGCGCAAGGGGGGCAGTCGCCGGGTAGCCATGATGGTTGCACGCTATGGTCGCAATTCGTCGCTGTCGAGGGCGAATGTGCGATAATCTGCAACTGTCGTCACATGACTGTTGCAGAATCCTCGGGTGCGTGCAGGCGCAGGCGCTTCACATGGGTTTCGTCGCCATCGGTGACCTCGATCCGCCAGCCGCTGCGATGTTCGAGCACACGCCCGACCTCGGGCACCTGTTCGGCCAGCACGAAGGCCAGCCCCCCCAGCGTATCGACCGATTCCTCGACCTCGGCCAGCGCGGGCGAGACCTTCTCGGCGACATCGTCGAGCTCGGCGCGGGCGTCGCAGTCCCACATGCCCTCGCCGATATCGACGATCCATTCCTCGGGCGCCTCGTCGTGTTCGTCCTCGATCTCGCCGACGATTTCCTCGACCAGATCCTCGATCGTGATGAGACCGTCGGTGCCCGAAAACTCGTCGACCACCACCGCCAGATGCATGCGCTGCGCGCGCATATCGGCCAGCACGTCGAGCGCGTTGCGCGTCTGCGGGACATAGAGCGGCTGACGCATCAGCACGGTCCAGTCGCTCGGCGGGGCCTCGCGCCGGGCGAGGATGGTGAAGACGTCCTTGATGTGGATCATGCCGATCACATCGTCGAGCTGGTCGCGGTAGACGGGCATGCGCGAATGGCCGTGTTCGGCGAAGGTCTCGACCAGCTGGTCCCAGCTGGCGGTGGCCTCGATCGCGATGATCTGCCCGCGCGGTACCGCGACATCGTCGGCATCGTGCTCGGAAAAATGCAGCAGATTGCGCAGCATCTGGCGCTCGACCAGCGACAAATCGCCCGTGCCGCTATGCTCGGGCGTGTCGTCGCCGTTTTCGTCCTCGTGCTCGTCGATCGCGTCTTCCAGCTGCGCACGCAGCGAGCGTTCGCCGTAGTCGGGGTCGAAGAATTTCCGGATGGCGAGCATAAGCCCGCTGCTACTCTCCGCGTCTCCCGCGGGTGATGACGAATCGGGCATGGCCCTAATTATGCACTCCAGTCAGTTGCGGTCCCCATATGGGTCGGCGATACCCAATTTTGCAAGCGCTGCGATCTCGAGCGCTTCCATCGCTTCGGCCTGCGTGTCCGAATCGACATGATCATGGCCGGCAAGGTGTAACAAACCGTGGATGAGCAGGTGCGCCGCATGCGCCTCGAGCGGCACTCCCTTGTCCGCCGCCTCGCGCGCGCAGGTGCCCGCGGCCAGCGCCAGATCGCCGAGCATTTCGGGCGGCCCCTCGGGGGCGAGGTCGAGCAGGTCGGCGCGCTCGAGCATGGGGAACGACAGCACATTGGTGGGCTTGTCCTTGCCGCGCCATTCGCGGTTGAGCGCGTGCACCTCCTCATCCGAAGTGAACAGCACCGAAGCTGTCAGCCGCGGATTGTCCAGCGCGGGCTCGACAGTGCCCAGCGCCGCATGCGCGCGCACGGTCAGCGCATCCCACTCCACGTCCGCGGGCCAGCCGTCAATGTCGATGTCGAAATCCATTTCCGACCCTCTGTCATTGCGAGCGCAGCGAAGCAATCCAGCGCGCAGTTCTATGGATTGCCGCGTCGCCTGCGGCTCCTCGCAATGACTAACTTAGGCGCTCGGCCCCTCGTAGGCCTCGACGATGCGGCCGACGATCGGGTGGCGCACGACGTCGGCGGCGGTGAAGCGGATCGTGCCGAAGCCGTCGACGCCTTCGAGCTTGCCGACCGCATCGGCCAGCCCGCTCATCCCGTCGCCGCCGGGAATGTCGACCTGCCGCGGATCGCCGCAGATCACCATCCGGCTGTTCTGGCCGAAGCGGGTGAGGAACATCTTCATCTGTTCGCGCGTGGTGTTCTGCGCTTCGTCGAGGATGACGAAGGCATCGGCCAGCGTGCGGCCGCGCATGAAGGCGATCGGCGCGATCTCGATCTCGCCCGAGGCCAGCCGCCGCTCGACCTGTTCGGGCGGCATGCAATCGTAGAGCGCGTCGTACAGCGGGCGCAGATAGGGATCGACCTTCTCTTTCAGATCGCCGGGCAGGAAGCCGAGCTTTTCGCCCGCTTCCACCGCAGGGCGCGAGAGGATCAACCGCTGCACGCTGCCGGTGATCAGCTGCGCGACCGCCTGCGCCACCGCCAGATAGGTCTTGCCCGTCCCTGCCGGACCCAGCGCGAAGATGATGTCGTCGCGCACCAGGCTGCGCATATAGGTGGTCTGCATCGCGCTGCGCGGAACGATGGTCTTGCGCCGCGTGCGGATCATGATCGGCGGGCCAACCTTGTCATTGCCCGGTTCGGTGCCGACGATCCCGTCGAGCGTCGGTTCGTCCGACATGGTGATCAGCGCCTCGATCGCCCCCGCGTCGAGATCCTGCCCCACGGCCAGCTTGTCGTACATCGCCTTGAGCACGTCGCGCGCGCGGGCGACGCTGTCTTCGGGGCCTTCGATATGCAGCTGGTTACCGCGGGCGGAGATGAACACGCCGAGGCGGTTTTCCACCTGCACCAGATTGGCGTCGAACTGGCCGAACAGCGCGCCCAGCAGGCTCTGGTTGTCAAAGCCGAGATCGACCTGTGCGCGGCGCACTTCGCGCTGCGGAGAGGGCGGCGGGGAGAAGGTCTGTGCGTCCTTCTGGACAGGTTTGCGGGCCATAGGCTCCTTTCGAATGCGACTCGGAGTTTAGGCTTCAACGCACCGCGCGCAAGTTGGTCCACGCTGCGAGACGGTGGATAGTCATCCCGCAGTAATCAGGCGGCGACAGTCTCGCGCAGCATCCCGGCAAGCGAGTTGGGGCCCGCCTCGACCAGTTCGACTTGCACCAGGTCGCCGATCTGCACGTCGCCTTCGAACCACGCGCTTTGCAGCCACGGCGTCTTGCCGAGCCACTGGCCGGGCAGCTTGCCCTTGCGTTCGACCAGTACCTCGCAGGTGCGGCCGACGGTGTTTTCATTGAACGCCAGCTGGTCGCGGTTGAGCGCGGCCTGGAGCCGCTGCAGGCGCTCGTCCATGACCTCTTTCGCCACCTGCCCGTCCATCGTCGCAGCCGGCGTTCCGGGCCGCGGCGAGTATTTGAAGCTGAAGGCCTGCGCATAGGCGACCTCGCCGACCAGCTGCAGCGTTTCCTCGAACTCGGCATCGGTCTCGCCGGGGAAGCCGACGATGAAGTCGCCCGACAGCGCGAGATCGGGCCGCGCGGCGCGGAAGCGGTCGAGCAGCTCGAGATAGCTGGAGACGCTGTGGCTGCGGTTCATCGCCTTGAGCACGCGGTCGCTGCCCGCCTGCACGGGCAGGTGGAGGAACGGCATGAGCTTGGGCGTGTCGCCATGCGCGGCGATCAGCTCGTCGTCCATGTCGGCCGGGTGGCTGGTGGTGTAGCGGATGCGCGCGAGGCCATCGATCGCGGCGATGTCGCGGATCAGACCCGCTAGGCCCACCGCGTGGCCCCTGTCATTCTCGCCGCTCCACGCGGACACGTTCTGGCCGAGCAGCGTGATTTCCTTCGCGCCCGCTTCGACCAGCTTGCGCGCTTCGGTCACCAGATCGCTGTAAGGACGCGAGATTTCCGCGCCGCGGGTATAGGGCACCACGCAATAGGTGCAGAACTTGTCGCAGCCTTCCTGCACGGTGAGGAAGGCGGTCGGGCCGATCCGCCGGCGATCGGGCAGTGCGGCGAACTTGGCGATCGCGGGCATATCGGTATCAGTCGCGCGTTCGCCCTGCACTGCGCGGCCAAGCATTTCGGGCAGGCGGTGGTAGGCCTGCGGGCCGACGACCATGCTCACCGCGGGCGAGCGTTTCATGATCTCCTCGCCCTCGGCCTGCGCGACGCAGCCCGCGACCGCGATCATCGGCGCCTTGTCCTGCGTCTTGCCCTTGGTCAGGCGGCCGATGTCCGAATAGACCTTCTCCGCCGCCTTCTCGCGAATGTGGCAGGTGTTGAGCACCACCAGATCGGCATCCTCGCCCTCGGCTGCGGGCGCGATGCCCTGCGCGTCGAGCATCTCGGCCATGCGTTCGCCGTCATAGACGTTCATCTGGCAGCCGAAGCTCTTGACCCGGTAGGTCTTGGGAGGGGTGGTGGTCGGTTTCATGAGTGGCGCGCCTTTACCCGATGGGACCAGCCCTTTCAACGAAAAGGGCGGCTCGTGGCCGCCCTTCCCGTTTTCGATCCCGGCGAAGTTTACCCAACAGTCGCCTTGACGATCTTGCCCGGGTTTGCAGGCGGTTCGCCCTTGGGGAGCGCGTCGACGTGTTCCATGCCGCTCTCGACCTGGCCCCAGACGGTGTACTGGCCGTCGAGGAATTCGGCGTCGTCGAAGCAGATGAAGAACTGCGAATTGGCGCTGTCGGGCACCTGCGTGCGGGCCATCGAGCAGGTCCCGCGCGTGTGCGGTTCGCTGTTGAATTCGGCCTTGAGGTCGGGCTTGTCGCTGCCGCTCATCCCGGTGCCGGTCGGATCGCCGCCCTGCGCCATGAAGCCGGGGATCACGCGGTGGAAGACCACCCCGTCGTAGAAGCCTTCGCCCGCGAGCGTGGTGATGCGTTCGACATGGCCGGGCGCGAGGTCGGGACGCAGCTTGATGACCACGTCCTTGTTGTCGCCATCGCCGGTGTCGAGAGTGAAGGTCAGCTTGTCCGCCATCGGGGTATCTCCTGTGATTGGTTGGCCGCCTACATAGGGATTGTGCACGGCGTGTCACCCTCTGCTTGCAATCCCGCCGCGTCTGCCTAGACCGCAGGCCATGGCCGATGCGACGCCGCCCGAAGACGATGTGATGCTGGCCGATCCGCCCGTCGAGGAGGCGCGCCCCGACGACCGTATCGACGACGAACGGATGGATGAGGAGAACACGCTCAAGGCGGAGTTCGTCCGCTCGGTCGCCGATGCGCTGAACGAAGGCGACGGCAAGGCGGTCTACGAGCTGGTCGAGCCGCTCCACCCCGCCGACATCGCCGATTTGCTCGAACTGTTCGAGCGCGAGGAACGCTACCAGCTCGCTGCGACGATCACCGACCTGATGACCTCGGACGTGGTCGCCGAGCTCAACGATTACGTCCGCGAGGACATGATGGAGGCGCTGCCGCCCGAGGCGGTGGCGCAGATCGTCGACCAGCTCGAAACCGACGATGCGGTCCAGCTGATCGAGGATCTCGACGAGGCCGACCAGCGCGCCATCCTGGCCGAGATCGAGCTGGAAGACCGGATCGCGATCCAGTCCGCGCTCGCCTATCCCGAGGAGACCGCGGGCCGGTTGATGAGCCGCGATTTCGTCGCGGTGCCCGAGCATCTGACCGTCGGCGATCTGATCGATTTCCTGCGCGAGGGCCGCGACCTGCCCGACGAATTCTTCGAGGTCTTCGTGGTCGACGAGAAGCACCACCCGGTCGGCACCTGCGCGCTGAGCTGGGTATTGCGCGCGCCGCGCAGCATTGCGCTGGCCGATGTGATGAAGCGCGACCAGACGCTGATCCCGGTGATGCTCGACCAGGAAGAGGTCGGGCTGATGTTCCAGAAGTACAACCTGATCAGCGCCGCGGTGGTCGACGAGAACGAGCGGCTGGTCGGCCAGATGACGGTCGACGACGTGGTCCACATCATCTCCGAAGAAGCGGGCGAAGATGCGCTGCTGATGAGCGGCGCGGGCGAAGGCGACATCAACGAGCCGATCCGTGAAGCCTATTCGGCGCGTGTGCGCTGGCTGGTCGCCAATCTGGGCACCGCGCTGGTCGCCAGCCTGATCATCGCGCTGTTCGGCGCGGCGATCGAACAATTGGTGGCGCTGGCGGTGCTGATGCCGATCGTCGCCAGCATCGGCGGCAATGCGGGCACGCAGACGATGGCGGTGACCGTCCGCGCGATCGCCACCAACCAGCTGACGCGCAGCAACACGCGCCGCATCCTGATCCGCGAAATGCGCGTGGCGGTGCTCAACGGGATGACCATCGCGGTGCTGGTGGGGCTGGCGACGGGCGTGATCTTCACTCCCCTGCTCGGCGGCGTGATCGCGCTGGCGATGGTGATCAACGTGGTCACTGCAGGGCTGGCGGGCGTGCTGGTCCCGGTCGCCTTCGAACGGCTCGACCAGGACCCGGCAGTGGCGAGTAGCGTGTTCGTGACGATGATCACCGATTCGATGGGCTTCTTCGCCTTCCTCGGCCTCGCCGTGGCCTGCGGGGTCACGGGGTAGCAAGCCTACACATGGACCGGGTGTTACACGGTTCAGGGCGAAAAAAGCTGCGGGTGGTTGCTGCGCTGCGAAACCGCGGAAATACGGGAGCCGGAGGGGAAGAGATGCGCGCATTGGTGCATCCTGCCGGGGATCGATCGATGTAGGAAAGTGGTGACTTTGCCGTCCCCATCACGTCACCCCGGACCTGATCCGGGTTCGGGGCTGCCTGGCCTCGCCCGCATCCGATGAAAAGAAGCACCGGCCCCGGATCAGGTCCGGGGCGACGGGGGAGTTGAGGTTTCGCTGGTATCCCCTATCTCACCCCCATGCCGCTCAACCTGACCAAGATCGCCTTCGGTGCGCAGAGCTATGCCGATATCGAGAACTGGTATGCCGCGCGGCGCAGCCCAAACCTCACCACGCGTTATCGCCCGACCAAGTGGGAACAGTGCATCGGCGGGTCGCTGTTCTGGATCCACCAGCACAGCATCGTCGCGCGCAGCGAGATACTGGGGTTCAGCGAAACCCCCGACGGGCGCTGGTCGATCGACCTCGAACCGGTACTGGTCCGCGTCCACCCGCGCCCCAAGCGTGCGCACCAGGGCTGGCGCTATCTCAAGGGCGAGGTTCCGCGCGACCTGGCGCCGGGCGAAGACATCGGCGATGCGCTGCCCGGCAAGCTGGCGGGCAAGCTCGAACGACTGGGCTTGATCTGAAAATCGTGCTTCATCATGCAAATGCCTGAATTCAAAGCTTTATGACATCGACGCGACCGCGACGTTTCTGAATTAAGTCATTGGTTTTATAGGCTTTTTCGTGTCATGGTTTACGCCTTGGTAAGGGCTGGCGCGTAATCGGGCGCCATCACCAATCACATGGCTTCCCCCGATGACCGCCCAGCCGAATTTCGTCCACGCTTTCGCTCGTGCAGCCGATAGCGAGCAGCCGCCCGCCGAGCCCGCCGCCGCCTTGCCCCCGCCCGCCGATGAGCGCCCCGCGCCGCGTCGCCGGCTGGCTGGCCGGTTAGCGCACATGCGCGCGAGCATCGCGGGCAAGGTGCGGATCTTCGCGATCTCCTTCACGCTGATTCTCACGCTGCTGGGCCTACTGCTGGGCGGCACTCTGGCGGTGCTGTCGACGCGTGCGGGCGATGCTTCGGTCAGCGCCTCGCGCGCGCTGGCGGCCTCGCAACTGGCAACCTCGATCGCCGAAAGCCGCTATTTCGCCTCGCGCTATGCGGCGGAGGGCGAGGCCCGGATGATCGCCTCGGCCTTTGCCACGCTCGACCAGGCGCGCAGCGAGATCGACGCCACGATCGCGCTCGACGGCGGCGGCAGCCAGTCGCGCGAACAGATGGAATGGCTGGTGACGCAGGTCGAGGGGTTCGCGCCCGAACTGCGCGCGCTGCAGGCCTCGATCAATGCGCATGGCCCCTCGCCCACGGGTGACGCGCTGGCCGGTGCGATCGACATTTCGGGCAGCCAGCTTGCCCAGCAGGCCGAAGAGATCGAAACCACGCTGCGGCTGCAGGCCGATGCCGCGCAGCAGGCGCTGGATACGCTGGGCACATGGGCGATCGTGCTGGCGCTGACGATGATCGCGGGCTGCATCGTGCTGGTGATCGCCGGCGCGCGCGGCCTGTCGCGGCAGGTCTCCGGCTCCTTGTCCGAGATCACCGGCGCGATGACGCGGCTGGCGCGCGGCGACCGGTCGATCGAAATCCCCGCTACGGGCCGCGAGGACGAAATTGGCGAAATGGCGCGCGCGCTGGTAGTGTTCCGCGAAAGCGCCGATGCGCTGGCCGAACTGCAGCGCAAGGCACGCACCGAGCAGAATGCAGTGCTGCGGCGGCTGGTCGACAATTTCCAGGGCGGCGTGGGCGAAGCGGTGGGCAGCGTGGCGCAGGCCGCGCGCGAGCTGCAGGCAACTTCGACCGACATGGCCGGCGCCGCGACGCGCACCATCGGTTTCGTCGAACAGGTTTCGCGCGACATGGCCGAAACGCAGGTCGGGGTGACCGCGGCCGCCTCCGCCAGCGACCAGTTCGCCATGTCGATCGCCGAGATCGGGCGGCAGGCGGGCAATTCGGCGGGCGTGGTGCAGGATGCACGCCAGACCACCGAAGTGGCCGACCGCAAGATGGCCGACCTTGCCAATGTGGCGGAGGAGATCGGCGAAGTGGTCGACATGATCGGCGCGATTGCCGACCGCACCAATTTGCTCGCGCTCAACGCCTCGATCGAGGCGGCGCGCGGCGGCGAGGCCGGACGCGGCTTCGCGGTGGTGGCGAGCGAGGTCAAGGAGCTGGCACGGCAGACGCGCGAGGCGACGGGCGACGTCGGCCGCCGGATCGTCGGTATGCAGGTGGTGACGCGCGAAAGCGTGGAGGCGCTGGCACGCATCGGCGAACGCATTCGCGAGGTCGAGATGACCGCCACCGCGATCGCGCAGGCGGTGGACGAGCAATCGCTGTCGAGCCGCGAGCTGGCCCATAATCTCGACCTCGCCGCCAATGGCGTCGATGCGGTGGGAAGCAATCTGGCGCAGATCGGCGACATGGCGCGCGGCACCGGCGCGGCGGCCGAACAGGTGCTGACCTCAGCCGACCAACTCGACGGGACCGCCCGCGCGCTCGATGCGAGTTCGCGCGGGTTCGTCCACTCGGTACGGGCCGCCTGACCCGCCCAATCTCGGAACATCAGGGCGGGCCGCCCCGTTGGTTGGGCAAAGGAGAAACGCATATGCCCGAACGCCAATCACGCCATCCCGACAACGAACTGATCGCCGAGATGACCGAGAATGCGACCCCCTCGCAGCAGGGCTCGGCCGGCGGCGAAGTCAATCGCCAGGTCGGCAAGCGGGGTGAACTCAACCGCGCGACCGATCCCGCAAACCGCGAGCCCGAAACGGGTTCGGACAATCCCGCGCAGGACGCGCAGAAGGGCGACAAGACGCTGTCTGCCATCCAGGATTCGCGCGGCTGAGCTTTCAGACGCGACCGATGACCGAGCGCCCCGCCCTCACCGGCGGGGCGTTTGCGTTCAGGCGGCGGTCTTCTGTGCCACCCGGCGCAGCGCGTCGGCATAGGCTTCGGGTGGCTGCGCGCCGGGGATCATGAACTTGTTTTCCACGATCATCGCCGGCACGCCGGTGATGTTGAAATCCCACGCCGCGCGTTCCTCGGCGCGGACCTTGTGCGCCCATTCCTCGCTTGCCAGTGCGGCTTCGGCTGCTGCGCGGTCGAGACCGACGCTGTCCGCCACGTCGAGCAGAACCGCGTGGTCGCCGATCTGGCGCCGCTGGTTGAAATGCGCTTCGAACAAGGCGAGCTTGAGCTCGGTCTGTTTTTCCGGGCCGTGCGCCTCGCCCGCCCAGGTCAGCAGCTTGTGCGCATCGAAGGTGTTCCACATCCACCGCGGCGGTTCGGGATCGCCGCCTTGGTAATCGAGCGATACGCCCGCGTTTTGCGCCGCTTCGCGCATGCGCCCCTGCACCGCCTTGGACTGCTCGAGGGTCGAGCCATATTTGCGCGCTATGTGCGCTGTGCTTTCCTCGCCCTCGGGCGGCATGTCTGGATTGAGCTCGAAGGCATGCCAGCGGATATCCGCCTCGATCTCGCCCTCGAGCTGCGCGAGACCCTTCTGCAGGCTGCCCCAGCCGACGAGGCACCACGGGCACATGACATCGGACCAGATATCGATCCGCAAGGTTCTGGGTTCGCTCATCTTTCCATCCACCACTGCAGCAGGTGATGCGCTATAGCATGCGGCGGCGGGGCGACGAAGGGACCGTTCCCTTCCAGCGCCGCACCGACCTGTTCGCGCGTGAAAAACTCGACTTCGGCCATTTCGGTCTCGTCGATCGTCAGTTCGTCGCTGTCGGCATGGCTGTGGCAGCCGATCATCAGCTGGCTGGGAAAGGGCCATGGCTGGCTGGCGACATAGGTCACGTCGCGCACGCGCACGCCCGCTTCCTCGAGCACTTCGCGCGCGACGCCTTCCTCGATGCTTTCGCCCGGTTCGACGAAGCCCGCGAGCGCGGAAAAGCGCCCCTCGGGCCAGCCCAGCCCGCGCCCCAGCATCAGCCGGCCTTCATGTTCCACCAGCATGATCGTGACCGGGTCGGTGCGCGGGAAGTGGCTGGCTTCGCAGGCAGTGCAATTGCGCTGCCAGCCGCCCTTGGCGAGCTTGGTGTCGCCGCCGCACTGCGCGCAGAAACGGTGCCGTGCGTGCCAGTCGGCAAGGCTGCGCGCGCCGCCATATATCGCCAGATCGTCGGGTTGCAGCGTGGACATCAGCGACCACAGCTGCGGGTTCGCCATGCGCGGGGTCGCATCGCCGCGCGGCGGGACCGCGGCGAAGCAGGCCTTGCCCTCATCCAGCCCGAGGAAGCACAATTCGGCATCCTCGGGTACATCGGCGAGCGTGCCCCAGACCAGCCGATTGGCATCGTCGAGCGACGGCATCAGCCCGTCGAGCGTGAGCACCCGCGCCTTCCAGTTCATGCAGCCGGCGAGCCGTTCGGGATCGGCGCGGACGTGATCGGCGCGGTCGAGCCGCGACCCGGTAAACGACAGCACGGTTTACGCCTTAGCCCCCTGCATCGCGGCCAGATCTGCGGTCACCGCTTCGGGGAAACCTTCGTGAATGGGATAGCTGTCCGACGGCATGTACTGGGTCATCAGATTGGCGCGCAGCCCGGCCTTGTAATTGACGAAAGCGACCGTGCCTGCCGCGCCGCCCCAGCCGTAAGCGCCGTCGGTCACGCGTCCGCCCGCGCCGAAACCCTGGCCTTCGACCCAGGTGCCTTCGGTGGTGGCGGTTTCGGGCAGCAGGTTGGAGGTGCCCACGCGCACCGCCAGCTCGCCCATCACGCGCCTGCCCTCGATCACGCCGTAGCCGAGCAGCATCTTGAGGAAGCGGTCGTAATCGCGCGGGCTCGACACCAGCCCCGCGCCGCCGAAGGGGAACGGCGGCTTGTCGAGATAGATCGACGCCTTGGCCGGATCCATCGGGATCGGCGTGCCATTCATGATGCCGTAATTGGTGGTGAAGCGCCCGACTTCGCTTGCGGGGACGGTGAACCAGGTGCTGGTCATGCCCGCGGGTTCGAAGATTCGCTTATGCAGGAATTCGTCGAACGCCATGCCCGAGGCGACTTCGATCACGCGGCCGAGCAGGTCGAGACTGACCGAATAGCTCCACTTGCTGCCCGGCTGCAGCACCAGCGGCAGCTTGGCGAGCCGGTCGGCGAAGACATCGAGCCCCTCGACCGGGGTTGCGCGGCCGATCCCGGGGATCGGGATGCGGCTCACCTGTCCGGGGATCAGCCCCTGATCGGTATAGGCCTTGGTGATCGGCCCCTTCTGGACGATGCCATAACCAAGTCCAGCGGTATGCGTGAGCAATTGGCGCACGGTGATCGGCCGTTCCGCCGGAACGACATCGGTGATCGACCCGTCATAGGTCTTCTGCACCTGCATATTGGCATAGGCGGGTAGCAGTTCGGCAATCGGCTGGTCGAGCCGCAGTCGGCCCTCGTCGATCAGCATCATCGCGGCCATACCGGTGATCGGCTTGGTCATGGAATAGATGCGATAGAGGCTGTCGGCATCGGCCTTGACCGGGCCGCCGAGTGCGAGCGTGCCGCGGGCGATATATTGCGGATCGCGCGCGCCCCAGCCGAGCGTGGCGACCATGTTCGCGACCTTGCGCTCCGACACGTATTTGTCGACCATCGCGGTGACCGCCTGCCAGTTCGCCGCGCCGCCCTGCGCCAGCGCCATGCGGCCCATCGGATTGCCCGCCAGCGCCGCGCCGGCGGTAAGCCACGCGCCCCCGCGCAGGAGCGCACGGCGGGAGACCTGGGGGGTGTCGAACTCGCGAAAGGCCATGCGTATCTCTCCGTATCTGTATGTGCGCGCGTTTGTGCGGGACGCATGCGGGAGCGTCAATTGCGAATCGAAACGGTTGTCAAAGCGCGGTGTCCTATCTATGTAGAACACATGCTCAACATCCTCTCCATCCTGTTCGGGATCGTCTCGCTCGTAATCGTCATTCCGGCGACCATTCCGCTGCTCGGCTGGGCCAATTGGTTCGCGCTCCCGCTGATCGTGGTGGGCATTCTGGTAGGGCAGATGTCGTCGAGCAATGGCGGGCGCAATTTCTGCATCGTCGTGCTGCTGATCGCGGCGATCCGCCTGTCACTGGGCGGCGGGTTTATCTAATCCGCCAGCGCCAGCCGCGCGGCCTTGGCAAACAATGTCGGCAGCCCCGCTTCGTCGAGGCGGTCGAGCGGCCACCATTCGCCGCTACCCCCGACCGCCGGTGCATCGCGCTGGATTTGCACCGACAGTTCGAGCGCGAAATGCGTGAAGGTGTGACGCACCAGCCCCGCGCTTTCCCACACGCCCTGTAACGGCGGCTCGCCCGATCCGTCGCCGCGCGCGCTCCAGCCGTCATCGGGCAGCGCGCGCATTCCGCCGAGCATGCCGGTGCCCGCGCGTTTCACCAGCCACACCGCGCCGTCGCGCTCGATCCAGTAGGCCTGCCCCTGCCGCAGCGGCTTGGGCTTCTTCGGCGCCTTGACCGGCAACCGCGCCGGATCGCCCGCCGCACGGCCCCGGCAGGCCTGGCTGAGCGGGCACAGCAGGCACTTGGGATCGCGCGAGGTGCAGATCGTCGCGCCCAGATCCATCATCGCCTGCGCGAAATCGCCCGCGCGGTCATCGGGCGTGATCGCATCGGCGGCTACGCGGATCGGCTTGCGCGCGCCCGGCAGCGGCGCCTCGATCGCGAACAGCCGCGCGACCACCCGTTCGACATTGGCATCGACCACCACCGCGCGCTGCCCGAAGGCGATCGCCGCCACCGCCGCCGCGGTATAGGCGCCCAGCCCGGGCAATTCGCGCAATACCGCTTCGGTCTGCGGAAACCCGCCGCGCTGCGCCACGGCGCGGGCGCATCGCACCAGATTGCGGGCGCGCGAGTAATAGCCAAGCCCCGCCCATGCCGCCATGACGTCCTCCTCGGGCGCGGCGGCGAGCGCTTCGACCGTCGGCCAGCGCGTGGTGAAGGCTGCGAAATAGGGTTTCACCGCCGCCACCGTGGTCTGCTGCAGCATCACTTCGGACAGCCATACGCGATAGGCCCAGTTGCCGTCGGCGGGAGGCGCAGCACCGGGCCGCGCGCGCCACGGCAAGTCGCGTGCATGCGCATCGTACCAGTCGAGCAGATGTTCGGAGACAGTAGCGGCCACGGCGCGCTTATGGCATGAGCTTTCGCACCATGGGAAGCGACACCACCAGATCCGGCACGCCGGGCTCGAACAAGGGCGTGCGCGGCCGCCAGTATTCCCGCCCGCGCGGTGGCTTGGCGAAGCCGATCAGCGATTTGATGCCGCAGATCGGACGCAGCGCCTTTCGCCGCTTCGGCTTCGTCCAGAGCTCGGTCGTCAGCCGCTGGCCCGAAATCGTCGGCCCGACCCATGCACGCGTCTGCACGCCCGAGATGATCCGCTTTCCCCCCGGCGAGAAAGCCGAGGGAATCATGCACCTCGTGGTCAAACCCGCGCATGCGCCGCTGGTGCAGCAGGTGCTGCCCGAGATCATAGAGCGGGTGAACCGCTTCTTCGGCTATCGCGCGGTGGCGCGGATCAAGCTGCGGCAAGGCGAGGTTAAGCCGCCGCCCGACAGGGAAAAACCCAAGGCGCCGCCATCGCTCAAGCCCATTCCGATGGAATTGGGCGACAGCCTGCGCGACATCGGCGACCCCGAACTGCGCACCGTGCTCGAATCGCTGGCGCGCAGCATGGGGTCGCAAGAGAATGGGAATGAGGACACGTGACGAAGAAAAAGCTGACATTGGCCGCACTGGCGCTGGCCGGGGCCGGAACGCTGGCGATCACCGCCAGCGCGCAGGAACGGCTGGTCCTGCCGAGCGGCAATTGGGCGGCCATGCTCGACCGGACCGATGGCGGGCACCGCTTCGGCAATCCCGCCGCCGAGACCAAGCTCATCGAATTCATGAGCTACACCTGCTCGCATTGCGCACAATTCGCGCGGCGGGGCGATGGCGCGCTCAAGCTGGCCTATGTCCCCACGGGCAAGATCAGCTATGAAATCCGCCATCTGATCCGCGACCCGGTCGATCTGACCGCGGCACTGCTCACGCATTGCGGCGACCCGAAGAAATTCGGCCGCAATCACGAAGCGATCACCTATCGCTATGACGAATGGATCGAAAAGGCGCGCACCGCGACGCAGGCCCAGAAATCGCGCTGGCAGTTCGGCTCGCTGTCGGCCCGCTTGCAGGCGATCGCCAGCGATCTCGATTTCTACGACATCATGGAAACGCGCGGCTATTCGCGCGCCGAGATGAACCGCTGCCTGTCGGACGAGGCCAAGGCCAATGCGATGGCCGACCGTTCGGCCGCCGATGCCGAACGCTATGGCATCACCGGCACGCCCAGCTTCGTGCTCGACGGCAAGCTGCTCGAGGGTACGCACGACTGGCCCACGCTCGAAAAGCAGCTCAAGGACGCCATCTGACCGCGTTCGAACCGGTTTTCGGGGGAAAGCCCTGTGGATACGCCTGCCTCCGCCTTTTCACGGCTGCACCCCCGAGCCTAGCTTCTCCAGTCCAGACACGAGGATATTCATGACCAAGACCCTGCGTTTCGCCCTTGCCGCCCCGCTCGCCCTGGCGCTCGCCGCCTGTGGGTCCGCGGCCGAGGAAACCGGCGACATCGAAAGCGAAGCGATCGCCGCCATTCCCGCGCCCGAAGGCAGCGAATGGCGCACCACCGCGGTCATGACCGAAGACGGTGGCACGCTGGTCGGCAATCCCGACGCGCCGCTCAAGCTGATCGAATACGGCTCGCTCACCTGCGGCACCTGCGCGCGCTTCTCGATGGAAGGCGCGGAACCGCTGATGGAATATGTCGACAGCGGCGTGGTCAGCTTCGAACTGCGCCAGTTCGCGATCCACGGGCCGATCGACCTGATGTTGGGCCGGTTGACTCAATGCGGCCCCGCCTCCGCGGTCATCCCGCTGTCGGACCAGGTGTGGGGCAATTTCGAATCCATCATGGAGCCGGTCCAGACCAACCAGGCGGCTTTCGAAGCCGCCATGCAGCGCCCGATGGAGGAACGCTTCGTGGTCGCCGCCGAACAGCTCGGCTATCTCGATTTCTTCGCCGCGCGCGGGATCAGCGAAGATCAGGGCCGCCAGTGCCTGGCCGATGTCGCCAAGCTCGAGGAACAGGCCGATCACACGCAGCGCTACAGCCAGGAATACAACATCTCGGGCACGCCGACCTTCAAGCTGAACGGCCGCGATGTCGATGCCAACACCTGGGCGGCGCTGGAACCCATCCTCCAGCGCGCCGGCGCCAGGTAAGTCCGGCGCCGGGGGGACAGGACGACGATGCGCATCTCGAAGCTCCGGTTGAGCGGCTTCAAGAGCTTCGTCGAACCTGCCACCTTGCATATCGAGCCGGGGCTGACGGGAGTCGTCGGCCCCAATGGCTGCGGCAAATCCAACCTGCTCGAGGCGATCCGCTGGGTGATGGGCGAAAACTCGCCCAAATCCATGCGTTCGGGCGGGATGGAAGACGTCATCTTCGCCGGCACGCAAAGCCGCCCGCAGCGCGATTTCGCCGAAGTCGTATTGCAGGGCGCCGACGATGACGGCGACGAGATGGAAGTCGTCCGCCGGATCGAGCGCGGCGCGGGCAGCGCCTATCGGCTCAACGGCAGCGACGTGCGCGCCAAGGATGTCGCACTGATCTTCGCCGATGCGGCGACCGGCGCGCACAGCCCCGCGCTGGTCAGCCAGGGCAAGATCGCGCAGGTCATCGCCGCCAAGCCGACTGAACGCCGCCAGATGCTCGAGGAAGCCGCGGGGATCGCGGGTCTCCACGTCCGCCGCCGCGATGCGGAAAGCAAGCTGCGGCAGACCGAGACCAATCTCGAACGGCTCGAGGACATCATGGCCGGGCTCGACAGCCAGATCGCCTCGCTGCGGCGGCAGGCCAAGCAGGCCGAGCGCTACAAGAAACTGTCGGACGAGATAAAGAGCGCCGAGGCGCGGCTGGTGTTCGCGCGCTGGCGCGAGGCCGCCACGGCGGCGGAGGAAGCCAAGGCAGCCGCCGCGCAGGCCGATGCGCGCGTTGCCGAAGCGCAGCAGGAGGCCGATGCGGCGCAGAAGGCGCAGCGCAGTGCCGCCGAGGCGCTGGCCGAAGCGCGCGACGAACAAGCCGATCGCCGCGACGATGCCAGCGCGCATGGCCACCGCATGGCGGCGCTGAGCAGCCAGCTCGAAGCGGCGGAGCAGCGGCTCGCCGATCTCGACCGGCAGCGGGCACGGCTCGAGGCCGACCGCGGCGAAGCCGACCGGCTGACCAAGGATGCCGCCGAAGCGCTGTCGCGGCTCGAACGCGAGCTGGCCGCGAGCGAACAGGCGCTGGCGGGCGATGAAGAACAGCGGCCCGCGCTCGAACGCGCGCATGAAGATGCCGAGCGCGATAGCCGCGCCGCCGAACTCGCGCTGGCGCGCGCGACTGCCGACAATGCCGGGGTCGAGGCCGAATGGCGCGTCGCCGAGGCGGAAATCGCGCAGATCAGGACCCGGCTCGACCGCGCTGCGGCGGAAGGGCGCCGGATGGCCGAACGCCGCGCCGCGCTGGCGGGCGAGGATCCCGACGCCGATGTCGATGCTGCGAAGGCCGCAGCCGAAGAAGCCGCCCAAACGCTGGCCGACCGGCGCCGCACGCTCGAGGAGATGCAGGCGCGCAAGGCCGATCTGCAGGCCAGCCGCGACAGCGCCGCATCCGCGCTCTCCGAAGCGCGGGCCGAGCTGTCGGGCGTGCAACGCGAATGGGAAGCGCTCACCCGCGACCGCGAAGCGCGCGAACGCGCCGCAGCCAAGCGCAGCGGGCGGCAGCAGGCGATCGACGGCGTGCGCGCGGCCAAGGGCTATGAACGCGCGGTCGCAGCGGCGCTGGGGCGCGACGGCAAGGCATTGCTCGGCCTACCCGAAGGCGATGCCGAGGGGCGCTACTGGACCGGGGCTGTTGCCCCCTCGCCCGTCGCCGACAGCCTCTCCGCGCATGTCGAGACCTGTCCCGAGGAATTGCGCGCGCCGCTGGCGCTGATGCATGTGGCGGAGGCGGACGATGGGCGCACGCTCGCCCCGGGGCACTCGCTGGTCACGATGGATGGGCGGTTGCGGCGCTGGGACGGGCTTGTGGTGCATGGCGAAGGATCGGCCGAAGCGGCGCGGCTGGAAGCGGAGAACCGCTTTGCCGAGCTCGACGCGCGCCTGCCCGCGCTGCGCGACGCGGCGACTGCAGCGCAGGCGGCAATGGACACGGCAAGCGAGGAACTGGCGCGCTTGCAGCGCGATCTGGTCGCCGCCGAGCGCGAACTGGCCGGGACGGCGGAGACCGAGCGGCAGGCGCTGCGCGCGCTCGACCAGGCCGAATCCGCGCGCGAACGGCTCGCCTCGCGGCTCGAAGAACTGGACCGGAGCGAGGCCGAGCATGGCGAGCTGGTCGCTGCGGCGCAGGCCGACCTTGCCGCAGCCGAGGCCAAGCGCGATGCGTTGCCCGACCCTGCAGCGGGACGTGCCACGCTCGAAGCCGCCCGCGCGCAGAACGAAGCCGCGCGCACTGCGATGCAAGCGCGCGCTGCCGCGCTGGCGGCGCACGACCAGGCACTGGCGGTGGCGCGCGAGCGCGCCTCGGCGCAGCGCAGCGACATGGCCAATTGGCAGGCACGCAGCGGCGATGCGGCGCGGCGGCTGTCCGAGATGGAAACCCGCGCCGAGGAAATTACACAGGAGCGCGCGGTCATCGCTGCCAAGCCCGAGGGGCTGGTGCGCGAAATCGAACAGGGCGACCAGGTACGCGAGCGCCTGACCCGCGAGCTGGCCGCAGCCGAGCAGGCGGTCGCCGAAGCCAATGCGTTGGCGCAGGAGGCCGACCGCGGCTTCACCGCGACCAACGAGGCGCTGGCCGCAGCGCGCGAGAACCGCGCCGGCCTGTCCGCGCGGGCGGAAAGCCAGGACGGGCGCCGGATCGAGATGGCACGGATTTCGGGCGAGCGGTTCCAGTGCCCGCCCCCGCTGCTGCCGCAGCGCTTCGAATTCGACGAGGACGCGATCAAGTCGGCCGAGACCGAGAGCGATGAAATGGACCGGCTTTCCGCCAGCCGCGAGCGGATCGGTCCGGTCAACCTCGTCGCATCGGAGGAACTCGCGCGGATCGAGAGCGAGCATGGCGCGAATGTCGAGGAACAGGAGGAATTGCGTGAAGCGGTCAGTCGGCTGCGCGGGTCGATCGGCAATCTCAACCGCGAAGGCCGCGAACGGCTGCGGGCTGCCTTCGAACGGGTCAACGACCATTTCCAGCGGCTGTTCATGCGCCTGTTCGAGGGCGGCGAAGCGCATCTGGCGCTGATCGACAGCGACGATCCGCTGGAAGCCGGGCTGGAGATCTTCGCGCAGCCGCCGGGCAAGAAGCTGCAATCGCTCACGCTCCTGTCGGGCGGCGAACAGGCGCTGACCGCTACCGCGCTGATCTTCGCGCTGTTCCTTACCAATCCCGCGCCGATCTGCGTGCTCGACGAGGTCGATGCACCGCTCGACGATGCCAATATCGACCGTTTCTGCGACCTGCTCGACGCAATGACGCGCGAAACGCAGACCCGCTACCTGATCGTCACGCATAATGCGGTGACGATGAGCCGCATGCACCGCCTGTTCGGCGTCACGATGATCGAAAAGGGCGTCAGCCGCCTGGTCAGCGTCGATCTTGGCGGGGCCGAGGAATTGCTCGCGGCGGAGTGACCGGGTGCGGCCCCTCGGGGCCGGCAAGAACCTGCCCTCCGGCCCCTGGCCTAGGGACAAACCCTTAGCGCGCGCTAACCCCCTCCCAAAGCGGCGCCGCTAAACATTCATCAACCATGAAAAGATTTAGGAAGGATGACCGCGCACTCGTGGAGATGCGGACCGATCGGGAGCTTCCCGAGGCAACCCCCATGCCCGGTCGCGACGAGGTGCAGCGCGCCATCCTCAAGGCACTGGTGGATACCGAGCAGCGTTCGGTCCTGGCCAATATGTCCTGCTGGATCGTCACTGCCATCGCCGCGATTTTCCTGCCGACCGCGATTTATTTCGTCTTCCCGCTGATCTTCCGGCTGGTTGCCATGGTCGGCACGCGCACCACTTTCGCGCGCCTGCGCGCGGCGCTGGAAGAAGACCGCCCGATCGCGCGCGAATACCACTTGCTCACCGCGGCGTTGGTGGTGGGCGGTGCGGCCTGGGGGGCCACCCTGCTCCCGATCCTCGCCTATCCCACGCTGCATCCCGCGCGCCTGCTGGTCGGCGGGGGCACGCTGGTGGGCATGAGCATCATCGCAACCATGCTCTCGCCCGCCCCGCGGCTGGCTTTCTCATTCGCAATCGGGTTTCTCGGCGCGTTCGGCGCGGGCCTGGTGATCACCGGCACACTCGGCGGACTGACCTTGATGCTCGGCATGGCGATCCTCTTCCTGATCTTCATCGCCTATTCGCATGCCTCGACCTTCAGCCACAGGCGCGCGGCGCAATTGCTGGTCGAGAATCGGCGGCTAAGCGACGATTTGCGTACTTCGCTCGAACGCGCGCTGCACATGGCCGATCACGACAGCCTGACCGGCCTGTTCAACCGCCGCGCATTCTTTGCCCACACCAAGCAGGCACCATGGGCCAAGCGGTTGGTGATCATGATCGATATCGACCATTTCAAGACCATCAACGACCGCTATGGCCATGCCGTGGGCGACGTGGTGCTCAAGCGCATTGGGCGGGTGATCCGCACGGTCCTGCAAGAAGAAGTCGGCGCGGATCATTTCGCCGCGCGGCTGGGCGGCGAGGAATTCGCGATCATGGTGCCCTGCGGACCGACCTTCGAAAACCGTGCCCTGACCGATATGCTGCACCGCCGGATTGCGGGCATTGCCGAGCAGATGGAAATCGAAGGGCTGGTGACCACCGCCTCGCTCGGCGTTTCGGTAATGGACCGCCAGCAGACGCTCGACGAAGCGCTGCACAATGCGGATACCGCGCTCTACCGCGCCAAGGCGCAGGGCCGCAACCGGACCGAATATGCACTGATGTCCGCGCGAATGACGACGATCCAGAGCGCCTGACGCGCGCGCGCCGAACCCGTCAGTCGAGCGCTGCCACCAGCTGGGCGCGCATGGCCTTCAACCGGGCCAGCAGGTCGCCATCCACAACGGGTGCCGAAGCGGTGGTCACCTGCGCCTGCGCTGCAGCCTGCGGGTCGGGCGCGCCGCGCAGCGCGGCCTTGGCCCCCTTGAGCGTATAGCCTTCCAGATTGACCAGCCGGTCGATCCGCTCGACCAGTTCGACATCTTCGGGGCGGTAATAACGCCGTCCGCCGCTGCGGGTGAGCGGCTTGAGCATGGGGAATTGCTGTTCCCAGTAGCGCAGCACATGCGCCTTGATTCCGGTCGCCTTGGCGACTTCGCCGATGGTGCGCAGCGCGCCCGCTTCCTTGCCGTCGTCGAATGTCGCCATGTCTGTCCTCAGCCGTTCGCGATACGCTCTTTAAGCAGCTGGCTGGCGCGGAAGGTCATCACGCGGCGCGGCGTGATCGGCACTTCGACCCCGGTCTTGGGATTGCGGCCGATGCGTTCCTTCTTGTCGCGCAGTACGAAGCTGCCGAAGCCCGAAATCTTTACATTCTCGCCATCCGCCAGCGCATCGCACATCTTGCCGAGGATCGCTTCGACCATGTCGAGCGATTCGGCGCGCGAGAGCCCCATCTTGCGGTTGATCGTCTCGGCCAGATCGGCCCGGGTGAGCGTGCCCACGGAGCGCATCATATCCATACTATCCTTCCCCTCAGATGCGACCCTGAGCGAGATGCGACCCCATTCGAAGATTCGCCAAGCAATATAGGAGTTTGCCGCCAGTCTGGCAAATCGCCCGCCCCGCGTTTTCGCGCCGTGCTACATCCGGGCGAGCGAAGCGCCCCAGGTAAACCCGCCGCCCATCGCTTCGAACATCACCAGATCGCCCGGCTTGATGCGCCCGTCGCGCATCGCGGTATCGAGCGCGAGCGGGACCGAAGCGGCGGAGGTATTGGCATGCTGGTCGACGGTGACGACGACCTTTTCGGGCGGCAGGTCGAGCTTGCGCGCGGTGGCATCGAGGATGCGGGCATTGGCCTGGTGCGGCACGACCCAATCGATGTCGGTCGCGCCGACGCCGGTTTCGTCGAGCACTTCGGTGAGCACATTGGCGAGATTGACCACCGCATGGCGGAACACCTCGCGCCCCTTCATCCGCAGCTTGCCGACGGTGCCCGTGGTCGACGGGCCGCCATCGACATAGAGCATGTCCTTGTGCGCGCCATCGGCATGGAGCCGGCTGGCAAGGATACCCGGACCGTCATCGGCGACTTCCTGCGCTTCGAGCACGACGGCGCCCGCGCCATCGCCGAACAGGACGCAGGTGGTGCGGTCCTCCCAGTCGAGGATGCGGCTGAAGGTTTCGGCGCCGATCACCAGCGCCTTGGTCGCCATGCCGGTCCGCAGCAGCGAATCGGCAGTGGCGAGCGCATAGAGAAAGCCCGAGCAGACCGCCTGCACATCGAAGGCGACGCCGCCGCCGCATTCGAGTGCGGCCTGCACCTGCGTGGCGGTGGCGGGGAAGGTGTGATCGGGCGTCGCGGTGGCAAGGATGATCAGGCCGATCTCGCTTGCCTCCACTCCTGCGGCCTCGAGCGCCCTGCGCGCAGCGTGGATCGCCAGCGTGCTGGTGGTCTCGTCCGGATCGGCGATATAACGCTGGCGGATGCCGGTGCGTTCGACGATCCACTCGTCGCTGGTATCGACCTTGTCGGCCAGATCGGCATTCGTGACGCAGGTCCGCGGCAGCGCCGAACCCGTGCCGGTGATGACCGAACGAATCATTTACCCGCCACGCTCGATGGTTCGATCGCGCCGAGATCCTGCTTGATGCGATTGGTGATATCGTCCTCCAGCAGGCGCGCCGCGACTTCGACCGCATTGGCGACGCCCTTGGCATTGGCGCTGCCGTGGCTTTTGACCACCACGCCGTTGAGGCCAAGGAAGACCGCGCCATTGTGATTGTTGGGGTCAAGATGGTGCCGGATCAGTTCGGTCGCCGGTCGCGAGACCAGGAAACCGACTTTCGAACGGACGCTGGAGGTAAAGGCCTGGCGCAGCAGGTCGGTGACGAAGCGCGCCGCGCCCTCGATCGCCTTCAGCGCGATATTGCCCGAAAATCCGTCGCACACCACCACGTCGCATTCGCCGCGGTTGATCTTGTCGGCTTCGACATAGCCTTCGAATTCCATCGCCAGCCCGGTGGCGGCGCGCAGCGCTTCGGCGGCTGCCTGGATGTCCTCGGTGCCCTTGGTTTCCTCGGTCCCGATATTGAGCAGGCGGGTGCGCGGGCGTTCGCGCCCGGTGACGATCCGCGCATAGGCGGCGCCCATGATCGCAAACTGGACGAGGTTGCGGGCATTGCATTCGCGATTCGCGCCCAGATCGAGCATGACCACGTCATCGTCGGTCAGCGTCGGGAGCAGTGCGGCCAGCGCCGGACGGTCGAGCCCGGGCATGGTGCGCAGCGCAAGCTTGCTCATCGCCATCAGCGCGCCGGTATTGCCTGCGGAAACCGCGGCGCCGGCATCGCCCTGCTTCACCGCATTGACCGCAAGGCCCATGCTGGTGGTCTTGGCACGGCGCAACGCGCGGCTCGGCAGCTCGTCGCCGCCGACCACGTCGGTGCAATGCAGGATTTCGGACGCCCCGGCCATGCCGGGATGCGTGTCGAGTGCAGCCTTGATGCGCGCTTCATCGCCAACCAGCAGGAACTGGAACTTGTCGTGACGCCGACGCGCCAGCGCGGCGCCTTCGACCATCACGCGCACGCCTTCGTCTCCGCCCATCGCATCGACGGCGATACGCGGCAGGCTCATGGCGCTTCTCCGGCTTGGCTGACGGTCTTAAAGACCGACGGCGATGATTTCGCGGCCGTTATAATATCCGCAGTGCGAGCACAGATTGTGCGGGCGCTTGAGTTCGCCGCAGTTCGAGCACTCATGATGGGCCTCGACCTTGAGCGAATCATGTGCACGGCGATTGCCGCGGCGGTGGGGCGATACTTTCCTCTTGGGGACGGCCATGGCGGCACCTGTTCCTCAAACAATTACAGTCAATTTCGGTGGCCGCCCTAGGGGAAGCTCCGGCACCGCACAAGAGCGCGTGAACCCGAATATCCCGACCGTGACGGTGAAGGCGGGCGCTATAGCGAATTTCGCGAGCGATGCAACCCGTCTGTTGGCGTTGCGCGGCACGCGGCATCGCCCTAGCACCGCAACCGTATTCCGTATCGTACGGATCGCAAGGGGAGAGACGAGCATGGGCATTATCCTGCCGGTTACGCTTACCGCGGCAGCCGCCGCCGCCATTATCAATATCTGGCTCAGCATCCGCGTCGGGCAGATGCGCGCGCAACAGAAGGTTTCGATCGGCGACGATGCCGGGGGCCCGCTGACCGCGCGCATGCGCGCACAGCTCAATTTCGTCGAGAACACTGCCTTCGTGCTGGTTCTCGTCGCGGCAATCGAACTGGCGGCAAAGGGCGGCGAATGGCTCGCTTGGGTGGTCGCGGCCTATATGCTCGGACGCGTGGCGCACGGACTCGGCATGGATGGCGGCGCGCTGGCACGCGGTCGCCCGCTCGGGGTGATCATCACCATGCTGGTACAGCTGGGCCTTGCCGTGGTGGCGGTGCTGATCACGCTGGGCGTGATGTAGGAGGTTCTTGTTGCGTGCGGGAAGCGCGTCCGCGCTTCCCTTGCGGCACCGTATCGACGGAGGTCGATAGCGCATCCTAGAAAAATCAAGAAAGCGCGTAATCGCTCACGAAGGCGTTGGTCTGGCGTTCCTGGCCGAAGGTGCTGGTCGGGCCGTGGCCGGGGATGAAGGTCACGTCATTGCCCAGCGGCCACAGCTTCTGCGTGATCGCGTCGATCAAGTCCTGGTGGTTGCCCATCGGGAAATCGGTGCGGCCGATGCTGCCCTGGAATAAGACGTCGCCGACTACGGCGAATTTGCTCGGCCGGTGGAAGAAGACCACGTGACCGGGCGTGTGGCCGGGGCAGTGGATGACCTCGAGCGTGAGGTCGCCGACGGTGACGGTGTCGCCGTCAACCAGCCAGCGGTCGGGTTCGAACACTTCGGCCTGCATACCGTATTTCGCGCCGTCTTCGTCGAGTCGGCTGATCCAGAAACGGTCGGCCTCGTGCGGGCCCTCGATCGGCAGGCCGAGTTCCTTCGCCAGCACGCCCGCCTCGCCGCAATGATCGAGATGGCCGTGGGTGATGAGGATCTTCTCCAGCTCCACCCCGCTCTTGGCGACCGCCGCCTTGAGCTTGTCGAGATCGCCGCCCGGATCGATCAGCGCGCCCTTGTTGGTCGCGGTGCACCAGATCAGCGAGCAATTCTGCTGCAGCGGGGTTACGGGGACGATGCCCGCCTTCATCGGCGGGGTAGCGGGCGTTTGCGTGCTGTTTTCCATTGCTGGGGAAAGTGGTCCGGTTTGTGATCGAAAACAAGGCGCATCTCCGACTTTGTGCTATCGGGCAGGCAAAGGAGAGTTACCGTGCGAATAGTCGAAGTCATGGCCCTGGCGTTCCTGTTGCTGGCAGGCTGCCAATCCGCCGGCCCCGTAGCCGCCCCGGCGGCGGCGCCGAGCACTGCCGCGGCGGATGCGGATGCAGTGCCCGACTATGTCACCGCGATCTGCGGCGAATGCCACGCGGTGAAGGACAATGCGGTATCGGTGAACCCGCAGGCGCCGGGCTTCGCGGACATCGCCAACAGCCCCGGCCTGACGCGCGACACGCTGGTGACCTTCCTGTCGGATGCACACAATTACCCGATGCAGATGGATGTCGACCTGGTCGACGAGGATATCGAGGTGATCGCTGACTATATGCTCACGCTGCGCTCGGACGATTATATCAAGCGGCCCTCGTAGCGGCGTGGCGGGTCACACCCGCCCCCCTTTCCATACAACCCGGCCGATCACCTCGACCTCGTCGCGCGCGAGGTCGATCGGGGCGTAGCTTTCGTTGGCGCTGATCAGCGCGATGCGGCCCGGTGCGCTGGCCTGGACCTGCTTGACGTGCAGCGCATCGCCGATGCGCACGACATGGATGCCTTCGCCCGAACGCTTGTTGCGGTCGACGAAGATCTCGTCGCCGCTGCGCAGCGTCGGCTCCATGCTGTCGCCCTCGACGCGGATCGCGGTGAGATCGGCGCCCTCCAGCCCCATTTCGCGCAGCCAGCGGCGGCTGAAGCGGAAGCTGTCGAAGAAAATTTCCTCCGCCGAAAATGCGCCCGGCCCCGCCGAGGCATCGAGCGGGAGGCGGGGTACGGTGATGAACTCGTCCGCGGCAACGGTGTGCGCATGGGTTGGATGGGCACCCAGTTCGACCTCGGACACGCCGAAGAACTCGGCCAGCCGCCGCCGGTCCGCCTCCTCCAGCTTGCGCGGTGATCCCTTGCGTACGAATTGCTGCAGATAGCTGGGATTGCGGCCGAGCATGGCGGATAGCGAGGCAAGGCTGGTGCGCCCGGCCTCGGCCAGTTCGACCAGCTTCGCGCGGTCCGGCGTCATCGCTTCACTCATAAGACCGTGTCCTCAAGCCCGCCGTCATCCGACCCGCGTCGCGCAGGACGGAGCATGCGAGAAAATTCCTATAGCATAGGATTTTTCCTAGACAAGTAGGATTTCGGCTGGAACGAATCAGGAACACGGCGAGCGATTCGCCTGTCTGACCAGCCTATTGGGGAGCCCGCGATGCTGATCCGATCCGTCGAGAAATTCCTTCGCCAGCACGAGATGGCGGCCACCAAGTTCGGCCGCCTTGCGGCGCATGATCCGCGCTTCGTGCTCGATCTGCGCATGGGCCGCGAGCCGCGCGATCGCACCGAACAGCGCATCCGCGGTTTCATGGCCGGATTCCAGGCGGCGCGCGAAGCAGCATCCACGCAGGAGACCGCGCATGTCGGATGAAACAGCCCCGCCCCGCCCGCCGCGCGCACGCCGCACCGCCGCCGATCGCCTGCGCGCCGCGCTGGCCGACCTGCACCAGCATCGCGGGCAGGTGCTGACGCATACCGAGAAGGCCTGGGCCAGCATCACCTTCGCGGGCACGCGGCACAGCCTCGCAATCCTGTTCGCAGGCGGCGATGCGGTCGAGGCCGGCGAAGAGTTCGTGGCCGCCCTGCCCGATCACGAATTCGCCATCCCCGGCCAATTGGTCGCCGATGCAGGCGTCGTGGAAGTCGAACACCGCCTCACCCCCGAGCCGCGGCTGATTGTACGTTGCGAATTGCTCCTTCTTGAAGAGAGCTGAGGCTGTACGCATGGCAGCTTTCGTCACGCGTTACGTATTGTGGGAACGGCTGAATTTGGGTGGAAAGCGGACTACTATTGCTAACATTCTCCTATGATGAGGATCGAGGAGATGTCCGGTTTCGGCTAGGCGGCACCTGCTAAATTGATCCGCACCTTCTGCCGCGCGAACGAGGCGTGAAGGCAATCATAAATCTTGCTGAAATTAGCTTCATTGGATTTGCCATCCGAATCTAGCTCAGGATCAAAAGCAAAAGATGGATGCTCAGAGTCTGGACCATGCATCGGGATTGCCTTTCCCCAGTACCAGGTCTTGACCCCACACTCTTCAGCCGCAAGCCTTGCATTTTCCCTCGTGCCGTATGGCAACCGGTCGGAATCGTTCGTCTTCGAGCAAGCGGATAAGAGTGACACTAGTGCCACGACGCAAGTAATGAGCCACCTCACCCCAGCATCCCAACGAACTTCTCGAAAAGGTCGAAGCTGTCCATGTAGAATTGCTAAGCCAAATACCCAATGTCCGCAATCGGGTCGTTTACAAACCGTCTGCTTTCAGGCGGACAAAGCACGAACCGGCCCTTCCGCCGCCCAAATCACCCGCGCCGGATCACCAGGTTCCGGATCTCGGTCATGTCCTCCATCGCGAATTTGGTGCCCTCGCGCCCCAACCCTGAATCCTTCACGCCGCCATAGGGCATGTTGTCGACGCGGTAGCTGGGGACGTCGTTGATCACCACGCCGCCGACTTCTAGCCGGTCCCAGGCATCGAACATCTTGAACAAATCGCGCGTGAAGATGCCCGCCTGCAGCCCGTAGGTGGAGCGGTTCACTTCGGCCAGCGCCTCGTCGAAATGCTCGAACTTCTGCAGGATGGCGAGCGGGCCGAAGGCTTCTTCGTTGAGTGCCTTGGCATCCTTGTCCACCCCCTCAAGCAGCGTTGCCTCGAGCATATTGCCCTTGCAGCCGCCGCCGGTGAGCAGCGCCGCGCCGCCTTCGACCGCCTCGTCGATCCAGCCCTTGAGGCGGCTCGCCTCGCCTTCGGAGATCATCGGGCCGATGAAGGTGTCGCGGTCCTTGGGATCGCCCGCAACCAGCGTCTTGGTCCTGGCGACGAGCATGTCCCTGAAGCGGTCGTAGACATCTGCATGCACGATGATCCGCTGTACGCCGATGCAGCTTTGCCCGCTCTGGTAGAAGGCACCGAAAATGATCCGCTCGAGCGCATCGTCGAGATCGGCGTCGTGGTCGACCACCACCGCCGCATTGCCGCCCAGTTCGAGCACGACCTTCTTCTTGCCGCAGCGCGCCTTCAAATCCCACCCGACGGCGGGCGAACCGGTAAAGCTGAGCAATTTGAGCCGTTCGTCCACGGTGAACAGGTCGGCCCCGTCGCGGCTGGCGGGCAGCACGCTGAACGCGCCTTCGGGCAGGTCGGTTTCGGCCAGCACCTCACCCATGATGATCGCGCCCAGCGGGGTCTTGCTGGCGGGCTTCATCACGAAGGGGCACCCCACCGCGATCGCGGGCGCGATCTTGTGCGCGGCGAGGTTGAGCGGGAAGTTGAACGGCGAAATAAAGCTGCACGGCCCGATCGGATAGCGCTTCCAGATCGACTGATAGCCCCTGGCGCGCGCGGAGATATCCAACGGCATGACCTCGCCAACCATGCGCACCGATTCTTCCGCTGCGATACGGAAGGTGTCGATCAGCCGGGTAACCTCGCCCTCGCTGTCCTTGATCGGCTTGCCCGCTTCGACGCACAAAGCATAGGCGAGCTCGTCGAAGCGTTCGGTGAACCGCTCGACGCAATGCTGCAGCACCGCCTGGCGTTCGTAGCTGGCGAGCTGCGCCATCGGTTCGGCCGCCCTCACCGCCCCCGCAATCGCCTCGTCGATGATCTCGGGGCTGGCGAGCGCGGTGCGAAAAGCCACCTCGCCGGTGAACTTGTCGGTTACCGCCAGATCGGTGTTCGGCTGCGCGGCCTTGTTGTTGAGATAGAGCGGATAGGTGTCCTTGAGCGTGGGCATGTCGTCTCCTTCACCCGGTCAATCTCAGAGCTTCGCGCTCAGTTCCTTGATATCGTGGTTCAATATCCGGTCGTTCTCGGTGTAATCGACCGGGCAGTCGATCAGATGGACGCCCGGCGTATCGCGGCAATGCGCGAGCAGTTCGCTTAAGTGATCGCTGCTTTCGACGCGGTGGCCCTGCGCGCCGTAGCTTTCGGCATATTTGACGAAATCGGGATTGCCATAGGTCAGGCCGAAATCCTCGAACCCCATGTTCGCCTGTTTCCAGCGGATCATGCCATAGGCATCGTCGCGCAGGATCAGCACGATCAGGTTCAGCCCCAAACGCACCGCGGTTTCCATCTCCTGGCTGTTCATCATGAACCCGCCATCGCCGCAGATCGCCATGATCTTGCGGTCGGGATAAAGCATCGCGCTCATCATTGCGCTGGGCAGCCCCGCGCCCATCGTGGCGAGCGCATTGTCGAGCAGCACGGTGTTGGGCTGCGAGGCGCAATAGCCGCGCGCGAACCAGATTTTGTAGACGCCGTTATCGAGACAGATGATCCCGTCATCAGGCATGCTCTCGCGCACCTGCTGGACGAGATGCGGCGGGAAGATCGGGAAGCGTGTGTCGGCGGCGAGGCTCTCGGTATGTTCGAGCTCGGCGCGGTGATAGCGTTTGAGTTCGGCGCTCTGCCAATGGTCCTGCCGGGTGATGTCTTCCTTGATCTGCCAGATCGCATTGGCGATATCGCCGATCACCTCGATCTGCGGGAAATAAACCGGATCGACCGCGGCGCTGCGGTTGCTGACATGGATCACCGTGTGCCCGTTGTGGCGCATGAAGAAGGGCGGCTTCTCGATCACGTCGTGGCCGACATTGACGATGACGTCGGCTTCTTCGATCGCGCGGTGGCAGAAATCGCCCGCCGACAGCGCCGCGCAGCCGAGGAACAGCGGGTGCCGCTCGTCGAGCACGCCCTTGCCCATCTGCGTGGTGACGAAGGGAATGCCGGTCTTCTCGATGAATTCAGCGAGCATCTTGCCGGTCATCTTGCGGTTGGCGCCCGCGCCAATGACGAGGATGGGCTTGCTGGCCTGTTCGAGCGCGGCAACCGCCTGGTCGACCGCCTTGGGTTCGGCGCTGGGCCGGCGCGCGACGCTGCGCGGGATCGGCGCGGCGTCGGTCGGTTCCTCGGCGATATCCTCGGGCAGTTCGAGATGGACCGCGCCGGGCTTCTCCTCCTCCGCGAGGCGATAGGCTTCGCGCACGCGGCTGGGGATGTTGTCGCCCGCATGCAGCTGGCGCGTATATTTGGTGATCGGTTCCATCATCGCGACCACGTCGAGGATCTGGAACTGGCCCTGCTTCGATTTCTTGATCGGTTTCTGGCCGGTGATCATCATCATCGGCATGCCGCCCAATTGCGCATAGGCGGCGGCGGTGACGAAATTGGTGGCGCCGGGGCCGAGCGTTGCGATGCAGACGCCGGTCTTGCCCGTGTGGCGGCCATAGGTCGCGGCCATGAAGCCGGCGCCCTGTTCATGGCGCGTGAGCACCAGCGTGATCTGCTTGGAGCGGCTGAGACTGTCGAGGAAGTCGAGGTTTTCCTCGCCCGGGACGCCAAAGATGTACTCGCAGCCCTCGGCTTCGAGACACTCGATAAACAGGTCGGACGCCTTGCGTGGCTCGGTCATACGCGATTCCCCCCTTCGCGGCCCGCACAGGCAGGCGTGAACAGAAATACGCGACCCGAGTCTTCCCGGCTTTTTGCAGGCCTAACAGAGGCCTGCGGACGTGTCAGTAGCCGAGACCCAGATCCATCTGCGGCTGGACCGGTTCGCCGCGCTGCCAGCGTTCGAGATTGTCGATGAAGCGGTCCGCGCTGCGCTGGAACATCTTGGTCTGCGCGCGGCCCGACAGGTGCATGGTAACCTGCGCATTCTCGAGGTCCCACAGCGGGTGATCCTCGGGCAGCGGTTCGGGATCGGTCACGTCGAGCAGCGCGGCCTCGATCTTCTCCTGCTGCAGCGCCTCGACCAGCGCCGCCTGATCGACCACGTCGCCGCGCGCGATATTCACCAGCACGCCATTGGGGCGCATCGCGGCCAGTTCCATCGCGCCGATCATGTGGCGGGTTTCCGCGGTCGAGGGGACCGCCAGCACGACCCAGCCGAACTCGCCCAGCTTCTCGCGCCATTCGCCGGGCTTAAGCGCGCCGTCCGCGCCCGAGCGGCGCACCGGCACGACCTTCATGTCGAACGCCTCAAGCCTCGTCTTTATGAGCGATCCGATCGCGCCCATTCCCAGCAGCAGCACGCGCTCGCCCGCCAGTTCGCGCTTGCCCGGACTGTCGAGCAGCCATTCGTGGCGGTCCTGCGCGCGCACCACGTCGCGGTAGCCCTTGGCATGCGCGAGCATCAGCATGACGACATATTCGGCAATGGTGATCGCATTGATGCCGACGCCATTGGTGACCACCACGCCGCGCTCGGCGAGCAGGTCGAGCGGCATGAAATCGAGCCCGGCATAGATCGAGTTCATCCATTTGAGCCCGGTCGCGGCGCGCGCGATCTCGATCATCGGTTCCTTTTCGTTGAGGTCGAACCAGCCGATCTCCGCCTGCGGCGCGAATTCCAGCGCCTGTTCCTTGCTCATGAACCACAGCGGCTCGACCCATTCGGGCAGGCGCGGTTCGACCAGCGGGCGGATCATGGCGGACAGGACGGCTTTGGTCATCGAATTCTCCCTCGACGCCTCCATTGCCGCTCGGGCGCTATTTCGCAAACCGTTCCTTGCGGCGGGTGGCGATGTCGAGGATTGCCGCGGCCACTTCGCCCGCATTGCGCAGGACATGGGTCGGCGGGACCTGCATGATGTCGACCCGGTGGCGTTCCTTCCAGCGTTCGCGCGCGCCGTTCTCATTGGCGCGGAAAGGGTCGTCATCGACCTCGATCGCGAGATGCGCCGCGGCGCAGTAGAACGGCAGGGTGAAGCCCTCGGCCTCGTGATCGCGGAGGAATTCCAGCTCCCGGGGCGCGTCCTTGAGGTGCTGCCACAGCAGCGTCTGCGGGTCGGCCTTGGCCATGCTTAGAGCTTCCATTCCCATCCGAGCGGATCGCCATCCATAACCTCTACGCCTGCGGCTGCAAGGCTGTCGCGGATGGCATCGGAGGTGGCGAAATCCTTGGCCGCGCGCGCCTGCTTGCGGCGCAGGAGTTCGGCCTCGATCTCGTCCTCGGTAATGGCCGCGTCTTTGGGGCGGATACGGAGGTCGGTGCGGGTCAGGTTGAGCAGACCGAAGCCGAAGATGCTGTCCATCGCCGACACCACTTCAAGCTTCTTTCCCGGGCTGACCTTCTTCTTCGCCAGCACCTGCTCGAGCAAGGTCAGCGCGATCGGTGTGTTCAAATCGTCGGAGATCGCCTCGTCGAAGGTGAGGATCAGGTCCTGAAACATCCCCATTCCGTCACCCTGAAGCTGGTCCAGAGTCCATTGTGCGGGGGGCGAAATGGATGCTGAACCAAGTTCAGCATGACGGGCCTTGAGGTTCTCGACCGCCATCACGATCCGCTTCAGGCGGGTCAGTGCAGCGCCCAGCCCTTCCCACGAAAACTCCAGCTCGCTGCGGTAATGCGCCTGCAGGCACATCATGCGGTAGGCGAGCGGGTGGTAGCCCTTGTCGAGCAGCAATTGCAGCCGCAGGAATTCGCCCGACGACTTGCTCATCTTGCCGCTGCGCTCGACGAGGAAGTTGTTGTGCATCCAGATCTTCGCGCCCGAATTGGTCGCTTCCGACAATCCGCCGCAGCCGCAGAAGGCCTGGTTCTGCGCGATCTCGTTGGGATGGTGGATCTCGCGGTGGTCGATCCCGCCGGTATGGATGTCGAAGGGAAAGCCGAGCAGCTTCTCGCCCATGACCGAGCATTCGAGATGCCAGCCGGGCGCGCCCTTGCCCCACGGGGAATCCCATTCCATCTGCCGCGTCTCGCCCGCCGGGGTCTTGCGCCAGATCGCGAAATCGGCGGCATTGCGCTTGCCCGCGACGGTCTCGATCCGGCCCTCGCCTTCCTCGGTCACCGCACGCGCGAGGCGGCCGTAATCGGCCACGGTCGAGACATCGAAATAGAGCCCGCTGTCGAGCTCGTAGCAATGCTGGTCGGCGATGCCCTTCGCGAAGTCGATCATCTCGCCGATATAATCGGTCGCCACCGACCATTTGGCCGGCTCGCGGATATTGAGCGCTTTCACATCGGCCCAGAAGGCCTCGGTATAGTGCTTCGCGATGTCCCAGATCGACTGCGCCTTGGCGGCAGCCATCTTCTCCATCTTGTCCTCGCCCGCATCGCCATCGTCGGTCAGATGGCCGACATCGGTGATGTTGATGATGTGGGTGAGGTCGTAGCCCTTCCAGCTCAGCGTGCGTCCCAGCACATCGGCGAAGACATAAGCGCGCATATTGCCGATATGGGGGTAGTTGTAGACCGTCGGCCCGCAGGAATAGACGCGCGCCTCGCCGGGGTGGACGGGGGTGAATTCCTCCAGCTCGCGGGTGAGCGAGTTGAACAGCTTGAGCGGCGTGTCGGTCATATCCGGCGTGTGGCGGCGCGCATAGTGCGGGTCAAGCGGCACATTGCGACGGTTTGCCAAGTGTGTTACTGGTGCAATACATTAGGAGACGCGGTATGCTCGGCGACCTATCCCCTTTGGTATTGGTGCATCTGGGTGCAGCAAGCATCGCAATCATACTGGGCGCGATGATTTTCCTGCTACCGAAGGGCACGCTGCGGCACCGGACGATGGGCAGCGGCTATATCGCCGCCATGTTCGTCACCGTGGTTTCGGTCGTCCCCGTCCGCGCCACGGTGATGCCGTTTTTCGGGACCCGCTTCGGCTTCTTTCATGTTTTCGTGCTGTTCGGCTTCGGCGCGCTCCTGTTCGGGGTCGCGAAGCTGTGGCGCTGGCGCAAGACGCGCGATGTCGAGGCGCTGCGCGCGCATCAGGTGCATCTGGCCTATAGCTATGCCGGGCTGCTGATGGCGGGGTTCAGCCAGCTTGCCACCAACCCGCGCTGGCAGCTTGTCGAACTTACCTCCGCAGGCCAGTTCTGGGGCATTTTTGCAGCGGTGAATGCGGCGATATACGGTGTGGCGGTGTGGCTGATCCAGTCGCGGCTGGCGAAAGGCGATCCGCGGCGCTGGTACCCGCAGCCGGCCTAGCCCCACCCCTCCCAGCGCACGCTTTCCTCGATCCCGGCGCGCTTCACGGCGAAATTGTTCACCGCGGCTTCCTCGTCGCGGTAACCGATCGCGACACCGCAGAAGAAGGTGTGATCCTCGGGAATATCGACCATTTCGCGGATCTGCGGCGCATAGACCGCCCAGGCTTCCTGGAAACAGGTGTCGAGCCCTTCCTCGCGCGCGAGCAGGCCCACGGTCTGCAGCCACATGCCGATATCGCTCCACTGCGGCGGGCCCATGTACTTGGGCGTGTGGACCAGCATCAGCACCGGCGCCCCGAAGGCTCGGAAATTGTTGGCGAACCACATCAGCCGCTTGCCCTTCTCCTCGCGGGAGATTGCGAGCGCGCCATACATGTCCTCGCCCACACCGCGGCGGCGCTGTTCATAGGCGTCGTCGAGCTCGGGCGGATAGACATTGTATTCGGGCGCAAACGCCGCGCGCCCCTTGGGCAGGTCCTGCGCGACGCGGTCGAACAGCGCCTGCATCGGCTCGCCGGTCAGGACGATCCCGTGCCACGGCTGCGTATTGCCGCCCGAGGGGCTGCGCTGCGCCTTCTCGAGGATGCGGGTAAGCGTTTCGCGCTCGACCGGCTGATCGTTGAAAGCGCGCACGGAACGGCGCGTCTGGACGGCTTCGGTAACGTTCATGGTAGCTTGTCTCTCCTCCTCGCCTGCAAGCAGGCGCCCCAATTTGCGGCTTCTGACCCCGGCCCCCCGGCCCGTCGCCCCCCACGAAGGCGGGGGTCCCGCTCACTTCCTCGCCAGCTTCGCAGTAGCGGGATCCCCGCCTGCGCGGGGATGACGATGCGCGAACAGGCGCGGCCTATTTCTCGATCTCGAACAGATTGGCCAATTGCTCGATAATCGTCCCGCCAAGCTGCTCGACATCCATGATCGTGACCGATCGCTTGTAATAGCGCGTGACGTCGTGGCCGATGCCGATTGCGGCGAGTTGTACGGGCGACTGGTTCTCGATCCAGTCGATCACCTTGCGCAGATGGCCCTCGAGGAAGCCCGCGGGGTTGACCGACAGCGAGCTGTCGTCGACCGGCGCGCCGTCGGAGATGACCATCAGGATGCGGCGGTCCTCGGAGCGGCGCAGCAGGCGGTCATGCGCCCACATCAGCGCCTCGCCGTCGATGTTTTCCTTGAGCAGGCCTTCGCGCATCATCAGGCCGAGGTTGCGGCGCGCGCGGCGCCACGGTTCGTCGGCCTTCTTGTAGAGGATGTGGCGCAGATCGTTGAGCCGGCCGGGGTTCGCGGGCCGCCCGTCGGAGAGCCACATCTCGCGGCTCTGCCCGCCCTTCCACGCGCGGGTGGTGAAACCGAGAATCTCGGTCTTCACGCCGCAGCGTTCGAGCGTGCGCGCGAGGATATCGGCGCTGATCGCGGCGATCGAGATCGGCCGCCCGCGCATGCTGCCCGAATTGTCGATCAGCAGCGTGACGACCGTATCCTTGAACTCGGTATCGCGTTCGATCTTGTAGCTCAGCGCATGGCCAGGGCTGACCACCACGCGGGTCAGGCGCGCGGCATCGAGCATGCCTTCTTCCTGGTCGAAATCCCAGCTGCGGCTCTGCTGCGCCATGAGCCGGCGCTGCAGCCGGTTGGCCAGCCGGGTGACCACGCCCTGCAGGCCCGCCAGTTGGCTGTCGAGATAGGCGCGCAAACGGTCGAGCTCTTCATTGTCGCACAGCTCGGCGGCTTCGATTTCCTCGTCGAATTTGTGGGTATAGGCCTTGTAGTCGAAGCCTTCGGGGAAGTCGGTCCACGGGCGATTGGGGCGGACGGGCTGCATGCCTTCCTCGCCATCGTCCGACGGATCGCCATCGGACATTTCCTGTTCGCCCTCGACGTCCTGGTCGGCATCACCCTCGGCCTCGCCGTCGGTCACTTCCGAACGGGCATCGGCGGCATCGGGTTCGGCCCCGCCCTCGTCTTCCTCGTCGGTTTCGTCCTGGTCCTCGGGGTTCTCGCCTTCCTCGTCCTCGCCATCTTCGGCATCGGTCGGTTCGGGCGTCTCGGGCAGCGTCAGATCGAGATCGCGCAGGATGTCGAGCGTCAGGTTCTGGAACGCGCGCTGGTCGTCGAGCACATCGGCCAGCCCGTCCATGTCGGTGCCGATCTTGGCAAGGATATCCTCGCGCACCAGATCGACCGCCGCGCGCGCACGTTCGGGCACCGCCTCGCCGGTCAGCGCTTCGCGCAGCATCAGCGACAGCGCGGTGGGCAGCGGGACATCGCCGGCAGCCTCGGCGCGCACGATCGGATCGGATGCGGTGCGCATTTCGACCGCCGCGTCGAGATTGCCGCGAATGCCGGCATAGCGCGTCGCCCCGATCGCTTCGTAGCGGACCTGTTCGATCGCGTCGTAACAGGCGCGCGCGATCGGTTCGGGCGGTGCGCCCTTGCCGTGCAGCGCTTCGCTGTGATGCCGCAGCCGCAGCGCGAAACTGTCGGCGAAGCCGCGCGCTTCGATCGCCTGCTCGCGCGGGAGATTGCGCCCGGGCAGCGGCACGCGGAAGTTCTTGCCCGACTGGGTCGGAGCATCCGCGCTCCACGCCACCTCGACTTCCGCTTCATGCGCAAGCGCGCGGCTGGCGCCGGTCAGCGCCTGCTTGAAGCGGTCGAGAGGGGTCTGTTCGCTCACTTATGCGGTGGGGATCGACTGGCCCGTCTTGTCCCAGTCCTTGAGGAAGCCCTCGATGCCCTTTTCGGTCAGGACATGCTTGAACAGGCCCTTGATCACCGCCGCGGGCATGGTCGCGACATCGGCACCGATCCGCGCGCTTTCGAGCACATGCACCGGATTGCGGATCGAGGCGACGAGGATCTCGGTCGAAAAATTCGGATAGTTGTCGTAGATCAGGCGGATATCGCGGATCAGCGCCATGCCGTCGAAGCCGTTGTCGTCATGCCGCCCGACGAAGGGCGAAACGAAGGTCGCGCCCGCCTTGGCCGCCAGCAGCGCCTGGTTGGCGGAGAAGCACAGCGTCACATTGACCATCGTGCCATCGGCGGTCAGCTTCTTGCAGGTCTTGAGCCCGTCGATCGTCAGCGGCACCTTGATGCAGACATTGTCCGCGATCTTGCGCAGCGTTTCGGCCTCTTTCATCATCGTGTCGTGATCGAGCGCGACGACTTCGGCGCTGACCGGGCCGTCCACGATATCGCAGATTTCCTTCGTCACTTCCATGAAGTCACGGCCCGATTTGGCGATCAGCGAGGGATTGGTGGTGACGCCGTCGAGCAGGCCGGTGTCGGCCATTTCCCTGATGTCGGCGATATCGGCGGTGTCGACGAAGAATTTCATGCGCGAGGCTCCGGGGGAATTGCGATTCCCGCAGAGCCTTAGCGCCCGATATGGCCTGCGGCTAGTACTGCGCGCCCGCGCCGAACACGCCGATGATCAGTGGGTCGCGCGTGGCCTGCGGGTTGCGGCGGATCGCCGCTTCCTCGGTCCCGATCTCGCGCCAGATGATGGTGTCGATAGTGCCGGCGAAGCGCGTAACCGCGCCCGCCAGATCGACCCCGGCCAGACCCTGCACCAGCTCTGCCACCAGCGGGTCCTGCGCCACGCGCAGCGCCTCGCCCAGTTCGGGCACCATCGCCTCGACCAGGCTGCGGCCCATCGAATCGCGCAGGAAGCTGGTCGCCGCGGTGGGCCGGCCGCGCACGAGGTCGATCGCGTTCTGGATGCCGATGGTGCGCACCGCATCGGTCACCAGCGGTGCCGCGCGCTGCGCGCCTTCATAGGCGATATCGCCGAAGGCGTTTTCGAGCCGGCTCTTGAACAATGCGGAGGTCAGGATACGCGACACCACATCGCCGCGCGCGCCGAGCAGCTCGCCGAAGCCGACCTGCGCGACCTGTTCGTCCCAGAAGCCGCCGCCCTCAAGCATCCGCGCAAAGGCGCGCTCGCTCGACAGGAACAGGATCCGCTGGACCGCATCGACCATCCCGAAACCGGGGATCGTCGAACAGGCGGGCAGCAGCAGCAGGCCGCCCCCGGCCATGGCCCCGCCAAGGAAGCCGCGCCGTCCGGTGGGTTTTACGAGAATATCGGTCATATCGCTGGTCCTCATTGCATCCTGCCCTTGTTTCACGCGCCTGTCGCCGCCCATATGGCCGGGCCATGAACCGCGTGCGCTGTCTCGTCCTCAATGCCGCTCTCGGCCCGCTCGACTACAAGGTGCCCGAGGGCATGGATGTCGCTGCGGGTTCCGTGGTCGAATGCCCGCTGGGTCCGCGCACGGTAATCGGAATCGTCTGGGAAGCTGAACGGCTCCCGGGAACCGAAGTTCCGGTGGAGAAGCTGCGCAATCTGCGCGGGGTGCTGCCCGTGCCGCCGCTGTCCGCCGCGCTCAGGCGGCTGATCGAATGGACCGCCGACTATTACGTCGCCTCGCTCGCCAGCGTGGCGCGGATGGCGCTGGCATCGGGCGGCGCGCTCAAGGGCCCCGCGACAATGACCGAATACCGGCTGACCGGCGGCATGCCCGAACGCATGACCCCGCAGCGCGAGGCGGCATTGGGCGCGCTGGAAGGCGAGCAGGCGACGATCCGCGAACTGGCAGGGATCGCCGGGGTTTCCGAAGGCGTGCTGCGCGGGCTGCTCAACCAGGGCGCGCTCGAACCGGTGGAGGTCGATTGCGACCGCCCCTATCCGCCCGCGCGGCCCGATTTCGTCGAGATCGCGCTAAGCGCGCAGCAGCGCGAAGCGGCGGACATCTTTTCCGACGCGGTGCGCAAGGCGGAATTTGCCCCCTTCCTGCTCGACGGGGTGACCGGATCGGGCAAGACCGAAACCTATTTCGAACCCGTCGCCGAGGCGCTGCGGATGGGGCGGCAGGTGCTGGTCCTGCTGCCCGAAATCGCGTTGACCGAAAACTTCCTGCACCGCTTCGAGGAGCGGTTCGGCGCGCCGCCGGTGCTGTGGCATTCCTCGCTCAAATCGACCGAGCGCCGACGCGCCTACCGCGCCGTATCCGAAGGCAGCGCGCAGGTGGTGGTCGGCGCGCGCTCGGCGCTGTTCCTGCCCTTCGCACGGCTCGGCCTGATCGTGGTCGACGAAGCGCATGAGACCAGCTTCAAGCAGGAAGAGGGCGTGCGCTACAATGCGCGCGACGTCGCGGTGATGCGCGGGCATTTCGAGCAGGTGCCCGTGGTGCTCGCCAGCGCCACCCCCGCGCTCGAAAGCCTGCAGATGGCCGAAAGCGGGATCTATGCGAAGATCGACCTGCCGAGCCGCTACGGCGGGGCGCAAATACCCACGATCGAGACAATCGACCTGACCGAGGAGAAGCCGCCGCAGGGCATGTGGCTGGCGCAGCGGCTGGTCGACGGAATCGAGGCGCGGCTGGAGCGCGGCGAACAATCGCTGCTGTTCCTCAACCGGCGCGGCTATGCCCCGCTGACGCTGTGCCGCAATTGCGGCTTTCGCTACCAATGCCCCAATTGCAGCGCGTGGCTGGTCGAACACCGCTTCACCAACCGGCTCGCCTGCCACCATTGCGGGCACGAGGCGCGCGCCCCCAAGACCTGCACCGAATGCGGCGAGCCCGACTGCCTCGTCGCCTGCGGCCCCGGGGTCGAACGCATCGCAGACGAAGTGGCCGAGCGGCTGCCGCAGGCGCGTGTCTTTGTCGCCACCTCGGACACGCTCAATTCGCCAGGCCGCGCGGCGGAGTTCATCGCTGCGGTGGAGGCACGCGAGGTGGACGTGATCGTCGGCACGCAATTGGTAACCAAGGGGTTCCATTTCCCCGAGCTGACGCTGGTCGGCGTGGTCGATGCCGATCTGGGCCTCGAGGGCGGCGATCTGCGCGCGGGCGAGCGGACCTACCAGCAGGTCGCGCAGGTCGCCGGGCGCGCGGGGCGCGGTTCGAAACCGGGCGAAGTGCTGCTCCAGACCCGCCACCCCGACGCGCCGGTGATTGCCGCGCTGGCCGCGGGCGACCGCGATGCCTTCTATTCGGCCGAAAGCGAGATGCGCCGCGAGGCCGGCGCCCCGCCCTTCGGCCGCTGGGCCTCGATCATCATTTCGAGCGAGGACGATGGTGAGGCGCGCGAGGCGGCCAACCGCATTGGCGCCTTCCGCCCCGATGTCGCCGAATGCATGATCCTCGGCCCCGCGCCCGCCCCGATGGCATTGCTGCGCGGCCGCTATCGCTACCGCTTCCTGATCAACGCGCGGCGCAGCGTGCAATTGCAGCAGGTCATCCGCCGCTGGCTGGCCGCGATCGACCATCCACCCGGCGTGCGCGTGGCGGTGGACATCGACCCCTATAGTTTCGTTTGATTGTCGCGCGCGGCGTGCCTACGCTCGGCCGTGTCCGGGCCATCGCAGGGCCCGTTACGGGGGTCTATTATCCATGCTCAGGATTCTTTCCGCGCTGACGGCCTGTCTTGCCTTGCTCGCCTCGCCCGCGCAGGCCGCCGATGACATCTGGAAGCGCGCCGACACGCAGCATTTCACGATCTATTCGGCTGGCGACGAAGATGAGTTGACCGATTTCGCCAACGATCTCGAACGGTTCGATGGCTTGCTGCGGTTCTGGTACGACAAGCCCGATCGGCCGGGCAAGGACCCGATCACGATCTACCTGCTCGACGGCAGTCGCGGTGTCCAGAAGCTGCTCGGCTGGCGCGGCGTGGCGGGATATTACTCGCCCGATATCGAGGGGACCTATGCCATCGCCCATCGCGGGGGCGGCGGGTGGCGCAGCCTGACCGGCCAGCGCGTTCTGTTCCACGAATATGCCCATCATTTCATATTCAACGAGTTCGCCGTGCCCGCACCCGCATGGCTCATCGAAGGGTTCGCCGAATTCCTTGCGACGGTCGAATTCGGCAAGGACGGCAGCTGGACCTATGGCAAACCCGCTACCCATCGCGGCCCCGAACTGCGCTATCACGACGATGCCCAGATCGAGCGCCTGCTCTCATGGCCCGATGACGAGGGCAAGGTCATTACCGGCTTTTACGGCTGGTCGTGGGGGCTCACACATATGCTGTATACCGCGCCGGATCGCGGCGCGCGCATTTCCGCCTATATCGATCGGCTCGCCGCTGGCGAGAAACCCCTGCCCGCCGCGCGCGCCGTGTTCGGCGATTTGCGCCAGCTCGAAATCCAGCTCGAACGTCATGTGCGCCGCGATATCGAATATGGCGTGTCGACGGAACCGTTCCCCTGGTCCCAGGACGTCAGGCTGAGCACCTTATCCATCGCCGAGGGCCGGATGCTCGAACTCCGCCTGCGCCGCTTGGGCAGGAACAAGCTTGAAGGCACGCGCGACGATCTTGCCGCCTTCGCCCGCGAGGGGACGCTCAGCGCCGATGCCTATGCCGAAATGGCCGCGGCCGAACTGGGGCTCGAGCAAAAGGAGCGCGCGGAATACAAGGAAGAACACAAGGACGACGATGCGGTCGCGGACAAGGAAATGGGCGGACCCTATTTCATCGCCGCCGAGGCGGCCGCCGATCGGGCGCTGGCCGAAGATCCTGGCCATTTGCGCGCCAATCTCGTCAAGGGCCGCATTCTGAGCCATCGGCTGTACGAGGACGAAAGCACCGACAGCGAAGCCTGGGCGCATGCGCGCCGGCATTTCCAGATCGCCAACCGGACCGATCCCACCAATGCCGAGGCGCTCTATCGCTTCGCCCGCAGCTACGCACGCGAAGGGCGCGAAGGATCGATGATGCACGATGCCTATCTCGCGGCCTTCAACCGCGCACCCCAGACCACCGCGTTCCGTATCGGCCTCGCCTATGACCTGGCGCGGCTGGGACGGCATGACGACGGCATCGCCCTGCTGCAGACGCTCGCCAACGACCCGCATTTCCCCAAACCGGGCCGCCGCGCGATCGAACGGATCGAGGCCATGCGCGAGAGCGGGGCGAAATTCCCCGACCTCAGCGATATCGACGACGATGACGAGGCAGACGACGATGACGAGTCCGGGGAAGACGAGGACAACGAAAAGGAATAGGTTTCCGCACGGTTCGGGTAGCGCGGGCCATGCGGTTCGTACAGCGGGAACCCGGAGTTTCACTGGCACGTTCACCGTACCGTATGGCAGAAGAACTTGAAGCAGCGCTGCCGGGAGATGTTTGCGATCTCGCCGAGCGCATTCTGGGCGCGGCGAAGGATGCGGAGTGGCAGCTGGCGACCGCGGAAAGCTGTACCGGCGGATTGCTCGCCGCGCTGTTCACCGATGTCCCGGGCTACAGCCGTGTCTTCGATCGCGGCTTCGTGGCCTATTCGGACCAGGCGAAATGCGACCTGCTCGGCCTGGCCGACGATCTGGTGGCGAATTGCGGGGCGGTAAGCCGCGCGGTCGCCGAGGCGATGGCCGCGGGCGCGCTCGACCGGTCGCAGGCGCAGCTGGCGATCTCGATCACGGGTTTCGCCGGGCCCGCGGGCAAGGATGACGAGGAAGGCCTCGTCCATTTTGCGCTCGCTAGCGCCGATGAGTCGCTGAAGCATCGCGAAGAGCATTTCGGACCGATCGGCCGCGACGGCGTACGGATCGCCGCGCTGCGCGCCGCGCTCGACATGCTGCGCGAAAAGCTCGACCTTTCGGCCTAGTCCTGACCGCCGTCATAGACCGCACGCGCGGCTTCGACCTTGCCGATATTCGCAATCGCCCAATTGCCCAGCTGCGCCACCGGATCGCACAGCGAGCGCCCCAGCGCGGTGAGCGCATAGTCGACCCGCGGCGGCACGCTAGGGGTGACCGTGCGGCTGACCAGCCCGTCGCGCTCCAGCCCGCGCAGCGTGCGCGTCAGCATGCGCTGCGAAATACCCGGAATATCGCGCCGCAATTCGTTGAACCGCCGCGACCCGTCGGCCAGCCCCATCACGACACGAACCGACCATTTGTCGCCGACGCGCGCGAGGATGTCGTTCACCGCGGTGCATTGCGGCGCATTGTGAACCTCAAGGGGAACACCCGTGTCCCTATCGGACAACGAAGTGCCTTCTTGCGCGGGGTGGGGTACAGTTTCCATATGGCCTCCAGGTTATCAACAGTAACTATGGAGTTCACGCTATGCAAATCCTTCGTATCGACAGCTCGACCACCGGCGACCAGTCGATCAGCCGCAAGCTGACCGACGAACTGCTCGCCCATTTCACCGCCAAGCATCCCGAGGCCAAGGTCATCACGCGCGATCTCGTGGCCGAACCGCTGCCGCATATCGACCCGATCACCACCAGCGCGATCCGCACCCCGCCCGAAACGCATGAGGAAGCGGTTGCCGCGGCCTACCCCGAACAGCGCGCGGTGCTCGACGAATTCCTCGCCAGCGACGTGGTGATCGTCGGCGCGCCGATGTACAATTTCACCATCCCCAGCCAGCTCAAGGCATGGCTCGACCGGCTCGGCGTGCCCGGCGTGACGTTCAAGTATGGCGCAAACGGCCCCGAGGGGCTCGCGGGCGGACGCAAGGTCGTCGTCGCCTCGGCGCGCGGCGGCGAATATTCGACCGACCAGCTGGCCGAGAACCAGGAAAGCCTGCTGACCACCTTCTTCGGCTTCATCGGGGTGGACGATCTGCATTTCGTCCGCGTCGAGAAGGCTGGCTTCGGTCCCGAGGCCATCGAACAGGGCATGAATGCGGCGAAGCAGGAAATAGCCAAGCTGTAAGGCACCATCGCGGGGGCCGGGCATTGGAAGAACCATGTCCGGCCCCGTCCTCGTGCCCATCCTCGGCGACCAGCTGACCCGCGACCTTGCCAGCCTGCGCGGGCGCACCAAGGACGATAGTGTCATCATGATGATGGAGGTGTGGGACGAGGCGACCTATGTCCGCCACCACAAGCAGAAGATCGCGCTGATCTTTTCCGCCATGCGCCATTTCGCCGCGGAATTGCGCGATGCGGGATGGAGCGTCGACTACACCGAACTAGGCGATCCGGACAATGCGGGCAGCTTCACCGGCGAAGTCGCGCGCGCAATCGAACAGCACGATCCGCGGCTAGTCAGTGTGGTTGAGGCAGGCGAATGGCGCGTGCGGCAGGACATGGAGCAATGGGCGGACAAGTTCGCCTGCGAAATAGAAATCCTGCGCGACGACCGCTTCATCTGCAGCCAGACCGAATTCGACGACTGGGCGCAGGACCGCAAGGAACTGCGGATGGAGTTCTTCTACCGCGAGATGCGGCGCAAGACCGGGCTGCTCATGGCCGAGGACGGCCAACCCGAAGGCGGCGCGTGGAATTACGACAGCGAGAACCGCAAGCCGCCAAAGGACGGGCTTGCCGCGCCCGAACGGCCCAAGTTCGAACCCGATACCGTGACACAGGAGGTCATCGAGCTGGTCGGAGGCCGGTTCGGCGACCATTTCGGATCGCTCGATACATTCGGCTGGCCGGTGACGCGCGACGAGGCCGAGAAGGCCGCCGATGCTTTCTTCGCCGAACGCATTGAGTGCTTCGGCCCCTATCAGGACGCGATGGTCGCGGGCGAGGACGATCTGTTCCATTCGATGCTTTCGACAAGCATCAATTTGGGGCTGCTCGACCCGCTCGAGCTGTGCCGCCGCGCAGAGAAAGCCTATCGTGAGGGGCGCGCACCGCTCAACAGCGTCGAGGGCTTCATCCGCCAGATCATCGGCTGGCGCGAATATGTCCGCGGTTTCTACTGGCACCAGATGCCGCACCTGCAGGAAGCCAATGCGCTCGACGCGAAGCGCGGCCTGCCCGAGTTTTACTGGACCGGCGAAACCGACATGGCCTGTCTTGCCGACTGTATACGTTCCACCCGCGACAATGCACATGCGCACCATATCCAGCGGCTGATGGTACTCGGCAATTTCGCATTGCTCGCTGGAGTGAACCCGCGCGAAGTGCAGGACTGGTACCTGGTCGTCTATGCCGATGCCTATGAATGGGTCGAGCTGCCCAATGTGGCGGCGATGATCCTCTATGCCGATGGCGGGAAGCTGGCGTCCAAGCCCTATGCGGCGAGCGGCAATTACATCAACAAGATGAGCAATTATTGCGCGGGCTGCACCTATTCGCCCAGCAAGAAGACCGGCGAAGGCGCCTGCCCGTTCAATCCGCTATACTGGCATTTCATGGAGCGCCACCGCGCGCGGCTGGAGCAGAACCACCGGATCGGGCGCATCTACGCCACCTGGGACCGGATGGGCGAGGAACGCCAGCGCGACTATCTCGACAGCGCCGAGGCCTTCCTCGACACGCTCGAACCCGCGCGGGCCGGCTGGGCCCGGACGCCGTAAGCGTCGGTTCATCGCAGTTCGCGCCCTGCCCATCCGTATGGCGCCCGACTTGCCCCCGGCGGTTCATTTGCGAGACAGGCTGCGGGCAACACCAGCCCCCGCCTGCGGCCCCGCGCCGCTCGACCGAGCCGTTACCGAATGAAGGGGGCTGATTGACCGCACAGGCGCAATTGGGGAGAAAGCGGCATTCCACACCCGCTCGACGGCCCGTGTCGGTTCGAATTGAAGGAGTATGAATATGATTGCCTTATCCAAGAGTTCGAAGACAGTCGCAGCGCTCGCCGCGCTCGCCCTCCCCCTCGCCGCCGGTGCGCAGGCGCAGGAACTCGATCCGCAGGGCGGTGTGCGAAGCGAAGGCGAACCGATGACTGTCGTGGGCACCACGCCCAGCGACCTGACCGGCATGCCCGAAGGCCCCGAATTCGAAGGCGTGATCTCGGCGCGCCAGGATAACAAGATCCAGGTCACCAGCGCCGATGGCATGCGCACAGTCGTAGCTATCAGCCCGGCGACCGAAATCCGCAGCAGCGGCGGCTTCCTGGGTCTCGACAAGGACCAGCTTTCGGCCGCCGACCTGCTCAATGGCCTGCCGGTCGAAGTCGAGACGGTCGAATGGGCCGATCGCGGGCTGATCGCCACCAAGATCGCGCTCAAGAGCAAGCATCTCGAAACCGCGCGGATGATCCACACCGGGACCGACCAGCGTTTCACCGCGAATGAAGCCGCGACCGAGGCGCTGCGCGGCCGCGTCGCCGATATCGACCAGTACAATATCAAGGGCACGACCAACGTCTATTTCGACACGGCCAAGTACAATCTGTCGCAGCAGGCGCGTTACGAGCTGTGCCAGGCCGCGGCGCAGGCCAAGAACACCGACAACGCGCTGTTGCTGGTGGTCGGCTACACCGATTCGACCGGCGATTATGAATACAACCAGGAGCTGAGCGAGAAGCGCGCCTCGCGCGTGGTCAACTTCCTCCAGCAGGAATGCGACTGGGCACCCTACCGGATGCTGACCCCGACCGGCATGGCCGAGGCCGATCCGGCGGCGGACAACACCACCGAACAGGGCAAGGCTCAGAACCGCCGCGTGGCGGTCAACATCCTCGTCAGCAAGAGCGTCGACGGGATGAACTCGGGCCTCTGATCGGGCTGCGAATCCGGATCATGCGGGGCGGGCCTTGGGTCCGCCCCGTTTTGATTCAGGCAGGCTGCGCGGCGGCGTCCTGCTGTTTGGCCAGCTTGTGTTCGTCCTCGATCATGCCGTGCTTCCAATAGCTGGAAAGGTAGAGATCGGCGGGCGCGAGCGCGAGTTCGCCGCGCAGATATTCGCGCAGCCGCTTCATCGCGGAAAATTCGCACGCTGCCCATGCGGCAAGCGAGCCTTCGGGCCGCGCGGCACTGCGCAGCGCATCGACCAGCATCGCGGGCCGCTGCCCCGGCTCGGGATTGACCAGCCAGGCGATCTCGACCCCCTCGGGCGCGGCGATATCCTGTCGGTCGCGTTCGTCCTGGATCTCGATCGCGGCGAACCCGCGCGCATCGGCCGGCAATGCTTCGAGATTGACTCCAATCGCCGGCAGCGCAGTCATGTCGCCCGCCACGAGATAGAAATCGCGCCCCTGCGGCAGCGGTTTGGGCAGGCCCGGACCGCCGACCCTGATCATTTCACCGGGCGTGGCCGAAAGCGCCCAGCGGGTCGCAGGGCCGGCAGCCTCGCCGCCGTGCAGCGCGAAATCGATCGCGATGGCATCCTCGGCCTGGTGGCGGATGGTATAGGTGCGGATCACGGGCTTGCCGCCCGCGGTGGCCGGGGCCAGCATGAGCTTGACATAGCCGCCTGCGAAATCGGGCGGGAACCCCGCCAGGCCCGGACCACCGAGCGATACCCGGATCATCGAGGGCGAAAGGGACTGGCGCGAAAGGACGGTAAGCGTCCGCGGGGGAGGTCTGGTGCTCATGGCCACTAGTTAATGCGAATCACTCGCAATACAAGACGTGCAGCCAAATCGGACTTCGGCCCGGCGGCGTACCCGCCCTACCCTTGTCGATAGACAGCCTCCGCCTGCGCCTTGAGCCAGTCCATCGCCGCAGCCCAGGGACCATGGCCATAGCTGATCCGCGCGACGCCCAGCGCGGCCAGTTCGGCAGCCGTACCGCGGCCCGGCGCCCACAACACGTTGACCGGCAGCGGCGATGCCTCGCAGATCGTGCGGATCGTCGCATGATCGCCGAGGAAGGGAACGAAGAGGCTGCGCGCGCCCGCTTCGGCAAAGGCGGCGGCGCGCGTCAGCACGTCTTCGACCAGCGCGGGCGTGTAGTCCTTGGGATCGCGCCCGAGATAAACGTCGGTGCGCGCATTGACGTGAATGCCGGTGGCGGCCGCAGCAGCAACCCGCTCTGCCGCCTGCGCTACGGGGAGCAGCCCGGTTTCGCCGGGCATGCGGTCCTCCATATTGATCCCGCTCGCGCCTGCATCGTGCGCCTTGCCCACCGATGTTCCGACTGCGGCGGGGGTATCGCCATAGCCGGCCTCCATGTCGATGCTCACCGGCAGGTCGGTTACCGAAAGAATGCGGGCGAGGTTTTCGAGCGCGATCTCGAGCGGGAGCGTCTCCCCATCGCTGAACCCGTTGGCCTCGGCCACGCCCCAACTGCCCGTCGCAATGGCCTTCGCCCCCGCACCAGCCACGGCGCGGGCGCTGCCGGCGTCCCAGATATTGTACAGCACCAGCGGATCGCCCGGTACATGCAGCGCGGTGAATGCGTCGATCCCGTCCATCATTTCGTCTCCCGTTCGAGCAATTCGCGCTTGATGTCCTGGCCATAGGCATAGCCGCCCAGATCGCCGCCCTTGCGCACCACGCGGTGGCAGGGGATCAGCACCGCGACATTGTTGCGCGCATTGGCGCTGCCCGCGGCGCGCACTGCCTTGGGATTGCCCGCCGCCGCGGCGATTTCCGCATAGGTGCGCGTTTCGCCCGGCGGGATCGCGCGCAAGGCTTCCCAGCACGCTTCCTGGAAAGCGGTGCCCTTCACGTCGAGCGGGATATGCGCGAAATCGCCCGGCGCCTCGACGCTGGCGACCACGTCGGCGAGCAGTTTGCCGAACGCCGCGCCGCCTTCGACCAGATCGGCCTTGGGGAACCGGCGGCGCAATTCGCTCTCGTCTTCGCCGAAGGACAGGCGGCACACACCCTTGTCGGTCGCCGCCACCAGCATCCGCCCCATCGTGGTGTCGACCATCGCCCAGCGGATTGTCGCCCCCGCCCCGCCATTCGCCCATGCGCTTGCCGCCATGCCCAACCGTCCTTTCGTATTTTCGTAAAAGCGCGAGGCCGAGCCATAGCCCGCCTCGTAGATCGCGCCGGTCACGCTGTCGCCGCCCGACAGCGCATCGCGCGCGCGTTCCTCGCGCAAGGCGCGGGCATAGGCGGGGGGCGAAAGACCGATCGCGCGTTTGAACACCCGCTGGAAATGCGCGGGCGAATAGCCGGTCAGCTGCGCCAGTGCGGCGAGCGAGGGCGCATCTTCGGCCTGGCGGATCTCGTCGATCGCCGCGAGCACCGCCGCTTCGTCGCGCCCGACATCGTCGGGCAGGCACCGCTTGCAGGCGCGCAAGCCCGCGCTCCGCGCCTGCGCGCCATCGACAAAGAAGCGCACATTGCCGCGATCGGGATGCCGCGCGGCGCAGGACGGGCGACAATAGATGCCCGTCGTCAGCACGCCGGTGACGAACCGCCCGTCGAAACTGCGATCACGCCGCTTGACCGCCGCCCAGGCGGTATCGTCGGAGATGGCATCAGTCATGGTCGGCCCCATCATAGCGCTCGATCCGTGCCGCGAAACAGCCATGCATCGCATTATGCGCATCGACATAGGCGACCCTGTCATCGGTCAGCAGTGCGCGGACGACCCGGTCGACATCGTCCTGCAGCGCGAGCGAGGCAGTGTGGAGGCAGCCGCCGGCATCGTATCCGCGCAGCGCAATCGGCCGGTCGCGCAGGATCGGCGGCATTTCGTCGACATAGTCCGCCGCTTCCCCCGCGTCCTTGCGCACATAGATCGCGAAGGCGTTGCGATAGGGAGTATCGACCGCGTGGTTGGTATAGTGCGTGAGCACCAGTTCATCGCCCGGGTCCGCGTCGCGCAGGCTGACCCGGCACGGATAGCGCCCCTCCTCACCCGCAATCACTCTGTGCGTGAGCGAGCGGGCGAGCGCCGCTTCGTCGCTGGCGAAAAACCGGGCGAACTGGCCGGGCTCGAGGCCCTGGATCCGATAGGTCATCAATGGCTCCTTGCTCAACTCTCCGGAGCCTTCTGCCCGCGCCGCGGCGGGCGGGCATCCCGCGGCTTGCGGTCAAAGCGAATGATCGTCACAAGACGGCCCGATGGGACGCATTCCAACCTTTCTCGCCGCGCTGCTGGTGCTGCTCGTACCGGTGCTGGCCCAGGCCGAACCTGCCGATATCGATGCCGCCGCGCGCGGCGTGGTGCGCGTGGTCATCATCGGCGAGGATGGCGAGGAGCTGGTCCCGATCAGCCACGGCACCGGCTTTGCCGTCGCGAGCGACCAAGTCGTGACCAATGCGCATGTGCTGCGCGACGCCTTGCGCGACGATGCGCTACGCATCGGCATCATCCCCAGCGGCGGCGGCGAGGCGGTCTATGGCCAGCCGATCGCGGTCAGCCCGCGCAACGACCTTGCGCTGATCCGCATCACCGGCGCCTTGCGGCTACCCCCGCTGGCGCTGGCCGGCGGCGTCCCGCCCGACAGCGGCGAAGTGACAAGCGTCGGCTATCCGATGAATGTCGACCGCGCGCAGGGGCTCGACCTGAGCGATATTTTCCGCAGCCAGCCGCCGGTGAAAAGCCGCGGCTATGTCTCGGGCGCGCGGCCCAGCCGCCAGTTCGACACCATCCTCCACACCGCCCCGATCGCGCGCGGCAATTCGGGCGGACCGCTGCTCGACCCGTGCGGCCGCGTGGTCGGGGTCAACAGCTTCGGCGCGGACAATGACGGCGGCGATGCCGAGTTCTTTTTCGCGGTTTCCAATCGCGAACTGCTGCCCTTCCTGCGCGCCAATGGCGTCGAGCCGCGCGTCAACGGCAGCACTTGCCGGTCGATGGCCGATCTCGACGAGGCCGAGCGCGAGCGCCTGCAGCGCGAACAGATGGCCGCGCGCGCCGATATGGCGCAGCGCTCCGAAGTGCAGCGGACTAAGCGCGAGCGCGCGCTGCTCGAAGCCGAACAGGGCGTAATCGTCGAGCGCGAGGACCGCGTGTTCCTTGCCTTCGTGCTGTTGCTGATCGCCTTCGGCCTCGGCCAATGGGCGCTGACGCTATGGCGCGCCGAGCCGCGCGACGACAAGCGGCTGCGGCTGGTCGGCGGGGCGACGCTGGTGGTCGTGCTGGTGGCGCTGGCAGCCTATCTCACCCGCCCCGGCCTCGACGAGATCGACCGCCGCGTGGCCGCCGCGATGGCCGATGGCGCTGACGACCCGGCAGGCGGCGACACCCCCGCGAGCGGCGCGGCGGCGCTGCTGTGCACGCTCGTCCCCGAACGCAGCCGCGTGACCAGCGCCAAGGTGGAGGATATCGAGTTCGACTGGACCGCGGACGGCTGCGTCAACACGCGCACGCAATACGGCTTTGCCGGGGGCAGCTGGAGCCGGGTCTTCGTCCCCAATTCGGAAGACGCGGTGTCGGTCAACAGCTTCGACCCCGACCGGCGCATCTTTCGCACCGAACGCTATCTCCTCCCGCGCAATTCGATGAGCGAGGCGCGGGAGGCACGCGGTAAATATTCCGCGCCCGAATGCGGCAGCGACAATGCCGCCGCGCAGCTCGGCGAACTGCAAAGCGAAGTGCTGGCCCAGCTTCCGCGTGAAGCGAACGAGCGGCTCGTCTACGAATGTAACGCGCGCAATTAAGCCGCCAGCGGTTCGCCGGTCAGCGTGATGCGGTGCATTTCGCGGGCGTGACCCTGGTAGTCGTTCATCGCCAGGTGCCAAGTGGTGCGGTTGTCCCAGATCGCGACCGATCCCGGCTCCCACGCCACGCGGCAGGTATTCTCGGCCGCGGTCGCCGCATCGCACAATCGCTGGAGCAGCGGCAGGCTTTCCTCGCGTGACTTGCCGACGATATGCATGGTGAAAGCGCTGTTCACATAGAGCAGCTTGCGCCCGGTCTGCGGGTGGCGGATCACGATCGGATGCGTCGCGCCGGTCTTGAGCGCCTGACCGCGCAGGTCGCTGCCCATGTCGGTTTTGGCGTACAGCCCGCCCTCATCATAGATATGATCGGCGGTATGGAACGCCTCGAGCCCCTCGATCTCGGCCTTGAGGTCCTCGGGCAGCGCGTCATAGGCTTCGCCCATATGCGCCCATAGCGTGTCGCCGCCGCTGGGCGGCAGCGTCCGCGCCACGAGGATCGAGCCCATCGCGGGCACCTGGTCGTAGGAATGGTCGGTGTGCCAGCCGCCGCCGATATTGGTGACCTGGTCGGCGCGCTTGCGGACCACGGCAATCTCGGGATGTTCGTCGGTCAGCGGGAAGTAATTGTTGATGTCGATCCCGCCCCAGCGCTGGGCGAAAGCGATATGCGCCTCCGGCGTGAAATCGGCCTGCCCGCGAAACAGCGCGACACCGTGCGTGTAGATGGCATGCTTGATCGCGGTGAGCGTATCGCCCTCCGCCTCGGCCAGATTCACATCCTCGACTTCGACCCCGCATTTGGGGGCCAGTGGCACCACTCTCATCGCTCTCTCCCGCGTGACTGGTTGCGTTATGCTACTTAACTTACGCCGCTTGCCGCCAGAGTCCAGCACCCCGGCCCGGAGTCGGCTTGCCATTGCGAGGGGGCTTTGCTAGGCGCGCGCCGACCTTGCCGGGGTGACTCTCGTTCGCCCACGACCGGCTTGGATCGCACAGACTTTTCTTCCGGACCCGAGAGGACCTCAAGCGCGTGGATATTTCCGCCGGTATTCAGGCTAGCCTGGCAGGGCGTTACGCTTCGGCCCTGTTCGACCTCGCTAGCGAAAACGGAACCGTGACCGCGGTCGAATCGGACCTCGACAAGATCGAGGCCGCGCTCGCCGAATCGGCCGAGCTCGCCGCTGTCACCACCAACCCCAAGGTCTCGCGCAGCGATGCGAAAAAGGCGCTGTGGGGCGTTTCGGCGATCCTCGGCCTGACCGAGCTGTCGCAGAACTTTCTCGGCGTGCTGGCGCAGAACCGCCGGCTGAACCAATTGCCGAAAGTGATCGCCGCGTTCCGCGCGATCGCTGCCGCGCAGCGCGGTGAAGTCACTGCCCAAGTGACCAGCGCGCATGCTCTGACCGATGCGCAGCTGGCCGATCTCAAGGCCAAGCTGACTGCCCGCGAAGGCCGCACCGTCAAGCTTTCCACGAAGGTCGAGCCCGATCTGCTCGGCGGCCTCGTCGTCACCATCGGCTCGAAGCGCATCGACGCCTCGATCCGCACCCGTCTCAATTCGCTTTCGCAAGCCATGAAGGCTTAAAGGACACACATCATGGATATCCGCGCCGCAGAAATCTCCAAGGTCATCAAGGACCAGATCGCCAATTTCGGGACCGAAGCCGAAGTCAGCGAAGTCGGCACCGTGCTGTCGGTGGGTGACGGCATCGCCCGCATCCACGGCCTCGACAATGTCCAGGCCGGCGAGATGATCGAATTCGCCAATGGCGTTCAGGGCATGGCGCTGAACCTCGAAGCCGACAATGTCGGTGCGGTGATCTTCGGCTCGGACCAGGAAATCGGCGAAGGCGACAGCGTCAAGCGGACCAACACCATCGTCGACGTCCCCGTCGGCAAGGGCCTGCTCGGCCGCGTGGTCGATGCGCTCGGCAACCCGATCGACGGCAAGGGCCCGATCGAATCGACCGAACGCCGACGCGTCGAAGTGAAGGCGCCGGGCATCATCCCGCGCGAATCGGTCAGCGAACCGGTGCAGTCGGGTCTCAAGGCCGTCGACGCGCTCGTTCCCGTCGGCCGCGGCCAGCGCGAACTGATCATCGGCGACCGTCAGACCGGCAAGTCCGCCGTCGCGATCGACACTTTCATCAACCAGAAGGAAGCGAACGCCGGCGACGATGAAGGCAAGAAGCTTTACTGCATCTATGTCGCCGTCGGCCAGAAGCGCTCGACCGTCGCGCAGATCGTCAAGCAGCTCGAAGAAAACGGCGCGATGGAATATTCGATCGTCGTCGCCGCAACCGCTTCGGAGCCCGCTCCGCTGCAGTATCTTGCGCCCTACACCGGCTGCGCGATGGGCGAATTCTTCCGCGACAACGGCATGCACGCCGTGATCGTGTATGACGACCTTTCCAAGCAGGCCGTGGCCTACCGCCAGATGTCGCTGCTGCTGCGCCGCCCGCCGGGCCGCGAAGCCTATCCGGGCGACGTGTTCTATCTCCACAGCCGCCTGCTCGAGCGCGCAGCGAAGATGAGCAAGGCCGAAGGCGGCGGTTCGCTGACCGCGCTGCCGATCATCGAAACGCAGGCAGGCGACGTGTCGGCCTACATCCCGACCAATGTGATCTCGATCACCGACGGCCAGATCTTCCTCGAAACCGACCTGTTCTACCAGGGTATCCGTCCGGCGATTAACGTCGGCCTGTCGGTCAGCCGCGTCGGCGGCGCCGCGCAGACCAAGGCGATGAAGAAGGTCTCGGGCTCGATGAAGCTCGACCTCGCGCAGTACCGTGAAATGGCGGCCTTCGCGCAGTTCGGCTCGGACCTCGATGCCGCGACGCAGAAGCTGCTCAACCGCGGTGCGCGCCTGACCGAGCTGCTCAAGCAGCCGCAGTTCTCGCCGATGCCGTTCGAAGAGCAGACCGTGTCGATCTTCGCCGGTACCAATGGCTACATCGACGATGTGCCGGTCGACCGCGTGACCGATTACGAAGCCCAGATGCTGAGCTTCATGCGTGCCGAACACGCCGACGTGCTCGAAGAGATCCGCACCACGGGCAAGTTCGAAGACGACACCAAGAGCAAGGTCGTCGACGCGCTCAAGACCTTCGCCAAGCAGTTCGCCTGAGCCCAGAGACACAAAGATAGGGAGCCGAAATGGCTAGCCTCAAGGAACTCAAGGGCCGTATCAACTCGGTCAAGTCGACCCAGAAGATCACCAAGGCCAAGCAGATGGTCGCGGCTGCGAAGCTGCGCCGGGCGCAGGCCGCGGCCGAAGCTGCGCGTCCCTATGCCGAACGGCTGTCGGGCGTGATGGCATCGCTGGCCGGCAAGGTCAGCGGCGACAGCGCCCCGCGCCTGCTGCGCGGCACCGGATCGGACAAGCGCCACCTGCTGGTGGTGGTCAACACCGACAAGGGCCTGTGCGGCGGTCTCAACGCCAACATCGTCAAGGCCGCCAAGGTCAAGGCGCGCGCGCTGATCGCCGAGGGCAAGGAAGTGCGCTTCTACCTCGTCGGCAAGAAGGGCCGCGCCCCGATCAAGCGCGACTATGCCGAGCGGATCGAAAAGTGGTTCGACACCTCCGAAGTGCGCCAGCCGGGCTTCGAGGAAGCCGAAGCGATCGCCGACGATCTGATCGCACGGTTCGAGCAGGGTGAATTCGATGTCGCCCATCTCGTCTACCCGATCTTCAAATCGGCGCTGGCGCAGGACCCGACCGTCGACCAGCTAATCCCCGTCCCCTCGCCCGAAGGCGATACGGGAGCCGCGGGCGATGCGGTGGTCGAATACGAACCGGGCGAGGAAGAAATCCTCGAGGAACTGCTGCCGCGTTACGTCAAGACGCAGCTGTTCGCTTCGCTGCTCGAACGCGAGGCCTCCGAACAGGGCGCGTCGATGACCGCAATGGACAATGCCACGCGCAATGCCGGCGATCTGATCAGCAAGCTGACCATCCAGTACAACCGCAGCCGCCAGGCCGCCATCACCACCGAGCTGATCGAAATCATCGCCGGTGCGGAAGCTCTCTAAGGACCCGATGTGAACAAGCTTGCCCTCCTCCTCCCCCTCGCGCTGCTGACTGCTTGCGGCGAAGAACCCGCCGCGCAGACCGCGCCCGAACAGGTCGTGACGCCCGAGCCGATCGAGACGCTGCCCGCGCCCGACCAGGCGCTGCTCACTGCGAAATACGCCGAAGCCTGCCCCGAAGACGAGGCAGTCAACACCGCGATGTGCAAGCGCGCCGGCATGGGTTCGCCCGATGTCGTGTGCGAATTCGGCCTCGGTGACGACGAATATCTTCGCAACAAGGCGACCCTTACTGCTGGCGAAGGCGAATGGGCCTTTGCCGATCCGGAAAATGTCTGCGTCGGCTAAGGCGCATTAAACCCCAAGTCAGGACATAGATCATGGCCACCGCACCCGTACTCAACCAATCGCCCAACGGCACCATCAGCCAGGTCATCGGCGCCGTCGTCGACGTGCAGTTCGAAGGTGAACTGCCCGCCATCCTGACCGCGCTCGAAACGAAGAACGGCGCCAACACGCTGGTCCTCGAAGTCGCGCAGCACCTCGGTGAAAACACCGTGCGTACCATCGCGATGGACGCGACCGAAGGTCTCGTCCGTGGCCAGGAAGTCGTCAACACCGGCTCGCAAATCTCGGTCCCCGTCGGCCCGAAGACGCTCGGCCGCATCATGAACGTCATCGGCGAGCCGATCGACGAACGCGGCCCGGTCGGCGCCGACCAGACGATGCCGATCCACGCCGAAGCCCCGCTGTTCGTCGACCAGTCGACCGAAGCGGCCATCCTCGTCACCGGCATCAAGGTCATCGACCTGCTCGCGCCCTATGCGCGTGGCGGCAAGATCGGCCTGTTCGGCGGTGCCGGCGTCGGCAAGACCGTGCTGATCCAGGAACTGATCAACAACATCGCCAAGGGTCATGGCGGCGTGTCCGTCTTCGCCGGTGTCGGTGAACGTACCCGCGAGGGGAACGACCTCTATCACGAATTCCTCGACGCAGGCGTTATCGCCAAGGACGCCGACGGCAATGCCATCGCGGAAGGTTCGAAGGTTGCGCTGGTATTCGGCCAGATGAACGAACCGCCGGGCGCACGTGCCCGCGTCGCGCTGTCGGGTCTGACCATGGCGGAATATTTCCGCGACGTGGAAGGCCAGGACGTGCTGTTCTTCGTCGACAACATCTTCCGCTTCACGCAGGCGGGTTCGGAAGTGTCCGCACTGCTCGGCCGTATTCCTTCGGCCGTGGGCTACCAGCCGACGCTGTCGACCGACATGGGTAACCTGCAGGAACGCATCACCTCGACCAACAAGGGTTCGATCACCTCGGTCCAGGCCATCTACGTTCCCGCCGACGACCTTACCGACCCGGCCCCGGCGACCTCCTTCGCCCACCTCGACGCGACCACCACGCTCAACCGTGCGATTTCGGAACTGGGTATCTACCCGGCCGTCGATCCGCTCGATTCGACCAGCCGCGTGCTCGAACCGCGCGTCGTCGGCGAAGAGCATTACAACACCGCCCGCCGGGTCCAGGAAACGCTGCAGAAGTACAAGAGCCTGCAGGACATCATCGCCATCCTGGGCATGGACGAGCTGTCGGAAGAAGATAAGCTGACCGTGGCCCGCGCGCGCAAGATCCAGAAGTTCCTGTCGCAGCCGTTCCACGTCGCCGAGGTGTTCACCAACATCCCCGGCCAGTTCGTCCAACTCGAAGACACGGTCGCCTCGTTCAAGGCAGTCGTCGACGGCGAATACGATCACCTGCCCGAAGCCGCCTTCTACATGGTCGGCGGTATCGACCAGGCGGTCGAGAAGGCCAAGAAGCTGGCCGAGGACTCGTAAGCACATGGCCCTCCACTTCGAACTCGTCACACCGGCCAAGCTGGTCCGCTCCGAAGACGTCCACATGGTCGTCGTCCCCGGTGCGGAAGGCGAATTCGGCGTGCTCGAAGGCCACGCGCCCTTCATGTCAACGATCCGCGACGGATCGGTGCAGATCTACAAGACCGAAGGCGCCGCGCCCGAACTGGTCGAAGTCCGCGGCGGTTTCGCCGAGGTCGGCGAAAACGGCCTGACGGTCCTCGCCGAACACGTCGAGGGCTGAGGCTTCGCCCCATACCGAACACGAAGGGCGGCCCTGCGGGGTCGCCCTTTTCGTTTGCGCGCCCTATCGCCTACCCCGCGTGGGTTAGGCTAAAGTTTACCACGCTGCGCCACAGAGCATGGCGACAGGTGGGGGCCAGCACGCCATGAAGGCGCAAATCGTGAAGTCCAGTGATCCGCAAACCGGTTTCCACTCGCGCGCCGACGCGGTCAGCGTGGTCTTGCTCCTGACGGTCTGTGCGCTGGTGATCCGCCTGCCGTTCCTGGGCGATGCCAATGCCGATATCGACGAACAGCTCTATTCGCTGATCGGCAATGCCATGCTCGATGGCAAGCTGCCGTTCGTCGATCTGTGGGACCGCAAGCCGTTCGGCCTGTTCCTGCTCTATGCGCTGGCGCATGCCATCGGGGGGCCCTCGCCGCTGGCCTACCAGCTGTTCGCGACCGGCTTCGCGGTGCTCGGCGCCGTGCTCACACGGCATCTGGCGCTGACGCTGGTCGACCGGACCGTCGCGATGGGGGCAGCTGTCCTCTACCTCCTCCTCATGGCGCTCTACGGCCCGCATTCGGGCCAGACCGAGATTTTCCATGTCCCCGCCATGCTGGCGATGGCGATCCTGGTGCGCGACCCCGGCCATCCGCATGCGATCCGCCGCGCGCTCGCCGCCATGCTGATCGGCGGACTGGCGCTGCAGATCAAATACACCGTCGTGCCGCAATGTGCGTTCTTCGGCTTGTGGGCGCTGTGGGGCCAGTACGGGCGCGATCGGTCGCTGGTCCGCCTCGCCGGGCTGGGCGCCGTCTTTGCCGCTCTCGGGCTGCTGCCCACCGCGCTGGTCGGCCTGTCCTATCTTGCGATCGGCGAATGGGACGCCTTCTGGTTTGCGAATTTCGTCAGCTTCTTCGACCGTCTGCCCTCCCCCGCGGGGCGCTTCTCGGCGCACTGGCTGTACCAGCTCCCGCTTGTCGCTCTCGCGGGTCTGGGGGCCTATGCGGCGCTGCGGATGGGTATCCCGACCGACCGACGCACCTACGCCTTCTATGCCGCCTGGCTGCTCGCCAGCCTGGCCACGGTGTTCCTGCCCTCGACGGTCTATGCCTATTATTACGCGGCGCTGGTGCCGGCGACAATCCTGCTCGCGCTGCCGTTTCTCGACCGGCGCGGGCCGCTGCGGCTGGCGCCGATGCTGGCCGCGATCGCGATCTGCTTTTCGCTGCTCTATTACGGCACAAGGGTGGACGCGACGCAGCGTTCGCGCGCCGGCATGGCGCAGCTGGTGGCCACGATCAGCCCGCTGGTCGATGACCGCACGCGCTGCCTGTGGGTCTTCGATGGCCCCACCGCGCTCTACCGCGAAACGGGCAGCTGCCTGCCGACGCGGTTCATCTATCCCGACCACCTCAACAATGCGCTCGAACGCGATGCGCTGGGGGTCCGGCAGAGTGACGAGGTCCGTCGGATCCTGTCGCGCCCGCCGCCAGTGATCGTCACCGCGGACATTCCCTTCACAACGCAGAACGAGCAGGTGAAGGCGCTGGTGATGCGGACCGTGGCGCGCGATTACGAACGCCGGTCGCATGCCCGAATCCATGCCCGCACGATCTCGGTCTGGGTGCTGCGCGACGCACCTGCCGAAGCCGACTGACGGGTCGCGGCCGGAGGAATTTCGCCAAAACGCCCCGCCCCCTTGCTCCTGCGTCCCGCCTTTGCGCATAAGGCATCCAAGACTCAGGAGACAGCCCTTGAAACTCGTATCCGCGCTGGCCATTGCCGCTGCCATGACGCTTGCACCCCAAACGCCCGCCGCCGCGCAGGACGGCATCCCCGGTCCCGAAGAGGACAGCTACATCTGGCTCGAGGAGGCGCGCAGCGACGAAGCGCTCGACTGGGTGCGCAGCGAGAACGAACGGACGATGGAGCTCATCGCGGGCGACCCGCGGTTCGACGCAGTCAAGGCCGAGGCGCTGGCGATCTACGATAGCGAGGATCGCATTCCCTATGTGACGATTCGCCCCGACGGGCTGTATAATTTCTGGCAAGACAAGCAGAACCCGCGCGGGCTGGTCCGTCGCACCACGCTGGACAGCTACCGCACCGACGACCCGCAGTGGGAAACCGTGCTCGACGTCGATGCGCTGGCCGAGGCGGAGGGCCGCGAATGGGTCTACAAGGGCAGCACCTGCCTGCCGCCGCAGGAGCGGATGTGCATGATCGCGCTGAGCGACGGGGGTGAGGACGCCACCGTGCTCCGCGAGTTCGACATGGCCACCAAGAGCTTCGTCGAGGACGGCTTCCTCCTCGACCAGAAGAGCCAGGGCGGGATCGAATGGGTCGATGCCGATACGCTGCTGGTCAGCCGCGATTTCGGCGAAGGCACGCTGACCGAAAGCCAGTATCCGCGCACATCGCGCATCTGGAAACGCGGCACCGCGATCGAGGACGCGCAGGAAATCTGGCGCGGCGAGGAAGCCGATGTCTGGTCGAGCGCCACCTTGCTGCGCGATCACACCGGCACCGCGCATGGCTATTACGCCTTCCGCGCGACCAGCTTCCATGAAACCGAGTATTTCTGGCAGCATGAGGGCGAATGGCTGCGGCTCGACATGCCGCTCAAGGCCGCGCCCTATGGGCTGATCGATGGCCAGCTGCTGTTCTCGACCGATGTCGATTGGGAAACGCAGGGCCAGACCTTCCCCGCCGATGCGCTGGTGTCGGTCGATCTCGAAGCGTTCAAGGCCGACCCGAACGGTGCGACCAAGACGCTCGTCTGGGCCCCCGAGGACAAGCAGACCAAGCAGGGCGCGGCGAATACCGCCGAGAGCCTTTACGTCAGCCTGCTCGACAATGTCCGCGGGCGCGTGCTCAAGTTCGATCATGTCGATGGCGCATGGGTCTCGAGCGAGATCGCACTGCCCGACAATTCGACCGTCGGAGTCCAGACCGCGTCGGAGAGTTCGGACGAGATCATGTATTCGGTGACCGACTTCCTCACGCCCTCGACGCTCTATTATTCGGACGGCAGCGCCGCGCCCGAGGTGATCAAGACCTCGCCCAGCTACTTCGATGCGACAGGCATGGAAGTCGAACAATATGAGGCGACCAGCGCCGACGGGACCAAGATCCCCTATTTCCTCGTCAAGCCCAAGGGCATGGTGATGGACGGGACCAATCCCACGCTGCTGACCGGCTATGGCGGCTTCCAAGTCCCGCGCCTGCCCTCCTACCTCGGTTCGATCGGCAAGATCTGGCTCGAGCGCGGCGGCGCCTACATCCTCGGCAATATGCGCGGGGGCGGCGAGTTCGGCCCCGGCTGGCACCAGGACGCGATCCGCGAGAACAAGCAGCGTACCTGGGACGATCTCCTCGCCATCGCCGAGGATGCGATCGCGCGCGGGATCACCAGCCCCGACCATCTCGGCATCCAGGGCGGCTCGCAGGGCGGATTGCTTGTGGGCACCGCCTTCACCCAGCGTCCCGACCTGTTCAATGCGGCCATCGTCCAGATCCCGCTGTTCGACATGCTGCGTTATCACGTGATCGGGCGCGGCGCGTCGTGGACGGGTGAATATGGCGATCCGCGGATCGCCGAACAGCGCGCCTGGATCGAGCCCTATTCGCCCTATCAGAAGCTGCTCGAGAACAAGGATTATCCGGCACCGTTCTTCTGGGCCTCGACCGCCGACGACCGCACGCACCCCGCGCATGCGCGCAAGGGCGCGGCGCGGGTCAAGGAGTTGGGGCAGGAGTATTACTACTTCGAGGACATGACCGGCGGCCATTCGGGCGGCGTGGACAATGAACAGCGCGCCAAGATCCAGGCGCTGCAGATGGTCTATCTGCTGCAGCGACTGGCGGACTGATCAGCGCGGCCGGCGCGTCGGGGCGTGGAAATCGGGCGGTTTGTCGGCCAACCATTCCACGAACCGCGCCAGCGCCTCGTCGGCCAGCAGTGCCTCGCGATCCGCGCCGATCCGTGCCAGCTGCGCATTGGTGAAATTGGCGTGGATCGCGCGGTGGCAGATCGGGTGGAGCGGCACGGTCTCGCGCCCCTTCTTGGCCTTGGGCACGGGGTGATGCTGCTGGACCTTGCGCCCCAGCGCGCGCCCACACAGCCAGCAGCTATCGGGTTCGGCGGTCGGCGCGGTCGGTCTCCCAGCTGAACAGCTCGTCCGAGCGCGGGAAATGGGCTTCGGCCAGATCGTAGTCGATCGATACGGTATCCGCATCGTCGCAGAGCTGGAGGCCGATCACCTTCTCGCCGTCGAGCACCATCACGCCGTCACTGATCGCGGGGTTGTTCGGCTCTCCGGCGGCGAAATTGGTCCGGACCATGCGGCTGAAGACGATGTAGCGCGTGGCGCCGCTGGCAAAGGCAATCTGCGCCTCGCCCCCGCCCGAATAGGGTACGCTCGCCCAGCGGCCGCCGCGCAGGACGAGTTCGGGGACGCTTTCGCCAAAGCGGTATTCGGCGTCCCGCTCGCCCGTGCCGCAAATCGCGATCCGCTTGCCGCTGGCGACCTTGCAGGAAAAGATCCGCTCTTCCTCGGGCGCGCATCCGACCGTCTTGCCAAGCGGACTGGTGGGAGCTGGTGCCGCGACAGGCGATAGCGCGGCCGCCGGGGCCACCACCGGCTTGCCGCGCTCCCGCGCCGGTCCAGCCTCGTTTTCCGCGGTCCCGCCCCCACAGGACGCGAGGAGCAAGGTGAAGACTGGCAGCGCTCTCACTTCTTTGCCGCCGCCTTCTTCTTTTTCATCGCGTCGTGGAAGCGGTCCGCCCAGCCGGGTTTGACCACCTGTTCGCCGCGCACCATGCGCAGATCGCCGTCGCCGACATCGCGGCTGACCGCGCTTCCCGCCGCCACGATCGCATCGGCCCCGATCCGCACCGGCGCGATCAGCGCGCTGTTCGATCCGATAAAGGCGCGGTCGCCGATCACCGTCCTGTGCTTGAAATAGCCATCGTAATTGCAGGTAATCGTGCCCGCGCCGATATTGGCGCCCGCGCCGACCTCGGCATCGCCGAGATAGGTCAGGTGGCTGGCCTTGGCCCCCTCGCCCAGCGTGGCCTGCTTCATCTCGACGAAATTGCCGACGAAGCTGTCCTTTTCCATCACCGCGCCGGGGCGCAGGCGGGCATAGGGACCGACTGAGCACCCCTCGCCCACACGCGCGCCCTCGAGATGGCTGAAAGCGCGGATCCGCGCACCGCGGGCGACGGTGACGCCAGGGCCGAACACGACATGCGGCTCCACCGTCACATCGGGCGCGAGCACGGTGTCCCAGCTGAAGAACACCGTTTCGGGTGCAGTCAGCGTGACGCCGTCGGTCATCGCTTCCTCGCGTTTCAGCTCCTGCCATTGCGCCTCGGCGCGGGCGAGTTCGGCGCGGCTGTTGATCCCGGCGACCTCGCCCGCATCGGTCTCCACCACCTTGACCGTATCGCCGCGCGCAATCGCACCGGTGGCGACATCGGGAAGGTAGTATTCGCCTTGCGAATTGTCATTGCCGACCGCGTCGAGCAGCGGCCACATATCGTCCGAATGCGCCACGATCAGACCCGAGTTGCACAGGTCGCAGGCGCGTTCGTCCGCACTCGCATCCTTGAATTCGACCATTCTGGAAACCGTGCCATCGGCATCGGCGATGATGCGGCCATAGGCGAGCGGATCGGCCGGACGGAAGCCCAGCACCGCAACCTTCGCGCCATCGTCGAGCGCCGCGATGAGCCGCTGTACCGTCTCGCCGCGAACCATGGGGCAATCGCCGAAGCACACGAGGATATGGCCGGAAAAGCCTTCGAGCGCTTCACGCGCCTGCAGCGCGGCGTGGGCAGTACCGAGCTGCGGCTCCTGCAATGCAGTGGCAACGTCGCGCCCTTCCAGCGCGGCGTCGAGTTGCTCGCGCTTGTCGCCGACCACCACGACAGTGCGCTTGAGATCGAGCTGGGCAAAGCTGTCGAGCAGGTGGAGCAGCATCGGCCGCCCCGCGATTGGATGCAGGACCTTATGCAGGTCGCTTTTCATGCGGGTTCCCTTGCCTGCAGCAAGGATGACGGCGGCGAATTCGCGGGAAGTGTTCATGGCGCCGAGCCTTGCCACCAATCGCTTGCAGTTTGAAGAACCTTCCGCCACCGCCGCTGCCATGACCGACCTGCCCTTCGCCATCATCGGTTTCGATCTCGACGGAACCTTGCTCGAAACCCACCGCGACCTTGGCGCGGCGGTCAATCACGCGCTCGACCTCGGCGGCTTCGCCCCGGTTCCGGCGGACCACGCCAGCGACCTGATCGGCGGCGGCGCGAAGATCATGCTGCAGCGCGCGGTGGACGAACAGGGCGGCCTGCCCGAGGATGAATTCCGCAGGCTCTACAAGGCGATGCTGGCCTATTATGCGGACAACAACGCGGTCCACACGCAGCCCTATCCGTATGCCCGCGAAACGCTTGCCCTGCTGCGTGAGCGCGACATCGCGATGGTGGTGGTAACCAACAAGTTCGAAAGCTTCGCGCGGCAGATCCTCGCTGCGCTCGACCTCGCCGACCATTTCGTCGCGATCATCGGCGGCGATACCATGGACAAGGGCAAGGCCAAGCCCGCGCCGGACCCGATCTTCGAAGCGCAGCGGCGCGGCGGCGGCGGCAGCCTCGCCTTTGTCGGCGATAGCTCGTATGACATCGCCGCAGCGCGCGCGGCCCGCGTACCCGTGATCGGCGCGCGCTATGGGTATTGCGACAAACCGCGCGGCGAGCTGGGCGCCGATGCGGAGATCGAGTCGCTGGCGGAACTGGTTCCGGCGCTGGCCAGGCTGGGTTGAGCATCCCGCCGCTACGGAACGGCGGCCCGCCATACCCGGTGTTGCAAGTGCGAAGCGAACATGCCACCCACGCGCCCAATTAACCTTTACGTAAACGACAAAGCAGGAGCAGCTCGATGAGCATCGATTTCAAGGACAAGGTAGCCATCGTAACCGGCGCAGGCGGCGGTCTGGGCCGCGAATATGCGCTCGAACTCGGCCGCCGCGGGGCCAAGGTCGTGGTCAACGATCTCGGTGGATCGCGCGACGGCACCGGCCATTCGGACATGGCGCTGCAGGTGGTCGAGGAAATCGAAAAGGCCGGCGGCGAAGCCGTGTCGAACGGCGGTTCGGTCACCGAATTCGAGCAGATGGAAAAGATGGTCGCCGACGCCAAGCAGAAGTGGGGCGGCGTCCACGTCGTCATCAACAATGCCGGCGTGCTGCGCGACAAGACCTTCGCCAAGATGACGATGGACGACTTCGAATTCGTCGTCGACGTCCACCTCAACGGTTCGGCCAACGTCAGCAAGGCCGTGTGGGAAACCATGCGCGAGCAGGCCTATGGCCGCATCCTGATGACCGCCAGCTCGACCGGCCTGTTCGGCAATTTCGGCCAGGCCAATTACGGCGCGGCCAAGCTCGGCCTTGCCGGCCTGACCAAGACGCTCCAGCTCGAAGGCGCGAAGTACAACATCAAGGTCAACACGATCAGCCCGGTGGCGGGCACGCGGATGACCGAAGACCTGTTCCCCGAAGAAGCCTTCAAGCTGTTCGACCCGGTCAATGTGGTCCCGGCCGCGCTGTTCCTGGTCAGCGAAGATGCGCCGACCAACGCGATCGTCGGCGCGGGTGCGGGCGGCTTCCATAGCGCCTGGACCGTGATGAACGATGCAGTCTGGCTGAAGGATGAAGACCGCACGGTCGAAGGCTTCGCCGCCAATTGGGACAAGATCAGCGAGTTCTCGAACCTCAAGGCCCCGCAGTCGGGCAGCGAGCAGTCGGGCGCGATCCTGACCGCGATGCAGAAGGTTACCGGCACCGGCCCGGGCAGCGCGCGCGGCTGATCCGCAGCACTGGTCACGCAAAAAGGGGCTTGCGCTGCGGCGCGGGCCCCTTTTTCATATCGGCTGCGCTTAGCTGTCGATCGCCTTGAGCAAGCGCCGCTCCATCGGCGCGATCACGCCGGGGAGTTCGTGGCCGCGCTTGAGCACCTGGCCGTGTTCGCCGACCAGTGTCCACATGCCCTGCTTGTTGCGCAGCTCGGGGCGTTTCTCGATCCGCGCCTGCGGGCGTTCGGCGGCGCGGCGGAAAGCGGCGAAAACCGCGACGTCGCGCGTGAAATCCATCGCATAATCGCGCCATTGCCCGGCTGCGACCATGCGCCCGTAAAGGTCGAGGATGCGGGTCAGTTCCTCGCGGGTAAAGCCGATCTGCTGAGGCTTCCGCCCGGGAAACGCGACCACCGTGTCGCCAAGGAAGTTCATCAATCCTCGGTACCGCTGCGGCGGGCGGGCTCGGCTTCGGCACGCAGCGCGTCGATTTCGGCGCGCAGCGACTTCATCTCGGTCTCGAGCTTCTCGATGCAATCGCGGCTCGGCTCGCACGGATCGTCGCAGGGCGTGCCATAGGGGATGAATTCCTTCACCCATTCCTCGGCCGGCACGAGCGTACTGCGCGCCTTGAGGCCGATCATCGTGGCGCCTTCGGGCACTTCGTCGGTAACCACCGCGTTGGCGCCGATCCGCGCACGGCGACCCACCGTGATCGGGCCGATCACCTGCGCGCCCGACCCGATGATCACCTCGTCCGAAATCGTCGGGTGACGCTTGCCGCCCTTGCCGTTCGTCGGATTGGTCCCGCCCAGCGTAACACATTGGTAGATAGTGACATTGTCGCCGATTTCGGCGGTTTCGCCGATCACCGAGAAACCGTGATCGATAAACAAATGCTTACCGATGGTCGCGCCCGGATGAATGTCGATCGCGGTAACCATCCGGCTCCAGTGATTGACCAGCCGGGCGAGGAAAAACAGCTCGGCTTCGAACAGCCAATGCGCGACGCGGTGGTAGAATACCGCCCAGACGCCGGGATAGGTGAGCACTTCCCAACGACTGCGAGGGGCAGGATCGCGTGCCTTCACGCTGTCGAGATAGGCGACAAGCCGTTCGAACATGGACACTATTCTCCCACCGGGTGGCGATTAAAGCAAGCGGCCCTGGTCCGGCCCCTGCACCGCCTCCAACGCGTCACGCCATACAGATAGGGTTGCCGGAACCTGCCGTTCAAGGCTCAGCCGGTCGATTTCGGCGACGATTTTCTCTATCGCCGCGTAGCTGCGCTCCATTCGCGGGACCAGATAGGCGGGTGCGCCTTCCCCCAGCGCGAGCCCCCGCTGCGCGGCATGCGAGAGCATCAGGTCGCGCGCCATATCGTCGTCGGGCGGGCCGATTTCGAGCTGTAGCGCGGCGCCCATCCGGCTGCGCAGGTCGGGCAGCGCGATCTCCCAGTTCTCGCCATCGACCACCAGCAACAGCGGCAAGCTGTCTTCCTGCGCGCGGTTCCAGCGGTGGAATATCTCGGTCTCGGCGAGCGCCTGCACGCCGTCGATCACGCCCCCAGAATGATGCGCCGCGAACCAGCGCGCGAAGAGCGATTTGCCCGACCGGGGCGGCCCATGGAGGATCGCGGTGCGAAACGGCCAGTTGGCGGGCGTGCCTAGCGCTTCGGCAACCGCGCGGTTGCCCGATCCGATCACGATCAAGGACGGCTCGCCCGCACCGGCGGGAATCAACGGGAGAGCGATCTGCGACGTCACCGCGCGCGGCTCAGCGGCTGATGGCGAGCGCGTTGCTGCCCTGGCGAACGGTAAAGCCGCGCGCGCGCAGCGCTTCGGCCAATTGCGTGATCGACCCGGCATAGCTCACCGTCATCACCGAAGTCCCGCCGATCGCCGTGCTGCGAATGCCCGTGCTGCGGACCCCCGGCGTGCCGCGTACGGCGGATACCGCGCCATCGAAGGCGCCGGCATCGGGAGTGGCCACCTGCACGGTGTAGAGCGCGACCGAACCTTCGGGCGGCGGCGTCTGGATCGGGGCGGCAGTGATCGCGTCGCCGCTTTCGGTGGTCGGCTGCGAGGCGGCGGCAGCCGCGGCCTGGTCGCGCGCGCGCATCGCCCGGCCCAGTTCGAGCAGGCGCTGGAGCGCGGGGTCGAGTTCGGGCGTGCCGATATCGAGTGTGGGATCGGGCCGCAGCTTGCCATCGGCCAGCGCCAGTTCGAAAATGCGGTCGAAACGCACTACTGCGCGTTCGAGCATGGCGGGCAGTTCGGCCGGCGAAGCGGCGGTCATGTCGAACCCGTCGAGATATTGATTGTCGGGGCCGAACCGCGCGGTGAAGGTGCCTTCGACCGGACCGCCGGGATAGGTGTAGCGCAGGTTCGCGATTGGCACGAGGACATCGGCCGCGCCGAACTGGTCGAGCGCATTGCGCCACCAGGTACGGCTGCGGCGACCGGTCTGGCCATAGGTCAGCAGCAGCGAATCGCCGCCCGCGCCCGCCGGGCGGACATAGTCGATCCGGCTCTGCCCTGCCTGGTATTCGGCCCAGGCGCGCTGCCACGGGTTGCGCCGTTCATAGACCATCTGCGTGCCCGCAGAGACCGTCACCGGGAGCAGCAGCATGGGCGCCGAGCGCCGCGCTTCGCCTTCGGAACCGAGATAGCGCGAGGCGCGCTGGCGATCGAACACCACGCCAAGCGTGGCGATATAGCGCTTCGGCCCCAGCTGTTCGCGCTCGATGACGATGGCGGACACGAGGCCCGCGATCTGCGAATCGCTCAATTGCGGCCCGTCGAGTCGCTCCCACGCTGTGCGCTGCGCCTCTTCCCAGGCCTGCGCGCGTGCGGCCGAACCGCTGTCGGCGCGGACATCGACCTCGATCCCCGAGACCTGGATGTCGCTGCTCGAGGCGACCGGGGCGATCCCGCGTTCGCCGCCGACCTGCGCCCACACCGCCACACCCAGCACGCATAGCGCGGCCACGACCAGCACCAGGATGGCAGAGCGGCGCAGGGCGGGTTGGAGGGGGAAGGTTTGGCTCATGGGGAAAACAGGGCGCCTTTTGCCGAAAGGATTATGGAAATCCAAGCGCGAATGCGTAAGGCGGGTGGGATGAGTGACGAACCGCGCAGCAACAGGCCTTCCTACACCTACGAACAGGCGGGTGTTTCGATCGAAGCGGGCAATGCGCTCGTCAAGGCGATCGGCCCGCTGGTGAAGGCGACGCTGCGCCCGGGGGCCGATGGCGAAATCGGTGGTTTCGGCGGGTTTTTCGACCCCAAGGCGGCGGGCTACAAGGACCCGCTGCTGGTCGCGGGCAACGATGGCGTGGGCACCAAGCTCAAGTTGGCCATCGATAGCGACCGCCATGACACGGTGGGCGTCGATCTGGTCGCCATGTGCGTGAACGACCTGATCGTCCAGGGCGCCGAACCGCTGTTCTTCCTCGATTATTTTGCCACCGGCAAGCTGGAGAACGGCGTCGCCGAGCGCGTGATCGCGGGCATTGCCGAGGGCTGCAAACAGGCTGGCTGCGCGCTGATCGGCGGCGAAACCGCCGAAATGCCGGGCATGTATGCCGCGGGCGACTACGACCTCGCGGGCTTTTGCGTCGGCGCGGTCGAACGCGGCGAACAATTGACCGGCGAGCGGGTCGCGCCGGGGCATGTGCTGCTCGGCCTTGCCAGTTCGGGTGTCCATTCGAACGGCTATTCGCTCGTGCGCCGACTGGCTGCCGACAAGGGCTGGAAGCTCGACCGTCCGGCGGTGTTCGACCGCGACCGGCTGCTGATCGACGCGCTGATCGAGCCGACGCGAATCTATGTAGAGAGCCTGCTGCCGCTGGTCCGCGACGGGCTGGTGGACGCATTGGCGCATATCACCGGCGGCGGCCTGCTCGAAAATATCCCGCGCGTACTGCCCGCAGGCGCGCATGCCGAGGTCGATGCCGATGGCTGGGAACAGCCGGGATTGATGGCGTTCCTGCAGGCGCAGGGGAATATCGAACCTGCCGAAATGGCGCGGACTTTCAATTGCGGCGTCGGCATGGTGCTCGCGGTCGAGCCTGCTCATGCCGAAGTGGTCCGCAGCCGGCTGGAAGATGCGGGCGAGACGGTCCTCGCGGTGGGCCGGATCGACGCGGGCGACAAGGGCTGCACCGTGCGCGGGCCGGCCGGGACCTGGGCCGCGCGCGAGGACTGGTCGGCGACGCATAATGCCTGACAGGGCCAGGGTCGCGGTCTTCGTGTCCGGCAAGGGCACCAATATGGCCGCGCTGCTCTATGCCAGCCGCCTGCCCCATGCTGCCTATGAGATCGTGCTGGTCGCGGCCAACGATCCGCAGGCCGAGGGGCTGCAACTGGCCGCCGCCGAGGGCGTGGCGACCTTCGCGCTTTCGCACCGGGGCATGGCACGCGAAGACCATGACGCGGCAATGGAACAGGCGGCGCGCGATGCCGGGGCGGACTTTATCGTGCTGGCGGGATATATGCGGATCCTGACGCCCGGTTTCGTCGCGCGGTGGGAGGGACGCATGCTCAACATCCATCCCTCGCTGCTGCCCAAATATCCCGGTCTCGACACGCATGCCAAGGCCATCGCGGCAGGCGATAGTCACGCCGGGGCAAGCGTCCATCTGGTGACAGACGAGCTCGATGCCGGCGAGCTGCTTGGGCAGCTGGCGGTGGCAATCTGGCCGGGCGATACGCCCGAAAAGCTCGCCAACCGCGTGCGCGTGGCCGAACACCAGCTCTATCCCCAAGTGCTCGGCGAGTACGTTTCGCGCGGGAATGATCCGCAATGGCTGCTCGAGCGCGTGCGCGAACGCGCGCTGGCGCTGCCACAAACGCATGAGCGCGAGAGCCATGGTACGCGCGGTTTCCGTGTGGGGACGGAGAAATCGGGCAAGTTCTTCGCCTATTTCTCCGACCAGCATCACGGCACGCCGCATATCTCGCTGCTGGTCAAATGCTCGGGTCTGGACGAGCTGGAGAATTTGGTCGAGGCGCAGCCGCAGGCCTATCACAAACCCGCCTATTACGGCGCGAGCGGGTGGATCGGCGTGATCCTCAACCGCCCGGGAGTTGATTGGGACACTATCGCCGACTGGTTGCAGCGCAGCTGGCGCGCGGTCGCGCCGAAGAACGCCGTCCGCCTGATCGACGCGGCGGACGAGTTCTAGCTGCGGTGGGCATCCCCAACCGCCCGCATCCGCTGGCCCGCGCGAAAGCGGCCGTCTGGGCTGGGCGCGCGGTGCAGGCGCTGTGGGACCGGGGTCTGACCCCCAAACCGCCGCTGGAGCCCGCATTCCTGTGGGAGGTCGGCAGCCGCGGCTTCGATCCGCAGGACGAAACTTCGCTGCGCAGCAAGGCAGAGGTCGAGGATTTCCGCGCGCGGCTGGACCAGCTGTGTGCGAGCCTGCGCGAGGACGCCGCGCTCAATGCGATGGGCCATGCGATGGCCTATGGCCAGCTGACCTCGGCCATTCGCAAGCGGCATGCGCTGGGGCAGGCTTGGCGCGAGACGCCGCAACTGGCGCAGACCGCCATCGCGCCGCCGATCATCGTGGTCGGCCAGATGCGCGCGGGCACCACCCGGATGCACCGCCTGCTGGCGGCCGATCCGCGGCATGCGGGTACGCGGTTCTGCAACAGCCACAATCCGGTGCCGGTTTCGCCCGACTGGCGTCCGCTGAAGGCGGGCGCGGCGCTGGCGATCGCGCGGCGTATCAATCCCTGGCTCGACGCGCTGCACCCCTTCGGGGCGACGCGGGTCGACGAGGAAATCGGCTGGCTGGCGGGCGCGCTGTCACCCGCGACCTTCGAAGCGCAGTGGCATATCCCCGGGTTCGTCGGCTGGAGCGAGACGCGCGATCCCGCGCCCGTCTATGCCGAGTTCGCGCGGGTCCTGCGCACCGACGCAGCGACGATGGGCGATGCGGACCGGCCGCGGGTGCTCAAATGCCCGCAATTCTCGGAGGACCTGCCCGCGCTGCTGGCGCAATTCCCCGATGCGCGGCTGGTCGTGACCCGGCGCGACAGCGCGGAGGTGCTCGACAGCTCGGTATCGCTCGTCGCCAGCCAGATGGCGGTGCAGTCCGATCATGGTGATCTGGCGGGGATCGAGCGCGAATGGCAGCGCAAGCTGCGCCTGCGCGAACAGCGGCTGGAGACGGCGCTGGCCGAATTCCGGGGCCCGGTCGCATGGGTCGATTTCGAGCGGCTCAATGCCGATTGGCCGGGCGAGATCGCCCAGACCTATGCCGCGCTCGACCTGCCACTGACCGATGCCGCGCTCGCGGCGATGCACCGCGAACAGAGCCGCGCAGAGCACGGAAGCCACACCGCGCACAAGACGCAGCTCGCGCAATTCGCGGCGAGCTGAACCGGATCAGCTGGCCCGGCGCGCCTCGCGCTGGGCAGCGAACAGCGGTCCGGTCATGCGATCGGGCGGACGCGTGATCTCGACCCGCGCAATCCGCAATCCATCGAAATAGACGCGCCACATTACCGGCCCGTCGATTTCGGGCATCGAGCTGTTGATATGGCCGCGCACCAGCACTTCATCGCCCGAATGATCGAGCGTATCGATCAGTATCTGCGGACGGTCGGCCTGTTCGCGAAAGGCGCGGTCGCCGTCGATGATCGCGTCGACCCCTTCGAGCTTCAATCCATTGCCATCGACCAGCACCGCATCGGGGGTCATGACCCGGAATACCGCCTCGTAATCGAGCGAATTCAGCCCGTCGACCACGTCGTGCACGGCGGCCACGCGAGCCTTGCGAGTCAGATGTTTCTTGAACAGGAAGCGCAGCATAACGGGGACAACCCTATAATGGATTGCCCCCGCTTCAAGCATCAAAAGTTATGCCAGCGGAATTAACCGCTTAGGCAGGAATTTAGCCAACCAGTTCGGCTTCGTCGAAGAAGAAGTCGATTTCGATCTTGGCATTTTCGTCGCTGTCCGAACCGTGGACCGAATTGGCTTCGATCGATTCCGCATAGGTCTTGCGGATCGTGCCTTCGTCGGCATCGGCCGGGTTGGTGGCGCCCATCACGTCGCGGTTGCGCTTTACGGCGTCTTCGCCTTCAAGCACCTGCACGACGACCGGGCCCGAAATCATGAAGTCGACCAGCTCACCGAAGAAGGGGCGTTCCTTGTGGACCGCGTAGAAGCCTTCGGCCTGTTCACGGGTCATCTGGATGCGCTTCGAGGCGACGACGCGCAGGCCGGCTTCTTCCAGCATCTTGGTGACCGCACCGGTCAGGTTGCGGCGGGTGGCATCGGGCTTGATGATCGAAAAGGTGCGGGTAACCGCCATGGTGATTTCCTTGCGTGGATTTTTATACGGGGAGAGGAGGTCTCGCGCGCGCCCCTAGCGCTGCGCGCCCGCACGGGCAAGATTCATTCGAGGCCGCGCCCGATCGACAGCTGGGCTTCGGTGACCGCGTCCTGGCGCGTGGCGGTGAAGGAAAAACTGGTGCCGTCCGCGCCTTCGCCGCCGATCATCGTCACCGGGCCGCTTTCCAGCGAAGTGGCCACGTCGATCCCCGCCGCCTCGGCCTGGTCGCGGTAATAGGACACCATTTCCTGCGGCGTGGCGTCGCTTTCCAGATTGAGCAGCACCAGCAGCCCGTCGGCCTGTTCGACCCGGGTGTTGTTGGTGACGCTGGCGCCGGGATAGACCGCGAAACCGGCGGGCAAGGCAACCGGCACTTTCTCGCCCGAGCGCATCGTCGTGGTGGTGCCATCGCCATCGGTATGGCGCGCGCTGGTTTCGCCGGTCCGGGCATCGATATCGTAGGAGCCGCGCGGCTCGGCGCCATCACCCGCCGACGCGCCCTCGGTGTCCTCCGCATCGCCGCCACAACCGCTCAGCGCGAGCGCGGCAGCGCTGAAAGCGGCGAGGCGGGCGGCATGCGGGCTGCGGATCATACCCAATCGACCCACGAAGCGCCGAAGGGTTCCGTCAGCGCCCTTCGCGCCAGGCGCCGTTTTCGTCCTGCTTGTTGATGCGATTGTCGATTTGCTCGTCCTGCGCGAAGCGCCGCCACAGTTCGGCAGCGGCATCGCGCTGCGTGCCATCGAACAAGAGCAGCACCCGGTCGAACTCCAGCGCATCCTCGCGCCACTGGCCATCGGCGATAAGCGCCATGCGCGCGCCATTGGGCGCGGCGCAATCCGCCGACAGCAGGATCGGCTGGCGGGCCTCATGCGGTCCGCCGGCCATGCCATTGGCGAGGAAAGCCGCCCCGCCCTGTTCCCACAACAGCTTGGCGAGCTGGCCGCGTTGGCCCTCGTCCCCGCTGACCACCACCAGCCGCTCGCCCGCCTGCAGCACCTTGCGCGCAAGCTTGGCGGTGGTGACATCGACCGGATCGCGGCTGAGCTGGTAGAAATCGACGCGGGTGGCGGTCACTTCTGATCTGCCGCTTCGCTGCCTGCCGCCGGCTTGTTGCGGCGGCATTTGTCCGAGCAGTATTTCACCCCGTCCCAGTCACGCGCCCATTTCTTGCGCCAGGTGAACGGAAAGCCGCAGGTCAGGCAGGTCTTGCTGGGCAGGTCGCCCATGCGCCGCATCTTGCCACTGCCCTTGCCCTTGGCCACGACTGCCTTCAGCCCTCCAGCGTGTCGCGCACGAAGCGATCGATCAGGCGCACGCCGTATCCGGTCGCGCCCTTGCCCCAGGTGCGGCCGGGCTTGTCCGACCAGACCATGCCCGCGACATCGACATGCGCCCACGGGGTGCCATTGGAAATAAAGCGCTGGAGGAACTGCGCGGCAGTGATCGAGCCTGCGCCCTTGCCGCCGATGTTCTTCATGTCGGCGATCGGCGAATTGATCAGCTTGTCGTAGGCCGGGGCGATCGGCATCCGCCAGTTGCGGTCGCCGGTGGCTTCACCCGCGGCATGGAGGTCCTGTGCCAGCTGGTCGTCATTCGAGAAAACGCCGGCGAATTCGTTACCCAGCGCAACGATGATCGCGCCGGTCAGCGTGGCGAAGTCGATAATCCGCGCGGGCTGAAACTCTTCCTGCGTCCAGTGCAGCGCATCGGCCAGCACCAGCCGTCCTTCGGCGTCGGTGTTGAGCACTTCGATCGTCTGACCGCTCATGCTGGTGACCACGTCGCCCGGGCGCTGCGCCTTGCCGTCGGGCATGTTCTCGACGAGACCCATCGCGCCGACGACATTGACCTTGGCCTTGCGGCTGGCGAGCGCGAGCATCGCCCCCGCGACCGCACCGGCCCCGCCCATGTCCCATTTCATGTCTTCCATGCCCGGGCCCGGCTTGATCGAGATACCGCCGGTATCGAAGGTCACACCCTTGCCGACAAAGGCGGTCGGGGCTGCATCGGGCGCGCCGCCGTTCCAGCGGATCGCAAGGATGCGCGATTCGCGTTCGGACCCCAGCCCGACGCCGAGCAGCGAACCCATGCCGAGCCGTTCCATTTCGGCTTCGTCGAGCACGACCAGTTCCACGCCGGTCCCGGCGAACCGGTCCTGGCACCGCGCCACGAAGCTTTCGGGATAGAGGACGTTGGCCGGTTCGGTGATGAGCTCGCGGGTGAATTCGACGCCGGTCGCGACATGCGCCATGTCTTCCCAGGCTGCCTCGGCGCCCTCGGGCGCGCCAACCACGATGACCTTGGCGAGCGTGATCTTCTGCTCGTCCTTCATCTTGGTGCGGTAGATATCGTAGCGCCAGTTGCGCAGCCGCAGGCCGAGCAGAACGCAGGCGGCTTCCTCGCCCGACAGACCGCTATCCGACAGGTCGAGCACCAGTTCCACGGCGCCGCTCGCCTGGTATTTCGCCGTCAGCGCCGCGCCGGCCTTTTCGAGATTGGCGAGGCGCGCCTCGTCGTTCCGGTCGCCGGCGCCCGCCAGCGCCAGCCGCAGCACCTGCCCGCCGCGTTCGACGAAGCCTTCGAAGACCTGCCCGACCGTGCCCTTGAAGCGCGCGGTTTCCATGCCTTCGACCAGCGATTTTTCGAGGCCAGCGGGAACCTTGCCCTTGTCGGTGACTTGCGCAACAAGGCACACATCCTGCGGACGGGACTGGCTGAACTGAATTTGCATGCGATCTCCGGAATCTTTTTCTGGTCGGGACAGCGCGGTTCGCGCCCGTCCTGCGAGGATGGCGATTGCGATTAGGCGTGGCCGGTGCGATAGGCAAGCCATGCTCCCGCCTGCCGAGCCAACCCCGCATTCCTGCCGGGAGGCCCTCCGACCCGTGACCTTGACCGCAACCGCGCTGGCGCTGCTGGTGGCCGCGCCGCTTGCTGCGCAGGATGCCGCCGACGACGTGGGCACGGTGGTCGATCCGCAAGGCGAACCCGGTACGCCGCTGCCCGAACAGCCGGGCGTCGATACGGCCGAAGATGTCGATGCGCTGCTGACCGTGCCGGACCCCAATGCCGGTCTCGACGCCCCGCCCGCACCGACCGGCGACGATGGCATCAATGCCGCGGGCAATCGCGAAATCGCGTTCGAATCCGATATTATCGAATATGGCGCCGACAGCCAGCAGGTGACCGCCAGCGGCAATGTCGTGCTGCGCAGCGGCGACCGCTCGCTCCGCGCCGATTCGGTAACCTGGAACCAGCAGACCGGGGTGATCACCGCAAGCGGCCGGGTGCGCTTCGTCGATGAAAACGGCAACCAGCTGTTCTCCGAACGGATCGAGCTGACCGACGAATTCGAAGCCGGGGCGATGGAAAACCTGCTGCTCGCGCTGCGGCAGGGCGGCCGCCTCGCCGCCAATCGCGGAATGCGCGAAAGCGATGGCACGGTCTCGCTCGAGGAAGCCGCCTACAGCGGGTGTTCGGTCGTCACCCCCGCCGGCTGCCCGCGCGATCCGAGCTGGCGGATCACCGCGGAGCGCGTGGTCTATAATCCCGACAATCGCCGGATCGAATTTTCGGGCGCCTTCCTCGAATTGTTCGGCGCGCGCATCCTGCCGCTGCCGGGGCTGAGCATCCGCACCGATGGCGGCGCGGTATCGGGCTTCCTCGTCCCCGACCTGCGGTTTTCCGAAAGCAACGGTGTCGAGGTTTCGGGCAGCTACTACCTGCGTTTCGCCGACAATCGCGACCTCACGGTAACCACGCATGTCTATACCGATGCGGCGCCGATGGTGGCGGGTCAGTGGCGCCACCTGACCGGCAGCGGTGCCTATCAGGTCACCGGCTATGCCACCCATTCGCAGCGTATCTCGACGCTGACCGGCGTATCGAACAGCGCCGAAGAATTCCGCGGCTACATCTTCGCCAACGGCAAGTTCCAGATTGCGCCCGACTGGAGCGTGACCGGGTCGATCCGCCGCACGACCGACCGCACCTTCCTGCGCCGCTACGACCTCAGCCGCGACGATCGGCTGCGCTCGACGGTCGAGCTCGAGCGGGTCGGCAAGAACACCTATTTCTCGCTTGCCGGCTGGGCGACGCAGACGCTGCGGCTCGACCAGCCGCAGGGCGAGGTGCCGCTGGCGCTGCCCGTGCTCGATGCGCGCTGGCGCCCCGACGAACAGATTCTCGGCGGGCAGCTCGAACTGCAGGCCAACACGCTCGCGATCACCCGCGACATGGGACAGGACACGCAGCGCGCCTTTGCCCGCGCGCAGTGGGATCTGCGGCGCGTCACCGGACTGGGCCAGGTTGTCACGCTGACCGGCATGCTGCGCGGCGACGTCTATCATTCGGATGAGAACTACCTCACCAGCACCGCCAGCTATCGCGGCAATCCCGGCTGGGAATATCGCGGCGTCGCGCTGGGCGCGCTCGATGTGCAATGGCCCTTCGTCGGCGAGGCCTTCGGCGGTACGCAGGTGTTCACCCCGCGCGTGCAATTCGTCGCCACCCCGCCGATCAAGAACCTCGCCATTCCCAATGAGGACGCGCGCGCGATCGACCTGGAGGATTCAAACCTCTTCGCGCTCAACCGCTTCCCCGGCTACGACCGGGTCGAGGACGGTGCGCGGGTCACCTACGGGTTCGACTGGGCGCTGCGCATCCCCGACTGGGAGCTCAAGACCAATGTCGGGCAATCCTACCGTCTCGACAGCGACCGCGACATCCTCCCGGTGGGGACCGGCCTGTCCGAGCGGTTTTCCGATTTCGTCGGCCGGACCGAGGTTCGGTATAAGGACTTCCTGAAGTTCACCCACCGCTTCCGGTTGGACAAGGCCAATCTGGCGATCCGCCGGAACGAGATCGACGCCACCGTCGGGTCGCGCCGCACCTATGCCGAGATCGGTTACGTGCGGCTCGACCGCGACATCACGCAGGTGGAGGATTTGCAGGACCGCGAGGAATTGCGCGGCGCGGTGCGCGTGGCTTTCGCCAATTACTGGTCGGTATTCGGGTCGGGCGTATTCAACCTGACCAACCGCGAGGAGGACCCGACGCTGTCCTCCGACGGCTTCGATCCGATCCGCACGCGGCTCGGTATCGCCTATCAGGATGATTGCCTCGAACTGGGGGTGACCTGGCGGCGCGACTACATCACTTCGGGCGATGCCGAACGCGGCGATACCTTCCAATTCTATTTCAGCCTGAGAAATCTGGGCTTCCGCTAGGCTGTGCAATTGGCAGCTTGGACCAAACGCGCTATCCGGCGCGCGACTATCAGCTTGGGTTAAGCCGCAGCCCGCCAAGGCAGGCGGCATATTCAGGTATCGAGACGATGCCGCAAAACAGGTTCGACACGTGACTGCAAAGATAATTTCCCGACTGCTTTCGATCGCCGCCGCGACCGGTCTCGCCGCTGCGCCCCTTGCGGGCCAGGCCCAGCAGACCATGGCGCAGGGCGATCTGCTCGGCCTGCCCAGCGACCTCAGCATGCTGCAGGACAGCGATCCCAACCACCGCGTGGCCACGGCGGTGGTCAATGGCTTCGTGATCACCGAAACCGATATCGACCAGCGCGTCGCGCTGCTGCTTGCCGCCAACCAGCGGCCGGTCAGCGAGGAAGAGATGCTCCGCGTGCGGATGCAGGTGCTGCGCAATTTGATCGACGAAACGCTGCAGATCCAGGCCGCCATCGCGCAGGAACTCGATATTTCGCAGGCCGAGGTCGACCAGACCTATGCCCGTGTCGCCGCGCAGAATTTCGGCCAGGAGCCGGGCAAGATGGACGAGTATCTCGCCTCGATCGGCTCCGCACCCCAGGCGCTCAAGCGGCAGATTACCGGCGAACTGGCGTGGAACGCGCTGCTGCGCCGCAATATCGCGCCCTTCGTCAACGTTTCGAGCGAGGAAGTGAACGAGCTGATCGACCGGCTCGAAGCCTCGCGCGGGACCGAGGAATACCGGCTTGGCGAGATCTATCTTTCGGCGACGCCTGAGACCGAAGCCGCGGTCGAGGACAACGCCAACAAGATCGTCGAACAGCTGCGCCAGGGTGGCAGCTTCGTCGCCTATGCGCGCCAGTTCTCCGAAGCCTCGACCGCAGCGGTCGGGGGCGATCTCGGCTGGATCCAGCTTGCGCAGCTCCAGAACGCGCAGCTTGAAGCGGTTGCCGCGGAAATGAGCCCCGGCCAGCTGGTTGGCCCGATCCGCATTCCCGGCGGTTTCTCGATCCTTTACCTGATCGACAAGCGACAGGTGCTGATGGCCGATCCGCGTGATGCCGTTCTCAGCCTCAAGCAGATCCAGATCTCTTTCGATCCGGGCACCTCGCAGGCCGCCGCGCAGCAGCGCGTGGCTGCCTTCACCGAAGGTGTGCAGAACATCCGCGGCTGCGGCGATGCCGAAAATGCAGCCGCGCAATTGGGCGCGAATGTGGTCACCAACGACCAGATCCGCGTGCGCTCGCTGCCCGAGGCGTTGCAGAACATCGTCCTCCAGTTGCAGGTCGGCCAGTCGACCCCGCCCTTCGGCTCGTTCGAAGAGGGCGTGCGCGTGCTGATGCTGTGCGGCCGCGACGATCCGCAGGTGGCCGCGGGTCCGAACTTCGACCAGATCATGGGCGAGCTTGAGGACGAACGCGTCGAGAAGCGCGCGCAGCGTTACCTGCGCGATCTGCGCAACGACGCCTTCATCGAGTATAACTGACGCAGGCCGTGGCTCCCCTCGCCGTATCCCTTGGCGATCCGGCGGGGATCGGGCCCGAAATTATTGCCGAAAGCTGGGCGCGACGTTCCGAGACGGGGCTCGCGCCCTTTTTCGTGGTCGGCGGCGCGCGCGTGCTCGAAGCCGCGGCACAGGCGCGCGGGCTTGAACTGAGGGTCGAACGGATCGCCGAACCGGCGGACGCCGCGGCGGTCTTTGCCCGCGCATTGCCGGTCCTGGGCAGCAACGATGGCGAGTACCGCCCCGGCGCCCCCGATGCCGACGGGGCGCGGCTGGCACTGCATTCGCTGATCGAAGCGACCGCGCTGGCGCGGGACGGGCGCGCGGCCGCGGTTGTCACCGCTCCCATTGCCAAGGGCGAACTGGCCAAGGTCGGGTTCGACTTTCCCGGCCAGACTGAATTCCTCGCCGCCGCCTGCGAGCGGGACCCCGACGACGCGGTAATGATGCTCGCCGGGCCGAGCCTGCGCGCGGTACCGCTGACCGTGCATTGCGCGCTGGCCGAGGTTGCCTCGCTGCTGACGCAGGACCTGATCGAGCGCCGTGCGCGCATCGTCCACGCCGCGCTGCGCCGCGATTTCGGGATCGCCGCGCCGCGGCTGGCGGTGTGCGGGCTCAATCCGCATGCGGGCGAAGGCGGCCGCTTCGGCGACGAGGAGGTGCGGATCATCGAACCCGCGATCGCGGCGCTGCGCGCGGCGGGCCTGTCGGTCAGCGGTCCCCACCCCGCCGATGCGCTGTTTACCCCGCGCGCGCGCCAGACCTATGACGCCGCGCTGGCCATGTATCACGACCAGGCGCTGGTTCCGCTAAAGGCGCTCGATTTCGACGAAGGGGTCAATGTCACGCTCGGCCTGCCGCTGGTGCGCACTAGCCCCGATCACGGCACTGCCTTCGATATTGCCGGACGGCGCATCGCCGATCCGGGCGCGATGATTGCGGCGCTGAAAATGGCCGGCGACATGGCCGCGCGGCGCGCCGGGCATAGCCGCATCTGAAGCCTGGACCGGATCGCTTCGCTTCGCGCGCAATGACTGTATAGGACGCCCGTGCCCTCACCCGACCTCCCTCCCTTGCGCGAAGTGATCGCCCGCCATGGCCTCAGCGCATCGAAAGCGCTGGGGCAGAACTTCCTGTTCGACGAACAATTGCTCGACCGGATCGCTGCGGTGCCCGGCGATCTTTCGGGCAAGCCGGTGCTCGAGGTGGGCCCCGGTCCCGGCGGGCTGACGCGCGCCCTGTTGCGCGCCGGCGCCCGCGTGACCGCGATCGAGATGGACCGCCGCTGCCTGCCCGCGCTGGCCGAGCTGGAAGACGCCTTCCCGGACCAGTTGCGCGTCATCGAGGGCGATGCGCTCAAGCTCGATCATGCCGAGCTGATGGGCGGAGAACCCTTCGCCGTGCTGTCCAACCTGCCCTATAATGTCGGCACCGCGCTGTTCGTGCGCTGGCTGGCCGGGGCGAAGGGCAGCGAGAATGCATGGCCGCCGCTGTGGACCAGCCTGACGCTGATGTTCCAGCAGGAAGTCGCCCAGCGCATCGTCGCGCAGCCCGGCGGCTCGGCCTATGGCCGGCTTGCGGTGCTGGCGCAGTGGCGCAGCCATGCGAAGCTGGCGATGAAGGTCCACCGCAGCGCCTTTACTCCGCCACCCAAGGTGATGAGCGCGATCGTCCATGTCGAACCCGGCACCATGCCCGAAGGCGTGTCCGCGCGAATGCTCGAACGTCTGACCGAAGCCGCCTTCGGCCAGCGCCGCAAGATGCTGCGCCAGAGCCTCAAGGGAGTGCCCGGCGCGGTCGCCGCGCTGGAGCAGCTGGGCATCGATTCGCAGCGCCGCGCCGAGACGGTAACGGTCGGCGAATTCGTGACCCTCGCGCGCGCACTCACCGCAGAACGCTAAGGCCCCACGAAAAAGCCCCGCTGGTCGGCGGGGCTTCTCCTTCGATCGCGATTGGCTGTGGTCAGCCCTGCGCTTTTTTCTCGCGCCGCCAGGCGTGCAGCAGCGGTTCGGTGTAACCGCTGGGCTGTTCGACGCCTTTGAGGATCAGGTCCTTGGCCGCGCTGAAAGCGGCGCCGTCCTCGTTCTCCAGCAGCGGCTGGTAGAAGGGATCGCCCGCATTCTGCTCGTCGACCTTGGCCGCCATGCGGCGCAGGCTGTCCATCACCTGCTCTTCGGAGATGACGCCGTGCAGCAACCAGTTGGCGATATGCTGGCTGGAAATGCGCAGCGTGGCGCGGTCTTCCATCAGGCCAATGTCGTTGATGTCGGGGACCTTGGAGCAACCGACGCCGGCATCGATCCAGCGCACGACATAGCCGAGCAGGCCCTGGCAATTGTTGTCGAGCTCGGCGCGGATTTCCTCTTCCGACCAGTTCACGCCGTCCGCCAGCGGGATGGCGAGCAGTTCGTCGAGCTTCGCCGCATCGGGCAGGCCCTTCTGAATCTCGAACACGTCCTCGCGGTGATAATGGATCGCGTGCAGCGTCGCGGCGGTCGGGCTCGGCACCCAGGCGGTGTTCGCCCCGGCGCGAAGATGGCCGATCTTGTCGATCATCATCTGCCCCATCAGGTCGGGCGCCGCCCACATGCCCTTGCCGATCTGCGCGCGCCCCGACAGGCCATGCGCGAGGCCGATGCCGACATTGCGCGCCTCATAGGCCTTGAGCCAGGCCGAGTTCTTCATCTCGCCCTTGCGCATCATCGGACCCGCACGCATCGAGGTGTGGATCTCGTCACCCGTGCGGTCGAGGAAGCCGGTGTTGATGAAGACGATGCGGTCCTTCACCGCGTGGATGCAGGCGGCGAGATTGGCCGATGTGCGGCGTTCCTCGTCCATCACGCCGACCTTGATCGTGTGGCGCGGCAGGCCGAGCAAATCTTCCACCGCGTCGAACAGGTCGTTGGTGAAGGCGCATTCCTCGGGCCCGTGCATCTTGGGCTTCACGATATAGATGCTGCCGCAGCGCGAATTGCCGTATTTGCCGAGGCCCGCGACGTCCTGCGCGCCGATCGCCGAGGTGACCACCGCATCGAGAATGCCTTCGGGGATTTCCTTGCCGTCCCAGCGCATCGCCGGGTTGGTCATCAGATGGCCGACATTGCGCACGAACATCAGGCTGCGTCCGGGCAGGCTGTGTTCGCCGCCGTCGCTGTCGGTGTAAGTCTTGTCACCCACCAGCTTGCGAGTGAGCGTGTTGCCGCCCTTCTCGAAGCTTTCCTCCAGATCGCCGCGGATCACGCCGAGCCAGTTGCGATAGGCGGTGAGCTTGTCTTCGGCATCGACCGCCGCGACCGAATCCTCGCAATCGGCAATCGTGGTCAATGCGGATTCGAGCACGATGTCGGCGATGTTGGCAGGGTCGGTGCTGCCGACCGGATGCGCGGCATCGAACACCACTTCGATATGCAGGCCGTTATGGCGGAAGAAGCATGAGGTCTCGTTCCAGCCGAGGCATTGCGCCGGATCGGCCAGCGGAATGCCGTTCTCCTTCACATCGGCAAGATCGGCCCATTTGCGGCCATCGGCCAGGGGAACCGTCTCGTCCATGAAGCGCTTGGCCTCGGCGACCACGGCGGCACCGCGCAGTTCGTCATAACCGCCCGGCTGGGCCGGCGGCGCGTCGAGGGCATCGGTGCCGTAGAAGGCATCGTAGAGGCTGCCCCAGCGCGCATTGGCGGCGTTGAGCAGGAAGCGGGCATTGAGGATCGGCACCACCAGTTGCGGCCCCGCCATGGTGGCAATCTCGGGATCGACATTCCCGGTGCCGATGGTGAAGTCGCCGGGTTCGGGGACGAGGTAGCCGATATCTTCAAGGAAGCTGCGATAGGCCGCGGCATCATGCGGCTGGCCCGCGCGCTCGCCATGCCACGCGTCGATCTTGGCCTGCAAATCCTCGCGTTTGGCGAGCAGCGCGGCATTGCGCGGGGCGAACCTGCCCAGCAAATCCGTGAAACCCTGCCAGAAGGCATCGGCGTCGCGGCCCAGCGGGCCCAGCACTTCGGTATCGATGAAAGCGGCAAGCTGCGGATCGGTTTCGATTCCGGCGCGCGTTACATATTCGGTCATGGAACTCCTCGGGGGGTATGAAAAACTGGCGATGTCGAACCCGGGGAGGAGCACCACGGTCTATGCCGTCAGCGGTTGATCAATGCAAGGCACGGGGTGGACTCGGCTAACCGCAGGATTAAGGACGTTGCGCATGAAACCGGATATGCCCGCTCAAGCCCTCCTCGACGCGATCGACGCCGATACGATGCTGGGCCAGGTGCAGGCCTGGGCCGCCATCAACACGGGGACCGCCAATATCGCCGGGCTGGCAAAGATGGCAAGTGTGCTCTCCGATGCCTTCAGCACGCTCCCCGGCGAGATCGAGCTGGTCGAACCCGCGACGGTCACGGCAATCTCCGCCGAAGGGCAGGAGTTCGAAAAACCGCATGGCCGGCACATGGTGTTGCGCGTGCGTCCCGAGGCGGAACGCCGCTTCGTGCTGACCGGACATATGGACACGGTGTTCCCCGCCGATCACCCGTTCCAGGATACCGTCTGGCTCGACGACGAGACGATCAACGGCCCCGGCACTGCCGACATGAAAGGCGGGCTCAACGTCATCCTCCACTCGCTCACGACCTTTGAGGGGATCGAAGGGTCGCAGCGCGTGGGTTACGACGTAATGATCAATTCGGACGAGGAAACCGGCAGCCTCGCCAGCCGCGCGCTGATCGAGGAACTGGCGCGGGGGAAATATGCCGCGCTCACCTATGAGCCCAGCGCGCTGCCCGACGGCACGCTGGCGCATGCGCGCGGCGGGACGGGCAATTATTCGATTACCTTCACGGGCAAGTCTGCGCATGCCGGGCGCAATCCGCAGGACGGGCGCAATGCGATCGTCGCGGCAAGCGACCTGGTGTTGCGGATCAAGGCGCTCGAAGCGGAGGACATCACCGTGAATCCGGCCAAGATCGAGGGCGGCAGCGCCAACAATGTCGTCCCCGACCTTGCCGTGCTGCGGTTCAATATCCGCCCCAAGTCGACCGACGCGATGAGCCGTTTCGAGGCTGAGCTGGAGGCGCTGATCACGCAGGTCGCCGCGCAGCACGACGTCGGTGTCCATCGCCATGGCGGCGTCACGCGGCCACCCAAGCCGGTCGATGCCAAGGCACAGCGCCTGTTCGACCTGGTCAAGGCCTGCGGTGCCGAGCTGGGCCAGCAGATCGGCTGGAAAAGCACCGGCGGCGTATGCGATGGCAACAATATCGCCGCCACCGGCGTACCGGTGGTCGATACGCTCGGCGTCCGCGGCGGGGCGATCCACTCACCCGACGAATTCATGATCGTGCCAAGCCTTCGCGAGCGCGCCGCGCTGTCCGCGCTCGTGCTCGCCAAGCTTTCCACCGGAGACCATCTGTGACCTTCCGCCTGCGCGCCGCGCATATCACCGACCTCGAACATCTCTACGAGATGGCCAAGCTGACCGGTGGTGGCTTTACCAATCTGCCCGCCGACCGCGAGGCGCTGACACGCAAGCTCGAACGGGCCGAGCAAGCCTTTGCCCGGACCAATGACGATCTGGGCGACGACCAGTTCACCCTGGTGCTAGAAAACACCGAGACCGGCCAGGTGCGCGGCACCTGCCAGCTATTCAGCCAGGTCGGGCAGCAATGGCCGTTCTACAGCTACCGGCTCAACACGCTGACCCAGCACAGCCGCGAACTCGACCGCACCGTACGCGCCGAACTGCTCAGCCTCGTCACCGATCTCGAAGGCTCCTCCGAAGTGGGCGGATTGTTCCTCCACCCGGGCGAACGCGCGGGCGGGCTCGGCCTGCTGCTCGCGCGCAGCCGCTATCTCTTCGTCGCGATGCACCGCAGCCGCTTTGCCGATCGCATCATCGCCGAATTGCGCGGCGTGATCGACGACCGCGGCGGTTCGCCCTTCTGGGACGGCGTCGCTGGCCGCTTCTTCGGAATGACCTTCCAGGAAGCCGACTATTTCAATGCGATCAACGGCAACCAGTTCATCGCCGATCTGATGCCCAAGCACCCGGTCTATGTCGCCATGCTCGACGAGGAGGCGAAGAAGGTCATCGGCGTGCCCCACCCGAGCGGCCGCGCCGCGATGCGGATGCTGGAAAACGAAGGCTTCGCCGCCGAGGGCTATGTCGACATCTTCGATGGCGGCCCGACTATGCTGGCGCGGACCGACCAGGTTCGCAGCATCCGCCAGGCGCAGCCGGGCAAGGTCGCCGCAACCGATCTCGATATCGGGGAGCGCGCGCTGATCGCCACCGGCACGCTCGACACTTTCCGCAGCGCCTATGGTATGCGCGAAATCGCCGAGGACGGGTCGATATCGATCGATACGATCTGCGCCGAAGCGCTTGGGGTTGGCGTTGGCGACGAAGTGTGGAGCGTGGCGCGATGAGCGGGCTGGTCGAAATCAATTTCGACGGGATCGTCGGCCCGACCCACAATTACGCAGGCCTCAGTCCCGGCAATATCGCCAGCGCGAGCCATCGCGGCGATGCGTCCTTTCCGCGCGCGGCGGCGCTGCAGGGCGTGGCCAAGATGCGCCGCAATATGGAGCGCGGACTGGCGCAGGGTTTTTTGCTGCCGCTGCCGCGCCCGAACCCCGCGCTGCTGCGCGACCTTGCCATCGGCCCCGATACCGATCGCGCGCTGGTGGCGGCGGCGTGGTCGGCGAGCGCGATGTGGACTGCCAATGCGGCGACCGTCAGCCCCGCGCCCGATACGGCCGACGGGCGCTGCCACCTGACCCCCGCCAATCTCGTCACAATGGCCCACCGCGCCCAGGAATGGCGCGACACGCAGGCGCAATTGAAGATCGCCTTTGGCGATACGCGGCATTTCGAAGTGCATGATGCGATCCCGCCCAGCTTCGGCGACGAGGGCGCGGCCAATCACATGCGGCTGTGCGACAGCCACGACGCCCCCGGGGTCGAAGTATTCGTCTATGGCCGCCCCGGCGGACGCTTTCCCGCGCGCCAGCATGAACAGGCCAGCCGGGCGGTCGCGCGCCTCCACGGCCTCGATCCCGCGCGCTGCGTATTCGTCGAGCAGAACCCCGCGGCGGTCGCGGCGGGGGCGTTCCATAACGATGTCGTCGCAGTGGCGAACCAGAACGTGCTGTTCACGCATGAACTCGCCTTCGCCGATCGCAAGGACGCCTACGAGGCGATATTCGCCGCCTTCCCCCGCATCCACGTGGTCGAAGTTCCCGCGAGCGCAGTCAGCCTCGAAGAGGCGATCCGGACCTATCTGTTCAACGCCCAGCTGCTGACGCTGCCGAGCGGGGAGATGGCGCTGGTGGTGCCGAGCGAATGCCAGGACAGCGCGAGCGTCTGGGCATGGTGCGAAAGCATGCTAGCCTCGAACGGCCCGATCCGCCATGTCATTCCGGTCGATGTGCGCCAGTCGATGGCCAATGGCGGCGGCCCCGCCTGTCTGCGGCTGCGCGTGGTGGCCGATCCGGCCACGGTCGATGCGCGGTTCCTGCTCGACGATATGAAGGCGCAGCGAATCGAATCGGTCATCGCAGCCCACTGGCCCGCGCGGATCGAACCCGAGCAGGTCGGCTCGGGCGAACTCGCCAAGGTCGTGATCGAAGCGCGTGAAGCGCTGCTTTCCGTGCTTTCGCTGGACGAACTCGCCTGAACGACGCCCCCTGCGTTAAGACACTGGACCGCCGCGTCGGGCGCTTTTACACTCCACGCAATATTAACCACTGTACATCGCAGTAACGCGCCGGTGGCACGTGGCTTGCAGGTGTAAAGGGTTAAGGGTGGAGGCCAAAGCGAGCGTGTTCGGGAAGATGAAGCGGCTGTTTGTGATCAAGACGCGTCTTGAGGCGTTTCTGATCATCTTCGCGCTTGCCCTCGGCGCGATGACACGCGGCGCGCATTACACGGTCGAATATCCCGGATGGGGCGGCTATCTGCTGTTCACGGCAACCGCGGGCGCGGTGTTCCTCGGCGGGGCGAAGATCCTGGACGCGCTGCGGTACGAGCGCGAGGCCAAGGCGGCCGCGGAGCGCGATCCGGCCGCAGACTGAGCGTCCGGCTGCCAAGCAAATTTGGAAGAAGGTGGGGGTTTCTGTTGCTAGCTACCCCCGGAGCCCCGGAATCCGCTTCTGTTGCCCGGTGGGTCCAACCGCGCTTTAGCTTTGTAAATTCAGGCCGTTAGGCCATCAAATTACGCTGCGAGAGCGAGTGCTTCGTTATCGTTGGCACTTGTGTGTTGTGAACATTTTTACGGGGTACTCAGCCCGAGCAAAACCACTGCCTTTCAGCACACGTCGATCCTAGTTCGGCCCCGTCATAATCCGCCATTTCAGCGGTTTGTGGTGGAGCCGCCGGGTACTGCCCCCGGGTCCGTTGTACCTATTACACAGCGCCATTTATCGCCATATCCCGCCGAAACGGGCAGGACCCATATAGGCCCTGCCGGCTTAATGTGAAGTGTATGCAGCCACATACCCGCCAGATGCGGGACGGGCCGTAGCCCTCCCCCCGCACCGCGGGCGGGCAGGCGCGGCAATTTTACTTCTTCAGCGCGTCGCGGATTTCGGTCAGCAGCTCGATCTCGGTCGGACCGGCGGGTGCCGCCGCTTCTTCCTTCTCCTCGAACTCGGCCATCACCTTCTTGGCATAGCGCACCAGCAGGAAGATGATGAACGCCAGGATCACGAAGTTGATAATCGCGGTGATGAAGGCGCCGTAACCGATCATCGCCGCGCCTGCTTCCTTGAGCGCGGCATAGTCGGTGAGCGACCCTTCATAGCCTTCCGGCGTGGTGAGGAGGATGAAATAGCTGGAGAAATCCGCCCCGCCGAACAGCGCGCCGACGACCGGCATGATAACCTCGTCGGTTAGCGATGCGACAATCGTACCGAAAGCGCCGGCGATGATGACCGCCACGGCGAGATCGATCACGTTGCCCTTGGCGATAAAATCCTTGAAATCTTTTAACATGCGGCAGTTCCTGTTTACCATCGTAATCGTGAGGCTTTCTGCCACTGACACCGCGGGACGACAAGATCGCGTTAATCTTGAAAGGTCGGAAAGGTGTGCTATCTAGACAAGACACGTTTACCACACGAGGGATTTTTCATGAACCGCTTGGCTGCTTTTCGCACCTCTATCGTCGCTGCCGCCGCGCTGGCCCTGTCGGCCTGTGGGATCAACTCGGTGCCCGCGGCCGAGGAGACCGCGAAGGCGAAATGGGCCGATGTCGAGGCCGCGTTCCAGGAACGCGCCAACCTCGTGCCCAATCTCGAGCAGATCGTGCTGAGCTCGGCCGAGCAGGAACGCGACACGCTCGAGGCAGTGGTGCAGGCGCGTGCTTCGGCAACGCGTCCCGAAATCCAGATCGATGGCGACGATCTCGGCGATGCGGAGAAGATGGCGCAGTACCAGGAAGCGCAGAACACCTTCGGCGGCGCGCTCTCGCGGCTGATGGCCAATGTCGAAGCCTATCCCGAACTGCGCAGCCAGGAAAACTTCGGCCGCTTCATGACCCAGATTGAAGGCCAGGAAAACCGCATCCGCGTCGCGATCCGCGACTATAACGAGGCGGTCCGCCAGTATAACACCACCATCCGCACCTTCCCCGACACGATCGGCGCGAACATCATCCACGGTGCGGAACCGATGGTGCCCTACCAGGCAGTCACCGAAGGCGCCGAAACCGCGCCCGAGCTGAACATGCGCTCGGATAGCGACGCCGCGAACTGAGCGGCGCTGCGATGCGCACACTCCTCGCCCGCCTCATTCTGCCGCTGGCGGCAGGGCTTGGCCTCCTCGGAGGCCTGGCCCTGCCCGCCGCCGCGCAGAACTTCCCCGAGCGCGGCACCGCGCCGGTGGTCGATGCCGCGAACATCATCGACGATGCCACCGAAGCGGCACTGACTGCCAAGCTCGATGCTTTCGAGGAAGCAAACCAGCGGCAGTTCGTGATCCTCACCGTGCCTGATCTCGAAGGTTACGACATTGCCGACTACAGCTATCGGCTGGGCCGCGAATGGGCGCTTGGCGATGCCGAGCGCAATGACGGCATCATCCTCGTCGTCGCGCCCAACGAGCGCAAGATGCGGGTCGAGGTGGGCTATGGCCTCGAAGGGGTGATCCCCGACGGGCTGGCCTTCGAATATGTCGAGGGGATGAAGCCCTTCTTCCGCGAGGGCGATTATTCGGGCGGCATCGCCTGGGGCGCCGACCAGATCATCACCCAGCTCGAACTGCCGCCCGAAGAAGCCGCGCGCGTGGCGCAGGAGCGAACGGCAGAGCGCGACAGCGAAGGCGGCTTTCCCGTGGGCGCGCTGATCTGGCTCGGGTTCATATTTTTCTTTTTCATTCTGCCGATGTTCCGCGGCGGACGCAGCCGGCGCTATCGCCGCGGCGGCGTTGGCGGGGTCGTGGGCGACATCATCCTGTGGGAAGCCGGCAAGGCGATTGCCCGCGGCGTCGGCGGCGACGACTGGGGTGGCGGCGGCGGCTGGGGCGACGGTGGCGGCTTCGGCGGCGGCGGTGGTTTCGGCGGCGGCTTTTCCGGCGGCGGTGGCAGTTTCGGGGGCGGCGGCGCCTCCGGGGGGTGGTAATGGGCTATCTTTCGCAAGCCGATCACACGATCGTATCCGATGCGGTCGCGCAGGCCGAGCTCACCACCAGCGGCGAAATCGTCACCGTGCTGGCCGACCGGAGCGACGAGTACAACGACGTCGTGCTGGTCTGGGCGGCGGCGCTCGCCTTTTCGGCAATGAGCCTTTTCGCGATGATCCCCCAGCCCTTCATGGATCTGTGGGACGCGCTGGTCGGCGGCTGGACGCATGAATGGACCACCGGCGAACTGGCGAGCATGACGATTGCGCTGGGGCTGGTCGCCTTCGTGATCGGCTGGCTGCTGGTGAGCTGGGACCCGCTGCGCTTCATGCTGACGCCGGGCCCGGTGAAGACCGCGCGCACGCATGCCCGTGCGATCAAGCATTTCAAGGTCGGCGCCGAACGGCGCACGCATGGGCGCACCGGCGTGCTGCTCTACCTCTCGATGCGCGAACACCGCGCGGAAATCGTCGCCGACCAGCCAATCGCCGCAATCGTCCCGGCGGAGGTCTGGGGCGAGGCGATGGCGGACATGCTGGCCGAGATCAAACAGGGCCATATCGCCGAAGGGCTGGCCGCGGGCGTACGCGATGTCGGTCAGGTGCTGTCCGAGCATTTCCCGCGCAGCGAGGATGACGAAAACGAATTGCCCGACCGCCTGATCGAGGTCTGACCATGTCGGTCCCCGACCATGATGCGGACGAGCAGATCGTCTGGCAGGGCAAGTACATCACCGCGAAGAAACGTGGGCGGTGGGAATATGTCGGCCGCCCGCGCAGTATCCGCGCGGCGGTGATCCTGGCGGTCGACGAGTACGACCATGTCCTGCTGGTCGAACAATACCGCGTGCCGCTGGGCTGTCCCTGTATCGAACTGCCCGCCGGGCTGATCGGCGACGAGGACGATCTCGCCGAGGAAGACCCGCTGGTCGCCGCCGGGCGCGAGCTCGAGGAGGAAACCGGCTACCGCGCCGCCATTCTCGAAGACCAGGGCTGTTTCTGGTCCTCACCCGGGATGGTCAGCGAAAGCTTCACCCTCGTCCGCGCGCGCCAGCTGACCAAAGTCGGCCAAGGCGGCGGCGTGGCGGGAGAGAACATCACCGTACACCGCGTTGCGCTGGCCGACATCCAGAGCTTTATCGCCGCCAAGCGCGCCGATGGTTGCGGGATCGACGTGCGCATGCTCTTGCTGCTGGGACAGGGATTACTGGCAGGAGAGTGAGAGATGGCGAAGGAACGCGAGCCGCGGTGCGCGGGTAAGCTGGCGCTGATAACGGGCGCGGCGCAGGGCCTGGGGCGCGCGCATGCCACCCGGCTGGCCGAAGAAGGCGCGCGCGTGCTGTGCACCGACATCAATGGCGACGGCGCGGCGGAAACCGCTTCGCTGATCAACGAGCAGTTGGGTTCCGGCACCGCCTTTGCCATCCAGCACGACGTTACCGATCCGCAGGCCTGGGAAGCCGCGGTAGAGGCAGCGCGCGACCAGATGGGCGGGCTCAACGTGCTGGTCAACAACGCCGGGATCGGGGTGGCGGGCAATATCGAGACCTGCGACTTCGACGACTGGAAGCGCTGTTTTGCGATCAATGTCGATTCGATCTTTCACGGTTGCCAGAAGGCGCTGCCGCTGATGCGCGAACACGCGCCGGGGTCGATCGTGAACATTTCGAGCATTGCGGGGCTGATCGCGAGCGATACGATGCCCGCCTATAACGCCAGCAAGGCTTCGGTGTGGATGCTGAGCAAGTCGATCGCGCTGCATTGCGCCAAGAAGAACATGCAGATCCGCTGCAATTCGATCCATCCGACCTTCGTCGATACGCCGATCCTCGACGGCACCGCGAAGAACCACAATATCGAAAAGGGTGTCCTGCTCGAGAAGCTGGCGCGGCAGATCCCGCTCAAGTTCGTGGGCGAACCCAACGATATCGCCAATGCGGTGGTCTATCTGGCGAGCGATGAAAGCCGCTTCATGACCGGCGCGGAGCTCAAGCTCGACGGCGGCATTTCGGCGATGTGACCCGGGGGCCGGAATCAAGAGAGGGGCCAGATGGCCCCTCCCGGTTTTCTCTGTTTTGAGCCACGACCGGCACGAAAACCGGGTCGGTTGGCGCGAGGCCGTGGTCAGTCGGCGATCAGTCCGATCGCGAGGTAGATCAGGATGAAGCTGCCGAAACCGAGCAGCGTTCCTGCGACGAACCCGATGCGGACCCAGGTGACGTCGATGCCGAAGTAGCGGGCGATGCCGGAGCAGACGCCCATCAGCTTGCCGCCTGTGCGATCGAGCGCGAAGCTCTTGCTGGGCCGGACGGCGCGTTCCTCATTGCGGTGCTTCAGCTGGCTCATACGATCACTCCATTGGGCGAGGCCGGGAGGATAGCCGTGGCGAAGGCCACTGCCGAGAGGACGAGCGAGAAGGCAGCTGCGAAGAGCTTGTTGCCGTTTTCCGAGTTGAACATAATTCCTTTCCTTTCGATGCGAGAGTGCGTGATCGGGGCGATCAGGCGATGAAGCCGGTGGGGCTGGCGGGGACGATCGCAGCGGCCATGAAGACGGCCGAGATGCTGAGAGCGAAGATGGCGGCGAGAGCGCGACTGCTGGCGTTTTCGAAGGTGTTCATTGTGGTTCTCCTGATCCTTGGTTTGTTTGGCCCCGGACCATCCGGGATACCCCAATGATTGCAACGGGTGTGCCAAACTGGAAAAAACCGCAGATTTCCGCCATTTCTTGCTGAACAGCCCGACCCCGATCCGTTCATCAATCCGAAAGGTTGGGAAATTTCCCCAACTGTTGGATATGCGCCTTTCGAGTAGCGGGGTCCGCGTGCCCGCGCTATCGCCAGCCGACCCATGGCGCTCGACCGCATCTCACTCATCGACTTCCGCAACCACGCCGCGACCGAGCTGGGCGAAACCGCGCAGTTCAACCTGCTGGTGGGCGAAAACGGAGCGGGCAAGACCAATATCCTCGAGGCGCTCTCGCTGCTTGCACCCGGACGCGGGCTGCGGCGCGCCGCGCTCGGCGACATGATGCGTAGCGACAGCAGCACAGGCTTTCGCGTCGCCGCTGACCTGCGGCAAGACGATGGTCCGGTGCGCCTCGGTACTTATATGGACAGCGCCAATCCGGGCCGACGCCGGGTGCGGATCAATGGCGCGGAAAGCAGCGCGACGGGGCTCGGCGAATGGCTGGCGGTCACCTGGCTGACGCCCGCGATGGACGGCCTGTTCACCGGGCCGGCCGGCGATCGGCGGCGGTATATGGACCGTCTGGCGCTGGCGCTCGATCCCGCGCATGCCAGCCATGCGGCCCGCTATGAAGCGGCCTTGCGCGAACGCAACCGCCTGCTGGCCGACCGGCGCGAACCCGAAAGCGGCTGGCTCGATGCGATCGAGGCGCAGATGGTCCCGCATGGCGCAGCACTGATGCGCGGCCGCGCGCGGCTGGTCGAAACGCTGGCGGTGCGGCTTGCCGAAATGCCCGCCGAACCCTTCGCGCGCCCCGCCCTTACCTATGCACCCGGCGCGCCCGACCATGCCGACGGGCTGTCGCAGGCGCTGTTCGACAATCGCGCGCGCGACCGCGCGGCACAGCGCACGCTGGCGGGTCCGCATCGCGACGAGCTGGAGGTGGTCCATGCCGCCAAGCGGGTGCCAGCCGCGCAAAGCTCGACCGGCGAACAGAAGGCCATGCTGGTGGCGATCACCCTTGCCCATGCGGGCCTGGCCGCGCAGGGGCGCGCCGGACTGCTGCTGCTCGACGAGGTCGCCGCGCATCTCGACCCGGTCCGCCGCGCGGCGCTGTTCGAGCAATTGCGCGGCAGCGGCGCGCAAGTGTGGATGACAGGCACCGAGGCCGCGCCCTTCAGCACGATCGCCGATGAAGCCGCCGTATGGCGCGTCGGCGCGGGCGCGGTCGAACGCGTCTAGGAAGCAGGCGGCAGCGCGGCTTCGACGTCATCCACCGTATCATCGACCAGCGCCGCGATCCCCGCCGCGGTCGGGTGGATGCGATCGGGCAGGAACATGCTGCGGTCTTCATAGACGCTGTCGAGCCAGAACGGCACCAGCGCCGCGTCATATTGCTCCGCCAACTCGCCATAGAGGCTGTCGAACTGCTGCTGGTACTCGCTGCCGTAATTGGGCGGCGAGCGCATCCCCATCACCAGCACCGGGATGCCGCGCGTGCGCAGTTCCTCGAGCATGGCGGCGAAATTGGCACGGGTCTGCTCGGGTTGGATCCCGCGCAGCATGTCGTTGCCGCCCAGTTCGAGGATGACGAGGTCGGGCGGGGTGGCTTGCGCATCGAGCGTAAAGGCGAGCCGCTGGCGCCCCGCCGCGCTGGTGTCGCCCGAAACGCCCGCATCGACCACGCGCGCATTGATGCCGCGCTCGCGCAGCCCCGCCTCGAGCTGTTCGGGATAGCCCTGCTGTTCTTCCAGCCCGTAGCCCGCAAACAGGCTGTCGCCGAACGCAAGGATGCGGCGTTCGGGGCCCTCCACCACCACATCCGTGGCAGGCGCCGACACTGCGTCCCGCGCAGGCCCCGGTGCTTCGGCAACCTCGTCCGCACTGCCGCAGGCGGCCAGCCCGAAGGCGAGGAGCATGATCGACAAAGGCCCGAGACGCATCGGCGAGATTCCTTGTGCAACACTGGGCCGCATGCCATCGCAGCAAGGTGACCAACTCTCAAGCCGCGATTTCCGCCCGCAACCTCACCCTCACCCTCGGCACCAGCGAAGCGCCGGTCGAGATCCTGCGCGGGATCGACCTCGATATCGCGCGCGGATCGACCGTGGCGCTGCTCGGCCCCTCGGGCTCGGGGAAGAGCTCGCTGATGGCCGTGCTCTCGGGCCTCGAACGCGCCAGCGGCGGCACGCTGCAGGTGGCGGGAGAGGATTTCGCCGCAATGGACGAGGACGCGCTGGCGCATGCCCGCCGCGGGCGGATCGGGATCGTGCTGCAGGCGTTCCACCTGTTGCCGACCATGACTGCGGTCGAAAACGTCGCCACGCCGATGGAGCTGGCGGGCGAAAGCGATGCGCAGGCGCGCGCGCGGGCCGAACTCGAAGCGGTCGGGCTCGGCCACCGGCTCGACCATTATCCGCAGCAACTATCGGGCGGCGAGCAGCAGCGCGTGGCGATCGCCCGCGCCACCGCCGCGCGACCCGACCTGATCTTCGCCGACGAACCGACCGGCAATCTCGATGTCGCCACGGGCCATGAAATCGTCGAGCTGCTGTTCGCACGGCGCGCCGAAACCGGGGCCACGCTGCTGGTGATCACGCACGACCCCGAACTCGCCGACCATTGCGAGCGCGTGCTGCAACTCGCCGACGGACGCATCGCCAGCGACACCGCCGCATGAGTTGGGCAACCGCCTGGCGCATTGCGCGGCGCGATCTCAATGCGCGTTTCCGGGGCCTACGCCTGCTGCTGGTCTGCCTGTTCCTCGGCACTGGCGCACTGGCCGCGATCGGGTCGCTGACCGCCGCGATCGAGGGCGAGATCGAGGCCAATGGCCGCGAATATCTCGGCGGGGACCTGCAGGTGGAATTGTGGCAGCGTTCGCTCGACGAGACCGAACGCGCCGCGCTGGAGGAGTATGGCGAGGTATCCGCGGGCACGCGGATGCAGGCAATGGCGCGCTACGACGACCAGGCCGCCCCAATCGAACTGAAGGCGATCGATGCAGCCTACCCGCTCTATGGCACGCTGACGCTGGCCGATGGCCGCGCGGTCGGTGCCCCCGCCCCTGACGAGGCGTGGCTGTCGCAGGGTGCGGCGGACCGGCTGGGCGTGGCTCCGGGCGACAGTATCGCTATCGGGACCGAGACGCTTCGGGTGGGCGGGATCATCGCCGACGAGCCCGACCGGCTGGGCGAAGGGTTCCAGCTGGGCCCGACCATCATCGTCGCCGAGGAACTGCCCGCGCGCGCCGGGCTGATCGCGCCCGGTTCGATGTACCAGTCCAAAACCCGCGTCCGCTTCGCGCAGGCGCGCGATGCCGCGGATGTCGAAGAAGCGCTGGAAGACCGCTTTCCCGAAGCCGGGTTCGATATCGACATTGCCGACCGCGCCGCACCGGGGACCGACCGCTTCGTCGACCGGATGAGCGAATTTCTCACGCTGGTCGGCCTCGCCGCGCTGGTAATCGCAGGCATCGGTATCGGCGGCGGGGTGACTTCCTATCTCGATGCACGGCGGCAGGGCATCGCCACGCTCAAGATCCTTGGCGCGTCGAGCGGTGACATCGCGCGTATCTATGCGCTGCAGATCGTCGCTGCCGCGCTCGTCGGGAGCCTTGCGGGGATCGCCGTGGGAGTGGCTGCCGTGCCGCTGCTCGCGCGCGCACTCGAAGGGCTATTGCCCGTATCGAGCGGGGTCGTGATCGATCCCGGCGCGCTGCTGCTCGCGCTTGCCTACGGCATGCTGGTGGCGCTGGTCTTCGCCGCCCCCCCGCTGCTGCGCGCGCGCCAATTCCCCGCCATGGCGCTGATGCGCGCACGCGTCGCGCCGCTCGCCCGCGATCCGCAGGCCCTCCTGCTGGTCGGCGGCGGACTGGCCGCAATCGTCGCGCTGGCGCTGCTGACTGCCGAGAACCCGCTGCTGTCGGGCGGCTTCCTTGGCGGGGTGGCGGCGGTGCTGGGCCTGCTCGCACTGCTGGGCTGGGGCATCCGCAAGGTCGCCGCATCGCTCCCGCGCCCGCAAAGCCCGGTCGCGCGCAATGCGCTGGCAAACCTCCACCGGCCCGGCTCATCGACCGGCGCGCTGGTCACCGCGCTCGGCTTCGGACTTGCCGCCTTCGTGCTGCTGGCCGCCGTGCAGAGCGCAATCGACGGCAATATCGCCAAGCGCGTACCCGACCGCGCGCCCGACTATTTCGTGCTCGATATCCCGCGCGACCAGGTGACCGAGTTCGAGACATTGGTGCGCGAGGCCGATCCCGATGCCAACTGGCGCACCGTCCCCGCGCTGCGCGGCGCAGTGCTCGCCTTCGGCCCCGAGGGGGCGATGACCCGTACATCCACGCTGGAGGACATACCCGACGGAGCCTGGGCGCTACGGGGCGAACGCGGGCTGACTTATGCCGATCACTTGCCCGAGGGCAACGAACTGACCGAGGGCGAATGGTGGGGGCCGTTCTACGGCGGCGAACCGCTGGTTTCGATCGATGCCGATTTCGCCGAGGCCGCCGGGCTGGAAGTGGGCGACATGCTGACCTTCGGCATCCTCGGGGTCGAACGCACCGCGCGGATCGCCAGCCTGCGCCGGATCGACTGGGAAAGCCTGGGCTTCAACTATGTCTTCGTACTCAGCCCCAATGCGATCAGCGATGCGCCGCACAATCTGGCCGCGACCGTCGAACTGAGCCCCGGCACGCCCACGGGCCCACTGCTCCAGGCGCTGGTCGCGGCGTTGCCCTCGGCTTCGGTGATCGAAGTCGGCGGGGTGCTCGAACAGGCGCGCACGATCCTCGAACAGGTCGGGCTGGCCACGCTCGCCGCGGCCAGCGTCGCGGTCCTGGCGGGCCTTGCGGTGCTGCTGGGCGCGATTGCCGCCGCGCGCGCAGCGCGGACCTACGATACGGTGGTCCTGCGCGTGCTGGGCGCCGACCGGCGACAGATCCTGCTGATGCAGCTTATCGAATACAGCGCGCTTGCCGCCGCGCTTGCGCTGGTCGCGCTGGGCATCGGAAGCCTGGCCGCATGGCTGGTGGTCACGCAATTGTTCGAATTCGACTGGCTGCCAGACTGGAGCGTGGTGCTCGCCGTGCTGGGTCTTGGCATTGGCGTGGTGCTGGCCTTCGCGCTGGGCGCCTCGCTGCCGCTGCTGCGCGCCAAGCCTGCCCAAGCATTGCGCGCGCTCTAGGCGGCGGCGATGAATTGGTGTCTTATTCCTGCTCAAAAGCGAGCAATTAACAGAGGCGCTCAATGTCTGTCGATCTCGATGCACTATTTGCGGTTCCGGAAAGAACGGCCCGCTTTGGCAGGGAAGCATTGGATGAGCTCGATGCCATTCTCGGGGATTACTTTGCTCTCACACCGTATGAACGAGTCGAAGAGCCAGACCCTGAGAGTGGCGGAAAATTCATCAAATATGTCCAGCGCATCCCCTTTCCATCCAACAAGGTCGACAGAAAGGGAACAGAGGCCCTGTTGCGGCTCAAGGATGCCTTTGACCAGATGGCGTGGGCGAGCGCCCGAGCACTCGATTCCAAGATCAAGGACACCGATACGGTCTACTTCCCGTGGGCTGACAGCGCCGAGGGTGTCAAAGCCCGGCTCTCCGGAAAGAGTGGCAAGATTCCGCCAGAACTGTGGCCGACATACCTTCGGCTCAAGCCGCATTGCACTGGTCAAACTCCCCCTACCGGCGACGACGCATGCCGAATTTTGGCCAATGTAGCCAACCGGAAGCACTCCATCAGTCTTTCGATCGATGTTCAAAAGACCCAATGGAGCGCTCCCGGCCCTGTCGTGTGCAAAGGAGTTGGTGACACAATCGACTTAACGCCAGACATTCGGAGGAAGTCGAAAAAAGGTGAGATAGTGGTCGCCTTAGTGCCCACGGAAACGGAGTTTCAGAACGGTGACAACCTCACAGTTCACATAACCTTTAACAAGCCCAACCCGCTTCATCGCGCCAATGCCCCGCTCCTTTTGCGCGCTTTCTCGGCAAAGGCGAAGGGCTGCCTCAAAGTCATTAAAAAGGACGTCGCAAAGCTGATTTAGGACAGAGGCGCTCAATCAGCACCCCAATCCGCTTGGGTATGCGCGGTTTAATCGCCCCAAAAGAAAAGGGGGCCCGCAGGCCCCCTTCCCTTTTCTAGATGCAGGCTTCGATCAGAAGCGGAACCTTGCGGCCACGCCGTAGGTGCGCGGCTGGTTCGGGTAGCCCGAGATCGCCTGCCCCTGCGCCACTGCGGGGAAGACCGTGGTCAGGTACCGGTCGTCGAGCAGGTTGCGGCCCCACACGGTCAGTTCCAGCCCCATGTCGAAGGCATAGGTGAACGATGCGTTGAGGCTGTTGACCTCGCGCTTGTAGGCTGCGGCCGCGGCGCGGGCCGGACCGAAGTCGCGTTCACCGGTGGCCGGATCGACCACAATGTAGTTGGTCAGACCGTCGACCATCTGCACCGGCGACGAGTAGGAGAAATCGCCGCGCAGGATGACACGGTCGCCGCGCGAGTTGATTTCCTTGTTGTACTGCGCGCCGAAGACGGCGGACAGTTCGGGTACGCCGGCAACCGGTTCACCGGAGAGATCACCCACGGGCGAAGCGACGAAGTTATCGTACTGCGCATCGAGATAGGTCATCGCGACGCTCAGCGTCAGCGCATCGCTGGCGTAGAACTGGCCGTCGAATTCGACCCCGAAGGTTTCCTGCTTGCCCGCATTCGACAGGATGAACGACGTACCCGTGAAGGTGTTCGCCTGGAAATCCTCGATCGACTGCTGGAAGAAGGTCAGGTTCGCGGCTGCACGGCTCCAGTTACCCTTGATGCCGATTTCGTAGACTTCCGAATTCTCGGCATTGGCGAAGCGGGTGCCCGGACGCAGGTTGGTGACCGCGAGGTCCTGCGCCTGCAGCGCGGCGAAGTCGGCCGGCAGCGGACGGCTGTCGCGCGACAGGTTGAAGCTCGGTGCCTTGTAGCCGGTCGCCCAGCTGGCATAGACATTGAGCGTCGGCGTGACTTCGTAAGCCAGGCGGACGTTCCAGCTCCAGTCGTCGTCATTGGTCGAGCAGTCCTCAACCGCGTTCGGGCAGTTCTGCATCGGCGGCAGGAACTGGAACGGGGTCAGTGCCAGCAGCGGGTTCACCGCGGGGTTGGCATCGTTGGCATCGGCGAAGGCCTGCACGCCCGCCGAAACCTGGCCGAAGGCGGCCGGGTTGGCACCGGCGAAGGCGCCGATTTCAGCTTGGCTGGCCGGACGACCGAGGCCGAGCAGCGTGCCGACCTGCGTGGCGAGACCCTGCGCGAAGATCGCCCGGTTGCCCGAGGACACCAGATCGATGTTCGAGAACACATCGGTGCTCGTCGAATTGGTGACGATCTGCTTCTTGTCCTTGGTGTAGTTCGCGCCAAGCGTGAGCACGAGACGATCGGTGATCTCGAAATCGACATTGCCGAAGATCGAGAACGCTTCGTTGTCCTGAACGATGTTGTTGAAGAAGCCCTGGCCTTCAGCAAAGAACTGGCCGGTGTAATCGGTGCCGTTCAGCGCCGAGAGCGTGGCTTCGAGCGTGTTGACATTCTGCGTGCCGCCGGTCGCACCCTGCAGCAGCAAGTCGGCGAAGGGACGAAAGCCGGGACCAAAAACGATCTGGTCCGACGTATCGACGCGTTCGTCGAAGTAATAGCCGCCGATCAGGAAGTTGAACGGGCCGTCGAAATCCGAGGCAATCCGCAGTTCCTGGGTGAAGGTTTCGATATCGGCATCGCCGATATTCGCCCCGCTCACCGCCGGAAGGCTGGTGAAGTCGACGTCCTGGTCGGCGCCGAGCTTGGTCTTGCGATAGGCGGTGATCGAGGTCAGCCCCAGCGCGCCGAAGTCGTAATCGACCTGGCCCGAGATGCCGTAGTTCTCGACGTTGTTGATTGGATCGACGTCAGTGAACACGACATCGCCATCGGGATTATTGCGGAAATCGTTGACCTGGCCGCCGAGCAGCTGGATCGCACCGATTTCGGCCGAGGTCGCCACGTTGAGCACGCCGCAGCAGCGCTCTTCGATCTTGTCGTAATCGCCGATTACGCGGACGCGCAGCGGGCCGCCATTGTCGAACAGCAGCTGGCCGCGGGTGAACCAGCGGTCGCGGTCGTTGATGTCGTCGCCATTGACGCCATTGGTCAGGTAGCCGTCACGCTTGTTGATGCCGCCGCCCGCGCTGAAGGCGACCGAATCGCTGATCGGGCCGGTGACGAAACCCTTGACGACCATCGCGTCGTAATTGCCGTAGCTGGCTTCGACCATGCCGCCGAATTCGAACTGCGGTTCCTTGGTGACGATCGAGATCACGCCCGCGCTGGCGTTCTTGCCGAACAGCGTGGACTGCGGGCCGCGCAGCACTTCGACGCGCTGGATGTCGGGAAGATCGGAGATCTGCGACACCGCGCGGCTGCGATAGACGCCGTCGACGAACATCGCGACCGAGGGCTCGAGACCGATGTTGTTGCCATCGGTGCCGAAGCCGCGGACCGAATAGCTGGTCGCGAACGAGCTCTGGTTCTGGCTGACGCGCAGCGAGGGGACCAGCGTGGCGAGATCGGCGACGTCGCGAATCTGGGCCTGCTCGATCGCTTCGGAAGTGGTCACGCTGACCGCGACGGGGGTTTCCTGCAGCGTCTGCTCGCGCTTGGTCGCGGTGACGATGATCACATTGCCGCTGGCGGGAGCGGCGATATCGGTATCGTCGGCCTCGATGTCAGCGTCGGCGTCCTGCGCCTGGGCGGCGGCGGGCAGAACCAGCGCGGCAGCGCCGGCCAGCAAGGCGGTACGAACGGACGCGTGGCGGCCGAAAGTATTGAATTTCATGAAATGTCCTCTTCTCTCAAGACGTCTTTTTGGTCTGCTGCGCAGTCCCCAAATAACGCAGGCGAGCGGCGGATTACCAGACTTGCATGCCCTCTCAAGCGTTTAGCCGACGCGTGACGCAGCGGGGGCCGCAACTGTGCCTTTCGCGTTACACCGCAACGGCTTGTCGCAGTGCAGCATCTAAGCTAGGGGCGCGCCCGAAACGCATCGTGCCGCTCATGCGTTAACGCTACGGCACGCTAACAGAAAGCACATTCCATGTCCCGCGACCTGCGCAACGTGGCGATCATCGCCCACGTCGACCACGGCAAGACAACTCTCGTCGACCAACTTTTCCGTCAATCCGGCACCTTCCGCGAAAACCAGCGCGTCGAAGAACGCGCGATGGATTCGAACGATCTGGAAAAGGAACGCGGGATCACGATTCTCGCCAAGTGCACCAGCGTCGAATGGAACGGCACGCGTATCAATATCGTCGATACGCCGGGCCACGCCGACTTCGGCGCCGAGGTCGAGCGCATCCTCTCGATGGTCGACGGGGTGATCCTGCTGGTCGACAGCGCCGAAGGCCCGATGCCGCAGACCAAGTTCGTCACCGGCAAGGCACTCGGCCTGGGCCTGCGCCCGATCGTCGTCGTCAACAAGATCGACCGCGGCGATGCGCGTCCGCAGGCCGTGCTCGACGAAGTGTTCGACCTCTTCGCCAGCCTCGATGCGAATGACGACCAGCTCGACTTCCCCAGCCTGTGGGCTTCGGGCCGCGACGGTTACGCCAGCGAAGACGAGCATGCGCGCGAAGGCAATCTGGATGCGCTATTCAAGCTGATCGTCGACCACGTCCCCGCGCCGGGCCTCGATACCGAAGCCCCGTTCAGCTTCCTCGCGACGTTGCTCGACCGCGACAATTTCATGGGCCGCGTGCTCACCGGCCGCGTCCAGTCGGGCACGGTCAACATCAACGATCCGATCCACGCGCTCGACGCGCAGGGCACTGTCATCGAAGTCGGCCGCGCAACCAAGCTGCTGAGCTTCGACGGTCTCGACCGCGTGCCGGTCGAAAGCGCCGAGGCGGGCGATATCATCGCCATCGCCGGGCTTGAGAAGGCGACCGTTTCGAACACCATCGCCGATCCGCAGATCAAGACGCCGATCGAGGCGCAGCCCATCGATCCGCCGACGCTCGCCATGCGTTTCGCCGTCAACGACAGCCCGCTGGCCGGCCGCGAAGGCAGCAAGGTCACCAGCCGCATGATCCGCGACCGTCTGTATCGCGAAGCCGAAACCAATGTCGCCATCCGCATCACCGAAAGCGCCGACAAGGACAGCTTCGAGGTTGCCGGGCGCGGCGAACTGCAGCTGGGCGTGCTCATCGAAACGATGCGCCGCGAAGGTTTCGAACTCGGCATCAGTCGTCCGCGCGTGCTGTTCCGCGAAGAAAACGGCCAGCGCATGGAGCCGTTCGAAACGGTCGTCATCGACGTCGATGACGAACATTCGGGGACGGTTGTCGAGAAGATGCAGCGCCGCAAGGCCGAGCTGACCGAAATGCGTCCCTCGGGCCAGGGCAAGACCCGCATCACCTTCTCCGCCCCGTCGCGCGGCCTGATCGGCTATCACGGCGAGTTCCTGTCCGACACGCGCGGCACCGGCATCATGAACCGCATCTACGAGAAGTACGACACCTACCGCGGCAAGATCGAAGGCCGCCAGAACGGCGTGCTGATCTCGATGGTGTCCGGCGAAGCGGTACCCTACGCGCTCAACATGCTGGAAGAACGCGGCGAGCTGTTCATCGGCGGCGGCGCGAAGATCTACGAAGGCATCATCATTGGCGAAAACGCCAAGCCGGACGACCTCGAGGTCAATCCGATGAAGTCGAAGCAGCTGACCAACTTCCGTTCGACCGGCAAGGACGATTCGATCCGCCTCACCCCGCCGCGCGTGATGACGCTGGAACAGGCCATCGCCTATATCGACGATGACGAGATGGTCGAAGTGACGCCCGAGAACATTCGCCTGCGCAAGGCGATCCTCGATCCGCACGAGCGCAAGCGGGCGAAGCGTTCGGCCGGGTAATCACCCGCCGACAGCTGACCAGATACGAAAGGGGCCGGATGATTTCCGGCCCCTTTTTCATGCTGCGCCCTGCGCCCGACCGGCCCGTGCGCCAAAATATACAATCAATGCCCGTTCGCTCGGCGTAGCCTTGGGCCAACACAAGCCAGACACAAGAACCACCGGATCGCTCACCTACGGCAAGCAAGGCCCGAAAGCCTGCAGTGCTTGCCATCGTCATCGATTGGGGGATCGAAGCCATGGCTATCTGCCCGTTATCAATGCGGCCCGCACGGTGAACGTCGCCGATCTCAAGGCCGGCGATCTCGATTCGGCAGGCCATCCCGTCCTGCATTTCTATTCGCGCAAGCCCCCCGAATATGCGGTCTACCAGACCAGGGAACGCGCGATGGTCCACTTCGCCGACGCGCCCGATGTCTCGGATGAACAACGCAAGGTGCTGGCGCAGCTCGCACCCCTGCGCGGCGAAACCAACGCGCTGATCGACGACTGGCGCGAGAAGCCCGATCGATACCACACGCTGGGCATCATCCCGCGCAGGAACGGCGCGCGCATCCGCCAGCGGGCAGCGCGCTACGATCGCCGGATCGGCGATGCGCTCATCGTCGCGCTGGAGGGCGATCTGACGGGCGCCGGGGCGGTGCTGCAGGAGATAAAGGACGACGTTATCGAGGAACGCGTCGGATGGTCGCGCTTCGAATATCTGCTGGTCGCCATCACCATCGCGTTTGCGTTCATCCTGTTCAGCATCCTGTTTGCGGTCCTGGCCATGCCGGATGTCGATAATGCTGCGGCAGCGGCGCGCAGTCTGGCCACCGACGAGGCCACTGGCTCCCGCGTCGGGCGGTGTGACGCCACACTCGACCCGCGGTGTTTTGCCGACGCCACCAATCTGTGGCGCGGCGCAATGGCGGGCGCTTTGGGAAGCTTCTTCTCGATCGCCCTCGCCATCCGCGGCCGCACCGTTCTGCCGGACCTCAACAAGGTCAACAACTGGATGGATGCCGGCCTGCGCGTCGCGATCGGCATCATCGCAGGGACCGTGCTGGTCGCGCTGGTGGTGTCGGACTTCGTCAATCTGCGGATTGGCGACGCCGGGTCAGGCGAACTGAACGAGCTTTACATCGGCATCGTCGGCTTTGTTGGCGGCTTTGCCGAACGGCTGGTCCCCGACCTGCTGGCGCGGGCGGCCGTGCAGGAAGGCGAAAGCCCCGTGCTTCGCAAACCTGAACCCAATCTCGACGCGGCTGGCGCTGCGCCCGCCGCGGTCGCGGTCGGATCGGCACCGGCCGGTAAAGTCGTCGAAGACGATGTCCCCCCCGACGACGAAACCGAGGACGGCTGCGTCGAGGATCTCGACATCAACGAGGATGACCTCACCCGCGACGAGCACCTGCCCGCTGCATCGGGCGGCGTCGCCCAGCCGGACGATGGACCCGAGGGGACCAAGGGATGAGCTATTCTCTGACATGGCTGCCCGAGGTGCTCGAGCGCGCGGGCCTCAAAGTCGCCGAAACACCCGACTGGCGTACCCGCGGACGCGGCGACATGGGCCCCGTGCGCGGGGTGCTGTGCCATCATACCGCCACCCGCGCCGGCGGTAACATGCCCACGCTCGACATGCTGATACACGGGCGGCCCGACCTCAAGGGTCCGCTGTGCCACCTCGGCCTCGGGCGCGACGGGACGTATTATGTCGTCGCCGCTGGCCGGGCCAACCATGCCGGACCGGGTGCCTGGGAAGGCCTGCGCAATACCGGCAATACACACCTGATCGGTATCGAGGGCGAGAACGGCGGACGGCCGCATGACGACTGGCCTGAAATTCAGATGGATGCCTATCGCCGCGGCGTCGCTGCGATCCTCGATCACATCGGTGCCAAGGCGAACATGTGCCTGGGGCACAAGGAATGGGCCCCGGGACGCAAGCCCGATCCGCTGTTCGACATGTCGCAGTTCCGCTCGCAGGTTGCCGAAATCCTCGCGGGCAAATCACCCCCGCCGCCGATCGCGGCAAGTGACGACCAAGACCGGCCGACCTTGCGCCGGGGAATGCGCTCGGACGCGGTCAAGACGGTCCAGGCGCTGCTCGGCCTGCAGGCGGATGGTATTTTCGGCCCCCGGACCGAAGCGGCAATCCGCGCGTGGCAGCGCACCAACGGGTTGGTGCCCGACGGCATCGTGGGTCCGCGCAGCTGGGAAATGCTCGATCTCCATCGAGACGCCCCCGACAAGCCGCCGCAGACACCGCCCCCCAAGGACGGCAACAAGGCGAGCGACACGGCGGTCATCGACCAGATCGATATCGGCCTCCTCAAGCTCGCCTTCTCCGAGAACACGCCGCAAGAGCTCGCCAAATGGGTCGAGCCGATCAAGACCGTGTGCCTGCGCTACGGCATCGACACGCGGCGCGAGATCTGCAGCTTCCTCGCCAATATCGCGGTCGAGAGCCGCGGCCTGACCCGCATGACCGAAAGCCTCAATTACAGCGTCGACGGCTTGCTGAGGACCTTCGGCCGCCACCGGATAAGCGAAGCCGACGCACGGCGGCTCGGGCGCAAACGCGGCGAACGCGGGCTGTCGCTCGCGCGGCAGGAGGAACTGGCCAATTTGCTCTATGGCGGCGAATGGGGGCGCCGCAATCTCGGAAATACCGAACCCGGCGATGGCTGGCGGTTCCGCGGCTATGGGCCCAAGCAGATCACCGGGCGCCACAATTGCACCGAGTTCGGCAAATCCATCGGCATGGCGATCGAGAAGATCCCCGACTACCTGCGCACGCGTGAGGGCGGCTGCATGGGCGCAGGCTGGTACTGGAAGTCGCGCGATCTCGACAAGTTCGCCGCGACACCCGGGCTCGAGGACGATCGCCGCGCAATCAATGGCGGGCTGCACGGCCTCGATGTGGTGCAGGAACGGTTCGACCGGCTGATGCGCGAACTGGACCGGCGCGGGGTCTGATCGGCAGCATTGAACCGGCAATGCAGGGCGCGCCACGCAAAGCAAACCTCAGTCCCGATACAAAAAGGGCGGCCACGATGTGACCGCCCTTTCCGTTTGAAGCTATCCGACGATCAGAAACGGAAGTTCAGCGTCGTGCGGATCGAATGGATGTTCAGGTTCGGATCCGAGGGACGAAGAGCGGTTTCACCCGAATCGAGCAGGAACGGATTGGTTGCAGGCGCGGTACCGGCACCCACCAGCACATAGGCATCGTCGTCGTCATAGCGCGAATAGAGATATTCGAGGCCGAACGAGATGTTGTCGGTGAGGTAGAGCTCGCCGCCGGCGCCGATCTGGCCACCCAGCTGCCAATCGTCATCATTCGTCATGGTGAAGGAATTGGCAGTGTTGGTGGTGACGAAATCGTGATCGATATCGGCATAGGCGACGCCGCCCGTGACGTAGAGCAGGCCACGGCCGCTGCCGGGCGAGACGCCGAGGCGGCCACGCACAGCGACCGATTTGTCCAGTCCGCGTACGAAGGTGTAGCTCGCCGGGGTGGTGCTGAAACCGGTCGAATAATCTTCCGATTCCGACAGCGCGCCCTCGACCAACAGGCCGGCAACTACCGGACCATTGCCGATGCGTTGGTCGAAGCCGATGCGGATGCCGTAGCCGTAGCGCGACTTGTCGTCGCTGCAGCCGTCACTGGCTTCCGCGCCATTGGCGGCGCCGTTGCAATAACCGGGGCTGAAAGCATTGGCGCCGGTCGTCGTGATGACCCCGTCGCCATATTCACCGTCGCCATCGGTGTCGAAGGTGATGCCTTCACCATTTTCGTCGTCGATTGCGTCGAGACCGAAGCTGCCGCCGACATAGAAGCCGTCGAAGAAGCGGGGTTCAGCATCCTGTGCGAAAGCAGGCTGAGCGAAGGCGCCCGCAAAAATCGCGGTGGCCAGAAATGTCGATTTTTTCATTGAAAATCCTGTTAGTTACGTGGACCCTGTTGCCGAGTAAGACGTTCGCGGAGGCAAGGCGTTCCGGCGCCCCGGTGCGATGAAACGCACGTGTCGCATTTTTGTCACAGCGGCAACTTCGCGAAACCCTTCGAATGCCGCGTAAGCGGCGGTTCGGGGCCGCGGTGGCCAGCGCGATTTCCATCTGTTAGATGCCTCGCCCATGCAGACCGGCACCTATATTTCGCTCGCCTTATATTTTGTTCTGATGATCGCGATCGGCCTATGGGCGTGGAAGCGCTCGACCGATACGAGCGAGGGCTATCTGCTCGCCGGGCGCAACCTGCCACCTGCGGTCGCCGCGCTGAGCGCCGGTGCCTCTGACATGAGCGGCTGGCTGCTGCTCGGCCTGCCCGGCGCGCTCTATGCCAGCGGGCTGGTCGAAGCGTGGATCGGGATCGGGCTGTTCATCGGCGCACTGGCCAACTGGTTCGTGGTCGCGCCGCGGCTGCGCGCGCAGACCGAAAGCTATGGCAATGCGCTGACGATCCCCGAATTCCTCGCCAATCGCTTCCCCGACAAGGCGGTCGCGCTGCGCGTGATCTCGGCGCTGATCGTGGTGGTGTTCTTCGCGGTCTATACCGCTGCCGGCCTCGTGGGCGGCGGCAAGCTGTTCGAAACCAGCTTTGCCGGCCTGTTCGGGGGTATCGGCATGAGCGATTACATGGTCGGCATCTGGATCACCGCGCTGGTGGTGCTCGCCTATACCATGGTCGGCGGCTTCCTCGCGGTCAGCCTGACCGATTTCGTGCAGGGCCTGATCATGGTCGTCGCACTGGCGGTGATGCCGCTGGTGGTGATGTTCGGCGAAGGCGGCAGCGCGGGCGGATCGCTGACCGACGTGCCCGTCGAAGGCTTCCTCAGCCTCACGCAAGGCCTCACCCTGCTCGGCTTCATCAGCGCGGTGACCTGGGGGCTCGGCTATTTCGGCCAACCACATATCATCGTGCGCTTCATGGCGATCGACACGGTCGAGAAGGTGCGTCCGGCGCGCAATATCGGCATGACCTGGATGGGCGTCGCGCTGCTCGGTTCGATCGGCATCGGCATCGCCGGCCGCGCCTTTACCGAACGCAACGGCATCGTCGTGGACGATCCCGAGACGATCTTCATCGTGCTCGCCAATTTATTGTTCCACCCGCTGATCACCGGCTTCCTGCTGGCAGCGCTGCTCGCCGCGATCATGTCGACGATCAGTTCGCAGCTGCTGGTCGCCTCGAGCTCGCTGACCGAAGATTTCTACAAGCTGTTCTTCCGCCGCCATGCCTCCGAGCGCGAGAGTGTCAATGTCGGACGGATCTGCGTCGCGCTGGTGGCGATTGCCGCGATCGTGATCGCGAGCAATCCCGATAGCGAGGTGCTCGGCCTCGTATCCAACGCCTGGGCAGGCTTCGGGGCGGCCTTCGGTCCGCTGATTATCCTCGCGCTGACCTGGGACCGGATGACCGGCGCGGGCGCGGTGGCGGGCCTGGTCACTGGCGCCGCGGTTGTCGTCGCATGGATTGCGCTGGGCTGGAATGCAGCGCTCCCGGGCATGGACCAGGGCCTCTACGAAATCGTCCCCGGCTTCATCGCTGCCTGGCTCGCCATCTGGCTGGTCAGCAAGGCGACCGCCGGAACCGCAGAGCGCCCCTTGCCAGCCTGACGCGCAATCGTCACACCGTCTCCCGATTGAGGAGACGAATATGCGAACACTACTGGCGGGCGTAGCCGCCCTCGCCCTGACTGCCATGCCTGCCGCTGCGCAGGAGACGGCCGAACAGCCCGCAATCGAACAGCAGATCGGCGCCGGCGGGCGGCCCGTAGGCGCGAACTGGGCACGCAGCCCGGTAATTGCGCAGCACGGCATGGCGGCCACTGCACACCCGCTCGCCACGCAGATCGCGCTCGACGTGCTCAAGGACGGCGGCAGTGCGGTCGATGCGGCCATCGCTGCCAATGCCGCGCTCGGGCTGATGGAGCCCACCGGCAACGGCATCGGCGGCGACCTGTTCGCGATTATCTACGATCCCGCGACCGGCGAACTGCACGGCATCAACGGGTCGGGCCGCAGCCCGCAGGGGCAGACGCTCGACCAGCTGGTCGACAAGCTCGATGGGGCGGATGCGCTGCCGCCCTATGGCGCACTGCCGATCACCGTGCCGGGCACGGTCGATGCGTGGTTCGCCATGCACGAACGCTTCGGCAAGCGGACGATGGCGGCAAACCTGGCACCGACCATCGGCTATGCGCGCGAAGGCCACCCGATCGCGCCGGTCATCGGCATGTATCTCGCCCGCTCGCTCAAGGCCTATTCGGCGCGGGAGGACCAGTTCGATTTCAGCAATGCGCGCAAGGTGTGGTTCGCAGATGGCGACGCGCCCGAGGCCGGCGAAATCTTCCGCAATCCGGACCTAGCCGACACGCTCGAAGCCATCGCCCGCGACGGGCGCGATGCCTATTACGACGGCGATCTGACCGATGTGATCGTCGATTACCTGCAGGCGCAGGGCAGCGCCTTCACGCGCGAGGATTTTGCCGCCCACCGCAGCGAATGGGTCGAGCCCGCCTGTGCCGGGTACAAGGATGGGTACGAGCTGTGCGAACTGCCGCCCAACAGCCAAGGCTTTGCCGCGCTGCAGATGGTCAATATCCTCAAGAATATCGACCTGTCGCAATGGGAGCGCGGAAGCGCCGAAGCGTTGCACTACATGGTGGAAGCCAAGCGGCTCGCCTATGCCGATGTCGCGCGCTTCTATGCCGATCCCGATTTTTCGCGCTTGCCGCAGGAATTGCTCGGCGAGGACTATGGCGCCGAACGCTTCAAGCTGATCGATCCGGCCAAGGCGACGCCCGAATTCCAGCCCGGCGAAATCGAGATTGCGCCCAAGCTCGAGGGTGAAGGCGACACTACCTACCTCACCGTGGTTGATGGCGACGGCATGATGGTCAGCCTGATCCAGTCGAATTATCGCGGCATGGGCGGCGGGCTGGTTGCCCCGGGCACCGGCTTCATGTTCCAGGACAGGGGCGAGCTGTTCAGCCTCGATCCGGCGCATCCCAATGCCTACGAACCCAGCAAGCGGCCCTTCCACACGATCATTCCCGCCTTCGTGAAGAAGGATGGCCAGCCCTATATGACGCTGGGCCTGATGGGCGGCGGCATGCAACCGCAGGGCCATGTGCAGGTGCTGGTCAATATCGTCGATTACGGCATGAACCTGCAGGAAGCAGGCGATGCCGCGCGCTTCAACCACGACGGCGGGCCGCAGCCGACCGAGGCGCTGGAAGGCCCCGCTGCCGATCCGCTGGGGACATTGTTCGTCGAACCCGGCATCCCGGCAGAGAGCATCGCCGCGCTGCGCACCATGGGCCACAAGGTCGAAGTGGTCGATAACGGCATCATGTTCGGCGGCTACCAGGCCATTGCGCGCGACCCCGAGACGGGTGTGCTGACGGGCGCCACCGAAATGCGCAAGGATGGGCAGGCATCGGGATATTGAGGGTCGCCTGAAAAGGAGAACGACATGGCAAAGGTAACCGGACTGGGCGGGGTCTTTTACGTGGTGAAGGACCCCGCCGCCACGCGCGCCTGGTACCGCGACGTGCTGGGTATCGGCGGCGAATACGGGCCGCAGTTGGAGTGGTCCGAAGAGACCGGCGACAAACCCTATTCGCTCATCAGCCATTTCAAGGACGATGGCTACATCAAGCCCGGCACCGGCGGCTTCATGGTCAATCTGCGGGTCGACGATTGCGACGCGATGGTCGAGCAGCTGAAGGCCAAGGGGGTCGAGGTGCTCGGCCATGTCGATGAGGGGTATGGGAAGTTCGCCTGGATCCTCGATCCCGACGGGGTCAAGATCGAGTTGTGGGAACAGCTCGCCGCACCCGAATAGGCCGCGCTTTCTCCTGGAAAATTGCGCTCCCCTACATATCGTTAGCGAAGAATTAAGGATGTTGGGGAGATAAGCGCGGGTATGCGACCGCATCCCGCCTTCTCTCTGCTGCTTCTCCTCAGCCTGGCAGGATGCGGCGTGGTACCTGGCTCAAAGCCCGCAGAAAGGGTCGCGCGGCAGGCGGGGTCCGTCCCCGTCAGCACCGCGCGACCCGAAATGCGCCAGTGCAATGCCGAACTGGGTCAGACCGGCTCGCGCTTTGCCCCGCTGCCCGACAAATTCTACGGCGCCGGTTGTTCGACCACCAACAGCGTCCGGCTCGAACGCGTCGGCGGGGATCACACCGAATTCACCGTGACCAACCTTGGTGCAGTGGCCTGCCCGCTGGCCAACAGCTTTGCCGGCTGGGCGCGCTACGGGGTCGATCGCGCCGCGCAGCAGATCCTCGGCAGCCCGCTCCAGCGGATCGAGACCATGGGCAGCTTTGCCTGCCGCAATGTCGCCGGCAGCGCCCGCCGGAGCGCGCATGCGCGCGCCGAGGCGATCGATGTCGCCGCCTTCGTCCTTGCCGACGGTCGCCGGATTTCGGTTCAGTCGGGGTGGAACGCCTCACAGGACGAGCGTGAATTCCTGCGCGTCATTCACCGCAGCGCCTGCAAGCGGTTCGGCACGGTACTGGGACCCGACTACAACCGGGCCCATGAAGACCATTTTCACCTGGAATATGGCAGCGGGAACTACTGCCGCTAGGGTTGAGCCGCCGCGCGCCTGTTACATCGCAAAGGGCGTATCCTCGTCGAGCTTTGCTTCCAGTCGCAGGCGGACCGCCTGCGCGGAATGATCGGTACCCAGTTTCGACATCAGGTTTGCGCGGTGGATTTCCACCGTGCGCGGGCTGATCCCCAATTCGCGCCCGATCATCTTGTTGCTGCAGCCCTCGGCCAGCCAGTCGAGCACTTCGCGTTCGCGCGGGGAAAGCGTGGCGATCTTGTTGCGCGCTTCGACCATCTTGCGGCGCGCCTGGACATGCGCATCGACATCCTTGCCGATCCGGCCAAGCGCTTCGGCCAGCCGTTCGGGTTTCAGCGGCAGCGCGACATAATCCAGCGCCCCCGCTTTCACCGCATCGACGATGCAGGCTGGTCGGGGTTCACGCGCGGTGGCGATAACCGGTAGCCAAACGCCCTTTTGAGCCAGCTCGTTCAGGACCGACGCGACCCCGCCATCGGCGGGATCGTCACGCGCCAGGATCACTCCCTGCTCGGGTGGTCGCTGCAAGAATTCGGCGGCGTTGGAATAGGTTTCACAGTGATGGCCAAGTCCAAAACCCAGATGGGCTTGTTCTGCCCGGCCACGACTTGAGCCTCCTACAATATGGAGAATTTGGCGCTCGTTCATTTGGAGTACCTTACCTCTATGACAAAGCCCCCGCCACAAAATATTAGTTAATATAACCGGCCTTATTCAGCTGCCGACCTAACTACGAACAGTTCTCAATAGCAATTTGTATATTCGCGACAGAACCTAGTCTTCGCTTCTGTAAAAACTATAATCGGGCAGCGAGTGGAACGCATTTTTCAGCGCATCGCCCCAGCTCGACGAGATTGCCTGGAAGTACGGATCGTCATGATTGACTCGGTGTTCGTGCTTGGGTTCGAATACATCGCGTTCGATGACCTGCAGGTCGAGCGGCAGCCCGACCGAGAGATTCGCCTTGAGCGTCGAATCGAAGCTGACCATCAGCAATTTGACCGCATCTTCGAGGCTCATGGTGCGGTCGTAGCCGCGGATGATGATCGGGCGACCGTATTTGGTCTCGCCGATCTGGAAGAACGGCGTGTCGTGGCTGGCCTCGATGAAATTGCCTTCGGGATAGACCATGAACAGGCGCGGCTCCATGCCCGCGATCTGGCCTGCGACGATGATCGAGGCAGTGAACCGGCCCCGCCCCTTCACCCCGTTGGCCTCCTGCCGGTCGGCGATGATCGTGCGCAGCAGCTTGCCGATTTCGGTCACGACCTGGAACATGGTCGGCGATTGCAGGATGATGTTGTCGCGCTCGTCGGGTTCTTTCATCCGTTCTTCGAGCTGGCTGATCACCGCCTGCGTACTGGCGAGATTGCCCGCGGTCATCACCGTGATGATCCGCTCTCCCGGCACATTCCAGGTGAACATCTTGCGAAACACGGAAATGTTGTCGACGCCCGAATTGGTGCGCGTATCGCTCATCAAGACGAGTCCGGTGTCGAGCACCATTCCCACACAATAGGTCATCGTATTCGTCCTCTCGGCAGTTCTATTGCTGCACTTGCTGTTGTTCGACCGCGACATCGACCTCGAGTACGGTCGAGGTGGTCCCGAAACTGATCCCGGTGACCGGCGCGGCATCGCGGTAATCGCGCCCCGTGGCGACGCGCACATAACGCGCATCGGGGCTGATCCCGTTGGAGATATCGAAGCCGACCCAGCCCAGTTCCGCGACATAGGCTTCGGCCCAGGCGTGGCCCGCTTCCTGGTCGATCCGGTCGTTCATCATCAGATAGCCACTGACGTAGCGCGCCGGGATGCCCAGCGACCGGGCGATACCGATAAAGATATGCGCATGGTCCTGGCACACGCCATTGGCGGCGGCGAAGGCTTCTTCGGCGATGGTGCGGGAATGCGTGGTCCCGGTCTTGTATTCGACCCGCTCGAGAATGCCTGCGGACAGGCGGTGGAGCATGTCGAGCCGGCTTTCGTCCTCCCGGCCCATTTCCGCGGCCAGCTTGCGCATGCCCGGGCCGGGCTGCGTCTGCCCGGTCTGGCCGAGGAAGCTCCAAAGCGGCAGATGCCCGGCGTGGCGCCCGATGACGCCCGCGTGGTCATGCGTATCGACCGTCCCGCGGCAGGTCACCGTGACATCGCGCGCGCCGGTTTCGACCGCGACCAGCGTCACCGTGTTGTGATGCTGGTCCTCATAGGTGAGCTCGGGATGCGCGTGCTCGTAATCCATGTGCCATTCGAGGATTTCCTGTCCCTGCGTTTCCTTGGGCGTCAGCCGCAGGCGCTGGAGGCCGTGGATCACCGGCGTATCGAAGCGGTAACGGGTGGTATGGCGGATCGAGAGGCGCATCAGGCAAGGAACCGATAGTCTTTGGCGATCGCAACCCCGATCGCGGCGTTTGAAGCCATGAAATCGACGAGGAACTCGTGCAGTCCCTGTTCGAACACGTCCTCGATAGTGAGATCGGCAATTCGCGTATCGGCGTCGCGCATCAGCGTGTTGCTGGCGCCTTCCCGGCCATGCAGCCGCGCCAGCGCGGCGAGATTGGCGCGCAATTCGGAATGGCAGAAGGCCAGGCTGCGGGGGAAGCAATCGTCGAGGATGAGGAATTCGCAGATCCCGCGCGCATCGATCTGGCCCGCATTGAGCCAGCGATAGGCGCGATCGCCCGAAACCGAGCGCAGCACCTGGTCCCATTGCCCGGTATCGAGGCTCGACCCGACGTAGGAGAGCGAGGGCAGCAGCAGATAGTATTTGATGTCGAGAATCCGCGCGATGCTGTCGCCGCGTTCGATGAAGGTGCCCGCTTGCGCGAAGTGATAGCCTTCGTCGCGCAGCATCGAGCCTTCCATCGCGCCATGTGCGAGCGTCCCGGCGCGCCGGATCGTGGCCACCGTGTCGAGCACGCGGTTCTCGCCTACCGGACGGGACAGCTGTTCCTGCGTCTCCAGCCAGTTCTCGTTGATCGCTTCCCACAATTCGCCGCTGATGGCGTTCCGCGCGAGCCGCGCATTCTGGCGCACCTGGCCGAACATGGCGAGGATCGAGGAGGCATTGTCCTTGTCGCGCAGCATGTAATTCCACGCCTGTACGCCGGTATAGCTTGCATGCTTGGCTTCGTAGCCCGCACGTTGCCCGGCGGTGGCAATGACCGAGCGCCATTCTTCTTCCGCCGTGACCAGATCACGGGTCAGCGCCATGCGCAGCCCCGCATCGAGCAAGCGCGCGGTGTTCTCCGCCCGCTCGAGATAGCGGAACATCCAGAACAGGCCATTGGCGGTCCGGCCGAGCATCAGTCCTTGAGCACCCAGGTATCCTTGGTGCCGCCCCCCTGGCTCGAATTGACCACCAGCGAATCCTTCTTGAGCGCGACGCGCGTCAGCCCGCCGGGGGTGATGTCGATCTTGTCGGGGGAAACCAGCACGAACGGGCGCAGGTCGACATGGCGCGGGGCGAGCCCCTTCTTGGTGAAGATCGGGCAGGTGGACAGCGCCAGCGTCGGCTGGGCAATATAATTCTCGGGCCGCGCGACGAGCTTCTTGCGGAAGGCCTCGAGCTCCTTTTTCGAGGCGGCGGGCCCGATCAGCATGCCGTATCCGCCCGATCCGTGGACTTCCTTGACCACCAGCTCGGCGAGGTTGTCGAGCACGTATTTGCACGATTCCTCGTCGGCGCAGCGATGCGTCTCGACATTGGGCAGCAGCGGTTTCTCACCGGTATAGAATTCGACAATTTCGGGCATGAAGGAATAGATCGCCTTGTCGTCGGCCACGCCCGTTCCCGGGGCATTGGCGATCGTCAGGCGGCCCGCGCGATAGACGTCCATCAGCCCCGGCACACCCAGCACGCTGTCCTCGTTGAAGGTCAGCGGATCGAGGAATTCGTCGTCGACGCGGCGATAGATCACATCGACCGGGTGATAGCCGCGCGTGGTGCGCATCGCCACGCGGCCGTCGATCACGCGCAGGTCGCTGCCCTCGACCAGCTCGGCACCCATCTGGTCGGCGAGGAAAGCGTGTTCGAAATAGGCGGAGTTGTAGATCCCCGGGGTCAGCACGGCGACCGTCGGCTTGCCGCGCGTGCCTTCGGGCGCGCACGCGGCGAGGCTCTTGGCCAGCCGGCGCGGGTAATCGGAAACCTGTTCGACCGGGACGCGCATGAACAGTTCGGGGAACATCGCCATCATGGTTTCGCGGTTTTCGAGCATGTAGCTCACCCCCGAGGGGGTGCGCGCATTGTCTTCGAGCACGTAGAATTCGTCCGCCCCGGTGCGCACCAGGTCGATCCCGACGATATGCGTGTAGATCCCGCCCGGCGGCGTGAAGCCAACCATGTTCGGCAGCCAGGCCTTGTTGTTGCGGAACAGGCGTTCGGGGATACGGCCCGCGCGAATGATCTCCTGCCGGTGGTAGAGATCGTGCATGAACGCGTTTAGCGCGGACACGCGCTGCTCGATCCCGCGCGACAGCTTGCGCCATTCGGCGGCGGTAATCACCCGCGGCACCATGTCGAACGGGATCAGCCGTTCCTCGGCCTCGCCATCGCCATAGACGTTGAAAGTGATGCCGGTCTTGCGGAAATTGGTTTCGGCTTCGGCGTGCTTGCGCCGCATGAGGCCATTGTCCTGCCCGTCGAACCAGTCGCAGTATCCTGAGTAGGCCGGACGTACCCCGCCATCGGGCTGGTACATTTCGTCGAAGTAAGCGGTGTCGCCGGTCATAATCCCCCAGGGGCGCCCGGCACCTCGCGCGCCTTGCTCCTACAACAGACTACGCGTTTACCCGCGGTCCAGTTCCGAAAGCACCGCTTCGACCGCCTCGTGGGTCAGCACGAAACCCATGTGCGAACAACGCAGTGCGCGCGCGCGGTCCCGCTCGCCGGGCTTGCCGCAGGCGGCGCGGGGACGGACGACGCCGTCGCGCGGGCTCCACATGGCGACCGTTTCTACCGGGGGCTTTTCATGCACCACGGCGTCGATTTCGGGTTCGTCGACCCGGTGACCGGCAATCGCCTGATAGGCCCGCCAGCCATTGTTCGCGCGCGGGCTGCCCGAGAAGGGCGAGCCCATGGTGACGACCTTGGCGACCTTGTCCGGATGCGCCTTGGCCAGTTCGCGCGCCATCACCCCGCCCAGGCTCCACCCGACCAGGTGGATCGGCTCGCCCGAACGGCGGTAGATGTCGACCAGCCGCCGCTCGACCTTGGCGAAGCTTTTCTCGGTCGCGCCCAGATTGTAGCCGAGGCCCCATTTCTTGGTCGTGTGACCGGCGCGTTCGAGCTTGCGCGCCATCCAGCGCATGCGGATCGGATGCGCACCGAAACCGGGCAGCAGCATCACGGTCTTGGGATTGGCTGCGGGCGCGATCTCCAGCGGGCGCCCCACCAGCCGCCGCAGCGGTTCGAGCGGCCAAAGAAGCTCGCGCAGCAGCAATTGCCAGCGCGGGCCGCTGATATCCTCGGGGCAAGGCTCGGCCGCGAGCGCCCAGCGGCGGGCCAGTTCCTCGCGGTCGATAAGACGCGTGTCTTTGAAGGGTAACGTTGCCATCGCTCTGTAATAATGCGCGATGGGCCGATTGGCTCCCGAATTGATGCCCGGTCGTTTAACCGTCGCAGTCGCCGATCCGTTCCTGCGCGCTGGTCATCGTCATCGTCATGGTCCGGCCGTCGGGACCTTCGGCATCGACGGTCATGGTCATGTCGGAGGACGTCTCGCTACCGGTGCCCTTCATGGTCATCCGGGCCATACCCTGCCCTTCGGCATTGCAGTTCATGATCGCATCGATCTGGCCGCCGGCGGCATCGAATTTCTCGAATGTGCATTCGTCATTGTCCTGCGCCTGCCGCGCCATTTCCTCGAAACCCTTGTCGGCTTCTTCCTGCGTCAGGCAGTATTCGTGAACCTGCGGTCCCTGATCGAACATGCCGCGCATCATGTCCTGCACCTGCTGCGGCGCGTCGGGGATGTCGATATCGACGAATTCGACCGTGGCGCGGTACTGGCCGGGCTGCGGCCTGACCATGTCGGCGGATTTCGCCGCGGCTTCGGCCATCGAGATCTCGCCATCGCCATCGGCATCGGCGGACGTGTCCCCGCAGGCGGCAAGGGTAAGGCTGGCGGCGATGATCAGGGCGGTTTGGCGCATGGAAACTCTCTCCGAATAGATGGCTGCAAAGCTAGCAGCAGAGCCGTGTCAGGCAAGCACCGTTGCACGCGCCAGTGCCGTTCCCCATATGTGCGCGCATGAGCGAACTGATCATTCGAAGAGGATTGGACGAGCCGGACACCACCGGCGAGTTCGTCCCCCACAAGCCTGCGCGCCCCGAAAAATCGATGGGCGGCAAGGCGTTCAAGCTGGTCAGCGAATATACCCCCTCGGGCGACCAGCCGACTGCGATCGCCGAATTGAGCAGCGCGGCGAAGGACGGCGACCAGACGCAGGTGCTGCTAGGCGTGACCGGGTCGGGCAAGACCTTCACCATGGCCAAGGTAATCGAGGAATTGCAGCGGCCTGCGCTGATCCTCGCGCCCAACAAGATCCTCGCCGCGCAGCTCTATGGCGAGTTCAAGAGCTTCTTCCCCGAGAACGCAGTCGAATATTTCGTCAGCTATTACGACTATTACCAGCCCGAAGCCTACGTCCCGCGCAGCGACACCTATATCGAGAAGGAAAGCAGCGTAAACGAGGCGATCGACCGGATGCGCCACTCGGCCACCCGCGCGCTGCTCGAACGCGACGATGTGATCATCGTCGCCTCGGTGTCGTGCCTCTACGGTATCGGCTCGGTCGAAACCTATTCGGCGATGATCTTCGACATCAAGAAAGGCGAAGCGGTCGACCAGCGCGAGCTGATCCGCAAGCTCGTCGCGCTGCAGTACAAGCGCAATGAAGCGGCCTTCGCGCGCGGCAATTTCCGCGTCCGCGGCGACAGCCTGGAGATTTTCCCCAGCCACTATGAAGACATGGCGTGGCGGATCAGCTTCTTCGGCGACGATATCGAGGAAATCAGCGAATTCGATCCGCTTACCGGCAAGAAGGGCGCCAGCCTCGACAAGGTGCGCGTCTACGCCAATTCGCACTATGTGACGCCGGGGCCGACGATGAAACAGGCCGCCGAGGCGATCAAGTTCGAGCTCGCCGAGCGGCTCAAGGAACTGCATGAGGAAGGCCGCCTGCTCGAAGCGCAGCGGCTCGAGCAGCGGACCAATTTCGACCTCGAGATGATCGCCGCCACCGGCAGCTGCGCGGGGATCGAGAACTACAGCCGCTTCCTCACCGGGCGCCTGCCCGGTGAACCGCCGCCGACATTGTTCGAATATTTGCCCGAAAACGCGCTGCTGTTCGTCGATGAAAGCCACCAAACGGTGCCGCAGATCGGAGCGATGTCTAAGGGCGATCACCGCCGCAAGATCACGCTGGCCGAACATGGTTTTCGCCTGCCCTCCTGTATCGACAACCGCCCGCTGCGGTTCAACGAATGGGACGCGATGCGCCCGCAGACCTTCGCGGTCTCGGCCACGCCAGGCACGTGGGAGATGGAACAGACCGGCGGCGTCTTCGCCGAACAGGTCATCCGCCCCACCGGGCTGATCGATCCGCCGGTCGGCATCCGCCCAGTCGAGGACCAGGTCCAGGACTGCATCGACGAATGCAAGAAGACCGCCGCCAAGGGCTATCGCACGCTGGTCACCACGCTGACCAAGCGGATGGCGGAGGATCTGACCGAATTCATGCACGAGGCGGGCGTCAAGGTCCGCTACATGCACTCCGACGTCGAGACGCTCGAGCGCATCGAGCTGATCCGCGACCTGCGGCTGGGCGTCTATGACGTGCTGGTGGGGATCAACCTGCTGCGCGAAGGGCTCGACATTCCCGAATGCGGGCTGGTCTGCATCCTCGATGCCGACAAGGAAGGCTTCCTGCGCAGCGAGACCAGCCTGATCCAGACCATCGGCCGCGCGGCGCGTAATGTCGACGGGCACGTGATCCTTTATGCCGACCGCATCACCGGTAGCATGGAACGCGCGATGGCGGAAACCGACCGCCGCCGCGAAAAGCAGAAGGCCTATAACGAGGAACACGGCATCACGCCGCAGACGATCCGCCGCCAGATCGCCGATATCGTCGCGCATACCGCGTCGCAGGACGGGGTCACGGTCGATACGGGCGATGACGAGCGCAACAATCTCGTCGGTCACAATCTGCGCGCCTATATCGAGGACCTCGAGAAGCGCATGCGCACCGCCGCTGCCGATCTCGAATTCGAGGAAGCCGGCCGCCTGCGCGATGAAATCCGCCAGCTGGAGAACGACGAACTCGGCCTCGGCGACGCGGAGAAGAAAGCCCCGCGCGTCGGCCGCAGCGATGCCGGCCGCCCGGGAACACGCAAGACGCGCTATGGCAAGACACGCTACAAGCGGATGGGCGGCAAACCGTGATCGACGGGCGTATTTGACGCCGGTCGCCCGGTGGGGTCATAGAATGGCTGCAAAGGGGGACCAAACCGCATGAAATCGAGCCGTATTCTCGCCAGCATCTGTGCCGCCAGTACCATGCTGATGGCACCGCATGCCGCGATCGCTCAGGCGGACAAGCCAGCCGCGACCGACAAGGCGGGCGGGATCGAACCGCAGGTGCGCACGCGGAGCATGACCGGCACCTTTGGCGGGCAGCGCGTGTCCTACCGCGCGACCATGGCCGAGACCGTGCTTGAATCCGATGACGGCAAACCCGAAGCGGTGATCGTCACCACCAGCTATGTGAAGGACCCGCGCGATAGCTCGCGCCCCGTGTTCTTCCTGTTCAACGGCGGCCCCGGATCGGGATCGGTGTGGTTGCAGATGGGCGCGTTCGGGCCCAAGCGCGTGGCCATCCCCTCCGACGCGCGCGATGACGGCGCCCCGCCCTATCCGCTGCTCGACAATCCCGACAGCCTGCTCGATGTCGCCGATCTCGTGTTCATCGACCCGCCGGGCACCGGCTTCAGCTATCTGACCAGGGACACCAACCCGAAGAAATATTACGGGCTCGAACAGGATGCCGAGGCGGTGGCCAAGGTCATCCGCCTGTGGCTGAACGACAATGGCCGCTGGAACAGCCCCAAATATCTCGGCGGCGAAAGCTACGGCACCACCCGCACCGCGATGGTCGCGCGCGAGCTCGAAGGCGGGACCTATAACGATGTCGGCCTCAACGGGCTCATCCTGATCTCGACCATTCTCGATTTCGCCGGGCGCGAACCCACGCCGGGCAATGAAATGGCCTATGTCGTCACGCTGCCCAACATGGCGGCGGCGGCCTATTATCACGGCAAGGTACAGGCGCCCTCGGTCGAGGCGATCGTCGAGGAGGCGCGGCAGTTCGCCATCGGGCCCTTCGCCAGCGCGCTGCTCAAGGGGCAGGACCTGCCCGATGCCGAACGCGCCGCGGTGCGCGCGGAACTGGCGCGGCTGACCGGCCTGTCCGAACGCTATCTCGACCAGGCCGACCTGCGCGTCACCTCGCAGCGCTTCTACAAGGAATTGCTGCGCGATCGCGGGCTGACCATCGGGCGGCTCGACGCGCGCTATACCGGGCGCGATTTCGACAATGCCGGCGAGACGCCCGACAACGATCCCAGCTTCTACGGCATCGATGCGGGCTATACCGCGGCGATCAACAGCTGGGCGCGCGACACGCTGGGCTTCGAAACGAACCGCGAATACCAGTCGATCGGACGCGAACCGGGGCGCAACTGGGAATGGTCCACCGGCCAGGGCCGCGGCGCCTATCTCAATGTCGCGCCCTATATCGGGCAGGCGATGCGGCAAAACTCGCAGCTGCGCGTGTTCAATGCGCAGGGCTATTACGATTTCGCCACGCCCTTCTTCGGCGCCGAATATTCGCTTAAGCGGATGGGCATTCCGCAGGACCGCGTGGAGTTCCAATATTACGATGCGGGCCACATGATGTATATCCGCGACGAGGACCGGGCCAAGCTGTCACGCGACATTCGCGCCTTCATCCGCGCGCGCTGAGGATAGCGCGGGATGGCCGCTTGAATGCTGTCACGCCTGTGTCATAGCGCGCGCATGCGTCGCGTCTCCCCTCTCGTGTTGCTGGCCATTCTTGCGGCCTGCAAGCCCCCGGCTTCGGACGATTACGTCGAACGTACGCGGATCGATACGCCGGTCGAAGGGCCGGCAGAACCGATCGATTCCCCCGATACCGAAGGCGCGATCTGGGCCCCCGCGGCCGAAGGCGCGCGATTGCTTTATGGCAAGCCGGGCGAGCGCCCGCTGTTCGCAGTCGAATGCCTCAGCGACGGCAGCGAACCCATGCTCGGCTATACCCGCTTTGCCCGCGCCGATGCGGACGCGCAGGCAGTGCTGGCGCTGATCGGCAATGGCCATGTCGCGCGGCTCAAGATCGATGCGGTGCAGATCGGCGATGTATGGCGCTGGGAAGGTGCGATCGCAGCCGCCGACCAGCGGCTCGACGTGCTTACCGGCAACCGCGAGGTCGAAGCGACCGTGCCAGGGGCCGGCAGCGTGATCCTCAACCCCAGCGCGCTGCCCGGCGAACTGGTCGAGCGGTGCCGCACGCTGGGCGAGCCGCTTGGCGATGACGCGCCGCTTAGCGAGGGCGCGCCGACGCCCGCGCCTTCTCCACCAGCAGATCCGGCGTAAGCACCTGCGGCAATTGCTCGGCCTCGCCGCCGGGTTCGTACCACAGATAGAGCGGCACCCCCGCTGCGCCCTGCTGCGTCAGCATGCGCGAGATTTCGGCATCGGGCTGCGTCCAGTCGCCGCGCAGCGCGACGACGCCGGCCGCCTCGAACGCGTCGCGGGTCGCGCTGCGTTCGATCGCCACGCTCTCATTGACCTTGCAGGTGACGCACCAGTCGGCAGTGAACCAGACGAACACCGGGTTTCCCGAACCGCGCGCGTCGGCCAGGGCGGCTTCGCTATAGGCGACCGGGTCGAGCAGGCTTGCGCCCGGCGAAGCGTGCGCCAGCGGGCGCGGGAGCAGCGCAGTGCCCAGCGCGAGCACCGCCACCAGGCTTGCGCCCAGGATCAGCGCGCCCGACCGGGCCTTGCGCTGGAACAGCCCCACCAGCGCGAGCCCGCCCAGCGCCAGCGCGCCGAGGACGAGCACCAGCGCGAGATATTCGCTCCCGCCGATCCGCCAGACCAGCCATGCCAGCGCCAGCGCGGTCAGCCCCATCGGCAGCGCCATCCATTTGCGGAACCGCTCCATCCATGCGCCCGGCTTGGGCAGCAGGCGGCGGATGGCCGGAACGAACCCGATCAGCAGGAAGGGCAGCGCCAGTCCCAGTCCCAATGCAGTGAATACGAGCAGGCCGTGGACCGGCTGGATCACCAGCGCCGCGCCCAGCGCGACCGCCATGAACGGCCCCGTGCACGGCGTGGCCACGAATGCCGCGAGCAGACCGGTCGAGAAGGACCCGGTCTGCGAGGGCGAGCCGCCCGAAACCGCCATGCCGGGGATTTCGAACAGGCCGAGGAAATTGGCAGTGATCGCGAGCGCGAGCAGGAACAGGCTGACGACGACCGCGGGCTCCTGCAGTTGGAACGCCCAGCCGACCTGCTCACCCGCCGCGCGCAGCAGCAGGATCGCCGCGCCGAGCGCCGCGCAGGCCACCACCACGCCCGCCGTATAGGCCAGCGCGTCGCGGCGCGCCGCGCGTTCGGCACCCCCGGCCTTGGCCAGCGCGAGCGCCTTGAGGCTGAGGATGGGGAAGACGCAGGGCATGATATTGAGCAGCACCCCGCCCGCCAGCGCGGCGAGAAGGAGCCGCCACAGCACCGGTTCGCCGCTCCCGCCAAGCGGTTCGGCGCCTTCGAGCGGCACGTCGCCCGGAACGGCGGTAAACCGCACCCCGCGTCCCTCGCCGAAATCGAGAATGCCGCCGATGGCCTGCGGACGCGGTTCACCGGCGAGTTCGACACCCGGCGGCACGGCGAATGGCTCGATCGGCATTTCGACGACCAGCAGGTCGCCCTCGCGCATGAAGCGCTGCTGGCCCGCGTAACGCGGCCGGTCCCCCTCGCCCAATTGGGCGGTGCCGAGGTAGAAATGCGGTTCGCGCAGCGCGGTCGCGGCCGGGACCGGCACGCCGATGCGCAGGTGCGTAGCGGTGAATTCGAACTGCGCGCCGCTGTCCAGCGGGGGGACCACTTCGGCGCGCCAGCGATCGAAGCGCGGATCGCCCCCTGCGCGCGCCGGATCGAGCGACAGCGCCGCGCGCTGCGGGACGCATATCGCATCGGTGCAGGCGAGATAGCTGGCGGTCACGCCGATCGGCGCCGTCTGCGCGCCTGCCGCGCCTTTGGGCACGGTGATCGGGACCAGCACCGCGTAGTCGCCTTCATAGACGTGGTTCATCAAGCCGCCGATCACCAGCCGCTGCGGCAGCGGGTATAGCGGCTCTCCCGCCCGCCATCCTTCGGGCAGGTTCCAGTCGAGCTGCATGCCAAGCCCCGCATCGCCGGGGTTCGACCAATAGCCGTGCCATTCCGCCGAGGAGGGAGTGAAATGCAGCGCCAGCATCCAGGTCTCGCCCGGCTGCGGCGCGCCTTCGGCCACCAGTTCGACCGCGATCCGGTCGCTGGTCGCATCCTGCGCCGCCACCGGCGCGGCGAAGGCCAGTGCCACCAGCGCCAGCAGCGCCGCCAGCCGTTCCAATATCCTTGCTTCGATCACGTCGCTGGCTCTAGGGCTAGCCCCCATGACAGACAAGCGAGACCTGCTGATCCTGGGCGGCGGCCTGGTGGGGATGACCCTGGCGCTGGCGGCGGCGAAGAAGGGGCTGTCGAGCCACCTCGTCGACCGCGCCGATCCCGCCAGCCTGACCGCCGAGGGCTTCGACGGCCGCGCCTCGGCGATCTCGACCGCGAGTTGGCGGTTGTTTCGCCATATCGGGCTCGAAAGCGTGCTCGAACCGCATGGCTGCGATATCGCCGCGATCGGCGTGCTCGACCAGATGAAACCCGGACGGCTCGATTTCCGGCCCGAGCCGCATGAAGGCACGCTGGGGCGCATGTTCGCCAATCGCCAGCTGCGCCTCGCGCTGCACGAAGCCGCAATGCAGGAACCGCTGATCGCCTGGCATGCCCCGGCCGAAGTGGTCGCGCGCGAACGCGGCGAATTCGGCGTGTCGGCCACGCTGGGTGACGGGCGCACGCTCGAAGCCGCGCTGATGATCGGTGCCGAAGGCCGCGGATCGCCGTCGCGCGAGGAGGCGGGCTTCAAGATGGCGCAGTGGGATTACAGCCACCGCGCGATGATCGCCGGGCTCGATCACACCAAGCCGCATGAGAATGTGGCGTGGGAAATCTTCTATCCCGACGGGCCCTTCGCGCTTTTGCCGATGCTCGACGGCCCCGATGGCCAGCATCGCAGCGCGCTGGTATGGACGGTCGACGAGAAGGATGCCGCGGGCGTGCTCAAGCTGTCGGACCGCGCGTTCCTTGCCGAGGTGGTGAAGCGGATGGGCGACCTGCTCGGCGAGCTGACGCTCAACAGCGCGCGGTCGTCCTGGCCGCTCAGCTTCCAGCACACCGCCCGGATCGTCGACCACCGGCTCGCGCTGGTCGGTGACAGCGCGCATGGCATGCACCCGATCGCGGGCCAGGGCCTCAATCTCGGGCTGCGTGATGTCGGGGCGCTGGTCGAAGTGCTCGACGAGGCGCTGCGGCTCGGGCTCGACCTCGGCGATGCGCAGGTGCTCAAGAAATACGAGGAATGGCGCGCGCTCGATGCGCTGATGGTGATGGGCGCGACCGATAGCCTGACGCGGGTCTTCGGCATTCGCGGCAAGACCGCGAGCGCGGTGCGGCGACTGGGCATGGCGGGGATCCAGCGCTCGGGCTGGCTCAAGCGCCTGTTCATGGACGAAGCGCGCGGCATCTCGGGCGAGCTGCCCGAATTGCTCAAGGCCTAGTTTTCTTCCGCCGGGCTGGGCTGGTCGATCCGGTTGCCTGCCCCGTCACGGAGGCGCCGCGGTTCGAGCACGGCAGCGGTTTCGATCAGGTCGAGCGAGCGCTGGAGCGTGGCATAGCGTTCGGCATCGCGCAGCCAGCCTTCGGCGTTTTCCGCGCCCGGCAGATTGCGCACTTCGGCAATCGCGGAATCGGTCCGCCCGCTTTCGAGAAACAGCCGCGCGCGATCGAGGCGGCGCTGCGGCTGCGGCGACGGCGCGCTTTCGCGGCGCACCACGAACAGCTGCGACAGTTCCTCGCCAAACCGCGCAAAACCGTTCTGGCTGCTCGGTTCGGCCAGCTTGGGCGAGAGTCCTTCGAGCCGCGCGATCAGCTGGTCGAGCGTGATCGGATTGCGGCTGGTGCGGATGATCGTATCGACCGCATTGGGCATGGCATCGCCGAAGCGCAGCCGCAATTGGTCCGCAAGATAGCCAAGCTCGGCCCCCTTTTCGAGCGCGCGGCGCGTGGCGAAGGCGATCAGCAGCCCCTCGGCGCGCGCGGTATTGCCCGCGGCGGCCTGCGCCTGCAGGTCGAGCCGCGCGAGGCGCTGTTCGGCAGCGGCGAGCCGCGTGTCGAGCCCGCCCTGCTGTTCGGCCACGCGGTCAACCGCTTCCTGCGCCGCCTGGCTGGCACTGGGCGTGGGGGTCGGTTCGGAAGTTGGGCTGGCAAGCGATTGCGTTTCGACCGTGGCCGGCTGGGTCGCCGGTTCATCGCGATCGGTCAGCGTGTAGACGGCGTAACCCGCAATCGCCCCGCCCAGCAGGAAACTGGCGAGTACGGCGACCATGACCGGCCTTACCGACGGCACCTTGCGCCGGGTGCTGGTAAAATTGTTCATCCGATTTCGTTCCGCGACCCCGTGGGCCCTCGTGCTGGGGCCATCCATACCATCAGCTATCGGTCTGACACAAAGCTTGCGCCAAGGCCAGTAGCTCGCTGTCTCCGGGAGCCTCGGCAGTGTGGACGGAACGCCAGCCCGCGCCCGCCATTTCGGCGACGCGGGGACCGATCACTGCCAGATCGACCAGATCGCGGGCGAGACCGTGCCGGTCGAACTCGACCTTGAGCCGTTCCGCCGCCGCTCCCGAATGCAGCACGACCACCCCGCCGTCGCGGAGGATCGCGAGATCGTCTGCGGACAAGGCTTCGGGCACCGCGCGGTACAGGATCCGCGTATCGACTTCGAGATTGTCGGGCACGCGCAAGGTCACGCGGTCTTCCCCCGCAAGGCGCAGCAGGTGGAGCTTGCGGTTGGCAAGGTCGTCGAGCAGGTTCTGCAGCCCCCCGCGCCCGGTCCGGCCGACAAGGAAACCCGCCCTGCGCGCAGCGTCGGCGGTCGTATCGCCAACCGCGTGGACGGGCAGCTTGGTCAGTCTGCCGAGCTGCTTGCCGCCATGGCGGAAGACATTGGCGCTACCGACCAGCAACCCGTCGTAATCCTTCGCCGCGGGCGCTTCCCATGCGACCGGCTCGATCGTGAACAGCGGCCGACCGTGCACATCGAGCCCCATCGCCTGCGCGGTTTCCGCGCTGACCGACCAGCCCGGTTCGGGGCGGAGCAGGAACAGCGGCTTCACAGCGGCTGGCCGAAATGTTCGGCAACTGCGGGGGGCGCACGGTCGAGCAGTCTGCGCGCCAAGACCAACGGCGCTTCATCGTCCCCGGCCGCGAATTCGCTCTCGTCACCGATACGAACAGTGCCATCGGGACTGAAAATCGCTGCGCTCAGCGCAATGCGGCCTTCGCTAGTGCGCGATAGCGCAGCAATCGGGCTGCTGCACGATCCGCCCAGACCTTCGAGCAGGCGTCGTTCGGCGGCAATTTCGGCATGGCTTTCCGCGTGATCGATTGCACGCAGCAGGTCGCGTGCGCGCGCATCGTTGCTGCGGCATTCGATCCCGATGGCCGCCTGCGCGGGCGCGGGCATCCATGCGTCGGGATCGAGCCGCACGCCTACTGCATCCTCGCCCAGCCGGTCGAGACCGGCGGCGGCAAGGAAAGTCGCATCGGCTTCACCCGCTTCGAGCTTGGCCATCCGCGTGGCGACATTGCCGCGAATACCCACAACCGTCAGATCGGGCCGCAAGTGTAGCAATTGTGCGGCGCGGCGCGGTGCGCTGGTGCCGATCCGCGCGCCTGCGGGAATTGCCGCAATCGACTCTGCGCCCAGCAACCGGTCGGCCTTGTCCGCGCGCGGCAGGATCGCCGCAATCGCGATCGCTTCGGGCCGCAGCGTCTCGACATCCTTCATCGAATGGACCGCGCCGTCGATTCGCCCTTCGACCAGCCATTGGTCGAGCTCGCGAGTCCACAGCGCCTTGCCGCCGATTTCGGCCAGCGGCCGATCCTGGATGCGGTCGCCGCTGGCCACCACGGGCACCAGTTCGACCGCCGATTCGTCCCATCCATGCGCAGCGCACAGCCGCGCGCGCGCCTCGTGCGCCTGCGCCATGGCAAGCGGAGAACGGCGGGTTCCGAGGCGAATGAGAGGTTGGGCTGGCATAGGGTCGGCTTGCCCTAGCGAGCCATGCCGCTAAGGGAAAGCGGGATGGCACTGGTTCTCGGCATAGAAAGCTCCTGCGACGAAACCGCGGTCGCGCTGGTCGATAGCCAGCGGCGGATCGTGGCGCAGCGGATCGCCTCGCAGGATGCCGAGCATGCCCCCTTCGGCGGGGTGGTGCCCGAAATCGCGGCGCGCGCGCATGCCGAACGGCTCGCCCCGATGATCGCAGGAGTGCTGGAGGATGCGGGGATTTCGCTGGGCGAGTGCGACGCGATTGCCGCCACCGCCGGCCCCGGGCTGATCGGCGGCGTCATGGTCGGGCTGGTCAGCGCCAAGGCGCTGGCAATGGCGAGCGACACGCCGCTGATCGCGATCAACCATCTCGAGGGCCACGCGCTGAGCCCGCGGCTGGCCGATGAAAGCATTACCTTTCCCTATGCGCTGCTGCTGGTGTCGGGTGGGCATTGCCAGATCCTGCGCGTCGACGGCGTGGGCCAATATCGCCGGCTGGCCACCACGATCGACGATGCGCTGGGCGAAGCCTTCGACAAGACAGCCAAGATCCTCGGCCTCGGCTTTCCCGGTGGCCCTGCGGTGGAGCGCACCGCGAAGGACGGCGATGCCAAGGCCGTGCCCCTGCCCCGCCCGATGGTCGGTAGCGGCGAACCGCATTTCTCCTTCGCGGGCCTCAAGAGCGCGGTCCTGCGCGCCTACGAAAGTGGCAAATACGAGACCGCCGATATCGCGGCCAGCTTCCAGCAGGCGGCGGTAGATTGCGTGACCGACCGGTTGCGCATCGCGCTGGCGGATATGGCCGATGTCGACACGCTGGTCGTGGCTGGCGGAGTCGCGGCCAATGCCACCGTGCGCGCCGCGCTCGAACAGCTTGCCGCCGCGCATGGCATGCGCTTTGCCGCGCCGCCGCCCAAGCTGTGCACCGACAATGCCGCGATGATCGCCTGGGCGGGCATCGAACGGCTGGGGCAGGACGACCCGCTCGACATTTCCGCGCGGCCGCGCTGGCCGCTCGACCCGCAGGCCGAGCCGGTGCGCGGAGCAGGAGTAAAAGGATGACCCTTCGACAGGCTCAGGGCGAGCGGGTGGGCGTTCTCGGGGCGGGTGCCTGGGGTACCGCGCTGGCGCAAATGCTCGCAAGCGACGGCCGCGACGTGCTCATCTGGGCGCGCGAGAGCGAACTGGTTGCGGAAATCAATTCCGCGCACACCAATTCGGTTTTCCTCCCTTCCGTGACGCTGGCCGAGACCATCCGCGCGACCGGCGACCTGGCCGAGATGGCCGCGCTGGACACGCTGCTGGTGGTTACGCCCGCGCAGCATATGGGCAGCGTGCTCGAGGCCATGCCCTCGCATCCGCGCGATCTCGTGCTGTGTTCCAAGGGGATCGAGGCGGGCAGCGGGCGGCTGATGAATCATGTCGCCAAAGCCGCCGCCCCCGGCAGCGCGGTGGCGGTCCTTTCGGGTCCGACCTTCGCGCATGAAGTCGCCGCGGGCCTGCCCACCGCCGTCACGCTCGCCTGCGCCGATGGCGAGGCACAATGGGACCGGCTGGCACCCGTGATCGCGCGCCAGACCTTCCGGCCCTATTATTCCGACGATGTGATCGGCGCCGAAATCGGCGGATCGGTCAAGAACGTGCTGGCGATCGCCTGCGGCGTGGTCGACGGGCTGGGCCTGGGGCAGAATGCGCGCGCCGCGCTGATCGCGCGCGGCTATGCCGAAATGCTGCGCTTCGGCGAAACGCTGGGCGCGCAGGCGGCAACGCTGGCGGGGCTGTGCGGGTTGGGCGACCTGGTGCTGACCTGCTCGTCCACCTCGAGCCGCAATTTCTCGCTCGGTAAGGCGCTGGGCGAAGGGCAGAAAGCCGAAGATTTGATGGCCGACCGCAAGACCGTGGCCGAAGGCGCGCATACTGCGCCCGTGCTGGTCGAACTGGCCGCGCGCCACGGCATCGCCATGCCGATCGTCACTGCCGTTTATGGCCTGCTCAAGGGCGACGAGCCGCGCGCCGTCGTTTCCGACCTGCTCGCCCGCCCCTTGCGCGCCGAACAGGGCCGCCCCGGGTGACCGATTCAAAACCGGATGAAGACCTTTCCGCGCTGGCCAAGGGCGGAAGGCAGAACTTCATTGGCTTCATCCTGCGGCTGGTCGCGCGGTTGCCGTTCCTGTTTATCGCCGGGCGCCTGTACGGCCCCGACGCGCTGGGCCGCTTTGCTTCGGCGCTGGTGGTGGTCGAACTGGTCGCGCTGCTGTGCGCGATGGGCGAGAAACGCGGGCTGGCGCAGCGTCTGGCAGATGGCGACCAGAGCCATCCGGCCAACCTTGTCTATGACGGCATGCTGCTGGCGCTGGGGTTTTCCGCGCTGGCGGCGGCGTTCTTCTGGTTCGTCCCCGCCCCGCTGTTTCCCAGCGGCGACTATACCGAGCTCGACCGCTTCATCGTGCTGGCGATCCCCGCCTACGCGCTGACCGAAATCGTGCTCGCCGCGCAGGCGTACAAATACGATATCGCCACCACCGTTCGCGCCCGCGCGGTGGTCGAACCGTGGACGATCTCGATCATGGCGGGGCTGTTCTATTTCCTGCCTGCGGTCAGCGATTCGGGGCTGGCGCTGGCCTATCTGGCGTCGATCTATGCCGGTCTGGCGACCGGGCTGTGGTCGTTCTTCCGCAGCTATGGCCGCCCGCGCGGCTGGCGCCCGCGCCCGGCCTATATGGGCAGGCTGACGATGCGCGCATTGCCGCTGGCGACCGCGGATGCGATCGAATGGGGTACGAGGCGCGTCGATATCTTCATTCTCGGCCTGTTCGCCGCGCCCGCCGCGGTGGGCGTCTATTACATTGCGCAGCAAGTCGCGAGCCTGCCGCAAAAGCTCAAGACCAGTTTCGAGCCGATCCTCGGTCCGGTCATCACCAAGAACCTCAAGACCAAGAACTACCAGGCGATCGCCAGCCAGATCTGCCAGGTCGGCTTCTGGATCGTGGCGATGCAGGCAGGCATCGCGCTGGCGCTGGGCGTGCCGGGCGAAGCGGTCATGGGCCTCGTCGGACCCGAATTCGTCGGCGGCACGGGGGCGCTGGCCTTCCTGCTTGCTGCCGAGGTCGTTGCTGCGACCGCAGTCGTCTCCGAAGCGGTGCTGGTCTATGTCGCGCGCGTGCGCAATTTGTGGATCTCGATCGGCACCATCGCGCTGCAGGCGGTGCTGACCGTGGTCCTGATCGAGGCAATGGTCGCGGGCGGCTATGGCGAACCCTACAAGGCCGCCGCCGCCGCGATCGCGCTGATGCTGGCGCTGGGCACCGCGAGCCTGGTCAAAGCGGTGCTGCTGTCGCGCATATTGGGACAGTCGATCAACACCTTCCGCTGGCCGTTGGTGTGGGCGGTGGCGCCCGCAGTGCTGGTCGGCTGGGCGGCGACGCAATTGCCCGAATGGGCCGAGCTGATCGTCGGCATTCCGGCGATCCTGGGCATTTACGGCTACATCATCTGGACCCGCGGTTTCGGCCCCGAGGACCGCATGCTGTTCCGCCGCAATCTGGACAAGGACGAGCCTGCACGAACCTGACCCGTTCGTCGCAAACCATACACGTTCAGTAGGTATTCACCCCCAGGGCGGGTAGCGTGGGGCACTCGCAAGGAAGGGGAGGACTGCCCATGCGTTTTGCAAGATTTACCGTCACTTGTGCAGCAGCCGCGTTGATCGTGGGCTGCGCCGCGCAGCAGGATGGCGACACCATCATCACCACCAGCGCCAAGGCCGATCGGACCGAAGCGGGCCGCACGCCGCCGCCACCACCTCCTCCCCCACCGCCGCCGCCGCCAGCGCAGATGGCCAGCCCTTCAGCCGTTATAGTCACCGGGTCCCGAGTTCGTGCCGACGCCGCTACCCCATCCACCGAAATATCGATCGTGGAACCGGGTTATCGCTACTTCCCGCCGGTCTTCGTGCCCACACCGCCCAGCCGCGACCAGTATGACGGCGAGGACGTGTCGCCGGTCAAGCTGGTCGCCAGCGAACCGGTCTCGACCTTCTCGGTCGATGTCGACACCGGCGCCTACACCAATGCCCGCCGGTTCATTTCCGAGGGCCAGCTGCCGCCCAAGGGCGCGGTGCGGACCGAGGAATTCATCAATTACTTCCGCTATGACTACGACCGCCCGGACAGCCTCGAGCAGCCGTTCACGGTCAATACCGATGTCGCGGTGAGCCCGTGGAATGCCGACGCGCGCCTGCTGCGCATCGGGCTGGCCGGATACGAGCTGCCCGAACAGGAACGCCCCGCCGCCAATCTCGTCTTCCTGCTCGACGTATCTGGGTCGATGGGCAGCGCCGATAAGCTGCCGCTGGTCAAGACCGCGATGCGCCAGCTCGCCGGGCAGTTGACCGAGGAGGACCGCGTCTCGATCGTCGTTTACGCCGGCGCCGCGGGCCTCGTGCTCGAACCGACCAATGACGAACGCAAGATCAAGGACGCGCTGGACCAGCTCAATGCCGGCGGGTCGACCGCGGGCGGTGCCGGGATCGAACTCGCCTACCGCGTGGCCGAGGCCAACCGCATCGAGGGCGGCGTCAACCGCGTGATCCTGGCGACCGATGGCGATTTCAACGTCGGCACTTCGGATCGCGAGGCGCTGGTCGAATTGATCGAGAAGAAGCGCGAAAGCGGCGTCACGCTGTCGGTGCTGGGCTTCGGCCGCGGCAATCTCAACGATGCGATGATGGAACAGGTCGCCAACAACGGGAACGGCAATTATTCCTACATCGACAGCGCGCTGGAGGCGCGCAAGGTGCTCGGCGATGAAATGGGCGCGACGCTGTTCACCATCGCCAAGGACGTAAAGATCCAGGTCGAATTCAATCCGGCAGTTGTCAGCCAGTACCGCCTCGTCGGCTATGAAAACCGCGTGCTGCGCGAAGAGGACTTCGACAATGACGCGGTCGATGCGGGCGATATCGGCGCAGGCCACCAGGTCACCGCGCTGTACGAGGTGATCCCCGCCGGCAGCGACGGATGGGTGCCCGCGCGGCGCTACGAAGACACGGTCGATACCCGCGCCCGCGAACTGGCCAGCGAAGCCGCCTATGTGAAGCTGCGCTACAAGCGGCCCGGTGGCGATACCTCGCGATTGCTGACTTACACGCTGCCCGCTTCCGCGCTGGACACCAGCCGCGCACCCGCTGGCGATTTCGCCTTCGCCGCCGCGGTTGCGGCCTTTGGCCAGAAGCTGCGCGGCGATACGCTGCTGGCGGAGATGTCCTATCCCCGGATCGCCGCGCTGGCGGGCACGCAGACCAGCTTCTGGCGGCAGGAATTCATCGAGTTGGTGAAGACGGCCGAGGGGTTGGAATAAGCGTCCGCTGACGCTTGGCAGGCGGGTCGGGAGGCGGCTAAGAGCCATGCCATGCCGATCCGCCCTTCCCTCGCCATCCTGGCCGGTGCCGTGCTGACAGGCGTATCCGCCTTTCTGCTCGCCGAACCCGTGGCCCGCGACTTCATCCCCCGGATGGAAGCGCAGGCCGCCGAAGCGATCGAGGCGGCGGGCGGGACCGGCGTCACCGCCCGCTTTGCCAGCGCCAGCGGAACACCCTCGCGTCATCCAGTGCTGCGCGGGGGCGAAGCGCTCGACACCGCCACGCGGACACGGGTCGCCCATGCCGTCGACGAGGTACCCGGCGTGGGCGGGGTGATCTGGAGCGACGGGACCGCGCGCGCCGAAAGCGGCGAGCCGACCTACCAGCCGCTCCATTGCCAGGAAGATGTCGAAGGCTTGCTCCAGACACGCTCGATCCGCTTCGAGGAAGCCAGCAGCGCGCTGCTCCCCGCCAGCCGCATCCTGCTCGACGAAGTTGCCGAAGCGCTGCGCCCCTGCCTGGGGTCGATCATCGCGATCACCGGCCATACCGATAAATCGGGCACTGAACCGGGCAATCTGGCGCTCAGCATGGACCGTGCGCGCGCCGTGCGCGAAGCGCTGGTGAGCCGCGGCATCCCGCGCGACGGCCTGCGCGCCAGCGGGGTCGGCTCGAGCCAGCCGGTCGCAGGTCTCGCACCCAGCGATCCCGCCAATCGCCGGATCGAATTTTCGGTCATCCGCACCGAACCGCTGCGGCCCACTCCCGTCGATACGCCGGAGGCCAAGTAACATGCCGCTGTGGTTCGAACTCGCTGCGCTGATGATCGCCGCTTATGTTGCGGGGATCGGTATCGGCTGGGCCCTGTGGGGCCGCCACGACCAAGAAAAGGAATAGTCCATGAGCGAATTGCTGCAGACCTATTGGCCCCTGATCGTCGCCGCGCTGGTGCTCGGCCTCGCGGTCGCATGGTATGTCTTCAACGCCTCGCGCAAGACCCGCATTACCGGTACCAGCCGCGATGTGCTCGATGAAGGCGCCGCACCGGCAGAGCGGAACAAGGCGCTGATCGACAGCGCCCCCGCGGCCACCCCGATGCAGCCCGCCGCGGGTGTTCCCGCGACCCCGGCGGCGTCTGGCGACGATCTGACGCGCATCAAGGGTCTTGGCCCCAAGCTCAGCGCCACGCTGCACGGCGCCGGTGTCACCTCCTTCGCGCAGATCGCCGCATGGAGCGATGCCGATATCGACCGCATCGATGACCAGCTCGGCCGGTTCCAGGGGCGCATCCGCCGTGACGACTGGGTCGGTCAGGCCAAGTTGCTGGCGCAAGGTGACGAAAACGGCTTCGCCGAACGGTACGGCAAATTGTCATAGGATCCGGAACTAATCTTTGTGTGTCGTATTAATATACTTGGGTCGACACACGAGGAGAGCCTGATGGGCCGTCAATTACGAGTACTCGTTGCCGAAGATGAACTGATCGTCGGATACGACCTGTGCGATACCGTCGCCGAAGCAGGCTATATTGTCGAAGGACCATTCGACGATTTGTCCTCCGCCATGCTCGCCTATCAGAAGACCAAGCCCGATATCGCGATCCTCGACGTCCAGCTCGGTGATGGCGTGGTTTATCCGCTGGCCGAACGAATGATGGCGGAAGACGTCAAGATCATCTTCCATTCGGGTCACATGCGCCCTCTCGACGTGACCGCCCGGTACCCGAACGCGCAGGCCTTGCTGAAGCCCTGCCCGCCGGCGGATGTCATCCACTCGATCCAGCGCGCCACTGCCAACGGCTGACCGCTTTCGGGCAGACTTCCGGAACATCGGGATGGCGTGAGCCATTCCTTGGACGAACCCCAAGGAAAGGAAGTCCCGATGTCCCTCCCCAAAATGATCGCTGCCCACCCGCAGGTACAGGACGAGACCGAAGAACTGGTCACTGCCGCGCGCCATGCCATGCTGTGCTCGCTGTTTTGCACCAGCTGCGCCGACGCCTGCGTGGCCGAGGACATGGACATGGCGCAGTGCATCCGCAACTGCCTCGACTGCGCCGATGTCTGCACCGCTACTGCGCGGCTCGCCGTTCGCCGCACCGCGCAGAACATCGACGTGCTGCGCGCCCAGCTCGAAGCCTGCATCACCGCCTGCGAAACCTGCGCCGCCGAATGCGAGAGCCATGACAATCCGCATTGTGCGCTGTGCGCCAAGATGTGCCGCGAATGCGCGGAAGATTGCCGCAAGGCGCTGCCGCTGGTGAAGTAACCTTCGCTGCCCGCGCGGGCCTTGCCCCGCGCGGGCAACCCTGCCAGTGGCTGGGGTGGAACAGAGGAGACCACATGGCCGCTATGGTGCCTTTCGCCTGGGACGATCCCTTCAACCTCGACGACCAGTTGACCGAGGACGAGCGGATGATCCGCGACGCCGCCCACGCCTTTGCGCAGGGCGAATTGCAGCCGCGGGTGATCGAGAACTTCAGCAAGGAAGTCGACGACCCCGACCTGTTCCCGATGATGGGCGAAGCCGGCCTGCTGGGCGCGACCGTGCCCGAGGAATATGGCGGCGCGGGCGCCAGCTATGTCGCCTATGGCCTGATCGCGCGCGAGATCGAACGCGTCGACAGCGGCTATCGTTCGATGGCCAGCGTCCAGTCGAGCCTCGTGATGTATCCGATCCTCGCCTATGGTTCGGAAGAACAGCGCAAGAAGTACCTGCCCGGCCTTGCCAGCGGGAAGCTGATCGGCTGTTTCGGCCTGACCGAACCCGATGCTGGCAGCGATCCCGGCGGGATGACAACCACCGCCAAGAAGGTCGATGGCGGCTATGTCATTTCCGGCTCCAAGACCTGGATTTCCAACGCCCCCTTCGCCGATGTCTTCGTGGTCTGGGCCAAGAGCGATGCGCATGACGGCGGCATTCGCGGCTTCGTGCTCGAAAAGGGCATGAAGGGGCTGTCCGCCCCCAAGATCGAAGGCAAGCTGAGCCTGCGCGCCTCGACCACCGGCATGATCGTGATGGACGAGGTCGAAGTGGGCGAGGACGCGCTGCTGCCCGAAGTGCAGGGCCTCAAGGGTCCGTTCGGCTGTCTCAACCGCGCGCGCTACGGCATCAGCTGGGGCGCGATGGGCGCGGCCGAGTTCTGCCTCCACGCCGCGCGCCAATACGGGCTCGACCGGCACCAGTTCGGCGTGCCGCTGGCCAGCAAGCAGCTCTACCAGCTCAAGCTCGCCGACATGATCACCGAAATCTCGCTCGGCCTGCAATCGAGCCTGCGCGTCGGACGGCTGATGGACGAAGGCAAGTTCGCGCCCGAGATGATCAGCATCGTCAAGCGCAACAATGTCGGCAAGGCGCTCGATATCGCGCGCAAGTCGCGCGACATGCATGGCGGCAACGGCATTTCGCAGGAATACCAGGTCATCCGCCACATGGTGAACCTCGAGACGGTCAACACCTACGAAGGCACGCATGATGTCCATGCGCTGATCCTCGGCCGCGCGATAACGGGGATCGCGGCGTTTTGACCAGCCTCGCGCGAGCGAACCTGTCCTACAACGCGGCCATGTGCCACATAGCGGTTATGCACCGCGCCCATGCCCGCCCCGTTCGCACCCGCATCGTGCCCCAAGTCCGGCGGGCAGGTTTTTTGCGCCTGGACCGTGTAACAAGCGGTCCATGTCGTTGGAACCGCGCCGGTCATTCCTAGATTACTCCTACACGGGAGATGACGCAGATGATCCGCCTCCACGGCTACTATCGCAGCTCGACCAGCTACCGCCTGCGCATCGCGCTCGAGCTGAAGGGGCTGGCCTATGAATACGTCCCGGTGAACCTGCTCGAAAGCGAACAGAAGGGCGCCGCCTTCACCAGCCGCAACCCGTTCGGTTCGGTCCCGCTGCTCGAAGCCGGCGGCAAGGACTATGTCCAGTCGATGGCGCAGCTCGAATGGCTCGACGAAGCCTATCCCGAACGCCCGCTGCTCGGCGGCGATATCGAAGACCGCTATGTCGCGCGCGAACTGGCCTATGCCATCGCCACCGAATTGCATGCCCCGCTCAACCTGCCCGTGCTCAAATACCTCGCTAGTGAATACGGCAAGTCGCAGGACGAGATCGGGGTGTGGTACCGTCACTGGCTGGCGCGCACGCTCGACCCGCTCGAGGCGCGGCTGGCGCAGCTCGGCAGCGGCGACTTCCTGTTCGAGCGGCCCGGCCTGTTCGAGGTCTGCCTGCTGCCGCAAGTCTATAACGCACAGCGCTTCGGCTTCGACTTTACCGACAAGCCCCACATCACCCGGATCGAGCAGGCCTGCCTGGCGCTGCTCCCCTTCCAGCGCGCGCATCCGGACAACCAACCCGACAATCCCGAGAGGACATAACCGCCATGAAGCTCGCAACGATCAAGGACGGAACCCGCGACGGCAAGCTCGTCGTCGTTTCCAAGGACCTCACCCGCTATTGCGCGGCGGACAACATCGCCCCGACGCTGCAGCATGCGCTCGACCATTGGGACGCAATCGCGCCCAAGCTGGAAGCGCTCTACACCGATGTCGAGCACGAGGCGGTGCCGTGCGAGCGGTTCCACGAACGCGAAGCGCATTCGCCGCTGCCGCGCGCCTACCAGTGGGCCGATGGCTCGGCCTATATCAACCACGTCGAACTGGTCCGCAAGGCGCGCGGCGCCGAGGTGCCCGAGAGCTTCTATCACGATCCGCTGATGTACCAGGGCGGTAGCGACAACTTCCTCGCCCCGCGCGACGACATCCCGCTGGGCGACACCAAGTGGGGCTGCGACATGGAAGGCGAGATCGCGGTCATCACCGACGATGTGCCGATGGGCGTGTCGAAGGACGACGCGGCGGATCACATCAAGCTGGTCATGCTGGTCAATGACGTCAGTTTGCGCGGCCTGATCCCGGGCGAACTGGCGAAGGGCTTCGGCTTCTTCCAGTCCAAGCCCGCCAGCGCGTTCAGCCCCGTAGCGGTGACCCCCGACGAGCTTGGCGATGCCTGGCAGGGCAGCGTGATCCACCTGCCGCTGATGGTCGATTACAACGGCCAGCCCTTCGGCCGCGCGAATGCGGGCGTCGATGCGACCTTCAGCCTCGCCGAGCTCGTCGCACATGCCGCCAAGACGCGCGACCTGGGTGCGGGCACGATCATCGGCTCGGGCACCGTCTCCAACCAGGGACCCGACGGCGATCCGGGCAAGCCGGTGGCCGAGGGCGGCCTCGGTTACAGCTGCATCGCCGAGATCCGCATGATCGAAACCATCGCCAAGGGCGAAGCGAGCACGCGCTTCATGGTCCCGGGCGACACCGTCCGCGTCGAGATGAAGGACGCCGCCGGCCATTCGATCTTCGGCGCGATCGAGCAGAAGGTGGTCGAGGCCTGATACGAAAAGGGCGGCCCGCGGGCCGCCCTTGCCGTTTGATCGTGCGATCCGCTTACATCGAGCGGGCGATGACCATCTTCATCACTTCGTTCGAGCCGCCGAAGATGCGGGTGATGCGGCTGTCGCGGAACATGCGCGCGATCGGGTAATCGTTGATGAAGCCCGCGCCGCCGTGGAACTGCAGGCATTTGTCGACCACTTCGCCCTGCAGCTCGGTGACCATATACTTGGCCATGCAGGCGGTCGGCACGTCGAGCTCGCCCTTGAGATGCTTGGCGATGCAGTCGTTGACGAAGATGCGCGCCGCGGTGCCGCGCGCATTGAGATCGGCGAGCACGAACTGGGTGTTCTGGAAATCCCAGATCGTCTGGCCGAACGCCTTGCGGTTCTTGACGAACTCCAGCGTGACCTCGAGCGCCTTCTCGATCCCGGTCATCGCGCCCATGGCGATGATCAGCCGTTCCTGCGGCAGTTCGCCCATCAGCTGGTAAAAGCCCTTGCCTTCAACGCCGCCGAGCACGTTCTCTGCCGGCACGAAGACATCGTCGAAGAACAGTTCGGAGGTATCCGCCGCGTCCATCCCGACCTTGTCGAGCTTCTTGCCGCGCTGGAAGCCTTCGGCGCCCTCGGTCTCGAGCAGCATCAGCGAGATGCCCTTGGCGCGCTCGTTCGGATCGGTCTTGGCGACGACGATGATGAAGTCCGCCGTCTGGCCGTTCGAGATATAGGTCTTGGCCCCGTTGATGCGGTAGCCATTGCCGTCCTTGAGCGCGGTGGTGGTGATGCTCTGCAAGTCCGAACCGACGCCCGGTTCGGTCATGGCAATGGCGCTGACCAGTTCGCCCGTGACGAGCTTGGGTAGGTATTTCTTCTTCTGCTCCTCGGTCCCGTGCCGCACGAGGTAGGGCAGGATCACCGTGTTGTGCAAGCTGGCGGCGAAGCCTTCGACACCGTTCTTCGCCTGCTGGTCGATCACCACCATGTCATGCCGGAAATCGCCGCCGTGGCCGCCGTATTCCTCGGGCACCGAGACGCCCAGCAGGCCGGCCTCACCCGCCTCGTTCCAGAATTCGCGTTCGACCTGGCCGTCCTCGCGCCATTTGAGGACGCGCTTTTCCGGCGCATGCTGCTGGTAGAACTTGCCCACGGCATCGGCGAAGATCGAGATCTCCTCGTCTTCCATGAACTCGGGCTGCGGTACGTTGATTGCTGGCATTCTGGGTATCCTCTCGAATTGGGTCTCGTCGCGCCGAAGGGTCTTACTTGCCCTTCCAGTTCGGCGCGCGTTTCTCGGCAAAGGCGGCGGCGCCTTCGCGGGCGTCTTCGGACACGAAGACCGGAGCGATCAGCTGGGTCTGGCGCTTGTAGCGCTCGTCCATCGGCCAGCCGCGCGATTGCTTGATCACCTGCTTCGACACCTTCACCGCCAGCGGGCCGTTGGCGACGATCCGCGCGGCGAGTTCCTTGGCACCGGCCAGCGCATCGCCATCGGTGACGCGGTTGATGAGGCCCAGCTCATAAGCGCGCGGTGCATCGATGAAATCGCCGGTCAGCGCCAGCTCCATCGCGATCCGCTCGGGGATCTGGTCGGGCAGCATCATCACGCCGCCGGCTGCAGCAACGAGGCCGCGCTTCACTTCGGGAATGCCGAACTTGGCCCCCGCGCTGGCAACCACCAGGTCGCAGGCGATCATCAGCTCGAGCCCGCCCGCCAGCGCATAGCCTTCGACTGCGGCAATGAGCGGCTTTTCGGGCGGCTGCTGCACCACGCCGCCAAAGCCGCGCCCTTCGACACTGGGCGATTCGCCGCGCAGGAAGCCCTTGAGGTCCATGCCCGAACAGAAGGTCCCGCCCGCGCCGGTCAGGATGCCGACGCGCAGATTGTCGTCGCTGTCGAGCCGGTCCATCGCCGCGGCGATCCCTTCGGCCGCGGCCTTGGTCATCGCATTCTTGGCATCGGGCCGGTTGATGGTGACGACAAGGATGCCGTCTTCTTCGCTCGTCAGAACTTCCTCGGACATAGCCGCTCTCTCCCATTTCAAATCGAAACTTGTCTTGCGCCCTTGCTGCGCGACGTTTACGCAAACGTCAACCGGCATTCGCCGCACAAAAAGACAATTCGAGAGGAGTCCCAAGTCATGGCCGAAGCCTATATCATCGACGCTGTCCGCACCCCGCGCGGGATCGGCAAGCAGGGCAAGGGCGCTCTCGCCCACATGCACCCGCAGCATCTTGCAGCGACCTGTCTCAAGGCGATCAAGGACCGCAATGACCTCGATACGGCGACCGTCGACGACGTGATCTGGTCGGTCAGCACGCAGGACGGCATGCAGGCGGGCGACCTGGGCCGGATGGCGGCGCTCGACGCAGGCTATGACGTTACCTCGAGCGGCACCACGCTCGACCGGTTCTGCGGCGGGGGCATCACCAGCGTGGCACTGGCCGCGGCACAGGTGATGAGCGGGATGGAGGATTGCGTCGTTGCCGGCGGGACCGAGATGATGAGCCTCACCGCGCAGATGTCGAAGGACAAGATGGCCGCGGGGATCAAGCCGCCGATGATGGGTAGCCACAACGAACGCCTGATGCGCTCGCATCCGCAAAGCCATCAGGGCGTCTGCGGCGACGCGATTGCCACGATCGAAGGCTTCACGCGCGAGGAACTCGACGAGGTTGGCTATCGCAGCCAGCAGCGCGCCGCCACCGCGATCGCCGAGGGCCGGTTCGACAAATCGCTCGTCCCGGTGACCGATGACGACGGCAATGTCGTGCTCGACAAGGAAGAGTTTCCCCGTCCGCAGACGACCCGCGAAGGCCTTGCCCAGCTCGAGCCTGCCTTCACCAAGATCGCCAATGTCCCGCTCGACAAGAACGGCACGACTTTCGCCGGGCTGGTGAATGCGAAATATCCCGATGTCGACATCAAGCACTTCCACCATGCGGGCAACAGCTCGGGCGTGGTCGATGGCGCTGCTGCCGTGCTGGTCGCCAGCAAGGACTATGCGCAGAAGCACGGGCTCAAGCCGCGCGCGCGCATCGTCGCCACTGCCAATATGGGTGACGACCCCACGCTGATGCTCAACGCGCCGGTCCCCGCGGCCAAGAAGGTGCTCGAGAAGGCCGGCCTGACCAAGGACGATATCGACCTTTACGAAATCAACGAGGCTTTCGCGGTGGTCGCGGCCAAATTCGTCCGCGATCTTGATCTCGACTGGGGCAAGGTCAACGTCAACGGCGGCTCGATTGCGCTGGGCCACCCGATCGGCGCGACCGGGTCGATCCTGATCGGCACCATCGTCGACGAACTCGAACGCCAGAACAAGCGTTACGGTCTTGTCACCATGTGCGCCGCGGGCGGAATGGCCCCGGCGATCATCGTCGAGCGGGTGGACGATTTCGTCGACTGATACGCCATAAGCATGCGCGCCCTCGCCTATGGCCGCGAAAGCGGCTAGAGGGCGCGCCATGCATTTCCTCGACCAAGCCAAGATCTATCTCAAAGCTGGCGCCGGCGGTCCCGGTGCCGTCAGCTTCCGGCGCGAAAAATATATCGAATATGGCGGCCCCGACGGCGGCAATGGCGGCAAGGGCGGCGATATCGTGTTCGAAGCCGTCCAGGGCCTCAACACGCTGATCGATTTCCGCTATGCCCAGCACTTCAAGGCCAAGCGCGGCAATCACGGCCAGGGCAAGGACCAGACCGGCGCGGGTGCGCCCGACCTCCTGATCGAAGTTCCCGTCGGCACGCAGATCCTGAGCGAGGACAAGGAAGAAGTGCTCGCCGATTTCACCGAAGTCGGCCAGCGGGTCGTCTTCCTTGAAGGCGGTCTGGGTGGCCGCGGCAATGCCAGCTACAAATCCAGCACCAACCGCGCCCCGCGCCAGCACCAGCCGGGCGAACCGGGCGAGGAAATGTGGGTCTGGCTGCGGCTCAAGCTGCTGGCCGATGTCGGCCTGCTGGGTCTGCCCAATGCGGGCAAGAGCACCTTCATCAACCAGGTGTCGAACGCGCGGGCCAAGGTCGGTCACTACGCCTTCACCACGCTGATTCCCAAGCTGGGCGTGGTCACGCACAAGGGCCGCGAATTCGTGCTCGCCGATATTCCCGGCCTCATCGAGGGCGCTGCCGAAGGCGCAGGGATCGGTGACCGCTTCCTCGGCCATATCGAGCGATGCCGCGCGCTGATCCACCTGATCGACATCTCGGGCGACGATCCGGCCGAAGCCTATCGCACGGTCAATGCCGAACTCGAAGCCTATGGCGACGAGCTGGCCGACAAGCCGCAGCTGGTTGCGCTGAACAAGCTCGACCTTGCCGACGAGGAACTGGGCGAAGGCTTTGCCGAGGAACTGCTGGCTGCCGGTGCCAAGAAGGTCTTCACGATCTCGGGCGCGACCGGCGCGGGCATTGGCGAATTGCTCGATGCCGTGCTCGGTTTCCTTCCCGACCGGACCGCGACCGAAACCAATGCGGTGGAAATCGAGGACGTACCCGAGGACGGCTCGGGCGACTGGTCGCCGATCTGAGCGCAAAGACGCGCTTCGGTCCAGCCAAGCGAAGGCGGCTTCCGCGTACGGCCCGCTTTGGCTAATCGTGCTTCGATGGATGTCGCCGCCCTCTCCGACCTGCGCACAACGCGCCGCCTGGTCATCAAGGTCGGCTCGGCCTTGCTGGTGCAGGACGGCGCGCCGCGCGCGGAATGGCTGGCGACACTCGCGGCCGAAATCTCGGAATTGCGTCACAACACCGAGATCATCGTCGTGTCCTCAGGCGCAATCGCGCTTGGCGCCGCCAAGCTCGGGCTTGCCCGGGGCGGCCGCGGGAGCCTCGCCGATGCGCAGGCCGCCGCGTCGGTGGGACAGGTCGAACTCGCGCGCCTGTGGGCGGATGCGCTCGGGACGCATGGCATCACCGCGGCGCAGATGCTGGTGACGCTGGGCGATCTCGAGGATCGGCGGCGCTATCTCAATGCCTCGGCCACCCTCGCCCGGCTGCTGGAGGCAGGCGCAGTGCCGGTGGTCAATGAGAACGACAGCGTCGCCACCGAGGAAATCCGCTTCGGCGATAACGACCGGCTTGCCGCGCGGGTTGCGCAGGCCGCCGGGGCCGATGCCGTCCTGCTGCTATCCGACGTCGACGGTCTGTACGACCGCGACCCGCGCGAGGCCGGTGCTGTGCGTATCGAGCGGGTCACAGGCGTCACACCCGAGATTATCGCCATGGCCAGCGGCGAGTCGACCTCGGGCCTGGGTTCGGGCGGGATGCTCGCCAAGCTCCAGGCAGCGCGCATCGCCGAGCGGGCGGGAATCGCGCTCGCCATCGTCAATGGCACGCATGCCGCCCCGATCGGGCGCGCGCTTGATGCCGGGGTCGGGACGCTCTTCCTGCCCCAGTCCGATGCCAGCGCGCGCAAGGCGTGGCTGGGCGGCCGTCTGGCCCCCGCTGGGGTGCTTTCGATCGACGCAGGTTGCGTCGCCGCGCTGGACAGGGGCGCGAGCGTGTTGGCCGCGGGGCTGACGGCGGTCGAGGGCGAGTTCGGCCGCGGTGACCTCGTCGCGCTGCACGGTCCGCAAGGCGAACGGCTCGGCCAGGGCCTGTGCGAATATACCGCGGCGGAATGCCGCGCGATCCTCGGCCTGAGGGAGGAGCAGCAATTGGCGAAGCTTGGCTACGCGCCGCGTGCGGCAGTGGTCCACCGCGATCACATGGTGCGGACATGACCATTGCGCTGACCGGGGCCACCGGCTTCGTCGGGCAGGCGGTGCTGGCCGAGGCGCTGCGCTGCGAAGAGCCGGTGCGCGCGCTGACCCGGCGGCCCATGGCGCAGCGCGAGGGCGTCGCATGGGTCGAAGGCACACTGGACGAGAAGCCCGCGCTGGCACAGCTGGTCGCAGGTGCGGAGGCGGTGATCCACGTTGCGGGGCTGACCAATACGCCCGATCCGGACGCCTTTCACGAAGCCAATGTGGTTGGCACGCAGAACCTGCTGCGCGCCTGCCAGGATGCGCGGGTCAAACGTTTCATCTTCGTATCGTCGCTTTCCGCGCGTGAGCCCGAGCTGTCGCGCTATGGCCACTCGAAGGCGGAGGCCGAGAAATGGGTGAGCGCCAGCGGGCTCGACTGGACCATCGTCCGCCCGCCGGGCGTCTATGGCCCGCACGATGTCGACTATTTCGAGATGTTCCGCAGCGCGCAATTCGGTTTCGTGCCGCTACCGCCCGGCGGGGCGAGCTCGATCATCCATGTCGACGATCTTGCGCGGCTGCTGTTCGCGCTGGTCGATGCCTCGCCCGCGCTGGTCCGACGCCGCACGTTCGAACCCGATGACGGGCGCGAAGGTGGATGGTCGCACAAGGAACTGGCCAAGGCGATCGGCAAGGCAGTGGGCCGCCCGGTATTCGCCCCGCACCTGCCGCGTGCGGTGCTCGAAGCCGCGGCCCGCCTCGATCGCCTGCTGCGCGGCGACAAAGCGCGGCTGACCGCCGACCGCGTGGGCTATATGACGCACCCAAACTGGGTCGCGCGCTCTGCAATGAAAGTACCCGAAGCGGTCTGGTCACCGCGCGTACCGGGCGCTGAAGGGCTCGTCTCGACCGCGCGCTGGTATCGCATGGAAGGCTGGCTGTGAGGGTCTGGACATTCGCGCCGGTTTGTTCGAAAGGCGCGCTTCCGGAGTGCCGGCTTAGCTCAGTTGGTAGAGCAGTTGATTTGTAATCATCAGGCCGCGGGTTCGATTCCTGCAGCCGGCACCATTCATCGCAGGCGGGTCTAGAGGAACGGTTCCTCGCCCGGCTTGTGAATGCCGCATTCGACCTTGTCCCAGCCCGACCACCGACCCGCGCGCGCATCTTCGCCTTCGCCAACCTGGCGGGTGCAGGGTGAGCAGCCGATGCTGGGGAAACCGCGTTCGATCAGCGGGTGGCGGGGCAGATCGTGCCGTTCGAAATAGGCGGCGATATCCTCGGCCGACCAGTCGATCAGCGGATTGATCTTGAGCCGCCCCTGCGCGTCGGAGGTGTCGATCTCGAAGCGCGGCAGATTGGCACGTGTCGCGGACTGGAACGCCTTGCGCCCGGTGAAGCTGGCATCGAAATTGACCAGCACCTTTTCGAGCGGTTTGACCTTGCGCAATTCGCAGCACCCGTCGGGATCGTAGGACCAGCGCAGCCCGCTTTCGTCGCGCGCCTCCAGATCGGCGATCTCGGGATAGAGATCGACCCGGTTCAAACCGAGGCGATCGGTCAGTTCGTCACGATAGGCGAGCGTTTCGGGGAAATGCTTGCCCGTTTCGAGAAACAGCACCGGCACGGTCGCATCGGCCTGCGCGATCAGGTGCAACAGCACCGCGCTTTCGGCGCCGAAGCTCGACACCACGGCCATATCGCCCACCAGACTGCCCTCGATTACCGCGCGCAGCCATTCCTCGGTCTCGGTCCCGCGGAACATGCGGTTGAGACGGATGGCATCGTGCTCGGAAAACCGGGGACGGGTGTCGATACGATCGATGGCGCGCATGTCGTTCACGGGTGCCGCTTGCTCCAGATCGGCGTGCGGGTATCCGCCGCGTTCTGGTACACTTCGGGCCAGCGTTCGAAGGCCGCGATCACATCGTCCTTGTCGAGCTGCTGGTCGGGCTCGAAGGCATCGAAGCCGCAGCGGCGCATATAGGCGAGCTGGTCGACCAGCACATCGCCCACGGCGCGCAGTTCGCCTTCGTAACCCGCCTCGCGCAGGATCCGCGCCGAGGAATAGCCGCGCCCGTCGCCAAAGGCGGGGAAGTTGACCTCGACCAGCGCCAGCCGGCCCAGATGCGGCAGGAGCTCGCGGGCATCGTCGCCCGGCTCGATCCGGACCGCGGCCGCATTCGACTGATCGACGAAAGAATCGACGGTCACCGCCGGATGGTCGACGGGTTCGTCATCGCGATAGCGCAGCATCTCAGCCATAGAGCGCCTCCTTGAAGGGGTTCATGCCGATGCGGCGGTAGGTATCGAGGAAACGCTCGCCATCCTGACGTGCGCTTTCGTAAACATGGGTCACGGTTTCGACCGCATCGACGATGCCGTGCTCGTCGAAGCCGGGGCCGGTGATCTTGGCGAGGCTCACATCCTCCGCCTCGCTGCCGCCGAGGAGGAGCTGGTAGTTTTCCACCCCCTTACGGTCGACGCCGAGGATGCCGATGTGGCCCGCATGGTGATGCCCGCAGGCATTGATGCAGCCCGAAATCTTGAGCTTGAGTTCGCCCAGCGTGCCGGTCTTGCCATTGTCGGCGAAGCGTTCGGAAATGCGCTGCGCGATCGGGATCGAGCGGGCATTGGCAAGGCTGCAATAATCGAGCCCGGGGCAGGCGATGATATCCTCGACCGTGTCGAGGTTCGGGCTGCCCAGCCCTGCTTCTTCAAGCGCGGTCCACAGCGCGTGCAGATCGGCCTTGCGGACATGTGGCAGGACGATGTTCTGCGTATGCATCACGCGCAGCTCGTCGAAGCTGTAATCCCGCGCGAGATCGGCCATCAGGCGCATCTGTTCGGCGGTCGCATCACCCGGGATGCCGCCCACCGGCTTGAGGCTGATCACCGCCGAGACATAGCCCGGTTCCTTGTGAGCCACCGTGTTGCGATCGACCCACACCGCGAAATCGGGGTCCGAACGATCGAGTTCGGTAGCCGCGCCCGCTTCGAACAGCGGATCGGCGAAATACTCCTTGATCCGTTCGAGCTCGGCAAACGGCGGTTCGACGCCCTGCTCGAGCAGATGCGCGAATTCGGCATCGACCTGGCGGGTATATTCCTCCGCGCCGAGTTCATGGACGAGGATCTTGATCCGCGCCTTGTACTTGTTGTCGCGCCGGCCATGGCGGTTGTAAACGCGCAGGCACGCCTCGGAATAGGTCACCAACTGGTCGAGCGGGACGAAGGGGTTGATGCAGGGCGCGATCATCGGCGTGCGGCCCATGCCGCCTCCGACATAGAAAGCCGCTCCCAGTTCGCCCGCATCGTTGCGGACGATGTTGATACCGATATCGTGCAACCGCATCGCGGCGCGATCATGCTCGCCGGCAATCACCGCGATCTTGAACTTGCGCGGCAGATAGCTGAATTCCGGGTGGAAGCTCGACCACTGGCGCAGCAATTCGGCATAGGGGCGCGGATCGACGATCTCGTCCGCTGCAGCACCGGCGAAGTGATCCGAGCTGATGTTGCGGATGCAATTGCCGCTGGTCTGGATGGCATGCATCTCGACCTTGGCGAGATCGGCGAGGATATCGGCCGCGTCCTCCAGCTTGATCCAGTTGTACTGGATGTTCTGCCGCGTGGTGAAGTGGCCATACCCGCGGTCGTATTTGTCCGCGATATCCGCCAGCGCGTGCATCTGCTGGCCATTGAGCGTGCCATAGGGGATGGCGACGCGCAGCATATAGGCATGCAGCTGGAGATAGAGCCCGTTCATCAGCCGGAGCGGCTTGAACTGGTCTTCGGTCAGCTTGCCTTCGAGACGACGACGCGCCTGGTCGCGGAATTCCTCGACGCGGGCATCGACCATCGCCTGGTCGTAATGATCGTATTTGTACATCAGATCACCCAATTGCCGATTTCGGGATCGGCGGGCTTGAGGGTCAGGTCGGGGCGAACGGTGGGGCCGAGCGCGCGGACGCGCTCCTTGATATGCGATGGCCGGGGGCTGCCGTCATGCAGCTCGGCATCGACTGGATAGGGCGAATTGACGCGGCGCGCGGCTTCCTCGCGGCGAGCGATCTCGTCCTCATTGCCATCGACATCGGCCGCATCTTCGACATGGATCGACCAGTCGCTGCCGGTCCACCAGGTCACCGCGCCGCTCAGCAAATCGTTTCCGGTCAGCAGTCTCATCGCGCAGCCTCCTGTGCAGCTTCGGCGAGCAGCACGGCATCCGCACGCGCGGTGACTTCACCGATCACGATCAGGGCGGGGCTGACCACGGCCTCGCGCGCGACCAGATCGGGCAGGCCTGCAAGCACTCCGCGCAGCACACGCATATCGGGGCGCGTGCCGTTTTCGATCACGGCGACGGGCATGTCGGGGGCCAGCCCGTCGGCCATGAGCTTCTCGGCGATCTGCGGCGCGGTCTTCACGCCCATGTAGATCACCAGCGTCCGGCCCTTGCCGGCAAGCCCGGCCCAGTCCTGATCTTTCAGCCCCTTGCACTGCCCGGCAACGAAGCTGACGATGCTCGCCGCATCGCGATGGGTCAGCGCGATCTGCGCCGCCGCTGCCGCGCCATTGGCGGCGCTGATCCCAGGGACGACTTCGACGGGGACACCCGCAGCACGGGCCACTTCGGCCTCTTCGCCGCCGCGTCCGAAGATGAAGGGATCGCCGCCCTTCAGACGCACGACATCCTCACCGGCACGCGCGAGGCGCACCAGCAGATCGCTGATCTGTTCCTGCGGGAGCGTGTGGTGCGAACGGCGCTTGGCCACCGAGATGAGCACCGCGTCGGCGCGAGCGGTCGCGAGGATCGCCGGGTCGACAAGCCCGTCGTGGACGATGGTGTGGGCACGCTCGATCAACCGAGCGGCGCGGATCGTCAGGAGGTCGGGGTCGCCCGGTCCTGCGCCGACGAGATAGATGGTTCCGGTATCTGCCATGTTCGCAAGATGCGCGGCATGGCCGGCCTGCGCCAATCAGAATGCGTGTCCGACGGGGAAGGCGATATTTTGAAACCCGCGCTGTGCGCGCGGCAACCTAATCTTTCGCGCCGCCGCGGGTTCCCGCGCCCTGTTCCATCACCCCGATCAGCCGTTCGAACTGGTCGCTGGAGCGGATGTGAAGGTCGCGCTGGGGGAAGGGAATTTCGATCCCGTTGTCCTTGAACAGCCACCACAATTTCTTGAGCACCGCGCTGCGCACATTGCCGACCCCGTCCTCGGGATCCTTGATCCAGCAATGGATGACGAAATTGACCGAATTGTCGCCATATTCGCTCATCCAGACGGTCGGCGGCGGGGCGCTGAGCACCCGCTCGCAGCTGCGCGCCGCCTCGAGCATCAATTCTTCGGCGAGGTTCATATCGGCTTCGTAGCTGACCCCGACGAACACCTGCATGCGCACGTTCTTCGACGAGTAGGACCAGTTTTCGACCTGGTTGATCATCAGGTTTTCGTTGGGAATCAGATATTCGCGCTGGTCGCGCGTGGTCACCGATACCGCGCGGATACCGATCTTGCGGATCTGGCCGAAGCTTTCCTTGCCCACCGTATCGGCCACCGCGATCACATCGCCCGGCTTGATCGAGCGGTCCATCAGCAGGATGATCCCCGCGATGAGATTGCCGAAGGTCTTCTGCAGGCCGAAACCGATCGCCAGACCGAAAGCGCCCGAGAACACTGCAAAAGCGGTCAAGTCGATACCGAGCAGGTCGATACCGAGAAAGAAGGCGGTCGCCCAGATGACGATGGTGACGAGTTTCTCGACCAGCAATTGCTGCGCATCGTCCAGCTTGGTCATCCGCCGCACCACGCGGCGCCCCATCCGGCTGGCGAACCAGGCGAACAGCAGAACCGCGGCGATCACCGCGCCGACGATCAGCACATCGACCACCGAAATGCGGAAGTCGCCGAAGGACAGCGCCACCGCATCGACCGTGTCGATGACCGAACCGACCGTTTCGCTCTGCGAGCTGAGCGCTTCCTTCGCGCCCTCGGCCGCGGCGACCGAGCTTTCCTCGCTTACGGGTTCGGCCTGGCTCCACGCCTGTTCGATCGGCGCTGCCGGAACTGCATCGGCGGCACTTGGTGAGGTCTCGCCCTGCACATCTATCCTTCGGTTAGCGCCGCGAACCCGCGATCGAGGTCGGCGATCAGGTCGTCCTGGTCTTCAAGCCCGATCGATAGCCGGATGGCATGGCGATCCTCAACCCCCCATCCCGCTTTGGGCCATGGCATCGCATCGCGGACCGGTTCGACATCGAACGGCAGCGCGAGGCTTTCGAACCCGCCCCAGCTATAACCGATGCCGAATAGCGCAAGCGCATCGACCAGCCGGCAGCGCGCGGCATCGTCGCCGCCCTTGAGCACGAAGCTGAACAAGCCGCAGCCGCCCGAGAAATCGCGTTGCCACAGCGTATGCCCCGGCGTGCCGGGCAGCATCGGCGCGAGGACATGCGCGACCTCGTCGCGGCCGGCGAGCCATTCGGCAACCGCCAGCGCGGTGGCGCTTTGTTTCTCCAGCCGGACGCCCATGGTGCGCAATCCGCGCAGCACGAGCGCGGCATCGTCAGGCGAGACCACATGGCCAAGCTGCTGTGCGCCCAGCCGCAGGCGGCGGTACCAGCGTTCACCCGCGCTGGCGGATCCCATCATCACATCCGAATGGCCGCCGACGTGCTTGGTCAATGCAGTAATCGCGATATCGCAGCCATGCTCGAGCGCGGGAAAGCCGAGCGAGGTCGCCCAGGTGTTGTCGACCAGGCTCACCGCGCCCTTGGCGCGCGCGATGCGGGCGAGCGCGGGAATATCGCACACTTCCATGGTCAGGCTGCCCGGCACTTCGAGCATGACCGCGCGGGTCCGGTTGCAGAAGGCCGCCTCGTAAGCGTCGATGTCGAGCGGGTCGAAGAAACGGTGCTCGATCCCGAACCCGGCCAGCAATCCGGTCGCGGTGTTGCGGGTCGGATCATAGGCATTGTCCGCCACCAGCAGCACGTCGCCGCTGCGCAGTACGGTCAGCAGGGCACCGACCAGCGCGGCCAGCCCGCTGGGATAGAGCACGGTCCCGGCGGCCCCCGGCTCGAGCGCGGTCAAGGCCTCCGAAAGCGCCCATTGCGTGGGCGCACCGCGGCGTCCGTAGAAGAATTGCCCGTCACGATTGGCCGCCTTGCGCGCGCGCAGCTCGGCACAATTGTCATAGAGATGGGTGCTGGCCCGCCACACCGGCGGATTGACCACATCGCGCGCGAAATCGCCCGACCGTCCGCCGGTGACCAGCCGCGTGGCCGGCCGGTACTTGCTGTCGTTGTCTCCAGCCATTGCTAGCGCGCCGCTCCCTGTTGCTTTGGCGTATCCGGATCGCTGCCCCATTCGAGCCAGCTCCCATCGTAAAGCGCAACATCCTGCTTACCCACCAGATGGAGGCCGAAGGCAAGCACCGCCGCGGTCATCCCGCTGTTGCAGGAGGTGACGACCGGGCGTTCGAGGGCAACCCCCGCCTCGGCGAAGATCGCCGCGATCTCGTCGGGCGCGCGATAGGTGCCGTTCGCGGCAAACAGCAGCGGGAACGGGACATTGGCCGCGCCGGGGATATGGCCTGCCGATCCGCTGCCCTCCTCGCCCGCAAAGCGCGCGGCATCGCGGGCATCGACCACCTGCTCGGCGCGCTGGTCGCAATTGGCCAGGATATCGGCTTTCGAGCGTGTGCCGGGTCTGCGTGTCGGAATGGGAAATTCGCTTGGCGTCACCGGCGTTTGGCCAGCTTCGAGCGCGCGTCCCTCTGCCTTCCATTTGGCGAGCCCGCCATCGAGGATCGCCACTCCAGCGAAACCATAGAGCCGGAAGACGAACCACGCGCGCGCAGCGCTCTTGATCTGGCTGTCGTCATAGAGGACCACGCAGCTCTCGGGCGTGATGCCGAGGTGGCCCAGCCGGTCGGCAAACTGTTCTGCCGTCGGGACCGCCTTGGGCACCGGCGATCGCGCATCGACGAAGCTCGCCAGATCAAGCCAGCGTGCCCCCGGCACATGCGCCGCGGCATATTCCGCCGCGGCATCGCGCGGATTGTCGGGCAGATGCATCGTCGCATCGAGCACCACCAGATCGTCCGCGCCGAGTTGGTCGGCCAGCCACCGGGTCGAAACAAGACTGTCCATCACGGCCCGAGTAGCGGGCGGATCGGCGCAAGTCGAGTTAAGCGAGTTCGCGCTGCGCAATCGGCGCGTAACTGCGCGGCCCTTCGTCGAGGCGGAAGGGTTGCACGCGGCCTCCCCCGGGCGTTCCCTGCCCGACCACGAAGGTCTTGAGCACAGCGCCCTCGCCCGGCCCGTCGATCCGCACGCGCAGCAGCGGCACGAGCAGCGGATAGCGCCCCTGCCGGATGACATGCGCCCCCGCGAGCGCGAGCTGGACCTGCCCTTCCAGCGTCACGCTTTGCCGCGGCGAGATCCGCGCAACCAGATGGCGCTGATCGAGCGCGGTCGCGATGGTGGCGACCTGCTCCTCCATCGGCGCCCCGGCATGCGCGGAAACAAGGTCGAGACCCACCGCGACATCGGTCAGCGGGGCATCGGTCCGGTTGACCAGCGTCATGCGGTATTTGAGTGTTGCGAAGGCAGCGCTGCGGATCAGCTTCTCGTTCTCCACCTGCACTGTCAGCGCAGCGGACATCGGCACTGGGCCAGACGGACCGGCAGTGCCGACCGTGGGCCGCTCGATCTGCGGCACCGCTGCAGCGCTCCGGCGACGCCAGGCGAGACCCGCTGCCGCGAGCAGCGCCAGCAGCACGATTGCGCCGCCGATCGGCAGCCACGGCCAATCTTGCGCGGGTTCCTCGACCGGCGCTGGCGTTACGGGAAGCGGCATGGCCGATGGCGTCGGCGTGGTTGGGGCGCCGGGAGCCGGTGCATTGCTCGCCGCCGTCGTGGGTTGAGCGGCCGGGACCTGCGTATCCGGACCCGCCGTCTCAGCCGCGCGCGGCGTCACCGTCGGGCTGGGACGCGGCGCGGGCGTGGTCGCCGAAGGTCGCGGCGTCGGACTTGCGGTCACGGGCGTCGGACTGGGGGTGACCGTCGGTGACGGCGCACGCGTGGGCGTATTGACCGCACGCGGCCGGATTTCGACCCCGCTCTGCGTATCCGCCGGACCCTGCGCCTGCGGCGTGCCGGTGGGCGTGGGGGCCGGTTCGAGCGTGAAATCATTGACCGATTGCGCATGCGCCAGCGCCGGGAGCGCGGCGGCAAGGGCCATCAGGGAAAGGCGGATAGGAAGGGGCATCGAGGGTCGTTTCACGGAAGGGAGGCGCCACAGTGCGGGGGCGCGCTGAATAGGTACTGAAGCGCGCGCTTCCAAGCCCCGGCTTGCGCTGCGCCGCGCTTCGCGGCAGGAGCGCGGCATGAGCGACACACCTGCCCCTAAGTTCCTCGGCACCAATACCGGCCTGCCCGATTCCCCCGAAGCCGCCGAACTCGATTACGTGCCCAACCCGCGCGCCGGCCAGCTGTATATGGTCCGCTTCGCCGCGCCCGAGTTTACCTCGCTGTGCCCGGTGACCGGCCAGCCCGATTTCGCGCATCTGGTGATCGACTATGCGCCCGGCGAAACGATTGTGGAATCGAAGAGCCTCAAGCTGTTTCTCGGCAGTTTCCGCAACCACTGCGGTTTTCACGAGGACGTGACGGTGGGGATCGGCCAGCGCCTGTTCGACGAAATGCAGCCGCGCTGGCTGCGCATCGGCGGCTATTGGTACCCGCGTGGCGGCATTCCGATCGACGTCTTCTGGCAAAGCGGCGCCCCGCCGCAGGATCTGTGGCTGCCCGATCAGGGCGTCGCCTCCTACCGCGGACGCGGCTGACCCCGCCCGCTCCAGAGAGGCGATGCGCGGCATGATCGGCTGATGGGGAAGGTCCCGTGGCGGAGAGGGTGGGATTCGAACCCACGGTACTGTTGCCAGTACACTGCATTTCGAGTGCAGCGCATTCGACCTCTCTGCCACCTCTCCGCTCTGTCGGGTGCGCTTCGGGCCCACGGCCCCGGTCGAAGCAAGGCGCGCCGATTAGCCGAGCGCCCCCACATTGCCAAGCCCCTTTTCACGAGATTTCGGGGGATCGGTCGCACGCGCCCATTGTAAGCGGGCCGGTGCACCCCATATCGTCGGTTCTCATGGATCGAGCACAGTATTTCTCCGCCCAGGCCGGTCGCACCATCGATGCCCCGCGCCGCATGAAAAGCCGCTTCGCCATCGGCGACGTGGTGAAACACCGCATGTTCGACTTCCGCGGCGTGATCTTCGACATCGACCCCGTCTTCGCCAATAGCGACGAATGGTACGAGGCGATCCCCGAAGACATCCGGCCCGACCGCAACCAGCCGTTCTACCATCTGCTCGCCGAAAGCGACGACAGCGATTATGTCGCTTATGTCAGCCAGCAGAATCTGGTGACGGATTCGATCTCGGGCCCGGTCTCGCATCCCGATGTACACCAGTATTTCGAGCATTTCGAAAACGGTCGCTATCGCATGCGGCGGAGCATGACCCACTGACCCGCGCAAAGCGGTCAGTTCTTGATTTTCCAGCCTGATTTCAGCAGCTTGTAAGTGCCCAGCGCGAGCAGCGCGTTGAGCGCGAGCAGGCCCAGCGCAGCCATGGCCACCGCCGCTGCATCGCCGATATCGCTCTGGCCGAGGAAGCCGTAGCGAAAGCCCGAAATCACATAGAAGAACGGATTGGCGCGGCTGACTGCCTGGAAAGCGGGCGCCAGCCGGTCGATGACGTAGAAAGTGCCCGACAGCATCGCCAGCGGGGCAATCACGAAATTGGTCACCGCGGCATTGTGGTCGAATTTCTCCGCCCAGATCGACGCTAGCAGGCCGAGCAGCGAGAGCATGACTGCCCCCATCAACCCGAACCACAGCACCGCCCAGGGGTGCGCCATCGCCAGGCTGACGCCGGGATAGAGCATCATCGCGCCGGCCACCACGAACCCCACCGCCACCGCGCGGGTGATGGCGGCGCCGATGATCCCGCCCATCAGCTCGCCTTCGGACAGCGGCGGCATCAGCAGGTCGATGATCGTGCCCTGGATCTTGCCCGAGAGCAGCGAGAAGGATGAATTGGCAAAGGCGTTCTGCATCATTGCCATGGCGATCAGCCCCGGCGCGACGAAGGTCGGGAAGTTCACGCCCAGCACTTCGCGCCCGCCGCGCCCCAGCGCGACCGAGAAGATGACGAGAAAAAGCAGCGTGGTGATCGCCGGGGCCCAGATTGTCTGCGTCTGGACCTTGAGAAACCGGCGGACCTCCTTCATATAGAGGCTCCACAGGCCGATCCCGTTGATCCCGCGAATCACCGGGTGCCCCCGCGGCGGAAACCGGCCCCCCCTTCCGGCATTACCCTCCACGAAGGAGGCGTCCGGGTGATCGCTTCCGGGCGATACGGGCGGGGCTTGATCGACCATGGGGGCGGCGACTAGGCCCAAGCGTCACGGCATGCAAGCTGCGACGTCGAGACACGAGATACAGGACTGCACATGAGCTGGACCGACGAACGGATCGCAACGCTGAAAAAGATGTGGGAGGGCGGCTCGACCGCCAGCCAGATCGCCGACGAACTGGGCGGAGTCAGCCGCAATGCCGTGATCGGCAAGGCGCATCGCCTGGGTCTCAAGTCGCGTCCTTCGCCGGTGAAGGCCAACGACAAGAAAAAGGCTCCGGCCAAGCCCGCACCCGCGCCCAAGCCGGCGGCCAAGAAAGCCGCCAAGCCCGCGCCCAAGGCAGCGCCTGCCGCTGCTGCGCCCGCCAAGCCCGCTGCTCCTGCGGCACCCGGTCCCAGGCAGGATGGCGCGCCCCAGTCGCAGCCGCTGCCCAACCGCTCTTCCAACCTGCCCAAGATCGTATCGGTCGGCCCCGGCGGCTTCCTGCGCCAGGGCCCGGGCGATCAGCAGCCGCCGATCCCGCCCGCGCCGCCGCGCCGGCTGGTGCCCGCCAAGCCGAGCGCCGAGATTGCCGACAAGACCAGCCTGCTCGACCTGTCGGACAAGGTCTGCCGCTGGCCGATGGGCCATCCGGGCGAGCCCGATTTCCATTTCTGCGGTGAAGCCGTGAACCCCGGCTTCCCCTATTGCGTCGAACATTGCGGCCGGGCCTACCAGGCCCAGCTGCCCCGCGGTGCGCGCCGTCCCCCTCCGCCGCTGCCCTTCGGCGGACCACGCGTTCGCTAGACACCGAATTCCGGGTCGCTCCGTCGCCCTACCCGAAAAAGGGAGGGTGTAAGAATTAGGCATACCGCTCGCTCCACCGCTCACCGGCGGTGGGGTCGAGGCCGTTTGGTATGCGCTAGCCAGGGGGGCCGGGAAAGCGAGATGGATTGGGAGGGCGTCACTTTCGGCGCATTTCTGGGCGTAGCCGGGACTTTCGGCATGCTCGCACTGGCGTTCTATCCGGTCATGCGGCGCACCTTCCTGCTGTGGAACGCGGTGCGCACATTCGCCTTCTGTCTAATGGGGCTGGCGCTGTTCCCGGTCGAATTGCCCGCATTCTTCCCCACGGGCGAGGCGCGGATCGACATTGGCGAGATCGCGCTGTCGATCGCGGTCGGCTGCACCGGCCCGTTCCTCGCCGCCTATATCGAAGAGCGCGCTCCCTACGCCCGGATCCGCTTCTGGCTGCGGACGATGCTGCCGATCGGCGTCCTTGGCGGCGTCGCGACTGCGCTGGCACCGTGGTGGCCGCGGCTCGACTGGCTGCACGACCTGATTATCCTCGCCATGATCCTCGGGCTGCTGGTCGCGCTGATCGTGGCGGTGCGCGCGGGCAGCCGGGCGGCGCGGTTCCAGGCGGTCAGTTACTCGCCGCTGATCGCGGTCGGGCTGGTGGTGCTGACCTACGAACTGAGCACCGGCCAGCCGATGCCCTACTGGCAGGTCGCCGCGCTGTTCGCGATCCTGGCCGATTTCCTCTTTACCGGTGTCGGGGTGATCGACGGCTTTATGGTCATCAAGCGCCAGCGCGATGCGGCGGTGGCCGATGTACGCGAGGCGCGGATCGCGGTCGCCACCGACCCGCTGACCGATATTGCCAATCGCCGCGGTCTGGCACTGCGCTTCCGCGATAGCGGCCATGCGCGCCCGCGCGGCCTGGCCGTGATCGACTGCGACCATTTCAAGCGCATCAACGACATGTTCGGCCATGACGTCGGCGATGAAGTGCTGATCGCAGTGGCCGAAGGGCTCAAGCACGACAATGTCTTCCCTGCGCGGCAGGGCGGCGAGGAATTCGTCGTGCTGCTCTATGGCGACGACTGGCAGCGGCTGGCCGAGACCGTGCGCCGCCGGATCACAATCTCGGTGCTCGAACTGGTCCCCGAGGTGCCCTTCCCCGTCACCGCCAGCGCAGGCCTTACGCAGGTCGGCGAGCAGGACACGCTCGATTCGGCGGTGAAGCGCGGCGACGACGCGCTCTATGCCGCCAAGGACGCAGGCCGCGACACATTGCTGCTGTGGCAGGACGGCAAGCATTCCCAGCCCCGGCTGGTGCGCGAAGTCTGACCAAATTGCGGCTGGCGCAGGCGAAGTTCTCGCCTATGGTCCCGGCAACATTCGGGAGAGAAATTCACATGTCGCTATCGCTTCACGCCGCCTATGTCCCCAGCGCCCTGCAGATGCTGGGGACCGCAAACCACCTTGTCGACATGGCCGAGAATTGGTGCAGCGAACATGATTGCGGGCACGATGAATTCATCGGCGCGCGGATCTTCGACGACATGCTGCCGTGGTCGTATCAGGTGAAATGCGTGGCCGAACACACGCAGGGTTCGATCGAGGGCGTTCGCGCCGGGCTCTATTCGCCCGATCTCAACCCGCCGCCCGCCAGCTTCTCCGACCTGCGCGCCAAGCTCGCCGGGGCGGTCGAAGCGCTGGAAGCACTGACCGAGGAAGAGATGGAGGGTTTCATCGGCCAGCCGATGCGGTTCGAATTCAAGGACCGCGGGATGGATTTCACCGCCGAGGAATTCCTGCTCAGCTTCAGCCAACCGAACTTCTATTTCCACTGCGCGACCGCCTATAACATCCTGCGGATGAAGGGCGTGCCCGTGGGCAAGATGGATTTCATGGGCCGCGTGCGGATCGCCCGCTAGGGCTTGCGGGCGAACCAGATCGTGTGCCGCGGGCCCTTGTTGTTGGGGCGCGCGCGCACTTCGCGCACTTCGACATCGAACCCGCCTTCCTTGAGGCGCTGGGTGAACTTGTGGTCGGGCGCGGCCGACCAGATCGCGAGAATGCCCCCGCGGTTCAGCGCATCGCGCGCCTTGGCGAGACCGGTGCGGCTGTAGATACGGTAATTGGCATCGCGGACGATCCCGTCGGGCCCATTGTCGACATCGAGCAGGATCGCATCGTATTTGCCGGTGGTGCCGTCATTGGCATCGTCGATCAGCGCGGCCACGTCGCAGATCACGACCTTGCCGCGATCATCGGACAGGCTGTCACCGGTCAGATGCGCGAGCGGCCCCGCCGCCCAGTCGAGGATCTCGGGCACGATCTCGGCCACGGTGACCGATCCGCCTGCAGGTAGCCGGTCGAGCGCCGCGCGATAGGTAAAGCCCATGCCATAGCCGCCGATCAACACGCGCGGCTTGGGGGCTGCGAGCTCGGCCAGCGTAAGCTCGGCCAATTGCTCCTCGGAAAACTGCATGCGCGTTCCCATCAGCTCGTCGCGGCCGAGCATGATGATGAAATCGCGCCCGTGGCTGACCAGCGTCAGCGTTTCGCCGTCGGGAATGTCGGCAGTGGCGATGGTTTCGCGCGGAAGCATGGCAAATCTCCAAAGCAAAGGGGCCGCAGGCGAACCCGCGACCCCTTCCCTAATCGTTAGCGAAGGATCAGTCCTTCAAGAAGTCGGGCACGTGGGCTTCACCGCCCCCGTCCTTGTCGCCGCCGCCATCGCGGTCGCGGCGCGGGCCGCCCCGGCCACCGCGGCGGTCGCCGCCGCGGCCACCACCGCCGCCACGCGGGCCACGGTCACCGCGCGGTTCGCGCGCAGGACGGGTGTCTTCCAGCTCTTCGCCGGTTTCCTGGTCGACGACGCGCATCGACAGGCGGACCTTGCCGCGCTGGTCGATCTCGAGGACCTTGACCTTCACTTCCTGGCCTTCCGACACGACGTCGGTCGGCTTCTCGACGCGTTCGTTCTTCATTTCGCTGACGTGGACGAGACCGTCCTTGCCACCCATGAAGTTCACGAAAGCGCCGAAGTCGACGATGTTGACGACCTTGCCGTTGTAGACCTTGCCGACTTCCGCCTCTTCGACGATGCCTTCGATCCACTTGCGCGCGGCTTCGATCTCGTCGGCGTTGGAGGAGCTGATCTTGATCACGCCCTCGTCGTCGATGTCGACCTTGGCGCCGGTTTCGGCGACGATCTCGCGGATCACCTTGCCGCCGGTACCAATGACGTCGCGGATCTTCGACTTGTCGATCTGCATGGTCTCGATACGCGGTGCGTGCTTGGAAACCTCGGTGCGGGCGCCGGTCAGCGCCTTGTTCATTTCACCGAGGATGTGCGCGCGGCCGGCCTTAGCCTGCTCGAGCGCGGTCTTCATGATCTCCTGCGTGATGCCGGCGACCTTGATGTCCATCTGCAGCGAGGTGATGCCGCTTTCCGAACCGGCGACCTTGAAGTCCATGTCGCCCAGGTGATCTTCGTCACCCAGGATGTCCGACAGGACGGCGAAGTCTTCGCCTTCGAGGATCAGGCCCATCGCGATGCCCGACACCGGACGTTCGATCGGAACGCCGGCATCCATCATCGACAGACAGCCACCGCACACGGTCGCCATCGAGGACGAGCCGTTGGACTCGGTAATGTCCGACAGGAGACGGATGGTATAGGGGAAGTCTTCATGCGCGGGCAGCACCGGGTGCAGCGCGCGCCATGCGAGCTTGCCGTGGCCGGTTTCGCGGCGGCTGGTGAAGCCGAAGCGGCCCACTTCGCCGACCGAATAGGGCGGGAAGTTATAGTGCAGCATGAAGTGATTGTACGACAGGCCTTCGAGACCGTCGATCATCTGCTCGGCGTCCTTGGTGCCCAGCGTGGTGGTGCAGATCGCCTGCGTTTCACCGCGGGTGAACAGCGCCGAACCATGCGTGCGGGGCAGCAGGCCGACCATCGCCTCGATCGGGCGGACCTGGTCGAGCTTGCGGCCGTCGATGCGCTGGCCGTCCTTGAGGATGGCGCCGCGGACGATTTCGGCTTCGAGCTTCTTGACCGCCTTGTTGGCGACCATCTGCGTCTGCGCTTCTTCGCTCGCGAATGCTTCCTTGGCCTTCGCACGCGCTTCGTTGAGCGCATTCGAACGCGCCGACTTGTCGGTCAGCTTGTAAGCAGCGGCGATGTCGTCACCGACGATGCCGCGCAGCTTTTCCTTGATCGCCGAGGTATCGTCCGAAGCGTCGATTTCCCACGGGTCCTTGGCAGCCTGTTCGGCCAGGTCGACGATCGCGCCGATGACCTTGCGGCTTTCCTCATGCGCGAACAGCACCGCGCCGAGCATTTCCTCTTCGGTCAGCTCCTTGGCTTCGGATTCGACCATCATCACCGCGTCCTGCGTGGCGGCAACGACGAGGTCGAGGCGACCGTCTTCGTCAAGCGCTGCACCGAGGCTCGGGTTGAGTTCGTATTCGCCATTGCGGTAACCGACGCGTGCAGCACCGATCGGGCCCATGAAGGGCACACCGCTGATGGTCAGCGCAGCCGAAGCGGCGATCATCGCAACGATATCGGGCTCGGTCTCGCCGTCATACGACAGGACCTGACAGATTACGTTGATTTCGTTGTAGAAACCTTCGGGGAACAGCGGCCGCACGGGGCGGTCGATGAGGCGCGAGGTGAGCGTTTCCTTCTCCGTCGCGCGACCTTCGCGCTTGAAGAAGCCGCCGGGGATCCGGCCCGCAGCGGAGAATTTTTCCTGATAGTGGACGGTCAGCGGGAAGAAGTCCTGCCCTTCGCGTACACTCTTGGCGGCAGTCACGGCGCACAGCACCACGGTTTCGCCATAGGTGGCCAGAACGGCGCCGTCAGCCTGACGGGCGATGCGGCCGGTTTCGAGGGTGAGGGTCTTTCCGCCCCACTCCAGCGATACGGTTTTCGTGTCGAACATGTATTTTCCTTATGAACCCGCGCGGCCTTATTGCGGTGCGGGGCCTACTGTGCCGGGTATTCCGTCCCGGTCCGGTGCGAGGCTTTTCGCGCCTCCATTTTCCGCCCTCGCGCCGTATTGCGCGCAGGCCGGATAAACAAAGGGGCGGCCTGAGCCACCCCTTTGAGAAACTCTTACTTGCGAAGACCCAGCTTCTGGATCAGCGCATTGTACCGCTCGACGTCTGTCTTCTTGAGATAGGCGAGCAGGTTACGGCGCTTGTTGACCATCATCAGCAGGCCACGGCGCGAGTGGTTGTCCTTGTGATTGGACTTGAAATGCTCGGTCAGGTTGCGGATGCGCTCGGTGAGGATCGCGACCTGGACTTCCGGCGAACCGGTATCGCCTTCGGCGACGGCATTGTCCTTGATGATCTCTTGTTTCTTTTCGGCAGTAACCGACATTCATTCTACTCCGCGACATCCGGCAGGTTGAAACCCCGCACGACCTTGGCCGTACCGCCGCTGAGTTCCATCAAGGCTACCGGCACATCGTGTGCGGTGGCGAGGTGGAGCCCGTCGGTATGGGGCAGTTCCGACAATACCCGGCCCTGGCGGACCGCCTGCGCGCTGTCGGGATCGAGGGTGAGGACCGGGATGTCGTCCAGTCCTGCCTCAAGCGGCAAGAGAAGGTTTTCAATGGCCGCGCCCTTAGCGATTTCCTCCAGCTTGTCCAGCGAAATCGCCTGTTCCTCGAGGAACGGTCCGGACTTGATGCGCCGTAGATAGGTGACATGGCCGAGCGTGCCAAGCGCGCGTGCGATGTCCCGTGCCAGCGACCGGATGTATGTCCCCTTGGAGACGCGCGCGACCAGCGTGACGCTGTCCGCCAGTTCGAGCGGCGCCTGCGGATCGTAAGGGTCCGGGCGGCCGGCAGTGGTGGCGAAAGCGGACCGCACCTCCGCATCCTCACGCCCAGCCGCGAGCTCGAGCGAATGAACCGTCACGGCGCGCGTCTTCATTTCGACCGTTTCGCCCGCGCGGGCACGGTCGTAGGCGCGCTTGCCATCGATCTTGAGCGCCGAATAGGCGGGCGGCACCTGTTCGATGGGGCCGGTGAAATGGTCGAGCACGCCCGCGATCGCTGCCATCGGCGGCCGGCGATCGCTACGCTCGGTCACCTCGCCCTCGGTGTCGAGCGTGGCGGTTTCCTCGCCGAACTGGATGGTGAAGGCGTAGATCTTGTCGGCATCGAGCATGCGGCCGGCCAGCTTGGTCGCTTCGCCCAGCGCGATCGGGAGCACGCCCTCGGCCAGCGGGTCGAGTGTACCGCCATGCCCGACCTTGGTCTTGGCATAGCCGCCCTGGCGCAGCACGCGCTTGACCATGCCGACCGCCTGCGTCGAACCCAGCCCGCGCGGCTTGTCGAGGATCAGCCAGCCATGTGGTGCGGGCTTGAGGTCGCTCATCCCGCGATCCCGCGCGCGACCCACTCGGCCAGTTCGAAATAGCGTTCCTGCATCCACAATACCGGGGGCAGCACGGTGTTCTCGATCAGTCCGCTGTCGGGAAAGGCCCAGGTCGCCGCGATCAGCACGATGAAGAACAGCATGCCAAGCGATTGCAGCTTCTGCCAGTTCACCGCCCATTTGCGCGGCAGCAATCCGCCGACGATATGCGAGCCATCGAAGGGCGGGATCGGGAGCAGATTGAACAGCGCCAGGAAGACGTTGATCAGGATGAACATGCCGCCTGCAGACAGCAGCCAGTCGGGCGGCACCGCACCCGCCGCGATGATCGCACCGGAAACAGCGCCGAACAGCACGGCCCCGACCAGCGCGAGCAGCAAATTGGTCCCCGGCCCTGCGGCAGCCACAGCGACCATGCCGAAACGCGGATCGCGCAGACGGTCGCCGCGTACCGGGACGGGTTTCGCCCAGCCGAAGATCGGTCCGCCGAACAGCGCCAACGCGCCGGGGACCAGCAGCGTGCCGATGGGATCGATATGGCGGATCGGGTTGAGCGACAGGCGGCGCTGTTCCTTGGCGGTGGGATCGCCCAGCGCGAGCGCGGCCCAGCCATGCGCCACCTCGTGGAACACGATGGCGACAATCAGGCACGGGATCAGGATCACCGCGAGGAGAAGGGTTTCGGTCATGGCTGGCTAGATAGGGTGCGCCGGGTCAACCCGCCAGCGCTTCGCAAAAATGCCGCCGGCACATGGCGACATAGCGGTCGTTCCCGCCGATCTCGGTCTGCGCGCCTTCGCGCACCGCCTTGCCCTGCGCATCGACACGCAGGTTCATCGTCGCCTTGCGGCCGCAATCGCAGACCGCTTTCAGCTCGACCAGCGCATCGGCAATGCCGAGCAGCGAGGCGGAGCCGGTGAACAATTCGCCCTGGAAATCGGTGCGCAGGCCATAGCAGAGCACCGGGATGCCCGCATCGTCGGCCAGCCGCGCCAATTGCCAGACCTGGTCGCGGGTGAGGAATTGCGCTTCGTCCACCAGTACGCAGGCGATCGGGTCGGCGGCATGGTCGGCCATGACGCGCGTTTCGATATCGGTGTCGGTTTCGTAGCGATGCGCATCGCTGGCCAGCCCGATGCGGCTGGAAATGGCGCCGAACCCCGGGCGATTGTCGAGCGCGGCGGTCCACAGCGACACGCGCATGCCGCGCTCGCCATAATTGAACGCGGTCTGCAGCAGGGTCGAGCTCTTCCCCGCATTCATGCTCGCATAATAGAAATAGAGCTTGGCCACTCAGTCCTCGTCGTCGAGGTCGCGCACCACCTTGGGATCGCTCAGCAATTGTTCGATGCGGTCGGCTTCGTCGAAGCTCTCGTCGGGCTGGAAGTTGAGCTTGGGCGCGAATTTCAGGCCGAGCCGCTGGGCCACTTCCTTCTGGAAGAAGGCGGTATTGGTTCGCAGCGCCTTGAGCACCTGCCCCTCGTCCTCGCCCAACAGCGGCTTCACATAGGCTTTCGCATTGCGCAGGTCGGGCGTCATCCGCACTTCGGTGACGGCGATGTTGCTGGCGGAAAGCACGTCATCATGCGCCTCGCCGCGCGCGAGCAGTTCGGACAGGATATGGCGGACGCGTTCGCCCACCTTGAGGACGCGGACCGATTGCTGTTCGGGAGTGGTGTCGTTGCGGGCCATCAGGCAAGTCTTTCGGTAAGTCTTTGAAGTGCGATTGTACGGACCATCAAGCGGCCCCGCCCGGGCGCGGTGTGGGGATGGCGGTGCTGGTTGCGCGGGCGAGCAGCTTGCCCGCCTCGTCGAACAGTTCGCCTTCGAGGAAGATGACCTTGCGCCCGCGGCGGATCACGCGGCCCTTGCCGATCAACGGCCCCGCCAGGACCGGCTTGAGCAGGCTCATCGAAATGTCGAGATTGAGCGGCGCTTCGGCGTGGTCGGTGGCCCAGACATGCGCCCAGCCCATCACCTCGTCGAGGAACCCTGCGACGAGCCCGCCCTGCACGCTGCCGCGCGGGGTAATGAAGGCATCGGGGGCGTGGAAGCGCAAGGTGATCTCCTCGCGCTCCTTGTCGAAGCTGTCGAACTGCACGCCCATCAGATCGGCATGCGCCGCGCCGAGCGCGTGGGTGGTGCGATCACTCATATCATCGGCTCGTCAAAAGCAGGATAGGCGCGAGAATGACTGCGGCAATCAGAGGCAGGCATCCCACGAGACCATAAAAGCCGCATCCGCTCAATTTGTCGAATGCCTTGAAATCCTCGGGTTCGCCTTCCTCCGATTGGTCCGTCACAGCGTCCGTTCGCGCTCCTCGACCTCGAAGACTTCAAGCTGGTCGCCCGCCTTGATGTCGTTCGTGTCGGCCAACACCACGCCGCATTCGAGCCCGGTGCGGACTTCGTCCACATCGTCCTTGAAGCGCCGCAGCGAAGCGATAGTCGTCGCCGAAACGATGACATCGTCGCGCGTGAGGCGTGCGTGCAGCCCCTTGCGGATGACGCCTTCCTCGACCAGCAGACCAGCCGCCTTGTCCTTCTTGCCCGACCGGAACACTTCCTTGACCGCGGCACGGCCGACGACGTGTTCGATCCGTTCCGGACCCAGCTCGCCCGCCATTTCCTTCGCGATCTCGTCGGTCAGGTGGTAGATGACGTCGTAATACTTCATCTCGACGCCATCGCGCTTGACCAGTTCGCGCGCCTTGGCGTTCGGACGCACGTTGAAGCCGATGATCGGCGCCTTCGAGGCGGCCGCCAGCTGAACATCGCTTTCGGTGATCGCACCCACGCCGGCATGCAGCACACGGACCTTGATGAGATCGTTCGACAGATTGTGCAGCGCGGTGGTGATGGCTTCCACCGACCCCTGTACATCGGCTTTCACCAGCACGGGGAATTCGACCACATCCGAAGCGAGGTTGTTGAACATCGTATCGAAGCTGGTCGGCGCCAGCGCGGTGCGCTTCTCGGTCGCCTTTTCCTGGCGGTATTCGGCCACTTCGCGGGCGCGCTGTTCGTTTTCGACCACGCTCAGCACGTCACCGGCAGACGGCACGCCGCCCAGCCCGAGGACCTCGACCGGCATCGAGGGGCCGGCCTTCTTGATCTGCTTGCCCTGGTCGTTGACGATCGCGCGGACGCGGCCGCTTTGCGTCCCGACCACGAAGGTGTTGCCACGCTCCAGCGTACCGCGAGTGACGAGCACGGTGGCCACCGGCCCGCGGCCCTTGTCGAGCTGCGCTTCGATGACCGTTGCTTCGGCCATGCGATCGGGATTGGCCTTCAGTTCCAGCAATTCGGCCTGCAGGCTGATCGCATCGAGCAGCTTGTCGAGACCGGTCTTCTCCTTGGCGGAGATTTCCACGTCCTGCACCTCGCCCGACATCTTCTCGACGATCACTTCATGTTCGAGCAAGCGCGTACGGATGTTGTCCGGATTGGCTTCGGGCTTGTCCATCTTGTTGATCGCAACGATCATCGGGACGCCCGCGGCCTTGGTGTGATTGATGGCCTCGATCGTCTGCGGCATGATGCCATCATCGGCGGCTACGACCAACACCACGATATCGGTGACATTGGCACCGCGCTGGCGCATCTCGGTAAAGGCGGCGTGACCCGGCGTATCGAGGAAGGTGATGGCATCGCCGCCCTTCGTCTGCACCTGGTAGCTGCCGATATGCTGCGTGATGCCGCCGGCTTCGCCCTTGACGACATTCGCCCCGCGCAGGGCATCGAGCAGGCTGGTCTTGCCGTGGTCGACATGGCCCATGATCGTAACCACTGCCGGACGCGGCTTGAGCGTTTCGGGCGGATCGACATCGGCTTCCTTGGCGATGTCGACATCGGCTTCGGAAACCTTCTCGATATTGTGGCCGAACTGGTCGACCAGCAATTCCGCAGTGTCTTGGTCGATCGTCTGGTTGACGGTGACCATCATGTCGAGATTGAAGAGTTCCTTGACGAGGTCGGCACCCTTTTCGCCCATGCGCTTGGCCAGTTCGCCAACCGTGATCGCCTCGGGGACGATGACATCGCGGACCTGCTTTTCGCGCGGCTTCGACGGGCCGCCCTGCATGCGGCGTTCCTTCTCGCGCGCACGCTTGAGCGCGGCGAGCGAACGGGCACGGCGACCTTCGTCCTCGTTGAGGGCCTTGTTGACGGTCAGCTTGCCCGAACGGCGCTTGTCGACCGGCTCGGCACCGCGTGCAGGCTTTTCTTCCTTCTTCTTGCGCTCGGGCTTCTTGGGCTCGGGGCGCGCAACCGGGGTGAACCGGCGCGGCGCAGGCGAAGGCGTGCTGCCCGCATCCTTGGCGGCAGGTGCTTCCTCGGCGGGCGCTTCTTCAGCCACTTCCGCAGGTGCTTCGGCAGCGGTCTTGTCCGCAGTGGCCGCTTGCTGGGCCGCCTCTTCCTCGGCCTTGCGCTTGTCTTCGGCGCGCTTCTTCTGGTCTTCGGCAGCCTGGCGGGCCTGCTGTTCCTCGCGCTTGCGCGCATCCTCGGCCTGCCGCAGGCGATCTTCCTCGGCCTCGCGCTGGAGCCGCGCGACGCGTTCCTGCGGCGTTTCGTCAGCGGGCGCGGCCTTTTTCTTCGGCGCAGCCTTTTCGGCAACCGGAGCCGGAGCCGGGGTCGGCTCGGGCGCGGGCGGCGGCGGCGCGGGTGCCGGCTCTGCGGGCGGCGGGGTTTCGCCGGGCTTCACGAGCTTACGGCGGCGCTTCACCTCGACCGCGACCTTGTTGGTGCGGCCGTGGCTGAAGGTCTGCTTGACCTCGCCCGGCTGCGCACCCTTCAGGGTCAGCGGCTTGCGGGCTGGTTTCTTTTCGTCGTCGCTCATTCTTGCTCGTTTCTCTTCTTTATCTCGTTCAATTCGTCATCGGCGCGCGGCGTGGCGCGCCCATCTGCGGCGGGCAGATCATGCCCCAAATAGTGCATGAGGCGCGTCAGGGGTTTCATCACCCGTGCAGCCGCAGCTTCATCGGCCAGCGCCAGATGGACGACATTGTCGCGGCCCAATGCCACAGACAAAGCGTTCCGGTCCAGAGGCAGTTCGAGACCGCGTTCGCCCGAACCTTCCGCATCGCGCCCGACACGCCATGCCTGGTCGAGCTTCTTGCGCCCGTCTTCGCTGGCATCGCGGGCATGCAGGAGCAGGGCTACCGCCCCGCCGCGTGCCTGTTCGGCGATGCGCTGGGTGCCCAAGATAAGACTTCCCACGCGCATTTCGAGGCCCAACCGGTCGAGCAATACGCGGGTCAGCGCATTTTCGACCATTTCGGGCAAATTCCCGGACACTTCGAGATCGCCGGTCTTGAAGGCGCGTGCCAGGGCGCCCTTAAGCTTGCCTGCCGCAAGCGCGGCGGCAAACTCGTCACGCGACACCCCGATCCAGGCACCGCGCCCGGGGGCCTTTTCCTGCGCATCGGGCAGGACCAGCCCTGCAGGGGAGGCGACCAGCCGCACGAGCGTTTCGCGCGGGGCCGTCTCGCCCGACAGGATGCAGCGCCGTTCGGGCTCGGAAGCTTTCCGTGCCTTGGGCGTGTCAGCGATGTCGGAACTCAGGCTCTCATTGTGTGGAGTCCGCATCGGCGGCCTCCTGCGTGTCGGACGTCTCGGCGGGTGCCGGAGCTTCCTCGTCTTCGAACCAATGCGCGCGGGCCGCCATGATGATCTCGTTGCCCTGCTCTTCGCTCAGGCCATAGTCGCCCAGCACGCCGCCCTTGTCCTGCTCGCGCACCGAGGGGCGCCGCATCGGCGGGCCATCGGCAGGAGCATTGTTGCGGCGACGCGGTGCTTCGCGCTTGCGCGCGATGAGCTCGTCGGTCGCAAGGTCGGCCAGATCGTCGAGCGTCTTGATGCCCGCCTTGCCCAGCGTGACCAGCATGGCTTCGCTCATATGCGGCAGTTCGGCCAGGTCGTCCTCGACGCCCAGTTCGCGGCGTGCCTCGCGATGCGCGGCTTCCTGGCGGTCGATCGCTTCCTTGGCGCGGTTCTGGAGTTCCTCGGCGAGGTCGTCGTCGAAGCCTTCGATCGCGGCCAGCTCCTCGAGCTCGACATAGGCGACTTCCTCGAGTTCGGCGAAGCCTTCGGCAACCAGCAGCTGCGACAGCGTTTCGTCGACGTCGAGTTCTTCCTCGAACATCTTCGAGCGCTCGGCGAATTCCTTCTGGCGCTTCTCCGAGGCTTCTTCCTCGGTCATGATGTCGATCTGGTTGCCCGTCAGCTGGCTGGCGAGACGCACGTTCTGGCCGCGGCGACCGATGGCGAGCGACAGCTGGTCGTCGGGAACGACGACTTCGATGCGGCCTTCTTCCTCGTCGAGCACGACGCGGGCGACGGTGGCGGGCTGGAGCGCGTTGACGATGAAGGTGGCGCCGTCATCGCTCCACGGAATGATGTCGATCTTTTCGCCCTGCAGTTCCTGTACGACTGCCTGGACGCGGCTGCCCTTCATGCCGACGCAGGCGCCAACCGGGTCGATGCTGCTGTCGTGGCTGATCACGCCGATCTTGGCACGGCTACCCGGGTCGCGGGCGGCGGCCTTGATCTCGATGATGCCATCGTAGATTTCGGGCACTTCCTGCGCGAACAGCTTCTTCATGAAGTCGGGATGCGCGCGGCTGAGGAAGATCTGCGGGCCGCGGTTATTGCGTTCCACCTTGGTGATCAGCGCGCGGACGCGTTCGCCGACACGTGCGGCTTCGCGCGGGATCTGCTGGTCGCGGCGGATCACGCCCTCGGCGCGGCCGAGGTTGACGATCACATGGCCGAACTCGACCGATTTGATCACGCCGGTGATGACTTCACCCGCGCGGTCCTTGAATTCTTCGAACTGGCGCTCGCGCTCGGCATCGCGGACCTTCTGGAAGATCACCTGCTTGGCGCTCTGCGCGTCGATGCGTCCCAGGTCGACCGGCGGCAGCGGGTCGACGATGAAGTCGCCGACCTTGGCGTCGTCCTGCAGCTTTTCGGCGGCCTTGAGATCGATCTGCTTGAAGTAGTCCTCGACCTCCTCGACGACCTCGACGACGCGCCACAGGCGCAGATCGCCGGTCAGCGGATCGAGCTTGGCGCGAATATCGTTTTCCGCACCATAACGGTTGCGGGCAGATTTCTGGATCGCTTCTTCCATCGCCTCGATGACGATCGCCTTGTCGATCATCTTTTCGGAGGCGACCGAGGTTGCAATCGCGAGGAGTTCAGCCTTGTTGGCGGAAATGGCACTGGCCATCAGTCGTCTGCCTTTTCTTCTTCGATGTCATCGGCACCGCTCGTGTCGAGCGGCTGGGTGGCGGCAATCAATTCGTCGGTAAGGACGAGTTTGGCCGAGTGTATCTGGTCGCGGGGAAGGAACACCTCGCCCGCCTTGCGGTCTTCGACGGCAACCGTGTCGCCTTCGATACCTTTCAATTCGCCGCGCAGATTGCGCTGGCCGTCATAGCCCTTGGCCATGGAAATCTTCACTTCATGCCCGGCCCAATTGGCGAAATCCTTCGCGCGGGTCAGCGGGCGGTCGATGCCGGGGCTGGACACTTCGAGGTGATAGGCGCCGGTCACCAGCACTTCGCCCTGTTCCTCGAGCGCGTCCATGCGCTCGGATACCCGGCGCGACAACGCGGCGCATTGTTCGATCACCAACTGTCCGGTGGCGGGATCTTCGGCCATGATCTGCAGCGCCTCGCCGCCGTCACCGGCTTCCGAGGACACCATCTTGACGCGCACGAGCTCGAAACCAAGGGCCTGTGCCTCGGGTTCGATCACTTCGGTCAAGCGTTCCAAATCGGCCATTCGTTCTCCACTTATGCGCCCCATGCGACAATGGGGTTTCGTGCCGGCCCCTTGCGGCGCCAGCCCCTCCAGTGTCGCGACAATGTCGGGATGAGCAGCCAGATAAGCGGGAGTCGGTTGAAAAGCAAGCGCGAAGACGTGCCGGTTCAGCTATCGTCGGCGAGCGCGTGCTTCTTGATGCAATGCCGCAGCTGGTCATAGGTCAGGCCCAGCGCCTTGGCGGTCTGGCGCTGGTTCCAGCGATGCTTGCCTAGCGCATGCTCGACAATGGTGCGTTCGTGGGCATCGACTGCCGCGCGCAGGTCGTCGATGCTGTCGAAATCTGGCGCCGAGGAGGCGGGCGCGGCCGGGGGCGCAGCCGCCTGGTCCGCGCGCGGCGGCGGGGCCACCGGCTTCCACGGACTGTCGAAGGGGTCGAACACCGCATGGCCGATCGGCGCGTCCCAATCGTCCCAGCGATAGATCGCGCGCTCGACGACATTGCGCAATTCGCGGACATTGCCCGGCCAGTCGTATTTCTCCAGCTGCTCGGCGACATGCGGCGCAAAGCCCGGCCAGCCTTCCCAGCCGAGTTCGGCGGCCATCCGGCGGCCGAAATAGTCTGCCAGCACTTCGATATCGCCCTCGCGCACGCGCAGCGGCGGCAGCGTGATGACCTCGAAGGTCAGCCGGTCGAGCAGATCGGCGCGAAATTCGCCGCGTTCCGCCTTGGCCGGCAGATCTTCATTGGTCGCGGCGACGATGCGCACATCGACGCGTGTCGGGCGACTGGAGCCGATCCGCGTAACCTCGCCATATTCGACCGCGCGCAGCAGCCGTTCCTGCGCGCCCATCGACAAAGTACCCAGTTCGTCGAGAAATAGCGTGCCCTTGTCGGCTTCCTCGAACCTGCCCGCGCGCACTCTGGTAGCGCCGGTGAAAGCGCCTGCTTCATGACCGAACAATTCGGCCTCGATCAGCGTTTCGGGCAGCGCGGCACAGTTCATGACGACCAGCGGTTCGTCCCAGCGGGTGGAAAGGCGATGAAGGCGCTCGGCGATCAATTCCTTGCCGGTTCCGCGCTCGCCGATGACCAGTACCGGGCGCCGCATCGGCGCCGCGCGACTGGCCCGTTCGACCGCGTCGAGGAAGGCCCCCGACTGGCCGATAAACTGATTTTCCCGCTCCATGACCAAGATATAGGGAAAATCCCCAAAGCTTGGCAACAGAAACCAACACATCATTTGGCACAACGCTCGAAAACGACGCATTTCTCCAGTTTTTCCGGTTTGGCACAGCGCTTGCTGAATACGGGACAACAGCAATCGGCCAACCGGCCCAGGGGAGTTACCCAAATGTACAACCGCAGTTTCTTCCGCAGCCAGCTTGGACAGGCCGCCCTCGCCAGCATGGCAGCGATGGCCACTTTCGTCCTGCTGAGCTCGCAGATCGCGGTGACGGCGCCCACGCCGGTGCTGGCCGCTTACGAACAGGTCGAGATCGCATGACCCTGCCTCCCGATCATGATCCCCTAGGGCCGGAGAGTCGGTCCCCCGACAGTCCCCGCGGCAGCAATGCCGGCGACTCTCCGGCCCGCCCCGATCGCCAGCCGCGCTTGTCGCGTATCGAGGAAGAGGTAGAACGGCTCCGCCGGTCGCCGACTCCCACCCGCGACAGCGGACGGCCCAAGGCATCGGACTTTTTCTCCAGTGGAGCACCATTGATGGGCATTTTTAGCCGAACTCGCGATATCATCGCCGCCAATTTCAACGATATGCTGGACAAGGCGGACGACCCCCAGAAGATGATCCGCATGATCATCCTCGAGATGGAGGAAACGCTGGTCGAGGTCCGCGCGAGCGCCGCGCGCACCATTGCCGACCAGAAGGAAATGCACCGCCACACGGTCAAGCTCGACAAGCTCCAGGCCGACTGGAACGAGAAGGCGCAGCTCGCCATCTCGAAGGACCGCGAGGACCTCGCCCGCGCCGCGCTCGTCGAGAAGAAGAAGGCGGCCGACATGAGCGAACAGCTCAAGCAGGAAATCGCCGTGCTCGACGACGCCTTGCGCGCCTACGAGCAGGACATCCAGAAGCTGCAGAACCGCCTGCGCGAAGCTCGCAGCCGCCAGACCGCGATTGCCGCCCGGCTCGAAAGCGCGGAAAACCGCGTCAAGCTGCGCAGCCTGATGACCAATGAACGCGTCGACGATGCGCTGACGCGGTTTGACCAGCTCGAACGCCGGGTCGATTATGCCGAAGGCCGCGCCGATGCGCTGAGCATTGCCGACAATTCCGACAAGCCGAGCCTGTCGGACGAGATCGCCGCGCTCGAAGGCGCCGATGCGATCGACGACGAACTCGAACAGATGAAGAAGGCGCTCGGCAAGGGCAGCGCCGGCAAGGAGGACTGAGACCCATGGAAGAGATTATCATCATTCCCGCGATCTTCATCGGGCTTCCGTGGATCATCCTCCACTACATCACCAAGTGGAAGACCTCCGCGACGATCACCGGCGACGACGAAGCGCTGCTCGAGGAACTCTACAACCTCGCCAAGCGGCTTGATGACCGGATGGACACGGTCGAACGCCTGGTCGCCAGCGACAACCCCGAATTCCGTCCCGGCCGCATCGTCCACGACAGCGAGCAGGACAACCAGCAGCTGCGCGAACTCGAGCAGCTGATTGCCGAGAAAAAAGGAGCCAAGCTGTGAACAGCCCCCGCACCACGCTTTACCGTGACAAGCAGAACGCGAAACTGATGGGTGTCTGCTCGGGCATCGCGGATTACACCGGCGTCAACGTCTTCTGGGTCCGGCTCGGCTTTCTCGGCCTGACCTTCATGTCCGGCGGCTCGACCATCCCGTTCTACTTCATCGCCGGCCTGCTGCTGAACAAGAAGCCCGCGCACCTCTATGTCGATCGCGAAGAGCAGACCTATTGGCAGCGCGTGCGGCAGAACCCGAAGCGCACCGCCCGCGAAATCCGCGCGCGAATGAAGGACGTCGATCGCCGCTTGGCCGATGTGGAGACCTTCTATGTCAGCAACAATCCGCGCCTGACCGCCGAAATCGAACAGCTGCGCTGAGCGAGCGAGAGGGGGAGAAATCACATGGAAAACATCGGAGTATTCATCCCGATCATCGCGCTGATGATCCCGATCGTCGCGATCTGGACCAAGCATCAGCAGAAGCTGGCCGAAATGAACGTCCAGACCACCGCGCAGGCAACTGCGGAAAAGGCGGCCCAATACGCCAGCCAGGTGCATGATCTCGAAGACCGCGTCCGCGTGCTCGAACGTATCGTCACCGACAAGGGCTACGACGTGGCCACACAGATCGAAGCGCTGCGCGACCAGCGCAACGTTGAGGAACATGGCAGCGGCGTGCCGCTGGGCATCAAACAGGGAGAACAGGCGCTATGAACTGGGGAGGACCTGAATTCGTGCTCGCGATCATCGCGCTGAGCACCGGCGGCTGGCTGCTGAACAACTGGATCCGCGCCAAGCACGGTTATTCGCTCGAGGATGAATGGGGCGGCAAGACCGAACGCAGCGACACTGCGGAAACCAAGGCGCTCAAGGCCGAGAACCGCCAGCTGCACGACAAGCTCGACACCATGCAGGACCGCATGGTGGTGCTCGAAAAGATCGTCACCGAGCGCGGCTATTCGCTGCATGACGAAATCGAGGCGCTGCGCGACAAACCTGCAAGCGATGCGGGCGTGCCGCTGAACATCAAGCGTGGGGAGAAGGCATAATGGAATTCATCACCGAAACCACCGTGATCGGCGGCGTGATCGCCATGTCGCTGGCCTGGATCGCCAACACCTGGATCCGCGTCAAGAACGGCTACCCGCTTGAAAACAGCTGGGGCAAGTCGGTCTACCCGAAGAACGACCAGGCGGTCGAACGGGTCAAGCTGCTGACACAGGAAAACGCCGAACTGCGCGCCGAACTCGGTTCGGTCAAAGACCGGCTTGGCAATGTCGAACGCATTGTGACCGACAGCGGCTATCACCTGACGCATGAGATCGACCGCCTGCGCGACGGCACGGAGGCCAACTGATGGACGGCGATCTCGCCCTGATCTTCGGGTTCATCCTGGCCATCGTGATGCTGGTGCTGCCCTTCGCCTATTTCATCAACCAGCGCGTGCAGGAGCACGAGGAACGCAAGCTGGAACTGGAAGCGCGGGCGGAGGAAGCCAAGGCCGAACAGCTGCGGTTCTCGAACGGCGATTACAGCAAGATGGAGGAGCGCGTCCGCGTGCTCGAGCGGATTGCCACCGACGGCAACCATACGCTGGCCTCGCAGATCGAGGAACTGCGCGATCTCCATGAACTGGAAGACCGCGTCGCACCCCGCGAGACGGCGCAATGAGTTTCTGGACCGCCGTTGTCGTAATCGTGGCCATCAGTGCGATCGCCGGGGTTTTGCGGGACCGCTACAAGGCGATCGGCCGCGCCGAAAAGGCGCGGCAGGCCGAGCCCGAAGAGCGGATTTCCGCTGCGGAGAAGCGCGAGGTCGAGGAACTGCGCGAGAGGATCAAGGTGCTCGAGCGGATCGCCACCGACGGCAATTCGCTCGACGCAAGCGAAACCAAGAGGATTGCCGCCGAAATCGAAGCCCTGCGCGACCAGCGGGCGGATTGAGGACGGCAAGGTTCAAGGAGGACATGAGGTAATGTTCGAACCGACAATGATAATCGCCGGCGCTTCGCTGGTCGGCCTGACCATCGTCGCGGCAGCCCTGCTGCGGGGTTGGTACGGGTGGCTGGCTCTCAAGCGCCAAGAGCTTGAACGGCACTACACCGGCACCGAAGAGCGCGAGACGGGATCGTCGATCGGCGCGGCGCGGATCGAACTGGCCGACCTCAAGGAGCGGATCAAGAAGCTCGAGGCCATCGCCAGCGGGGTGGATCTGTGACCGTCGTACGGACCGACGCCGCGCGCGCCGGAACCGGCCTCGGCACGGCCATCGCGGTGGCGATCAGCTGGAGCCTGCACCAGTCGATCGTCTGGGCAGTGATCCACGGGTTTTTCGGCTGGTTCTATGTCGCCTATTTCGCATTCACCCGGCCCGGAGGGCTGACCGGCTGAGGCCGATGGACGCCTGCCGACCGGCCCGCTAAGGGCGCGCCATGCGCACACTTTCCGACATTGCCGAAGAATATACCTTCCTCGAAGGCGACGAACGCTATCGCCTGCTGATCGAACTGGGCCGCGAGCTCGAAGCCATGCCCGCCGCGCTCAAGACCGATGCCACGCTGGTGCGCGGCTGTTCGGCGCAGGTCTGGGTCTATCCCACGGGCGAGGCGGACCAGCTCCATTTCCTCGCCGACAGCAATGCGGCGATCACCAAGGGCATTGTCGCGCTGGTGATTGCTGCAGTGCAGGACAAGCCCGCGGATGAAGTCGCCACGATGGACGTCGCCGCCGCGCTTGATCCCTTCGATCTCAAGAACCAGCTGTCGAGCAACCGTACGCAGGGCGTGCCCAACATGATTGCGCTGGTGAAGGAACATGCCGCGCGGATCGCGGCCGGTTGAATTGAAGCGGCCGATTTACAAGGGCCTCGGCTTCTTGGCTGTCGGGCTTGGCGCCGTGGGCGCGGCGCTGCCGATCATGCCGACTGTGCCCTTCCTCCTGCTGGCGGTCTATTTCTTCGCCCGGTCGAGCCCCGAACTCGAACAGAAGATCCTCGATCATCCGCATTGGGGCCCGCATGTGAAGGACTGGCGCGAGCGCCGCGCGATCAGCCGCCGCTCGAAGACCATGGCGATCGGCGCGATGGCGACCGGCGCGGTGTTCACCTGGTTTACGCTGGGCCACCCCTGGTACTGGATTTCGGTGGCGGTGCTGGTGATCTGCGGGAGCTGGATCGCCACGCGCAACGAATAGGCCGGCGGAACCGCGTGCGTCCCGGCCCGTTGATGACCCGAACGACGGAGGGACGACAAAAGGACATTCCCCATGGCAATTCTCATTCTTATCGCGACCATCCTGCTGCCCCCGCTCGGCGTCGCCGCCAAGCACGGGCTCGGCAAGACCGCGCTGCTCAATCTGGTGCTGACGCTGCTGGGCTATATCCCCGGCCTGATCCACGGATTGTATGTAAATTACGCCAAATAGACCGTTCGCCAGCTAGAATGGCATTCCCGAGGCCGGGACCGTTTCAGCGGTCTCGGCCTCTTGCGTTTCCGTAGCGCGTTCCTCGCGCTGCATTTCGAATGTCCCGTTCATTTCCGCGAGGCTCCACATGCCGGTGACGGTCATGCCGTCCCGCGACATCTGCCCGACGTAATCGACGGGGTTTTCGTACCCTTGTGGAGGGTCGATATAAATCTTGGTGAAATCGACCGAGCGTCCGCTGCGATGGCCCGAGATCATGGCGCCGATGGTCTGCATGGGCCGGAACAGGTCCGGCTCGATCAGCTCCCCGCTGAAGCTGCCACCGCTCTCGGCAATGCGTAGGCGGAAAGGTGTAACGGCCTCGCCACCGGGATAGCTGTAACTGCCGTCCCAGTTGCCGGTGAGGTCGCACGCGTCGACTATCGGATCAGGCTCCGGCGCTTTCGCGAACCACGGCGATCCCTGCTTCGCGCTGGCGCCTGAGTTCCGCTTTCAGCTTGGCCGGATCGCGCGCGAAGACGAAGCCGAAGCTGACCCCGCCCTCCTTGCCGATGGTGGCATGATGCAGCTTGTGCGCCTGAACCAGCCGCTTGGCGTAGCCTCGCTTGGGCACCCAGCGGAAATAGCGCTGGTGAACCAGCCCATCGTGCACCAGCGTGTAGATGATGCCGTAGAACAGGATGCCCAGCCCGATCCAGGTGCCCGGCCACCAGGCGCCCTCGCCCATCACCCACTCGCTGCCCACGGCGAACATCGAAATGCTCATCGCCGCGCCGACGATGGCGTAGAGGTCGTTCTTTTCGAGCAAATTGTCATGCGGTTCGTGGTGGTCGCGGTGCCACCCCCAGCCGAAGCCATGCATGATGTATTTGTGGCTCGCCCAGGCAACCCATTCCATCGCAAGGACGGTCGCGAACACGATCAGCGCGGGGACGAGGAAACTCATGGCACCGATATAGGCGCTCCGCCGCGGTAGGCAAAGCCCGCGCCGCGGCTTACTCGCCCGTGTGCGGTTCCTGCTTGCGCGGCAGGCCGAAGAAAGTCTCGGCAACTTCGCGGCTGATCCGCGCCGGCCGCAGGCTCTTGGCGTCGATGCAGCACCACATGCTCTGCACTTCGGCCAGCACGTCTTCGCCGCGGCGAATCACCGTGTTGTAGAAACTACGTGCGCCGGCGATCTTTTCGAGCACCGTTTCGGCGATGACATCGTCGTGGAGGAAGGCCGGACGGCGATAGGTAATCTCGTGCTTGAGCGCGACCCACGCCTTGCTCGCCACCTCCTCGGCCGGGGCAAGTTTCTGCCAATGCGCGAGGACGGTATCCTGCACCCAGTTCAGGTAGCGCGCGTTGTTCACGTGCCCCATGAAATCGATATCGTCGGGCAGGACCCTGATCGGAAAGGTGAATGGCTTTGCTGACATTGATGTCAATAGAGCAGCAAAAGGTTAAGTTTGGAAGACTCTTGTTTTGCCATTTTGCGCCATCGCCATTCCTGCCGCACATTCCGCCGCGATGGCCAGCAAACCGCGCACACTCTATGAGAAGATCTGGGACCAGCACGTTGTCGAACGGCGTGAGGACGGCACCTGCCTGATCTATATCGACCGCCACCTCGTGCATGAGGTCACCAGCCCGCAGGCGTTCGAGGCGCTGCGGCTGGCGGGCCGGACGGTGCGCCGCCCCGATCTGACGCTAGCGGTCCCCGATCACAATCTGCCCACATCGCCGCGTGTGGCCGCCGACGGATCGCGCATTCCGATCGAGGATGCGCAAAGCGCCGCGCAGCTGGCGGCGCTGGAACGCAATGCCCCGTCCTTCGGGATCGACTATATCGATGCCACCGCGCCCGCGCAGGGGATCGTCCATGTGGTCGGCCCCGAACAGGGCTTCTCGCTGCCGGGCGCCACCATCGTGTGCGGCGACAGCCATACCGCGGCGCATGGCGGCGTCGGCGCGCTCGCCTTCGGGATCGGCACCAGCGAGGTCGAGCATGTGCTGGCCACGCAAACGCTCCAGTTGCGCCGTTCCAAAGCGATGGAAATTCGCGTCGAAGGCCGGCTTGGTCCGGGCGTCACGCCCAAGGATCTGATCCTCCATATCATCGGCGTCATCGGCACCGCGGGCGGGACCGGTCATGTGATCGAATATCGCGGTGCGGTGTTCGAGGAAATGAGCGTCGAGGGCCGCCTGACGGTGTGCAACATGAGCATCGAGGGCGGCGCGCGCGCGGGCCTGATCGCCCCCGACGACACCGTGTTCGATTACCTGCGCGGCCGCCCCTACGCGCCGGAAGGCGAAGCCTGGGACCGCGCGGTCGCCTGGTGGCGCACGCTGACAACCGATGACGGGGCCGAGTTCGACAAGAGCGTGGTGATCGACGCTGCCGCGATCGAACCCACGGTCAGCTGGGGCACCAGCCCCGAAGACGTCGTGCCGGTGGGCGGCACCGTCCCCTCGCCCGACAGTTTTGCCGATCCGTCGAAGCGCGAGGCAGTGCGCAAGAGCCTCGAATACATGGGTCTCGAACCGGGTACGCCGATCGAGGATATCGCGGTCGAGAACATCTTTATCGGCAGCTGTACCAACAGCCGGATCGAGGATCTGCGCGCTGCGGCGAAGGTGCTCGAAGGCCGCACAAAGGCACCCAACGTGCGCTGGGCGATCGCCGTCCCGGGATCGGGGCTGGTCAAGCGCCAGGCCGAGGCCGAGGGGCTCGACAAGATTTTCACCGATGCGGGTTTCGAATGGCGCGAACCGGGATGTTCCGCCTGCCTGGCGATGAACCCCGACAAGGTCCCGCCGGGCGAACGCTGCGCCTCGACCAGCAACCGCAATTTCGTCGGGCGGCAGGGTCCGGGGTCGCGCACGCATCTCGTCAGCCCGGCAATGGCTGCCGCCGCCGCCGTTACCGGGCGGCTCGCCGATGTCCGCAAGCTCACCCCTTGCCAAGCAGCCGACGGCTGACCATTGAGAACCGATGACCAAGAAGCTTTCCGGAAAAGCCGCCATCGCCGGGGCTATCGGCTCCGCCGCCGTCGCCGCCGCGCTGCTATATGCGAACAAGCGCAAGGAGAGGAAGCGCGGGCCGCAACAGCCCGGTCCGATTCCTTCGGGAGAGAATCCCGAAACCGATTGAGGTCGCGCGTCACAGGGGAGAGAGACATGTCGCCGAAATCAGGATTGCTGGCCGCGCTTGCCGCGGTGCTCGCCATGCCGGTCGCGGTTTCCGCGCAGGAAGCAGCGGATATCGAAATGTGGCGGCTGGATTGCGGGACGCTCGAATTGAGCGACACCGGGCCGTTCTCCGACACGCATCTCTACGACGGCCAGCCCCGCCGACTGACTGACAGTTGCTACCTGATCCGCAACGGCACCCGCTACCTCTTGTGGGATACGGGCCTTTCCGGTGCGCTCAAGGGCACGAGCGAAACGCGCGGCGTGTTCACCTCGAGCGTCGAGCGTACGATCGTCGAACAGCTCGGCGACCTCGGTCTCGCCCCCGCCGATATCGCGATGGTCGGGATCAGCCATTACCACAATGACCATATCGGCCAGGCAGCCGACTTCCCCCATGCCGAACTGCTGATCGGTGCGGGCGACGCGGATGCGGTGATCGCGCACGGGCGCGAGGAAACGATCGCCCAGCTCGCCCCGTGGTTTGGCGAGGACGCAAGCGGCAAGGTCACGCGGATCGCAGCCGATCACGACGTGTTCGGAGACGGCACGGTCCGGATGATCGCGACGCATGGGCATACGCCGGGTCACAAGGCACTGGTGGTGGAGCTGCCGCGGATGGGCACTTACATGCTGACCGGCGATCTTTATCATTTCGAGGAGCAGATCGAGAACGAGGGTGTCCCCACCTTCAACACCGACCGCGCCGATACGCTGGCTTCGTTCCATCGTTTCAACCAGATGGCCGACAGTCTCGACGCCACCGTCGTGGTGCAGCACGACCCGCGGCATGTCGAACGCCTGCCCGCCTTTCCGGGCAGCGCAAACTGATGAGAGCCGTTTCCACCATCGAAGGTCGGGCCATCCCGCTCGGCCTCAAGAATGTCGATACCGACGTCATCATCCCTGCGCACTGGCTCAAGACGGTCAGCCGCGAAGGGCTTGGCCAGGGCGCGTTCGAGACCATCCGCGCGGCCCCCGGCAACCCCTTCGATGTCGAGGATTTCGCACAGGCGCCGATCCTGATCGCGGGCGATAACTTCGGCTGCGGATCGAGCCGCGAACATGCCGCATGGGCGATGCTCGATATGGGGCTCGATGCGGTGATCGCCCCCAGTTTCTCGGACATTTTCGCGGGCAATGCCTTCAAGAACGGCATCCTCGCGGTCGAATTGCCGCAGGACCAGGTCGACCGGCTGCTCGATGTCGCGCAGGACCATCCGATCACCATCGATCTGGAAAACCAGGTCGTCACCACCGAATTCCAGGACCGGTTCACTTTCGAGATCGACCCGTTCCGCAAGCGCTGCCTGCTCGAAGGGCTCGACGAGATCGGGCTGACGCTCGGCAGCGCCGACGAAATCACCAGACACGAACAAATGCGCGAGGGCGCCATGCCCTGGCTCGATAAACCGCATAGGAGAGATGCAGCGTGAAAGCAGTCCTTTCGAAGGAAGTCGGCGGACCCGAAACCCTCGTCGTCGAGGATATCGCCGAACCCACCGCCGGCAAGGGCGAGGTGCTGGTCAAGGTTGCCGCCTGCGCGATCAATTTCCCCGACACGCTGATCATCCGCGACATGTACCAGTTCAAACCGCCCCGCCCGTTCGCGCCCGGTGGCGAGATTTCGGGTACGATCGAGGCACTGGGCGAAGGCGTCGAGGGCTTCGCCGTCGGCGACCGCGTGATGTGCGGCGTCGGCAATGGCGGGCTGCAGGAAAAGGTCGCGGTGGCGGCGGAACGCCTGTTCAAGGTGCCCGAGGGGATCGACCTGGTGAAAGCCAGCGCGCTGTTGATGACCTATGGCACCACGATCCACGGCCTGAAGGATCGCGGCGACATCAAGGAGGGCGAAACCGTCCTCGTGCTGGGCGCTGCGGGCGGTGTCGGCCTGTCGGCGGTCGAACTGGCCAAGGCCTACGGCTGCCGCGTCGTCGCCGCGGTCTCGACCGAGGAAAAGGGCGCAGTCGCCAAGCAGCACGGCGCCGACGAAGTGGTCATCTATCCGCGCGCGCCGTTCGACAAGGATACCTCCAAGCAACTGGCGAGCGAATTCAAGACGGCCGTCGGCCCCAATGGCGCGGATATCGTCTATGACATCGTCGGCGGCGACTATTCCGAACCCGCACTGCGCGCTATCGCCTGGGAAGGCCGCTTCCTCGTGATCGGTTTCCCCGCCGGGATCGCCAAGATGCCGCTCAACCTCACCCTGCTGAAAAGCTGCGACATCCGCGGCGTGTTCTGGGGCGCCTTCACCGCGCGCGAGCCCGAGCGGAACCAGCGCAATATCGAAGAACTGTTCGACCTGTGGAAAGCGGGCAAGATCAATCCGCTGGTCAGCGAGACCTATCCGATCGAACGTGCGCATGAGGCCATCGCCAAGCTCGAAAATCGCGGCGCGATCGGCAAGCTCGTCGTAACGATGGAATAACCGCCCTTGCGAGGTGGGGGGGCCGCGCCTATTCCGGCCCCCGACATTCCATCCCGAGAGGACCATCATGACCGATTTCAAGGATCGCGAACGCGGCGAGGAAGCCAAGTTCGCCTTCGACGAGGAAAACGCCTTCAAGATCGCCGCCCGCCGCAACCGCCTGGTCGGTGAATGGGCGGCAGGTCTGATGGGTCTGACCGACGAAGAAACCGACGCCTACAAGAAGGCTGTGGTGCAGGCCGATTTCGAGGAAGCCGGCGATGAAGACGTGATTCGCAAGCTGCTGGGCGATTTGACCGCCGCCGAATGCGATGTCAGCGAAGCCGACATCCGCACCAAGCTGGAAGAGTGCGCCGTCGAGGCCCGCCGCCAGTTCATGTCCGACGGGGCCTGAACCTATGCCGATGGCCGCTGCAGACATCGTCGCGCTGATCGAGGAAGCGCTGCCCGGCGCACAGGTCGAGATGCGCGACCTCGCCGGCGACAACGATCATTGGGCCGCCAAGGTGACTGCGCCGCAGTTCGCCGGGCTGACGCGGGTCAAGCAGCACAAGCTGGTGTACGACGCGCTGGGCGGGCGCATGGGCGGCGAACTGCACGCCTTGCAACTGACCACGCAAGCCCCCACCTGATTCTCCGCAACTCGAATTCATACAAAGGACGGACCCATGTCCGATACCAACCAGCGCATCGCCGACATCGTCGGCGGCAAAGACGTCGTCCTGTTCATGAAGGGCACCCCGCTGTTCCCGCAATGCGGCTTTTCGAGCCGTGCGGTGGCGATCCTCGACCATTGCGGTGTCGCCTATGACAGCGTCGATGTGTTGCAGGACATGGAAGTGCGCCAGGGCATCAAGGCCTATTCCGACTGGCCGACCATTCCCCAGCTTTACGTCAAGGGCGAGTTCGTCGGCGGCAGCGACATCATGATGGAGATGTTCGAGGCCGGCGAATTGCAGCAGATGATGGATGCGAAAGCCGTGGCCAAGGCCGAAGGCTGAGGCACGCCGGGCGCGTCCTTTAGGGACCGCGCCGCGCAATTACCGGCTCCAGAACGGGTAAGGCCCGCCCGGTGGGACTACCGGGCGGGCCTTTCGTTCGTTCTGAGGGTACCGGGTGTGGAGACCTTGGGTTGGCACCCCCGTGAAGACTTGAACGGGACACGTGAATATATGCATGCGCCGTGCCAAACGGGCCCGTTCGCGGGTTTCCGCGCCTCCAGATGGTAAACGCGTTTTTAGTCGCGTCGCTTAGTGTAAAGTTCCCCGACAGCCACCGTTTACCTTTGCGCTTGGCAAGCAGCGCGGCCCCCGCCACAACATGCACATGAGCGAGCACACCGATACCGGGGCCAATGGTATCCCCGCCGCAACCGTCGTCATCTTCCGCAATGCGCCGCAGGGTGGCCCTCCGGAGATCTTGATGACCATCCGTTCGCGCGAGATGGTGTTCGCCGGCGGCATGGCGGTGTTTCCGGGCGGCCGGGTCGACCCGGCCGATTTCGATCTCGGCGCCAGCATGGGCGGCCCGCTCGACCCCGACGAGGCCGCGCACCAGGTTGCGGTGGTGCGCGAAACGCTCGAGGAAACCGGGCTGGTGATCGGCCTGACCGGCGAAATCGATGCGGCAAAAGCGCGTGCGGCCCGCAACTTCTTGCAGGAAACCGGCGAACTTGCGCCGGTCCTCGACCATTTCTGCTGGGAGCTCGATCTCGACCAGCTGGTCCCCTTTGCCCGCTGGTTCCCCAAGAACGAGCGCATCCCGCGCGTCTTCGACACGCGTTTCTACCTTGCCGATCTCGGTACCGGCGCGGTCGAGATCGAGGCCGATCTGTCGGAAAACACGCATCTGTTTTGGACCAGCGCGCAGGGCGCGCTCGATGCCGCCGAACGCGGTGAAATCAAGGTGATCTTCCCCACCCGCCGCAATCTCGAACGGCTCGCACTGTTCGGCAGCTTCGCCGAAGCCTCGGCGCAGGCCCAGGCCATCCCGGTGCGCACGATCACTCCTTTCATCGGCGAAAAGGACGGCACGTCCTGGCTGAACATCGGCGAGGAGTTCGGCTATCCCGTCACCGCCGAACCGATGGACAAGGTCGCGCGGGGATAGCGTCAGCGGCTGACGCGCAATCCTTCCGCTCTCTCTGTCTTGGTCACTCGAGCCGGGGATAGGGAGTGGCCCGAGGCGAGGATGTCAGTCTCGGATTTGGCTACATTCCCCCGCGGAACCCCGTACGCCAGGACTGATCGTAGTCGGTCTGGGCATGCGCTTCTGATTGCGGGAGGGTGGGGCTTGCCCCTTCCCTCTTCGTTTGCAGGGGGTTCGACGAGCGAACGAACGCTCCAGCCGTGAAATGGCGCATTGCGCAGGGCAATGACCGCTCCAGAATTCACCCTTCCGGTTCGGGTGATCCCCTCGGTCCCGCGTGAATGCCATCGATGTCCCGCCAAGGCGGTCATCTGCGACATCTCAATTACCGGAACCGGGGCGTCATGGTACCAGAAGCCCCATTCGTGCGTTGAAGGGCAATGACCAAGACCATCGAGGATCTTCAACGCGATATGGAGGCGGCGGCCCACGCGCTCGATTTCGAGGAGGCGCGGCGAATTCGTGACCGCATCAATCTTTTACGCGGCGGATCGGATGCTGCCGAGGCCGCCGAGGCCGACACGTCGGGACTGGTCCGCCAGAAGCCTGGCGCCATGGGGCTGGGATCGAGCCGGCAGCGGCCGATTCCTCCGCCAGACTGGAAGCCGCCGCCGAAGCCCGATCTCATGACCTCCGGCCGGAAACGCAAGTGACGGTCGGCGTCGCCAACACCGCAGTACTGACCCTGCTTGCCGAACGCGCGCCGGATACAACGATATGTCCTAGCGAAGTGGCGCGTAAGATCGCTTGCGACGATGCGGCAGACTGGCGTTTGGCCATGCCGCTTGTCCATGAAGCGGTCGATCAATTGTTCGACCGGAAAATCATCAGACTGAGCTGGAAAGGTAGATTGCTCCCGGCGCGATCCGGACCCTATCGGATTGGCCGCGCGAACGACAGCCAATAGGATAGCCAAAGGTGACCCTGGACGACCGGGATTAGGGCGCATTGCTGTCGCAAGGGTAGTTGGCGCGCCCGGCAGGACTCGAACCTGCAACTCCAAGCTTAGAAGGCTCGTGCTCTATCCAGTTGAACTACGGGCGCGCTCGGGGGGTGCCATAACGCGCCTTTCGCGGCTGGCCAATCGGCACTATCCGTGTTTGTGATGGAAAACGCCCCGCCGAGCCCGCCCGCACCGCAGTTCCGCTATTACGACTTGGTGATGGCGGCCTTCGTCACCATCCTGCTGCTGTCGAACCTGATCGGCGCGTCCAAGCCGAGCTATGTCACGCTGCCGCTGATCGGCGAATGGTCGTTTGGCGCAGGCGTCCTGTTCTTTCCCGTCAGCTACATCATCGGCGACATCCTGACCGAGGTCTATGGCTACGCCCGCGCGCGGCGGGTGATCTGGACCGGCTTTGCCGCGCTGTTGTTCATGGCCTTCATGGCGTGGGTGGTAGTGCAATTGCCACCCGCGGCGGGCTGGCCCGGACAGGAATCCTATGAATTTGTGTTCGGCAATTCGTGGCGCATCGTGCTGGCATCGATGGTCGCCTTCTGGGTCGGCGAATTCGCCAACAGCTATGTCCTCGCCAAGATGAAGGTGTGGAGCAAGGGGCGGCATCTGTGGATGCGCACGATCGGGTCGACCGTGGTCGGCCAGGGGCTCGACAGCCTGATCTTCTACCCGCTGGCCTTCTGGGGCCTGGCCGGTTGGCCGGTCGAGCTCTTGTGGCAGGTCGTGCTGTCGCAATGGGCGATCAAGACGCTGTGGGAAGCCTTGCTGACGCCGGTGACCTATGCCGCGGTCGGGGTGCTCAAGCGCGCCGAGCAGGTCGAGGTGTTCGATACCGAAACCGATTTCTCGCCCTTCGCCTCCGCCGGGCGCTGAGCCATGTGAAAAGGGGCGACCCGCAGGCCGCCCCTCCCTCCCCCATGGAGCTTGTCGGTTCTAGAACTTCGCGCCCACCGCGATGCCGTAGCGGCGCGGGTCGAGCGTGAAGATATTGCTGAACAGGCCCGAGCTGGCATCGGTGACGTAGAGACCGGTCACCGAATCGCTGTCGAAGATGTTCTGGACGAAACCGCGGACGAACCATCCGTTGTCGGCGCCGTTGAGCTGGATCTGCGCATTCGCCTGAACGAAGGGTTCGATCCGGTTGACGTTGCCATTGAAGACATTGCCGAACTGTTCGCCGGTATAGGCCAGGTCGAAGCGCGGAACGAGCGTCATGCCATTGTCGAAATCGGCGGTGTACTGCACCCCGACCGAGGCCTTGTACTCGGGCGCCTGCGGCAGCTTGTTGCCACGCAGGTTGACTTCGACCCCGGGGCTAAGGACGTCGAGCGCACCGAGTGCGGCGAACGCCGGATTGGCGGTTTGCGCATCGAGCACGCTACAGATGCTGAAAGCACCGTTCGAAGCGATCCCGCCATCGGCAGGGAACGGGCCCGGTGCCTGCAGGCCGAGCCCGCTATTGACGAGGCCGACGAAGGTGTTGGCACCGGCACCGGTTACCGCGCACAGCGCGCCATTGGTGATGTCCTTGACGATCACCGCAGTGGGGTCGCCGCCGCCCGGATCGCGCGGGTTGCTGAAGAACTGGTCGCCCGCCACCTTCGCGTTGAGGTAGCTGACATTCATATTGATCAGCCAGTTGTAGCTCGGCCGCAGGATGGTTTCGAGTTCGAGGCCCCAGATATTGGCGTCGATGGTTTGGTTGACCGAGGTCCGCGCAACGATGCTCGAAAGCTGCAGGTCCTTGTATTTGTAGTAGAAACCGGTGAGGTTCACCTGTGCCGCGCCATCAAGGAAGGTGTTCTTCGACCCCAGTTCGAACGCGTCGATCTGTTCCGAACCGAAGTTGTCGGGGACCTGGAAAATCGGCTGCAGCGGCGGGTTGATACCGCCCGATTTGTAGCCGCGCGAATAGGACGCATAGAGATGGCTATCGGCTGACAGTTCATAGTCGATCACGAAGCGGCCGGTGATCTCGTTGAAGCTGACCGAGCGTTCCTGGAAGGCTTCGCATCCGGCAACCGAACCGATCGCGCCAACCGGTGACGCCGCGGAACAGACCGTGCCCGGATCGGCATCGAACTGCGCCCCGAACGGCGTGGCGAAGGGATCGCCCGAACCATAGGGAACGAGGAAGTTCGCCAAAGTCGAACGTGCCTGAACCGTCTTGCTGTCGTCATTGTAGCGCAGGCCCGCGGTGACCTGCAGCCGGTCGGTCACATCGATATACGCTTCACCGAAGATGCCGAAGCTTTCGAGCGAGAAGTCGCTCGAATTGTTGCGGAAGAAGGATGTGCCGAGATAGCTTGGCGGCAGTCCCGCGCTCAGCGAATTGAACGAGCCGAGAATGCCGGCGACATAGTCGATGGCAAAGCTGTTCACGTAATAGCTGTTCTCCGCCAGATCGGCTTCGGCATAGATGCCGCCCAGCAGAAAGTTGAACGGTCCTTCGAAGTCGGAGGAAATGATCATTTCCGCCGACCAGGAGGTGTTTTCCGAATTCGACCGGTCGAGCTGCGGGCCGCTCGGGGTACAAATACGCTGGCCATCGAAGGCGCCGAGATTGTCGAGCCGCGTGTCCGACGTGCACAGATTGCCCGAGCCGTCGAAGATCGCATCGACGATCGGCTGGAAATAGCCCCCGGTGCCCGGTCCTAATGCCCCGCCGGCAAGTGCCTGGAGCGTCGGGAAGGCGACGGCGGCGTTGGGCACCTCGCCCACGCCGTTGTTGTAATCCTGCCGGGAATCAACCGCTGTTTCCTGATAGGTCCCGGTCATGCCAAGGCGGATCGGGCCGAAATTATGCTCGAAATGCGCCTGCAGCTGCAATTCGTCGGTGAAGTATTCGGGCGTGAATTCGGTGTTGACCACGCGCACATCGGGCGCCTCGACGAAATTGGCATAGGCGTCGGGGCCATAGAGGCTGTTGAGGCCAAGTGTGCCCGGAATGCCGTTGATGGTCAGGAATTCGGACGATCCCAGCGTGCCGGTGAAGGTCGAATTGGCATTGGTCTTGGCAAAATCGCGGCGGTTGTTGAGACAGCCGAGCACGCCCGTGGGATCGCGCTGGCACAGCTGCTTCTGGATCCGCATGCGATTGTCGTCTTCGCGGAAATAATAGCCCATCAGGTCGATGGTGGTATCGGCGCCGGGTTCCCAGCGCAGCGAGCCGCGGATCGCATACATGTCGCGGTCATCGATCCGGCTGTTGTCGAAGGTGTTGCGGGTGAAGCCGTCGCGGTTGAGGTAGAAGCCCGCTGCGCGGAAGGCAATCGTATCGCCCAGCGGCACGTTGAGCATGCCCTTGACCTTGATACTGTTGTAATTGCCGTATTCGAACTCGCCGGCGCCGCCAAAGCTGCCGAGTTCGGGCTTGGCGGTCACGACATTGACCACACCCGATGTCGCATTGCGGCCGAACAGCGTGCCTTGCGGCCCGCGCAGCACCTCGACCCGTTCGAGATCGAAATATTCGGTTTCGAACAGGCGGGTAGCGAAAAGCGGCGCCGAATTGAGATGCACCGCGGTTGCACTGTCACACGACACACCGACGCACAGATCGCCGATCCCGCGGATGGTGAAGCTCGAAGCGGTGAAATTGCTCTTGGTGAAGGAGACATTGGGTAGCGTCAGCTGGAGATCGCTGGCGTTCTCGATCTGCTGTGCCTCGAGCGCCGCAGCATCGAAGGCGCTGACCGCGATCGGCACTTCCTGCAGCGACTGGTTCTGGCGCTGCGCGGTAACGATGATGACATTGGTGCTGAACCGCGGATCTTCGAGATCATCGCCGGTTGCATCCTGCGCGAACGCCGGAAACGAAATAGCGCTCGCGCAAATACCCGCGAGCAGGGAAGCCCGTACCCTCATTAACCCTCTCCTCTCAATGTGGCCGTCTTTGCGGCCTACGGTGCCATTGCTATCACACATTCGTATGCACGCAAGCGCCGGCGCATTATTATTGCGCAAAACAGGGGCGAATTTTGGCAAGTGTTATGCGGAAAGCGCATTCCGATGCGCAGCTGACGCTACGGCATGGTCACGTTTTTTTCGCGGGTACGGATTTACCGCACTCAGACCAGCGTGCGGCTTTCGGCGATCTGCACGATCCCGCGCTTGCCCGATCCGTCGCGTCCAAGCTGAACGAGCACGTCGATCACGCTGGCGGCATAGGCGATGGTGTCGGTCCGGGTGAGACCGATTCCCGTCTGCATCACCATCAGCGAAAGCTGTTCGAGCGCCCCGCGCAGCGAATTGGCATGGATGGTCGAGAAACTACCCGGGTGGCCGGTGTTGATCGCGCGCAGGAAGCTGACGCTTTCCGCCCCGCGCAATTCGCCCAGCACGATCCGGTCGGGTCTCAGCCGCAGCGCGGCCTGCAGCAATTCGTTGGCAGTCACCTTGGCCTCGCCCAGTTCGCCCTTCACCGCGACCAGCCCGACGCCGTTTTCGCCGGGCAGCCTGAGCTCGGGCGTGTCCTCGACGAGCACGACGCGTTCGTGCCGCGGGATTTCGCCGAGCATGGCGTTGAGGAACGTGGTCTTGCCGGTGCTGGTGCCGCCCGACACGAGGATCGTGCGGCGCTGGCGGATTGCCTCGCGCAGGAAGGCGACCGGCTCTGCCTGCGCATCTGGCATGGCGCCCTGCTCCGCCGGGGCCAGCGGGCCGGTGTCATAGGCGTCGAGCGGCAGGTCGAGACGGCGGTGGCGGCGGATCGCCATGGCCCAGTGCTTGCGCGCCGCGGGCGGGCCGCAGAACTGCACGCGCGCGCCGCCGGGCAGCGTCGCGCCAAGCAGCGGATGCTCGCGGTTGATCCCCTGGTGGCTGACCCGCGCGACCTGCTCGGCCAAGCGCTGGATCAGCCGGTCGTCGATGTCGGGCCGGATGATCTTCTGCATCCCGCCAGCCGCCGCATCCTCGACCCACACCTCGCCCGGCTGGTTGACGAGGATTTCGGTCACCGTGTCGCGCTCGAGCCATTCGCGGAACGGCGCGAGATAGGCATCGAGATAGACGCTGCGTTCGCCATGCAGGTCCACGCCCGGCGCGTGGGCTTCCGGATTGTCGTCCGGGTTGAAGGGGTGGATATCGGCGCTCACGACAGGATGGGCTCAGCTGACCGAGGTGAAGTCCAGATCGCGCGCGGTGAAGATGCGGATCGGTTCACCCTGCCGCACTCGTACCGTCGGGCCGCGCTGGCCATCCTGCTGCGCCGCAGTGGCCGCAGCCGAGGAACTGGCCCCGCCGATCAGCACGCCGGCCGCACCGCCCGTGGCGAGCGAGCCGACGCCGCCGACGACCGACAGCAGCATGGCCGAACCGAAACGCTTGAAGAAACCGTCGCCCGAGACCTTGCCCGCAAGCCCGGTGGTGCCGTCAAACCCGATCGCGGGCGATGCGAGATTGACCGAGGCGCCATCGGGCCGGATCAGCCGTGTCCAGATGACATAGGCGCGTTTCTGGCCGTTCTGCAGGCCCGACTGGTACTGGCCGATCAGCCGCGAGGACCGCGGGACCAGTACCTTGGTGCCATCGAAGCTGCGCACGTCCTGGCTCACCACCGCGCGGACATAGCCCGGCACATTGGTGTCGATCGCGGTTTCGAGGATCGCGGGGATCAGCGTGCCCTGGGTGACCGTGGTCGCGGGATTGACCATTGCCTTGGCCTGCGCGGGCGAGCCGCCGACACCGCCAATGCGGCTGGCGAAATCGCTCGCGGCATTGCCCGTCGAGCCCGCGGCCTCGCCAGCGGCGCTCGCTTCGCCCAGCGCCAGTGTCGCGGGCGCGCTACCGGCATCGTAGACGACGGTCGGATTGGCATAGGGGTTGGCGGCAAGCCCGGGCTGCGGCTGCGCTGCGAGAACCGGCTGCGGTGCGGGATCGGGCCGCGGCGCCTGCGCTGCGAGTTGCGCCGGAGGCGGCGTTACCGCTGCGGGGGGCACCACCGGGGCGGCTTCGACCGGAGCCTGCTGGCCGCCGATGCCTTCGGGAGGGGCGACGCGGGCGGAGTTCATGCTCCACAAGGTGACCAGGCCAAGACCCGCGACAATCGCAATCCCCGCGACGAGGCCGAGCGCGTCGGACTTTCCCGCAGGGCGCGCCACGGCTGGAAAGGCATTGCGCTGGGCGAGGTCGATGACTTCCGCATCCGCGCCGTCGCGCGGGTCGAAATCGTTGGCGATCCCGTTGTCGCCCGGCTTCTTCTCGGGCAGTCGCATGGCAAGACGCATCGGTTACCTCCCCTTCGAGGCGAGAGCGGGACTGCCGCTCGCACTGGCAGCGGGCCGTTCGGGCCCGGTGTTGATCAATTGGGCGCTATCCTCACCCGACCGCAGGACAATCGTGCGCGGCACGCCGTCGACGACGATCGTATCCCCGCGCACGGTGAAATTGACCGGGCCCTCGATGCCCTGGCTATTGGTCACGAGGATCGCGGGCACGTCCTTGCCGCTGGGCCAGGTGAGGAAGGTCGCGGTGCCATCGTCATATGTGTTTTCGGGCAGCAGCTCGGGATCGCCCGAGGCATTCCACGCGAAGTTGAGGTCTGCCGGATCGACGACCGCATAGGGATCGCGCGCGGCCTGCCGCTCCACCGCATTGGGCGCCATCTGTACCGGCTCTTCCGCAGGTTCGTCGGGATAGGCGAAGCGCATCAGGTAGAGCGGCTTGGCACCCGGGCTGGCGACGAGGTCGAACAGATAGGTGCGCTTGCTGGTGACGACCGTCAGATTGGTCGCGGCGCGCGGCTCGAGCGGTTTGACGAACAGGATGTTGGCGCGCTTGTTGGGCGTGACCTGCCAGGTCGCGCTGTCGCCGATGGCGACGTTCTCGATCACCTCGTCATCGCCGAACATGATGCTCGCCTGCACTGCAACGCGGCCGTCGATCCGGACCACCTTGGTCTCGTCATACAGCACCTCGACGAGGCGCGAATCCTGCGCGCTAGCCGGTACGGCCAGCAGGGCGAGAGCGAGCGCGGGAATGAGCGCGCGGGTCATGCGTGTTTCTCCATGGAACGGTCGAACGCCTTGGGCGCCGCGGACTTGAACCGGCTGCCGATGCCGGAACCGCGGACGCGGGCCTTGCTGTCGGGTGATTGCGGGGTGGAAGCGGACGAGGTGGCATACACTTTGACGGTGCGCGATCCGCCGCTGCCGCCCGCGCCGCCGCCATCGTTAGCGGCATAGGCGGTCGGGACTGCCGAGACGTCGATCCGGCGCGCCTGCGAACTGGCCTGGTTGGCCGCCTGTGCCTGCGCCAGCGCGGGGGCGGCGACCGCATGCTGGGGGGCCGGCGCGGAAGAGGACTTCTCCTCCCGGTCGGGCACCAGCCCGAACACCGACCATCCGGCCACCATGGCTCCCGCCACCTTGAGCACGAGCACCATCAGCGCGACATGCACCGCGCCGATCATGAAGAAGGCCATGGCCGCCTGCGGGTCGATCTGGCCCGGGGCAGCGGTCAGCGCGCCGAGGATCGGCACTGCGAGTTCGAGCATCACGCTGCCGCCGAGCACCGCGAACAGCGGCGCCAGCGCGCACAGGGTCAATCCCTTGACCCAGCCGGTGAACAGGCCCCGCGTGCCGTCGAATAGCGCCAGCACGACGAACAGCGGACCAAGCGCGATCAGCACGCCGAGCGCGATCTTGGTGGTGACCAGCAGGCCGACGGTGCCGAGCATGAACAGGAGCGCGCCGAACCACATCATGCCTTCGGGCGAGAAGGTGGAAATGTCCTCCGCCCCGGCGCTGGCTTCCTGGATGGCGAGGAAGACCACATCGATCTTCTGCGCGAAAGTATCGGTCGCCGAACCCTGCGCCCCCGTAAGCACGCCCGCAAGGTAATCGGGGGTAGCGACGGCGAGGTTCCAGACCACGCTCTGGTAAGCGATCCAGCTGGTGGCGAAGGTCAGCACGAGGCCCAGCGTCATCATCCGCGGGACGAGGCTGCGCACGCCGATATTGGTCCGCCCGGTCAGCAGCGCGAAGGCGAACAGCGCGATGAACAGCGTCAGGACGAGGGTCAGCACCGTGCCGAGCGAACCGCCCGGTGCGAACAGCCGCCCGAATGCGGCCGCGCTGGCCTCGCCCGCGATACAGTCGACCCCGCGCAGCGCGGCGGCGACGCCATTGCCGACATCGGCGGCGACGCGGTCGCAGGTCGCGCTCATTCGGCGGCGAGGCCGAGGGCTTCGACCCCGGCCCCCTCTTCGTCATTCGCCCCGCCCGGCCATTTGGTCCCGGTAAGCGCGGGGAACCACTCGCTCGGCGCATCGCCCAGCGCCTCGCGCAGCAGGTCGAGCCGGCGGACCGAGCTTTCGCGGCCCGAGAGCAGCGTCAGCACTTCGGGTGCGCCCGACAGGTCGAGGCGCACGACGACGCTCGCATCGGGCTGGCGCACGAGGAAGCAGCGGCTGTGCGCGGGCAGCGTGCGGATCAGCGCGAGCTCGTGTTCGGTCAGGCCGAAGCCGTCGCAATAATCCTCGGGCCGCGCGCGGCTGTTGGGCATGAACACCATGGTCGCGGTTTGCTCGACCAATGCGGTCGAAATGCGGCTTTCGAGCGCATCGCGCGCGCTTTGCGTGGCGAATCCGACCAGCGCGTTGCGCTTGCGCAACGTCTTGAGCCAGTCGCGGATGCGCGCGGCGAAGATCTCGTCGTCGAGCGCCTTCCAGCCCTCGTCGATCAGGATCATCGTCGGCTTGCCGTCGAGCCGTTCCTCGATGCGGTGGAAGAGATACATCATCGTCGGCGTGCGCAGCCGCGGGTTCTCGAGCAGCGCGGTCATGTCGAAGCCGAGCACACGCGCGGTCAGATCGAGCCGGTCGTCGGCATTGTCGAACAGCCAGGCATGTTCGCCCTCGCCGATCCATGCGCCGAGCCGATCGGCCAGATCGCCTGGTTGCGGGCGCCGCGTACCCGACAGCAATTCCTTGAAGTGCCGCAGGCGGCGCAGCGAAGCATCGTTGGCATAGGCCGCATCGACCGCACCCGCGATAGCCTGTTCCTCCTCGGGGCCTTCGGCCTTGAGCAGCGCGCCCAGCCAGTCGCGCAGGAAGGCCTTGTTGCCGGGCGTATCGGGCAGCGACAGCGGATTGAACCCGGTCGGTTCGCCCGAACGGATGCTGTCGTAGCGCCCGCCGATACCGCGCACGAACAGTTCGGCGCCGCGATCCTTGTCGAACAGGATCGTGCGCGGGCTGAATTTCTGCGCCTGCGCGGCGAGAAAGTTCATCACCACGGTCTTGCCCGAGCCGCTTGGCCCGATGACCGAGAAATTGCCGAGGTCGCCGTGGTGGAAATTGAAGAAGAACGGCGTCGCGCTGGTGGTTTCGAGCAGCGTCACCGCCTCGCCCCAGTGATTGCCCTGCGCCTGCCCCAGTGCGAAGCCGTGCAAGCTCCCGAAGCTCGCCATGTTCGCGCTCGAGATCAGCGCGCGGCGGACGAGGTAGCCCTCATTGCCCGGGAACTGTCCCCAGAAGGCGGGTTCGAGATTGGTATCCTCGCGCACCGCGATCGCGCCGGTGTCGGCGAGGGCTGCGGCGCAGGCGGCCATGGCATCGTCGAGCTGGCCAAGCTGGCGTTCCTTGACCATCACGGTCAGGTGGTGATCGCCAAAGCCGACCGCCCCATTGCCCAGCGCATCGCGCGCGGAAAGCATGTCGGCGCGTTCGGCGGCGGCTTCCTCGTCGGCGCTCTTGAGACGGCGGATCGCCAGATCCATCCGCTCGCGCGCGGTCTGCCGCTCGGTCGGGGCGTAGCTTTCGCTCACGACCATTTCGAAGGGCAGCCGCAGCAGGCTGTCGAGCAGGCCGGGCGAGGTCGCCTCGGGATAGTCCTTGAGACCGAGCACGGCGCCGAAATCGGGCGAGCGCGAGCCGCGCATCTCGATCGCGTCGAGCCCGAAGCTGACGCGGCGATAGGGCAGCATGTGGCCGATATCGACATCGTCGGCGGGTTTGCGCACCGGGCGCATCTCGCCATTGTAGAGCGCGCTCAGCAGTTCGAGCATTTCCGAATTGGTGTTGCCCTGCGGACCGACATAATCGCCCAGCGGGGTTGCGCCATAGGCGGTCAGCGCCGCGACCAGCCCTTGCGAGGCGGCGCGCAGGCTGCGCAGATCCTTGGGATCGGGTTCGAGCCGTTCGCCGCCCTGACGGCGGAATGTCTTGGCGACACGCTCGGCCAGTCCCGCCTTGCCGCGCGCCGGACGCCGGATCAGCGTGATAAACTGATCGTTGACGAACAATTGGCCCGAGCCGAGCCGTTCGCGCCAGCGCGCATCGATATGGCGGCTGATCGGGTCGGGAAATTCGGCTTCCAGATCGACCGACACGCGCCGCCGGATGACGTGGTGATACAGCACGAAGCGCGCATCGAGCGTGGAACGCAGCACGATCTCGCGCGTGGCGGCATGCGCATTCAGCGCTTCGCTGTCCTCGGTCTCGAACAGCAGTCCGGGGACCTGGATCGCGGTCATCACCGATCCGTCACGCAGCAGCAGCGTGCTCTCGTCGAGCATGCGCAAATAGGGCAGGCGATCGCCCGCGCGCGCTTCTTTCGCGCTCCAGGCGGCAGCCCCTTTCCACTTCGTCGTCATGCGATACCTTTCCGCTCAGGCTGCATAGGAGTTGCAGCCCCAGCGCTTGTAATTCTTGACCCGCGGGCACTTCGACACCCGGGTGATCCACAGGTCGAAGATGCGCGGCTCGCGCAGGCAGGCGAAATAGCCGATCCCGTGCATCACCGCGAAGACCAGCAGCGCCAGCCAGCTCCCGGTGATCAGGAACGCTTCGGTGGTCACCATCCCGTTGATGATGAAGTAGTTATATGTCACCCCCGCGAACATCTGCGGGCGCGTCAGCGCACGGTGGACGGGATGGCGAACCAGCGCGGTCATGTCAGCCGGCCACGCCCTGGATCCCGGCGACGATCGAGGCCGCGCCGAACAGGATGAACACGCCGATGATCACGGTCGCGCCGAAGCGCCAGTTGAGACGGCCGGTCAGCATCATGAAGCCGACCGCGGCCACCGCCATCACCGCGACCGCGGTGGCGACATTGCCCAGCAGCGTGCCCTGCAGCCAGCCGAGCGCAGCGACGATCGGCCCCGAACCGGCCGGATCGGCAGCCTGCGCGAAAGCCGCGCTGGGGGTCATCAGGGCGGCCAGAACTGCCGGCAGGGTAAACTTGCGACTCAATTGATTACTCCCGTGAATGGTCCGAAAGGCGGCCCATGATGGCCGCCACGTAATGTTGCGTTTCGCGGATGCGCGGGATGCCGCCCGCGCGGATCACGCGGCCGGGCCCGGCATTGTAGGCGGCGAGCGCTTTTTCGAGATCGCCGTCGAAGCGGTCGAGCTGTTCGCGCAGATAGCGCGCGCCGCCCTCGAGATTGGCGAAGGGATCGTCGGGATCGACACCGAGGTCGCGGGCGGTGCCGGGCATCAGCTGCGCCAGCCCGCGCGCCCCCACCGGCGAGACCGCGTTCGCGCGCCAGCGGCTTTCCTGCCACACCAGCGCCTCGATCAGCGTCGGGCTGAGATCGAACCGCGCGGCGAGCTCGGCCACCTTGGCCTGGTAATCGGCGGGAACGAGGCGCGCATGCTCGCCCGGATCGGCAATGGCGATGTCGGGCACGAAGATATCGGCCGGCACTTCGGCCAGCGGCGCGGCAACCCCCGGTTCGGCCGGGGCAGCGACCAGCGCGGCGCCCCCGCCGGTGATCCAGCGCGCGCCGTCCGTATCGATCTCCATAACATCCGCTTTCGCTGCGAAAGCGGTAAGCGCGGCGCAGGACAATCCCATCACCAGCGCCAAGCGTGCCAGAATCATTGCACCCTCCGTGCGGCCCCATTGGGCATACTACATGACAGGCGGGTGACAAAAAGCCGAATATCGCGGGAAAGTATTACGCCCCAACAGGAAAAGGCCCGCCTCCCGGTAAGGAGACGAGCCCAATAGTGCCGCGATCTCGCGTAGATCTACCGGAGCGACAAGGCGTAATAGCGGGCAAATTCACCCTTATCGAGCATGGCCAGCGCCTTGCGGGCAAGGCGGCGCGAATCCACCCAGTCACCCGCAGCGGTTTCCAGCTCGACGCTGTCGCGCGCGCCTGCAGCGGCTTCGAATTCGGTCCGCGCCGCATCATAGTCGCCCATGCGCGCGAGCGCGATCCCGTGATTAATCAGGCGGGCCGGGTCGGCCGCGGCCAGTTCATCGCAGTTTTCAATGGCCTGACGGGCGGCGCGATTGTCGTTCGCGACCAGTTCCTCGTAGCCGACATCATAGCCAGCCTGGGGGCCCGGAACCGCTTCGACCGGTCCCTGCGCCAACAGGGCCAATGCAACGCTTGTGATGATCGCCATGACAGCTCTCCCTATTCATCTTGTGGGAGTGTTTATGCCGCCTTGTTACGATCGCTGCAATAAAACTGTAACGTTGTCATATTTGTGCAATCTGAGGGCCGATCGGGCTTTTTTTCGCAAAGCCCATCGGTTCGTCGCACTAAGCGATGGATTTGCAACATAACGGTCACGAACCGAATAAAACTGTCACGAAGCCCCCCTAGCGGACGAGTCGCGATCAACGACTTCGCATTCTGATTCATCCGGTTTTTGAGGGGACCGTTACCCGTGACCAATTTCCATCGTTCGCTCGTCCTCGGCTGCTCCGCTCTGGCTCTCGCCAGCTGCGGCGCCGACGAAATCGTCTCGCCGGGTACCGGCGGTGACGTGATCATCAACAATCCCACCCCGGCACCCACGCCGACCCCGACACCGACACCGACGTCGGCACTGGTCACCCCGGCAGCGGGCTGCCCGACCATTTCGGATCCGGCCGGCCTGACGGATGACAACACGATCTCGGGCCCGACCGGCGAATACCGCGTCTGCACCCTGCCCGCGCGCTTCACCGCTTCCTCGACCCTGCCCTACATCGAAGGCCTGCTCTACCGCATCGACGGCCGCGTCGATGTCGGCACCGATGGCGGCGCTGCCGATACCGGTGCGGATACCGATGTCGAACTGACCATCGAGCCGGGCGTCATCCTGTACTCGGCCGGCTCGGGCTGGCTCAACGTCAACCGCGGCAACACGATCGACGCCAACGGCACCGCCGACCGTCCGATCATCTTCACCAGCCGTGACAACGTCCAGGGGCTCAACACCGCCAATTCGTCGGGCCAGTGGGGCGGCGTCGTCCTGTCGGGCCGCGCTCCGGTCACCGACTGCATCGCTCCGGGTGCAACCCCCGGCACCACCGCCTGCGAACGCCAGGTCGAAGGCGCGGCACAGCCCGCCCTGTTCGGCGGCGCGACCGTCAACGACAGCTCGGGCAGCATGAGCTTCGTGCAGATCCGCTACTCGGGCTTCGTCCTCTCGGGTGACAATGAGCTTCAGGCGCTGACCACCGGCGGCGCCGGCACGGGCACGCAGCTGAGCAACATCATGAGCTACAACAGCTCGGATGACGGCGTCGAATTCTTCGGCGGCCAGTTCAACGTACGCAACCTGATCGTGGTGGGCGCCGAAGACGATGGTCTCGACACCGACACCGGCGTCAAGGTCGACATGCAGAACGTGATCGTGATGCAGCGCCCCGGCGTTGGCGACACGATCATCGAAGCCGATTCGTCGAACGGTCTCGAGGAAGACACCCCGCGCCAGAACACGCGGATTTCGAACGCCACCTTCATCGCCAACAGCGGCGTGGGTGACCAGGCGGTCCGCATCCGCGGCTTTGCTGACTATACGATCGTCAACTCGATCCTGGTCGACAACGAAGGCTCGACGCCCTGCCTGCGCGTCGACAACACCGAAACGCTCAACCGCGCAGCCAATGCCGCGATCGACGAAGCCGGTCCGGTGGTGTTCAACTCGTTCGTGCTCGACTGTGCCGAGGACTTCCGCGACAGCTCGGGCGGGGTCACCGCAGCCAATATCCAGACCCGCTACAACGCCGGTTCGGACAATGATGCGGCCTTCACCAACACGCTGACCATGGGCTTCGTCAACGGTTCGAACGAAGACGCCGTGAACGTGTTCGACCCGACCGGGCTTTCGTCCTTCTTCCAGCTCCCGACCAACATCGGCGCCGTCTATGCCGGCAACGACACCTGGGTGAACGGCTGGACCTGCAACTCGGCCACCGTGACGTTCGACGCCGCTGTGTCCGACTGCGCGAGCCTGCCGGTCTACTAATCGGCCACGACAGGCCGCGGGGCGCGCGTTTGATGCGCGTCCCGCGGCCTTCTTCGCTTTTCGCACCGGAGCCCTCGCCTGGCTCCAGCCAAGTTTAAAGGCCTGAACATGAGGGGGTCTCGAACCATGTCGACCGGCAAGCAGCTCACCGCGCTGCTCCTGCTCACCACCGCGCTCACCTTTCCTGCCGGCGCTGCTTTCGCCCAGGACGCGAGCACGGGCGCCGAAGGCGTTCCCGCCGAACAAGATCCCGCGACCGACGCCGTCATGGCGCAGCAGGTCGAGGGCATCGACGACACGCCGGAAGAAGAAGAGTTCGAGCAAACCGAGATCTCGGTTCCCGGCGGCGCGATCGTCGTCACCGGTCGCCGCCGCCAGGACGTCACCCGCGCCTCGTCGCAGGTCGTCTCGGTGCTCGACAGCGCCAGCATCGCGCGGACGGGCGAAGGCGACATCGCCGGCGCGCTGACCCGCGTCACCGGCCTGTCGACCGTGGGCAACGGCCTCGTCTATGTCCGCGGCCTGGGCGATCGCTACTCGCTCGCGCTGCTCAACGGCCTGCCGCTGCCTTCGCCGCAGCCGCTCAGCCGCGTGGTCCCGCTCGACATCTTCCCGACCAGCGTCATCGCATCGAGCCTGGTGCAGAAGACCTATTCGGCCAACTTCCCCGGCGAATTCGGCGGCGGCGTGATCAACCTCACCACCCGCGCGGTACCGGAGGAAAGCTTCCTCAAGATCAGCGCGGGCGTTTCGGGTGATACCGAAACCGCCTTCGGCACGGGCTACACCTATTACGGTTCGGATTACGACTGGTTCGGCTTCGACGACGGGCGCCGCGACCCCGGCCCCAATCTGCAAAGCTTCTTCGACAGCGGGCAGGCGATCAACAACGAGGGCGTCGACCAGCAGGCGATCCTGACCGAATTGGGCGATCCCAATCTGATCCTGCTGCAAAGCACCGACGAACTGCCGGTCAACTGGTCGGGCGGCATCACTGCGGGCACCAGCGTCGATGTCTTTTCCGATGGCCGCTTCGGCGTGATCGCGACCGCGTCGCTGAGCAACAAATACCGCAATCGTTACATCACGCGGCAGACCGCGCTGAACGGCGATCTCGACCTCGACCAGACGGGCAACCAGTTCCAGACCGACCAGCGGATCCTGGCCAATGCCATGCTCGGCTTCGGGCTCGAAGTGGGCGAGCACCGCTTCCGCCTCACCAATCTCTACATCCGCGATTCGCTCAAGCGCGCATCGCTGGCGCAGATTTCCGATCTCACCGACGACGATGACGATCTGTTCCAGAACACCGGCTGGTACGAACGCGAGCTGATCGACACGCAGTTTGTCGGCGAGCTCGAATTCGGCGATCTGTCGATCGACCTGCGCGGTGGTTATGCGCAGACGCAGCGCGAAGCCCCGAACGAATGGGAATTCGTCTATTCGCGCGATCTCAACCCGACCGGCGGGTTCGACGACATCTACCTCAACCTGCAGAACGGCGGGCAGCGTGGCCGGACCACGGTCGCCTTCTCCGACCTCACCGAAGACCTCTATTACGGCGGCGTGGACGTCAGCTACCAGCTGGCCAACTGGCTCGGCGTGACGGTGGGCGGTGCCTATACCGATACCGACCGCCTGTCGCGTCGCCGCGAGTTCGATATCCGTACCACCGGCGATTACCCGCTGGCATTCGGTGCCTTCCGCCCGGACAATCTGCTCGGCGATGCGCTGATCGAACTGGGTTACGACACCGAAGCGCAAGCCGCAGGCGGGATCGGGCCGTTCTCCTACACCATCATCGAAACGACCGCCGCCGACCCGGCCTTTTCCGCCGGGCTCGAGATCAAGGCGGGCTACGCACAGGCACGCGTGACCCCGGTCGATCGGCTGTCGCTCGATGTCGGCGTGCGCTACGAAGACGCCACGCAGGAAGTCGTGCCGCTCGGTCTCGACGGGCTGCCCAGCGGTTCGGCCAATGCGACGCTGCTGAACAATGACTACTGGCTCCCCGCGGCGACGCTGACCTGGGAACTGACCGACAGCCTGCAGGCACGCTTCAACGCGTCGAAAACGATTGCGCGGCCACAGTTCCGCGAATTGATCCTGCAGACCTATTACGATCCCGAAAGCAACCGCCAGTTCACCGGCAACCCCGGCCTGATCGACAGCGAGCTGACCAATTACGAGGCCCGCGTCGAATATTACTGGGGTTCGGGCAGCAAGTTCAGCCTCGCCGGGTTCTACAAGGACATCGAGAACCCGATCGAAGTGTTCTCGAGCTTCAACGACAACACCGTGGTCAGCCGCTTCGCCAATGCGCCGCAGGCCGAGCTCTACGGTGCGGAAGTCGAAGTCCAGTGGAACAAGGACCTCTATTCGCTGGGTGAATGGTGGGACAGCAAGCGCTTCGTCGCGATTGCCAACTACACTTACACCCAGTCCGAAATCAGCGTGCAGTCGAGCGACATGGTCAACGTGCCCGAGCTTGGCGGCCTGCAGGCGGCGACCAACTTCTTCGAAGACGGTACCGCGCTGACGGGTCAGTCCGACCATATCGCCAATGTGCAGCTGGGGCTGGAAGATCTCGACCGGGTCAGCCAGGTGACCTTCCTGTTCAACTACGGCAGCAAGCGCGTCATCAGCCGCAGCACGCTGTCGCGCCCGGACATTCTCGAAAACCCCGGCCTGACGATCGATTTCGTCGCGCGGCAGGGTTTCGAACTGGCCGGGACCGACATGGAAGTGAAGTTCGAGGCGCGCAACCTGACGGGGCGCGACCACTTCGAATACCAGACCACCGGCACCACGCGGATCGAGAACAACAGCTACGACGTCGGCCGCAGCTTCAGCCTGTCGGTTTCCGCCGAGTTCTGATCACACCAGCATACCCCTCGGAAAGGGCCGCCTTCGGGCGGCCCTTTTTCGTTGATGGTGGGCTGAATTTGGGTGGGAATTGGCCACTGACGATATTAGACTAAAATAATGTCGCTCGGTTCGTTCGCTCATAAAATGGCTCGCTTCAACCGAGGCTATGGTAGAATCTTTATACCGATTTGGCTGGCATTCGTTGGACTATATACGATCGCTGCTGCCGCTGACTCCTTCTTGGAGTTTGGGTGGGGTTACGATTGGAGCGATGCAAAATCGGCCTGATAATGTTCGGCGGTGGGATCGCCTTTTGGTTTCTCTGGCAAGGCGGCTTGGGACTTATCGAGTGGTTCAACGAGACGATGTTTGGATCTGACCCCACAAAGAATGATGATTGAGTCCGCAAACAGGCCGTTAGCCGACAGACCGCTTTCGCCCGACGCTCAGTCGTAGCTGTCGTAGACATACCCCAGCGAGCGCACCGTGCGCACGCGCTCGCCCGCGCCGACCTTGCGGAGCGCGCGGCGCAACCGGCCGATCCAGACATCGACCGTGCGTTCGTCGATCGGCGGTTCCTGCTTGCCCAGTGCCGCGATCAGATCGCCGCGCGACAGCACGCGGTCGGGGTTCTGTGCCAGGAAATGCAGCAGGCGGAATTCATTGGGGCGCAGGTCGAGCGCCTGCCCGTTCCACCGCGCCTGCAAGGCTGCGAGATCGACCAGCAACGCGCCCAGCTCGAGCCGTTCGTTGACGCGCGGCTGCGCACCGCCGACCTGCAGCGCCATCACACGGTCGAGCACCACGGTCCGGTCGATCGGGCCGACGATGTAGTCATCCGCTCCGGCCCGCAGTGCGCGGCGTTTGTCCTCGGCATCGTCCTCTTCGAGCACGATGGTGATATGCGCGTCGTCCATACGCGGGTCGGAGCGCAGCCGGCGGCACATTTCGAGCCCCGACATATCGGCCATGACCCAGTCGACGAAGGCACACACCGGCCCTTCGACAAGCCGCCGCGGGCCATCGGGATAAAGCCGCGCGAAGGCATAGCGGATGTCCCCATTGTCGAAATCGGGAAGGTCGCCTGCCATCGGGTCTGTCAGGAAGATATTGATCGTTCGCACGCTGCAGTGTCCCACCCAGTCAAGGGCAGCGATGCCGCAGTCATGTGACCTGTTTGTGACCCGATTTGCGTGTTTGTAACACTTTGGGAAAAGCGCGCGATTTCCTATTCGGCGACCGGCGATAGCGACCAGTTGCGCGGCACGGTGGAGACCACGCCAACCGGGGTCTTGGGCTGATAGGGTTGTTCGAGCCGCGCGACCTCGTCATCGGTCAAGTTAAGATCCATCGCGGCCACGGCTGCGGCGATATGGCCGTCCTTGGTCGCGCCGATGATCGGAGCGGTCACATCCTTGGCGAAGTGCCATGCCAGCGCGACGCTCGCGCGCGATACACCGCGGTCTGCGGCAATCGCGCCGACCGTCTCCACGATTGCGCGATCCGCCTCTTCCTGCTGGCCATAGAGCAGCTTGCCGAAGCCGTCGGTCTCGCTGCGCACGGTGGTTTCATCCCATGCGCGGGCGAGCTTGCCGCGGGCGAGCGGGCTCCAGGGGATGACCCCCACGCCCTGATCGGCGCAGAGCGGCAGCATTTCGCGTTCTTCCTCCCGATAGAGCAAGTTGACGTGGTTCTGCATCGAGATGAACCGCGTCCAGCCATTCGCGCGGGCCACTTCCTGCGCCTTGGCGAACTGCCAGGCGAACATCGACGAGGCGCCGATATAGCGCGCCTTGCCCGCCTTCACGATGTCGTGCAGCGCCTCCATCGTTTCTTCGATCGGCGTGGCATCGTCCCAGCGGTGGATCTGGTAGAGATCGACATAGTCCATCCCCAGCCGCGTCAGGCTGTCGTCCACCGCCTGCATCAGCGCCTTGCGCGACAGACCGCCCGCATTGGGGGCCTGCTGCCAGGGCAGGAAGGCCTTGGTCGCGACCACGATCTCGTCGCGCCGCGCGAATTCGGGCAGCAGGCGCCCGATCACTTCTTCCGACGCGCCGCGCGAATACATGTTCGCCGTGTCGAAGAAGTTGATCCCCGCCTCCACCGCCTCGCGGATGAAGGGACGGCTTTCATCCTCGGACAGCACCCAGTCGCCATGCCAGCCCTTGCTGGTGTCGCCATAGCTCATGCAGCCAAGGCACAGCCGAGAAACCTTGAGGCCCGACGGCCCGAGATTGACATAGTCCATGATCGTATCCCCTTTCAGGAGCAGGCCGGTTTCAGGCGAGCGTCATTCCGCCATCGACCCGTATGGTCTGGCCGACGATATAATCGGCCAGCGGCGAGGCAAGGAACAGCGCCGCCCCGGCCATGTCCTGCGGGGTGCCCATCCGCCCGGCCGGTATACGCGCCACCGCGCCTGCCGCGCGCTGCTCGTTCTCGGTCGTGACCTTGGTCAGCTTGGTGGGGACGAGGCCCGGCGCGATGCCATTGACGCGAATGCCCTCCCCCGCCCAGGCCTGCGCGAGGCTGCCCACCAGGCTGACCGCGCCCGCCTTGCTCGCCGCATAGGCGGGGTTGCCCAGCATGGCGTGATAGGCGCCCACCGAACTGACCACGATCAGCGATCCGCCCTGCTCGGCCAGCTTAGGGCGCACGATCCGCGCGCAATCCATCAGCGAGTTGAGATTGACCTCCATCACCGCGTCCCAGCCCTCGCGCTCGAATTCCTCGCGGCGATAGCGCACCGTGCCCTGGCACAGCACGACGACATCGAGCTGCTCGGGCAGTTCAAAGCTGGCAGTGGCGGAGGCGTCCGACACGTCGAGCCGGTGGAAGGTCAGCCCCGCCAGATCGCTGCCTTCGGAGGCCGCATAATCGGATGCCGCAGCGCGGGTTCCGGTGACATGGACCAGCGCCCCGTGCTGGCGGAAGCCATGCGCAATGCCGTTGCCGATCCCGCTCGTCCCGCCCACGACGAGGACGGTCTTACCGGAGAAGTCGAGCGAATCGGTCATGCGGTATTGCTCCTCAGATCGAGCGGCTGATCACTTCCTTCATGATCTCGTTGGTGCCGCCGAAGATGCGCGTGACACGCGCATCGCGCCACAGCCGGGCAATCGCATATTCGTTCATGTAACCGGCCCCGCCGTGCAGTTGCAGCGCCATGTCGCAGGCTTCCCATTGCAGGTCGGTGTGCCACAGCTTGGCCGCGCTTGCCTCGTCGGTGGTGAGCTCGCCCGCGAGGTGCTTCCTGATCGCCCAGTCGAGATGCGCCCAGCCGACCTGGATCTTCGCCTTGAGATCGGCGAGGACGAATTTGGTGTTCTGGAACTCGAACACCGTCTTGCCGAAGGCCTTGCGGTCCTTGGTGAACTTGACCGCTTCGTCGAAAGCGCGCTGCGCTGCGGCCTGCGCGCCCACCGCGATGCCCAGCCGTTCCTGCGGCAGTTCTTCCATCAGATGAATGAAGCCGCGCCCCTCGCCGCCGAGGATATTGGTCATCGGCACGCGGACGTCGTTGAAGAACAGTTCGGACGTATCGGCCGAATGCTGGCCGATCTTGTCGAGATTGCGCCCGCGCTCGAACCCTTCGGTGCCGGCATCGACCAGCACCAGCGAGGTGCCCTTGGCGCCCTGTGCGGGATCGGTCTTGGCGACGACGATGACGACATCGGCGTTCTGGCCATTGGTGATGTAGGTTTTGGACCCGTTCACCACGAGGTGATTGCCGTCCTTGATCGCGGTGGTCCGGATGCCCTGCAGATCGCTGCCCGCGCCGGGTTCGGTCATCGCGATTGCCGAAATCACATCGCCCGAGACCATGCCGGGCAGGTATCTGGCGCGCTGTTCCTCGGTGCCGAGACGCTCGATGTAATTGGCAGTGATATCGTTCTGCAGCGTGAAGCCGGCCGAGCTGCCGAGATAGGACAGCTCCTCGCACAATACGCAGTTGAAGCCGAAATCGAGGCCGAGGCCGCCGTTCTCTTCCTTCACCGTGGGGCACAGCATGCCCGCTTCGCCGAGCGCTTTCCATGCGCTGCGCGGGACAATCCCCTCTTCCTCGTGCTGGTCGAGATAGGGCGTCATGTGTTCGGCGAAAACCTTGCGCACGGTGTCGCGGAACGCCTCGTGATCGTCGTTATAGGCAGTGCGATGGCTGGTATCGAGCATGTCCATCTCCCTCCTCAGCGATCCAGGAAACCGGTAAGACGCTGGCGGATAATCGCGTCGGCCTCGGCCATGATTCCGTCGATCAGTTCCTTGCAGGTCGGGATGTCGTTGATGAGCCCGGCCACCATGCCGCACGACCACGCGCCGGCATCCATGTCGCCTTCGGTCATGATCCGCGGATAGACGCCCGCGACTTCCTCGATGATGTCCTCGAACTTGAGGTCGGCGCCCAGCTTGCGTTCCTTTTCCAGCAGGCGTTCGACGGCGTCATTGGTCATGACGCGTTCGGTATTGCGCAGCGGGCGCATCACCAGCCGCGTGTCGAGTTCGCTCGCCGCGACGATCGCCTTCTTCACATTCTCGTGCACCGGCGCTTCCTGGGTGGCGATGAAGCGCGTGCCCATGTTCATGCCTTCCGCGCCCATCGCGAGGCTGGCGACGAGGCTGCGCGCATCGGCCATGCCGCCGCTGGCGACGAAGGGGATGTCAAGTTCATCCGCCGCGCGCGGCAGCAGGATCATGTTGGGAATATCGTCTTCGCCCGGATGCCCGCCGCATTCGAAGCCGTCGACGCTGACCGCATCGCAGCCGATCGACTGCGCCTTGAGGCTGTGCCGCACGCTGGTGCACTTGTGGATCACCTTGACCCCGGCTTCCTTGAAGAAGGGCAGCACCTGCGCGGGATTGTTGCCCGCGGTTTCGACCGCCTTCACCCCGCCGTCGATGATCGCCTTGACCAGGCCGGGATAATCGGGCGCGTTGACCGTGGGCAGGAAGGTCAGGTTCACGCCGAAGGGCTTGTCGGTCATGTCCTTGCAGCGCGCGATTTCGTTGGCGAGCTTTTCGGGAGTGCCAAGCGTCAGCCCGGTGATGATGCCCAGCCCGCCCGCATTCGAGACCGCGGCGGCCATTTCTGCAAAACCGACATAGTGCATGCCGCCCTGGATGATCGGATGCTCGATACCGAACATTTCGGTGATGCGGGTTTTCATGTGCTGTGCCTCTTCCCTTGGTTGCTTTTCGCAACGGGTATCGGCGCAGGCGCGCAGAGTCTAGCGCTTCGCCAAGGCTTCGAGCGCGGCCAGCAATTGGACACCGCTCGCCGTAAGGGAAAGTTCCTCGCCGCTGCGCTCGGCCAGGCCCTCGCGCTCGAGGTCGTCACCGGTGGGCGCGCGCATGACGCGGCCATAACGCCCGCCGTGATAGATCAGCGGCTCGACCTCGCGGCGGTCGAAATCGACCACTTCGCCGAGGAAGATCGCATGGTCGCCGCCTTCATATTCGAACCGCGCGGTGCAGCCGAAGCGGGCGGCATAGCCATCCAGTTGCGGCGCGCCCTCGGGCCCGTCGGGGCAATCGATCCCGGCAAACTTGTCCTCGCCGGGGCGGGCGAAGAGGTCGGACATGGGTTGCTGGTCGGCAGCCAACACATGGACCGCCCAGCCTGAAGCATCGCGAAACACCGGCAACGTGCCCGAGCGCAGCGACAGGCTCCACAGCACCATCGGGGGATCGAGGCTCACCGAGTTGAAGCTGTTCGCGGTCAGCCCGAACGGGCGCCCCTCTGCATCGCGTGCGGTCACGATGGTGACGCCGGTGACAAAGCTGCCGAGCGCATCGCGGAATGCCTGAGGATCGAACATGCCCGACCCAGCTAGTCCCGCCCCGCGGTTTGGGCAAGCATCGGCACGCGTCATTGCGCAGACTTTTGTCGCTCGGGAACGCATCCCTGCAGCGTTGCTGTCGGCCGATTTCGCAAGTGCAACATATCGGGGCTTCGCAAGGCTGCCCGTCTCTGCCATGTCGGGCGCCAGATTTTTGGACCTGGGGAATTTACCACGATGACCGACGCCGAACTCGCCGCCCACCTCGCCAACGTGGCGGGCAAGATCCTGATCGAGGTACGCGAGAGCGGGATGTTCGCGGGCAAGGCGCTGGGCAAGGCCGGCGACGAGACCGCCAATCAGTTCCTCGTCCATGCGCTGCGCGAACAGCGGCCCGAGGACGGCTTGCTGAGCGAGGAAAGCAAGGACACCGACGAACGCCTGTCGAAAGAGCGCGTCTGGATCGTCGACCCGGTCGATGGCACGCGCGAATATGGCGAGGCGCGGACCGACTGGGCGGTGCATGTCGCGCTATGCGTGAACGGCAAGCCCGAAATCGGCGCGGTCGCGCTGCCCGGTCTCGACGTGGTCCTGCGCACCGATGCGCCGGTCAAGGTGCCCGCAGCGGCGGAAACGCCGCGCATGGTCGTCAGCCGCACGCGCCCCGCTGCCGAAGCGGTCGCGGTGTCGGAAGCGATCGGCGCTGAGCTGGTCGGCATGGGTTCGGCGGGCGCGAAGTCGATGGCAGTGGTGCGCGGCGAAGCGGAAATCTACCTCCACACTGGCGGCCAGTACGAATGGGACAGCGCTGCCCCGGCCGCAGTTGCGCTCGCGCACGGCCTGCACGCCAGCCGCATCGACGGCAGCCCGCTGGTCTACAACAATGCCGACACCTACATGCCCGACCTGCTGATCTGCCGCCCCGAATGGGCCGAGCGGGTGCTGGAAGAGGTCGGCAAGCTCGGCTGAACGATTGCCGACCTGCCGGGGTGTCAGTCCTCGACCTGCGCCAGCAGCTGGCGGGCGCGCGACAGATGCGGACGGTCGAGCATGCCGCCCTTCCAGCCGATGGTCCCCGCTGACGGATCGGCTTCGAACAGTTCGACGATCTCGCGCGCTTCGGCGATCTCCTCCTCGCTCGGGGTGAAGGCCTCGTTGATCACCGGCACCTGCGCTGGGTGGATCGCGAGCATCCCGCGATAGCCCTGGCGGCGCACCTCGATCGCGCGCTTGCGCAGCGCCTCGAGGTCGCGGAAATTGGTGTCGATGGTTTCGACCGGGACCACTTCGGCCGCCGCCGCGCCCAGCAGGCACAGACTGCGCGCCAGCTTGTAGGTGAAGGCGAAATCGCCGTCGAAATCCTTGTTGCTCTGCGCACCGAGCGAATCGGCGAGGTCTTCCGCGCCCCAGGTCATTGCGGCAAGCCGCGGCGCACCGCCGTAATCGCCGGTGGTGAACATGGCGGCGGCGGTTTCGGTGACCAGCGCGATCACCGGGGTCGATCCGGGCGCGATGCCGTTTTCCACCTCGAGCGCGGTCATCTGCCGGTCGAGTTCCTCGACATCGCCGCGCCCGCGCGATTTGGGCAGCATGATCCCGCCGGGCCGCGCTGGCATGATCGCGGCAAGATCATCCGCCGTCCATTCGCCGTCGAGCGGGTTGATCCGCACCCACAACCGCGCACGCTCTTCCGCGCTCTTGCCGGCGAGGAATTCCGCGATCGCGGCGCGCGCGCTGGCCTTGCCGCTCTCGACCACCGCGTCCTCGAGGTCGAACAGGACGATGTCGGCGTCGCCCTCGGCGGCCTTGGTCATTTTTTTCACGCTGTCGCCCGGGGCGAACAGCCAGCTGCGCATGCGGATTTGCGGTGGGGATGCTTCGGTCATGCGCGTGCTTGAGGCGAAACCCGCCCGCTGCGTCAAGCGCAAAGCGCCGTGCCGTAGCGTCCATGCGGTAGTGCTTGCCCCCTTTCGGTTGTCCGGTATGGTGCGACCACCCGGAGAGCGCGCGATTCCCACAGATTGGCGAACGCGCGGGGTGTGGAGAGGAGAGCAAGAGGTGCGGCACCAGCCCCGCCACAAGGATTGCGTTTATACGGCGCATTTTCCGAATATCGGGTATCCTGCATCGGGTCCGCGGCAGTGAACCGCGCCGATCCCGTAGCCGCGCCTGCCGTGCCGCGCCTCTCGGCGGTGACCCGCCTGGCCTATGGCACGGGGGCGATGGCCAACGGGGTCAAGAGCGCGGCCTTCTCCAGCTATCTGATGCTCTATTTCAACCAGGTGATCGGCGTGCCCGCGGGGATCGTCGGCACCGCGCTCGCCTGCACGCTGCTGGTCGATGCGATCGTCGATCCCTTCCTCGGCCGCTGGGCGGATGTCACGCGGACGCGCTGGGGCCGCCGCCACCCGTTCATGTATGCCGCGATCGTGCCCACCGTCCTGCTGTTCTATTGCGCCTGGTTTCCGCCCGACGGGATGAGCCACATGCAGCTGGGCCTGTGGATTTTCGCCTTTGCTGCGGGGACGCGCGCCGCGATCAGCGCGTTCGAGATCAATTCCTCCGCCATGGCCCCCGAATTGAGCACCGATTATGCCGAGCGGACGCGGCTGTTTTCGCTGCGTTACTGGTTCGGCTATTCGGGCGCCTATGGCTTCACCGCCTTTTCGCTCGCCTTCATCTTCGTCGAGAGCGAGGCTTTCCCGCGCGGTCAGCTCAATCCCGCAAGCTACGAGAATTTTGCGCTGCTGGGCGCCGTGCTGATCTTCCTCGCGATGACGCTCAGCACGCTGGGAACGCACAACCGCGTTCCCTATCTGCGGCAGGCCGAAGACAGCGCGCCCATGCCCGCCAGCCAGCACTTGCGCGAAATGTTCGCGGCATTCCGCAACCGGGCGTTCCTGATCATCTTCGGTTTCGGCGTCCTCAAATACACCGCGGTCGGCCTCTACAGCGCGATGAACCTCTATTGGGGGACCTATCTGTTCAAGCTCAACGCAGGACAATTGGCGCTGCTGACGCTCGACAGCTTTCTGGCAGCGACCATTGCCGCCCCGCTGGCGCCCTGGTTCTCGAGGCGGATGGGCAAGCGCAACTCCAGCATCATCTTCGCCATCACCGGCATCACCATCGGCCTGTCACCGCTGTACCTGTCCTATTTCGACCTGTTCTGGGTGCCCGGCGACGCGCTGCTGGTGCCCGTCCTGTTCACCATCGGGGCGATCTATATGGCGATGATCGCGATCAGCCTGATCAACACCAGCGCCATGCTGGCCGATGTGGTCGAGGACAGCGCGATCGAAACCGGCAAGCACACCGCGGGCACGTTCTTCGCCGCATCCAGCTTCATGCAGCAATGTTCCACCGCGCTCGGCCTGTTCTTTGCCGGCTGGCTGCTGGCAGCGGCCGCCTTTCCCGAGCGCGCCGACCCGGCGACGATTGCCGAAGGGCTGGTGGACAGGCTGCTTGTCCTTTACATTCCCACAATCCTTTGCCTGTGGATTGTCGGCGCGCTGATCCTGCTGTTCTATCCGATCAGCCGCGCCCGCCACGAGCGCAATGTCGAAATCCTGCGCGCCCGCGAAGCCGAAGCGCGCGACCAGGTGCAAAGCAATACCCCGCTGGGCGGCCCTGCCCGGTAGGATGACCCAAGAAAAGGAGAGGCCCATGGCAACCCAGCTAGAACCCGATGTCCACGCCGACGAGGAGGCGTTTCGCACCGAAGTGCAGCAATTCCTCGCCGCCCATTTCACCGACGAACTCAAGGGCAGCGCCAATGCGCTGGCCGGGGTCGACGGACCGACCGATGAAACGCCTGCGCAGACCAAATGGCGCGAAGCGGTGGGCGAACGCGGCTGGGGCACCCCGACCTGGCCCAAGGAATATGGCGGCGGCGGCCTGACCAAGGCGCAGGCGAAGATCGTCGACCAGGAATTCGCCAAGGCCGGCGCCTACAACCCGATCGGCGGCATGGGCGTGATGATGTTCGGTCCGACGCTGCTCGAATATGGCAGCGAGAAGCAGAAGCAGGAGCATATCCCGCCGATCTGCCGCGGCGAGATCCGCTGGTGCCAGGGCTATAGCGAACCTAATGCCGGGTCCGACCTCGCCAATCTGCAGACCTTCGCCGAAGACAAGGGCGACCACTATATCGTCAATGGCCAGAAGACCTGGACCAGTGGCGGCCAGTGGGCGGACAAGTGCTTTGCCATCGTCCGCACCGACAAGAGCGACAAGCACCGCGGCATCAGCTTCATGCTGATCGACATGGATGCTCCCGGCGTCGAAGTCCGCCCGATCACCATGATCAGCGGCACCAGTCCGTTCTGCGAGACCTTCTTCACCGATGTTAAGGTGCCGAAGGAAAACCTCGTCGGCGAGGAAGGCCAGGGCTGGACCATCGGCAAGCGCCTGCTCCAGCACGAGCGGACCAATATTTCGGGCGGCGGACGCCTTGCCAGCATGATGGGCCAGAGCCTTGGCGACATCGCCAAGAAATACGGCGAAACCGACGCCCGGGGCGAACTGGCCGACAAGGTCCTGCGCGACCGGATCGCCGATTTCGAAATCCGCTGGAACAGCTTCCTGCTCACCGCGCGCCGCGCGGTCGAGGAAAGCAAGGCGCAGGGCGGCGTGTCCGAAATCAGCTCGGTGCTCAAGAAGCTCGGCACCAAGCTGAGCCAGGAACGCAGCGAGTTGCTGATCGAGATCCGCGGCCTGCAGGGGCTCGGCTGGGAAGGCGACGAATTCACCAAGGGTGAACTCGAAGCCGTGCGCGGCTGGCTCTTCGGCAAGGCCACCACGATCTACGGCGGCTCGACCGAAATCCAGAACAACATCATCGCCAAGCGTGTGCTCGGCATGCTCGATCACCAGTAAGAGAGGGGAGCACAGACAATGGCAGTTCTCAACGAAGAACAGGAAATGCTGCGCGACATGGCGCGCGACTGGGCGACCAATGAAAGCCCCGTGGCCGAATTTCGCAAGGTCCGTGCGGCCGGCGAACCGCAGGCCTACAATACCGACGCCTATGCCACGATGGCGGAAATGGGCTGGGCCGGGGTGATCATCCCCGAAGCGCAGGGCGGCTCCGATTTCGGCTTCATGTCGGCAGGTCTCGTGGTCGAGGAACTGGGCAAGACGCTGACCGCCAGCCCGCTGGTCGCAACGACGATCGCCGCGAGCGCGATCATCCTCGGCGGAAGCGACGAACAGAAGGCAAAATGGCTGCCCAAGCTCGCCAGCGGCGAAACCGTGGCGACGCTCGCGGTCGACGAAGGTGCGCATCACGATCCCTCCGCGATCGAAGCCAGCGTGTCGGGCGGCAAGCTGTCGGGCAAGAAGGCCTTCGTCCACGAAGCGCATGGCGCGGACCTGTTCGTGGTCGCGGCCAAGGACGGGCTCTACCTGGTCGAAAAGGGTGACGGCGTTTCGCTGACCACGCGCAAGCTGACCGACCAGCGCAGCCATGCCGATGTCGCGTTTGACGGCGCCGCGGCGGACAAGCTCGAAGGCGGCGGCGACACGCTGCTCGACGATGTGCTCGACCGGGCGCGCGTGCTGGCGGCTGCCGAAATGCTCGGCATGGCGCAGCAGGTGTTCGACACCACGCTCGATTATCTGAAGCAGCGCGTGCAGTTCAACCAGGTGCTCGCCACCTTCCAGTCGCTCCAGCACCGCATGGCCGATCTGTTCGCCGATCTCGCGCAGATGCGCTCGGCGGTGGAAGCAGGCCTGCAGGCGGTCGATGGCGGCTTTGGTGTGGCCCGCGCGGCCACGGTCGCCAAGGCCGAAGCCAATCGCGTGCTGCACGTGATCAGCAACCAGGGCATCCAGCTGCATGGCGGCATTGGCATGACCGATGAATACGACATCGGTTTCTACGTCAAACGCGCGCGCGTGCTCGAGGCGAGCTGGGGTTCGACGAGCTATCTCAAGGACCGGTTCGCCAAGCTGGGTAGCTATTGAGCAAGACCTTCGCCCCTTCAGGCGAAACAACGGAGGCGCTCCCGGACGTGGATGTCTGGGGGCGCCATCGTGCTTTCATGGAGGACAACCTCCGGCGCAATTACGCGACCAATCTGACGCATGGCGTGTTCGGGATGACCGGCTTCCGCCTGATCTATGCGCCCACGATCATTCCCGCCTATCTCTATTTGCTGACCGGCAGCGCCGCGGCGGTCGGCCTCGGCACCGCGCTGCTGCAATTGGGCGGTACGGTGTCGCCGATCCTGTCGGGTGCCAAGGTCGAAAGCCGCAAGCGCATTCTGCCCTATGCGATCACCGTCGGTTCGATGATGCGCGTCATGGTGCTGGTGCTCGCTATCGCCGCGTGGATGCTCGAAGGCACCGCACTGCTGGTCGTCACGCTCGCCGCGTTCCTCCTGCTGGGCTTCTTCAGCGGTGCGCAGCGGGTGGCGTTCCAGATGCTGATGGCCAAGCTCATCCCGCTCGACCGGCGTGGGCGGTTGCAGGGAATCCGCAACATGGCCGGCGGGCTGATCGCCGCCGGGCTCGCATGGGTCGCGGGGCATTATTTCATCGAACAGAAATGGCTCGGCAATGGCTATGCCACGACCTTCCTGCTGGCCTTCATCCTGACCTCGATCGGTCTCGTCGTGCTCCGGCTGGGCATTCGCGAACCCGATGCGCCGCGGCTGCGCCCGCTACTGCCATGGCGCGAGCGAATCGGGCAGTTCGGCGAACTGCTCCAGCACCGCGATTTCCGCGCCTTCCTCGTCGCGCACGGGCTGGCGGCGATCGCCCGGGTCGGGCTGCCGTTCTGGACGCTGTATGTGGGGGACCGGCTGGGGCTCGACGGGGCGCTGATCGGTTCGCTCAGCCTCGCCTTCCTTGCCGCCGATACCCTATCCAACCTAGTCTGGGGCGCGCTGGGCGACCGGGTCGGCTTCCGCGCGGTCTATCTTGGCGCGCTCACCTGCAGCATCGCGGGCATGACGCTGATGGTGTTCGGTGATGGCTGGCTGCTCTACGCCAGCTTCGCTGCGCTGGGGTTCGGCTTTTCCGGCTGGATGATGGCCGCGGTGACGCTGGTGCTCGAGTTCGGCGAGCATGAGGATATTCCGATGCGATTGGCGCTGACCACCACGGTCGAGGGCGGGGTGTCCTCGATCGGGCCGGTGCTCGTCGGGCTAAGCATCGCGGCGCTTGGCTATGCGCCCTTGATCGTCGCGGCCTTCGCCTCGCTGATCGCCAGCCTCGCGCTGATGATCTGGCGCGTGCGCGAACCGCGCAGCCTAGCGTGACGGCGCCAGCATTCCCGCGGACATGACCGACAGATAGGTCGCGATCGCCTGTTCGGGCCGCTCGAACCGCGCCGCCCAGTGCCGCGCCTCATACGCCGAATTGACCGTCGACATCATCACCTGCCCCGCAATCAACGGATCGATCGCGCGCACCGAACCGTCGGCAATACCGTCGATCAGCATCCCCGCAAACCGCCGTGCCAGCCGGTTCGAGCGGGTGACCACATCGACCTTTTGCCCGGCATCGAGTGCCTGCAGCGCGGTGGTGCGCAATAGCGGGGTGCGGTCGAAGAACTGCACATCGACCAGCTCGGCCAGCACGCTGGTCAGGCGGGTCCAGTAATCGGCCTCGATCGCCTGTCCCGCCATCTGCACCGACGACATGCGGTCATAGCTCTGCTGGAAGCAGGCGAGCACGAGGTCGTCCTTGGCCTCGTGGTGGTGGTAGAAACTGCCCTTGGTGACATTGAGGCTTTCGGCGATGCGATTGACCGAGGCGCCGCGATAGCCGCGCTCGTTGATGGTCACTGTCGCCGCGCGCAGGAACGCCTCGTTCTGGTTGGTCTCGTCACCTTCGGGGGTGCGCCAGTTGCCCACCAGCGGCTGCGGCGCGAAGGTCCCCTGCTGCGCGGGCAGGCCGTTGGCGAGCACATCGAACAGACGTTCCTCGATGCGCGGAAAGTCGAGCACCGAATAGCGCAGCGACCACACCGGCCACCACATCACCGCCTCGAGCAGGATATGCGCGCGCGCCGAGAACACCGCACGCTCGTCGCTATCCTGCCATTCGCCGAAGAAACGGCGCACCAGATCGACCACGCGCAGGTAGTGCGCCATCAGCGGATCCTGCACTTCGGGATCGAGCGTGCGGATTTCGGACAGCGCGACGGTCAACCCGCGCTCGCCCGCGCGGATCCGCTTCCGCAGCGCGACATGCGCGCCGATCAGATGGCGCAATCGCGCCGCCGGATCGGGCTGCGCCAGCGCCTCGCTCGCCATCTCCTCCATCAGCGACAGCGTCTGGTCGTAGACGGCGACGACCAGCTGTTCCTTGCGCGGGAAATAATAGGTCACGCTGGTGGCGTTGAGACCGATCGCACGCGCGACTTCGGCCAACGTGGTCGCCTGCACGCCCACCTCGTTGATCAGCACTGCGGCGGCATGGACAATCGCCTCACGCTTTTCGCCGAACTTGCGGGTCGCTGCGGGGCGGCTCATGCGAAGAACGTCCCCAGATCCTTCTTGAGGATCTTGCCATTGGCATTGCGCGGCAGCGTGTCTTCGACGAACACCACGCGCACGGGCACCTTGAACTTGGCCAGCCGCGCCGCGACCCATTCGCGCAACTCGTCTTCGGTGGCGGCCATTCCGGGGGCGAGGTGGACGACGGCCGCCGGTTCTTCACCCAGAGTGGGATGCGCCAGTCCGATCAGCGCCGCGTCGGTCACCGCCGGGTGGTCGTAGAGCACGTTCTCGATTTCCGACGAATAGATGTTCTCGCCGCCGCGGATGATCATGTCCTTGGCCCGGTCGACGATATAGCACCAGCCTTCCTCGTCGAGCTTGGCGAGGTCGCCCGTGCGGACCCAGCCGTCGACGAAGGTTTCCGCGGTCGCCTCGGGGCGGTTCCAATAGCCCTTCACCACCATCGGCCCGCGCGCCCACAGCTCGCCAACCTCGCCCACGGGAAGCTCGGTCTCGCCGTCGTCGCCCACGATCTTGAGATCGGCCACCCCCACCGGGGGGCCGCAGCTGTCGGGCCGATTGAGATAATCCTCGGAGGAATGGCCGGTCACCGTCGCCATGGTTTCGGTCATGCCCCAGCCATTGCCGGGCAGCGCGCCGAAGACCTCGTGGATCTTGCGCACCAGCTCGGGCGCGGCGGGCGCCCCGCCATAGGCAATCGCCTCCAGGCTGGAGAGATCGTAATTCGCGCGCTCGGGATGTTCGAGCAATTGCCAGGCGATGGTCGGCACACCGCCGGTCAGATTGACCTGCTCGCGCTCGATCAGCTGGAAGGCTTTCACCGGGTCCCATTTGTGCATGAACACCATCGTATGACCCGCCGCGACATAGCCCATCAGCCCCGCCGAACAGGCAGTGACGTGGAACAGCGGGATGACGGTCAGGCCGACCTTCTGCACCGGTGCAGGCAGTTCCTCACCGCGCCGCAAGGCGGCCATCGCGCCATTGTAGCCGCTCGACAGGATATTGGTGCACAGATTGCGATGCGTGCCCAATGCGCCCTTGGGCTCTCCGGTGGTCCCGCTGGTGTAGAAGATCGTCGCCTCGTCCTCGGGCTCGATTTCGACTTCGGGCAGTTCGGCTTGCGGGAGCGAGGCGTAATCATGCGGCGTGCCGAGGACATCCTCGAGCCGCTCCGCCCCATCGGGCGCGGCGTGGCCGCGCGCGACCAGCACGGTTGCCAGATCGGGCAATTCGGCCCGGTGCGGTGCTATCCGGTCCCAGCGCTCGGCATCGCACACCAGCAGCTTGGCCCCCGAATTGGCCAGGCCGAAGGCAAGCTCGGGTCCGGTCCACCAGGCATTGAGCGGCACGCAGATCGCCCCGATCGTCGTCGCGGCGAAGAAGGCCACCGGCCATTCGGGCAGATTGCGCATCGCCAGCGCGACACGGTCGCCCTTCTCCACCCCGCGGGCGCGCAATTCGCCTGCCAGATGCGCAACCGCGCGGAACCACGCGTCATAGGTGACCCGCTCGTCCTCGTAGATCGCGAACAGGCGCTCGCCATGCGCGCGGCCCACCATGGCGACCTGCCGGAGGTTGGCCGGCGCGTTCTTCCATACCCTTGTGGGGACACCGCGGATATCGACCGTATCCATTTCGAACCGGGCACCCGGAGCGGTGAGGTAGTCGTGGCATTCGGCCCTGGTCCTTGCCGGCCAGTCGGCCGACGGCACGAACCCGATCGCGCGCGCGAGATCGCTCATTGCACTCCCCCTCGATTCTCGCCTCCACGGGCGACTCTTTTCTCTTTCGCATCGGTCTAACCCCGCTTGCCCCTGCCACGCAAGCCGCCTTCGAAGTTAAGGTATGAGGGTGGCAAGAACAGATGAATTCGCTATTCGTGCAAAACCGAAGCATAGGTATGCGCGGAGAGGAGAGCAGGATGTTCGATCTGGCAGATGCCGGGGCGCTGGGTTTCGACGCCGACAGGCTGGGCCGAATCGCGCCCTTCCTGACCAAGACCTATATCGACAATGGTCGCTTGCCCAATGCGCAGCTGCTGGTCGCGCGCGACGGACAGCCGGTGCATTACACCAGGCTTGGCGTGATGGGCGACGACCAGCGCGAACTGCGCGACGATGCGCTGTTCCGCATCGCCAGCATGACCAAGCCGGTCACCTCCATCGCCTTCATGCAACTGGTCGAACAGGGCCTCGTCGCGCTCGAGGAACCGGTCACCAAGGTGTTTCCCGAATTCGCCGACCTCGCGGTCTATGCCGGCGGCGGCGGGTCGATCCCCTTTGCGCCCGGCACGCCCACGCATGCCATGCGCTTCGTCGACCTGCTGACGCATATGTCGGGCTTCACCTACGGATTGCAGAACCGCAACAATATCGATGCGGTCTATCGCGAGCATAATTTCGACTTCGCCCGCGACCATCTCGACAGCGACGGTTTCATCGCGAAACTGGCCAAGCTCCCGCTCGAATTCGCCCCCGGCGAAGGGTGGAATTATTCGGTATCGACCGATGTCCTCGGCATCGCGGTCGAACGGATCAGCGGCATGCGGCTAGGCGACTATTTCGCCAAGCACATCTTCGGCCCGCTGGGCATGACAGATACGCATTTCGGTGTCGCCGAGGGGCAGAGCGAGCGACTGGTCGATGCCTATGCCTATCGCCCCGGGCAGGCGCCGAAGATGATCAATGCCGGTGCGACCAGCAAGCTCAACCGGGCGGGCACGTTCGACAGCGGCGGCGGCGGGCTGATCAGCACCATTGCCGATTACCACCGCTTTGCGACCATGCTGCTCAATGGCGGCGAGTTGGACGGCGCGCGTATCATCAGCCCCAAGACCCTGCGGCTGATGCGGACCAACCATCTGCCGGACAATGCCGACCTCACCGAAATGTCGAGCAGCCTGTTTTCCGAAGCCAACAATGCCGGCACCGGGTTCGGCCTTGGCTTTGCGATGGTGATCGATCCGGCGAAGACGCTGATGCCGTCCAGCCTGGGCGAATTCTACTGGGGCGGCGCACATTCGACTGCCTTCTTCGTCGATCCGGTCGAACGCATCACCATGGTCTTCATGACGCAGGTCTACCCCTCGTCGACCTATCCCATCCGGCGGCAGCTCAAGACGCTGATCTATTCCGCCCTCACCCAAACCCACGCCTGAGGAGAACCCCATGACCTCCCCCATCCGCACCGAACGCCATGACAACGTGCTGGTCGTCATTTCCGACAATCCGCCGGTTAATGCGCTGGGCCAGGCCGTCCGCGCCGGACTGAAAGACGCGATCGAGGAAGCGCTGTCGGACGACGCCGTCGAAGCGGTGGTGATCCGCTGCGACGGGCAGACCTTCTTTGCTGGCGCCGACATCACCGAATTCGGCAAGCCGCCGGTCGGGCCCAATCTGCCCGAAACACTCGACGCGATGGAAGCCAGCGACAAGCCGGTGGTCGCGGCGATCCACGGCACTGCACTGGGGGGCGGCTGCGAAGTGGCGCTGGCCTGTCACTACCGTGTCGCCGTACCCAGCGCGAAGCTCGGCCTGCCCGAAGTCAAGCTCGGCCTGATCCCCGGCGCCGCAGGCACCCAGCGCCTACCCCGGCTGGTCGGCGCCGAAGCGGCGCTGCCGCTGGTCGTGGGCGGCAATCCGATCCCGGCCAAGAAAGCCGAAGCGATCGGGCTGGTGGATGCGCTCGTCGGCGCGGACAGCCTCGAAGCCGATGCGATCGCGTTCGCAAGGTCGAAGATAGGCCAGCCGGTCCCGCGTTCGTCGGAAGGCAAGGTCAATGAAGACGGCGTGCGCGATCCCGACCTGTTCGACCGCTTCCGCGCATCGCAGGCGCGCAAGATCCGCGGCTTCGATGCGCCCAATGCGGCGATCGCGGCGGTCAAGGCGGCGGGCGAACTGTCCTATGAGGACGGCGTGAAGAAAGAGCGCGAGCTGTTCATGGAGCTTATGACCGGCACGCAAAGCGCCGCCATGCGCCATTATTTCTTCGCCGAACGCGCGGCGAACAAGATCGACGACGTGCCCAAGGATACCCCGCTGATCCCGATCAAGAAGGTCGGCGTTATTGGTGCGGGCACGATGGGCGGCGGGATCACGATGAATTTCCTGTCCGCCGGCATCCCGGTAACCATACTCGAGATGGCGCAGGACGCGCTCGACCGCGGTACCGGCGTGATGCGCAAGAATTACGAAAACACCGCCAAGAAGGGCCGCATGACCGGCGAGCAGGTCGAACAGGCGATGGGCCTGCTGACCCCGACGCTGTCCTATGACGACCTCGCAGATTGCGACCTGGTGATCGAAGCGGTGTTCGAGAACATGGAGGTCAAGAAAGAGGTCTTCGGCAAGCTCGACAGCGTGGTGAAGCAGGGCGCGATCCTGGCGTCGAACACCAGCTATCTCGATGTCGATGAAATCGCCACCGCGACCCAGCGGCCGGGCTATGTGGTCGGCCTGCATTTCTTCTCGCCCGCGAACATCATGAAGCTGCTCGAGGTCGTGCGCGGCAAGGAAACCCGGCACGATGTGCTCGCCACGGTGATGAAGCTGGCCAAGAAGATCGGCAAGGTCGCCGCGGTGTCGGGCGTGTGCCCGGGCTTCATCGGCAATCGCATGCTGTCGAAACGGCAGGAACAGGCCAATGCGCTGATCATGGAAGGCGCCAATTACTGGGACGTCGATGACGTCCTGCTCGATTTCGGCTTTCCCATGGGACCGTTCCAGATGGGCGATCTCGCGGGGATCGACATCGGCTGGCACCGCGACCCGAGCAAGGTCACCACGATCCGCGAGGCGCTGTGCGCGGCGGGCCGTTTCGGGCAGAAGAACGGCAAGGGCTTTTACGATTACGACGAGGCGCGCAACCGCGCCCCGTCGGACGAGGTCAAGCAAATCATCGCCGATTTCGCCGCGCGCGAAGGCAAGCAGCAACGCGACATCTCGAAGGACGAAATCCGCGAGCGGCTGCTCTATCCGATGGTCAACGAGGGCGCGAAGATCCTCGAAGAAGGCATGGCGCAGCGCGCCAGCGATATCGATGTCGTGTGGATCAATGGCTATGGCTGGCCGCTCTATACCGGCGGACCGATGTTCTGGGCGCAGACGATCGGCCTGGACACGGTGGTGGCAGGGCTGGAGCGCTATGACCTGCCGGTCAGCGCCCATCTGCGGTCGGCCGCGGGAGGCAGCGGAAAGTTCGCCTGATTAACCAGGAATCTGCGACAATTTAGAAACGCCGGTATGCAAATCCGTCGAACGGGCAAGTCGTTCGTCCGCTGCGCCTTGACAGCGCGCGGATGGCGGGTTTGAAATGTAAAAAAATATAAATGGGCGCGGCAGGGGCCGGGTCCGGTGAGAGGAGAAAATATGAGACAGTTCGGTTTACGCCACCAATGCGCCTTCGGCGCGCTCGCCTGCGCACTGGCCCTCACCCCGGCCATTGCCCAGGCGCAGGATACGACGACCGCAAGTTCCGAAGAAGCGGACCTAATCGACAATGCCGATATCGATAGCGGCAATGTCATCATCGTCCGCGCCCAGGGCCGCGACCAGGCGCTGTCCGATGTCCCGGTGGCGGTCTCCGCGGTATCCGGCGAAATGCTCGAAAAATCGGGCGTCTCCGACATTCGCGACCTCAACCAGGTGGCCCCGTCGCTGCTGGTCTCCTCGACCGGTAACGAAGCCAATGGCTCCGCGCGTATTCGTGGCATTGGTACGGTCGGCGACAACCCCGGCCTGGAAAGCTCGGTCGCGGTCTTCGTCGACGGTGTTTATCGCTCGCGCTCGGGTAACGCGTTGTCCGAACTCGGTCCGCTCGACCGGGTCGAAATCCTCCGCGGCCCGCAGGGCACGCTGGGCGGCCGCAACTCCTCGGCCGGCCTGATCAACATCTACACCGCCCCGCCCGAGTTCGAATTCTCGGGCTACGGTGCCTTCACCTATGGCAATTACGACGCGATCAAGGTCGAGGGCGGGATCAACGCACCGCTCGGCGATACGGTCGCGGCGCGGATCGACGGCGTCTATTTCGAGCGCGACGGTTTCTACAACGATGTCGTCAACGATGTGCGGATCAACGACCGCGACCGCTATCTGGTGCGCGGCCAGCTGCTGTTCGAACCGACCAGCGATCTTAGCATCCGCCTCGTCGCCGACTATTCGAAGAAGGACGAGGCCTGCTGCGCCGCGACCTTCGTCCAGCCCGAATTCGCGCCGCTCGCGCGCGTATCGCCCGGGCTCGATTCCTTCGCGCGTCCCAATGGCGGGCCCGCACTGACCAGCACCGACAATCCGATCGTCCCGATCCTGCTGGGTCTGGGCCAGGATCCGCGCGCGCTGACGCAGTCGACGTTCAACCGCGATATCTACGTCACGCCGGGCCGGACCTATCAGGGCGAAACCAAGGACTGGGGTATTTCGGGTGAGGTCAACTGGGACTTCGGCGACGTCACGCTGACTTCGATCACCGGCTATCGCCAATATTCGAACACGCAGGCGTCGGACACCGACTACACGCAGGTCGACCTGCTCTATCGTGCGCCCGGACCCGATGCCGGCGCACGTGAATTCAAGACCTTCACGCAGGAACTGCGCCTCAACGGCACGGCCTTCAACGACACGCTCGATTGGCTCGTCGGCGCCTATTACGCCAATGAGAAGCTGGAAACGCGCGACAATCTGCGCTTCGGCAATGATTACGGTACCTTCGCCAATTGCCGTATCGTGCTGGCGATCAATCCGGCGCTGGCCAATCCGTCGGCAGACAATTGTTTGGGCGCCAATGTCGCTGCACTGACGGGTGCCAATGGCGGCGCTGGCGCGTTCGGTGCGGCGACGCCGCTGATCATCGCGGGAATGAACAATCTCGCGCAGGTCCGCGACATCGGCAGCACGGGCGACCGGTACAACCAGACAAGCGAGAACTTCGCTGTCTTCACGCATAATATCGTGCATGTCACCGACACGGTCGATCTGACGCTTGGCCTTCGTTACACCAACGAAACCAAGGATTTCCGCGCTGCATTCAGCAATGACAACGTGTTCTGCCCGCAAAGCCGTGCGATCCTCAACCCGTTGCTCGTACCTTCGGTCGATACCGACGGTGACGGTGTGGCCGACCTTGCTCCGCTTGGCGGGCTCGCAGGCGGCCTGATCTCGCTGTCCTGCCAGGGCAATTCGACCGCCGAGCTGGACGGGGTGACGCTGGCCGATACACGTGACGAAGACGAGTTCACCGGCACGGCCATCCTCAGCTGGAAGCCCGATCCCGACTGGTTGGTCTATGGCTCCTTCTCGAAGGGCTACAAGGCCGGCGGCTTCAACCTCGATCGGTCGGCGCTCGCCGTGCCGGTGGCTTTCGATGCCGCCACACTCAACCCGACCGCGCTGCAGTTCGACGCCGAAACCGTCGATGCCTTCGAAGTGGGCGTGAAATATGCCGCCCGCGACTGGGGCTTCAGCATTGCCGGGTTCCGCCAGGAGTTCTCGAACTTCCAGCTGAACACGTTCAACGGTTCGGTCTTCCTGGTGCAGAACATCAATGGCTGCGACAGCGACCTTGGCGGGGCCGACCGCGATGCGGATGGCACCACCGGCGCCTGCGCCGCGGACAACGTTGCCCCGGGCGTCATCGCCCAGGGTTTCGAGTTCGAGGCTTCGCTCAGCCCGATCCGCGACCTGACCATGACGATGGGCGTCACCTATGCGGACACCAGCTACGAGGACAATCTCGTGGGCCAGGACAATGGGTCGCCGCTCGATCCCGCGCTGCGGCTGCTTCCGGGCGACAATCTGTCGAACGCCCCCGAAGTGACCGCCACCGCGTCGCTGAGCTGGACCCCGCCGATCGGCAATTCGGGTCTCTCGGGCCTGTTCTTCATCAATGCCCGCACGACCGACGATTACAACACCGGGTCGGACCTGCTGCATGGCAAGGAACAGGATGCCTATACGATCGTGAACGGCCGTATCGGGATCACCGGGCCGGACCGTCGCTGGGGTCTCGAGCTGTGGGCGAACAATCTGTTCGACGTCGACTACACCCAGGTCGCGTTCAACACACCGTTCGTGGCACCGCAGCAGACCTACTCGGCCTTCCTCGCCGAACCGCGGACCTACGGGATCACGGTGCGCGCCGGCTTCTAAACCGCGTTCATCACGACAAGAAGGGGCCCGGCATCACGCGATGCCGGGCCCCTTTTGCGTGGATGCCGCCTAAGAGTCTGACGAGGCTGGAAAACAATGGATTTTCCGGTTTCCGCTACGGCACCGATATCATTGAGCAATTTCGAAAAAGCGGTACGAGCGCGCGCGACAGATTTCCTAATATTTACCCCTATCCCTTGACATAAAGGCAAAGAGGGCATTGAATTTCGATTGGAAGGTACGCGGACAAAAGACGTACCCCCGAGGGAGAGACCAATGACCAGATTCACTTTACGCCACAGTTGCGCGCTCGGCGCACTTGCGATTTCGGCTCTGTCGGCGGGCCCTGCCCTCGCCCAGGCGGAGGTCGAAACCGCCGGAGCGGCGAACCAGAACGACAACCGCATCATCGTTACCGGCTCCTATATCCGCGGCACGCCCGAGGATGCGGCGCTGCCCGTGGATGTCTTTACCGCCGACGATCTGGCAGAGCAGGGCGTCGACAGCCCGCTCGAATTCATCAAGGAACTACCCTCGGTCGGCGCCTCGCTGGGCGACACCAACCAGTTCTCCACCGACGCGCAGGGCTTCCAGGGCGTCGGTTCGCTCAATTTGCGCGGCCTCGGCCCGCAGCGCACGCTGGTGCTGCTCAATGGCAAGCGGACGATCCTGACGCCGGGCGCCGGGTTCGTCGATACGCAGCTGATGCCGTTGTTCGCGCTCGAACGGATCGAACTGCTCAAGGACGGTGCCGGGTCGACCTATGGTTCGGATGCGATCGCCGGCGTGGCGAACTTCATCACCCGCTCGACCTTCACCGGCTTCGAACTGCAGGGCGATTACAATTTCATCGACGGTTCGGACAACAATTACAGCCTCAGCGCGCTGGCCGGCTTCGAGTTCGCCGATTCCGCGAATTTCGTGATTGGCGCAGGCTGGCAGCACCGCAGCGAATTGGGCTCGATCGAGCGCGACTTCGCCAATGTCGGGTACGAGACCAATCCCTCGGCCTACTCGGCGCTGGCTACACCAGGGCTGTTCGCGGTCAGCTATTTCGATACCGGCACCGGCGCGGTGAACACGCAGGTCCGGCCCGACGTCGGGTGTGAAGACCTCGGCGGGACGGTCGACATCGGTCGCTGCTATTTCACCTATGTCCCGTTCGACAATATTACCGAGGACGAGGACCGCTATCAGGTCTTCGGCGAACTCACGATCGACCTCAGCGATACGATCCGTTTCCAGGCCGACGCGCTTTATTCACGCAGCGAGCTTACCTCGCTCAACTATTCGCCGGCATTCCCGCCGACGCAGGGGCCGCGCGGGTCGGGCTTCGTCAGCGCGTTCACGACCTCGCCCGCGAACCCGGGCGTGGCGGCCTTCCTCGATCAGGTCGGCCTGCCGCAGAGCTCGCCTACGGCCCCGATCGTCGCCGTCACCAACGTGCTCTATCGCCCGTTCGGCTTTCTCGGCAATCCGCTCGACCCGGATCGCGGTGCCGGCACCGGCGGTGCGGTCAACGATGCCTTCCGCTTCAGCGGCGGCTTCGAATTCGCGCTCAGCGATACGCTCACCTTGAACGTGGATGGCACGTTCTGGGAATCGGATCGTGAAGCCTATGCGCCCGGCATCATCGGCTCACGCCTGCAGGCCGCGCTGAACGGCTTCGGCGGCCCCGATTGTACCGGGACCACAGCGGGCGAGAATGGCTGCCTGTGGTTCAATCCCTTTGCCAATGCCGGCCCCGGCAACGGGACGTTCAACATCGACAATCCGTTCTACGTCCCGGGTAACGAGAACAGCCAGGAGCTGGTCGGCTGGCTGCAGGTACCCAACGGCACCCGCGAACAGGAATCGCAATTCGTGTTCGACATGGTCCTCGCGGGCGAAACCGGAATCCAGCTGGGCGGCGGTCCGCTGGCGTTCGCCGTCGGCACCCAGTTCCGCGATACGCGCTATTCCAGCGATCCGATCATCCCGGAATCGAATCTCGACATCAATCCGTGCTTCGTCGAGGGCGATCAGAGCTGTGTCGGCACCACCACCGAAGGGGTGGGTCCGTTCATCTTCCTCGGCGGTTCGCGCCCGGTGAAGCTCAAGCAGGACGTCTATGCGTTCTTCGCCGAAGTGAACGCACCGATTACCGACCGGCTCGAGCTGTCGGCGGCAATCCGTTTCGAGGATTACGGCAGCCCGATCGGATCGACGATCAATCCGAAGGGTTCGGCGCGCTTCGAAGTGACCGACTGGCTGACCCTGCGCGGTTCGGTAGGCACCACCTTCCGCGGCCCGCTGGCATCGAACGTGTCGCCCAACTTCGTCACCGCGCTCGAAGGTTTCACGGCGGCAGGCGGCAATTACAAGTCGAAGGACATCTACGGCAATCCGACCGATCTCGATCCCGAAACCGCCTTCACCTACAACATCGGCGCAATCTTCTCGGCGCCGGTCGGCGGCGGCGATCTGACCCTCTCGGTCGACTACTGGTCGATCGATCTAAAAGACCGCATCACGATCACGCCGGGCAATGCGATCGCGAGCTACGTCGGCAATTTCCAGACCACTGGTCAGGAAGAGGTCGACTGTTCGAGCCCGCTGGTCAATCTGGTTACCTTCTCTAACAATCAGTGTATCCAGGGCACCACGCTGGGGATCGACATCAGCCGCGTGCGGACCGATTTCGTCAATGGTCCGGACGTCAAGATCGCCGGTCTCGATTTCGCCTTCGACGCCGAATTCCCGCTGGGCGACAATGCCGAGCTGGGCTTCGGCGCCAATGCGGTGTGGAATCTCGATTACAGCTTCGACGATTTCATCGTGCAGGATGTCAACGTCCAGCCGGCCTATGATGCGGTCGGTTTCGGCAATTACTTCCGCGATCCGAACACGGTGCCGGAATGGCGTGCGAATGCCTTCGTCCGGCTTGGTTTCGGCGATTTCAATGCGCGATATTCGGTCCAGCATATCGACGGCGTGACCGACGATCGCTGTCTCACCCGCGATCCCTGCTTCAGCACGGCTGGCGGTGTGGGGACCAACTTCGGTGTCGAGAGCGGCTCGTACACGCAGCACGATTTCTCGGTCACCTACGACCTCCAGCTTGCAGGTGCGGATGTGCAGATGCAGGCGTCGGTCGACAACTTCACCGATGCCGAGCCGGCCGAGGCGCAGCTGCCGCTGGGCTACAACCCGTTCATCGGCAATGCCATCGGCCGCAACTATCGTCTTGGTATCCGGACCCGATTCTAGACGGCTCCGGCACCACCAGTCACGAAGGGCCCGGGGCGCAAGCTTCGGGCCCTTCCCATTGCTCACAAAGGAAATCGCCATGTCGCCATTCGACCTGACCGGGAAAGTCGCCATCGTCACCGGATCGAGCCGCGGGATCGGCCGCGCCATTGCCGAGGGCCTCGCGGCGCAGGGCGCGCGCGTGGTGATCTCGAGCCGCAAGCAGGATGCCTGCGAGGCGGTCGCCGCCGAAATCAACGCCGCGCATGGCGATGGCCGCGCCGTCGCGATCGCAGCCAGCATTTCGGAAAAGGCACAGCTCGAGGATCTGTTCGTGCAGGCCGCCACCCAGCTCGGCCCGGTCGATATCCTCGTCTGCAATGCCGCGAGCAATCCCTATTACGGCTCGATGGACGGGATTGCCGACGAGCAGTTCCGCAAGATCCTCGACAACAATGTCCTGTCGAACCACTGGCTGATCCAGCTGGCGCTGCCCCATATGCGCGAAAAGGGCGACGGGGCGATCGTGATCATCAGTTCGATCGGCGGCTTGCGCGCCTCGACCGAGATCGGCGCCTATTGCATCTCCAAGGCGGCCGACTTCCAGCTGGTGCGCAATTACGCCGCGGAGAATGGCAAGCACGGCATCCGCGTCAACGGCATCGCGCCGGGGCTGGTCAAAACCGATTTCGCCAAGGCGCTATGGGAAAATCCTCAGGCATTGGCCGCGACCGAAAAGGCATTGCCGATGCGCCGGATTGGGGAGCCGGGCGATATTGCCGGCGCCGCGGTCTACCTGTCCTCGCCCGCCGCACGGTGGACCACCGGGCAAACCATCATTGTCGATGGCGGGGCGACGATCTAGCGCGGTGGCATCAGGATAGTTCGCTGCCGCCGAGCGCCTGCCACAGCACCACCCGCGCCCGCTGGGCCCGGCCCCGCGCCGCCGCGGCGCGCTCGCCGCTGGCATCGGCGGCACGGCGCGCCTCGAGCACTGTCAGGAAATCGGCAAGCCCGGCTTCATAGCGGGTATTGGCGAGACGCGCGGCGCGCTGCAGATTGGCGGCCTCCTGCGCCACCGCTGCGGCTTCGCCATCGGCTGCCGCGACCAGTCCATAACCCGCCTCGGCATCGCCCAATGCCATGAAGACGGCACCGCGATAGCTCTCGAAAGCCAAGCGCTTTTCCGCTGCAGCGCCGTCGATCTCGGCCTGCACCCGCCCGAAGTCGAGCAAGGGTCCGGCGATCGCCGCGGCCAGCGAGCCGACGACCGATTCGCTGTCGAAAACATCGCCGATTCCGAAGGCGAGCAGGCCGATCGCGCCCGAGAGGTCGAACACCGGAAAGCGGCGGCGCGCGGTGGCGGCCAGTTCGGCATCCTCGGCCACCAGCGTGGCTGCGGCGGCAAGCACGTCGGGCCGATTGGCGAGCAAGGCGGAAGGCAGGGTGGCGGGCGGTGCGGGCAGTTCGCTGACAGGCTCACCCAGCGCCAGCGCACTGCGGACCTGCGCCCCGCCCTGCGCGGTCAGCGTCACCAGCCGGCCCAGCAGCCGCGCGCGTTCGCTTTCCAGCGCGGCGAGGCGGCTCCGCGAACCGGCGGAGGAGCTTTCGGCACGCACGCGGTCGAAACCGGGCGCAATGCCCGCGCGCTCGCGCACACCGGCGAGCCGCGCCAGTTCCTCTGCCGAGCCCAGATCGTTGCGCACTTCCGCCTCGCGCGCCTGCAGCGTGCGCCAGTCGATCACCGTGGCGGCAATTTCCGCCAGCAGCGCGCTGCGCACCGCGCGTGCGCTGGCATCGGCGGCATCGATCCGTGCCAGTGCCGCGCGCTCCTGCGCGCGTAGGCGTCCGAACAGGTCGAGATCCCAGCGCGTGGTCAGATTGGCTGCATAGGACACGCGTTCGGTGTCCAAACTCACCCCGGTCGGCAGGCTTCCGCCGAAGGAATTGGGATTGGTCCGCGTACCGGTGACCGAAGCTTCTACGCCCACGGCGGGCAGGCGCTCGGCCCCCGCGCGGTCCGCCCCGGCGCGGGCCTGCTCGACGCGGGCCGCGGCTTCGGCGAGCGTGGGAGACGACGCGAGCGCCTGCGCCGCCAGCGTATCGAACGCCGGATCGCCGACGGGCAAAAGCTGGGCCAGCGCTGTGCCGACAGGCGCCTCGGGGGCGAACAGGAAGCTGTCGGGCAGGACCGGAACGGGAGTCGCGACTTCGGGCGGCGGCCCGCCGACGCAGGCGGCCAGCGACAGCGCACTCGCGACCATCAGGAGCGCGCGGGGTTTCATTCTTCGGCTCCCCGCGCGGCGATATAGGCATCGACCTGCTGGCCGACGCGGAACAGGCCGTCCGCCTCCGGCAGTTCGTAGATCACTTGCAACACGCGAACATCGACGCGTTCGGCCGCGCTGTTGGTGAGCGAGCGCTTGGGCACCACCCGCGGTTCGGCGCGGACGAAGCTGGCCTCGACCTGCCGGTCCGCAGCGCCGCGCGGGCTGACCGTGGCAGGGGCGCCAAGCTGGAGCCGCGGGGCCTGTTCCTCATCGATGTCGATGCGCACATGCAGCGGCTGGGTCTGGCCCATCTCGATAAAGGGCTGCGAGCCGCCCCCGCCCATCGTGCTGACATATTCGCCCTTGCGGATATTCACCGCGAGGATTTCGCCCGCGATCGGTGCCCGGACCGTCAGCCGCGCGATTTCGGTCTGCGCCGAGCCCGCCCGCGCCTGCGCGGCCTGCAAGCGTGCCTGCGCCAGCCGGGCGCGTTCATTGGCCGACGCCGCCTCGCCCTCTGCGCGGATCACTTCGGCGCGGCTGACCGCGGCGGGATCCTCGACATTGCGATACAGCGCAAGCTGGCGCGCGGCGGTTGCGCGTGCGCTTTGCGCTTCGGAAATCGCCGCGCGGGCTTCGGCAATCGCGGCATTGGCTTCGCGCAATTGCCCGCGGACTGCCCGGTCGTCGACCGTGAACAGCACGTCGCCTTCTTCGACGCGGTCACCCGGCTCGACCAGCAGCCCGGTGATCAGTCCCGACAGCGCCGAGCCGATCTGGATGGTTTCGCTCGACGGCTCGACCACCCCGGCGCCTGCGACACGGGCCTCGGCGGCGAGGTTTGCCGGTGCATGCGGCGGTTCGCGGCCGGGTTCGGACAGCTCGCGGTCGGGCAGACCGACCAGGATGAAGATCACCGCGGCAACCAGACCGACCAAGGCGATCACCGGCAATGTTTGGCGCGAGAAGCTGAGGTTGTTCCAGTCGAGAGCCATGTCAGTGTCCTTCGGGCATATCGCTGCCGTCGTGGGTGATCCGCCCGTCTTCGAGCACGAGGATGCGGTCGGCGAGGTCGAAAATGCGGTTGTCGTGGGTGACGATGATGCAGGCGCGATCGGGCGCAACCGCGACTTCGCGCAGCAGGTCCATCACCCGCCGCCCTGAAGAAGCATCGAGTGCGGCGGTGGGTTCGTCGCACACCACCAGCCGCGGTTCGTGCACCAGCGCGCGGGCGATCGCGACGCGCTGCTGCTGGCCGCCCGAAAGCTGGCGCGGCAGCTTGTCCGCCTGATCGCCGATGTTGAGCTTCTCGAGCATGGCGACCGCCCGTGCCCGCGCCTCCAGCCGGTCCATTCCCTGCGCGATCAGCGGGACGGCCGCGTTGCTGGCGGCATCGATCGAGGGGATGAGATTGTACTGCTGGAAGATGAAGCCGATGTTTTGCAGGCGAAATTCGACGAGCGCGGTGTCGTCGAGTTCGTAAATGTCGGTGCCGAAGACCTTCACTTCGCCCAGCGTCGGCCATAGAATGCCGCACATGATCGAGATCAGCGTCGTCTTGCCCGACCCGCTCTCCCCCACCAGGAAAGTCAGCTCGCCCGCGCGGATATCGAGGTCGATGCCGTGCAGCACGGTAATCGTCTGCTGCCCCGCCTGGAAATCGCGCGTGACGCCGCGCGTGCAGATTGCCGCGTCGGGCTTGCAGCCGCCGATGGCGCTGGTGTCCAGGATCGTACCCATCAGCGGAACACCGAAGCGGGTTCGGTGCGCAGCACATTGCGCAGCGCCAGCCAGCCGGTCAGCGCAAGGATCAGGAACACCGCGACCATACTGATCAGCGGGATCTGCCAGGGAATATAGAATCCCTTGAAGGTCGGATTGGCCGAAAAGCCCCAGATGAAGAACACCGTACCGAGCACGCCCAGCCCATAGCCGATCAGCCCGACCAGCCCCGCCTGTACCGCCACCATCCGGCGGATCTTGCGGTTGGTCACGCCGATCGCCTTGAGCGCGCCGAACTGCTTGATATTGTCGCGGATGAACAGGCTGAAGGTCAGCCCGACAATGGCCACGCCGACGATGAAGCCAAGCAGGACGGTGATGCCGAAATTGAGCGGGATGCCCGTATTCTCGATAATGAAGTCGATCCCGTCCTGTGCGAATTCGTCGCGCGTCTGCGCTTTCAGCCCGGTTTCGCGTTCGATCCGTTCGGACAGCGCTTTGGCCTGCAGCGGATCTTCGGCGCCCACCAGCACGAAGGACAGGCGATTGCGCGTTCCGGGGACGTAATTCAGCGCCTGGCTGTATTTGGTATAAAGCACCACCGTGCTGGTGAAGCTGGGCGTGGCATCGGCGATCCCGCGGATCACCGCGCGCTGGTCGTTGAGTTCGAGCCGTTCGCCGATCGGCGACTGGCCGGGGAACATGCGGGTCGTGCCGACATCGTCGATGATGACACTGTCGGGCTGCGACAGGACATCGGGCGAGCCTTCGATCATGCGCTTGGGCAGGCCGATCAGCGTAGCATCGTCGACCCCGATCACCGCGACCCCCTCGAGATCGCCATCCTTGGTGCGTACGCTGGCCTGCGCGCGGATATGCGGCACTGCCCAGCCCACCCCGGGCACGCTGCGCACCTTGTCGAGCGCGGTGGCGGGCATGGCATAGGCGACGTCGGTCGTCCGGCTGACCGGGTCCATCACCCAGATATCGGCACTGGAGACATTGTAGACGCCGCTGGCGCCGCGCTCGATCAGATTGACGAAAATGGTCAGCTGCTGGGTGATCAGCAGCGTCGAAAAAGCGATTCCGAAGACCAGCCCATAGAACTTCTGGGCATCTCCGGTGAGCATCCTGATCGCGATCCAGAGCACGTTCGCTTGCCTTCGCCTGACCATTCGTCCATTATTGAACGAGGACGTTCAATTGAACGGAGGCGTTCAGATTGTCAAGTAACGAACCGAAACGCACCGGGCGTCCGGCCGACGAGGCCAAGCGCGAGGCGATCCTGGCCGCCGCGGCCGCCAGCTTCTTCGAGCACGGGTTTGCCGCCAGTTCGATCGAGCAGATCGCGGCTGATGCGGGCGTTTCGAAAGTCACGATCTACAACCGGTTCGGCGACAAGCGCGCGCTGTTTGCGGCGGCAGTCGAGGTCGAATGCGAACAGATCCGGGGCAGCCTGCAAGTCCCCGAGGTCGCCTCGGGCAGTCTGCGCGATCGGCTGACCGCGGTGGGCGAGGCCATGGTCGCGTTCACGTCGCGGCCCAAGATGGTCCAGTTCGAACGGCGCATCGCGGCTGAGACCGAGCATGACCCGGCGGTTGGCGCAGCCTTCCTCGAGGCCGGCCCGCATCGCATGAAGGAGTCTTTCGCGGCGCTGATCGCCGCGATGCATGAAGCGGGGGAAGTCGATGTCGCCGATCCCGCGCTCGCCGCCGAACAGTTCGCCGGCATGTGCAAGGGAATGGGCGATCTCGAACGCCGCTTCGGCGCGCCCGCCGACCCGCAGCGCAATCGCGAGCGGATCGCCGGCGCAGTCGAGGTATTCTGCCGCGCCTATGCCCGCGACCCGTCCTGCGAGACCGAAGCGGGCAGCTAGTTCTCCAGCGAGATCGAGATCCGGCGGTTGCGCGGATCGGTGGGATCGCCCGCGATCAGCGGTTCGGTATCCGCAACGCCTTCGATCCGCCGGAAGCGCTCGCGCGCAATCCCGTGACGGATGAGATCCTGCCGCGTCGTTTCCGCGCGCCCGGCCGACAGCGACCAATTGTTGACCCGCGTCGGATCGCGATATTTGAGCGCATCGGTATGGCCGCGCACGGTGATCTTGCCGCCTTCGGGCGCGATCGCTTCGGCGACGAGATCGAGCAGGTCGCGCGCATCGGTGGTGAGGACCGTCGTGCCGAGCGAGAACATCGAGAAATCGGCATCATCGACCAGGTCGATCCGGATGCCGGTGGTGGTGTTGATCATCCGCACCTGGCGCATCAACCGCTTGAGCCGTTCACGGTCGGCGACCGCTTCGGTCACGCGCTGCTGGATACGCTTGATGCTCGCCGCGCCTTCCTTGGGCCCGCCCGTCGCGTCGCGCGGAACGGTCAGGGTCTGCGTCCCCGTCTGCCCCGCTGCATGCGGGTAGTTATCGACGTCGACCAGCGACGAACCGCCCAAGACGCCGTCGGCGCCCGCGCTTTGTTCCTTGGTCTTCACCAGCGTCGGAGTGAAATAGTCCGCCAGCCCCTTGCGCTGGTCCTCGGTGGTTGCACCGAGCAGCCAGAGCAGCAGGAAGAACGCCATCATCGCGGTGACGAAATCGGCATAGGCGACCTTCCATGCGCCGCCATGGTGTCCCGCCTCGACGACGGTCACCTTCTTGACGATGATCGGAGCCGGATCGTTGCGACCCGCGGCGGAGCTGGCCATCCTACCTACCCCGCAGCGCGTCGAGGAGTTCGTTCAGGCCCGGCCGCACCGTATGGCCCAGACCCGACCGCGCGCTTTCCACCACCAGCGGCTGCGGATGGCCGTAGAGCGAGGCGATGATCACCTGCTTGACCGCGTGGAAGATCTGTTCGTCCTGCTCGAGCACCTGCTTGAGCCGGCCGGCGAGCGGGCCGACGATGCCGTAGGCGAGCAGCACGCCGAGGAACGTCCCGACCAGCGCCGCGCCGATCATCTTGCCGAGGATTTCAGGCGGCTTGTCGATCGAGCCCATGGTTTTCACCACGCCCAGCACCGCGGCGACGATGCCCAGCGCGGGGAGCGCATCCGACAGCGTTTCGAGATTGTGCTGCGGTTCGCGCAATTCGTGGAAATGCGTCTTCATCGCATTGTCCATCACCTCTTCGACCGCATGAGTTTCCAGCGTGCCGGAGGATACCACCAGCAGCGTCAGCGTGTCGCAGATCAGCGCGATGAGCGCGGTATTCTTGAGCAGGTTGGGATAGGCGCTGAACACGGTGGAATTTTCCGGTTCTTCGAGATGGCTTTCGAGCGCCACGGGCCCATCGTTCTTGAGCATGCGCATCAGCTGCGTGGTCAGGGCGATCGCATCGATATGGTCCTGCTTGTCGTGCTGAGGCCCCTTGAAGATCTTCCCGAATGCACGGCCGATCGCCTTGAGCCCGTCGAGCGAATTACCCGCGACCATCGCGCCGATCGCGGCGCCGCCGATGATCAGCATTTCATAGGGCATGGCGGCCATCACCGGGCCGAGCGCGCCGCCGCTGAGCATGAAGCCGCCAAACACCATGACGAGCAGAACAACGATGCCGATAATCGCGTACATTTGAAAAATTCCTTCCGAAGGCGCGATCAGCGCAGCATTGAGAACAGCGAGAGATTGGCGAGGCGCACGAAGCTGGCCTGGGTGGCCTCGAGAACCGTCAACGTTTCCTGAAGCCGGCTCATCGTGACCGCGATATCCGCGCCGCCGACGCTCGTGCGTTCGTCGGCAATGCGTTCGGTGTTGATTTCGCGGCGCTCGGTCATGAGATCGATCCAGTTGAGCCGCGAGCCGACGACGGTTTGCGCCGTGGTCACCTTTTCAAGCCCCCGGTCGAGATCGGCGAGCGCCGCCGAACTGGCATCGGCTGCCGCCTGGCCGCCGCCTGCCAGCGCAATCGCGAGGCCATCGAGCACTGCGAACAGATCGGTCGGCCCGGAGGCGGCGTCGAACTGGAAGATTTCCGGCCCGGTCAATCCGGGGACCACCGATTGCCCTTCGCCGATTTCGAGCGGCGTGACGGCGGCGGTGCCGACAAACTGCACCCCGTTGCCGCTGCCATTGTCGACATAGGCCTGGCCCGCGGCCTGCCCCCCGAAGAGCGCATGCCCCGTGATGTTGCGACTATTGCCGAGCAGCACGAGGTTTTCGCGCAGGCTGGCCACTTCCACGCCGATGGCGGCGCGCTGGTCATCGTTGAGCGTGCTCACTGTCGCCTGCACGGCCAGTTCGCGCACCCGCATGACGATATCGGCAATCGAGCTGAGCGTCTGGTCGGTAAGCGCGAGATCGGCTTCGGCGAGCTCCGAATTGCGCGTGTCGACGCTGGTAATGCGTTCGGTGCGTGCGAGCATCCGCAACCGCGCTGCGGCGACCGGATCGTCCGACGAGCGTTCGAGCCGTTCGCCCGTCCCGATCTGCTGCTGCAGCGTTTCGGCCTGCGCGCGCAGGCTGCCGATCTGGCGGGTGCTGCGTTCGTAGAACGCTCCGGTGCTGAGATTGATCATCGCCCGATCCCCAGGAGAGTGTCGAAGATATCGCTGGCCGCCTGCATCGCGCGCCCCGAGGCCTGGAAGGCCTGCTGGAAGCGGATCAGATTGGCGGCTTCGGAGTCGAGATCGACGCCCGATTGCTGTTCGAGCGAGATGCGCGCGGAGGACGCGATCGTTTCGAGCGCGCTCTGCGTGACATTGCGCCCCGCGACCTTGCTCGACACGTCGAACAGGATCCCGCTGAGCTCCTGCGCCGGATCGAGCGCGGCCAGCGACTGGCGCAGCGCGTTGAGATTGGCATCGTCGCGGCTGGAGACCCCCGCCCCTGCGGGCGCCGTCGCCAGACCGCGGCCCTCGCTCATGACGACGCGCAGCGTTCCGGCGGTACTGCCGGAGAAGATCGGTTGCCCCTGCGTGCCGTCGAGCGCGACGCCCGCGGCCTGCGCATTGTTCACTGCATCGGCGATCGTCGCCGCGACGGTATCGAGACGGGTGCGGACCGCCGCCAGTTCGGTCAGCGCGAGCGATGCGCCCGCGAGGCTGCCCGAACCCGGGCTCACCGCCTGGCCGTCGACTGCGAAGCTGAGCGTTCCGTCGGCAGCCGTGGCCGAAGACAAGGTCCCCGCATTACCGCCCTGCACGAAACTGCGCGGGGGATTGGTGCCCAGCGAAACCGCGACGGTTCCGTCTGCAGCGAAGCTCGTCGTGAGCGCGGTGAAGCCCGACAGGCGTTCGAGCAACTGGTCGCGTTGGTCGAGCAGTGCCGCGCGGTCGCTGCTGCCGCTGCCCGCGCGCGTCAGCCGCAGGTTCACCCGCGCCAGTTCGCCGCCAATGATGTTGGCATCGGATATCTGCGCTTCGGCATCGAAGCGCAGGCCATCGCCCACTGCATCGAAGCCCGAGGCGGTGATGTTGAACTTGTTCGCCAGCGTCGAGGCTTCGGCGACCACTGCGGCACGCCGCGAGGGATCGACCGGGTCGCCGGCAAGCTGCTGGAGCGCGGCTTCGAATTCGACGATCGAGGTGAACACGCCCGATTGTTCGAGCGCGCTTTCCATATTGCTCAGGCCCGTCAGTTCGACATTGGCGCGCGCGAGATCGCCCGAGGTGCGGCGCACTTCGCCCTGGAGGAAGGCATCGGCATTGCGGCGGATTTCCGCGACACGCGCACCCGATAGCGAGATATCGCCGATCCGCCCCGCCCCGCCCGAGGCGGAGACTTCCTCGATCCGCAGGCTGCGCCGGACATAGCCGTCGCTCGAGGCATTGGCGATGTTCTGCGCGGTAACGTCGAGCGCCCCGCGCGCCGCGCGCGCGCCGCTGGCAGCGATAGAGAGGAGATCGGAGGCCATCAGCGGTCACCCTGCGGCAAGAAGTGCGCCAATTGCTGTTCGATCGCATGGGCGAAGCCAAGCTGGCCGGATTCGGCCGTGACTTCCGCGAAGCGCGCATCGCGCATCTCGCGGAAGGTTTCCTCGCCTTCGCCGCCGAACAGATCGTTGCCGCCGAAATCGGTGCTGCGCGCGCTCGACAGCATCTGCCGCAGCAGGATCGCTTCGAACTGCTGCGCGGCCTGCCGCAATTCCTCGCGGATCGGCGAGGCTTCACGCTCGGGCAGCGGTGTCGCACCGGCCAGATTGATGGGGTAAGTCGTCATATGATCACGAGCTCCGCGGTCAGCGACCCGGCCTGTTTGAGGCCTTCGAGAATGGCGACCAGATCGGCCGGGCTTGCCCCCAGCGCGTTGAGCGCATCGACCACTTCGGCGAGCGAGGCACCGGGGCCGACGCGCGACACGACGCTGCCCTCCTGGCGCGCGGTGATCGTGCTGTCGGGTTCGAGCGCGGTCTGGCCGCGGGTGAAGGGTTCGGGCTGGACCACGAGCGGGTTCTCGTCGATCCGCACCACCAGGCTGCCATGGCTGATCGCCGCCGGCGCCAGCCGTACCGCGCTGGAGATGACGATGGTGCCGGTCCGGCTGTTGATCACCACCTTGGCCGCGCGTTCGGCCGGGTTGATGTCGAGCATTTCGATATCGGCCATGATTTGCGCGCGCGTGTTGGCGCCCGGCGGCAGCATCAGTGCCAGCGTGACGCCGTCCTCGACCAGCGCCATGCCCGGATAGACGGCGTTGATCGCATCGCGCACGCGCGAGATGGTGAGGAAATCGGCTTGGTAGAGGTTCCAGCGCAGCACTTCGGTGAAATCGAAATTGCTCGCCACCGCCTGTTCGACGCTGGCGCCGTCGGCAATGCGGCCCACGGTCGGGACATTGACCGTCAGCTTCGATCCGTCCTGCCCCGATACACCCAGACCGCCGACCGCGAGGTTGCCCTGCGCCATCGCGTAGATCTGTCCGTCGGCCCCATAGAGCGGGGTCATCACCAGCGCGCCGCCGCGCAGCGACTTGGCCTTGCCCATGGTCGAAACGGTCACATCGATCCGCTGGCCGGGCTTGGCAAAGGCAGGCAATTCGGCAGTGATGATCACCGCCGCCGCATTCTTGAGCGCCGGATTGACCCCTGGCGGAAGCTGCAGGCCGAGACGGCCCGACACGCCGCGCATGGCCTGGGTCGCATAGGCGAAATTGTCATCGCCCGACCCGTCGAGCCCGACGACGATGCCATAGCCGGTCAGCTGGTTCGAACGGACCGACTGGAACTGGCCGAGATCGCGCACGCGCTCGGCAGCTGCCGGAACCGGCAGCAGCGCGAGCAGGGCGACGAAGAAGAGAGCTAAACGGCGGATCATGATGACTATCCTCAGAAGGGCGAAATCGCGCCGAAGAAACGCGACAGCCAGCCTTCGCGGCTGGCGCGCTGGACCGAACCGGCGCCCGAATAGGAAATCCGCGCATCGGCCACCCGGATCGACGGGATCCGGTTGTCCTGATCGATATCTGACAGGCGGATGATGCCCGAAAGCTGCACCCATTCCTCGCCCTGGCTCAGCTGCATGACCTTTTCTCCGCGCACCAATGCCGTTCCGTTGGGACGGACCTCGGCAATGGTGACGGTCAGGTCGGCCCGGATCGAACTGGCCTGAGAGGCATCGCCCGAACCCTTGAACGACGCGCGGCCCGAGGCATTAAGATCGCTGTCATCAATGCCGACGAATTCGGGCAGCGACAGGCCGATACTGCCATCGCGCTTGGTCGAACCGCTGGTCGATTTGGACGTCTGCGTCCGCTCGACCAGCACGATGGTGACGATATCGCCAACCCGCGCCGCACGGTTGCCGTAATAAAGCGGCGCATAGCCGTGGCTGGCCTGGTAGATCGCGCCGTCGTGATGGCGCGCCGGCGCAGCCTGGGGTGCCGGCGGAAGGACCGCAGCGAACCCTTCGGGACGCGTGGAACCGCCGCCGCACGCGGCCAGGGCGAGTGTCAGCGGGACAAGACAGAAAGCGGATTTCATGGCGAATGTCCTCACAGCGTCTGGTTGGCGTTGCGCAGCATTTCGTCGACGGCGGAGACCATCTTCGAGCTGATTTCATAGGCGCGCTGGCATTCGATCATCTCGACCAGCTCCTCGACGATATTGACGTTCGAGGCTTCGAGCATGCCCTGGCGGATGTTGCCGCGGCCATTCTCGCCGCCCGGGGCCAGTTCGGCAGCGCCGCTGGCGGCGGTTTCGACGAGGAAGTTGTCGCCGATCGCCTGCAGGCCTGCGGGATTGGTAAAGCGCGCCACCTGGATCTGGCCGAGCTCGGCCGGTTCGGCCTCGCCGGGGATCGCTGCGGACACGGTGCCGTCGGGCGATACCGCGACCGCGGTCGCGCCTTCGGGGATGGTGATCGCCGGCTGGACGGCATAGCCCTGCTGGGTGACCAACTGCCCTTCGGCGGACTGGGTGAAGTTGCCTGCGCGGGTGTAGCCAATGCGGCCACCGGGCAGTTCGACCTGGAAATAGCCATCGCCGTCGAGTGCGAGGTCATAGGCGTTGCCGGTGGTGCTGAGCGCGCCCTGCGTCATGATCTGGCTGGTCGACTGGACCGCCACACCGGTACCGAGGTTGAGCCCGGTGGCATAGGCGGTTTCGCCCGACGAGCGCTGGCCCGCGACCCGCGCATCCTGATAGGCGAGCGTGGCGAAATTGGCGCGGTCGCGCTTGAAGCCGGTGGTGCCGACATTGGCGAGGTTGTTGGCGATGACGCGCATGCGCGAATCCTGGGCCTCGAGCCCGGTGCGGGCGACCTGAAGGGCTGAAGTGGGCATGGTCTATCCTTTCCCTGATTAGCCGAGGCGCATGAGCTGCGCGCCGCTTTCGTCGATTTCGCGTGCGGTCGCGATGACCTTGCTACGCATGGCGAAGAGGCGCTGGGCATCGATCATCTCGACCAGCACTTCGGTGGTTTTCACATTGGAGCCTTCGACCGCGCCGACTGTGACGGTGGCCGCTTCGTCGGTCGGCAGGATGCCGCCGCCTTCGACCCGAAAGAGGCCGTCGAGCCCCTTGCTGATCGGTGAGCCCTGCCACGCCGCCAGCTTGATCCGGCCGATTTCGGCGGGTGGCTGGTCGGGCGTGGCGGGATCGGCCAGCGTAATCGTGCCGTCGGGCGCGATCGCGGGAAAGCCGGTCGGCGGAATGGTGATCGGGCCGGTATCGCCGAGCACCGGCAGCCCCTCGCCATTGACGAGGAGGCCGGTGGCCGAAACCGACAGGTCACCGCGCCGCGTATAGGCTTCGGTCCCGTCGGTCGCCTGCACCGCCATCAAGGCATCGGTCGCCATCGCGATATCGAGATCGCGCCCGGTCTGGACGATTTCGCCTGCGGCCATATTCGCGCCGCGCACGCGGGCGGTCTGCATCGCGCGCGCCTCGTTGGGCTGGCCCTCGATGGTGACGGCGCGCTGGTCGAGCATTTCGGCACGGAACCCGAGCGTGTTGGCATTCGCCATATTGCTCGCGATGACGCGCTGGCTGTCCATCGACGCCCGCATGCCCGAAAGCGCGGTATGGATGAGGCGGTCCATCGCGATCAGGTCCGCAGGTTGATGACGGTCTGCGAGATCTGGGTCGCGGTGTCGATCGCCTTGGCATTCGCCTGGAAGTTACGCTGGGCGGTAATCAGCCCGACGAGTTCCTCGGCGATGTCGACGTTCGAACGCTCGAGCGCTCCCGAGAGCAGCGAGCCATTGGCGCCCGAGCCGGGCGAGCCGTAGCTTGCCGGACCCGACAGGCCGGTGCCTTCCCAGTTTGCCGAGCCGACCTTCTTGAGGCCGGTAGGCGAAATGAAGTTGGCCAGCGCGACCCCGCCGACCGGCTCGACCGAACCGTCGGTATAGGAGGCCTGGACCACGCCCGTGCTGGAGATGGTAACCCCGGCAAATTCGGCGCCCGCGGCATTGGTCTGCGGGACCGCGGCATCGCTGATCGCGTTGCCCGTCACTGCGCCATTGGCGTCGACCGCGAACAGCTGCAGCCGGTTGCCCGCACTGTCGGCGATATGCCCGGTCTCGGTCATCGTGAACGAGCCTGCGCGGGTATAGAGCGTCGAGCCGTCGGCGGGCGAGCGCATGGTGAAGAAGCCATCGCCGGTCAGCGCGAGATCGAGCGCCGAACCGGTCTGTTCGACCGGGCCGAGCGAGAAGTTCTGCGTGATCGATTCCACCGATGCGCCAATCCCCTGGATCATGCGCGGGTTGGTCAGCGCCGAACCGGCGACGATTTCGGAGAATTCGGTGCGGCTGCGTTTGAAGCCGTAAGTCTCCGAGTTGGAGATATTATGCGCGATCACGCCAAGCGAGGTCTGCGCATTCTTCATGCCGTTGAGCGAGGTATAGAAGGACATCGAATGTCTCCCTGATCAGATTTCGGTGGCGGTCTGGGTGGTGACGATCAGCTGGTCGAGCTTGTCCGCGATCTGCTCGAGCATGGCATTGGTTTCCGACACGCCGGCGAGCGAGGAGAACTGCGCCATCTGGGCGAGCATTTCCTTGTTATCGACCGGATCGAACGGGTCCTGCTGCTGCATCTGGACGGTCAGCAGGCGCAGGAAATCGCCCTGCCCCAGCGCGTCCATGCCGCGGCCGGATGTGGAAGTGGTGGAAGCGACCGGCGAGGTCGTCTGGGTGGTTATGGTGGTCATTTCATTCTCATCGTTTCGAGCATGAGCTGCTTGGCGGTCGACATGGCCTCGACCATGTTGCGGTACTGGCGCGAGGCTTCGAGCATCTCGACCATCTCGGCGTTCTCATCGACGGGGGCCTCCCAGACATCGCCGTTCTCGTCGGCGAGCGGGTGGCCCGGATCGTGGCGGCGGATCGGCGCGACATCTTCGCGCACCACCCCGCCGACGCGGACCGACGAGAGGCCCGAAGCACGGTCGAGCTCCTGCTCGAACACCGTGCGCATCGGGCGATAGGCGTCTTCCTCGCTGCCCGAGACCGAACCTGCATTGGCCAGGTTCGACGCCGCGGTGTTCATCCGCACGAGCTGCGCGGACATGGCGCGGTGGCCAACCTCGAAGAAGGATGTGGGGCCCGCCATCGTTATTCGCCCCGGATCGCGCGGGTGACGGTTTCGACCCGTCCGCGCAGGAAGTTGAGCGTAGCGGTATAGGCCACCGCGTTTTCGGCAAAGGCCGCCTGTTCGGTCGACATCTCGACGGTGTTGCCGTCGAGGCTGGCCATGGTCGGGATACGGTACTGGATCGCGCCATCGGTCGCGCGGTCAGCCTGCGCACCGCCAAGGCGTGCCTGCAGCGCGGCAGCAAAGTCCACGTCGCGGGCCTTGTATCCCGGTGTCGCCGCATTGGCGATATTCGAACCGAGCACACCCATGCGCTGCGACCGGATCTCCAGTGCCGCCCCGTGAATGCCGAACAAACCTTCGCTCATGTGAGCCTCCGCAAAAATATACGGGAGATGTTCAGCAAGGGGCGTGCCAAAACCCGATTGCCGGGCCCCGGCAGGCGAAACCGGCAGGATGTGGCAAGGTCTTGCCGGAAAGCGGCAAAGTTCGGCTGCCGCATAAATCCTGCCCGGTTCGCGCCGTTCTGGGTCGGCAAGGAGTAGCTACCCCATGTTGGAAACCTGGTTCGATCCCGCAGCGATCGCCATCGTCCTCGTCGGCACGCTCGTCGCCACGCTGCTGCGTTGCGGTGTGGCGGACAGCCGGATTGCCCTCGGCGCGCTGCGCGGATTGTTCGAACGGGCGTTCGACGTGGCGCGCGCCAAGAGCGAACTGGCCCTGCAGATCCGCGAGATTGCCGATGACGGCTTTATCCGCGCCGAACCGCATCATTTCGGCGATAGCGAATTCGACAGCCTGTCCGATCTGATCATCAGCCAGCGCTCGATCCAGTCGCTTCACGGCGAACACCAGAAATTCAAGGAAGCGCGGCTGGCCAATGCGCAGACCGCAGTGCGCGTGTTCGACTGCGCGGCGGAACTGGCGCCGGTGCTGGGTCTCGCGGGCACGTTGATCGCGCTGGGCCAGGCGCAGGGCGCGGCAGCGCAGGATACCGGCCTGGTCGGGGCCATCGCCATGGCCGTCGTCACCACGCTGTACGGCCTCCTCGCCGCGAACTTTCTCTTTGCCCCGCTGGGCGCCGCAGTTGCGCGCAAGTCGCGGCAGGAAGAGCGCGACCGCGATGCAGTGCTTGAATGGCTCGCCCGCGGGATCCGCCAGACCGGCATGGCCGGCGGCACCCCGCACAGCGAACGCGAAGCGGCATGATCCTGCGCGCGGCTTCGGGCTGGCAGACGGTAACCGCGGATCTCGCGCTGATCCTGTTCCTGATCACGGCGCAAGCGGTGCGCGAGCCCTCCGCTACGCCCTCGCAGGAGGAGACCGAGGTCGAGGCTGAGACAGACGCCGGGGAACCCGCACCGGTGACGTCCTCCGCGCTCGCACTGCACAAGCCCGCCCCGGGCGAAAGCGTGCAGGAATGGCTGCGCGCCGCAGTCACCGACGAGCGGCAGGTGGCAACGATTTCGATCGGCTATGCACCCGGGCAGCGTGAAGAGGCCCTCGTCGAGGGCGAGCGTCTGCTGGGTGAAGCCGAGGCCGCGGGCGTCGCCGCCCGGCTGATTGCCATGCCGAACGTGTCCGACGACATCCTCGTCTCGGTTGATTACCTCCGCCCGGCGCCGGATGGCACGAACCTTGCTCCATAACCGCGAAGACCCCCATGCCGGGGGTGGTTTCGCGAACCGGAGTCAGGATCGACCATGCGTCACACATTGCCCCTAACACTCGCCGCCGCGCTTCTTGCGAGCTCGGCCGCCGCTGCAGCGCCGATGGACCTGTCGATCATCGACCGCGCGGTCACCGATTTCACCGGCGCCGATATCGGCCAGCCGGGAGGCGCCAAGCTGCCCGTCGACCGCCGCCTGCGGCTGACCGCCTGCCAGGCGCCGCTCGACCTGCAATGGTTCGGCCGCGACCAGCGCTCGGTCCAGATCGCTTGCCCGACTGCCGGCTGGCGTATCTATGTAGCGGTCGATGGCGGTTCGGGCAGCGGCCGCTATGCCGCCGCCCCCGAATATGGCGAAACGATCATCTCGCGCGGCGAGAACGTCAGCATCCTCGTGCGCGGCAAGGGGTTCACCCTCACCCGGCAGGGGGCTGCCGCGGAAGACGGCGCGCGCGGCGAATGGATCAAGGTCCGCGCCACCGGACAGCGCACCGAAACGCTGCGCGCCATGGTGATCCGCCCGGGCCAGGTCGGCATCGATTTGCCGTAAGCGGCAAAATTATTGCCGGGGAGTTAAACCCGCGCATCGATCGCCGTTCTGTTGGTCAACCAGCTTATGGAGCGAAACGATGCGTATTGTCGGATTGCCGGAATTCTCGGGAGCAGTGGTGCGTCCAGGCGCAGCAATTACCCCTGCCGGAAAGGTCTCTCCCGCGCAGAAGGTGGCCGCCGAAGCGCAACAGGCCGAAGCCCCCATAGCGACATCACGTGTTTCCGCCGGCCCCGAGGGCCCTGTCGACCACGACCGCGTGGCCGATATCCGCAAGGCGCTGGAAACCAATTCCTACCCGCTGATCCCGACCGAGATCGCCGATGCGATCATCGCCGCGGGCATGTACGGAAAGGTCGGGAAATGACCCGCAAACAGCAGACACTGGCTACCCTGCAACAGATGCTCGCACTTTTGCAGGGTGAGCGGCAGGCGCTTGCCGCTCTCGACCTCGATCGCATCGTCGCCTGCACCAATGGCAAGCTCGACCTGTGCGCCAAGCTGGATGTGGTCGAGCAGGACAGCCTGGATGAAGAATGCCTCGGTGTGCTCGACGCGGTGCGCCGCCTCAACGAGATCAACCGCCGCCTGCGCAACCTGATCGCCAGCAATGTCCAGAACCGCCTCGGCGCACTGGCCGGCAGTAGCGAACCCTACGCCGCGCTGCCCCGCCAGGGCATCAGCGTCGCGCTCGCCTGACAGCGGCGCTAATTCCTAGCCAGGAAATTTGGCACGGACCTTGCTGAACAACCGGGAACGCAATTCCCGGAGGTTTCGTGCCTACAGTCAGTCCAGTCCAGAATGCCGATGTGCAGGGTGCAATCGCCCGCGCCGCGACGCGGACGGGTGTCGATTTCGATTATCTGCTGGCACAGGCCCGGCTCGAATCCGGGCTCGACCCCAGCGCCAAGGCGCAGACTTCGAGCGCGTCGGGTCTCTATCAGTTCATCGATTCGACCTGGCTGCGCACGCTCGACCGGCATGGTGCCAAACATGGCATGGACTGGGCCGATGCGGCGATCGCGCCCAATGGCCGCGTGGCCGATACCGCCACGCGCCAGCAGCTCCTTTCACTGCGCTACGATGCCGATGCCTCGTCGCTGATGGCAGCGGAGCTGACGCGCGAGAACGCCGCGGGCCTGCGCTCCAGCCTGGGGCGCGACGCCGAACCGGCAGAACTCTATCTCGCGCATTTTCTCGGGCTTGGCGGCGCGCAGAAATTCCTTGGCGCGCTGGGCAGCAATCCCGACCAGTCGGCCGCGGCGCTGATGCCGCAGGCCGCGCGTGCCAACCGCTCGATCTTCTATAGCGGCGGATCGCCGCGCTCGGTCGGCGAAGTCATGACGCTGATGCAGGACAAGGTGTCGGCTGCCTATGGCGACATGCCGATGCCCACCGGCGGCAATCGTGTGGAATTCGACCCGGCCCGCTTTGCCGCCCATGCGCCCGCCAGCGTCAGCACCAGCCGGCCCAGCCGCGGCAGCCTTGCGATGCCCGCCCTGCCCGGACCCGGTGGCCCGCGCCCGTCAATGGCCGACACGCTGCGCAACACCTTTGGCGAAGGCGGCGCCGGCACAGGTCGCGCGAATGAGCAGATCGCCGCCGCCTATGGCAAGTTCAGGGCGTTCGGCCTGTGAATCCGCTCCGCTTTATCAACCCCGGCCTCGCGCTGCCGATCGGGATCCTGACGATCATTCTGCTGATGGTCGTGCCGATACCGGCAATGCTGCTCGACGTCTTCTTCGTGCTCAATATCGCCTTGTCCGTCTCCGTACTGATGGCCGCGATGAACGCGCAGAAACCGCTCGATTTCTCCTCCTTCCCCTCGGTCCTGCTGTTCGCCACGCTGCTGCGGCTCGCGCTCAACGTGGCATCGACCCGGATCGTGCTGCTCAACGGGCATGAAGGCGGCGCTGCCGCGGGCAAGGTCATCGAGGCCTTCGGCGCCTTCCTCATCGGCGGCAATTTCGCGGTCGGTATCTTCGTCTTCCTGATCCTGATGATCATCAACCTGATGGTCGTCACCAAGGGCGCGGGGCGCGTCTCCGAAGTCTCCGCCCGCTTCACGCTGGATGCATTGCCCGGCAAGCAGATGGCGATCGACGCCGATCTTGCCGCCGGGCTGCTCACCGCCGACGAAGCCAAGGCGCGCCGCCGCGAAATCGCCACCGAGGCCGATTTCTACGGTTCGATGGATGGTGCCAGCAAATTCGTGAAGGGCGATGCGGTCGCCGCGCTGCTGATCCTGCTGATCAATGTGATCGCGGGCCTGGTGCTGGGCATGTCCACCCACGACCTTTCGGCGGGCGACGCGGCCAGCTTCTACATCACGCTGGCGGTGGGCGATGCGCTGGTCGCGTCGGTGCCGGCACTGCTGCTGTCGATCGCCGCCGCGGTTATCGTCACCCGGGTATCCGATGCGCGCAACCTGACCGACCAGATCAGCGGGCAATTGTCCGACCCGAAGATCTGGCTGCCGGTCGCCTGCATCCTGTTCATCATCGGCTGCATTCCCGCGATGCCGCAATCGATCATCCTGCCGCTGGCGGCGGGGGCGTTCTGGCTGTGGCACAGTCTGCGCAAGCGGGAAGAGGCGGAATTCAACGTTCCCGAGGCGGCGGTCATCCCCGATCCGGCGCATATCGCGATCGACGAGGTCACCGACCAGACGCTGGTTACCATCCAGCTTGGCTATGGCCTTATCCACCTGACCGACGAGAAACACGGCGCCACGCTGATCGCGCGGCTGACCGGGCTGCGCAAGCAGATGTGCCAGACCTTCGGCTTCATCGTGCCGCAGTTCCGGATCGAGGACAGTTTCGAAGTCGATCCCGACAGTTACCGGATCACGCTTGGCGGCGCGGCGATTGGCGGCGGCAAGATCAAGCCGCACCATCTGCTCGCCATCGATACGGGCGATGTCATGCACTCGCAGGCGGTCCCCGGCGAAGCGACGATCGACCCCAGCTTCGGCTGTCCCGCGCTGTGGATCGACGCGGGCTCGCGCGATCTTGCGGTGGCCGAGGGCTATCTCGCGGTCGATCCCGAAAGCGTGATTGCCACGCAGATCCACCAATTGCTCGCCGTCAGGGCGCAGGATTTGCTCGGCCCCGACCAGGTCCGCGACCTGATCGACCATTTGCGTGGTCGCCATGGCCAACTGATCGAAACGATCACCCCGCAGCCGCTGTCGCTCGCGGCGGTAACCCGGCTGCTCAAGGCGCTGCTCGCCGACGGAATTTCGCTGCGTCATTCGTTGCGGGTCTTCTCGAGCCTTTCGCTCGCGGCGCAGCAGACTACCGAGCACGACCGCCTGATCGACATCGTCCGCGCCGACCTGGGTGCGATGATCGTCGCCGAAGCCTGCCCGCCCGATGCCAAATTGCCGGTCATCACGCTGGCCGCCCAGCTCGAGGACATGGTCGTCGGCGGGCTGCAGGACCCGGCTTCGGGCGAGATCGTGATCGAACCCGACCTCGCCCGCTCGATCGGCGAGCGTATCGCCACCATCGTGGCACAGCGCGATCCTGCCGCAACCCGGCCCGCGCTGATCGTCCAGCCGCGCGCCCGCCGCGCGCTGACCGCGCTGCTGCGGCTGCGCGCACCGCACTGCCTGGTGCTGTCGATCAACGAACTCCCCGCTGCCCAACCGATCGAAGTGATCGCGGTGGTCGGCGACGAAGCGCCCGCCCAACCTGCCCAACTCGGCCATGAAACGGAGGCCCTCGCGGCATGAAGTACGACCACTCCCATTTCAAAGCGCAGCGCGCCTATGCGAGCGAGATCAACGAGCGGATCGGAAACTTCCTGCCGATGGTCCGCAAGCTGGCCTGGTATTACGAAGGCAGTTGCGGCGCATCGGTCGATGTCGACGATTTGCTCCAGGCGGGAATGATTGCTCTGACCGAATGCGCGCAGCGCCACGACCGGCCGGGCGAGGATGGCTTTGCCGCCTATGCCAAGATGCGCGTGCGCGGGGCGATGATCGACCTGTTGCGCGGGCAATCGCCGCATGCGCGCGGTGCCGCAGCGCAGCGCCGCCGGATCGATGCGACCATGGACCGCCTGCGCAGCGCCTTGGGGCGCGATCCCTCGGCCGAGGAGATGGCGCAGGAACTGCATGTTTCAGTGGGGGAATATCACGATATGCGAACACAATTGGCGACGCGGGTCGTGGATCTGGAGGACTGTTATTCGGACTCCAATCCGGCCTTCGGTTCGACCGAGCCCGATGCCGAGGCGCGGCTGCTCGAAGCCGATGACCGGACAGCGCTCGCCGAAGCCATCGCGCAGCTCCCCGAGCGGTTGCAGCTGATCGTGAAGCTCCATTTCATCGAGGAGCTGAACCTGACCGAGATTGCCGCGGTGCTCGATGTCAGCGTTCCGCGTGTTCACCAGCTCAAATCATCCGCGCTGGCGAAGCTTCAACTCGCCATTGTCGAACGCTCCAGCGATTAACAATTGCTAAACGGTGTATGGCTACCGCCGCGAAATCGGTGCGGAATTTGGGGTCCAGCCGGTGACATGGGTCTTAGTGAAGGTGTAATGACACCGCGTCGCGCCCTCTTCAGGGCTCGTCCGTTGGGGAAGCAAGAAATGTCACTCTGGGAAACCAGGATCCTGACTTTTGTCGAGGCCTGTTCGGTCGGTGGGTTCGGAGCCGCTAACGAAGCGATCCTGGCCCTGGCCGATATTCTCGATGAAGCCCCCGGGGAAGTCGCGCCGATCATCTCGCCCCGCGCCAGCCGCGAACGCTTGACCCAGCTGATCGAGGTCGATGCGCAGATCTGCGCAGCGATGGAACTGGTCGGCCCGCTTTGCGGAATCCTCGTATCCCGCTCGCCGATCGGCTCGTCCTCGGGACTGGTGAAGATCGTCGACGAGGTCGAGGAAGGCAATTTCTTTGCGGCCGATCCGGCGGTGGCGCTGCTTGGGGCCTATGGCCGGGCGCTCGTTTCGGTCATGACCTCGGGCACCATACCCAGCGACGTCGACAGCTAAAGCCAGCCGCACTCGCCTATCGGAAGACGGGCTATTGCAGGACCGGAGCAGGAGCGGGACTATCGCCCCCTTCGCCCCCGCGGCCCGATGGGCTCGCAAAGGCCTGCGCTGCTCCGCACGCGCCGCCTTCGACCGCCACACGGATAGCCTGCGTCGCAGTACGCACGTCGAGCCGCACCATCAGATTGGCGCGATGCGCCTCGACGGTGCGCGGGCTGATACCGAGAAAGCGCGCGATTTCCTTGCTCGTGCCATAGTCCAGCATGCAGCCGAGCACTTGGCGTTCGCGATTGCTGAGCATGTCGAGCCGTCGGCGCGCTGCACTGGCGCGTTTGCGCTGCGCGAGCCGGGCCGCGAAGCTGCCCTGCAGCTTGTCGTATTCACCCATGATCTCGGCCGGGTCGATGGGAAAGCCGACATAGGAAGCGGCTCCCGCCTGCATCGCCCGGACGACGCGCGGGATGTCCGGCTGGCAGGCATAGGCGATCACCGGCAGCCACGAACGCTGGTCCAGCGCCTCGACCAGGCTGGCGAGACCGTCGTGCTCGTCGCAATAGAGAACCAGGCCCTGCGAGGGCATATGTTCGGTAAATTCGGCGACGGTTTCGAACGGTTCGGAGTGAATCTGCCGGTCCATCAGCAAGCGGCACACCTGTGCTCGGCGCGCCGCAGCGCTGTCGATCACGAAAACCTTCAACATGTAGAAAGCCCCAGGGAACAAAGACATATCAGGCCAGTCATGCCTGACGTGGGGTCTCGGTGTTCGCTTGGGACGCGCAAGGCGGCGAAGCCATCGAGACGTCGGCCCCGATACAATTCCTCTGCCCGATTTGCGATGCCTGCGTTCTCCATTTCGGAGATCGCGCACGGTTCCGGTCAGGCTTGCGCCGCGCCCAATTTCGCCGCACGGAAGGCGGCGGAAATTTCGCGCAGATCGCCGCGCAATTGCGCGATTTGCTCGAGATCGATCGCCCGGATCGAATCGAGCAGCATGCTTTTCGCCGCACCGTAGAATTGCGCCAGGCTGTCGGCCATTTCGGCCTCGCGGTCGATTCCGATCTCCAAAGCGGTCAACGCGGTGACGCAGCGCGTCAGCACGCGGCTGCGCGCCGCGCGGTCCTGGCGCGATTCGGCGATTTCGAGGAGGCCCAGATTGTCGATCAGATCGTCGAGGCAGAACAAGACGAGGTCGTCGCGCCCGCTGGCGATCAGCCGGGCTTCGAAATTGCTTTGCCGGTAGGCATCGCCGGGTCGGGCACGGGCCAGCATGTCAGTTCCCCTGGTTGTTCCAGATATCGATCTGGGACTGGAGGAAGGACAGGGTGGATTGCGACGCGGTAATCCGGCTTTCGGACTTGGCGAAGCGCGCGACCATGTTCGAACGGAAGGTTTCCTGCTGTTCGGCGAGCTTTTCGAGATCGCGCGTGAGCTGGTCCGATTGCGACTGGTAGCGCGCCACCGAACCCGCCAGCGTTCCCGGATCGCTCGCCATGCTGTTCGCACGCGCCATCCGGTCGATCGTGGCATAGATCCCGTTGATGCCGGTGGTGAACATGGCGGCCACGCCCGAGGCATCGCGCGCCAGCGCATCGACCAGCTTGGCCTCGTCGAAGCGGAAGCTGCCGTCACGCTCGATCGCCAGGCCCAGTTCGGCCAGCGTTTTCGGAGCGCCTTCCGCCGCATTGGGCATGATCACGGTGGAGCCGAGTGCGGACAGATCGCGGCGCAGCGCGCGCGCGCCGGTGTCGCGCGAGAGCTCTCCCGTCAGCGGGTCGACCGCGCTGCTCAGTTCGGCGGCGATTTCATTGAGCGCGCCGGTAATGTCCTGCATCATGCCGGAGATCGCGCTGGTGGCGCTGTTGAAGCCGATCGTCGCAGGGGCGCCGACATTGGTGCCCGTCAACGTCAGCGACAGGCCCGGCGCAATGCTGTCAATCTTGTTCGACGCGCTGCGGCGGGCAAGGCCGTCGAGGAGGAATTCGGCATCGGCGGAGGTCTTGACCAGCCGCGCGGGGTCGTCGCCCGGCTGCCAGGCCAGTGCCGACAGCCCCGGGTTAGCGCCGTCTTCGGTGGCTTCGATGGTGAAGCCGTTCTGCACACCGTCGGCCCCCTTGACCACCAGCTGCGCGCCCGCATCGGTCTGTGCGACATAGGCGTTGAGCCCGGCGTTCTTCCCGTTGATCGCGGCGGCCACCTGCGACAGCGTCGCTCCGGCGGCGATGTCGATCGTCAGCGGTGTCTTGCCCGTATTCTCGGTAAAGCTCGCATTGCTCGTCGTGCCGAAACGGATGGTAAGCGTGCCCGCCCCGACCGTGTCGCTTGCGCTGGCATAGGTCGGCCCGGTGAGGATCTGGTTGTTCGCCAGCTTGGTGACTTCGAGCGAATAGCTGCCCTTGCCCACCGCCCCCAGCGGGGTGGAGACCGCAGCGACCGCGGTGTTGCTGATCGTCGGCAGGGGCGCGAGATCGCCGGTCCGCAGCCGGTCGCCGAGCGCCGTGGCAAAGGTGGAGAGGCTGCTGCGGATCGATCCCGCAAGCGAGATCCGGCGCTCGAGCGTTTCCGACTTGTCGGCCAGCCGCTGGTTGCGCCCGGCGAACTGCGCCTCGGCCAATTGCTCGGCCAGACCGGTCATGTCTACGCCGCTGCCGATACCGAGCGAGGTGGCGATCGAGGAACTGGAAATACTCATCGCCCTGATAACGACGCATTGCGCGGCGGATTAACCGGCACGCGGCCATCGGCATCAAAACGCAGCGCGGCGGGCACCTCGATTGCCGGGAGCGGCGGCGCTTCGCCGCGCTTGAGCGAGAAAACATAGGCCAGCACCGAGGCGACTGCGCCATACAGGTCTTCGCAGATGATCTGCCGTTCGCGCGTGGTATAATAGACCGAGCGGGCCAGCTGCGGGATTTCGAGCGTCGGCAGGTCGAGTTCGCGCGCCAGCTCCTTCATCGCCATCGCCTTGTCGCCGCGCCCCTTGGCAAGGACGATGGGGGCCGAGGCCTTGTCCGGATCATAGGTCATCGCGACCGCGAAATGGGTCGGGTTGGTAATCACGAACTGTGCTTCGCGCATTGCCCCGGCAACCGATCCGGTGGCGATATCGCGCTGGCGCTGCCGCCGCGCGGCGCGCATTTCGGGCGAGCCCTCGGTTTCCTTGTTTTCGTCGCGCAGCTCCTGATAGCTCATCTTCAGCCGCTTCTGCTGGCGCAGCCACTGGATCGGCAGGTCGACGAAGGCGATCACCACCAGCCCGGCACCCAGCGCGAAGATCAGCGAGACGATGGCATGCCAGGCAGCGGTCAGCTGGGCCGACAGATTGCCCCGCCCCAGCCCGATGACCGTTTCCATGCTGGTCCACCACCACCACGCCGCAATGCTGCCCAGCAGCGCGACCTTGAGCAGACCCTTGCCCATTTCGACCAGCCCCTGCGGGCCGAACATGCGCTTGAGGCCGGACATGGGATTGATCCGCTGCCCCTTGGCCTTGAGATTGGCCGCCACCCAGCGCCCGCGGCCGAAACCCAGCTGCGAAAGCAACGTTACGAGGATGACAGGCACCGCCAGCGTAAGGATTGCAGGCACGCCCAACAGCAGGCCCTGCATCAGCAGGCCCCCGACGCTGAAATCGCGGATGTCGCGCGCATCGAACAGGAAGGCTTCGCGTGTCAGCTGCGCCAGCCCTTCGAGCAGCAATGGCCCCGCAATCGCCAGCCAGGCGCCGCCGAACAGCATGACGGCAGCCGTGCCCGCGTCCTTGGAACGCAGGACGTCGCCCTTCTTGGTCGCGTCCGCCAGCCGCTTCTCGGTTGGGGCAAAGGTCTTTTCACCGGCGGTCTCGCTCATCGCGCGATCACACTTTCAGTCTGGTCGAGCGCGTCGCCGACGAGTCCGGTGAACTGGTCGTAGATCAGCGGTGCGGAAATGATCAGCGCGGCCAGCCCGGCAAGCACGCCAGCAGGCAGGCCGAGCGCGAAGAGGTTGAGCGACGGCGCCGAGCGGCTCAGGATGCCGGTCAGCACCTGCACCAGCAACAGGATCACCGTGACGGGCAAGGCGATCCTCAGCGCGGTTTCGAACATGAAGCTGGCAAAACCGGCGATTGCCGCGAACCGCTCCGCCCCCAGCCAGGTCTGGCCCGGCGGGAAGGCGTTGTAGCTTTCGGTAACCAGCGCAATCCAGTGCAGATGCGCGCCGGTCGCCAGGAAGATCAGCGTCAGCACGATCACGAAATACTGGCCGAAGGAGGTGGTGGTTCCGCCGCCCATCGCATCCTGCGATACCGCCATGCTCATACCCATGCCGCCGCCGATCAATTCGGCGGCCACGGTCGGCGCGGCAAAGGCGAGCTGGAGCACGAAGCCGAGCGCCAGCCCGATGATGACCTCGCCCGCCACTGCGAGCAATCCCTCGAGCGAGAGCAGGGCTTCGGGGGTCTCGACTGCCGGCATCCAGGTGGACACGAAGATCGCCAGCGCGCCGGTGATCGCGACACGGACCGACATCGGCACCGAGGTTGCGCCGAAGAAGGGTGCGGCAAGCAGCGCGGCACCCAGCCGCGTCATCAGGAAGACGACGCGCCACATGTCCTGTTCCAGCGCACCAAGGCCGAGATCGAGGCCGTTCACGGCAAGGTCCTCAGTCGCCGATCGCTGCGATTTCGGCAAAGATATCCTGCGTGAAATCACCCACCAGCGCCATCATCGATGCGCCCAGGATAACCAGCACGAAGGCCACCGCACCCAGCTTGGGGACGAAGGTCAGCGTCTGTTCGTTGACCGACGTCGCGGCCTGCACCAGCCCGATCACGAGACCGATCGCGAGGCTCGCGAGCAGGATCGGGGCGGCAACCAGTGCGGCGATCCACAACATGCGGTCGGCCATGGAAAGGAGTACGGCGCTTTCGTCCATGATATCTATCCGAAACTTGAGGCGAGCGAGCCCATCAGCAGCGCCCAGCCGTCGACGAGGACGAACAGCAGCAGCTTGAAGGGCAGCGAAACGATCATCGGGCTCATCATCATCATGCCGAGGCTCATCAGCACGCTGGAGACGACGAGGTCGATCACGAGGAAGGGCAGAAACAGCATGAAGCCGATCTGGAAGGCGGTCTTGAGTTCGCTGGTGACGAAGGCCGGCAGCAGGATCGAGAAGGGCACGTCCTGCGGGCTGGCGAACTGCCCCGCCCCGGCGATGTCGGCGAACATCTCGAGGTCGTATTCGCGGGTCTGGCGGATCATGAAGCCGTGGAACTGGTCCCCGGCGCGCTCGATCGCCGCCTCGGCACCAATCTCGCCGGCGGAATAGGGGGCAATAGCGTTTTCGTTCACCGCTTCCAGCGTCGGCGCCATGATGAACAGCGACAGGAACAGGCTGATCCCGATCAGCACCTGGTTGGGCGGCGATTGCTGCAGGCCCAGTGCCTGGCGCAGGATCGCCAGCACCACGATGATCCGGGTGAAGCTGGTCATCATCAGCAGCAGCGCGGGCAGGATGGTCAGCAGGCCCATCACCAGCAGCAGCTGGAGCGACAGGCTCAGCGGCTCACCACCGGCCCCTGCCATCTCGCCGAAAGCGCGGTCGAGCGCGCCCGACACCGCGGCGTCGCCGGTCTGCGCGCGGACGAGCGCGGGATAGGCCAGCGCAGCCAGCGCCGCGGCGAGTTTGGCGAGACGAGCGATCATGCGGCGACGTCCTGCGCTTCCGGCCGCGCCGGTGCCTCGGCCAGCCGAACGAGGCCGTTGCGCGAGGTCGAGACGAGGATTTCGCGCCCGTGGAATTCAATTACTGCGAGGCGCAGCGTGGGCGACAGCATCGTGCTTTCGACGATCCGCACGGCCTTGCTGCCACCTGTCGGCGCACCGAACTGGCCCTGCATTTTCTTCGCCAGTTTCAGGCTGCCCCAGATCATGACACCGATCAGCGGCAGCAGGACCAGCAGCTTGAGGACGTACCAGAGCATCAGGCCGCCTCGCCTGCACCGGTTGAAGTGACGGTAATCGGCTGGGCGCGCCGTTCGACGGCGGCTTCGTTCGAACCCGCGCCGACGATCTCGATCACGCGGATCGCGAAACGATTGCCCTGCGCGACCACTTCGCCGCGCGCGATCAGCTTGCCGTTGACGAACATGTCGAGCGGTTCGTCGGTCAGGCGGTCAAGCTCGATTACGCTCGATTCCCCCAGCGCGAGCACGTCGCGCAGGCGCATCGACTTGCGGCCGAGTTCGACGGTGAGGCGGACATCAATGTCCTGGATGAGGCCGAAGCCATCTGCATGCGAAGCCATAAGGAGTTACTCCGAAAGGGAAGTTTGATTGAGTTCGAGCGCGACACGGTCGTCGAGTTCACCGACACAGCCATGCGCAATGGTAAGATTGCCGATCAGCAGCGGAACGTTGCGATTGACCGCAACGGGGATGACCGATCCGGGCGTGAGGCTGGCCAGCTGGGCGATCGACATCGGTACATCGACCAGCACCGCGCGCAGCGGCAGGTCAACATGCGCAATCGCCGAGCCTTCGATCCCGCGCGCACCGATCGTGCGTCCGGTGGCCGGCGAGACGGCGCGCGTCCCGACGATCTCGGCGATCATCGACTGGCACATGGCGAGCCGGACGGTCCACGAGCGCGAGATTTTCGGGCTGCTCACTGAAAGCGTCACGGTCCACACGCGTTCGCTCGCAGCGAAAGGTGCGACCTGTTCGACCTCGTCGCCATTGGCGGCGGCGGCGATTTCACGGCGGTCGCTGGTGCGCCGCAGCACATCGGCCATACGGTCTTCGAATTGCTGTGCGAAGCGCAGTGCCGAAGCGGGCAGGACGCTGCAACGCTCGTCGACGTCGCCGGTACCGCCGAGAATGCGTTCGAACTGCGCGACGATTTCGCCGATCCGCGTGGAGATCAGGATCCCGCGGCTTTCCTGGCCGAGCGCGAAGAAGCTGTGGCGGTGGGCGGTACCGACCTTGGCATACCATTCGGCCACCGGCAGCAGTTCGGTTTCGGCGATCTCTGCAACCAGCGTCCGGTCGTCGCAAAGCGCGCCCAGCTGCGTCGTCGCCTGCTCGGCGAACCCGCGGGCAAAGCGCGCGAATTCGAGATCGAGGTCGGGCGGGGTCGCCGCACGGCTCAACAGCTCTTCGCAATGGCTCGCGGCACGGGCCGTGGCGGCGGGGATCGCGGAGGAGATCATTGGACGATGAACGACCGGAAATAGACGCTGTCGACGCCGCCGAAGCCTTCGCGTTCCTCGAGCGTTTCATTGATCGCCTTGGTCAGGCGCTTCTGCAGTTCTTCCTTGCCATGAATGCTAGCCAGTTCGGCTTCGCCGGTAGCAGCCAGTTCGGCGAGAATGCGCGAGCGAAGCGCCGTTTCGTGCTCTTCCAGCCACATCAGCACGCGCCCGTCGTAATGCGTCGAAGCCGCGAGGCTGATCTGCACCAGAGCGCCGCTATCGGCGAGGTTCGAGGTAAATTCCTCGGTGAAATCGTAATAGGCGGTGCGGTATTCGCCCCCGCCCACACCGTAAACGATCGCTGCGCCCTTCGCCTCGTCGTCTTTGCCGGCGGGATAGGGGTCCTCGTCGCCCTTGAGGACCAGCTTCGGGTTGGGGTCCTCTTCTTCCGCCGGATGGGCGTTGAGCATGCCGCTGGCGAAAGCGGCATAGGTCCCGCCGCCGCCCGCGCCGAGAAGCACGAAAGCGAATAGCGCCAGCTTGAGCTTGCCGCCCTTCTTTTTCGCTACGGGTTCCTGAGGGTCATTTTCGTTCGGCATGGTGCTGTCCTGCTAAAATCGGGTGCCGCGCGTCAGGCGTAGAGCGCGTCGTCGGAGGACGATTGCGCGGGCGCCTGGGGCTGGTTGGGAGCGCGCTCGCCATGGCGGCTGCGCTGGTCGGAAGTCTGCTGGCGCTGGTCATCGCCGGCCGCGTTGCCGGAACCCGTGCCCGCATTGTTCGCAGAGCCGCCACGTTCACCGCCGGTCTGGCCGGGCTGGGTCGCGGAAGACGGCGATTGTGCCGCCAGGTCCTGCGGTCGGGTAGCGCCGCGGTCATTGGCCATCGCCGCCGCCAGCGCACGATGCGCCTCGCCGTCCTCGGCGGCGATTTCGACATTCATGCCCCCCGCCGAGTGGTCGAAGGTAAGCGTCAGCGCGCCGAATTCCTTGTGCGCGACGGCAATCGCAGCCGGTTTGGAAAGATCGAACTGCCGCGCCGCCATGAGATGCTCGACGACGCGTTCGACATTGGCGAACTGGTCGGTAGCGATGGGCCGCGCCGCGCTCGAAACGGGCTGTATGGTGGATGCGCTGCCGTCCGCAGCCACCGCGAGTGCTTGCGGCATGGATTTCGCGGCATCCGATGCCGCAGAGGTACGCGGCTTGGACGCGAGCTTCTCCGCCAGCGCCTTGTCGCCGATCTTGCGTTCGCCGATGGCCGAGCGTTGGGTCGTTCCGGCGCCTTGCAGTGCGGCAGGTTCGGCCTTTGCAGGAGCTGCAGCCGCAACCGCGGTTTCGGTCGCTGCGGCTTTGACCGAGGCTTTCGTTTCGCCCTGCGGTGCAGTCACAACCGGCGCTGCTTCCGCGCGGCCATGCGCAGCCACAGCCGGCAAATCCATTGCGGCCTTGCCGGTCTGGAGCGACGACACCATGCCGGCAGCGCGCGGATCACGCGGTTCCTGGGCGGCGGAGATACGGACCTCCAAACCCGCGACCGGCTCTTCACCCGCCGCATCGGCAAGCCCTGCCCCCGGCGCAGTTGCGCGGGGTGTCGGCGCGGTCAGTGCCAGGTCGGTTTTCGGAGCGTTCGGGACCAGGCCGCCAGCCGCCGGTTTACCCTCTCCACCTGTGGCTTCGATGGCAGTCGGTGCCGCGAGTGTATTGTCGAGGACCGACAGGCCCGGGGCGGCAAGCGGCAATTCCTTGCCGGTCGGCAAATCGCCCGCTTGCCGGTCCGCTTCCACCGTATCGTCCTGACCGGCGGGCGGCGTGAACGACGCCAGCTGGCTCAGCAGTTCAGCGAACCCGTCAGTCGCCTCGAAACCCGCGCTTTTCTGCCCGTTCTCGCTGGTGAGGCCGGCGGCAGAGGACGCGGTGTCGAGCGACTTCGGTAGGGCGATTGAAAAGGTCATAGAAAGTCCGTTTGTCGTGTGCGGTCTATCTATCAAGAAGCGTGCCAAACTCCGGGTCGGTCAGCCCTTTTCCAGACCGGCGACGATCGAACGCACCAGTTCGCGCGTGCCTTCCTCGGCCTTGCGCAAACGCATGTCCGACTGGGCGAAGGCCTCGCGGCGGGTCTGCGATTGCAGTTCGGCCTCTTCGGCCTGCCGCGAGCTCACTTCGGACAGCTTCTGCAGCTGATCACGCATCGCCTTGCCGCTGCGCAGGTCGGCGCCGACCATATCGTCGGCGCGCTGCGCGTAATGCGCGGCGAGCGTGCGCGTTCGTTCCGCCACGCCGGACAGCCGCGTACGTGTCGCTTCGGCTTCGCTCGCGGCAGCCGCCGACTGCATCCGTTCGACGGTCCGGACGCGCTGGATCAATTGCGCGCGTTTGAGTTTCTTTCGCTCAGGCGTCACTGCCGACAAGCTCGGTCAGCTGGGCGAAGGAGGTCGCGATATCGATGCTCTCCTGTCCGCCCTGCGACAGGAACTGGCACATGCGCGGATGCAGCGCGATCGCCTCGTCGAGCAGCGGATCGGTCCCCTGCCGGTAGGCCCCCATCATCACGAGATCGCGATTGGCTTCATAGGTCGCGCTCAGCGCGCGGAAACGGCGCGCGGTCGCCGCCTGTTCGGGGGACACGATGTCGTTCATCACGCGGCTGAGCGAGGCGCCGACATCGACCGCGGGGTATTGCCCGCGTTGCGCGATCTCGCGCGACAGCACGATATGGCCATCGAGGATCGCGCGCGCAGTATCGACCACCGGATCGTTCTGGTCATCGCCATCGGCCAGCACGGTGTAGATACCGGTCATCGCGCCGCCCGATTCTTCCGAATTGCCCGCGCGTTCGATCAGTTTGGTGATCGTCGCCAGCGCCGAAGGCGGATAGCCGCGCGCGGCGCCGGGTTCGCCCAACAAGATACCGATTTCACGCGCCGCATGCGCGACGCGGGTAAGGCTGTCGAGGATCAGCAGCACGCGCTTGCCCTGCGAGCGCAGATGTTCGGCGAGCGAAGTCGCCAGCATCGCCCCGCGCAATCTGAGATTGGCCGCATGATCGGCGGGCACGGCGACAATCGCGGTATTCGCCGCGCGGTCGCCCGCCATGTGCCGGGTGACGAAATCGGAAACTTCGCGCGCGCGTTCGCCGATCAGCCCGACCACGATCGCATCGGCGCGGGCGCTTTCGACGATCATGTCCATCAGCACCGATTTGCCCACCCCGGACCCGGCCATGATGCCGATCCGCTGCCCGATCCCGAAGGTGGTCAGCGCGTTGAGCGAGCGAATGCCGCTGTCGAATACTTCGGTAACCCGCGACCGGTCGAGCGCGCCGACCCGGTAGCCACCGGCGGGCCAGGCGGTGGTCGCACCAATCGGTCCGCGTCCGTCGATGGGCTCGCCCGATCCGTCGACCGCGCGCCCCAGGAACTCGCGCCCCACGCTGAGCATGCCGGGTTGGCCCTCGGGACGCACGATGGCGCCGGGTCGCAGCAATACCGTATCGCCGAGCATCATCATCATCGTATGGCCATTGCGGAAGCCGATGGTTTCCGCGCGGTGCTCGGTCGATGCGCCCTGCGCGATCGTGCAGATCGTGCCGATCGGAACCCCCAGTCCGGAAACCTCGATCAGCCCGCCATCGCAGGCCACCACCCGCCCGAACCGGCGCGGTGCGAGATCGAGCGAGGCCGATGCGACCGACGCGAAGGTCTCGTCGATCAGGGTTTGCATGCGGCGAAGATTTCGGCGAGCGCGCGCTGCCATTGCTGGGGGCCGTCCTCGACCCCGCCGTCATCGGTTTCCACGCGCAAGCCCCCGCGCTCGACGCTGGCGTCGGGCACCAGTTCGAGGTCTGCGGACACGTCGCCGCGGACCAGTTCGAGATCTTCGGGATGGATATGGATGATCCGCTCGTCATGCTTGCGCTGGAACATGGCGGCGGCCGCCTCGACCCGCCGGGCAAGCCCTTCGGTATCGAGCGCGAGCGGGAGGACGGCTTCCTCGCACAGTGCATGGACCGTCGCCAGCATCCGTTCGCGCAGCTGGCGTTCGCTGGCCGCGTCGAAGCGGGCGAAAGCCAGCTCTATCGCGGTCCGGGCGGCGCGTTCGGCCTTGAGGCGTGCCTCGAAATCGGCATGCGCGGAAATCTGGCCGTCTTCATAGCCCGCGCGATAGGCTTTCTCGCCCGCATCCTCGGCAACCGGCGGCGGGGCGTCTTCCTGGATCTTGGTGTAGCGGTTGTCGCGGGAAAAGCTCCCCCGCTTGCCGAGCGCGGCATAGGCGACCCTAGACATAGTCCTCGTCCCCTTCGCCCATGATGATATCGCCCTGCGCGATCAGGCGCTTGGCAATCGCGACGACTTCCTTCTGCGCCGCTTCGACATCGCTCTTCTTGACCCGGCCGCGCATCTCGATCTCGTCGCGCAGGCCATCGGCCGCGCGCGACGACATCGCGCCATAGAATTGCTCGCGGCGGTCTTCTTCCAGCCCCTTGAGCGACATGATCAGCGTATCGCTCTCGACCTCGCGCAGCAGCACGCCGGTCATCTTCATATCGAGCGCGAACAGATGCTCGAACTTGAACATCTCGTTCTCGAGTTCCTTGGCAAGCTTCTTGTCGATCTTGCCGATGGTCGGGAGCACGCGTTTCTCGACGCTGCGATGCGACTGGTTGATGATCTCCGCCGCATGCTTGATCCCGCCCATCGTCAGCGGGATCGTCCCGTGCAGCTTCTCGATCTTGGCGTTGAGCGTGCCTTCGAGGATATCGATCGCCTGCCGTGACACGGGGCCGAGCTTGGCCACGCGGTGGAGCACTGGCGTATGCAGATCCTCGGGCAAGGCGGACAGCGCCGCCGCGGCGACATCGGCATCGAGCTGCAACAGCAGCACGGCGATTGCCTGCGGATGTTCGTCGGCGAGGATTTCGCCGATGATCTTGGGATCGAGCCAGCGCAGCAGGCCCAGTGCGGGCAGGCTCGCTTCCTCGGCTTCGGGCGCGACCTGGCGCATAAGGTTGTCGGTCTTCACCTCGCCCACCGCCCCGTTGAGGAGCTTGCGGACGCTGTCGACCCGGCCGTGGCCGGAAATCCCGCTGTTCTCGGTCGAACGCGAAAAGCCCGCGATGGCATCGACGATGGACTGCGGTTCGACTTCGCCGATCCCGCACATCGTGCCCGCCAGCTGGCGCAATTCGTCGGGCGTAAGCTGGCCGAGGATCTTCGAGGCATCCTCTTCGGCGAGCAGCATGACCATGATGGCCGCCTTGTCGGTGCCGCCGAGCAGCTGGGGTGTGGGCGCGGTCATGTGGATGCTCCTTGCCGCGCATCTTCCGCGAGCAGGCGTCGCAGTGCGAGCACGGCATCGTCAGGGTTTTCGCGCGCGATCCGCTGGGCCAGTTCGATCTGCCCGTCGAGCGCCTGCCGGTCGTAAGGCGTCGCAGCGCCCATGGTCGGTCCGCCAAGCGCGGGAGTGCCTCCCGACTGCGGATCGAGTACGCCGCCGTTCTTCGCTCCGCTACGCAGGGCATTGATCGCCGGCCGCACCGCGAGGAGCAGCACCAGCAGCACGGCGAGGATCGCCACGCCATTGCGGACCGCCATCCCGAACCAGCTGGTTTCGTAGAACGGCACCGCTTCGGTCTCGACCTTTTCGAAGGCGCGCATGACCACGGTGACCTGGTCGCCGCGATCCGCACGCGCGCCGACCGCAGCCGAAACGAGTTCCTTGACCTTGTTGATATCCGCCGCGCTCGCCTTGGCCAGCGCCGCCTGGTCGATCGCCACGGCGACCGAGAGATATTTGATCGACCCCGGGGTCAGGTTGGAGACCGACACTTCGCGGCCCAGTTCATAGACGCGGGTGGCGCTGCTTTCGCCCACGCCGCCGCCGGGAGCGGCCTCGGCAGTATCCTCGGGCGCCCCCTGCCGGGCTTCGGCATCGGCGGGCGGCGTATTCGCCAGCACGCCGGGAATTCCGCCCGCCTGGACGCCGCCGCTCTGCGACAATTGCGTCGTCTCGCGGCGGACGGTGCCGTCCTTGTCATAGCTTTCGCGCGCCGAGGTGACCTCGTTCATGTCGAGATCGACCTGCACCTGCGAGGTGAAGGCGCCGCTGCCGAACATCGGCGAGAGGAGCTGGTCGACCTGCGCATTGAGCTTGGCTTCCATCTGCGCCTGCAGGTCGAGCCGCCCGCTATTGGGGTCGCGTGCCTGCGTCAGCAGCTTGCCGTGCTGGTCGACGACCTTCACTGCATCGATGTTCAGCCCCGGGACCGAACCCGCGACCAGATTGGTAACCGCCATCACCTGGCCGTCGGTCAATTGGCGGCCACGCGCCATGCGCACCATGATCGATGCGGAAGGGGCGACATCCTCGCGCACGAAGACCGAGCGTTCGGCCTTCGCAATGTGCACGCGGACCGCCTCGACCCCGTTGATTTCCATGATCGTCAGCGTGAGTTCGCGCTCCTGTGCGGCGCGCAACCGGTCGCCCTCGAGCGTCCGGCTGGCCCCCATCGGGAGGCTTTCGATCAGATCGGTCCCGCTTTCGGGCGAGGCGAGCGAGCCGTCGGAGGCAACCATCATCCGCGCGCGATAGACATCGTCTTCGCCCACGGTCAGCGCGCCCGTGCCATTGTCGATCGTATAGTCGATCCCCGCCTGGTCGAGCGAGGCGACGACGCCAGCCCGTTCGGCATCGCCGAGCGAGGAATAGAGAACCCGCTGCGGCGCGGGCGACAGCGTCGCCCAGGTCAGTGCCAGTAGGCCGAGGCCGGCGGTCCCGGCGAACCAGGGCAGCACCTTCCTGACGGAGGGTTGCGCGGCAAACGCGCGCAGGCGTTCGCCGAACGTGCCCGAACCGCCCGTCAGCGGCGTCAGCATGCCCGCGCCGGTGTTGTCGGCAGGAACCAGTCCGGTCATCGGTTAGACCCCCATCCGCATGGTTTCCTGATACGCAGCAAGCAGCTTGTTGCGGACCTGGAGCGTGGCTTCGAAGGCGACCCCGGCTTCCTGCCGGGCGAGCATCACCTTGGCGATATCGGTTTCCTCGCCGCGTTCGTAGGCCGCGGTCACGCGACCGGATTCGCTCTGGACCGCGTTCACATTGTCGAGCGCGGTGCGAAGCGTATCGCCGAAGCTGGGCGCCGAGGTCGGCCCCTCGGTCGGGGCCGCGGGTTGCGGCTGGTGCAGGTCCTGGAGGACCTTGGACCGGTCGATGATCTGCTGGCGCAGCGCGATGATCTGTTCGATCGATCCGCCGCCGCCTACGCCGCCTACGGGGTTCATCGGCCTGCTCCCACGGCGATACCGGCTTCACGGAACGAGGCCAGGCGATACCGCAGCGTGCGTTCGCTGATGCCCAGCGCACGCGCGGCGTTGGCACGGTGGCCACCGACCGAATCGAGCGCTTCCATGATCGCGCGGGCTTCGGAAATCTGGACGATCTTCGACAGCTTCGCCGGACCCTCGGCTGCGGCCACGGGCTGCGCCTCGGCCGGTTTGTCGACCGCCCGGGCGGTCATGTCGAAAACGATATGTTCGGGGCCGATCTCGCTTTCGCCCTGCGAGAGCAGCAAGGCCCGACGCATGACGTTTTCGAGTTCGCGCACATTGCCCGGCCACGGGTACTGGGCCAGCGTGGCAATCGCGGCATCGCCTATCCACGGCACGCGGTCACCCTTGGCGACGTGGCGCAGCAGCATGGCGAAAGCCAGCGGCGCAATGTCGGCGCGGCGTTCGCGCAGCGGCGGCATTTCGATGGGGAAGACGTTGAGGCGATAGTAAAGGTCGGCGCGGAACCGGCCCTCGGCCACTTCATGCGGAAGATCGCGGTTGGCACAGGCGATGATGCGGACATCGACCTTGATCGGGCGGGTCGCGCCGATCGGCACCACTTCGCCTTCCTGCAACGCGCGCAGCAGCTTCGCCTGGAGCGAAAGCGGCATTTCGGCGATTTCGTCGAGCAGCAGCGTGCCGCCATCGGCCGCGCGGAAGAAGCCTTCACCCGCCGCATTGGCGCCGGTGAACGAGCCCTTCTCATGCCCGAACAGCATGGCCTCGAGCATGGTTTCCGGGATCGCCGCGCAATTGACCGCGATGAACGGCTGGTCGGCGCGCGTGCTGCGCCGGTGAATAAAAGTGGAGAGCACTTCCTTGCCCGTACCCGTGGGTCCGTTGATCAGCACCGGAATGTCGGTCCGCGCCAGCCGGTCGGCCAGCGCGATGATCGACAGCGACGCCGGATCGGCCGCAACCGGGCCCTGCCCGGCATAGGTCATCGCGACCAGCGCAGCGATGCTGCTTTCGGCAATCGGGTCGGTATAGGTGAGCGAGCCGCCGGTACCCGCCAGTTCGATCGCGGGCGTTTCGCCGCGCGCCACGGTGATCGTGCGGGCATCGCGGCTGGCCGCGAGATCGCTCGCATCCGCCAGTGTGACCGGTCGGTCCATGAATAGCGAGGACGCAATGCCCGCCATCCGTGCCTCGATCGTCCCATGCACGCGCATAAAGCCCGTGGTTTTCGTAATCCCGTCCATTTGTGCCCCCACTTGGCATGTCTTAGCGACAGACCCCGAAATGCGGCACGGACGTCAAAAGATTGGATAATTTTAGGGCTGGTAGATTTACGAGGATGGTTAACTCGAAACCCCGGTAATTTGGACAACACCCTTAATTCCGGAAAGTTCCTGCCGGTCTGGTTTGCGACTGCCATATCCTGACCGGGGGCAGTGACCGTAGACCAAAGGGAACATTGTCATGAACGTCATCAACACCAATATCGGCGCACTCAAGGCCGCCAATGCTTCGAATGCCGCGGGCAAGGCCCTCGGAACCGCCATGGAACGCCTGTCGACCGGCAAGCGCATCAACTCCGCCAAGGACGACGCGGCCGGCCTCGCCATCACCACCAGCATGACCTCGCAGGTGCGCGGCATGAACCAGGGTATCCGCAACGCCAATGACGGCATCTCGATGGCGCAGACCGCAGAAGGCGCGCTGAGCGAAGTCACCAACATGCTGCAGCGCCAGCGCGAACTGACGGTTCAGGCGTCGAACAACACCTATTCGGCCGACGACCTCGCCAACCTCGCTTCGGAAATGACCGCGCTGAACACGCAGATCACGAGCGTTCTGGCGAACTCCGAATTCAACGGCCAGAAGCTGTTCGACGCTTCGGCTGGTACTGCCGGTGTCGTGACGGTCCAGGCCGGCGCGAATGAAGCCGATGCGATCGACATCGATCTTTCGGCCAACCTCACCACCGACACCGATCTGGCCGCTGCTGCAGCCGTCGACGTCGAAGCCCTCGCGGCTGGCGATATCGCCCTGTTCGACACCGCCATCAAGACGGTCTCGACCGTTCGCGCCGGCCTCGGTGCGTCGCAGAACCAGCTGGAATCGGCTGTGACCAACCTCAACAACAACATCACGAACCTGTCCGACGCACGTTCGCGGATCGAAGACACCGACTATTCGGCCGAAACGACCGCGCTCGCCAAGTCGCAGATCCTGAGCCAGGCTTCGAGCGCGATGCTCGCACAAGCCAACCAGAGCCAGCAGAACGTGCTTTCGCTGCTGCGTTAATCTTCCCGAACCCACTTAACGGGAAGAGGGCCCGTCGCTCGCAAGAGCGGCGGGCCCTTCTCGTTTTGCGTTCCGCACACCGCGCGCTGGCGCCGCGCCAAAGCGAGCGAACCTAGTATTTATACGTATAGCGCTCGACAGGCAATCTTGCGGGGGAATCAGCCAAGGTTCCCGCAGGAAATCGACATGTTATCAGCAGCATACGAACCCCAGAAAGACTTTATCGGCTGTGCGCGCACGGAGCCGCGGACCAATATGTTCGTCATGGCGGCGCTGGTTACCGGCAATTCGCGCGAGACCGTGAAGGTCCGCAACATGTCGCCCGGGGGCGCGCTCATCGAGGGCCAGGTCCTGCCCCAGCCCGATACGCAATGCCTGTTGCACCGCGGCGATATCTCGCTCGAGGCAATGGTGGTGTGGATCAAGCCGGGAAAGGCGGGGATCAAGTTCCGCCACCGTGCCGATGTCGGGCTGTGGCTCCCCTCGGGGCGCCGAACGCAATCAGAAGTCGATGTAGCGGTGCAGACCGCCAAGGCCGAATTGGTCGCCGCTCCGGTGGCCAAGGTCGCCGCCCCGCTGTTCTCCGCCGAGCTCAGCCGCGAAGATGTGGCGCATACCGCCGCTGCAATGGAAGCGCTCGCCGACGACCTCGCCGAGGACCCGGCAGTGGTGGCGCGCTTCATGACCAAGCTGCAGACGCTGGATATAGCAGCGCAGACTCTCCGGAAGCTAGCCGAACAGCTTCCCTGACCCCGGCCGCTCCCAGCGGTTATTTCGAGAGTAATCGAAACATGCCTTGACGTCGTCCAGGGCGGCTTATATTTCGATACTCATGGAAATGAGTTCTCCGGCAGCGGTCGAGGCGCTGGGTGCGCTGGCGCAGGAACATCGGCTCGCGCTGTTCCGCTTGCTCGTGCAGGCCGGCGAGGACGGCATGCCCGCTGGGGCGATCGCCGAAGCGCTCGAGATTCCCAATTCATCGCTGTCGTTCCACCTCGCGCATCTCTCGCGCGCCGGGTTGATCGGGCAGCGCCGCGAGGGGCGCTCGCTCATCTACGGCGCCGACTATTCGGCCATGAACGCGCTCGTCGGCTTTCTCCTGGAGAATTGCTGCGGCGGAGAAGATTGCACCAACCCCGTCCCCAAAGAAGGCACCCAAATGCGCGAACCCTACAATGTGCTGTTTCTCTGCACCGGCAATTCGGCCCGCTCGGTGCTTGGCGAAGCCCTGCTGAACAAGCTGGGCGAAGGGCGCTTTCGCGCCTTCAGCGCCGGGAGCGATCCCAGGGGTGCGGTGCATCCGATGACGATCGAGGTGCTGGACAGCTTCGGCTATCCGACCGCGGACCTACATTCGAAGAACTGGGACGTCTTTACCGGACCCGATGCACCCGAGTTCGATTTCATCTTCACCGTGTGTGACAATGCCGCGGGCGAAAGCTGCCCGGTCTGGCCGGGCAAGCCGCTGACTGCGCATTGGGGAGTCGAAGACCCCGCGGCGGTCGAGGGCGACGGCCAGCGCGCGGCCTTTGTCGATGCGCTGAGCTATCTCAAGCGGCGGATCGAACTGTTCCTGATGCTGCCCCATGCCGGGCTCGACGAGCTGGCGATGAAGGGCAAGCTCGCCACCATCGGCCGCGCAGCAGGCGCCAGCGCCAAAGCGCGCGCCGCCGAATGACCCAAACCATCGCCACCCCCGCCCCGGCGGCCTCGCCGCTCGGCACGTTCGAACGGTATCTGTCGCTCTGGGTGGCACTTGCCATCCTTGCGGGCCTTGCGCTCGGGCTCGCTGCGCCGAGCGTGGCCGGCGCGCTTGCCGGCTTCGAATATGCCTCGGTCAATCTGGTCGTCGCAGTGCTGATCTGGGCGATGATCTATCCGATGATGGTGGCCGTCGATTTCGCCAGCGTGAAGGATATCGGCCGCAAGCCCAAGGGGCTGGTGATCACGCTGGTGGTGAACTGGCTGATCAAGCCCTTCACCATGGCCGCGCTGGCGCTATTGTTTTTCGATTATCTCTATGCCGGGCTGATGAGCGAAGGCGATGCCGACCAGTATATCGCCGGGCTGATCATCCTCGGTGCGGCGCCCTGCACGGCGATGGTGTTCGTGTGGTCGCAGCTGACCAAGGGCGATCCCGCCTATACGCTGGTGCAGGTATCGGTGAACGACCTGGTGATGATCGTCGCCTTCGCGCCGATCGTGGCGCTCCTGCTGGGCGTCACCGACATCGTCGTGCCGTGGGAAACGCTGCTGCTTTCGGTCGCCCTCTATGTCGTGATCCCGCTCGCCGCGGGCGCGCTGACCCGGCGGCGGGTGATGGCCGGCCACGGCGGCGACACCGCGTCGGTCGATGCCTTCACCGCGCGGCTCAAGCCATGGTCGATCGTGGGCCTGCTGGCGACGGTGGCGCTGCTGTTCGCCTTCCAGGCCGAAACCATCGTTGCCAACCCGCTGCTGATCGCGCTGATCGCCATTCCGATCATCATCCAGTCCTATGGCATTTTTGCGCTCGCCTATGCGGCAGCCAAGGCATGGAAGGTCCCGCATGACATCGCTGCGCCCTGCGCGCTGATCGGCACGTCCAACTTCTTCGAACTGGCGGTGGCGGTCGCGATCGGCCTGTTCGGACTGACCAGCGGAGCGGCTTTGGCTACCGTGGTCGGCGTGCTGGTCGAGGTCCCCGTTATGCTCTCGCTGGTGGCCTTCGCCAACCGTACGCGCGGCCGCTTCCCCGCAGCCTGAACGAACGAGCCTGCATGTCCCGCATCCGCACCCTCCCCGATCCCGATCACCTGCCTGCGCTGCGTCCCGAATTCGCGCATCGCAATCCTGCGCTGGGGCTTGGCGCGATGGAGCCGCCTCCGCGGATCCTGCTGCTTTACGGATCGCTGCGCGAACGCTCCTTTTCGCGGCTCGCGGTGGAGGAGGCGGCACGGCTGCTCCGATGGTTCGGCTGCGAGACGCGGATTTTCGACCCGTCCGACCTGCCGCTGCCCGACCAGGTCGAAGGTGACGATCACCCGGCGGTGCATGAACTGCGTGAGCTGTCGCTGTGGTCCGAAGGGCAGGTGTGGTGCAGCCCCGAACGCCACGGGCAGGTCACCGGTATTCTGAAGGCACAGATCGACCATTTACCGCTGGCCATCGGGGGCCGCCGCCCGACCCAGGGGCGTACGCTGGCCGTGATGCAGGTTTCCGCCGGATCGCAGAGCTTCAACACGATCAACACCTTGCGCGTGCTGGGCCGGTGGATGCGGATGGTGACGATCCCCAACCAGTCGTCGATCGCCAAGGCCTATCTGGAATTCGACGAGAACGGTCGGATGAAGCCTTCGAGCTATTACGACCGTATCGTAGACGTGATGGAGGAACTGGTCCGCTTCACCGTGCTGCTACGGCCCCATGCCGAACAATTGGTCGACCGCTATTCCGAGCGCAAGGACCAGGACCAGCCGGTGGCGACGCATGTCGAGAAGGCGGGGCTCGCGCGCGGCTGAAGGTGCGGCGGCAGCGAGGCGGTTTCGCTTGCCGGGCCCGGTGCGTATGGGCTGGGTTCAGGCGAACGGCTTCAAGGTGCCCCCATGCGAGGAATGCGACCGGATCGAAGACAGGTGCTGGCCATGGCGGCCGCACTACCGGGCTTGCTTGCGACGCCGCTCGCCGCGAAAGCGCGGGTCATGCAGATCGGCGTAAACATGATTGAGGACCCAGCCGCGCCGTTCGGCGGCGCGCAGGCCCGCGAAAGCTTTGCCAATCTGGCTGCGGCAGGCGCCACCACGGTCGCGCTGGTGCCGTTCTTCTGGCAACCGGGCGCGAGCGACCCGGCACTGGTCCGGGGCAGCGCGCTCCCGCGCGAGCGGCTGTTCCGCGGGATCGAGGAGGCCGCGCGGGTCGGGCTCGATGTGCTGGTCAAACCGCATGTCTGGGTGCCCGAACGCTGGGCGGGCAGCGTGGTGTTCTCCAGCGAGAGCGACTGGCACAGCTGGTTCGACGCCTATGAAAGCGCACTGGTCGACTGCGCCGAGACCGCCGCCGAAGCGGGGGCTGATGTACTGAGCGTCGGGACCGAATTGTTGCAGACGAGCGCGCGGCCCGAATGGGCGCGGCTGATCGCGCGGGCGCGCGAGGTGTTCCCGGGCCGGCTGACCTATGTCGCGCACAATTCCGCCGAGGCGCAGCAGGTGGGTTTCTGGAACCTGCTCGATATCGTGACCATGTCCTCCTACCCGCCGCTGGGCGCGCCGACCGACAGGGCGTCATGGCGCCGCGCGATCGCCGATGAGGTCCGCGCATTGAGAACTCTGGCGGATCGTCATGCAAAGCCCGCCTGGCTGGGCGAGATCGGCATCCGCTCCGCCGCCGATGCGACCTACAAGCCGTGGGAAAGCGCCGAGGAGCGCGATGCGCCGCCCGATCCGGCGCTGCAGGAGCAGGTCCTGCGTCTCTGGCTCGATGCGGCGCGGCAGGGCGGGATCGATACCGCGCTGGTGTGGCGATGGCTCAGCGACCCGCAGGGCGGCGGCCCCAAGGACACCGATTTCACGATCCAGAACAAGCCCGCGCAAAGCCTGCTCGGCCTGCGCTAGCTCAGAACGAGACCCAGACGCCTCCGAAAAAGCCGCGCTCGCGCAAGGCGTTCTCGCCCGCGATCGTGCCGACGAGCCCAGCCTGCAGCGAGACCGATTGCGAGACGGTGAGCACTCCGCTGACTTGCATGTTGTGATAGCGGTATTCGTCGAAGATCCCCTGCCCGGAACCATCGCTGATCGTATTGAGCGATTGCACCATCAGCAGGAAATCGGGATCGGGGCGATAACCCAGCGTCACATCGGCATGGAACTCGTTGGGCGGATCGCCATCGCGCAGGCGATAGCTTGCCTGGCCGTCGATAAAGCCGCTGTCCTCGCCGAAGGACAGATTGTGAAAGCCGCGCAGGCGGAAATCGTATTCGGCATCGGTGCTACCGACCTGCGCCAGATTGTCGTCACGCGATACGCCGGGGATCCGCGCGGTCGCTTCGACAGCCAGCCAGCCGTCGGTATTCTCGGCGAAGCGGTACCGGCCGCCGATATCGGTATAGCCTAGCCCGCTGTCGTCATCGCCGCCTTCGACCGAGACATTACGGAAGCTCGGCTTGAAGATCAGCGTGAGATCGGGGGCGACTTCATATTCGGCCAGCAAGTACAGCTCGACCTTCTCGTAATCGGCAATGTCGATGCTGTCGCCATCGGCGTCGAAGCCGCGGGTGCTCTTCGAATAGTAGAACGTCGCGATGGCCTGGCCCTTGTTCGACCCGTCACCCGCCTCGGTTGCGGTCAGCGTCTGCGCATGTGCCTGGGGGGCCGCCAGCAGACTGGCGAGGGCAATTGGGATGCCGTACAGTTTTCCCATCATTGTCGCTCCAGCAATTCCTGTTTGGTCCGGTCGATGATCGTATCCGCAGCCGCCGCCAGACCGGAAGGTTCGGCCCATACGGTCCGGGTCCAGAGCGTTACATGCTCGGCCTGGATCGAATTCCCGTGGTTGATCGCAGCCAGCTCGACCGCTTCGGCAGCCCGCGCGTTCCAGTCTTCGAGCTCGCTTGCCGAGGGTGCGCCGGGATGGATCAGCATGAAGGATCCCGGTCCATAGGCAGTCAGATAGACCGCCAGCGGCGCGGGGATCGCCTGCAACATGTCGGCCACCTGCGCCAGCAATGCCTCGCCCTTGTCCTGACCATGCGCCGCGACATAGGCCCCATAGTCGACAATCCGGACCAGGCTCAGCGCAGCGGGCCGGCCGCGCGCGCGGCAATCCGAAATGACCAGTTCCAGCACCCGATCCTTGAGCAGATTGGTGGTCGGATCGATCAGGCTGAGCGTCAGCTGGCCCTGCCGCAGCGCGGCATTCTGGACCCGCAGATCTTCCTCGCGCAGCGCACGCCGTTCCTGTTCGCGGCGCATCCGCAACAGGTTCCGGATACGCGCGAGCAGCCGCATCTCGTCGATCGGCTTGGTGAGGAAGTCGTCGGCGCCCGCCATGAACGCCTGGTTGAGCGTTTCGGTGTCGTTGGTCGCCGTGAGCATCAGGATCGGCAGGTCGCGCGTGCCCTTGGCCAACCGCATCCGCGCGCAGACTTCCAGCCCGTCGATATCGGGCATCATGATGTCGAGGACAACGAGCTGGTACGGGTGTTCGGCGGTGCTATCGGCCTCGCCATCGGGAGTAATCCCGCACATCCTGAGCGCTTCGAGCCCGCCGCTGGCAATATCGATCCGGTCGAAATTGCCGCGCGCCAGCAGCGCGCGGGTGATCAGCGCGCTTTCGCGGACATCGTCGACCACGAGGATGCGGGACTGGCTGCCTTCGGTCATCGTGGGGCCTCGCTGCTCAATTCATACACCCGCCAACGCGCCCCGTCATAGTGCAACCGGTAACCGGGCAGGCCTTTCTCGTACAGGGTCGGGAAGATGCGACCAACCCGGTCACTCCCATAGTCGGATTCGCGATTGCGGACGACCAGCGTGCTGGCATCGGTTCGCCCCCGGATCGAGGCGGTGCGGAATTGCTGCGTCCCGCTGGACCAGACGCCGGCGGCATCCTCGCGCAGCGCGATCACCGCAGGTGCCGCCTCGGCATCGAACAGCACGTCCTCGCGGCCCGACAGCGCGCGTGCAACGCCTGCAAGTTCGGGATCGCTGACTGCCACCGGGCGGTTGGCCAGCGCCGCTTTCCAGCGCTGGGTCTCGGGCGCGGTGTCGACGCTGACGAGCAAGGCCCCGCCAATTGCTCCGGCGGCGAGAAGCAGCAGCTCCACCCGCTTGAGCCGAGCGATGGGCCAGCGCGCGACACAGGCGGCGGCTGCGGTGACGCCGAAACTGGCTGCCAGCGCGGCCGAAGGGAACAGACCGAAGGACAGCGCCAGCAGCATCGCCGCCAGCACGGTCAGGAACAGCGCCAGCACTGCATAGCGCAGCGGCGCCATCCCGCGCGCGGCGAAGAAAAAGCCGATCGCGATCGGGCATACGGCGAACAGGCTAACCAGCGCGAGGCTGATATTGCGCCAGTCGGCCACCGGCACGCGGCCGGTGGGGTCGGCGCCCAGCCCGGCGGATTCCCGGCTGACCGCACCGATGAAGTCGAATGTCTGGTCGGCGAAAACCCAGTTCACATAGATGAACGAAGCGATCGAGAAGAGCACCGGGAACAGCAGCGTCAGATACATCGCGACCGGCGCAGTGCGCAGCCGGTCGATGGGGATGACCAGCGCCAGGAACGGCAGGCTGGCGAACACCAGCACCATCCCGAACGGATGCGCGAAAGCCATCAGACACAGGCCGAGCGAGACCAGCATCAGATCGTTGACGCGTTCGCCCCGGCGCAGGCTAAACATCCCCAGGGCGGTCAACCACAGCCCCCAGTGGACGAGAATGAACCCGATCCCTTCGGTCGCGCCGCGCAGGAACACCGGATTGAGAGCCAGCACCGCACTGGCGGCGGAGGCTTCCCATAGCGACAACCCGTTGGCCCGGAATGCCCAGAACCATGCCAGTACGAGCGCGGCGGCGAGCATCGCGCTCAACACCGCCAGCCCGGTCGTTCCGGCGACGGGCACGAAGTGATTGAGCCCGATCCCGGTGATGTAGGGCAGCGGCGGAAAGGCAGTGACGATATCCTCGAACCGGATCAGCCCCTCGAGGCTCAGCAGCGTCCGTCCGTGCAGGTCGAGATTGCTGGCCGACACATAGCCGCGCGCATGGAGGACGAAGGCCAGCGCGACCAGCGCGATGCCCAATGCGATCGGCATGCCGTAGCTGGTGATCCTGCGCGCCGTCATCCCGCGGTCTGGCTCGCCTGCGCCTTGCTGACTTCGGCGGCGGTGTGTTTCGACAGCCCGTGTTCGGTCTTTTCCCAGTAGAACGGCTTGGTGATCAGCTGCCAGGCGCCTTTCCACGCGGCGATCGACATCAGCACCCAATACCAGAACACGGTCACGCTGTAGGGTACCAGCGACAGCCAGTTGCGCCGGAAAGGCGCCAGCATCATCACGAAGATGAACAAGCCGTTCCCCGCCAGCAGGTTGAACACCGAGAGATACAGCAGGACGGGCGGGAACAGCGGATCGAAGATGCCGGTCTCGGTCAGCAGCCAGAGCACGAATATCGCCCAGAACACCGGATTCAGCAGGCCCGACAGCATGGTCCCGCCGATGAAGAAGATGAAGCCCAGTAGCCCGAGCACACCGATGCTTCTCACCAGATGGATCGGGCGCCGCGTATGGACCAGCATGGTCTGCATATAGCCCTTGATCCAGCGCGACCGCTGCCGGATCCAGTTCAACTGCGAGACATTGGCTTCCTCGAAGGTCGTCGAGGCAACCAGCCGGACTTCATAGCCCTTCTGCGTCAGGCGAATGCCCAGATCGGCATCCTCGGTGACGTTGAACGGGTCCCATGCGCGCAGTTCGCGCAGCACGTCCATGCGAAAATGGTTCGACGTGCCCCCCAGCGGGATCGGCACCTTGAGCTTCTCCAGCCCGGGAAGCATCAGGTCGAACCACAGCGAATAGTCGAGCGTGAACAGGCGCGTCAGCCAGTTCTCCTCGCGGTTGAAGTAGTTCAACCGGCACTGGACGCAGGCGACATTGGCGGGCGAGCGGTCGAAGGTCACCACCACCTTCTTGAGCTGGTCTGGTTCGGGCTTGTCCTCGGCATCGTAGATCACGAGGAAATCGCCGCGCGCGAATTGCAGCGCGTAATTGCACGCCTTGGGTTTGGTCTGCGGCTGCGCGGGCGGGACCAGGATGATCTCGAAAATATCCTCCAGCCCCAGAGCAGTGGCGGCATCGATGGTCAGCTGGTCGCCTTCCTCGAGCACGATCTTGATGTCGAGCCGGCTGGTCGGATAATCGAGTTCGCGCAAGGCATTGGCGAGGATCGGCAGCACGTCGGGCTCGCGAAACATCGGCACCAGCACGGTATAGACGGGCAGGTCCTCGTCGCGCAGCAGGCCGACCGCCGCATCCATCTGCCGCTCGCTGGCGTGCTGGTGCTTGCCGCCCGCCCAGATCAGCACGGTCTTGAACAGGAAATTGCCGAGGTAGAACAGCGTCATCACGAGGTTGAGCGCGATCAGCGTCGGGATCGGGGCCAGCGCCAGCCCCAATGCAAACGCGCTCAGCATCGCCCAGCCCACCACGAGCTGGACCGGGGTAAACACGGTCTGCGCCGACATCACCGGATCGTGTTCGGCCAAATCGAATACCGCGGCATGCAGGAAACGTTCGGAAAAAACGCTCTGCACCGCCTGCTGGATCTGCTTCTTCGAGGCGATGCCGATCTTGACGCTCGCGCCCCATTTGCGGCGGGCATAGAGGATCAGCTCGGGCCCCGGACGCGACGTGACGATCGTCGTCACCCCGACCTCACACCGCCAGGGCACTGCCAGTTCGCGCATGTAATTGGCGACTTCCGCAACCTCGAGCAGATCGGGATCGAGCGGGTCCTTCTCCAGATCGACCTGTTCAACGCTGAACCGGTCGGCGAGGGCGCGGTAATAGTCCTCCGGCTCGATCCAGTTCTTGGTCAGCATGACATCGGCGAGGTTGGACCCCCACCGCGCAGCCAGCTCGCTCGCCTCGTTCAGCTGCCGCGCCGAGACGAGATTGCGTTCGGCGAGGAAATCACCGGTCCAACTGTCGATCGAGAGGAGGTTGCCCACGATCAGTCTTTGGTTTTGTTGGCGACGATCACGCGACGGAGGAGATAGACGAAGCCCAGTGTCACCAGCAGCCAGCCCAGACCGATCAGCCACAGGCGGTAACGGCTCAGGAACTGGCTGAAGGTGTTTTCTTCCGGATAGCGGATATCGATCAGCCGTTCGCGCGCATTATGGAATGCGAAGTCGAGCTGGTCCCCGGCAAGGAAAGCGACATTGCCATAGCTGAGCACCGGCGGCGAAGCGCTGGTCGCCAGTGCGGCGAAATCCGCGCCCGGCTTGATCCAGACCACGGTGCGGCCGCCCTGTTCGAGCAGCTGGACCGTGGTCAGTTCGCCAATGGCTTCGGCATCGAGGAGCGTTTGCCCGTTCTCCCCGTCGATCGTGACCGCGCCCTGGTCGAAGCGCACGATCGGATCGGTCCCGGCCGGGGCCTGGTCGCCGACATACACCACGGCGCCCGCCTCGGGCATGTCCGAATAGGAGACGGTGACCGCCCCCTCGCCGCTTGCAAGCGGGCCCAGCAGCGACGCCACCGAACCGAGCGCGTCCGCGCCCGGCATCACCAGCGTGAAGCCGCCGTTGAGGACCGCGGGAAGATCGGAGAAATCGGCCACCGTCCCTACGGGATCGAGCTTGACGTGGCTGGAAGGAAGCAGCTGCGCCGGATAGCCTTGCGGCGCAAACTTGCAGTCGCCGCCGGCGGGCTGCCGCGCGACGCTGACCTCGAGATTGTTGCGCGACGTCGTAAGCCCTTGCGGGAAATCCACATCGAGCCGTGTACGGCCATCGTCTTCGGCCTCGGCGCTTGCCAGCAGCACGCCGTTGAGCAGCACGGCGATGACCGGGCGCGTGGTCCCGCCATCTTCCGCCGCCGCGACGTCGACCACCATGCCCGTCATGCGCTGCCCGGCAGGCACGGCGCTGGTGGGAATGGCCACGTTCCACTGTCCGCGGTCGACGACGTTCTGGATCGACGTGTCGCCGCCCAGATCGCCTACCGTGAGCGTAGTTGCCGCAGCGCCTGCATTGCGCTGTGCCGACCCAGCAGCAGGCGAAGCGACGAGCGCATTCCACCGGCTGCGCAACAGCCGTGCACTGGCGACGGGATCCTCACCGCCGATCTGCAACACCGGCTCCCCGGCCTCACGCTGGACCGAGAGTGCGGGGGATGCGGGATCGGCGAAGATGACCCGCGAAACCTGCCACCCCTCGCCAAAGGCGGGATTGGTCCTGCGGTTGCCGGCAAGCCGTGCATCCACCCCGCCCAGCATCAGCGTTAGCGCGGCCGCGGTTTGCGCGGCACTTGCGCCCGCAGGCAGAGCGACGTCGATCGCGGTTGGCATCGCCGCCGCGAGGGAGGCCACCCGCGTCAGGCTGGCGCCGTCGAACTGCGCGCGCAACCCGCCACTGCCTGCGAAAGAAAGATAGGCAGCCGACAATCGCTGATCGACACAGCGGTCTTCGGTAATTGCGCCCGAATAGACGATGCGCGCGGCCAGGAAGCCCTGCTCGATCAGCGAGGCGTTGATGGGGACATCGATCACCCCTTCGGAAAACCCGTCCGGCAGCGCCGTCGTGTAAAGCGTCTTCCCGCCCACTTCGATCGATAGCGCGCGGCGGCTGTTGAAGGAGGAATCCGCCCGGTAAGGCAGCACGAGCCGCAGGTCCTGCGCACCGGCATCGGCGGGAATGGGGAAATAAATCTCGCGCGAACCCGACAGGCCGGCGATCTCGAAGCCATCGGGAAACCCGCGCTCCTTCAGCGTGATCACCCTTGTGACCGCCTCCGTCGACGGGCCGACTACAGCATTTTCGGAAATGGCCGGGACTTGCCCCGCCGCTGCCGTAGTTACCAACGCCACCGCCGCGGCAATACAAAGGGGTTTTCGATTCACCATGACAGTTCTGGGGGGACCTTCAGCCATTGCATGTGCTGGCCCTATCACTTCACCCAGATGGTTTAGAAGACCTTACTAACAGAAGTTCTCAACTATTTCCGGGATCATTTTATAACTTTCATTCCTTAACCCCTGATAGACCCAGTTTTCGACGGGATTGTGCCATGGGTAACAAGCTTGCATAACCCCCGCATAATCTGGGTAGAACGACAGTAAGCAGAGTAGGTATGAATTTGGACATCGAGATGGTTCTGCTGGGTTTCGTGCTGGGGACCATCGTGGCCGCCGTGCCCCTGGCGATCTGGTTCCGCAGCGCCATTCGCGATGCCCGCGCCTCCGCCGTGCCGACCGCTACCGAAGACGCGGACCTGCGCGACCTGGTCGAACATCCCGACCTTGAATCGATCGCGGCCGATCTTCCCGACATGGTGGTCGTGATCGGGCCCGACCGGGTGCGCCGCTACATCAGCGCTGCCTGCGAAAAACTGCTCGGCTATCCGCCCGAAGAGATGATCGGCCAGTCGCCGATCAACGGCATCCATCCCGATGACCGCGCCGCGACCATGGTGGCGAGCGAGAAGCTGTTCCAGGGCGCGGTTCCCCGCACGCTGACGACCTATCGCCACAAGCATCGCGACGGTCACTACGTCTGGCTCGAGGCCCATTTTGCGTCTCGCCGGGTTCCCGAAACCGACGCGCTGCAGGATTTCGTCGGGATCGTCCGCGACATCGGCGCCCGGCGACGCGAAAAGCTGCTCGACAGCGAACGCAATGCGCGGATGCGCGAGAACAATCGCCTGCTGCAGATGGCGGAAGGGATCGCCAATATCGGCCACTGGCGGATCGATGTGCAGGAGGATTCGCTGTTCTGGTCGGAACAGCTGTTCCGGATCCATGGCGTCTCCGACGACTTCGTCCCCGATCTCGAGAAGGGCATCGATTTCTATTACGAAGAAGACCGGCCCATGGTCACCGAAGCGGTCGAGAAGGCCCTCAACGAGGGGGAGGATTTCGAGTTCACCGCACGTATCGTACGCCCCAACGGGGAACTGCGCCATATTGCGACCATCGGCCATGCCGAAAGCTCGCCGACCGGCGAAGTGGTGACGGTATTCGGCGTTTTCAAAGACATCACCGAAACCGTCCTGATCGAAGAGCGTCTGCGGCAATCGCGCGACGCGGCAGAGGATGCGGCGAAGGCGAAGACCCATTTCCTTGCCAATATGAGCCACGAAATCCGCACCCCGATGAACGGGGTCATCGGGTTTGCCGACCTGCTGCTGGAAAGCGATCTGTCCGAAGAGCATCTCGAATATGCGCGGATGATCTCGGATTCGGGCAAGGCGATGCTGCGCCTGCTCAACGAATTGCTCGACCTGTCAAAGATCGAGGCGGGCCGGATGCAGCTGTCGCGCGAACCGGTCGATTTCGGGCATCTGGTGCGCAGCAGCGTGCGGTTGTTCGAACCCAACGCCAAGGCCAAGGGCATCGTGCTGGAGGCCGACATCGCTTCCGGCATGCCCACCGGCACCGGCGACAAGCTGCGCGTGCGCCAGATCATTCTCAATCTGATCGGCAATGCCATCAAATTCACCGATGAAGGATCGGTGCGGATCGTGGCGCAGGAGGAGGACCGCTCGATCGTCATCCGCGTGATCGATACCGGGGTCGGCATTCCGGCGGACAAGCTGTCGCACGTCTTCGACGAGTTCGCCCAGATCGAAGGCGCGTCGGCGTCGAGTGTGGCGGGTACCGGCCTCGGTCTTGCCATCGCCCGCCAGCTGACCGAGCTGATGGGCGGCAGCCTGACCGCGACGAGCGAATTGGGGCAAGGCTCGACCTTCGTGCTCTCGCTCCCGCTGGTCGAATGCGAAGGCAATGCACCCGACGCGCCCGCGCAAAAGCAGGACGCCGCTTCATTCCGCAAGACCCTGACGGGCCGCCGGGTCCTGCTGGCGGAAGACGTCGACATCAATCGCAAACTGGCAGTGGCGATGCTCGGCCGTCTTGGCGTGGCGGTGGAGATTGCCGAGGACGGCAAGCAGGCGGTCGAACAGGTGCGCGCTGCGCGCGAACAGGGCCGGCCGTTCGATGCCGTGCTGATGGACATGCAGATGCCGGTCATGGACGGGCTCGAAGCCACGCGCACACTGCGCGCCGAAGGCGTTTCGGAGCGCGACCTGCCGATCCTGGCGATTACTGCCAATGCCTATCCCGACGATATCGAATTGTGCCTGGCGGCGGGCATGCAGGACCATGTTGCGAAACCGATCTCGATCGAACGGCTTGGCCCCTGCCTCGAAAAATGGCTGGTGACCAACCCGGCTGCAGCAGTGGAGGAAGCCCCCGCCAGCGACGAAGACGCCGAAGCGCGGCAGATGTACGAAAAGCGCCGCAGCGCGCTGCGCACCCAGCTGGCCGAACTGAGCGGCCCCACGCCCACTGCCGAACAGCGCGAGAAGCTGCGCGAACAGCTGCATGTGATGGCCGGCATCGCCGCCTATTTCGGCGACGAGGATCTTGGCAATCTGGCCCGCCGGGTCGAACGCGATCTGAAGGGAAAGGCCAATGAGGCCACCGTCGAGCGCGGGCTCGACGAACTGCGCGGCTGGTTTACCAGGTAGGATCGCCCCAGCAGGTTCGGGTCGCGGCCTGCCTGTGGTCCGGCAGACCTAGGCAGATATCGGAATGGGCGAACTTGCCCCTTCCCGAAGCGAGGCTACCTACGCCCGCTTACCACGATCGTCCGGCCGAACACCTCGGCGCGACCTCTAAGGCACATTACGAGCTGATGTAGGTGTTCGCACTGTGGGGTCCCTGGTACCGAGTAAGCGCTATCCCGTGGCCCGTTATCGCGCACCGGGAAGCAAATGCGTTCACCCCTGCAGCGCCTTGGCCCGTACGAAGCGGGAACCGCCGCTAGAGAGTTCCGATCACGTCGCGTGGTCGAACCCCACCAGGACGAGCATGGCCACGCTTCATATGCGCCCTATAGAAGCCACGCTCCTTACCGACGCCCGACATTTTCCGGAGGGCGATGCTCCGATCGTTCGCGGATCGCGTCCACCCCGGATACAACAAACCCGCCACCTCGGAGAGGCAGCGGGCTAGTTGTATACTGGTGGTTGCGGGGGTTGGATTTGAACCAACGACCTTCAGGTTATGAGCCTGACGAGCTACCGGACTGCTCCACCCCGCGGCACCGTGTGTTCGTCCGCCGGCATGCGCCAGAGACGAAAAAGCCGCCGCGCGGGAGACCCGGCAGCGGCTTTTTGAAATCGTGAATGGGTTTATACCGCGTCCGTCTGCTATAATGCCTGGCGACGACCTACTCTTCCAGTGCTTGAGCACTAGTACCATCGGCGCAGTCCGGTTTCACGGCCGAGTTCGAGATGGGATCGGGTGGGTCACAGACGCTATAGCCACCAAGCAATAAAGCAGGCGGACGGGTTTTAAATCGATGCTGTTGAGCATTCTGGGCTTATCCGGCTGAAGTTTCCTCCACCCTCGCGGACAGCACAGGGCTGTCGTTGATGGTATGGATCCTACAAGCGCGAAAAGAACTATTAGGACCGGTTAGCTACACGCATTACTGCGCTTCCACACCCGGCCTATCAACGTCGTGGTCTACGACGGTTCGAAGATTGCTTATCTCAAGGGAGGCTTCCCGCTTAGATGCTTTCAGCGGTTATCCCGTCCATACATAGCTACCCTGCGGCACCCTTGGCAGGATGACAGGTACACCAGAGGTATGTTCACCCCGGTCCTCTCGTACTAGGGGCAACTCCTTTCAACAATCGACGCCCACGGCAGATAGGGACCAAACTGTCTCGCGACGTTCTGAACCCAGCTCACGTACCACTTTAATTGGCGAACAGCCAAACCCTTGGGACCTGCTCCAGCCCCAGGATGTGATGAGCCGACATCGAGGTGCCAAACGATTCCGTCGATATGAGCTCTTGGGAATCATCAGCCTGTTATCCCCGGCGTACCTTTTATCCGTTGAGCGATGGCCCTTCCACGAGGGACCACCGGATCACTATGACCGACTTTCGTCTCTGCTCGACCTGTCGGTCTCGCAGTCAGGCATGCTTATGCCATTGCACTCTTGCAGACGGTTTCCAACCGTCCTGAGCATACCATCGCGCGCCTCCGTTACTCTTTAGGAGGCGACCGCCCCAGTCAAACTACCCGCCACAGAGGGTCCCAACACCGGATAACGGTGCGTGGTTAGACATCAGAAAATCACAGGGTGGTATTTCACAGGTTGGCTCCACACCAGCTGGCGCCGATGTTTCAAAGCCTCCCACCTATTCTACACAGTAATTTCCTAATGCCACTCTGAAGCTGCAGTAAAGGTGCACGGGGTCTTTCCGTCTAACCGCGGGTACTCCGCATCTTCACGGAGAATTCAATTTCGCTGAGCATATCCTGGAGACAGTGGGGAAGTCGTTACGCCATTCGTGCAGGTCGGAACTTACCCGACAAGGAATTTCGCTACCTTAGGACCGTTATAGTTACGGCCGCCGTTTACTCGGGCTTCAATTCGGAGCTTGCACTCCTCCTCTTAACCTTCGAGCACCGGGCAGGCGTCACACCCTATACGTCGTCTTGAAGCCGACTTAGCAGAGTGCTGTGTTTTTGCTAAACAGTCGCTACCCCCTGGCCTGTGCCCCCTCCACACTACTTGCGTAATGAGAGGGCCTCCTTCTTCCGAAGGTACGGAGGCAATTTGCCGAGTTCCTTCAGGATACTTCTCTCAAGCGCCTTGGTATACTCTACCTGACCACCTGTGTCGGTTTCGGGTACGGTCTATATTGAAGAGGCTATTTCCTGGAACCGCTTGGCTGCCCGACCAATCCAATAAGGTCGAACAACTTCCACGATCCGTCACACATCTTCAGGCCCACGAATATTTACGTGGTTCCCATCGACTACCCCCTTCGGGCTCGTCTTAGGGGCCGGCTAACCCTGCTCCGATTAGCGTTGAGCAGGAACCCTTGGTCTTTCGGCGACAGGGCATCTCACCCTGTTTGTCGCTACTCATGTCAGCATTCGCACTTCCGATATGTCCACCGTCGGTTACCCTTCGGCTTCAACCACTTACGGAACGCTCCGCTACCGCTCAGAATAAATTCTGAACCCTAAGCTTCGGTGCATATCTTTAGCCCCGTTACATCTTCGCCGCAGGAACCCTTATTTAGACCAGTGAGCTGTTACGCTTTCTTTAAAGGATGGCTGCTTCTAAGCCAACCTCCTGGTTGTTTTGGGATTCCCACATGCTTTCCCACTTAGATATGACTTGGGGACCTTAGCTGTAGGTTAGGGCTGTTTCCCTTTTGACGACGGACCTTAGCACCCGCCGTCTGTCTGCCGGATAAGACTCGATGGTATTCGGAGTTTGGTTAGGTTTGGTACCGCTCGCGCAGCCCTAGCCCATCCAGTGCTCTACCCCCATCGGCATACATCCGACGCTCTACCTCAATAGATTTCGCGGAGAACCAGCTATTTCCCGGCTTGATTGGCCTTTCACCCCTAAACACAGCTCATCCGAGAATTTTTCAACATTCACCGGTTCGGTCCTCCAGTGCATGTTACTGCACCTTCAACCTGGCCATGCCTAGATCGCCGGGGTTCGGGTCTAATTCATCGAACTCAGTCGCCCTATTCAGACTCGCTTTCGCTGCGCCTACACCTAACGGCTTAAGCTTGCTCGATAAATTAAGTCACTGACCCATTATGCAAGAGGTACGCTGTCACCCCCTATGGGGCTCCAACTGCTTGTAAGCATTCGGTTTCAGGTACTGTTTCACTCCCCTAATCGGGGTGCTTTTCACCTTTCCCTCACGGTACTTGTTCGCTATCGGTCATGTGCGAGTATTTAGGCTTGGAGGGTGGTCCCCCCATGTTCAGACAGGATTTCACGTGTCCCGCCCTACTCGAGTCTTCTTCGATTGTTTTCACCTACGGGGCTGTCACCCGCTATGGCCACTCTTTCCAAAGTGTTCGGTTAACTAACGAAGAAGCACTGGCCTGGTCCCGGTTCGCTCGCCACTACTACGGGAATCTCTGTTGATGTCTTTTCCTCCGGGTACTGAGATGTTTCAGTTCCCCGGGTTCGCTTCACCAAACCTATGTATTCAGTCTGGTGATACCCTATCCACCTCTTTCCGGCCGACCCGAAGGTCGAACGAAAGGAAATGGTGAGGGTGGGTTTCCCCATTCGGAAATCGCCGGATCAAAGATTGCTCACATCTCCCCGACGCTTATCGCAGCGTGCCACGTCCTTCATCGCCTGCACATGCCAAGGCATCCACCAAATGCTCTTACCTCACGCTTGAGAATCCACACCATCAACGACAGACCTGCATAAAAGTCCATCGTCTCGCGATGATGCGGAGGATATCTCAGCCAGATAATCATTATGATTGATCTTGTTGTGATGCATCGATCGCTCGAACGGCCGAAGCCGAACAAAACAATCCATGCGCCACGGCATCGATTTAAAAACCCATTCACAATGTCAAAGACAGCGACCCATATGGCCGCCTACTCGCTTTACGCGAGATCTACGTTCGTTTCATCTATCGGATTGATGTGCCTGGTGGAGCCTATCGGGATCGAACCGATGACCCCCTGCTTGCAAAGCAGGTGCTCTCCCAGCTGAG